>NZ_JACEFA010000002.1 GCF_014083865.1 Paraliobacillus salinarum | reverse complement strand
CTAAGCAATAAGTAAGAAAATGTAAGAAAGGCTAATAACAAACCATATAAGGATACCTATTTAACTGGAAAATAATGTTTTATATGATAATCTTGACTTTCAATGTTTGCTTAACTTGACGGCTATGGGCCGTGCCCGCGGAAAGCAAGTCTATTTCCGCAGTGGAACAAAGATTATTCCTCTTCTTTTATAGACGTTCAAATCAAAATTACATTATTACTTAAAACATGAATTTTAAAAATGACGTTAGTGATTTTTTTACTCACCAACGTTACATTGCATAAGATACACTTCAAACCATCATACTAAACGAAAAAAGCTTTTTATATTTTTAACCTAATCTTAAAGGAGTTTAACATGATGCGCTTTTTAATCCTTCTTTGTTCTATATTCCTCATTATCATGACTTCACCAATCCTTACATATGCAAAACCAGCAATAGAACAAACAAAATTAATTATCGAAGTAGATGGTGATCCACACCAACATAAGCAATACATAGAAACATATCATCCAACCGTTAAAGTGGTTGAAGTATTCCACACCCTATTTCAAGGACTTGCTATTCAAGCGAAAGAGCATCAACTTAGACAATTAGTGAAAGAATCGTTTGTTAAAAATAGCTACCCAGTTAAAACCTATCAAACGCAAATTAATCAAAGTGTCCCTTTTTTATTAAAAAATGAAACGAATCAATCAGTTGTAACGTATACAGGAGAAGGAGTTAAAATAGGGGTAATCGATACAGGGATTGACTACAATCATCCTGATTTACAAGGTAATTATCAAGGAGGGTTTGACTTAGTTGATCTTGATGATGATCCGATGGAAACAATGATTAGTCAAGGCATGCCAACGATTCATGGTACACATGTTGCTGGAATTATTGGAGCCAATGGAAAAATGAAGGGGATCGCTCCAAATGTTTCACTCTATGGCTATCGAGCATTGGGGCCGGGTGGATCAGGTACATCGATTCAAGTGATTGCAGCATTAGAGAAAGCAGTAAATGATGGAATGGATATTATAAATATGTCATTAGGCAACGCCGTCAACGGTCCGGATTGGCCAACAAGTGTTGCGGTAAACCGTGCGGTTGAAAAAGGTGTTTCTGTAGTTATAGCAAATGGTAATTCAGGTCCTGCTAATTGGACGGTTGGTTCACCAGCAACAGCAACGAAAGCAATCGCTGTAGGAGCATCGACGCCACTGTTACAAACGGCTACTATTATTGACCGTTTTGAGAACAAACAAATCGACTTAATACCTATTAGCGGGTCACAAGACTGGACACTTCAGCGAAAATATCCTTTGGTCGATGGTGATACTGGTGCAGAAAACAGCCCAAGTTTATCAGGTAAAATTGCATTAATTAAACGTGGAAAACTTACCTTTACTGAAAAGGTGAAACAAGCAGAAGCGGCTGGTGCTGTAGGAGTGATTATTTATAACAATGAAAAAGGACCTTTTCAAGCAGCTATTCAAGAAAAAAGCAAAATACCTGCTGTAACCATCTCGAAAAAAGATGGCGAATGGTTGAAAAAACAACTGAAACAATCTAGTTACTGGATTGAAACAGAGTATCACCAACAACAAGATCAAATGACGGATTTCAGCTCACGCGGTCCTGTAACAGCAAACTGGTCAATCAAGCCAGAGATTGTAGCACCTGGTGCCAATATAACTAGTACAATACCAGGTAGTCAGTATCAAACACTTCAAGGAACAAGTATGGCAGCTCCACACATAGCTGGAGCGTTAGCCTTATTAAAAGAAGCACATCCCAATTGGACACCTGCTCAGTTAAAAGGTGCGTTATTAACACAAGCGAAACCTCTACAAAAAGAGGGCATTTTATATGATCCGATTGAGCAAGGGATGGGACGGGTACAACTAGATCAATCTATCGAAACAAAAACGATTTTACATGATGCGTTACTTTCTTTTGGTAAAGTTGATGATGGGAAGAAAAGGATGACTACCAACATAGAGATTGAGAATGTATCAAACCAAACGAATCAATTTAGTTTTGCTATCCCGAAGCAACAAGCAGGACTACGCTGGCTATTGCCACAAACCATTTCCATTGGTCCAGGAGAAAAGCGTTCAATCCCAATTAAACTAACGATTGACTCTAATCGTTTAGCTACTGGAATACATCAAGGATGGATACAACTATTTAATAGGAAGGAACGCTACCAAATTCCTTACATATTTATTAATCAAACGGCTGATTATCCAAAAGCAATGGGTCTAGAATTAAATATTGATCCATTTAATTCTAAGGAATACACCTATCAACTTTATCTCCCAGAAGCTGTGGCGGAAGTCAAAATAGATCTATATGATCCGGACACGCTAATGTTTGTCCAAACTTTTATTGAAGAAAAAGACCAATCTAATGGAGTGCTGGAAGGAATCATCGAAAAAAAACACCTACCAAGCTCAGGAGATTATATTGCAGCAATGACTGTTTTATCAAAAGAAAACAAGAGTTATTATGAAGAAACAGTAATTCATATTAGGTGATGGAACCATTTTCCAAAAAAGAAAAGAAGTAAAAAATGATTGTAGCTAAATAAGTTAACTGATATGATAAAATAAAGTATGTAAAAAAAATCACAAAATTTCACTACACATCTTGCTCAATTTTTATTATAATAGAAAATAGTCGTTTTAAATTTTGTGTGATTACGACTTTATATATATTTTTTGTATTTTGGTTTATAAAACAATTGACAGTCAAGCTTCCCTATTGTAAGCTATCCTTTGTAGAATGATTAGGCTTTCATAAAATCACGCTGGAATTCCTTTTATTTGAAACGGTAAGGGGAGAATTATGACATTAATGAATCGTGTTTATCGAATGCACCTTCCGTTTTAACAAAAATATTGGGGGATAAAAAAGTCATGTCAGAAATGTCTTATCAGCAAGTGATGAGTCGCCAAAAAAAATGGATGTTAACTTATTTAGCTATCCTTGTATTGGCTGTATTTTTTACATCCTATCATCATTTTCTCACAGGCTTACTATTAGGAACTGCAGTTAGCTTGTACAATCTATCGTTGCTACAACGAAAGGTTAGAAATTTCAGCTTTGAGGTACATAACAGACCCAAGATGCATCGTTTAGGGACATTCTCTCGGTTCGCTACTGTTGGCTTAGCTTTATTAATTGGTTTTGAACTAGAGGTGTATTTCCACATGGCTGGAATTATATTGGGGTTAACGACAATGTTCTTTGTCGTAATCATAGATTTTGCACTTTATATTAAACAAAGTGACAGTTAGAAAAGAGGTGAAAGAAAATGGATCATGGAGCACCAATATATGAAAATGTCTTTGGTATCTCCTGGTTAAGCTTTAATGCATCTACTGTCCTAATGACGGCTATTGCATGTGTAATTGTGTTTATCATTGGTATCGTAACAAGTAGGAACCTTAAGATGCGTCCAACCGGTGCACAAAATGCGATGGAGATGCTAATTGATTTTGTAAAAGGGATTATTAGTGACTCGATGGACTGGCGAACAGGAAAAACTTTTCTACCGCTCGGACTTACACTAATTACTTTTATTTTCATCAGTAACATACTAGGTGTTATTGTTATGATCGTACATGGGAACGATCTATGGTGGAAATCACCAACCTCAGATGCCGGTATTACACTAGGTTTAGCTGGTTTCATTATTGTTCTAACAAACTATTACGGAATGAAGCTCAAAGGACCTAAGAAATACGCAAAAGGCCTCATGGACCCCGTACCATTCATGTTACCATTTAAATTGGTCGAAGAATTTACCAATACAATGACATTAGGTTTCCGTTTGTTTGGTAATATATTCGCAGGAGAAGTTTTGCTATCTTTAATTACACAGTTAGCATTCTTGCTTGTTCCATTCACCTTTTTTGCAGTCCTACCGATGATGGTATGGCAAGGATTTAGTTTGTTTATTGGTGCAATACAAGCATTTATTTTTACTATGTTAACAATGGTTTATATGTCGCATAAAGTGGCAGATGACCATTAAATAAATTAATGTAAAAACAATATTGGTTTTACATACATTCTAAAGGAGGAGTATTTACATGGAAGCATTAGCAGCAGCAATAGCAGTAGGTGTAGCGGCATTAGGTGCCAGTTTCGCCAACGGAAAGATCGTATCTCGTACAATTGATGGGATTTCTCGTCAACCGGAACTTAAAGGTCCATTACAACAAGTAATGTTAATTGGTATCGCACTAGTTGAGGCGATTCCGATCTTTGCCGTAGTGGTAGCTTTTATGATCTTATTTACTTAAAAAATACAAAAGGCGAAGTTTTATTTTAGTTTAACTTCGCCTTAAAGTTTATTAGCATATGATCATGGAAAATAGGGCTTTCACCATAAAACTTGGCGAGTAGCCAAGTTTTTTCTTCCTAAACGAAAAGAACAGTGAATAAGGATAATGCCAATTTTTGAGAGAAGCATTCGAAGGGAGTGAATGGTGTGGAATTGTTAAGTCATTCATTAATCGGCTTAAGTGTCGGAGGCTTTCACGTAGGTGATATTGTATTTGCGATTGTCAGTTTTGCTATTTTACTTGGACTTTTGAAAAAGTATGCTTGGGCGCCAATGTTAGGCAAAATGGAAGAACGCGAAAATTATATAGCAAATGAGTTAGATGTTGCCGAAAAGAACCGAGTAGAAGCTGAAAAAGCTACACTTGAAGCAAATGAAAACTTAAATAGAACACGTCAAGAAGCGCAATCTATTATTGATGAAGCGAAAAAAGCAGGTGTGAAACAAGAGGAAGCAATTATTCAATCTGCTGAAATAGCTGCTGAGAAGATCAAAGAAGCAGCAAGAGAAGAAATTAAGCAAGAAAAAGACAGAGCGATTGAAGCCCTGCAAGAGCAGGTTGCAAGTCTTTCTGTTCAAATTGCAACGAAAGTAATTGAGAAAGAAATTAACGTAGAAGATCAAGAACGCTTAATTTCTGACTATATGAAACAGATAGGAGAAGAGTAATGAGTAAAGCAATGATTTCGAAGCGCTACGCAGAAGCTCTTTTTCAACTAGCAAAAGAAAAAAATATCTTAGAATCGTTGGAATCTGAATGGATGATCGTGAAAGAAGTTTTTCAACAAAATCACGAATTCGTCCAATTTTTAGAAAATCCAGGATTCAATAAAAATAATAAGAAACAAATGATCGACAACGCTTTTCATGATTTTTCTTCGGAAGTTAAAAGTACATTGAAACTGATCGTTGACCACCAATCAGAAGGTTTGGTTGTTGATATCGTTGATCAATTTGTTCAATTGGCTGAGGAGTCTCGTGGCATCAAGCAAGCGATTGCTTATTCTGTACGTGAACTCTCTGAAGAAGAAAAACAACAATTAGCGAATGTATTCCAAGAGAAATTACATATTGCTAAATTGAAAATCGATAATGTCATTGATCCAGAAGTACTTGGTGGTGTGAAGCTTCGCATTGGAAATACCGTGTATGATGGTTCAGTCAAAGGGAAACTCGAAAGAATGGAAAAGAATATAACGATAACTAATTAGTGACAGGATAGGGGTGAATTGGCATGAGCATAAAAGCTGAAGAAATCAGTGCACTGATTAAACAGCAGATTGAAAATTATCAAGCAGACATTGAAGTTAGTGATATTGGTACTGTCATTGAAATTGGTGATGGTATTGCAAGAGCACATGGCTTAGACAATATTATGTCTGGTGAGCTTGTTGAATTTTCAAATGGAGTGATGGGATTAGCCCAGAACCTTGAAGAAAGTAACGTTGGTATTGTAATTCTAGGCCCTTACGCGGACATTCGTGAAGGAGACCAAGTTAAACGTACAGGCAGAATTATGGAAGTGCCAGTAGGTGAAGAATTATTAGGACGCGTTGTTAATCCACTAGGTCAGCCAATCGATGGTAAAGGACCAGTAGAAACAACAAAAACTCGCCCAATCGAGGCGCCAGCACCAGGTGTAATGGATCGTAAGTCAGTTCATGAACCATTACAAACTGGAATTAAAGCGATTGACGCACTTGTACCAATTGGTAGAGGACAGCGTGAATTAATTATTGGTGACCGTCAAACAGGGAAAACAACAGTTGCTGTTGATACAATATTAAACCAAAAAGACCAAGATATGATCTGTATTTATGTTGCAATCGGACAAAAGGATTCAACTGTTCGTGCTACAACAGAAGTATTCCGTCGTTATGGTGCATTAGACTACACAATTGTTGTTAGTGCCGGTGCATCAGAACCAGCACCATTGCAATACCTAGCTCCTTATGCTGGTGTAACAATGGGTGAAGAATTTATGTACAATGGCAAGCATGTGCTTGTTGTATATGATGACTTAACGAAACAAGCAACAGCTTATCGTGAATTATCATTGCTATTAAAGCGTCCACCAGGCCGTGAAGCGTTCCCAGGTGATGTGTTCTACTTACACTCTCGTCTATTAGAGCGTGCAGCGAAGTTAAGTGATGAAAAAGGTGGCGGTTCATTAACTGCACTTCCATTTGTTGAAACACAAGCAGGGGATATTTCTGCTTATATTCCAACAAACGTAATTTCAATCACAGATGGTCAAATTTTCTTACAATCAGATTTATTCTTCTCTGGGGTAAGACCAGCGATCAATCCAGGTCTTTCTGTATCTCGTGTAGGTGGTTCTGCACAAATTAAAGCAATGAAAAAAGTTGCAGGTACATTACGTCTAGATCTAGCTTCATATCGTGAATTAGAATCATTCGCGCAATTCGGTTCTGATTTAGATAAAGCAACACAAGCGAAACTTAACCGTGGAGCTCGTACAGTTGAAGTGCTAAAACAGGGGTTACATAAGCCACTGGTTGTTGAAAAACAAGTAATGATCATCTATTCATTAATTAATGGTTACTTAGATGATATTCCTGTAGAAGACATTACGCGTTTTGAAGCAGAACTATTTGACTTTTTAGACCTTCATCATGCAGATATGCTAACAACCATTCGTGAAACAGGTAAATTAGCAGAAAAAGAAACAATGGATGCAGCGGTTGAAACATTTATCAAGCAATTCGTTGTTACACAATAAGTTTAAACACAAAGAATGATTAGATATATTGACCAGAAACCTTCCATGAAAGGAGGCTGACTTGTTGTGGCGTCATTAAGAGATATTCAAACACGTATTACATCAACAAAAAAGACAAAGCAAATTACAAATGCAATGCACATGGTATCTGCTTCTAAGTTAAATAAAGCGGAACAGAATGCGACATCTTTTGTGCCTTATAGCGATAAACTACAAGAAATTGTACAACACATTGCTTCAGGAACAGGAGAAGATGCACATCCAATGCTTAAGCATCGAGAAGTAAAGAAAACGGCTTACTTTGTTATCACTTCTGACCGTGGTTTAGCTGGCCCTTTTAATAGTGGAATATTACGTAAAGTCTATCGCGCGATTCAAGAAAAGCATCAATCACCAGATGAATATACGATTGTTGTCGTTGGACGAATCGGTAGAGATTTCTTCAAACAACGCAAGATGCCGATAGCAAATGAGATTATTGGTTTGTCAGACCAACCAGTATTCTCTGATATTCAAGATTTAACAAATGAAACAGTTCAGCTATTCATTGATGAAGAAATTGATGAACTGCACATTGTTTATAATCATTTTATCAATGCTATTTCACAAGAAGTTGTTTCAAAAAAGATACTCCCATTAACAGATGTTCATGAAAATAATGATTATCCGGATGATATGGAAAGTATTTATGAATTTGAACCAAGTGAGGAAAAGATTTTACAAACCTTATTACCACAATATGCAGAAAGCTTAATTTACGGTGCACTACTAGATAGTAAAGCTAGTGAGCATGCTTCACGTATGACAGCGATGCGCAGTGCAACAGATAATGCAAATGACTTAATTGATGATCTATCATTACAATATAACAGAGCTAGACAAGCTGCTATTACGCAAGAAATTTCGGAAATTGTTGGTGGAGCAGCAGCGCAAGAATAATGAAAACCGTGTGTTAGGAGGGAAAAGGATGAGTAAAGGGCGCGTAACACAGATAATGGGGCCTGTAATCGACGTTAAGTTCGATGATAATCTCCCAGAGTTATATAGTGCATTGTTAGTTTATCCAGAAGCGGATAATGCAGCTGCACTTACCCTTGAAGTGGCATTGCATTTAGGCGATGATACAGTTCGTACCATTGCGATGTCATCCACAGAAGGAATTAGACGTGGTGCAGAAGTTGAAAACACTGGCGCACCAATTTCAGTGCCAGTTGGTAACGAAACACTAGGACGTGTATTCAACGTTTTAGGACAAGAAATTGATCTAGACGAAAAAATAAATGAAGGTGTTCGACGTGATCCAATTCACCGTCAATCACCAGATTTTGAACACTTAGCAACAGAAACAGAGATTCTTGAAACTGGAATTAAAGTAGTTGATTTACTTGCTCCTTATATTAAAGGTGGTAAAATCGGCTTGTTCGGTGGTGCGGGTGTTGGTAAAACCGTATTAATTCAAGAATTAATTAACAACATTGCGCAAGAACATGGTGGTATTTCTGTATTTGCAGGTGTTGGAGAACGTACTCGTGAAGGAAATGACCTTTACTATGAAATGAAAGATTCAGGTGTTATTACAAAAACAGCGATGGTATTCGGTCAGATGAACGAACCACCTGGAGCGCGTATGCGTGTAGCATTAACTGGTCTTACTATGGCGGAATATTTCCGTGATGAACAAGGCCAAGACGTGCTTCTGTTTATTGATAATATTTTCCGTTTCACACAAGCAGGTCAAGAAATTTCTGCCTTGCTTGGACGTATGCCATCTGCGGTTGGTTATCAACCTACATTGGCAACAGAAATGGGTCAATTGCAAGAGCGTATTACTTCTACAGATAAAGGTTCTGTTACATCTATTCAAGCAATTTATGTGCCAGCGGATGACTATACTGACCCTGCACCAGCAACAACATTTGCTCACTTAGATGCTACAACTAACCTTGATCGTAAACTTTCTGAGCAAGGTATTTATCCTGCGGTAGATCCATTGGCATCTACTTCACGTGCGCTTGATCCAGAAGTTGTAGGAGATGAACATTACAACGTGGCTCGTAATGTACAACAAACATTACAACGCTATAAAGAATTACAAGACATCATTGCTATCCTTGGAATGGATGAGCTATCAGATGATGATAAATTAACGGTAGCACGTGCTCGTCGTATTCAATTCTTCTTATCTCAAAACTTCCACGTAGCAGAACAATTTACAGGACAAGAAGGTTCTTATGTGCCTGTTAAAGAAACTGTTCGTGGCTTCAAAGAAATTTTAGATGGTAAATACGATGATCTTCCAGAAGATGCGTTCCGTTTGGTTGGAACAATTGAAGAAGTTGTAGAAAAAGCAAAACAAATGGCGTAAGAGAAAAGCCGAGGAGGGGTTTCATTGAAAACACTAACGGTGAGTGTTGTCACTCCTGATGGTCCTATTCTGGAAGATACATTTGAAATGGTGAGCTGTAAGGCTGAAGATGGAGAATTAGGTATTTTACCTAATCACATTCCTTTAGTTGCTCCGTTACTGATTAGTGCTGTTCGTTTAAAGCGCGCAGGCGAGACAATTCGAGTAGCAATTAGTGGAGGCTTTATTGAAGTTAATGAAAATAAAGTAACCATTTTAGCCCAATCAGCTGAAAAACCAGGCGATATTGACGTTCAACGTGCACGAAAAGCAAAAGAGCGCGCAGAACGACGCCTGAAAGCTAAACAAGATGATATTGACTTCAGAAGGGCAGAATATGCATTAAGACGTGCAATCAACCGTCTAGATGTTGTAGAAACACGCTAACAATACTAGACATTCCAAAAAAAGACTTTAATCCCATACGGAATTAAAGTCTTTTTTTATGGTTGAGATGGTGGGACAATGAGCTTTGGCTGGGACATTGGGGTCAGACCCGATTGTCCCAAAATCCGGGGCAAAGGGGTCAGACCCCAATGTCCCAAAAAATTTCAGGTTTTATGTCACTATTTCCCGGGAAATAGCAAATAGTTAGTTAAAGGAGAGGTACCTATGCAAGAATTAGCGAAACAAGCACTACTCAGCATGATTTCACATATTATTTTTATTATTATCACTTGGCAAGTCATTCAATCTATTCGGCTTGATCCGATCTTCAAGAAAAGTAGAACCTTTGAAGCCAAGCTATTAATTATTTTTGTAACCATTGCTATTGGAACTACTGTCAGTAACTTTGTATTAGATTTCTTAAACTGGACGAATCAAATTACTTTTCTATTTTAATCTATCGATGTAGTATTTTGACGAATCTCTCTGCGTATATCTCAGATGATCAACGTACATACTGTTGATAAAAAAGCCGGGAGAGATTCGTATGAAACAAAAAGTGTGGTTGCTAGTATGTATAGGATTAATAATTATAACAAGTCAAATTCATGCCATGTCAGAGAATAATAGATTGATAGAAGAGTTAAAGCAATTAGAAACAATTTTTCAATCCAACGACCAAGAGGCAACGCACTGGCAGATACAACTAAGGGAAACTATTAACACAAACGATCTAAATCAAAAAGTGAAGCAGATCAATCAAATTTTCTCCAATGCCACGGTGCAAATAGAAGAAACCAATCACGCAAAAAAATTTACGTGGGACGGACAGAAATCTCCTACCTTTAACGAAACAATTATGATTGTTGAGGGAAAGAATACTTCTTCAACAGATATCATCTATGTGATAGAAGTAAACGAAAAAACAACAGTGGATGAATTTATTCAGAAGAGTCAAATCTATCATCTAGCTGAAACCATTTTTACGAATGAAGTTAAAAAATTTGCTTGGACAAAAATCATAGTAGATGATATGATAGAGAGTGTTTGTTTTTTTGATAAAATAAAAGAAGTCTTACAAGTTCAAGAGGTACATACAATGAACGAAAAAGATTTTACGGTATTTTCAGGTTATACAGAACAATGGGATACTTCTATACCGTCTATTGACAATCAAATGAACATTCAAATGGCAGCTCGTCAGGTGGCGGGTGATAAAACAATTATTACAATAGGAACACCTATCCTAACGACTGAATATTAATAATATAGAAACTGGACTTTAGAGGAGAATGAGCCTTGGAAAAAATCATCGTACGCGGTGGCAGGAAACTGCAAGGTACCGTGAAAGTTGAAGGTGCGAAGAATGCAGTCTTACCTGTTATCGCAGCAAGTATAATGGCAAGTGAGGGGAAAAGTGTACTTCATGATGTTCCAGCTTTAGCAGATGTGGTAACAATGAAAGAAGTATTGAGCAATATAAATGCAACTGTGCAAATGGAGAATCGAACATTACAAATTGATGCAGTAAAACCTTTAAATACAGAAGCGCCGTTCGAATATGTAAGGAAAATGCGTGCCTCTGTACTTGTTTTAGGTCCAATGCTTGCTCGTTTCGGTCATGCAAAAGTAGCAATGCCTGGTGGATGCGCAATTGGCTCAAGACCAATTGATTTACATCTTAAAGGATTTGAAGCGATGGGAGCAAAAGTACACGTCGGAAATGGTTATGTAGAAGTTTTTTCAGAAGGAAGACTTAAAGGTGGTAAAATCTACCTTGATGTTCCAAGTGTAGGTGCAACAGAAAATATTATGATGGCAGCGGCTTTAGCTGAAGGAAGAACGATTATAGAAAACAGTGCAAAAGAGCCTGAAATTGTAGACTTGGCAAACTTCCTAAATAAAATGGGAGCAAAAGTAGTTGGTGCCGGGACAGAAATTATTAAAATTGATGGTGCACCACAATTACATGGCGTAGAACATACGATTATCCCGGATCGAATTGAAGCCGGAACATTTATGGTTGCAGCGGCAATTACTGGCGGAAATGTGCTAGTGAAAGGTGCAGAGAAAGAACATTTGCGTTCTTTAGTATCGAAAATGGAAGAGATGGGTGTTCAAATCGAAGAAGAGCAAGAGGGGCTTCGTGTTATTGGTCCGAAAAAATTAAAAGCAATTGATTTGAAAACTTTACCACATCCAGGCTTTCCAACTGATATGCAATCACAAATGATGGCATTAATGTTAAACGCTAATGGAACGAGTGTCATTACCGAAACTGTTTTTGAAAATCGTTTTATGCACGTGGAAGAGTTTCGTCGTATGAATGCTAAAGTAAAAATTGAAGGACGTAGTGTTATTGTTGAGGGACCAGTCTCTCTACAAGGAGCTGAGGTAGCATCTACTGATCTGCGCGCAGGAGCAGCGTTAATTTTGGCTGGTCTAAATGCAGAAGGCTATACACGAGTGACAGAACTGAAGCATATTGATCGTGGATATGTTGATATTACCGGAAAGTTAGCTAAGCTAGGTGCAGATATCGAACGTGTAAATGATATAGAAGAAATAATTTTAAATGCAGAGCAACAAGAAGAACCAAAACTATCTGCTTTATAGTATCAATGAATGGGAAAAGCATGTCTTCGTAAAGGAGGGCATGCTTTTTGTGTTCTTGAACACCTTGCTCACCAGCTGCAAGTAATGAGCATACTATAAAAATATGTACGATTTATAAAATTAGCTAAGTACTAAAGGATAAAAAACTCCAAACAGATTATATTTTTAGTTCTACTATTCTTTTATTTTGTATAAATTATCTAGTAGAGCGTATTTGTATTTGAATGAAGGAGGAACCTTATGCATCCCTATTACAAGCGAAAAGCAAATAGCCGTTGGAAAAAAGGATTGATTGTCAGCTTTTCGATATTAATAACCGTTATTTTAGTCATACCGGCACTAATCGTTGTACCAAAAACGTTGTATACAAGAGGGGATCAGGTAGAGGTTGAGCAAGCAAATGAAGGAGAGAGTGAAGCAACAGTGGCATTAAAAGCAGAAGATTCGGCTTTTTCAGTTGAAGTGATGCGAACAGCGTCTGAAAAAAGTGAGTCTGTTCTATTGGAAGATTATGTAACAAGAGTAGTTGCATCTGAAATGCCAGCTGACTTTGAACTAGAAGCATTAAAAGCTCAAGCTTTAGCGGCACGTACGTACATCGTTAATTTTTTATCAAATACCGGGAGTGATCAACAAGTTACTGATACTGTGAAACATCAAGTATATAAAAACGATAAAGAATTGCAACAAATATGGGGAAATGATTATCAGTGGAAAATGAAGAAAATTAAACAAGCAGTTGCTTCCACTGTAGGAGAAGTACTTACCTATGAAGGTCAACCAATTACACCAACATTTTTTTCTACAAGTAATGGATACACTGAAAACTCAGAGGATTTTTGGGAAAATGCATTACCTTACTTAAAAAGTGTAGCTAGTCCTTGGGATAAGGAATCACCAAAATTTTTAGATCAAAAGACAATTGCGATAGATGAATTGGAACAAATTCTAGCAGTCACGCTTCCAGGCAATGATATAGCTTTCCCGACTACTAGAACAAAAAGCAACCGAGTAGAAACTATTGAAATTGGCGGGAAAACGTTCACAGGAAGAGAAGTAAGGGAAAAGTTAAAGCTTCGATCGACAGATTTTAAGATTGCCAAAAAGGATGACTATTTGATTTTTACTACAAAAGGATACGGACATGGTGTTGGAATGAGCCAATATGGCGCGAATGGTATGGCCAAAGAAGGAAAATCATATAAAGAGATTGTAAGTTACTACTATCAGGGGACATCGATTCAAACAATTGAAGATACTACTCCTAAACTACTAGTCCATAAATAATTTGTCGAAAATAAATATAATATTTTTTTCATTTCATGTATATATATCAGCACATTTGATCAGAATGGTTGCTGAGGTGATGTAAAAATGAAAGAAGATAATCGTAACGTTTCAAAATTAAAATGGAAACGTGTCCTAGAGAAAAAATGGTTTTTCCCTGCAGTATATTTATCTGTTGCAGCACTATTGTTGGCTGGGGTGTTATGGTATCAGAATTTAAATAACCAAATCCCTGAAGCGACAGATCAATCAGAAGAAGGATTGAGTGACCAGGTGGAGCATCCATTGGATTATAATCAAGACTCAAATCCAGTTGTGAACCCATCAGAAATAGTGAAGATGCCTGTATCAGCTGATGCGCAGACTGAAATTGTAACCAACTTTTATGATTACGATAAAACACCAGAAGAGCAAGCACAAGCACTCGTTCTATACAACAATAAATACTATCAAAGCAAAGGTATAGATATTGCTTCAACAACAGACAAGACATTTTCAGTTGTTGCATCGTTAAGTGGTGAAGTCACTGATGTTAGACAGGATCCAATGCTAGGTTACGTAGTAGAGATGGAACATGCGGATGGTGTAACAACGCACTATGCAAGTTTAACAGATATTCAAGTAGAATCCGGTGAGAAAGTAAAGCAAGGTGAAGAACTTGGAGTGGCAGGAAAAAATAATTTCGGTCAAGCAAGTGGTACCCATGTACATTTTGAAATACGTAAAGATGGGGAAGCCGTTGATCCACAACAGTTCTTCAACCAAACAGTAGCAGATATTCGTATTACCGACACTGACGAATCTCAGGAAAAATCTGAAGAAAAACCTGAAGAAACAACAGAAGAGTCCTCGGTAGAAACAGAAGAACCAAACAACCAAGAACGTCAATCATCAAGAGCAACAACCAATACATGAGAAATGCGTGGGACATTGGGGTCAGACCCCAATGTCCCATTTTTGTCTGGATTTGTCGAACGAAAAGTGGTAGATATCACTTGATATAATTGTAATAAATGACATAATAAGAATGTGCATATTTTGGAAGGATGAGAATTGTGAATAGAGATAACTCTTTCCCACAACTACACATGAGAAACTGTCAAAACTTACGGTTATATCAATTTGTTCAAATGATGTCTGTCGATTACGATGATAAAACTGTTGTTGGATTAACGAAGGATTTCTGTCTGGATTTGACAAACGAAGAAGATTTACGGATAGGTATGAAATTTTTGTATCTACATGGATACTATAATGAGCTAGAGATTTTGATAAATAAAAATAAAAAAAGCACTCATTCACTAAATAGGGTATGGGCAGCTATTTTTAAACTGTCGCTAAAGCGTATTAATAGAGAAGTTCCGCATTATGAGCTTTTAAATCAATTAAATGAAATCAAATCAGAAGATAATGATACTATTTGCTTGATCCTTATCAACAAGATCAATGTACTTTTTAATATATTTGCCTATGGTGATTCACGCGATGATATCGATCATTTGCAATGCCGAATTTATGATGTCAAAGATCCACTATTAAATGAATTATACCAATATTGCTTGGAATCTCTATTATTTGTGTTCTATTGGAAAAGAAATGAACTGATTTTAGCGCGTAAATATGGGTTCCGGACATTAAATAAAACTTTTAACAAAGCGATGAAAGCGCATATCCATTTTAATCTAAGTTTAACTTATATTTATGAAGACTATGAATCAAGTATGTACCATTTAAGAGAAGCTAGACAACTAGCGATAGGACATAAAGAAGATTGGTTGCTTAAAATGATAGATCATCAAGCCTATCCATTTATTTGTGCACAATTTAACCGTACAGAGGGTGTTGTAGCGAAGGATGCTAGTGAACAAGCCCATTTGGAAATTGTCCGAGGTAATTTGGAAAACGCACAAAAAATTTTGGCAGGAATAACTGAGGTTACCCCATATACAAAATATTATTTAGGACGAGCACACCAAGATAGAAAGTACTTAAATGAATCGTATAATGATTTTATAGAAAAACAAAGTGATCATTTTTTTGCTCGTCTTCCCTTACTAGCTATGAAAGATCTTTAACCTTAGTTAAAATAATTTTGTTGTATTAGGAGGTGAGGAGATTGCGAAAAAAGTATATTGGATTCATTTTATCGTTTGTCTTTACTGTAGTAACGCCACTCGCTTTGAGTGATGAACTGCCAACTGATCTTGAAAAAGCAGACGACAATACTCCTGTCTTATTATATGATCCAGGTCAAGGACATACTGGCTCATGATCCTACCTCCCCACCAATGGGGAGCTTTTTTTTGCGCAAAATGGGACATTGGGGACTGACCCCAATGTCCCACCCTGAACCCTGGCTTGCGGGTATTTTCTGTTTTCTGTTCATATTCCTTGGCTTACAATAATAAACTGTTACAAACCAATCAAGAAGTCTGAGGTACATCTCCTTTCTTTTTCTCTAATTAGACTAGCTCAATAACATGTTAACTACATACAACGAACTCTCCTGTCTCATAACACCTTGGACAAACAACACGAGGAGGCTAGTGATGTGCATGATTATATTAAAGAGCGAACCATTCGTATCGGTAATTATATTTTAGAAACGAAGAAAACCGTTAGAGTCATAGCGAAAGAATTTGGTGTGTCAAAAAGTACCGTTCACAAGGATTTAACAGAGCGACTTCCAATAATAAACCCAGAATTAGCGATTCAAGTAAAAGCTATTTTAGACCATCATAAAGCAATTCGACATTTACGAGGAGGCGAAGCAACAAAGTTAAAGTATATTCAATCGTCCAAAAAAACAAATACGTCCCTTCAATCTCTAAATTAACAAAAAAAAGATCCTCTCTATAATTAAAAACATCCTCTAATTCAATAACTATTTATAAAAATCACAAAAACGGCAAATAATCGAATAAAATTGTATGTTTCTTCAAAAAATGATTATCGAAATGTTAGCATTTGTGATATGATATATAATTAGAAGTAATCTGTACAATTATGTAAAAAACAATACAATAAACGTGAACAATGAAGCAGGGAGGATCTTAATCATGTTTTCTAGGGATATTGGAATTGACCTTGGAACAGCTAACGTGTTAATCCATGTTAAAGGAAAAGGAATTGTCTTAGATGAGCCATCTGTAGTAGCGATGGATCGTACAACTGGACGTGTACTCGAAGTAGGAGAAGCAGCCAGAAAAATGGTGGGGAGAACACCAGGAAACATTGAAGCAATTCGTCCATTGAAGGATGGAGTTATTGCAGATTTTGATGTAACAGAAGCGATGCTAAAGCATTTTATTAACAAAATTAATGTGCGCGGATATTTTTCTAAACCTCGAATGCTAATTTGTTGCCCAACGAACATTACGAAAGTCGAACAAAAAGCGATTAAAGAAGCAGCTGAGAAGTCTGGCGGTAAAAAAGTTTACCTTGAAGAAGAACCAAAAGTAGCAGCAATTGGTGCTGGGATGGATATTTTTCAGCCGAGCGGTAATATGGTAGTAGACATCGGCGGTGGAACAACAGATGTTGCGGTATTATCAATGGGTGACATTGTAACGGCTCAGTCAATTAAAATGGCTGGTGACAAGTTTGACATTGAGATTTTGAATTTTGTAAAACGTAAATATAAATTGCTTATCGGTGAACGAACAGCTGAGGATATTAAAGTCCATGTTGGGACCGTTTTTAAAGGTTCTAGAGAAGAATCCATTGATATTCGCGGGCGTGATATGGTAACAGGTTTACCACGCACAATAACGATCCATTCTGCAGAAATTGAAGAGGCATTACGTGAGCCTGTTGGAATGATCGTTCAAGCAGCAAAAACAGTACTAGAGCAAACACCACCAGAATTATCAGCGGATATTATCGACCGCGGTGTCATTTTAACAGGTGGAGGAGCACTTGTGCATGGGATGGATCAATTACTTGCAGAAGAATTGAAAGTTCCAGTACTTTTAGCAGAAGAGCCACTTAATTGTGTAGCAAAAGGAACAGGCATTATGCTAGAAAATATTGATAAAATAGAAAAAAGAAAAATCATTTAATAGCTAACATAACCAAACATATGTATAAACTGCGAAAAATGTAGAAGTTTTCATTCTGATACATATTGGACACGTTTGTTGTTTTATAAAAAATTAACTGACTAACATCTAGAAGGAAAGGAGGAATTCACCCGTGCTTAGAGGATACTATACGGCAGCTAGTGGTATGATGACACAGCAACGTAGACAAGACACATTGTCAAATAATATTGCAAATGCTCAAACTCCAGGATATAAACAGGATCAGGCAGCAGTTCGTGCATTTCCTGAACTATTAATCCAACGTATGGAAAGCAAGAAGATACCAACAGTAACTGGGGGATTCAATGTTCCAAATCATCAAACAATCGGCTCCATTAATACAGGGGTGTATGTCCAAGAAACCATTGCTGATTTTGAACAGGGTTCGTTAAGAGAAACTGGTCTAACAACAGACATGGCGCTTATCAATGGGACAATACCAGATGAGACAGGTGGATTATTTTTCACCGTGCAAAATAATGATGGGGATGTCAGATATACACGTAATGGTAATTTCACCGTGGATGGAGAAGGTTTTTTAACGACAAGCAATGGACTTTATGTATTAGATGAAGCAGGGAATCCAATCGAAACAGATGGACAAACATTTAATGTTACCGATGATGGTGTCATTCAGGTAGGCGGTCAAGCGATTCCAATTGGGGTGGCTTATAGTCCGAACGTCAACGATTTAGTGAAAGATGGAGAGGGATTGTTTGCATTAGATGAAGCGGGACAAGCAATAGGCAATGCTCGTGAAAATCAGAATGTTACTTTCAATGTTCAACAGAAATTTTTAGAAACATCTAATGTGGACACCATCCAAACGATGACTGATATGATGCAAGCGTATCGTATGTTCGAAACAAATCAAAAGGTATTACAGGCCTATGATAAAAGTATGGATAAAGCAGTGAATCAAATTGGACGTTTAACATAGTGTTAACGGAAGGAGAATTGTAACGATATGAACCGTATGGCAGTGCAAGCGGCAGTAACCATGAAGCAATTACAAAATAAATTAGATGTCGTCAGTCACAATATGGCAAATCTAGAGACTACTGGCTATAAGTCACGTAATGCTCAGTTCACCTCTTTGTTAACACAACAAATTAATAACTTTAGTGATGAAGAGGCAAATGCGTTGGGACGGATTACTCCAAATGGCATTCGTTTAGGTTCAGGAGCTAAACTCGGTCAAGTTAATATGAACCTATCTCTCGGTACTGTAAAACAAACAGGAAGAGGACTTGATCTTGCTTTATTGGAAGATAATCATTTACTCCAAGTTGACGTAACTAATAATGGAGTCACAGAACGCCGATTCACACGTGATGGAACATTGTATTTAAATGAGATGGGCAATGGTCAAGTCATGTTATCGAACGGACAAGGTCACCCAATCGTCGGACAAAATGGCCCGATAATCTTAGACACTGGTATGGAAGATGTGTCAATCAGCTCTAACGGTTCAATTCAAGTGACGAGAAATGGACAAACAACAGTCGAAGGGCAATTGAGTATTGTTCAAGCCATTCGACCACAGTTTCTCGAAGCGGCCGGAAATAATCAATTCCGCCTACCAGATGTAACAGCAGCTGCCTATAATGCAGGTGACATTATCCAAGATGTAGCTTTTGGTGATGTCGCATTGCAAACAGGAGCATTAGAATCATCAAATGTTAATATGGCTACTCAAATGACAGAAATGATGGAGACACAACGCGCCTATCAGTTTAACGCACGAACAATCTCTATGCATGACCAGATGCGAGGCCTAGTTAATCAATTACGCTAAGATACTATAATGAAATTAAGGTTAAGGAGTTACCAAGTTATGGAACCAACACAATCGAATGAACCAAATGAAAAAAACGAGGCAGAACAAAAACAAGAAAAAGCACAAAAGAATAAAATGAAAAACGAGAAGAAGCAGCAAAAAGCGGAAAAGAAGCAAGCAAAACCTGTACGACGCATTTTTCCAATCTGGCTGCGTATCGTTGTTGTCTTGATTCTTAGCTTTTTAGCATTAATCATTGGGCTTGTCGTTGGTTACAGTGTACTTGGTGATGGTTCGCCGATGGAAGTGCTTGAGCTCGATACATGGCGACACATCATTGATATCATAACAGGAGGAAGTTAATCATTTGATTAACTTTTTCTATTTTTATTTTGAAAAAATAATGTGCAAAAATAGATTGGAGTGTATGAAATGTTAGATATTCAACAGATTAAAGAAACAATCCCACATCGCTACCCTTTCTTATTGGTGGATGAGATCGTAGAATTGGACGGTGAGAAACGCGTTGTCGCAAAGAAAAACGTCACGATTAATGAACCGTTTTTCCAAGGGCATTTTCCAGATTACCCAGTCATGCCAGGCGTGTTAATTGTTGAAGCATTAGCACAAACTGGTGCGGTAGCTATTTTAAGTAAGGAAGAAAACAAAGGGAAAATTGGATTCTTAGCTGGAATTGATAAATGTCGATTTAAAAGACAAGTAAAACCAGGTGACCAATTACGCTTAGAAGTGGAGATCACTCGTTTAAAAGGACCAATTGGTAAAGGAAAAGCGACAGCAACCGTTGATGGAGAATTAGCGTGTGAAGCAGAGATCATGTTTGCGATAAAATAATATAATAGATGTATTTAATTGCTGTGAAAATTACCCAGTTTTTAGTCAAGTTATTTTTGGTTGAAGATTGGGTTTTTTTAAATTGGTTATATTGACTTTGACTTTTTTAAAAAATAACGGAATTTTTTTTGGAATATGGGAAAACTACTTTTGAAATGGAAAATTAAAAGGAGGAAACAAGAATGAAAAAAACACTTTGGACATTACTTACTTCTATTTTTGCAGTAGGTCTATTATTTGGATGTGCACAGGATGATGAAGATCCAGTGGATGAAGATCAGCCAGCAGAAGATATGCAAGAAGAGGATACACCAGCTGATGAGATGGAACAAGAAATGGATCAGATGGAAGAAGATGCAGAAGATATGATGGATGGTGACGACCAAAATAAAGACGACATGAATCAAGATACTGATACTGATAAAAATAACGACGGAAATGAAGACACAATGAAAGACGAAGAGAATAAATAATACGAGATTAAGTTCAATGAAGAAAGAATCCATTTTGTAGATGGGTTCTTTTTTTAATAGGAATAGAGTATTTAACTGCATAGAGTGCTGATTTGAACAAAGTGAGTCCAGAAATCACAGGTTATGATTAAAATAATGGTTAATTCGAACAAAGTGAGTCCAGAAATCGTTCGTTATGATCGAAATAGTGGTTAATTCGACCAAAGTGAAGCCGCAAATCGCACGTTATGGTCGAAATAGTGGTTAATTCGAACAAAGTAAGCGAAAAAAGCACTGCATCTGATCAAAATCTAGCTTTAACAACCAAAATAACTTAAAACTGACCTTTATTTAGTCATAATACTATCAAAATAGCTAAAATATTTAAATTGACACTATATTTTAGTCGTAATATCATGACAATGACCAAAAAATCAAAAATAACTCGTTAATTTGATCATGCCCCTCCCCTCTCACTCCTCATACTTGCTCACCAGCCAAAGCCCCCATCCCCCAACCTCAGCACCCAACACTCACAACATCCCATCAATCCGCAGAATTGCTATCCAATCATCGCATATGCTATAGTAATAAAACAAAGTGACTGACCGGTCATTCCATTCGAACGCATTCAAACACATTCCATCTCAATCAAATACAATAGCCCTATTCAATAACAAAACCGATCCACAAAACCTTAACAGAAAGGGGTGCGCCTAACCTGTGAACGAGAAAAAGCAACGTATTATGGAGGAGAGTATGAAGCTCTTTGCTGAGAAAGGATTTCATGCTACATCTATACAAGAAATCGCTAGTAAAAGTGAAGTATCCAAAGGTGCATTTTACTTATATTTTACGTCTAAAGAAGAACTAACTGTTGAGATATTTGATTACTATACATCGCTAATTATGGATAAGTTCGATTTCATTCAACAACAACAAAAGGACCCAAGGCAAAAATTAATCGATCAAATTCATATTTTTCTCGAACTAATTACCAATCATAAAGAATATATGATTATGCATTTGCGGGACAACATACATATCGGACAGGATATTAATGATTTAGTGTTCAAGTTAAATCAGCGGGCGTTTGAATGGATTCAAACTGCTTTAACTGAAATATATGGTGAAAAAATCATGCCTAATATTGTTGATTTCGCGATCCATTTAGATGGTATTTTGCAAGGGTACAGTAAAACAATTGTGATGCATGACTTGTATCCAAATAATCGATCATTAGCACGATTCATTGTCGATCGTCTAGATAATCTCATTATCGGAACGATCCAATCTAAGGATGAACCACAAATCCGAATCGAACAATTATCCTTTACCCATACAGCACTGTATCCATCACAATCGCAACTAGATCAACAGATAAATGACATTATAAAGACAATTAATGAATTAACTCTATCCGATCAGCAAAAAAATCAATTACAAGAAGCGGTACAGATGATAAAGAACGAATATGAGAAAAGCATACCTAACCGCGTTATTTTAGAAGGAATCTTCCTACAATTAAAAGAAATTCCATCTTTACAAAAATCGATTGATGCATTGATACGCACATCTAATTCATCGACAGATAAACAAACGAGCGAAGGAGAATGATTATGAAAAAAATAACCTATTTACTAATAAGCTTACTGATTTTCTTAGTAGCATGTTCAGAAGATACTTCAGATCAAGACCAACCAAAAGAAGCAATTACCACTGTTGAAACAGAAGCAGTGAAGAAAGGTGATCTAACTATCGACAAACCGTTTTATGGACGTACTAGCCCAGTTCAAGCAACACCAGTAATGGCGCCTGTCGTTGGAAAAATAGATAGTTTAGAAGTGAAAAACGGCGATCAAGTAGAAGAGGATGATAAATTATTTACGATGATCGATGCACAGTCAGGTAGAAAAATAACGATCACCGCACCAGCAGATGGGCAAATCACACAATTCACTGCAATGGAAGGGGATATGATCTCAACAGAAGAGCCAGTCGCAACGGTTGCTGATTTGTCAGAACTAACCATTGAGTTAACTGTAACGGCAAACAATTTAAACCTATTCAAAGAAGACGATGAGGCGACAACAACATTATCTGATGAAAAAGAAGAACTAACTGCAACAGTCAATCATGTAGGTACTTTGCCAGATCAAACCGGCTTATATCCAGTGAAATTAACCTTAAATAATCAGGATAACCAATCCCAAGCAGGAACGGTCGCAAAAGTAACCATCGCTGAAGATGTAATTAAAGATGCGTGGATTATTCCAACATCCGCACTAGTTGAAGAAGAGGATAAAACGTACGTATATATTGCGAAAGAAAATACCGCCTCAAAGGTGGAAGTTGATATTCTAGATGTACAAACAGATCAAACAGCGGTTAAAGGATCATTATCTACAGACGACCAAATTGTCACAAGCGGACAGTTAACCTTATCTGATGGTGCAAAAATACGCAACAATAATGGGGAGGACAATGCATCGTGAAGTTAGTACACCAATCCGTCAAACGACCAGTTGGGGTCATTATGATTGTCCTTGCAATTATCGCATTAGGTATCGTCTCGGTTAGAAACTTGGCTATTGATTTAATGCCAGAGATTGATTTACCTGTTGCCGTAGTTGCAGTCAATTATCCTGACGCAGCCCCAGAAGAAGTAGAAAAGCAAGTCAGTCAGCCGATCGAATCTGCACTCAGTTCCATTGAAGGTGTCGAATCGATTCAAACTCAATCACAATCTGGTTCAGCACTCGTACTTATGCAATTCAATATGGGAGCGGACTTAGATAATGCCCTATTAGAAGTTAGAGAAAGTGTAGATCAAGTGAAAGGATTTTTACCAGAAACAGCAGGCGAGCCAAGTGTTCTACGCTTTAATCCAAATCAATTGCCAATTATGTGGGTTGGTTTGTCTGGGAATGACTTAACACAGTTACAAAGCATTGCAGAAGATCAAATCGTACCCCAGTTTGAAAGACAAAGCGGTGTTGCCTCTGTTAATGTGGAAGGTGGCCAAGAACGTGTTATTGAACTGGAACTAGATCAGGCAAAATTAATGCAATATGGCTTAAACCCACAGCAGATTTTTCAAACGCTTAGTCAAACAAATCAATCAGCATCAGCTGGTACAGTAACAAAAGGTGATAAAAATTTAAGCATTCGAATCGAAGGCACGTACGATTCAGTCGATGATATTCGCCAGGAACAACTACAAACGCCACAAGGTGCAACGATTCAAGTAGAAGACGTCGCTACAGTAAAAGATACACTAATAGATGCAGGTACAACATTAGTCAATGGAAAAGAAGCAGTCGTCTTAACTGTGATGAAGCAGTCAGATGGCAATACAGTAGATGTTTCGAATCAAATTTTAGATAAAATGGATGAGTTAAACACAACCCTTCTAGACGATACCAAGTTAGAAGTAGTTGTCGATACATCTGATTTTATTAAACAATCGATTTCATCTGTTATACAAAATATGTTACTCGGCGGACTATTCGCTTTATTAGTCTTACTTCTATTTCTAAAAAGCGTCCGTGCAACCCTCGTAGTAGGACTTGCGATACCAATTGCGATTATCGCTACATTTACCCTGATCTATTTTACAGGAGAAACACTAAATGTACTGACAATGGGTGGTTTAGCACTCGGATTAGGAATGATGGTCGATAGCTCGATCGTTATATTAGAAAATATCGTTTCTTACAGACAGCAAGGCTATTCAATGATAGAAGCAGCGAAAAAAGGAGCATCAGAACTAGCACCAGCAGTAATAGCATCTACAACAACTACATTGGTTGTATTTTTACCGATCGTGTTTGTAGAAGGGATTGCATCTGAATTATTCACACCATTAGCATTAACGGTTGCTTTTGCCTTAATTGCATCATTGGTTGTAGCAATCACATTAATTCCAATGCTTTCGTCTAAGCTTTTATCAGAGAAAATGCAAGATCATGGCCGTAGAAATTGGTTTGACCGAGCATTCTCCAAATTTATTGCTAGCTATAAAAAAGTACTAGAAAAAGTACTTCGCTTTAGAAAAACAACTATTTTTACGACGTTGGCAATTATTGTGGGAAGCTTAGCCTTAATTCCATTTCTCGGTACAGAGTTCATTCCACAGGGTGATCAGGGACAATTAGAAGTAACAGTAGAAACCCCGGTTGGAACGACAGAAGAAAAAACACTGGAAATTGCCCAAAAAGTAAATAAAACACTAGCCGCCTACAATGAGGAAATTAAAGTAAGCTACGTAACGATCGGTAGCGGTGATGCAGCAAGCAATGCGATGATGGGTGGCGGTAGCTCAAATAGAGCCTCTTATACGATTCAATTAGTAAATGCAAGTGAAAGAGACCTATCTACAGAAGCCATTATGAAGCAGATCGATGAAGATGTTCAAGGCATTCCAGGTGCTGAAATTACAGTCAGTGCAGTTGGAGCGGCAATGAGTGGCGGCAGTCCGATTCAAATTCAACTGAACGGACCAGAGCATGAGGTACTGCAAGAGCTTTCTGAAGATGTCATTGATCAGATTAGTACGATAGAAGGCATATATAATCCAACAACATCAGTGGAAGAAACAACACCACAATTGAATATTCATGTAGACAAAGCTTTAGCGGCACAATATGGTTTAACAGAAGCCGAAGTGATGTCCCAAGTACAGATGCATTTTACCGGACAAAACGTAATGCAATATCGAGAAAATGGGGATGATATCGATGTGCGTATCACCTTCCCAGAAGATGAACGAAATTCGATCAATGATTTAAAAAATGTATTAATTCAAAATCAACAAGGAACTCAAGTGCCGTTAGAAACGATAGCGACATTTAAACAAAAGCAAGCACCAGCAACATTAACGCGTCAAAATCAACAACAGCAAGTTAATATTACTTCAGATATTGTTGACCGTGACCTTGGAAGTGTTCGAGCAGCAGTTGAATCGACCTTAGACAATATGGACCTACCGGAAGATTATACGTACAGCATCGGCGGACAGGCAGAAGATATGATGGAAGCATTTGCTGATTTAGCAATGGCGCTCGTTTTATCTATCTTCTTGGTTTATGCAGTCATGGCCGTACAATTTGAAAACTTCCTTTATCCATTTGTCATTATGTTTTCCATGCCAGCAACGATTGTAGGGATATTAGGAGGCCTATTTATCACAAATACACCTTTAAGTATTACTGCGTTTATTGGTGTGATCATGCTCGCGGGTATTGTTGTAAATAACGCAATCGTACTCGTTGATTACATTAATATTCTCAGAAGACGTGGTATGGATCGATATGAAGCAATCTTAGAAGCGGGAACAACTAGAATGCGTCCGATTTTAATGACAACATTAACAACGATTCTAGCTATGATTCCACTAGGATTAGGCATTGGAGAAGGTGCTGAAATGCAACAACCAATGGCGATAACCGTTATCTTTGGATTAACCGTTTCAAGTATATTCACCTTACTTCTGATTCCAGTTGTCTATACGTATTTTGATGATTTATCAGAAAAAATTAAGAAGAAGTTTGGGAAAGTGGAAGAATGATGAGTGTAAAATGATAAAGAAAAAGAGTATCCTGTCAAAGGGATACTCTTTTATGCAATGAAATGTTACTATTAAATAGCATATATGTTATTACAATAATTATAACATTTTCATAATGGTGTAAATGGTATATTTTTTATATCATAAGTAATACATATTGTACAATATTAATACTGACACTTAATTTAAAAAGTAGGGATACATCATGTTAAACGTAACCAATATTATAATCGCATTTTTATTATCCTTAGTTTCCACATGGCTTTTATTTTATCCAGTTAAAAAGCTGGCTATAAAATATAAAGTGATGGATATTCCGGATCATAGAAAAATCCATATTACACCAACTCCAAGGCTTGGTGGCTTAGCTATTTTTTTAGGAACATGTATTGGATTAATATACTTAAATCCTAAACATGAACATCTATTAGAGATCAGTCTAGGAGCTTTAATTATTATCATAACTGGAATTCTCGATGATAAATATCAGTTAAGACCAATCATAAAGCTAGCAGGACAATTATTGGCGGCAGGTGTGTTAGTATTTGGTGGTGTGATTATTGAAACAATCACAATTCCATTTTATGGTGTAGTTGATTTGCAACAATTCAGCATATTGATAACTATTCTTTGGGTAGTCGGAATAGCTAATGCAATCAATTTAATCGATGGGTTGGATGGATTAGCATCTGGTGTTTCAACTATTGCATTAATAAGTATACTCATCTTGGCAATAATGGATTACAGATTGATTGTAATTTACTTATGTGTTGTGTTGATTGGAAGTAACTTAGGATTTCTTTATCATAATTTTCACCCAGCAAAAATATATATGGGTGATACTGGTTCAATGTTTTTAGGGTATTCTATTGCAGTAATAGCAATTTTGGGACTTTTTAAAAATGCGACACTTTTTAGCTTCATTATCCCAATAATATTATTAGCTGTTCCAATTTTCGATACATTGTTTGCAATTATAAGACGAGCATTAAATAAAGAGAAAATCATGCAGCCGGATAAAAAACATATTCATTATCAGTTATTAGCTGCTGGATATAGTCACAGAGAAACGGTATTAATTATTTATGGATTCAGTACTGTATTTGGAGCTTTAGCCATTCTTTTTTCAGATGCATCATTAAGTCTAAAATTATTGATTGCTTTCATTCTTATATTTATGTTGTACATCTTTGCGGAGATAGTGGGTCTTGCTGGAAAAGGTCAAAGGTCAGTTTTAAATTATAGTAAGAAAATAGTGAGCAAAGCTAAAAAATGATTCTATACTAAATAAAAAAAAGTTTATAAATGTGAAACTTTCTACTACTTACAAACGTCTAAAACTGTGAGTGTAACATGAATCTAACATACTATTAATACAATACTATTGATATTTAAATTGACATTATATATACTGATGCTAAGTGTTTAAATTTATGTCCAATAATATATAATTACAATAGAATGATAGGATCATTAAAATCAGGAGGATAACATGGGGTATTTAGCTTTGGTTGTATGTTTTATAATAGCGGTAATACTTACGCCATATGTCATTAAGTTGGCTATAAGAATTGGTGCAGTAGATCAACCCAATGATCGAAAAGTTCATACAAAAGTAATGCCAAGGTTAGGTGGTCTTGCTATAATAATTAGTTTTTATGCTGGCTTTTTGATATTCAATACAGGTTACTCTGAGGTATGGCCTATTTTAGCTGGTGGTTTAATAATTGCTATCGTTGGCTTTTTAGATGATATGATTCAATTGTCGGCTAAACTTAAATTGCTTGGTCAGATTTTAGCTGCTGCTATTACAGTTATTGGAGGATTACAAATTGAATTTATTACAGTCCCATTCGGTGATGTAATTGAATTTGGGTATTTTTCGATTCCGTTAACTGTTATTTGGATCGTAGGTGTTACAAATGCTGTTAACTTAATTGATGGTTTAGATGGATTGGCAGCTGGTGTTTCAGCGATTGTTCTAATAACAATTTCAGGTTTAGCAATAACTATGGGTAATCCATTAGTTGCATTAATAGCCTTTTTATTACTAGGTAGTACCTTAGGTTTTCTAATCTATAATTTTAATCCGGCAAAAATATTTATGGGGGACGTTGGGTCCTTGTTCTTAGGCTATATGATTAGTGTCCTTGCAATAATGGGTCTATCTAAGAACGTGACACTATTTTCTATAATGGTTCCTATTATTATATTAGGGGTGCCTATATTAGATACTGTTTTTGCTATTGTTAGACGAGTTGTACAAAGAAAGCCACTATTATCTCCTGATAAACTTCATCTACATCATTGTTTAATTAGATTAGGTTATTCACATAAGCAAACAGTAATCGTTATCTATGCACTTAGCTCTTTGTTTAGTCTAGCCGCAGTAATTTTTACTAGATCGACAATGTGGGGATCAACATTAACTTTGCTATCTCTAATACTATTAATAGAACTTATTGTGGAAGTAACAGGATTAGTTAGTGAGAAATATAGGCCAATCCTTAGCTTATTTGAAGGCTCTAAACATAAAAAGCAATTATAATTAAAAATCTTGTACCATATCAGGTGCAAGATTTTTTCTTGAAAACTAGTTGCTCAAATGAGAGGTAATTATTTTACTGGCTAATAGAGAAGAGAGGAAGAGTAGATGACTTTTAGAAAGAGAACAATGTTTCGTGTCGGTATAATCATTTTAGTAATGATGATAGTTTCTATATTGATATATGTCATGACAGATAACGAAGATGGATTACGTGTTAAACCATACAAAAAAAATGTGACAGAAGATCACTATGATGTCATCGTTATAGGTGGTGAACCAGAAGGTGTAGCAGCCGCAGTAAGTGCAGCTCGAAATGGTTCTGAAGTTCTAATGTTGGAAGAAAGAGATGCATTAGGCGGTTTATTTACCTTTGGAGAGTTGAACTATCTTGATATTCCTGCAGACCAAAATGGTGAGGTAACTAGTGCTGGTATTTTTGAAGAATGGTGGGGGTTAGTAGATAATGTTTCCACCTTTGATATTGATAAAGCAAAAAAAGCATTTTTATATTTAATTCAACAAGAAGAAAACATAACTTTATCTTTAACTACTGAAATAACTAAAGTAGGTGTTACAGAGGAAGAAATACAATATCTAGATACTGAAGATGAAAATGGCAAAAGAACTTTTACAGCAGAACGTTATATTGATGCAACAGCAGATGGTGAAATTGCTGCCATGGCAGGTGTTCCATTCACAACGGGGCAAGAGGATATAGGTAAAAAAGATTCCTTAATGGCTGCAACAATGATGATTCACCTTAAGAATGTTGATTGGGAAGGTGTTAAAGCTGCTTCAAATAGTGGCTCCTTTAAAAATAGTGAAGCAACTGATCAAGCAGCTTGGGGATTTGGAGAGATTGATGCCAGATATCAAGAGAAGCAAGAAGGAGTTAACTTACGCGGGTTGAATATTGGAAGATCTCCGAACGGCGAGGTATACATTAACGCACTACAAATTTTTGGTGTGGACGGTATTGATGAACAAGCGAAACAAGAAGCGCTAAAAAAAGGTAAAAAAGAAACAAAGCATATTTTATCTTATTTGAATGAAACGTTTCCTGGGTTTGAAGATGCAAAGATTGCCTCTTATCCTGAAGAGTTATATATCAGAGAAACACGTCATATGAACACTTTGTATCGAGTAACAGCCAGTGACTTGTGGGAAAATCAATTACCAGCTGATTCAATAGCTTTAGGTGGTTATCCTGTTGATATTCAATCTGTTTCACCTGATGAAAAAGGATATATTGTTTTTAGCCCTAATTATTATGGTATTCCTTTCCGATCTTTAGTTCCGGTTAATTTAACGAACCTACTTGTTACAAGTAAAGCATCTGGTTATGATTCCATTCCTGCAGGGAGTATTCGTGTTGTACCAACAGGAATGTCTGTAGCTGAAGCTGGTGGCGTTGCAGCTGATATATCAATTGAAGAAGAAGTAAACTTTCACCAATTAAGTAAATCAGATCAACTGATTGAAAACGTCCAGACTACGTTGAAATCTCAAGGAGCTCGACTTGCTGAGGATAAGAACTTACCGTATCCTTATCAGGGTGATGAAGACTATACCGCGTTTAGAGAAGTTTATTCATTGGGATTGGTTTCCGCAGGTTACAAAAACGAACTACCATTAGAAAAAAATGTAACAGTTGGAGGCTTTAGAAATTTATTGCTTAACACTGTCAAACAAGTTTATTATCAGGATAAAGATACAAGAAACGAAATGCTTGAAAAAATTAATGTGTGGCAACAAAAATATAATTTTGATGAACATCTAACCTCAGATCATATGATAGATTTACTCAAGTTATTTCCGGAAATTGATCAATTAGATACTGATTGGATCTATACATTTAAAGGTGATTTTACATATCGTGAAGGATATAAAGCACTATCATTATGGATTCCTTCAGAAGAGGAGGAGCGCTAATGCATATACTTAAATCAATAGGTAAGTTTTTCATGCGTCATATCGAGATACCGATTATTGCGTTCATTCTCACTTGTAAGTTATATTGGTTTGCAGATGAACTAGGATTAAGAATGATTCATGAGCATACATTAATTGTTACATTTGGTACCCTATTATTATTGTTTTCAATATCATTGTTATTTCATAGAAGAAGTAGATTACTTGTTTTGTGGGTTATTCAATTACTAGCAAGTTTTATTATCTATGCTGATTTAGTCTATTATCGATACTTCGGTGATTTTATTACTACACCTGTATTGTTTCAGGTAGGGCAGGCTAGTGATATATCTGAAAGTATTACAGAATTATTAAGTATTACAGATTTGAAATTTATCATAGACCTTTTAATTATACCAATAATAGTATTTTTCCTTTTTAAGAAACATATTGCACCACGTATTCACCTAATTGAAAGAACTGTTATGTTTGTGCTTTCAGTTTTAATTGGGGTTTTGAGTATTTCTATACCAATGAATGCTTATACGGAAAAGTATGGAGAGAATTTTCTAGTTAATATGTGGAGTAATGAATCTGTATTCAATGCTACTGGACACTTAGGCTTTCATGCGTTCGAAACTACAAAGTATTTGAAAGAACATATTATCGGAAAAACCACTGTTACAGAAGAGGAAAAGCAGGATGTTTTTCGTGTTGTTGAAGGGCAGCAACAGGAACCAAATGTTGAATGGTTTGGTAAAGCTGAAGGCAAAAATGTTTTAATGATACAGTTAGAATCATTTGAGAATTTTGTTATCAACAAAAAAATTAATGGCCAAGAAATCACTCCCAATTTAAATGCATTAATAGAAGAAACACTTTATTTTAGTGAATTTTATCATCAAACAGGTCAAGGGAGAACTAGTGATGCAGAATTCTTAACGCAATCTTCTCTTTATACATTAAATGGTGGTTCTGTTTATGTACGTTATCCTAGCAATGATTATGATTCCTTGCCACTATTACTTAAAGAGCAAGATTATCAAACAACTGCATACCACTCTTATGATGAAACATTCTGGAATAGAGATGGAATGTACCGTAATTATGGTTTTGATGATTTTGTTGGTAAAGATGATCTATTTGAAAGAATTAACCCAACAGAACTTTATAGTAGTTTTGAAACGGTTGGGGATGAACAAATGTTTATGGAATCATTTGAAGATATGAATACAACAAAACCGTTTTATCATTTTATTGTTGCATTAACAAGTCATCACCCGTTTACACCGATACCAGACAGTGCATCAACACTTAATGTAGCACCTTTTGAACAAGACATATTCGGTGATTACTTGCAAAGTGTTAATTATGTTGATCGTGCTGTTGGTACGTTAGTTGACTCCATGAAAAAAGAAGGGCTTTGGGAAGAAACCGTAGTTGCCATTTATGGAGATCATGATAACGGAGTTGCTTGGAATCAGGAATACGCTGATGCGATTGAGGGAGATTTAGATACACTATCATCCTATAAGACATTAAAGAATGTTCCATTTTATTTGCATATTCCTGGAAATGAAAAAGTTGGTGAACAAAAAAATAGTGTAGGAATGATCAATGTTGCACCAACAATTTTAGAACTTTTAGGAATAGAAGGGAATTATATGCATCTAGGGTCATCGATGCTTAATTTTGAAGATCATTTAGTACCGTTTCGAGATGGTTCATCAATAAAGGGAGATGTACTATTCAAGGCGTCCCTAGAGAGTGGTGCATGCATCAATTTAGTTTCAGGTGAAGAAGTTGATGAATCTACTTGCCAATCTATTGGAGAAGAGGGCAAAAAGATCCTGAAAAGCTCAAGTATATTGATTGAAAATAATCTTAATGAAGCGTATAAATCGTTTCTAAATGAGTCTCAAGAGAAAGAAAACTAGAGATGGAGTATTGTTTTGTGTTATAAAAATGACGTTAGTGCGTTCAACGCACTAACGTCATTTTTTGATATTGATTCGAGCTAATAAGGGACTATTTTTTATATCATCTTTGGTAATCACTTTTAATAAGAATAAAAGCGCAAAGTATATTAGTGCACCTAAAAGAATGGAAAAGCCTAAATAAATGACAGCTTGCATTCTTGACCAATCTGTAAGTGAAAAAAACAATGTAGGTATACCAACCAACCCGCCCATTATTGAAGCAGATACAATGATTTTAAACACCTCTGTGTTGAAAAGTTTAAATTTAATACGTCTCATTATGATTATGGAGTTAGTAAATACTAATATAATATATATGCACAGAGTAGAAATTGCAGCACCGTCTAGACCAAACCACTGTATGAAGTAGATATTCGAAAATGTTTTTAGAATAACACTACCTATAATCACAAGAGCACTAGTTCTCGCGTAATTCATGCCCTGTAAGATTCCCGTGCCTAATAATGCAAAGGAAGTAAAAACAGAACTGAAATTAATAATTGCCAACATGGAGCTTCCTTCTAAATTTGTGAATAATGCAAGATTTAAAGGAAGTGTTAAAGCAAGTAATCCCATTGCTGCTGGCCATGAAATGAAATGTGTCATTCGATGTGTTCTTTCTATAATTGACCTTGTTCCATTCGTATCTTTGTTAGCTAACTTTGTTGTAATTAAAGGTACAAGAGGAAGCACAATGGATGTTGCAAATACAGTCGCAATTTGAACAAGTGATAAGCCACGCCCATATATACCATATAAATAGTTAATTTCATTTGTTGAAGATCCAGCGGCACGTAATCCATAAGAAACTGTAAATGAATCGACGAAATTAAACAGTGCCATTGTGAGTGTGCCGATTGCAATTGGTATAGAAACGCTTAGAATTGTCTTCGTCCATTTCTTGAATATAACAAACGAATAGTTATTTGATGAAACCAATTTAAGTGGTGATTTGTCATATTTTATTCTTAAATAAATTAATGACGCAAGCGCTCCTACTATTGAACCAACCATTACTCCGCCAGCTATAACTTCATCAGAATACCCTTTACTCACAAGAAAATAGGCAATCAAAAGGATTAAACTGACACGTATCAATTGCTCAAGCACTTGAGAAATCGCTGTAGGTTTCATATCAGCAAAACCTTGAAAGAAACCTCGATAAACTGCCATGTATGGCGCGACTAACAAAGTACCAGCTACTACGATTAAAGCTAATCTAGTTGTCGGTCCTCCCAACATGTTTGCTATCTCATTTGAAAAGCTGAAAATAAGAGTAAAGCTTAAGAATCCAAACATAATTGCAAGCAAGCTAGCTGTGGTAAATACTTCTCTAACAGAAGAGTTGTCTTTTTTAGTATTCGCCTCTGCAATCAATTTAGATATGGCAAGTGGAAGTCCTGCAACAGATAGGATTAATGCAACCATATATACAGGATAGACGAGGCTGAAAATTCCGAGCACCTCGTCACCCGCAATATTTTGCAATGGTATCCGGAATATACTACCTAATATTTTTGAAAGCAATGTAGCTATTGTTAAGATAAAAGTACTTTTTACAAATGTTGATTGACTCATGATTTTAATCCTTTACCTTTAACTTTCAATATAAAAATATGTATAGCAAAACGAGGTAATGCTAACATACGTCTCCAACGCGAAGGCTGTTTAAGTAAACGATATAGCCATTCTAAATTTAATTTCTGCCAAAAAGCAGGTGCTCTTTTTACAGTTCCAGCGATAACATCAAACGAACCACCAATCCCCATAAAAATACCACTATCAAATTTACTAATATTTTCAGCAATCCATTTTTCTTGTTTCGGTACACCTAGTGCAACAAAAGTAATATCTGGTTTTACATCAGCTATCCTATCGGCAATATCATTGTTGTCCCAATCAAAATAACCGTCTTGAGTACCAACGATTTGTACGTTAGGATAGTCGCGCTCAATATTGGCAACTGTCTTTTGTAATGTATCTGGGTGCGCACCAAGCAAAAAGATTTTATAAGCTTGTTCGTTTGCCTTAGTTAATAATTGCATCATTGTGTCGTAACCTGTTACTCGCCCAGGTAATGGATTATTCAGGAGTTGTGCTGCTTTGACTATTCCAATCCCATCTGCAGTGATATAGGTTGCTTGATTTAAGTATTCCTTAAATGATTTATTTTCATAAGCTTTCATTACTATTTCAGGATTAGCTGTAATCACAAAAGTTTTTCGCTTCTGTTGAATATGTTGATCTAATACAGATACAAAAGTTTCTTGATCTGTATTTATAAATGGAATATCCATTATAGTTACATCATTCATTACGTAATAACTCCTTTTTACAATTTAGATCAATACGTTAAATAATATAACACAAAAGGAAGGAAACAAATAGTTGTTTCCTTCCTAAGAATCTTTAAATATCTACTGTCAATTTCACTTTACTTAATAGTGATAAACTCTTTTTGTACCCAACCTTCTTCTTGGTCAAGAATTACCTTATACCAGTCTTTATTTTGGTCAAGTATCTTCACGGTAGTACTAAGCTCTAGATCTCTAACAAATGTGGAATCATCATTTGTGCTTGGAGAAGATAGTAATGGTATTGTTTCTACATTTGTTTCACCAAATATGTTATCTGTTATATCTTTTATTTCTTCTGCTTGATTATCATTTTCTTTTGTAAAACCGCTAATACTAAATGTTTTAGCTTTTGTTTCTAAATCGACATATTGACCAGCTACCCAGCCTATAGAACCATTATACTTGATCTTGTACCATCCACCATTTTCTCCAATAAGTGTAACTTGTGAACCATGTGGAATTGCGCTTATAGCATCAAAGCCTGTTGTTGGGCCAGTTCTAAAGTTTAAACTAGTAGCATTTGTTGTTCCATTACGTCCGGCTAATGTTGTATCAACATGATACTGTGCAACACCTGTAGGCTTAGCAGTTGCTTTTGGTTGATTATTGAAAGTAGGTACATCAAACTTCTGAACATATGAATCTAGTAAATTATATATTTTACTCATATTCTTTGTTTGTAATACTGCCCACATGACATGTGTTGCGTATTGTGGATAACCTGGACTATCAGGATTCCATCTCATTTTATATAGCGTGTTTTGTCCATCATTAATATAATTATCTGCAATATCAGCAGCACCACCAATAATGGCAGCTTCTGGAGTAAACCATTTATTATCAAATGCGTATTTAGCGCCTCCGTTTAAAGGATTGCTGTCAACCGCACCATAACCATAGAAGTTATAAACTGTATGTTTTGCATTATTCGCGGATACGACTTTTCCGTTACCATCAACCGGTACACCCTGTGCTAAAGTAGATTTTCCATTACCTGTTTCATGTAACGTATGTGCAATTAAATATACTTCATTCACATTATGAACTTTACCAGCTTCAACAAATGCTTTTGCTTGTCCTGATAATTTATATTTATTAGTTAATATCTTATTATTCACTTCACTCGTGTTCAAACCAGTGTTTTCAGCTAAATCAAGAAATTGCAAAAAGTCACTTGAATTGCTACTGAAATTTTTAGGGTTAGCATAATATGAAACCATTTCACGACTTGCTATATACTGACCTGCTCCATCAACTTTTGGTGTTTTGGTCATTTGTATATCTATCATTTTGTTAAAGTCTCTATCGTAATGTGTATTAGTAATCACCGTTTTAGGATTGTTAATCGTCTTTAACATTCTATTCAAAACAGCTGCAGTTTCGCCTCTCGTTGTGTAATCTTTAGGTGCGAATAGATTATTACCTTTACCATTCATAATTCCATGATAGTAAAGCTTTGCAACTGAAGAACGAAAGTCTTTATGAATTTTGGAGGTATCGGAAAAAGTAAGTTCTTTTTCTTTAGAAGTTACTCCTTGTTGATGTAAAGCGCGTTGAATGATACCGGTCATTTGTTCTCGAGAAATTTTGTTGTTTGGCTTAAAAGTTCCATCAGGATAACCGCTAATTAAGTTATGATTGATCGCAATAGCTATTGGCTTTGTATACCAAACCGAATCTTTCACATCTGTAAAACTGTGGCTAGTAGACTCTCCAGTTAATTGAAGTGATTCAACTAAAAGTTTAGTGAATTCTGCCCGCGTCACTGAGTTATCTGGCTTAAAAAGCCCGTCTGGATAACCTCCCATAATTCCTTCTTCTATCATGATTCTAAGGTCATATTCAAACTGGTGACCTGTGATATCATCTTTTGCAAACGTAATAGTTGGCAAAATCAGATTGGAGATCATGATAACACCTAAAAAAACAACTGCTATCTTTCTTTTCATCTAGTAATTCCTCCTATGTATTTTAAAAGTCTATTGAAATAGTAAAAAAATAATGTATATTTTTTTTATAAGAAGCTATTTTTTCCTTTTATAAATCTATTATATCAATTACAATATAATAGTACAATTAGGTTTCGAGCTTTTTTGATAGATTTTTATATTTAAGTCCCAATTTTTTTAATAAAAAATTTAATAAGGAGGTTCATTTTATTGGGGAAAAAGTTAATAGTCACCTTTGTTTTCGCAGTGTTTTTTTTGTGTTTTTCAATGCAATCGTTATCAGCAGCTGGTTTAAAGGATATTCCGAATAATTATTCAACTGAAGAGATTAATTATTTAATAGAAAAAAAAATAATTAATGGTTATCCAGATGGCAAATTTAAACCTGACAATTCTGTAACAAGAGCTGAAGCGATGAAAATGGTTGGTACAGCTTTAAACCTTGATGGGAATAAAGTTAAGTCCACATTTCCTGACGTAGAGTTTGAATCATTCGCATCTGGTTATATAGAATCAGCTTATAAAAAAGGAATTATTGGAGGTTATCCAGATGGTACGTTTAAACCTCATCAATCCATTACCAGAGGCGAGATGGCCATTGTTATCTCTAAAGCTTTTAATATAACCAACAAAAGTCATGTCAACTTCAAGGATGTAGATAAAAATCATCCGAATTACGAATCTATTGATAAGATTTTTACTGCAGGTATTACGAAAGGTTATCCTAACGGTACATACAAACCAAAAAGTTTCATTACACGTGCAGAATTTTCGGTTATGGTTGCTAGAGCTTTAGATCCGAGTTTTATTGAAGAAACTAATGATGATACAACAGCTGCAAAACCGGTAAAGCCTAGTGTGAAATTTGTTCGTGTAAATACGACATTAAATGTTAGAAAAGGCCCTGGTACAAATTATGAAAGAGTAGGAAGCTTAAGAAATGGTGATAAGGTAACTGCTCATAGTACAGAAGGACAATGGGTTAAAATCACTAAAGGAAAACTATCAGGGTATGTCCACCAAGATTATTTAGTGGATGAACTAGATAGACTTATCGTGATAGATCCTGGGCACGGTGGTAAAGATTCAGGTGCTAGTGCAAATAATTTGAGAGAAAAAGATGTTAATTTAGAAGTGTCTAAATACTTAAAGATATACTTAGAAAAAAAGGATATTCAAGTGTTAATGACTAGAGAAACAGATAAATATCTATCATTAGATGAAAGAGTTGATTTTGCAGTAAATAACAAAGCAGACACATTTGTAAGTATTCATGCAAATTCTGCTACCCCTAGTGCTAGTGGTGTTGCAACGTATTATTATCATTCCAGAGCTAGAATGGATTCTAGAACAGAGGCAAGTAGAGTATTATCAGCTTTTATTCAAGACGAATTAGTTGAAGCTACTGGTATGAGAGATCGTGGAGTTAAACAGGCAGGTTTTCGAGTAATAAAAACAAATCCATTGCCATCAACTTTGGTAGAATTAGGTTTTTTAACCAATAAATCTGATGCCAAAATATTAAAAGAAAAAAAGCAAGTTTTGGCTAAAGCAATAAGTGAAGGAATTATTTCATATTATAATTGGAAAGAAAAATAATTTTTTATTAAATGAAAACATAATAACACACAAATACGCCTTCAGATGAAATTAATGTCTGAAGGCGTGTTTTGTTTAATAAATGTAATTCGTGGTAAAGGATATTATTTGATAATAGATGAAGATAATCAACAATTATTTTAACCTTAAAAAAACATTGTATATTATAGGTCATAAACTTATTTAAGAAATCGAATTTTTTGAAAGTGGCGATTTAGCCAGCTTACTATTTCTAGTATTGATTGAATTGAAGTAACTGCATAGGGTAATTTCACAAAAATGGACCAATCACGATGGTAGGCTAAAAGTATTGATATTTCCTAAATCAATTATTTTAATCTCATAGCATTTTAGTCTTAAACTTTTTTTCTGAATCAAGTTAAACTATTTTTAAAGTAGGAATGTTGTCTTTTATCAAAAAAATTACCAATTTAAGTAAGTGGATAACTATTTTTCATTTTCACAACATCACTGAAAAGGTTCAATAAAGCTCGATCCCTTCTCGTATTACTTGATATAATGGCTTATATAATATCTAAAGCATCTCATACTTTAAAGTAATGTAATAACTTGATAATTATATAATTTATAAATATAATGTATAATAAATATGAAGATAGCACAAACTTTTTTAATATTTTTTTTAAACAATAACGGAGGCTATAAAATGAAGAAAGTAATTACTTATGGAACATTTGATTTGTTGCATTGGGGCCATATAAACATACTAAAGGGAGCAAAAGAATTAGGTGATTATCTAATTGTTGCTATTTCCACAGATGAGTTTAATCTATTAAAGAGCAAAAAAGCTTATCATAACTATGAAAATAGAAAACTAATTCTAGAGGCCATACGTTATGTTGATGAAGTTATTCCAGAGAATACTTGGGAACAAAAGATTGATGACATAAAAAAACATGACGTTGACTTATTTGTAATGGGAGACGATTGGAAAGGGAAGTTTGATTATCTTCAAGATTATTGCGAAGTTAAATACTTACCTCGAACAATCGGAATTTCTACTACAAAAATTAAGACTGATTTATTAGAGTTAGAAAATGGTTAGGGAATACTTAATATCCTTTTATCTATTTGTTTTTCGAATGATATTCAATGCGTTAAAAAACTTTCCTCAAAGGAAAAAAACTACTTTTGTTTCTTCCTTTGCAGATAATGTTTTCTATGTTGCGGAAGAACTTTCGAAATCAACAAATCAACAAATAGTTATTTTGGATACAAAGAACTCTAAGCATTATTTTAAGTCTATTCCAGGTGCTATTGTAATAGATTTTAAGCTTACAAGACCAGTATCTTTTGTTAAGTCAATCTATCATATTGCCACATGCCAACATATTTTCATTGATACTTACTTTGGTTTTTTAGCTGATATTAAGTTTAAACCGAACGTTCAATGTGTGCAGTTGTGGCATGCGGCGGGTGCAATTAAAAAGTTCGGCTTGTTAGACTCAACCGTTCCTAGCAGAAGCAAAATAGCCCAACAAAGATTTAATAAAGTTTATGAGAAATTTAATTACGTTGTGGTAGGATCAGAAAAAATGGTTACTATTTTCAAAGAAAGCTTTGGATTGAATGACTCCCGTATATTACGTACTGGTATTCCAAGGACTGATTTTTTCTTTGATTCTTCGTCACAAGAAGAAATAAAGAAAGAAATGATTCGTAAGTTTCCAGTAATACAAGATAAAAAAGTTATATTGTATGCACCTACGTTTAGAAAAGATAAATTACATCTCTCAAACATCGAGTTGGATATAGCAGAAATGAAGAAAAAGCTAGGTGATGAATTCGTTTTTTTCTTGAAGTTGCATCCAGCTATTACGTTAAATACAACCTATAACGAGGATGAATTTTTTGTAGATGTATCAAAAAATTACCATATCAACGAATTATTAGTGATTACAGATGTATTAATTACAGATTACTCTTCATTGCCATTTGAGTTTGCTTTACTGAAAAAACCAATGGTGTTTTTTGCGTATGATTTAGAACAATATCAAGAAGAAACTGGCTTATGGGATGATTATGTCTCGTTAGTTCCTGGCCCGGTTGTTACTAATACAAATGATTTAATTCATGTTCTAGAGAATGATCAGTATGACTACTCTAAGATTAATCAGTTTGCTCTAGAATGGAATCAATATTCGAAAGGTAACAGTAGCAACAATTTAATTAAACACTTGTATGTTGAAGAATAATAGTAGAGTCTATTCTATGCTTTCTAAAATAACAATATTAGAGTATACGTATTTCCAAAACCTGTCTATCATATAGCTTATTAAAAACTAATTTTCAAATTGTTAAATTACAGTTGAGACGTAAACTAATAAAACAATTTGAGATTAGTTTTTTTGTAAATAATATGCAAAAAAATTTCAAAAAAATCTAGTAAACGCTTTCATTTTTAGAGAATCTATAATATACTAATATTGTATGAAAATACAATATTACTAGGAGGTTGGTCAATGAGTAAGTTGAAAAGAATTTCGGTTTCACTTATGATCGCTGTTTTATGTTTAGGTATTTTACCGGTTGGAGCCCCATTATCAGTAGCTGCTGCAGAAGGCACTTCAATTACTATTCTACATACCAATGATTCCCATGGGCGTGTGGAGGAAGGAAAGTATGATGGCATGGGGTTTGCAAAGCTTGCGACTTTTGTTAATCAAGAAAGAGCTAGCAATCCTAACACGTTACTTTTAGATGCTGGGGATACTTTCCATGGCACACCTTTTGCAACACTTGAAAACGGTAATAGTATTGCAAAAATCTTTAATCACTTGAAGTATGACGGATTGGCAGCGGGAAACCACGATTTTAACTATGGTCAAGATCGTCTGGTAGAAATTGCGAATAATGAAGTTGATTTTCCAGTAATCAGCGCTAATGTTCGCATTAAAGAAACAAACGAGCAATTATTAAAAACTCATTTTATCAAAGAAATAGATGGTGTAAAGATTGGAGTCTTTGGTCTTTCAACACCTGAAACACATTATAAAACAAACCCGAAGAACGTTGAAGGGTTAGAATTTACTGATATTGTTGAAGAAGGAAAAGCAATGGTTTCTAAGCTACAAGCAGAAAATGTGGATGTAATCATAGCTTTAACTCACTTAGGTGTGGATGCGTCTAGTACAGACACTTCTATTAAACTAGCTGAGGGTGCACCTGGCATTGATCTTATTGTTGATGGTCATAGTCACACAGTGGACAACCTTGATAAGAATGGTAATAAAACAAAGATTGTTAGTGCTGGAGAATACACTAAGAATTTAGGTAAAGTAGTGTTGACATTCGATGCTGAGAAAAATTTAACAGGTATGGAAGCAGCTCGTTATACAAAAGAAGACGCTGCATCTATCGAACCTGATACTGAAACAGAAGCATTAATTAATACTATTAAAGACAAGCAAGACGTAATTATGAGTGAGGTTATCGGTTCTTCTGATGTTCTTTTACATGGAGAGCGTGGAGATGTAAGAACAAGCGAAACGAATCTAGGTAACCTGATCACTAACGCAATGATGGAAAAAACTAATGCCGATCTTGCCATTACAAATGGTGGGGGAATAAGATCTTCTATTCAAAAGGGAGAAGTAACCCTAGGTGACGTAATCAATGTAAGTCCATTTGGTAACTACCTTGTAACCAAGAAAATGGATGGTAAAACAATTAAAGCGGCTTTAGAGCACGGTGTTAGTGATTATCCAAACACTAAAGGTGCATTTCCTCACGTAGCAGGAATTAGCTTCACGATTGACTCAAGAACAGAAGGGGAAAGAGTGAAGAACTTAATGGTTGGCGATCAGCCGATTGATATGAACAAAATGTACACGGTAGCAACAAACGATTTCCTTTCAGCTGGCGGAGACGACTACGGTATGCTTAAAGATACAGAGTTAATCAACGAATATAGTGCATTAGAAGAAGTTATGAAAGAATATTTCAAGTCAAACTCTCCAATCAAACTTGGTGATGAAAATCGTATCAATATTCACGTTCCATTTAAAGATATCTCTCGTGATGACTGGGGATTTGATCATGTAGAAAAACTTTATGGTCATAAAATTATAAATGGTATGTCAGAAAATGTTTTCGGTACTCAAGAACCTGTAACTAGAGTACAATTTGCTAGTTTACTTACAAGAACACTTGGATTAGAAGCTAGCGGAGAAGCAAACTTCACTGATATGCATAATGTTTATGGAGAAATGCGTCAAGAACTTGCTGCTGCTGAAGAAAATGGTTTAATTAAAGGTTATCATGATAACACATTTAAGCCACATAAAGAAATTAGCCGTGGTGAAATGGCCATTATTCTTGATAGAGCATATGATTTAAAAGCTGAAGGCAATTTAGATCAGACAGATGATGCTCCTTTTAATGATATTGCTGATACAACTGAAGAAATGATTCATGCAATTAATGATATGCATGATTTAGGTATCTTAATTGGTATGGGTAATGATAAATTCATGCCTAGAAATGATGCTACTCGTCAAGAGGGAGCTAAAGCATTAGATCTATTTATCCAAGCAACTGAATAATACTTTTGTAATTTATAGCTACAAAGAAAATGGCGTTGGTGAGAAAAACTCACCGACGCCATTTTTAATATAATACACCCAGTAAAGATGCAATTTTGGTTTAAGCATTTCTGAAGAACGTAAAAATAATCTATTTAGCACGAGTAATGATAGGCTAGATTGCTAACTGTAGGATATGGTGATCAAAGTATTTGAACATTTATAAGGTGTTAGAATAAGGTGGGCTGACCCTAATGTTAAGAATTTCACTTTACCTAATCATCTTTTTCATTTAATTAAAAGAATACAAACAGCATCATTTCAGTGATAACTTCTACGAGGATAATCTATCTTTATATGAAGAAAATAGCGTATATTCATGTTGTTAATCTGTGGGTCGATCATAGACAAAGATAGATTCTTATATCTATTATTATTTGTTCAGTAAACAGAAGAAGACGTTGATGTGTACATACGCATCAACGTCTTCACTATTTATTAATATAGCATTCTTACTTAAGCATTCTGAAGATCACTGATGCTCCTTCTGCTCTTGTTACAACTGATTTTGGTGCGAAATAATTATTTTCCATTCCGATCATTAAATCGAGCTTGTGAGCAATAGTGACACTATCTTTGTGTGATAAATGAATCTTGCTAGCATCTTTGTACATGTGTCTACCGAATAGACCTCTTGCACTCTTTAGATCATTTACTTCTGTATAAGCACGCACGATAATAGATGCCATTTCTTCTCTAGTGATGGTTGCTTCCGGTTTAAATACATCTCCAGGATACCCATTAATAATACCTAGGTTGTATGCAATGGCAACCTCATTTTTAAATGCTCCAGAGACATCACTGAAAGGATGATTAAAATTAGCTGATTCTAATTCTAGTGAGCGCACAATCAATGATGTGAAATCTCCACGTGTAAATGTATCATTTGGTCCAAATCGTCCATCACCGTAACCAAAGATAATTCCTTGTTTTGCTAAGTCGTTAATTACATTTCTAGCCCAATGCCCTTCGATATCCTCAAACATATCACTGTTATCAGCCGGTTCATTGGCTAAATCGATTTGAATTAAAACTGGATCATGGTCACTTGCACGACCGTGCATATCAGTGAAATCAGCATTTACATGAATGATATCAATTTCGGTATCATTAGCAATGTTATTTGATACCAGTGCTTGATCAAACACATGTGAGTTTCCTTGATATACATAAGTGTATCGTTCGCTAGTAGGGACATCAAATACTTTGTTTGTTAATTCATCTCCTGCAAGAACTTGTAACGGCTCTGAGAATTCGTAATCGTTCATATCTCCAACAACAACTACATTCTCATCAGGGTTTTTATCGATAACATCACTCACGAAAGTATTAATTAGCTTAGCCAATTCAATTCGTTCCACGCGACTTCCGAAGTTAGGAGGCTGATTTTGTCCATAGAATGGATCGTCTCCTCGTTTGGAATTTAAGTGTGCGTTTACAACAACAACACTTTCTCCTTGGAATTCAAATTGAGCTGCTAAAGGCTTTCTTGTACCATCCATTATTTCTTTATTTGGAGAGATACGTCCAGGGTTAAAAGTTAGTTTACCATCTTCATAGCCTACTGCATCTGTCGCTGTACCATGCTCTGCATCAGTTAAAGATACGCGATCTGGGTTATATAAGTATCCTACACGAATGTTACCACCTGGTGCGCCTCCATCTTGATTATATTCAGGATTAATGTTTGCGTAGGCGTAAGTAGGTCCGCCTCTACCTTCAATATCTTCAATTAAACGTTGATAACTTTCAGAAGCATCTGCATTATCAGGTCCTTCATCTTGACCGTTGTTATCTTGTACTTCAACAACACCGATAATATCAGGACTGTTCATATCTTCTACAAACGCTCTAGCAATATTTTGAGCCTTTTGCTCAGATGTTTGACTTGTATTATTGGAGAAGTTCTCAACGTTGTAAGATGCAACAGTTAGTTCGTCTTCTGCTTTAACAATGTCAGTCTTTTCTGGTTTGGTTGAACCTTCCTTGAAAGCTTTTTCCGCATCACTAAGATCAGTGTATACTTTGTAGTTTCCATAACCGTACATAACAACACCTGATAACGGATCTACAAAAAGATCTCCTGTTTTTACTGCGAAATCTCTAGCTGGACTGTTTGGTTGTAGTTTGAATTGTATAGATTGAGCGTTAGGTCCTTCTTCGGTTAAAAGAATACCACCATTGATAGTCTCATACGCTGTCTCAAATTCATTAGTAACTACAACTAGGTCACCGTGTTCTTGTGGAGCAATCGCACGTGATGCTAGAACTTCAACACGCATAGCCTCCATACTTTCCCAATAGTCAATAGAAAAGTTTTCAGGTTCGAATACGTTAAATCCTTGTTCACCACTTATTTTAGATGGAATATCACTTGATTTAATTTCAATAACCTCAGGTAATGCAACACCACTTTCAACTACTGAAATGATTCCACCTTTATCGTCTCGCGCATTGATCTGAGTAATAGGTAAATCAGTCTCTGCTTTGCTACTATATCCATCAATATAGTACTCATCGACTTTTCCTGTTACCTCTACTTTATCCCCAACTTTTACATCTTCTTGCTTTCCTGTATAAACAACAATCCCTTCTGATGTTTTAGGGTTGTTATCTTGATCTGCTTCTGGTAATTGCATATTGAAGTAGTGACTACCTCTAATATCAAATACATAAGTAACAATACCTTCTACATTCTCTACAATATCACCGACCATAGAAGAATGGTGGCTTTCACCTTGGATATCGTGTATCTGAATGCCTTCTTGTGGGTCATAAACTGTGTAAGCAAATGTTGCAACCTCACTATTTTTTAAACCGTCTTTTTTGGCATAAGCTTTAATCGACATTTCGCTATCAACAGTTATTGCACCCTCGTAAAGCTTCCCGTTTTCTACAGGATCAGATCCATCTGTCGTATAGTAAATTGTTGCATCAGCAGTTGATGTCTTAAGTGCAACCTCTTGTCCAGCAGGTACTTTCCCGCTATTTGGTGTTGCTACTACTGCTTGAACAACAGAACTATCAGCAATAATATCAGCCTTTGTTCTAGGTGTAATTTGGAATTCGCCTTTATATTGAGTTATCATTCCAGCAATACTACTGTAGCTTTGTCCAACATTTAAATTAAGACTATTCGTTTCGTCACGAACAATGAACTCAGTACCTGAAGCATCCTTTACTGTATAATTAGCCCAATTTCCACCATCATAAACACTAACTATTGAAACGTTTTCAACAAGTGCTAACTCCGACTCATGATCTTTTAGTTGGCTACCCTCTAGTGTTATAGGATTAGGCACTGTTGTCTCAGTATTCTTAGCGTCTACAGTAACACCTTGCAATTGTAATAAACCATTATGTTCACCTAAGCTACCTGTAACAGTAATTTCATCGCCTAAATTAACATCTGGTATAACTGGATAAATTGCAATTGCTGCATTTTCATCTTGAATGAAAAGATTATTCTTTAATATTCCAGTCACTATACCTTTTGTTTTAACTTCTCCAGTACCTTGTGCACGAGCATCAGTAATTGTTTTTAACTCTAATGGTTCAGAAGGTTTCTCAGATGTAAACTTCATTGAAGTAGCATCTTTTAAACCATTATGGCCATGGTACGCTGTCATTGTACCGTCAACAATAACCTCTTTTCCTAAGTTGTCAGGGTTCGTTTGTAAGCCAAACTCACCTCGGTACTGACTCTCCACTTTAACAAATAGCATCTGACTTTTATCTGTAACCTCTTTATTGTCTGCTATAGCTACATTATAATCATTTGCAAAATCAGTAGGATTATTTGAAACGTTACCACTGTCTACAAACCCCACAATATAACCCTGAACAGACTGTTGACTTCCATCATTATTAAGATTAATTGCATCTGCTACTGATATGGTTTGATCAGTAGTTGCTGCATTTGCGTTCATAGGTGCTACGGCTGGGGTGAATGCACTTAACAATAGAACAAAAATTAACATGATACTATAATGTTTTTGTCTTGCTTTCATTCGCATTTACTTAACTCCCTTCTCGTATTTTTTTCTTTATAAAAATAAGAATAGATTTCATTATTTAACCTAATCTATGATTTTATAAAGAAACGATACAACCTACATGCCGATCGGTTTTATCACCCCCTTTAAGCCATTATGAAAAGAGTAAATTATTGATAAATAAATCTTATAAACTATCAAATAAATACATAATACAAGTAAAGCAAGAATTATATGTATTGAAATAAAAGGATTGATTTAATTTAACTATTAATTATTTTTTTAGAAACTATAAGTGACAATGGAGGCAATAACGATATTTGTTTTTATGTAATAGAATATTAATCGTGTGGTTTATAGCAAAGCTCATCGCTATATTTTCATGGTAGGGAGATAAAGAGAACTGAATTTAGTCAAAAACTATTATTTTATGATTGCGCTTTCATTTTGTTAGACGTTGGTCATCCAACCTCAGTTCAATACAAATTATATGTGATATAGCAGATGTTGTCAATAAGCGTGGGGAATTGCTACAATACTTTATGATTTTAATAAGTATTCTCATGCAAGTATGTTACTTATGTATAAACAGAGTTTTTGGAAGGTCAACCAACAGATGGGTAAATACAAAGGAGTATAAGGAAAATAACTGGATATGCTATAAAAAACAATCTGTAGTAAAATGTCAATTACAATGTAAGAATACTGTTAAATTTATATGAATTTGTCGTATCTTCATTTTTTTATGTTATATTATTATCAGGTTTCTTGTTTTATGGAAAGTATTAAAAAGGATTTTGACTGTACATATAGAAAGGAAGTATCAAATCTTGATCAAACGCAAATATCTATGGATCTCCATTGTTATATTAGTTATTGCTGCTTTGCCCGGTATATTTCAAAGATGGGATGCTGAGGTAGATAATAATACATACGAATTAGTCACACCCTATGAAGAAATACAGGAACTTACCTTGAACAAAACGTTAACAATGGATACCGCATTAGATACTTTAGAGGAAGCTGGATTAACAACGGTATCTCTAAACCAGAGTACATTAAGTGATTGGGAGCAACAAGACATTATTGATATTTACTCAAAAAATTACTTAAAAGAAATTGTAAGATTTACTGCTGATGATGATCGGTTACCTGAAAACAGTGGGTTCTTTACAACTATTCCGGAAAATTCTTATTATAACAATAAGATAAAGGAACATTTTGATCCAAGCGAGGTAACTGTAGGTAATGAAATATTATATTTTATTGCGGATGATCTGGTTGATACAGAGGAATCGAAATTACACACTTATTTAGGGTATGACCAACTTGTGTTAGATCAATTAAAAAGGCACGATTTGTCTTATATATTTAGAGTAGAGAATACAGAAGAACACAATGTAAATAAAGCGATAGTAAATGATATTATTAAGCAAAAAGATGGTAACTCTTCTAATGTATTATTTTCAGGAGAAGAAGTATTAGGATCACCAAATATAAAAGAAATTAAAGAGTTATCAGACAAACTATCTCAAGCAGAAATTGTTTTTTATAATATTGAATTTGCAAATCAACATGGACTGACCACGATTGCTCGAAATGTAGATTATGACTTTATAAGATTACATAGTCTACGCTTAGACGAAGAATCAATAGAAGTTAGCGTTGATAAATCTGTAAGAGCAGTTAAAGAGCGTAATATTCGTTCTATTTTCTTTCATATCCCTATTGTGGAAGATCCTTTGGAAAGTTTAGATATTTCAAAAGAATATTTAAGTGCAGTGATGAACCAAATGCCTGATCAGTTTATTGCAGGCGATGCAACAGCCTTTAAAAAAGTAGACTTTACATTATTTACGCAAATAGTCACATTATTAGCAGGGGTTTTGTTTGCTTTCTTAGCTTCAAAAATTATGAAAAATGATAAATTAAGAATAATTACTCTTATATTTATGATTGCATTAGCTGCACTTTATTTGTTATCCCAAAAACTAATTTTGTTACAAGCATTTGCATTAATTATTGCGATAATTACACCTATTTATGCGGTAATTTCTACAGGTAAACCAAGCGCTAATATTAAGTCAATTAGCATACAATATTTAAAAGCACTTGCGATTAGTTTAGTTGGTATCACCATTGTAATAGGCTTGTTAAACGGCAATGCATTCATTACAGGGTTCGAATCCTTTAGAGGCGTAAAATTAGTTTATATTATTCCGATAATCTTTGTTACCATTTTTGTAATGTGGAATGAAATATCTACAATTTATTACAAGTATAAAGGAGACTTTATGGGAGAATGTATTAGAAGAACAATACATTTTCTAAAGGCATTCAACGTTAAATATTGGCATTTGATCATTATTGGATTAGTCGGATTTGTTTTTTATTATTATGTTGATCGTTCAGGAAATGCTGCGGACGTATTATCAATAGAAATAATCATACGCCAAAAGTTAGAAGAGCTATTATATACAAGACCAAGAACGAAAGAATTTTTAATTGGTTTTCCTATCTTTATATTGGCTTTACATGTTATGTGGATTAATCGGAAGTGGGGCAGATTTCTATTAATCCCAGCAACAATTGGTTTCTTATCAATTATGAATACTTTTACACATCTTCATATTCCGATCTATGTTTCGATATTACGTACAATATATGGTGTAGTATTCGGTTACCTTATCGGATTGCTTTTAATTTACTTGTTTAACATTTGCTATCGTACGATTACAAAAGCGTTGAAAGCGGGGTGAGAATAATGCACATCGTATTATCTGGTTACTATGGATTTGAAAATGTTGGAGATGAAGCTATATTATTTTCCATTATTCAATCCTTAAAAGAATTACAACATGACATAAAAATTACTGTTCTCTCAAATGATCCTAGCTCAACAAGCAAAACATATGGCGTTGATGCTGTTAATCGTTGGAAAATAAAAGAGGTTATCCATGTACTTAAGGATTCAGATGGATTAATTAGTGGTGGGGGAAGCCTTTTACAAGATCAAACAAGTTTAAAATCAATTCCTTATTACACTTTAATTATGCATTTAGCGAAACGTTGCAAGAAACCTGTTTTTATATATGCTCAAGGTATAGGTCCAATCAGTCACCCTGTAAGCAAGTTGATAACCAAATATACTTTGAATAAAATGGATTCTGTCACGGTGAGGGATAATGATTCTAAAAAATTGTTAGAAACGATCGGTGTTAACAAATCAATTGATATTGTTCCGGATGCTGTATTAGGTCTAGATGTAACAACATTTAAGACGGATTGGAAATTACAAGAAAAGAACAAGAAATCGGTTGCTGTAAGTGTAAGAGAATGGCCCTCTGATGTACCTTACAAACAAAAAATTGCAGCTAGTTTAGATATACTAGCTCAAAAAGGTTTTGAAATTGTTTTTCTCCCTATGCATGGAGAAGTTGATAATAAAGCATCAGAAGAAGTTGCGAATATGATGACCGAAAGAAGTATCATAGCGCCACATGATGCAAGCATTGAAGACAAAATTACCCTTATTGGACAATCGCGGATCCTATTGGGGATGAGATTACATTCTCTTATATTTTCTGTAATTACAAGAACACCATTTGTTGCATTATCCTATGATCCAAAGGTAGACTCATTTGCATCTATCTTTGAACAACCTGTTGCCGGTAATGTTACGCAAGAGAATTGGGATAGTAACTCATTAGTCGATATAATTGAGGAAAGCTTTTCAGAAGAAGCTAATGAGAAAAATAGGATACATAATAAATTAATCCATTATCAGAAAGAAGCGTTTGAAACATCTAGAAAGGCTTTAAGTTTGTTTGCTAAGATGAAAAAGGATTGAACCCTATATGCTTCATGAGCGGCATAGATAATATAAGAAATGTGGATTATGATATTCAAATTCTATTATGAAAACCTCTGAGTGAAAATGATTCTATTTAGTAATTCTAAATTGAAGTGAAAACATAACAACTCCAAAAAAAAGGAAGGTTTCGATTATTAAAGAAAGATGATCGGAACCTTTTTTTTGGTTATAATCAGGATTTGCTGTAACATTTGTTTACTTAGCGGTGTCAATTCTCAAGTACCACTCCGTAAAAGTAACTATCAATCCGAACACGCCTCACATTCACAGCCTTTAAAGGTTTGCAAAGGTAACCCGTCTAGCCCTCTATCCACTAATTTTAGTATGTTTTTATTTTGTAATCCTGCTATACTGAATAAGTAAAAAAATTAGAATAACCTACAAAACCCAATGTATTTTAACGAATTATTTAAAACTAGTATATTTACATAAAAACTAAGGAGTAATCAAATATGAATAACATAAAACTAGCTGTAATAGGTAGTTGTGTCAGCCGAGATGCTTTTAATTCTAATTTTATTAAAGATTATAAAGATTACTATCAATGTGTCTTTACACAAAATCATATGTCTATGATTTCATTAATGTCAGATTCAATTCCCTTTCAGCCATATAGTGTACTCAAGGGTGACATTAATGATTTTAATAAAAAAATATTAATTACGGAATTGTTGAAAAGCCCATGGAACTCAATGCGTATCTCACAGCCTGATTTTTTAATATTAGATTTATATCCGGACGTTTATTTTGGAGTTAGAAAAATTGGAACTAGTTATATAACTAATAAAACTTGGCTGTTTAAAAAAACTCCTTTTTATTCTACTTTGGAATTAGGTGAGACATATAAGCCTGAGAAAGATTTCGATGAATATTTTAAAATCTGGAAAAGCGCCATAGATAAGTTTATGGAGAAAATGAAATTAGAGTTTCCAAACACTAAAATTATTCTTAATAAAATTGAGTTTACAGATGATTATATTGAAACAAAATCAAACAAAATAAAAAAAATTAGTAAAATAGGTAAATATAGAAAGATAGATGTAGATCAAATTAATGCTATGTTATTTAAGTTTTATGATTACTTTGAAGATAATTATTCGTATGTTGAAACTATTAACTATGATAAAAAATATACTTCGATAGATAATCATTTTTGGGAAGTTTTCTATGTGCATTATACACAGGATTTTTATGAGGATTTCACACATAAATTATTAATGATTATTTTGAAAGATCTCTACAAATATAAAAATACTTATCTTATCTCTAATAATACAGAGCAGACAAACATAAAATTATTGAAAAATGGTGATTTTAGCCAAGGGAAACTTTACTGGTCGTATTGGCAGGATGTTTTTGATATATTGCCACCGGAAGAGGATCAGCCAGACTTAAATGTTTTATCTGTAACAATGAGTGGATTAGAACAGGATAGGAATGCCCAAATCTGGTCACATCCAATCGAGATTGATACAAAAGGATTGTATACCTTCAAGCTAACTTTTGAAATAAAAGTTGATAAAATAGAAGAAATTGATAGTAATAAATTAATTTTTTCTCTTAGAACTTTCAATACAGTTGACACATATTTGCAAAAAGATTGTGATTGGTATAAAAATATTAAAGTAGATCAATTAGAACTGAAGAATAATACTTGGAGTAAAATAGAGCTTAATATAACACCAGAAAAGGGTAAATACATTAAGCTGGGGCCTTATTTGATGAGAAATGGAAATGTGTCATGGAGAAATATCCAATTTAAAAAATTAAATTGAAAGACCAATATATAAAATATTAGCTTAAGTGGAAAAATAAAATATGATATAATATATTATCTTTGGTTTACTTTTGACCATTTTTAATTATTTTTTTTGGAAAATATAAAGGGGAGTATTTAGAAGTGCTAACTAAAAAAATATTAAAAAGAAAAATAAAATTTATTATTGAACCAATAATGAATTTTATTAGAAAACATAATCATAAAAGGAGTATATTATTCACTAGATATTATGAAAAGTATAAGGTGCAAGAAGATGTTATTCTATATGAAAGTCGGGATGGGAAAAGTTTAACTGATAGTCCATACGCTATTTTTTCACATCTTCTAGATCATCAAGATTTTGACTCATACAAACATGTATGGTCAATAGACAACTTCGCTAATTTAGACAAGATAATAAAAAAATATAAAAAATATAATAATGTTATTTTCGTTAAAAGAAATTCAAAAGAATATTTGAAATATTTAACTACAAGTAAGTATTTGATTAATAACTCTACTTTTCAGTCTTTTTTTATTCCAAAAAAAGAACAAATATATATAAACACATGGCATGGTACGCCACTAAAGACAATGGGGTTTGACATCCCAGGCAATCCAGCTCATTCTCAAAATGTAGTAAGGAACTTTTTGTCAACAAATTATATACTGAGTCCAAATAAACATACTACAAATATCTTTCTTAAAAGTTATAAACTAGATGGCATATATTCAGGTAGCATTATAGAAGACGGCTATCCTAGAATAGACTTAACTTTAAATCTTGATACTAGCAAATTTCGTCAAGAGATATCTGAATATGGATTAAAAATAGATGCTAATAAATCAACAATTCTCTATGCTCCTACATGGAAAGGAAAGAGTGTAAACAAGGTAAGTAATGATATATATCAAATCATGGCCGATATTGAAACGCTTAATACGCACTTAGGGAATGAGTTTAATGTATTGGTAAAGGTTCACCCATTTTTATATGATGAAGCAGTGAAGCATTTAGAATTGAAAGAATGCCTTATTCCTGATTACGTAGATACTAATCAATTATTAGGTTTGGTTGATTTACTCATTACAGATTATTCAAGTATCTTTTTTGACTATCTAGTTACAGATAAGCCAATAGTCTTTTATACTCTTGATGAAGATGAATACAATGAAGAAAGACAAAAATACTTTAAAGATGAGGAATTACCTGGACCTGTATGCTTGAACATTAAAGATTTAATATATGCTATTAAAAATAAAACACACAAACAAAGTCAGTATCAGATTAATTATAAAAGTATGAAAGAGAAATTTGTTAATTATGATGATGGAAATGTAACTAAAAGGCTAGTTGATTATTTATTCTTAAATGAGACTACCAATATAAAAGTGATAAACAATTTAGATAATAAAAAGGAAAAGATAGTGTTATACCCGGGTGGTATGGCTAATAATGGGATCACGAGTTCAGTGATAAACTTATTGGACAATATAGATTATACAAAATATGATGTAAGTTGTTTTATGAAAACCCCAAAATCACCCGAAGTTTTAAACAATTTGAATAAAGTAAATGAAAATGTGAGGTTTTTATTTAAATTAGGAGTACCATCCTATAAACTTAATGAAGTTTACAGGGATAAACTGATTAAAAATAGAGGTGTATTTCGGAAAGCGGAAAAGAAATTATATCCGGAATCTGCATATAAAAGAGAAGTTAGAAGATTGTTTGGGAATAGTGAATTTGATTATGGAATTGATTTTAGTGGATATAGTTTCTTTTGGGCGAAATATATTATTAGTATAGATGCGAAAAAGAAATTATGTTATATGCACAATGATTTATTGTCTGATAGTGAACGCACAGTTAACGGAAAACGTCCGCACAGACAGAATTTAAGAGGTTTGTTTTCTATATACAATAAATTTGATAAATTAGTTAGTGTATCTAAAGGGACAATGGAACTTAACAAAAAGAACCTTTTGCAGTTCGCCAATGAAGAAAAATTTGATTATATACTTAATTCCATAAACCCAGATAAAATACTTCATCTAAGCGGTGAAAACAAATCAGAAGAAACCACTAGTGAACAAAGTGAACCAATAATTGATTACTCTAATTATAAAGCACGGTCTATTGTAAAGCCTGAACAAAATAGTAAAGTGCTAAGAAGACCTATTTGTGAAATAGATAATATTATATGTGATGCAATAGAATATGAAGGTGAAGAAGTTACGATACAGAGAAAGGCTATTGTTGGTGATAAAGTTTTTTATAAATTTAAACATAAAAACCTGATAATAGGCTGGATGGAAGAATGTAATTTTGCGATTTTACCAGATAGTATTCTTGAAAGAAAAGAGTTAAATAAACTAGCTATAGTTAAATGGCCTCGTAACAATGATATATGGAATAAACCTTTTAAATTAAAGAGAGTAAAAAAGGTGTCAAATAGTTACGATTATAAAGACATAATGGTATATATTAATGAAGAAGTAAAGACACAACATAGCTCCTATAGTCGTATTTATATTAACCAAACTAAAATTGGATGGATTGATAATTCAGCTTTAAAAACAGTTAAAGAGTACAACACAAAAGATTCCTTATTTTCTAAGGTAGATAAAAAGCTTAGAAAATCATTAAACCATTACAAGCATAGATTTTTTATAAAAAATATTGATAACAGGATATTAAGGGAATACGAAAGTAATAAAATAGCTGTTATATCTAATCCTGAAAATTATAAACTATGGTCAAAGCCATCCCCACATCCAAAGGCCAAAGAAATAATGGCTGCTGAAGAACTATTAAATACAAATGTGCTCATCAAAAAAACTAGTAAAACAGTTAACGGTAAATATCATTATGTAATAAAAGATGAGATAAAAGGATGGTTAAATAATAAGGCTGTTAAATATGTAGAAGAACCAATAGAACTGAAAAATGAAGTTGTTAAAAAAATAGGGATAACCAATGTGTCAACTATTGATTCATTTTATTCAGATCCTTTGAGTATGTATGAAAAACGTAAAGGGAATATAAGTATTTCAGAAGGCACTCAAGTTATAGTAACGAAAGAGCTTACAACACAATTTGCAGAGTACTCTTTTGTAGAATTTGAAGGTAAGGAGATAGGTTGGATTGAAAGTGAATATATCTCTATCATAGAAATCTTAGGTTTTGAAGCTGATGAAAAATTTATTCCTTACCCAACGACTGATAATATTAGCTTCGTGAATATGGGAAGACTATCACCAGAGAAGGCGCAAGATAATCTAATTAAATCCTTTGCAGAGATAGTGAAAAAGAATGATAAATGTAAATTGTATATCTTGGGTTCAGGACCTCTTAAAGCAGATTTGCAAAAGTTAATAATAGAATTAAACCTTTCCAACAATGTTTACTTGGTTGGGCAATTAGAGAATCCTTTTGAGTTTATGAAAAAATGTGATTGCTTTGTTCTCTCTTCGCATTATGAAGGCCAACCAATGGTTCTTCTGGAAGCACTAACGCTAGAAATGAACATTATTGCTACAGACATTGTTGCAAATAGAACTGTCCTTGAAGATGGTAAGTATGGATTATTGGTTGAAGATAGTGTTGATGGTTTGATTGAGGGATTAAACAAATTTATTATTGAAAGAAACACACATAATGGTGTATTTTATTCCAATAAGTACAACGAAAAGGCTATGAAAACCTTTTATAAAGCTTTGAAATAGATTAAAATAATAATGTTAGGGGATATTTCCTTAACATTATTATTTTAATGGTTGCATTAAAAGATTGGAGCGAATGGTATGCGGGGTTTTTTAAAGCGTAGAAAGATAATTTTAAAAATATATAAATTCGTTTTTTATGTAATCTCTAAGTTACCTGCCAAAAAAGATTCGGTAATTTTTGAAAGCTTTCACGGAAAACAAATTAGTGATAATCCATTAGCTTTGTATGAGTATCTTTTGAAGAATCATCCTAACTATAAATTATATTGGAGTATTGATAAAAGGTATGAACTTCAACTGAAAAATGATGATAAAAAAAAATATTTGAATCGATTTTCATTGAAATGGCTAGTAAACATGGCAAGAGCGGAATATTGGGTAATTAATAGTAGGCTTCCTTTATGGATCCCTAAACCTGCTCATACAACATATATACAAACTTGGCATGGTACACCTTTAAAAAAATTAGGATTAGACATACAAAAGGTACATATGCCTGGTACAAATACTAAAGAATATAAAAAAAATTTTGTTAATGAGTCCGTTAAATGGGATTATTTAATTTCGCCTAATGCATACTCTACTGAAATTTTCAAAAGAGCGTTTGGCTATAACGGTGAAATTATTGAGTCTGGTTATCCAAGGAATGACTATTTATTGAATAATAACAATAGGAATATGATCAATTCCTTGAAAAATAATATGGATTTACCAAAGAATAAAAAAGTTCTTTTATATGCCCCTACTTGGAGAGATGATGAGTTTTATTCTAAAGGTAAATATAAATTCAGCATTAATATAGATCTAGATCTGTTAAATCAAAAACTAGGTGATGAATGGATAATTCTTTTTAGGATGCATTATCTTGTAGCTGAAAATCTAAACATAGAAAATTACAAAGGCTTTGCATATGACTTTTCTAATTACAAAGATATAAGAGATTTATATCTTGTATCTGATGTTTTAATAACAGATTATTCATCAGTCTTTTTTGATTACGCAAACCTAAACAGACCAATGATCTTTTATACTTACGATTTACAAAAATACAAACAGAAACTAAGAGGTTTTTATTTTGACTTAGAACAGGATGCACCAGGACCTCTAGTTCAAACAACAACTGATTTAATTAAAGAAATAGATAAAATAAGTGAGACACTTTATATATCTGAGAAGGTAAAAACTTTCAATCGAAAATTTTGTTATTTAGAAAACGGAAGATCCAGTGAGAGAGTTGTTAACAAAGTTTTCAATTAAATTCATACACATTATAGTTGTGTTTTTTTCGTTTAATTAGTATACTTTGGTAAGTATTTTATGGTGTTACAGAAAGGAAACAATTATGAGATCCCCACTGCTAGTTTTAAAAGAACAAATCAATCATTTTTATTTGATAAGAAGATTATCATTATATGAGCTCAAAAGTGCTAATAACACAAATTATCTAGGTATGGCTTGGGAAGTAATAAACCCTTTAATACAAATTGGGATATATTGGTTTGTTTTTGGTTATGGTATCAGACAGAGACCCGAAGTAGAGGTAGCACCTGATAATTTTGTCCCTTTTCTACCTTGGATGTTAACAGGTTTCATTTTATGGTTTTTCTTTTATCAATCCACCATTAAAGGTTCGAAATCTGTGTACACAAGACTTAGAATGCTATCGAAAATGAATTTTCCTATGAGTGTTATACCAAACTTTGTTATTTTTTCTCAGCTGTATATACACGTCATAATGGTCGTAATTACAATTATTATTTTGAATATAATGGGATTTTATTTCAATATATACTATCTACAAATATTCTATTTTTTATTTGCTACAGTTGCCTTTAGTTATGCCTTATCATTGATAACATCAACGTTGTCAACAATTATTAGAGATGTACACATGTTTCTTAATGCTTCTCTTAGAATGTTATTATATCTTTCTCCAATCCTTTGGAGTGTAGATACTTCAAATCTTGATGGTTGGATCAAAATTATTATGAAAATTAACCCACTTTACTATCTAATAGAAGGATATAGAGCAGGTTTTCTTGGATTGAACTGGTATTTAATTGATAATTGGCAATATACTCTATACTTTTGGGGTATCACGCTTGTGTTGTTTATAATTGGTTCAAACTTACATGTTAAGTTTCGAAGACATTTTATCGATTTTCTTTAAAAATAAAGGAGTTACTATGAATAAATCGATTGTAGTAGACGATGTAACAAAAAAATATAAATTGTATAACAGTCCAGGTGAACGAATTTTAGACTTGTTATTCCCTAGAAATTATGGGGAAGATTTCTATGCGCTTAGAGGCGTTAGCTTTGAAGCAAACAAAGGAGATGTAATTGGATTTGTAGGTACTAACGGTTCTGGTAAATCCACTCTTTCTAATATTATTGCAGGTATAGTTCCAGAAACAAAAGGTAACGTTACAGTAAATGGACAAGCCTCGTTAATCGCTGTTGCATCTGGTCTAAAAGGAGATTTAAGTGGCAGAGACAATATTGAATTAAAATTATTGATGTTAGGATTTAATAAAAATCAAATTAAAAAGCTTGAGCCTAGCATTATAGAATTTGCGGAATTAGAACAATTCATTGATCAACCTGTTAAATCATATTCCAGCGGTATGAAATCTCGATTAGGTTTTGCGATATCTGTTAATGTAGATCCTGATATTCTAATTATTGATGAAGCTTTATCTGTAGGTGACAAGGCATTTGCTGAGAAGAGCTTAGCTAAGATGAAGGAATTTAAAGCAAAAGGTAAAACAATGATTTTTGTGAGTCATTCGTTAGGTCAAATGAAGCAGTTTTGTGAAAAAATCCTTTGGTTGGAATTTGGTACAGTTAGAGCATTTGGTTCGGTCGATGAGATATTGCCTCAATACGAGGAATTTATTAACAAATTCAAAAAGATGACTAAGAAAGAAAAAGATGATTATAAAGAACAAGTATTGGCTCAACACGTACTAAACTAATTTTCGTCCTCATCTCAATGATGAGGATTTTTTAGTTCGATTAACATGCTCAAATTTCAAACTTCAACAAGTAAAAGTTCCGAGTGTGTTTATGGTGGCTATGGAAAAATAAATATGTAGATATTGGTATTCAGCTTATTTTTGAATGGAGTCTGCGCTATGTCAATAAAGAATAAGAGATTAGCTCGATTCGAGCTAATCTCTTGTGTTAAGCATTATAACAAGACACACGATTAAACTAAAAGGGAATCAACGTATGTGTTTCCTCTGACACCATTGTGTGATATGTCAAATAATCAATTTATGAGTAATCTTCTAATCGATAATAAACTGCATTTTTATATATAAATTGTATACTCTTAATATTTAAGGAAGAAGTCTATCTACTGCTGTTGCTGCTTCCGCTCTAGTTGAGTTATTCTTTGGAGCGAATATATTATTACCCATACCTTCCATTAATTCAAGCTCGTATACTGCGTCTACTGCATCATCAAAATAAGGAGCGATTTCCTTTTCATCAGAGAAGTGATAATCCTCTGTTGCTAAATAAGTGGTATTATTTTTTACATTATACGCTCTTAACATCATAGCAGCAATTGCTTCACGCTTAATTGGAACATCTGGCTTGAAAGTACCATCTGGATAACCTTTTACTAAACCATGTTCGTAAGCAAGAGCAACTTCAGCTTCTGCATAACCACTAAGGTCACTAAATGGATGAGTAGCTTCACCTTCAAGCTCTAATGCACGAACTAGAAGCATTGCGAAGTGCGCACGAGTAATTTCGTTTTTAGGTTCGAAATTCCCAGTTTCATAGCCTTTAATAATACCCTGGTTGAACAATCTGTTTATTGCTTCTTTTGCCCAATGCCCTTCTGGAACATCAGGGAATTCTTTGTTTGGTATTTCATTGTTCTGTACAGAGAATTTGAAGTCTGCATATCCGTCATCACGCTTTTTAACAAATTCGATTTGATCCATATTTGCTGCATACTTTTCTCCACCAGGAGCGGATCTAAAAATAAGTTCTGGAGAACCATCGATGCTAGCAAATGACCAGTTATTATCAGCTTGTGGATTGATTGAATCGTGACCACTAATATAATTAATTAGTACTTGTCTAGTTTCATCTGGTGATTCAATAACAATATTGTTACCATCAGGATTAGCAAACTTGGATGTTGCTCTGTGATTATTTGTTACAACAAGGAACTCTTTTGCTGTGTCAATTGGTTGTTCGTTATGTTTCACATTGACAATACGGTTGCTATCTGGATTTATTAACTCTCCATCAGCTGTATATTTTGGAGGTACTGTTACATCAACCTCATATGTTAAACCATCCATTACATCAAAATTATAGCTGCGGAATTTTGTATCTACAAGCTCTTGTGGCTTATCTGATGTTGGATCAATTTGATAGAACTGACCAGCACTCCACTCTAACCAATCAATAACCTGTGCACCTGTTAATTTAGCTGCACGAACAGTATTAGGATATTTATAAAGTGACGTTGTGTCCTTAATAGCTAACCCACCAGCAGGAATATCAGTGTAATCACTTACTCCATCTCGTCCAGCTTTAAAAGGAGCTGCTGCAGATAATACTGGCAGATCTTCAAATTCTGTTCCTTGGATATATTTATTAATATATGCTAATTGAGCATCACTTACAATTTGAACAGTCGGATCATCCATTACTTGCGCAAAGTAGCTAAATAATGGCACTTCTGTTTTTCCTACTGGAGTAGATACATAATTTTTTGTACCTTCATGATCGTCTTTTACTAGATCAATTGCTTCTTGATCAGGTTCAACAAGTGGCTTATCCGTTGCTGAGTCATAGATTGGTTCCACTATTGATTGACCACCAACAACATCCCAACCTTCAGCAGTTTTCTTAAGTTTTAAATCGGCTATACCAAGGTGTGATCCCCAGAAACCAGCTTGTACTGTTTGAACGCCATTTATTGTACCTTTTTCTAAATCGATATTATGTTTTCCATCAAGCGAAGCATAATAATCACTTGGAAATGCTTGGTGAGAGTGTCCGAATAATAGAGCATCCATATCTTTTACTTTTGAAAGCTCATACGTAGCATTTTCTGCACCATGTGTATAATCATTAATAGAACCTAAACCAGAGTGTGGAATACCAACAATTACATCAGCACCTTCAGCTTTCATCTTAGGAACAAATTCATCAGCTGTTTCTTTTAGATCTCTAGTTATTACTTTACCTTCTAGGTTACTTTTATCCCATACCATAATTTTTGGTGGTGTAAACCCGATAACACCAACTTTAATGGTATGTTTGTTACCATTTTGATCAGTAACCTCTTTATCTAAAATTACATAAGGATTAAAATAGTTCTCTTCAAACTTCCCATTGTCCTTATATACGTTAGCATTTACATAAGGAAAATCAGAACCAGATACAGCTTTTTGTAAAAATTCAAGTCCATAATTAAATTCATGATTACCGAAGTTTGCTGCATCATACTGTAATAGATTCATAACTTTGTAGACAGGGTGGACATTATTATTTTGATCTAGGACATTTTCGTTGACAATATAATCCGCCATTGGATTTCCTTGAATCAGATCGCCATTATCAAAAAGAAGTGTGTTCTTATGTTCTGCTCTAACCTTGTTGACTAAGGTTGCAACATTCACCAGACCAATTGTTTCGTCTTGACTACCACTAAAATAATCATAATTCATTACATGACTATGTATGTCGGTAGTTTCCATTAAACGTAAATCGACAATTACATCGTCATTTGCAGCACTAACAGAGATTGGTAGAATAACCAAAACTATTAGAAGAAGCAATTTAAATATACCTAGCTTTTTCAATATAAATACCTCCTATTATAATTTTGTAAACGCTAACAATTGGAATTTTAACACAAATATTGAACTATTAAAATACTATATTTTCAAAATGGTAAAGATGAAATATTCAGATAACTGCCTTCTTTAACTTAAATTCAAACAACATTTGACATTTTTAAATAGGCTTTGATTTGTAAGCTATGCAATAAGCAAAAAAGATAGAGTTTAGGATTTAGCAAGTGTCATGCATTTCCGCAGTTAAATTAACCTCGATGAAATTAAAAAGCCGAATCATGTTCCAAAAATGGATTATGATTCGGCTTTTCATGGTCATTATTTAGTTGTATCCTCTTATTGCGCAACTGCTCTATTTAATAAATTAAGCTATATTTAATTTGGTTTCTAGTTATTCAAAATTATTGATTCAAGGAAGTTGAGTTATCTAGATCGCTTTCTTCCTCTTTTTGTGTTGAAAAATCACTGAGACCAAGATGTTGTTTAAGAATCTGTTGTTTTTCTTGAACATCTTCTTCACTTAGTTCGTAATAATAGCGATCAGACCACAAGTCATTCCCTTTTAAACTTAATGATTCAATATCTAGATTTCCTTTTGTTCCATAAGATACGAAGCTTTTGATTTCGTTAAATGACATGTTTGTTGACATATTATCACCAACAGCTTTCATCAAGTCATGTATATTAAGCAAGGTATTAAATGAAACGGCTTTATCGACCATTGCTTTAATTATCTCTTGCTGACGTTTACCTCGTTCAATATCGTTATCTTGTTTACGAGTACGTGCTAAAGCAAGTGCTTCTTCACCATTTAATAATTGTTCTCCAGGTAGTAAGTGAATAGCATCAGATTTATCTCTTGAGTCTTGTTCATGCAATTCATAAGGGACATCAACGGTAATTCCATCTAATTCATCAACAACATCAATAAATGCGTTGAAGTTAAGTTTAACGTAGTAATCAACTGGTATATCAAAAAGTTGCTCGACTGTTTCAATTGAAGCTCTTACACCACCAGCGGAATGTGCATGATTTATTTTTGTTTTGTATCCTAACTCTGGAACATAAACATAAGAATCACGCGGAATAGATAATAGTTTTACGCTTTTATCGTCTTTATTCAATGTAGCTAAAATCAACGCATCAGAAAGTTCATTACTTTGATTTTTAGCAGCTCTTTTTTCACTTTGATCAACACCAACAAAAAGAATGGAGACATCATCAACTGATGGGTCAACACCGCTATCTCTCAAGTCAGAACCATTTTCTCTTCCATCATCTTGGTATGAATCAGCAAGAATGCCTTGTGCTTGGGACCATACGACACCTAAATATGTACCGGCACTTATCAATAGTATGAAAATTGGAAGTAGAATGTATAGATATTTTCTTCTTTTTTTATTTTTTCGCATACGGATACGAGAAGCCTGTGTATCTTTTTTCATCGTAGATAAACTCCTTTATATAAGTAGACACTTCATTATTTTACTACTCAATAAGAAAAAGTAAAATGATATTTTGATTACAAATTGATTATAATTATTACAAGCTTTATATTTGTTGAAAGTTATAATAACCTATCAATTATAATATATATCCTTACCAAAGTGAATATGATTTTATATTTCCCCTAATTAAACATTATATCACAATCCCACAAATGGGGCATTGGGGTCTGACCCCAATGCCCCATTTTCGTGCTTTTGACCTTGTTTTTTTACAATATTTATAAAAAAGGTTAACATTTCTCAGATGATATGATATTATAAAAAAGGTTTTAATTTATTTATTTGAGGTGGAATCGTTTGTTTCAACTACATAGGTTTCCAAAGACGATTAAGAAGACGATTCGCTATATATTGCAGGATGCGGATGAAGAAGCATTAAAAGAAATAGAAAAAGTACTTTCTAAAGCTGTTTATACGAGACAACAGGAATTAGCTGATCAAACAAATTTAGTTAATGGAGAGTCAGATTAATATGAGTAATGAAAAAATATTAGACGGAGAAAAATTGAAAGCGATTTTAACAAGTGTTTATCAAAAAGATGAGCAAGGCGAAAGTTTAGAAAATATAATGAATGATTTGAAGCGAGAATTATCTCAAGCAGTTAAACAAGATAATCTTGATGTAAGACCAGGCACCTTTTCACATTTTTAAATATTGTTCTGTTTAATTATTAAGAAGAAAGGGATGGATCGATGGAGTTTTTTCTTGTATCAATTGGGCTGGGTATCGCAATAATGGGCTTTTTTATAGGTGGAGGATTGAAACAGTTTCAAACAGTAAACAAACAAGCTGAGTTAGAAACGTTTATCAAAAGAGAACAGTTAGTTTTTATTAAAGAAGCAGAATTGCATCATTATATTTGTATCAACCAGATTGATATTCCAGCATTCCTTGAGAGATATCCCGACATCCCACATGTTGTATTAAATGGAACACGCTATTTTTACACAAAAAAATTAATAAAATGAATGAAAGCAACGTTTAAATAAAAATCAAGACATAACAAAAGCACCCTATAAGGTAGACGTATAAAATTGTCTTCTCCTTATAGGGTGCTTTTTTGTCAAACTGCTTGTCCTTGTTTTTTTCCTTTGAAAAGTAACATGACATATAGCAGCATCGCAACAAGTACGGAGCACGCTGCTGTTAAATAGATATAGCTGTAACCGAAGCTTGACGCAATTACTCCGAATGTCATCGCACCGATTCCAACCCCCATATCAAAAAAGGCAAAGAAAGTCGCGTTTGCCATTCCTTTTCGATTGGATGCAGCTTGATCGACCGCCCACGCTTGAAGCGCTGGTTGCACACTACCGAATCCGAGGCCGTATAGCGCAGCGGCAGTATATAAAATAGTGGTGCTAGGAAGCCATACAAGTAAAAGCATTGCAGAGAAAATGAGTAATGCTCCGGGTAAAAACACCGCGATATGTCCTTTTTGATCATATAATCTGCCTGCGAATGTTCGAGAAAACATTAAGAATAACGCATAAACTAAGAAATAAATCTCAATGCCATCCATCCCTTTTTGTGCTGTGTATAAAGGGAGGAAAGATGCAATACCACCAAACGTTACGGTAATAAAAAATAGTAATGTAGCTGGTGTAATTGCACTTTTTTCGAAAATATCGAACTTAACTGTTGTCGCTTTATGCTCGGATTGTTCGACTTTTTTGTATTGAATCTGTGAGGATAACAAAAATGCAACTAATCCAAGCGCGGCACATATCATAAATAATTGAGAAAATGTTATCGTGCCAACTAGAGTCAGGCCAAGTGCGGGTCCAAAGGCAAGTGCAAGGTTACCTGAAAGACCAAAATAGCCCATTCCTTCCCCGCGGCGACTTGGTGGAATTAAGTCTGTCGCAATCGTACCAGTCGCCGTTGTGGAGAATCCCCAACCAACTCCTTGTAACATACGCATTGCGATTAGAAACCCGATGCTTGCGATAAATGAATAAGAACCGACAGACAAGACGAAAATTCCTAAACCGATCATGTAGACAAATTGTCGACCTTTTGACTCTAATGCATGTCCTGCGTATGGGCGGAATAATAGTGCAGAAAATGTAAAAATACCAGTTATAATACCGATTAATTGATCACTACCACCGAGGTGTTGAACAAATAATGGGATAGTGGGTAATGTCATTTGAAACCCTAAGAAAATAAAAAAGTTTGCCGCACAAATAAGGGCAAAATCTTTCGTCCAAATTTTTTCTTTTGTTATTGTTGCTTTTGCTTGCTGCGTGTTAGGCATATATATTCCTTCCTTCTTTCCTTCGTAACTCGAAATATATTATACCCCAAAAAAGAAAATTTGCAAAGAAATCGACTGTTGCAGTGGCGGTGGTGGGACATTGGGGTCTGACCCATTTGTCCCAATGGGGCGCACGGGTCTGACCCCAATGTTCCATTAAAACCAGCCTTTGCGTTTGAACCAAGAGAACATGGTAATTGCGATTGCGACCATCACAGCTAATGTAACAAAGTACCCTGCATCTGTTTGAAGCTCTGGCATATAAGTGAAGTTCATTCCATAGATGCCTGCAATTAAAGTGAGTGGAGCAAAGATAGATGTAATAATCGTCAGTACTTTCATGACCTCATTTGTTTGATGTGAGTTTAATGATAAATAATTATCACGAATATCATTAGCAATTTCGCGATTAGAAGCAACCATTTCAGATAGTTTTAATAAGTGATCATAGATATCAGTAAAATACGCTCGACGATCCTTGATGCCTTGAAGATGACTCGAATTCAGCATACGATAAAATAAATCACGAACAGGATTGATCGTATGTCGAAGTTGCAATAACTGGTGTCTAATGTCAAATAGATTATCTAACAAAACAGGCATCGTTTCGTCATTCGGATTATCCTCAACCTCGTTTAATTCATCCTCAATCGAATAGACAATTGGAAAATAGTGATCAACAATTTTGTCTAAGATTTCATAGAATACACGATAAGAATCCCATTTACCCAATTGCTCTTCGCGTAATTGTGCTACACGTTGCCATACTTGATTAATTTGAATAGACGCTTGGTTGTGGAATGTAACAATCGCTTTTTCGCTTAGAAAAAAATCGTGTTCGAGCTGACTTAAAGTAGCCGGTTCGATCGCATGCATAATAAAAAAACTGAAATCGTCGTAATAATCGAGTTTGGCGCGTTGCAAGGTTTGTAAACAATCCTCAATGGCTAAAGGATGGAAGTGCAGTGTTTTTTCAAGATGAATAACCTCATCAGCTGTCGGCTGGTCAAAGTCAATCCAATACCATTCGAAATCTATACTAGACAAATCCTCGATGGAATCTACTTTAATAAGTTGTTGCTGCTTGTTTACCGCCAGAATATGTATCATGTGATAAATCACCTCTTTCTATCCCTAATATACCCCAGACAATCAAACGAGAAACTTCAGACGAGCGTAACGATGGGGAAGTGGTGGGACATTGGGGTCAGACCCCAGCGTCCCAGAACAAACAAAATGGGACATTTGGGTCTGACCCCAATGTCCCATTATAGATGGAGGATGCGTTGGTTGCGGCTTCCTCTGAATTTAAGTGATAGATCTTTTTCTGCTAGTACGAATGGTCCGTCGACAAGAACGTCACAATAGCATAGCAATTCCCTTTGGTAAGGATTGTCTGATTGCTGTAGTTGTTCTAATGTAAATCCGCTGTAGGCCCAGATGTGTTTACCCATCGATTTCAATCGTTTCGCCACTTCAACGACTTCTTCTGCTTGAAAAAATGGCTCTCCTCCAGATAAGGTAATATCGGTTAGCGGGTTGTTTCCCGCTTCCTCAACGACTTCATCAATCGTCATTTCTGTTCCGTTACGTATATTCCAGCTTGCTGGGTTGTGGCATCCTTTGCAGAAGTGAGGGCAGCCAGCAAAGAAAATCACTGTACGCAACCCCTCACCATCTACAACAGAATCATGTAAAATGTTCATTACTCTCATGAATGCTCATCACTTTTCATCACAGCATCAGTCCTAGCGACAGCCTCAGCACAAGCATCAGCATCACCGCCACCGCTAACACCAGCACGACTCGTTTGGTGCTTCACACGTTGACTTTCTTCCGCGCGCTTAGCGGAATTCCATTTCTTCATATCTCCAACAAGATAACCGGTAATACGGCGAATACGTTCAACCTTTTCCTGATCATCATTTTCACATTTTGGACAAGATTCATCAATTATTCCAGTATAACCACAAGTTTTACAACGATCGACTGGATGGTTAATCGACCCATAGCCGAAATCACTCATAGCCATCGCTTTCACTAACGTATCAAGTGCTTTTGTATTTTTTGAAACATCGCCATCACATTCAACATATGAAATGTGCCCGCCGTTACACAATTTATGGAAAGCACCTTCTTTGCGGATTTTATCAATCGCACGAATAGTATAATAAACCGGAACATGGAACGAATTCGTATAATAATCACGCTCCGTTACACCAGAAATAATACCGAATTCCTTTTGATCGCTGCGGGTAAATTTTCCTGATAGACCTTCTGCTGGTGTTGCAATTAGAGAAAAATTCAAATCATATTGATCTGCAGCTTGGTCCGCACGGTCCCGCATATGAGAAACGATTTGATAACCCAAGTCAAATGCGGCTTCAGATTCTCCGTGATGCTCACCAACTAATGCTTTTAACGCTTCGGCCAATCCGATAAAGCCGATACTCAATGTACCGTGCTTCAATACCTCTTCCAGTTCATCTTCCGCAGCTAATTTTTCACTGTCTTTCCAAACACCTTGGCTGTATAAGAACGAGAAGTGCTGGGCTTTTTTCTTAATTTGAAAAGCATAACGCTCCAACAATTGTTTAATAACAAGATCAATATAATGATCTAATTTTTCAAAAAAACTATCCGTATCATAAGACGTCAATGCTATTTTTACTAAGTTAATCGATGTAAATGATAGATTACCGCGTTTAATTCCGTTTTCCTCGCCATGACGATTGCCCATCACACGCGTGCGGCAACCCATATACGCAACCTCGGATTCTGGTGTGCCATCATAATATTGCCCGTTAAAAGTAGAATCGATGAAACTGAAATTCGGGAATAAACGCTCGGCAGTCGTTTCTAGTGCTAATTGATAGAGATCATAGTTTGGCTCGCCTGCTTCAAAGTTTACGCCTTTTTTCATTTTGAAAATTTGAATTGGAAAAATAGGTGTTTCGCCATTACCAAGACCTGCTTTTGTTGCACGTAATAGATTTTTCACAAATAAGCGACCTTCGTCTGAAGTATCTGTTCCATAATTGACCGATACGAATGGAACTTGTCCACCACCGCGCGAGTGCATTGAGTTACAATTGTGAACAAAAGCTTCACATGCTTGATAGACGTCACGATCTGTTTCGTTCCAAGCAGCTTCAAGGAGTGCTTCCTCAGTCAGGTTTGTTGCGTATTTTACAATGCGCTTTTTATGTTTTTTGAACGTTTTATGTACATATGGTGCTAGATCCTTATCGAACATCGGATAACTTTGTCCACCATGTTGCATGTTTTGATTTGATTGAAAAATAATCGAAGCAAGTGCCATTGCGCTCAAGATATCATTTGGCTCACGCATAAAGCCGTGGCCAGTATTAAAACCACCTTTTAAAATTTCTCCTAATGGAATCTGACAGCACGTTGTCGTACCTGTCGGCATGAAATCAAGATCATGCGGATGAATAAAATTCTCGTCCATCGCTTGTGTAATATCCGGGCTTAGCATCACTTTCTTTGCATAATGTTTTGCTGCTTCTGATGCAAATTTCGACATTTGTCCCATCGGAGATTGTCCGTCAACATTCGCATTCTCTTGAATTAAATCCTGGTTACTAGAATCAACAATTTGATCTAGCGCCTCTAGTAAATGATCTTCTGTCTGCTTCGTGAGCGTTGGCATGGTTAGCATAAAATCCACTCCTATTACAATATATTGTACGCGTGCACCGCGCTAATTACTATATCTAGTATTTATTTGATAGTTTAGCACGTAAGGAATGAAAAATACTGTGAGCTATATCACACCTCAAAACAAAAAAACAAAATGGGACATTGGGGTCAGTCCCCAATGTCCCATTTTCCAATCAGGCCGACATACCTCAAAAAAATAAACCATCGGGGCTCACCCCAATGGCATATTTACTAGAAATATAGGTTATTTTGAATGTCACCGATTAATCGGCCCATGATGCTGTCACCGATAATAAATAAAATGATCATCATTGCGACATATGTGATAATCACTCCGTAAATCACATCTAATCCGCCTCTGCCTACAGCTTTTTCTTTAATAGAGAAAATAGTTGCCATACTTGCAATAGATGCAAAACTAATTGCACAAACCATCAATAATACACTAAATGTATAACTGCTTAGGAACATGAAGATAATTGACGCTAAAACAAAAATTGTTGGTACGACCATTAATGTTCCAAAGCGTGCTAGCACGCCAATAAAGCTGATATTTGCTTTCATAAGTTTTGCTACACCGAACTTCACAGCGATCAATAATGCAAAGAACAGGAGCATAATAACAAACGGCTTCAGTACTGTGTCGAAAAATGGTGCTCTAAAATAAGTGCTTACGCCAATGTAGGAGGATAATGGAATAAATAATGAGAATAGTACTAGTGTGATAATAGCATTAATCATACCTTCTTCATTCACTCGTTTACTTGTTGCGTATGGATGCAAGACTGCTTGAGGTAGGAAGCTCCAATATTTTTTGGCTACTTCTTTTCCTTGATCCACATATTCATTCGCTGTTGCTTTGTTATCTGTGTTGCTATTAGTTGAGGTTCCTTGATTATTCTCTGTGCTTATGCCAGCATTTGTAGCCGCAACCTGGTCATGCTCAGCTACAGTTCCCTCTGTTTGGTTTGATGTTTCCGTAACCTTCGCACCACAATTTACACAAAATTTCGCATCCGTCTCTAACGGTGCCTGACAATTTTTACAATACATAACAACACTCTCCCTTTTCTATAGCTTGATTTAAATCAGTAGAGTGGGACAAAAGGGTCTGACCCCAATGTCCCGCCACTCCATTGCTCTATTGTGTTTTAACTGTTCTTTCTTCTGTGTTTGTTGCTTCGAAATCCCATAGTTCGCTAATGTCATTGACGAGCCATGCTTTATTCTCTGGGTCATAATGCAATTCAATTTCTAGATTTTCCGCGACGTCTTCTATTTCGACTTCTTCATCATCTGTGTAATAAGAAGCGGAATCAGCGAAGTGTAACTGTGCATTAACCTCTATGCCATAGTTGCCGTCATACTCAAAAGCATAAAAACTCTCTAAGTCGACAATCGTCTTCTGATAGGTTCCTTTCCATCGACGATCATAATCCTGCATATATTCGATGTCAGAAGCTTCATCATTTTTATATGACTTAGTCACAGAGGTGAACTTTTCTGCGTCCATATTTTTATATGCTGCTGAAAATTCTCCTCCGTATGTGTGAATCGTGTTAATAATTTCAGTTGCTACTTCTTCGGAAACAGGCAAAGGTACTTCTAAATCTGTGTAAATGCCTTCAATTGGTGTTTTCTTAGATGTCACTTCACCCCATGGCAAAGTCAATTTACCGTATGCCTCAATTGATCCATCGATAGAAACCGGACCGAATTCTTCCTCATCATCAAGTGCAATCTCTTTATCATTTACAAAATAAGTTATATCGGACGCAATGTCTTCATACTCCATGTCGAAAGAAACATATTCACCATATAAAGACAAGTCAAGGTATTGTGCTTGCGTATAAGGGTCAAGCAAACTCACATTAACCTGGTTTTCTAGTGCAGCGTAATCGTTTTTGTAATTGGCAGATACGCTATAAACTCCAGGGAATAATGGACCAATCTCTTTTACAAAATCATTAGAATCACTTGTTGCAACTTCGTCATTATTCAACAAAATTTGCGCATCTTTCATGTTAGTTCCAACTTCAACATAAAAGGGCATTACTTCTATTACATATTTATCGAAAATAAGTGCGGTTTTTCCTTTTTTAACTAATGAAAAAATACTATTTAAGTTTGGCTCATAATTCGACTCATAAGCTAAACTTTGTGCATTTAATTCATCAATAAAATATTGTTGCTGTGACGGAACATCTTCCATTACCTTCATAAATGACTTGATATCATCTTTGGTAATTTTTAATTGCTTGTCACTAGATTCTACTAACTTTTTCATTGCCGTAGCATCTTTATTAATGAGTGCTTCTTCAAATTTATCAACGACACGATCCTTGTCAGTCAGCATTGCGCCAACTTGATAAGTTCCTACAAATAAAATAATAATTGCAATTACACTAGCAGCAATAATTTTTTGTTTCTTAGGTGCGCGCTTTATCCGATCGATTAAAGATTCCTTTGGCTCAGATGCCGGCGCAGAAGCAGAAACTTTTTGCTCTTCCTTAGCTGCAACAGGTGTTCCACATTCAGGACAAAAACGTGCCCCCTCCTTTAACTCTCTCCCACACGATTTACAAAAATTACTCATTAAACAATCATCCTCTCCTACAAATGGTCACCGATTTTGGGACATTGGGGTCAGACCCCTTTGTCCCAAAAAATGGGCCAGCGAGGACAGAACCCGCTGGCTCATTTTATTCCCAATGTTGTATGTTGTTTGGTCTACCTAACAAAAATCCTTGTATGTATGATACGCCAAGTGATTTAGCGACTTGAAGCTCTTCTTTCGTTTCCACCCCCTCTAATATAAGGTTGATAGTATTCTCTCTACAATATTGCAGAAAAAAACGAATCAGATTTTGTTTCTTTTTGGTTTGATCTAAACGCTCAGAAAAAAGCCGATCAAGCTTAATATATTCCGGCTCTAGATGGATCAACATATCAAAATTAGCATACCCTTTTCCGACATCGTCTAAGGCAAACATATATCCTTGATTTTTTAACCATATGATATGTCTCTTAAATAATGCTGGATCTTCAATCAATTCTGATTCAGAAATTTCTAACACCACTTGTTCTTTGCTAATCTCGTTATCTACTAATACACTTTCAAGAAAATGTTCGAAATTATGTTGGACAATGGTAGAAGGGAAGACATTCAAAAACAGTACCGCTTTGTATTTGCTTATAACTGATGAACAAAAAGTTGCTACAGCTTTCTCTATAGACATCGTATCTAGATCGTACAAGCGGTTAGCCTTCTTCGCCTCTTGAAACGTATATAACGGACTATCATGCAAATTAGAACGTAATAAAACTTCATAACCGATTTTCTCTTGTGAATTCGTACAAAAAATAGGTTGAAAATGGTGGTGGAATTTTTCTTCTTCAATCACTGTATCAATTAACATATACACAACTCCTTGTTAATCATACCTTATGAATGAAAAAGATGAACACACCTAACCTAGTGGGTTCACCTTTTCAATGGAGTGCTTCGGTAGCTTGGCAATCATTGAATTAAAATGCTTTGAAACATTCAAAACTTTAGACCCATCGCTTTGCGTCCTTACCTTTCGATAAGTTTGCCGTTGTCGGTAAACCGGATATGTATTTTCTATATATTATACCAAAATATAACGAAATTCCAACTTATTTTAGGAAAAATGTAATAGAGACAAAAGTCACGATTTCGAAATGTAACAATATTTACATGGGACATTGGGGTCAGACCCTTCTGCCCCAAAAAAACGGGACAAAAGGGTCTGACCCCAATGTCCCGCTCTGATTAAAACGTTCCTTGGTGTATGGATTCTTTCAGTGGTCTTCGTGTGGAAGGTGTTTCTCTTTCTTGTAATTCAGGGGATAAGGAAGCTTTATCTCCTTGATATCCTAGAGCAACTACGGCATGTAATTGATAATTGTCAGGAATACCTAATACATCACGTGCTTTTTCTTTGTCAAATCCACCCATCGGATGAGTAACTAATCCATTCTCAAGTGCTTGCAACGCGAAGAATCCAAAAGATATTCCAGTATCGAATGCGTGTGAGCCACCCTTTTTCTCTGAAATAAATAAAATAAGCACGGGTGCATTTTCACACCACACTCTGTTACCCTCCATAATAAATGAATGAAATTTCTCGCGATCTTCCTTTGTTCTTGCAACAATAAAACGCCATGGCTGAATATTCATACTAGAAGGTGCCCAACGTGCAGCTTCTAATGTGCGAAATATTAGCTCTTCAGGAACCTCCTCATCACGAAATGCTCTTGGCGACCATCGTTTTGTAAATTGTTCATTAATTGAATAATCAGACTTACGATCCAATTCATTAGTCATTTCCAATTCCTCCTATCCATCAATTTATCTAACATAAGTATACACATTCTCACACGAATGGGACAACGGGGTCAGACCCGAATGTCCCAATCCGGTGAAAAATGGGACATTTGGGTCTGACCCCAACGCCCCAACCCTTGAAACCACACTCACACTCCTACTCCCAAATCCCAACTCCCATTCCAAATTTCCACAAAAATATTGCACTCCAAAAAAATACTATCCAAAAAAGTAAAACAATGTGATATAATTTCGAATGTATGAGTAAAAAAGATCAAAATAACAATAATTAACATGCAGGGGGACCGGCAAGTATGGAAGAAACAATATCATTAAAAGAAATAATGGAGGTGTTAAAGAAGCGGATAGGCCTCATCGTCATATTTACTCTTGGAGCAGCACTTATCAGTGGTCTAGTTACATACTTCTTACTTACACCAACCTATCAATCTAGTTCACAATTCATTGTGAATCAGAAATCATCAGAGAATAACAGTGTAGATGTTAACGAGATTCGTTCCAATGTGGAGATTATCAATACATATAACGTAGTGATTCGTAGTCCACGAATTTTAGATAAAGTTGTTGACGAACTAGACTTAACAATCTCATCAGGAGAATTAAGAGAAAAAATCAATGTCAATAGTGAGCAGAATTCACAAGTAGTTACTGTCACCGCAACAGATGCAGATCCAGCGACAGCAGTAGCCATAGCCAATAAAACAGTAGAAGTTTTCCAAGAAGACATTGATGATCTAATGAACGTAGACAATGTTAGTATTCTATCTGAGGCGGAATTAGCACCTGATCCAGCGCCAGTTAGCCCAAAGCCATTACTTAACATCGCAATTGCACTTGTAGTAGGAGCGATGGCAGGAATCGGGTTAGCCTTTGTACTAGAATACATGGATAACACACTAAAAACCGAACAAGATGTAGAACAAAAAATAGGATTAGCAGTAATCGGTACGATTGCACACATCAAGGAATCTGACTTGTCATCGATTGAGTACCAATCACCAAGCATACGGAAACGAGAGAGGGGGACTTTCAGTGGCTAAAAAGAAAAAGCAAACGAGAAATACAACGATGCGTCATTTAATTACAAAATTAAACCCGAAATCCCCGATATCTGAGCAATATCGAACAATCAGAACAAACCTTCAATTCTCATCCATCGATGATGAAATGAAGAAAATATTAGTAACTTCATCAGCACCGGCAGAGGGGAAATCATCAACGGTTGCCAATCTAGCAATTGTGTTCGCCCAACAAGGGAAGAAAGTACTGCTTGTCGATGGTGATATGCGTAAGCCGACCGTACACTATACATTTCGTGTAGATAATCGTCGCGGTCTCAGTAGCGTTCTAGTTGGTGAAACGACCTTAGAAGATTCAATCAACAAAACCGATATACCAGAACTAGATATTCTAACTTGTGGACCGATTCCACCTAACCCGTCTGAATTACTAGGTTCAAAAGCAATGCAAAGAGTAGTCGATCGCGCATGTGAATACTATGATATGATCCTATTTGACACGCCACCTGTACTGGCAGTCACCGATGCACAGATTCTAGCAAACGTTTGTGACGGCTCTATCTTAGTACTTCGAAGCAAGCAAACAGATTACGAAGCGGCTCAGAAAGCACGCGACCTATTACAACCAGCAAAAGCTAAACTACTAGGTGCTGTACTAAATGACCGCGAAATGAAAAAAGGATCTGACTACCATTACTATTATGGCGGTTAATTGAAATCCATAACTTATCGTACCAACAAATAAAACGCCGAATTTCTATCATTATAGATTTCGGCGTTTTTTCATGCCTATTTCAAAAAATAGTCCTTCATCCTCATCTGAAAAATCTGTCAAACAGAAAACGCAATATGACAAAGCTTCTATCCCTTCGACAACTAGTAAATGATATGATGGTAGTATAAAATATCTACTTAAAAACTTAAATTAGTGATAATATATAGGAGGCTTTCGAACTAGTGATAGATATACATACTCATATTTTAACAGATTCCGATCATGGAGCGCGCCATATGCAAGATAGTATTAAAATTGCACAACAAGCAGCCAAGCAAGGAGTAGAGGTGATAATAGCTACCCCAAATCATTTAAATGGTAAGCATCACAATCCTGCTGATCAAGTTTTAGCAAAAGTGGAAAACCTAAACGCTAAGCTAATCGAATACAACATTCCACTCACCGTTCTACCAGGACAGAATCTCCGCCTTCACGGAGACATTGTAAAAGGTCTAGAAAGAAATCAATGGCTACAATTAAATCGCTCCTCTAGTTATTTATTAATTGATTTACCAACAAACCACTTACCCAACTACACGATGCAACTAATCTATGATTTACAATTAAAAGGAATAAAGCCGATCTTTTCCGATCCGCAAAAAAACATTATTATCAACGAACGATTAGATGTCCTGTATGAACTAGTCAAAAATGGTGCACTCATTGAAGTATCTGCACAAACCGTTATAGGAAAGAAAGGACATAAAACACGTAAATTCATAAACAAAATGATTGAATACAACCTCGTTCATTTTATTGCTTCGGGTGCAACAAACCATAAGGATTATTATTTAAAAGAAGCAATGGCAACCGTTTATCGAACATTTGGTAAAGATACAGCATCACAATTCACAGAAAATGCGACAACGGTTACCCGAGGAGAAATAATAATTGAAGAAGAACCAATCCGTCCGAAGAAAAAAACGTTCTTAAGAATGTATAGTTAATCTGCCAGCACAACAAACAAATATCGCTTGCACAACAACTTTCTGCTAGTAAAATAAACCCATAAATAAAAGAGGATACCAGGACTTATGTATCTAGAAAAGACTTACTCTGTTAGTTATCCGTATTAAAACACAATAAAACGAATCCCCTTTTCTCAAGATAAAGAAAAACTCATAAAAAGAAAGTAGTTTATTTTAGGTAAAATGAACTACTTTCTTTTTTGGTTCTGAAAAGCAATTGACTATTTCAAACACATTCTATACCTGCTATAATAAAACTATTGTTTAAATATAGATCATTGAAAAGGTTGTGCGTGTATGATCGACATTCATTCTCATATTCTACCAAGTATAGATGACGGAGCGAAACATATGGAAGAAAGTGTCGCAATGGCACGAGCAGCTGTGGCAGAAGGCATACATACAATCATTGCTACGCCACATCATAAGAACGGACGTTATGATAATACGAAAGAAATCATTCTACCATTAGTAGAACAATTGAATAATAGGTTACAGCAGGAAGATATTCCGCTCACTGTTCTACCCGGACAGGAATCACGTATATACGGGGAAATCATTGAAGATTATGATGAAGGTATTGTCCTTCCGCTAAACAAAACGACTCGTTATGTATTCGTTGAGTTTCCATCGAATAGTGTTCCGCGCTATGCCAAACAATTATTATTTGATATGCAAGTGAACGATTTGAAGCCTATTATTGTTCACCCTGAACGAAATAAAACAATAATGGAAGACCCGACAATATTGTATGAACTAGTTAAAAACGGTGCACTAACACAAATTACTGCAGCGAGTGTAACAGGTCATTTCGGGAAAAAAATTAAGAAGTTCACCCATGAGCTAATCGAATGGAACTTAACACATTTTATCGCTTCAGATGCGCATAACACGACGACACGTGGATTTCGTATGAAAGAGGCGAACCAAGTGATTCAAGAAACATTTGGCCACGGCATGCTTTATTACTTTACCGAAAATGCGCAATATATGATCAATGATGATACTGTCATTGGAGACGAACCAATGAAACCAAAGAAGAAAAAAATCTTAGGCTTGTTTTAGATTACCCAAATAAGATAAGCTTGTCTGGAAAGTATGTTTGATAATTGATGAAGGAGAGAAAAATCTAATGAAAAAGGTAAGAAAGGCAATAATCCCAGCAGCTGGGCTTGGTACAAGGTTTTTACCAGCAACGAAAGCAATGCCAAAAGAAATGCTGCCAATCGTTGATAAACCAACGATTCAATATATTGTAGAAGAAGCGGTTGCTTCAGGAATTGAAGACATTATCATCGTAACAGGTAAAGGGAAGCGTGCGATTGAAGATCACTTTGATTTCGCTCCTGAATTAGAACAAAACCTTCGTGAAAAAGGAAAAAATGATTTGCTACAAAAAGTAGAACAATCTACAAAGCTAGCAGACATTCATTATATTCGCCAAAAAGAACCAAAAGGATTGGGTCACGCGGTTTGGTGTGCGCGTAAATTTATTGGTGATGAACCGTTTGCTGTTTTATTAGGTGACGATATTGTACAAAGTGATGTACCGTGCTTAAAGCAATTGATTAACCAATACGAAGAAACAGAATCATCTGTTATTGGAGTACAACAAGTACCAGAAGACGAAACACATCGTTATGGTATTGTTGATCCAAGTGAACAGAATGGTCGCCGTTATCAAGTGAGTAATTTCGTAGAGAAGCCAGCTCAAGGTACAGCGCCATCAAACCTTGCCATTATGGGGCGCTACGTATTTACACCAGAAATTTTCCGTTTTCTTGACCGCCAACAAATCGGTGCAGGTGGCGAAATTCAATTAACTGACGCGATTCAAATGTTAAATGAAATTCAAAAAGTGTATGCATACGATTTCCAAGGGCATCGCCATGATGTTGGAGAGAAATTAGGTTTTGTCAAAACAACCATCGAATTTGCGCTACAAAACAAGGAAATTGGTGCAGAAGTGAGAAACGTATTGCAAGAATTATTAGCTGAAGAGAACAAGTAAAAGTGTATAAGGGAGTGGCGGGGATTCTGCTCCCTTCTTTTATTATGAATTTTTACATAAAAACTCACGAGAAAAAAACCAATGCGAGCCGTTCGCTTGGTTAAAACAGAAAGAAGGAAACTAAATGTCTTATCATCGTACAAGAATGATGTTTCTTATGGTATTAGACTCATTAATTATTGCTTCTGCAATCTTTATAGCATCATGGATAGTATATCCTAGCATCTCTTCTGGATCAATTAATGTGCTTATCATAAGTTCGTTTTCTTTATTGATATGCCACCACTTATTCGCAATGCGATACAAGTTATATCATAAAGTTTGGGCTTATGCGAGTGTTGGCGAATTAGTAGCTATTGTTAAAGCAATCAGTTTATCCGTTATAGTTACAGCTATTATTCAATTTCTTGTTAATGATTTTACTATTTATAAACGTGCTCTAATTGTCACTTGGCTATTACACGTATTTCTTATTGGAGGTTCACGTTTTGTTTGGCGTGTTTATCGCGATCGATTTATGGCTCCGAAAATAGAGCAAAAGCGTACATTAATTGTAGGTGCTGGATCTGCAGGTGCAATGATCGCCAGGCAATTAAAAAACGAACCACATCACACAGATCTTTGTCCAGTAGCTTTTGTAGATGATGACTTTACCAAACATAAAATGGAGATTTACGGTATACCGGTGATCCATTCTACCGAACACATTCCGTCTATTGTCGAAAAATTCGGAATAGAACATATTGTTATTGCGATTCCATCTTTAACCAACGGTGAATTATCAGAAGTAATTGGCAGATGTAATCAAACCGAAGCAAAAGTACAAATGCTACCAAAAATTGAAGACTTGGCAAGTGGACGTGTATCTGTCTCTGCATTACGAAGTGTGGATGTAGAAGATGTACTAGGTCGTGCGCCAGTAAAATTAGACATTACTAAAATATCTGAATATGTGACCAACAACACGGTAATGGTAACCGGTGCTGGTGGATCGATTGGGTCAGAGATTTGTAGACAGTTAATGCGTTTTACACCAAGTAGAATTGTGTTAGTCGGCCATGGTGAATTTAGTATTTACACGATTGATATGGAGCTACGTGAGAAGTTTGCGGAAATGAATACAGAAATCATTCCAATTATAGGTGATGTGCAAGATCGTAAACGAGTTTTTGAAATTGTAGAAACTTATCAACCTACGATTATTTATCATGCCGCAGCACACAAACATGTGCCATTGATGGAATATAACCCACATGAAGCAATTAAGAACAATGTGATCGGTACGAAGAATGTTGCAGAAGCGGCAGACGCATTTGGTGTCAATACATTTGTATTAGTATCAACAGATAAAGCAGTAAACCCAACGAACGTGATGGGGGCAACGAAACGTGTAGCCGAAATGGTTGTCCAAAGCTTAGCCCAACAATCCCAAACAAAATTTGTTGCTGTACGATTTGGCAATGTACTTGGAAGTCGTGGAAGTGTTATCCCGTTATTTAAGAAGCAAATTGAAAGAGGCGGACCTGTCACGGTTACCCACCCTGACATGACACGTTACTTTATGACAATTCCAGAAGCATCTCGTTTAGTCATTCAAGCGGGAACACTAGCGCACGGTGGAGAAATTTTCGTCTTAGACATGGGTGAACCAGTCAAAATTGTTGACCTTGCGAAAAACTTAATTAAACTATCTGGCTATACAGAAGATGAGATATCCATTGCTTATTCAGGCATTCGTCCTGGTGAGAAAATGTTTGAAGAGTTACTCGGAGAAAACGAAGTACATCCAGATGAAGTGTTCGAAAAGATTTATGTTGGTCGAACAATGGTTATAGATTCAGAACAATTGACACAATTAATCAATCAATTTGAAACCTATTCAGCGATTGAGTTGAAAGATGTATTGATGAAAATTGTTTATCAAGAGTCGAAGTTAGGTGTCATGGAGAACTAACTTTGTAAGAAAAAAACAGCTGCTCCTGGCTTAGAGCTAGGAGTAGTGGTTTGATTTTTAGAAATTAAGCCATGTATTTTTAATGAAAACTAGTTTAGTGGATTAGTAGTTAGTTGAAGATGTGTTTGTTAATTCAGGTAAGTGCTAATTTACTGAAACCCTTAAGGAGTGTTTTGACATGTATATGAAGTTAAAGCGATGCATTGATTTCATGCTTTCTTTAATTGGCTTCATAATATTATTGCCAATATATATAATTCTTACTATTACAATTAAGCTTGATTCAAAGGGGCCTGTTCTTTTTAAACAAAAACGAGTAGGTATTAATAAAACCCATTTCAATATGTTGAAATTTCGCACAATGAGAATAGATACACCTAAAGACACCCCTACTCATTTACTTGAAGACCCAGAACAATACATTACTAAAATGGGAAAGTTTTTAAGAAAAACTTCTCTAGATGAGCTTCCGCAAATATTGAATATTATTGCAGGGCAAATGAGTATTATCGGACCACGTCCGGCATTGTGGAATCAATATGATCTAGTAGATGAACGAGATAAATATGGTGCAAATAATGTTCCACCAGGGTTAACAGGATGGGCTCAAATCAATGGGAGGGATGAACTTTCTATTGAAGTTAAAGCCAAATTAGATGGAGAGTATGTTCAAAAAATTAGCTTTAGCATGGATGTAAAATGTTTCTTTGGTACTATAGTGAGTGTTGTTAAAAGTGATGGAGTAGTTGAAGGTGGTACTGGCGTAACAAAAACCGATGAAGCAGCGAGTAGCAAGGAGAGTATCTCTAGATGAAGAAAATATTAATTACTGGTAAGAACAGTTATGTGGGAACTAGTTTTAAAAAATGGCTTGAGAGGTATTCGGAAGACTATTTAATAGATTCTATTAGTTTAAGAGACGACTCTTGGAGAGAAAAGGATTTTTCTACTTACGATGTAGTGTTTCATGTTGCTGCTGTTGTGCATCAAAAAGAAAAGCCTGGAATGAAGGAATTGTATTTTAAGGTTAATAGAGATTTGCCTATTGAAATTGCTAAGAAAGCAAAAGAAGCTGGCGTCTCACAATTCATTTTTATGAGTACGATGGCTGTTTATGGGGAAGAAGGTAAACTTGGGCAAGAAGTGGTTATTAATCGTAACACACCAGTTGATCCTAAGACTTTCTATGGTATTAGTAAAGTTGAAGCTGAGGCGGAGCTTAATAAATTGAATGACTCTAGTTTTAGAGTTGTTGTGTTAAGACCACCAATGGTCTATGGACCAAATTGTCCAGGAAATTATGCTAGGCTAGAAAAGTTGGCTATCAAAACGCCGGTATTTCCTTTAATAGATAATAAGCGAAGTATGCTACATATAGACAAGCTTTGTCAGTCGGTTAAAGAGTATATTGATGAAGTGGCTGAAGGGTTGTATTTCCCGCAAGATGATAAATATATTAATACGTGTCTAATGGTCAAAGAACTGGCTAAAAAAAACGGTAAGTCAATTTATCTATCGAAAACCGTTGGAGTAATTATCAAGTTAATCTTTAAAAGGGTTAATTTAATTAATAAGGTTTTTGGAAATTTGGTTTATGAAAAACTTTGAAGATAGGAGTATCTATTTATGGAACAGGTAGATCTAAGTTTAGCAATTGTTACATATAACAATTCAAAGATAATTGAAAATACGGTAAAAAATATTGTGAAAAGCATTCCAAACGAGTACTCATATAAATTATATATTATTGATAATGATTCGAAAGACAACACGCTTGATTTAGTTAGCAATTTGAATGGAAATATTGAAATTCTTGAACTCGGAGTCAATAAAGGATTTGGTTATGGGCATAATGCAATTCTTGACATTATAAATTCTAAATATCATTTTGTAGTTAACCCTGATATTCAAGTAGAGAATTCAGATCAAATAAGAAAAATGGTTAAATATCTTGATGCAAATCAAGATGTTGGTATGTTATCTCCCCTGATATTAAGTCCGGATCTTTCAACTCAATACTTATGCAAAACAAACCCGACGGTTTTTGATATGTTTATTAGAAGAATATCACCTAACTTGTTCAAGCGAAGACAGGACAGATATATTATGAAACAAACAGGTTATAATAAAATAATGAGACTTGATTATGCAACTGGTTCTTTTATGGTATTTAGAACTGACATCTATAAAGAACTAAAAGGTTTCGACGATTCTTTTTTTATGTATTTAGAAGATGCAGATATAACGAGAAGAGTAAATCAGTTATCAAAAGCAATATTCTATCCCGAAGCAAGAGTTATTCATGCTTGGGAGAGAAGCGGTCATAAAAGTTTTAAGTTTGCAAAAATAACAGTACAATCCATGATTGTTTATTTTAATAAATGGGGATGGAAGCTAATGTAATTAGATAGGAGTTTGATGTATGTTTCTAAGTGTAATAATTCCAGTTTATAATAGTGAGAAATATTTGTCTTTCTGTATAGAGAGTATCTTGAATCAGACATTCACTGATTTTGAAGTAATATTAGTAAATGATGGTTCCAGTGATAATTCCGAAGCAATATGTAGAGATTACAGTTTGAAGTATAGCCATGTTGAAACATACACAATAGCTAATAGTGGATCAGCGTATGCTAGAAACTTTGGACTTGAAAAATCTAAAGGTGAGTACATTTCATTTATTGATTCAGATGACTGGATAAATCCTCATATGTTTAAAAAATTGACTTCATTATTAAATGAAAAATATATAGATATAGTTTCATGTGATTTGTTAAATGTAAAGGTTGATGGTAAAGAAAAACCGGAGTATAGCGATTGTAGTGATGGCTACTATAGTCGTGAGAGAATAGTAAATGAAATATTTCCATTTTTGATTAATTCTAAAGACCTAACCCAACATAAGTGGCCTATGCGAATGGTTACAAAGATTTATAATAAAAAATTTTTGACTAAAAATGATATAAAATTTGCAAATGATTTAAAGGCTGCTCAAGATTTTGTTTTCTCTGTAACTGCAATGTATCATGCGAGTTCTTTTTATTATTTGAAGAATGAGTTTCTATATTATTATCGTGAAAATTTTGAATCAAGAACCCATAAACATTTACATAAAGCTTGGGAAAATTATTTGAGTATGAACAACTACTTGGAAGAATTATTAAATGACTCAGACGAATTTAATTTTACTAATCAGTTAGAGCTTAGTAAGTTGCATGGTGTTCTATCTTCCATTTCATATGTTTATAGAGATGGTAATAAAAATAGATTTATTAAAAAATATAGATATACAAAAGAATTTTCAAGCTACTATGATCTAACAAAAGCTGTTAGTTTAATTGATTGGGAAAAGACATCATTGAAGAAAAAAATCTTTAGTTTTCTTTTAAAGGCCAGAATGTATTTGATTGTGTCGTTATTGGCGAATTCATACTATTTATTAATAGAACAAACATATAAGAAAATCATTAAAGGAAGAATTGAATCATGAAGAAACTGCTTTTCGTAGTAAACAACTTTAATATTGGTGGCCCTCAGAAAAGTTTATTAGCTCTACTGGATAATATTAATTATGAAGTATTTGATGTTTCATTAATTTCATTAGAGCCAGAAGGAACATTGATAAAGCACTTAAATTCTAATGTGAAAATAATACAAATCGATGAATTATTTACTTCGTTCACACTTCCGTCGAAGAATATTATTTACTACTTTAAAATAATGTTAAAAAATAAAAAATACTCAGCGGCTTTTGATTTTTTGCTAGTGCTCTTTAAGTATCTAATTGGAAAAAATATGAATCCGGAACGACAAAGATTTTGGAAGAAACATAGCAAAGAACTACCTAAGATAACTGAAAATTTTCATGCATCTTTTGGCGTATCTTCTGGTTTATCCACATATTTTATTGTAGATTGTGTTGAGTCAGAAAAAAAGTATCATTGGGTGCGTGGTGATTACAGTAGAACGTCTATTGATAAGAATGTGGATTGTCACTATTTTGGTAAAGTAGACGGTTCTTTATCGGTGTCAAAAGAATGCTCTAATATTTTTCAAAACATTTTTCCTTTTATGAAAGATCGAATGGAGGTTTTTTATAATGTGCTGCCCATCAAATTCTATGAACGTACAGCAACGGGTACAAATGATATTGAAGAAGGTAGAACTATAAAATTACTTACAGTAACAAGGCTTGATCCAGACAAAGGATTAGATATGGCAGTAGATGCTTGTGAAGCATTAATAAAAAAAGGAATTAAATTCAAATGGTATATCCTTGGAGATGGAAAATTCAGAAAAGAAGTGGAGAAAATAATTAAAGAAAAAAACTTGCAGGAGCATATAATTCTCATAGGCTTTAAATTGAACACTTTTGAGTATATTAAGCGGTGTAATATTTTTGTTCATCCTTCAAGATCTGAGGGAAAGTCAAATGCCGTGGATGAAGCCTTATATTTAAAAAAACCTATTGTAATTACTAATTATACTACTGTAAAGGAACAGATAACCGATAATGTAGATGGTTTTATCTGTGAAATGAACGGTAATGCTATAGCTGATAAAATACAATATGTACTTGACGATATGGAAAGTATAAATGAAAAATTGAGAACTAATACCACGTACAACTTCGACAAGGATCCAACAGACTTTTTTATGAATTTATTATAAATAATTGAGGTGGCGTAATGAAAGAATCCGCTGTATTAAGAATGCATAGAGTAGGTCATTGGCTTAACAATAAAAAAACCCCATTACTTCCAGCAATTATTCAGCGATTAATTAGAGTTTTGTTTGCTTGCGAATTGCCGAATACAGTCAAAATTGGAAAGGGTTCACAATTACATCACAATGGGTTAGGGGTTGTGATACACGAAAAAGCTGAACTAGGAGAAAACACTCATATATACCAAAATGTTACAATTGGTGGTAGGGGTGAAAGGGGGGTCCCTAAGATAGGAAATAACGTATTCGTTGGTTGCGGGGCATGTATACTAGGAGGCGTTGTCATAGGAGACAACGCTTCGATTGGAGCTAATGCTTGTGTAATTGAAGATGTATTGCCTAATTCTGTGGTTGTGGGACCTAAGGCTAGAGTGGCTAAATGATAATTATCCGGACATAATAAGGAGGGCTATAATGGAAAAATGGAATAAATTATCAATAGTGTTTCTGAATGTATTAATCACTTTATCCTTATTACTATACACTCATATCAATTTGAAAAATTATAATGATAATTGGCCTGTTATTATTAGTATCATTTCAATCGTATCTCTACTTATTCAGTTGCTAAGTCAACGAAAATTAGGGTTCGGCATTTATGATTTTGTTACGTATTTTTTTATTTTTAGTCATGTTTTTATGTTTGGAAATATCTACTTACTTGCAATTGACAAAGCAGAGTTTATCTCTTGGGGGCTAATTCATAGATACCATGATGAACTCCTGTTTGAATCAGCACTATTTATCTTATGTTATCTACAGGTTCTTAATTTAGGTATTCTTGCTTTTGCAAAGGAAAGAATAAATGTAAATGTCCAAACACATAAGTTTGAACTTAAAGATAAAGCTGTAAAAAATATTGGAATAGTTTTAGCGATTATTTCTTTTCCGTTCAGATTAATAATTGATGTTGGAAACATTATAGCGGCACAAAGCAATGGATCCTATTATGCATTAGAATCCCAGTCAGGAATATCAGATGATATTGCAATCTTATTCGTTCCATCGATGATTTTCATTCTAAACTCCTCTATTTCAAAAAAGAAGAAGACTGTTTTATTAATTGCTTTTATATTATATTCAACACTAAATATGATATTAACTGGAGACAGACGATATCAGTTTATTGGAATATTAATTGTAATAATCAATTATTTTTATGTAAATAAAACAAAGATAAAAGTGTCAAGAGTAATTGTTTTATGTATTCTTGGGGTTGTTGGGTTGAACATATTAACTCAAATAAGCCAGATTAGACAGAACTCTTTAGTCTCAATAACACAGTTTTTTAGTGGGGGGTTTACAAGTTTTTTCTCACTTGATTTTATTTTTGAGGTATTTGGCGAGTTTGGATTGTCCTTTATGACAGTAGTTATCGCTATGGAAAATATACCTAAACTAATTCCGTTTCAATATGGATTTAGTTTTTGGGGAGCTATTCCATCTATTTTACCAATTGGATGGATTTTTCCGGATTTTTTTTATGATGTTTCTATTTTTAGAAGACTATATGAAATAGAAGGCTATCCTGTAGGTGCTTCTTTACCGGGTGAGTTGTATGCTAATTTTGGCTGGCATGGCTTATTTATTACCTTTGTACTTGGAAGCTTTATTGGTAAGTACTTTAAGTTTAGCAAAATGAATAACCCTCTAAAAACAGCACAATATTTTTCGGTATTTTACATCTTGATTAATATTGTGAGGGCTTCGTTTCTGGAAATAACGAGAAATCTATTTTTGATTATTATTATTCCATTTATGGTATTTTACTTTTTAAAATCTATGCGGGAAAAATCTGATTAACTGAACTAGAATTTAAATTAGTCTTGTGGGGTGCGCAATGAGTATAAAAGTAACAAAAAAAGATATTGCTTGGAATTATGCAAATCTTTTTCTAACAACAGGAATAAATATAATATTATTACCATTCATACTTGTAAACTTATCTTCCGCTGAGATGGGACTTTGGTATGTGTTCACTTCATTTGGAACACTAGCTATCCTTATTGATTTCGGGTTTTCTACTACTATAGCAAGAAATGTAACTTTTGTATGGTGTGGAGCTAAAGAAATCTCTAAAGAAGGTTTTACACAGACTGCTAAGGAATCAGAACCTAATTATTATTTGCTTTTCAAATTGATAAGAACCTCCAAGACTATTTATTTGATTTTAGCTTCAGTTGTTTTTGTTGGTTTATCAACAATAGGGACACTTTTTATTAATGAATCTGCTAAAGAACAAATAGCACAAAGCGATTATATGATTGCTTGGATAATATACTTTCTATCAGTTGTAATAAATATTTATTATGCATATTGGCCACCGCTTTTAAAAGGGATAGGAGCTATTAAAGAATCTAATCAAGTATTAGTGGCATCAAAAGTAGTACAGCTATTGCTTACAATAATTGGGTTATATTTAGGCTATGGGCTAATTGCTGTATCAGCTGCCTATTTTGTTGGAAATTTAGTTATGAGACTAGCTGCAATCTATCTATTTAATAGATATGAGAATGTAAATGATAATCTATCAAAGTTCAAACGAAATAAAATACCCATAAAGGAGAAAAAGGAACTTTTTCTTTCGGTGTGGCCTAATGCCTATAAACAGGGTTTAATTTCTTTATCAAATTTCATTCAAAAACGAGCAAGTACGCTTATTAGTTCTACATATTTTGGTCTTGAAATGGCATCAGCGGTTGGGCTAACACAGCAAGTTTTCGATATTATTATGTCAGTTGGTAATGCTTTGTTTAATACTTATATTCCTTCGATGTCTTACGAAAGAGTGAACAGAAATGCAAAAAAATTGAAGTCCTATTATTTAAAGGCAACAGGTCTTTCTGGTTATATAATTCTAATCGGTGGGATAGCAGCAGTATTTATTTCTCCATATCTACTAGACTTAATTAATTCAGAGACTAATTTGTTACCTGTAATCCTATCAATTATACTCTTGATTCAAAATCTATTAATAAACAATCATACACTTTCTGGAGCCTATATAGCCACAGGAAATAAAATACCAATGTACAAATCATATATTATGACATCGGCTTTTACCATTATAATACAGCTAATATTTGTAAATTTTACTACATTAGGAATTACTGGAGTTATTCTTAGTGGACTGATTACAAACTTGCTTTTTAATAACTGGTATTGGCCTATGGTATCTAGTAAAGAATTGAATCTTACCACAAAAGAGTATCTTAAGGGATTAGCTCTTGAACCTATAAAGCTCATAATAGAATTAAGGTCTTTGATAATTAAATCTTCAAATAAAAAACACGTATGAAAGGAGAATGTAAAATGAAGGGTATTATATTAGCTGGAGGTTCAGGTACAAGGTTATATCCATTAACTATGATGACAAGCAAACAATTGCTTCCTGTATATGACAAACCTATGATCTATTATCCATTATCCGTTCTCATGTTGGCAGATATAAAAGATATTTTAATTATATCTACTCCACATGACTTACCGAACTTTAAAAAGTTGCTAGGTGATGGTAGCCAGTTTGGTATTAATCTGCAATACGCTGAACAATCATCACCTGACGGCTTAGCTCAAGCGTTTATAATAGGAGAAGAGTTCATTGGATCTGACAACGTAGCTATGATATTAGGAGATAATATTTATTACGGAAATGGATTTACTCCTATCCTCAAAGAAGCTGCTGAAAATGCTAAGAACGGAAAAGCTACAATATTTGGATACTATGTACATGATCCTGAAAGATTTGGAATTGTAGATTTTAATGACGAAGGAAAAGTTATTTCAGTTGAAGAAAAACCAAAAAGCCCTAAATCAAACTATTGCATAACAGGACTATACTTTTACGATAATAGAGTTATAGATTTTGCAAAAAAAGTGAAACCGTCAAATAGAGGTGAACTAGAGATCACAGATTTAAATAGAATGTATTTAGAAGAGGGTACTCTTAATGTAAAGCTCTTAGGAAGAGGGTTTGCTTGGTTGGATACTGGTACAATGGATAGCTTAGTTGAAGCTGCTGAGTTTATTCAAATGATTGAAAAAAGACAGAGCATTAAAATTTCTGCACTTGAAGAAATAGCATATCATAATAATTGGATAGACAAAGAAACTCTTTTAGTTTCTGCGCAGAAATACGGAAAATCACCTTATGGAGAGCATCTAAAGAAAGTAGCTGATGGGAAAATCCATTACTAGAAATGAGGTTAGTTGGATGAATATATTAAAGACAAATATTGAAGATGTAATTATTATTGAGCCAAAGGTTTTTGGTGATTACAGAGGATGGTTTACAGAGACATACTCTAAAGAGAAGTTTAGAGAGCTTGGACTAGATATCCTTTTTATTCAAGATAATCATTCTTTTTCTGCAAAGAAAGGGACCTTGAGGGGACTTCATTTTCAACTTAACCCTAAAGCGCAAACCAAACTTGTGAGATGTACGAAAGGGAAAATACTGGATGTAGCTGTTGACATTAGAGAAGGGTCCCCTACATATAAGAAATGGGTTGCTGTAGAATTAAGTGAAGATAATCATAAGCAGCTTTTAATTCCTAAAGGTTTTGCTCATGGATTCTTAACACTTTCTGAGAATGTTGAAGTACAGTATAAAGTTGATGAATATTATTCTCCTGATAATGACAGAAGTATTCGGTTTGATGATCCAGAAATCGGAGTAAAATGGGGTGTGGATACCCCTATTTTATCAAAGAAAGATCTGACTGCACCATTATTAAAAGATAGTAATATAAACTTTAAATATTAGCGTATGGGAGGAAAAAAATGAAAATATTAGTAACAGGTGGAGCAGGCTTTATTGGCAGTAATTTCGTGTTTCATATGCTGAAAGAGCATCCAACATATAGAGTAGTATGTTTAGATGCATTAACATACGCAGGTAATTTATCTACACTAGATCCAGTTATGGAAAATAAAAGTTTTGAATTTGTTAAAGGTGATATTTTAGATCGAGAATTAGTAAATAAGCTATTTAAAGAAGAAAATTTTGATTTTGTAGTTAATTTTGCTGCAGAGTCTCACGTAGATAGATCAATAGAAGATCCAGATATCTTCTTAAGAACAAATATTATAGGCACGCAAGTATTAATGGATGCTTGTAGAAAGTATGGAGTCAAGAGATTCCATCAAGTTTCAACAGACGAAGTTTATGGGGATTTACCATTGAATAGGCCTGATTTATTTTTCACTGAGGAAACACCGATTCATACATCATCTCCATATTCAGCATCCAAAGCATCCGCAGATTTATTGGTACAGGCTTATTATAGAACATTTGATTTGCCTATAACTATTTCTAGGTGTTCCAATAATTATGGTCCATACCACTTTCCTGAAAAGTTGATACCTCTAATGATATCTAGGGCCCTCAACGATGAATCACTACCGTTATATGGTAAAGGTGAGAATATTCGTGATTGGCTTTACGTTGGAGACCATTGTACTGCTATTGATCTTATTCTCCATAAAGGGAAGGTGGGAGAAGTATATAACATCGGAGGTCATAATGAAAAATCTAATATAGAAGTAGTAAAGACAATACTTAAAGAACTTAATAAGCCAGAATCACTTGTAACTTTTGTGAAAGATAGGGCTGGGCATGATATGCGTTATGCAATTGATCCATCCAAAACTAGAAGAGAGTTAGGATGGGAACCTACAACTTTATTTAATGAAGGTATAAAATTGACTATTAAGTGGTATCTTGAAAATCGCTCTTGGTGGGAAAACATAATATCTGGGGATTATAAAGATTATTATGAGAAGATGTACAGTAATAGAGCGGGTGAACAGTAATGAAAGTTTTGGTAACAGGTGCTAATGGACAATTAGGATATGACGTGTTAAAGCGCTTAGAATACGAAGGCATTGAGTACTTAGGGGCTGACAGAGAATTATTAGATATTACGAATGAGGAACATGTGAAGAGGATTATAGGTGATTATTACCCTGATGTTGTTATTCACTGTGCAGCTTATACTTGGGTAGATAGAGCTGAAGATGAAAAAGATCTGTGCTATTCTGTTAATGTTCTGGGGACAAAGTATGTGGCTGAAGCATGTAAAAATATTAATGCAAAAATGGTTTATATTAGTACCGATTATGTGTTTGATGGTGTAGGAGAAACACCTTTTGGGATAACACACAAACCAAATCCTATTAATTACTATGGGGAGACAAAATATAAAGGCGAGTTGGAAGTTCTTAATATTTTAAAGAACTATTTTATTGTTAGAATTAGTTGGGTTTTTGGAAATCACGGTAATAACTTTGTGAAGACTATGCTTAAATTAGCCAAAGAACGAGATGAGATTTCGGTGGTTGTTGATCAATTTGGCTCTCCCACGTATACTTATGATTTGGCTGAATCATTAGTAGAAATGATTCAATCAGACAAGTTTGGAATTTATCATGTTACCAATGAAGGGTTTTGTAACTGGTATGAATTTGCATGCGAGATATTTAAGCAAGCCGGTTTAGATATTATAGTAAACCCTATTAAAACTGAAGAATATCCAACGAAGGCAAAAAGACCCAAAAATTCAAGGCTTAATAAAACTCAAAACATTGGTTCTGAAATTACGCATTTAAGAAGTTGGCAAGAAGCGCTAAAAAATATGATTAATAATGAAATGAGGTAATGTTATGAACTTATTCAAAAAAATTAAAAGCGGAGAAGAGAAAATTTCACTTATAGGTCTTGGTTATGTTGGAATGCCGATCGCAGTTGCATTTGCAAAGAAAGCAGATGTTATAGGGTTTGATATTAGCAAAGAAAAAGTTGAACTATACAAAAATGGTATAGATCCAACTAAAGAAGTTGGGGATGATGTGATAAAAGAAACTACAGTAGAATTTACTGCAGATGAAAATGAACTTAAAAAAGCTAAGTTTCATATCGTTGCAGTTCCTACACCAGTAAATGCTGATCATACTCCCGATTTAACACCTGTAGAATCTGCAAGTAGAACAGTGGGAAGAAACCTTACTAAAGGTTCAATTGTTGTGTTTGAATCAACAGTTTACCCGGGTGTAACTGAAGAAATTTGTATTCCAATTCTTGAAAAGGAATCAGGAATGAAATGTGGTGAAGATTTTAAGGTGGGTTATTCACCTGAGAGAATCAACCCAGGTGATAAAGTACATAGACTTGAGACGATAGTTAAAGTTGTATCTGGTGTGGATAAAGAATCTCTTGATGTTATTGCGAAAGTTTATGAGCTTGTGGTTGATGCCGGAGTACACAGAGCAGAATCTATTAAAGTAGCAGAGGCTGCAAAGGTTATTGAGAACTCACAAAGAGATATTAATATTGCATTTATGAATGAACTTTCCATTATCTTTAATAAGATGGAAATTGATACAAAAGCAGTTCTTGAAGCTGCAGGAACGAAGTGGAATTTTTTAAACTTCTTCCCAGGATTAGTTGGTGGGCATTGTATTGGTGTGGATCCTTATTACCTTACCTACAAAGCTGAACAACTAGGGTACCATTCACAAATTATCCTTTCTGGTAGAAGAATTAATGATGATGTAGGTAAATATGTAGTAGAAAATTTAATTAAAAATCTTATTAAAGCAGATGTGCCAGTTAAGGACGCCAAAGTAGCAATATTAGGGTTTACATTTAAAGAAAATTGTCCTGATACAAGAAATACAAGAGTTATTGACATAGTAAATGAACTTAAAGAATACGGAATTAAACCGCTGATCGCTGATCCTGAAGCTGATGCTGAAGAGGCAAAGTACGAATATGAAATAGTGTTTGATTCAGTAGAAGACATTAAAGACATGGATGCTGTTGTTGTAGCTGTTGGACATAACCGATTCTTAAAATTCTCTCAAAAAGACTTTAATAAAATGTTCAAAGAAGGATCTAATGAAAGCAAAGTGTTACTTGATATTAAAGGAATCTTAGATAGAAAACAATATGAAACATTAGGGTATAGATACTGGAGATTGTAATGAGAGGTGGCACAAGCCATGGGGTATGAAAATATTAACTTTGAAAAGAATAGTGTATTTCTCGTAACAGGTGGAGCTGGTTTTATTGGCTCTAACCTGTGCGAGGTATTATTGGATAAAGGATATAAAGTTAGATGTCTGGATGATCTTTCTAATGGTAAACAAAAAAATGTGGACCTATTTACCAACAATCCTAATTATACATTTATCAAAGGGGACATAAGAGATCTAGATACATGCATGAAGGCTTGTGAAGGCGTAGATTATGTGTTAAATCAAGCAGCTTGGGGCAGTGTTCCACGAAGTATTGAAATGCCATTGTTTTATGAAGAAATCAATATAAGAGGAACAATAAATATGATGGAAGCTGCTAGGCAAAATGGTGTTAAGAAGTTTGTGTATGCTTCCAGTTCCTCCGTGTACGGAGATGAGCCAAATCTTCCGAAAAAAGAGGGAAGGGAAGGAAATTTACTTTCACCGTATGCCTTAACTAAAATGATTAATGAAGAATATGGAAAGTTGTATTCAAAATTATATGGATTAGATACTTATGGATTAAGATACTTTAATGTGTTCGGCAGAAGACAAGATCCAAATGGATCCTATGCTGCAGTTATTCCTAAGTTTATTAAACAATTACTTAATAATGAACACCCAAATATAAATGGAGATGGAAAGCAAAGTAGAGACTTCACATATATTGAGAATGTGATAGAAGCAAATTTGAAAGCTTGTAAGGCATCATCTAAAGTTTCCGGAGAAGCTTTCAACATCGCTTTTGGTGGAAGAGAATATTTGATTGATGTTTATAATTCTCTTTGTACAGCACTCGGAAAAAATATAAAACCCATCTTTGGTCCTGATAGAAAAGGTGACATTAAGCACAGTAATGCTGATATAAATAAGGCTAAAGAGATGTTGGGGTATGATCCGAGTTGGAATTTTGAAAAAGGAATTGAAGCTGCAATAGAATGGTATAGGCAGAATCTTTAATTAGTTTTCAATGGTACAATTAATCTTATCGGTAGATGTGAATTCAACGCATTTGGTTTGTTTTGCAATAATTATAAACCAGAATTAGAAGGTTATTTATAAAGTATCCTGAATACCTAGTCACCACTTAAATTAAAGTTGATTTCTTGTAGTAGGAAAGCTACTTTAGGACGTGTTATATATTGTATGTTTCTGAAACCCCTGATTATGCTGGGGTTTCAGAAAGTTTCTAGATTGGAGAACAAAAAAGCCTCTCTTCGTGATAAGATAAGGTTAGTTTCCAGACCACCTAACCTCATCAAAGAACGAGGCATATCCAACGCAGGACAAGAATAGTTTAGCACATACGCAGTGGAGATATAAGTATCATATAGTTTAGCTCCAAGGTATAGAAGACAAATTATCTAAGGAAAATATAAAAAAGTATTGGAGAAATTGTAAGAGATCTTTATGGTATAGTTACTAGCTTCCATTAAAATGATAATGGGAGCTAGTTTGTACTTCTCATTACAAATTTCTTAGATGCAGTATTATTAATTAATAAACAAAAGCGTCAAATACTACAAACGTAAGCGACATAGCCTCGAAATGAGATAATCTTTATATATTAATTCTCGTTGGAATATATCAATGCCCAGAAAATAATTTATGACTCTAGTTTAATCATGGCTATTATAACGATCAACATGACGATTATTGGATTAACCTCATTAGCTGAATTCAAGAAGGTGATTTGAAAATACTATGGAAATTTTCTTATTAAGAAATTTCGTCTAGCTTTTGGAGTGAAGTTTCTTTCATTTATTAGTTGTGTTTGCTGTAATTAACGTTAGTTCTTTGTTCTTTATGTTTGTAAACCATGAAGTCTTTCGATTGACTGATTTTCTATTGTTAGTTTTCAGCTTAATGTTCGCCATTTATTATTTCTTTTCTTTTATTATTGTTGAAAACCATGCAATGAAGAAGCAGATTTATCAAACAGAGCTAGAAGGTTTGTATATACATAGAGATAATATGGAACATTAGGAAGTAGATGTGTTGACGGAAATGAGCAGTGGTTCTAGTAGACATAAAAAGGTGGCGAGTAATTTAATAGATTTTTTCAATACACATAATTCGGATACACAAGCTGCTTTTGAGGAGGTTTTCGGACCAAATTCGTTGTTATATAAGTGCACAAACAAAAGGCGGAAACGTTATCAAAAGCAATACAAAGGCGCCCGATACTCATATCGCATCAAAGAAAATGCTTTAGCAGATATATCGCATGAGTTTTTCCGGTTTTTAAGATCTAGTGACTTGCAGGATAAGTGGGCAATTGAAATAATCAGGTTAATGGACGGGGATCGAACGTACATAAAGGGTTTTGATGAATAACCTATGTATAACTTTTCTAGATTAATCACGCAGATTAATCTATTCGTCTGATCGGGTAACATATACAAGTATAAAATCTTATAATACATCAAGCGTTATTATTATCATGCGGTCAATCATAACGAGGAAGACAGAATAGAAAATGTTGAAAGAGTAAAAGAAGTTGAGATTTTTACATATCGGCAGCTTCTGAAGTTCGTGTTTGGTAATTTAGAGGTGCGTGACGCGTTGTTTTAAATTGGGTTGTTGAGCTAGTGGCAATGTATGTGCAGCACCTAGGTAAAGATTCTTTTTACGAATTGATGTAGTCCATTTTGTGGTGGTCTTCTATAAAAAATGAATAAAGGCACAGTCAACATATTGTATGAGCTGTACCTCTATCTGTAGACTCCTCTATGAGATTATAAGTATAATGGTGATATTAGACTATAGCTAAATAAAAACTTGTGCATTATACTGTCTATTCCTCATCTGATGTATCTTGGCCATCAATATATTTTTCATATGCACTAAAAAGATAATCAAAGTCTAATTGTAAGTACTTGTGCAGTGCGAAACTGGTATAATAATTCGGCGCATTGATGCCTCGTTCGATTCTACTTAATGCATCCTTTGAGATACCAATTACTTCTGCACATTCCTCTTGAGATAACCCAATTTCTCTTCTTTTTTTCGTTATGTATTGCCCATAAAAATGCTTAAATTCAGTAGTGGTCATTAATTTTCCCTCTTACTGATTTTCTAAGAAGTAGAGAGGGAATACCACGAACTATAGTGCTACCTAATTATAACGAAAAAATGGGGCGCTAGGGTCTGACCCCAACGCCCCATTGGGACATTGGGGTCAGACCCTTTTGTCCCACTTTCTGATAAATGCCCAAAATTCTTCACCGTTTAATGTAGAGAATGTAGCTAGAAATGTTTGAATTGCTTTTTCTGTTTTGAATGATTTTGTTAATAAATGATAGTCTGCTTTGTACTGTGATGGTGGGTGAAACAACACTTTATAAAGAACTATTGTGAGGTCATCGTCGTTTTTTCGTAATACAGCGATTCCATGCTGTGGATCTGTTGGGTGGATGAGCATTCCTTCAAAATATGTTTTTTCTGCAATAGCGGGATCTAAAACCAAACTAAATGTATCGGGTTTCATGAGAAAAATCCTTTCCATGTTGGTTTAGGTGAAAATAGTCTTCTTCATTATTGTAATCTTTTTTTCGATAGAAAGATATGAAATAATCTATCCGTTTTTTAGTGCTTGATGTAGTGCTAGAGTTTGTTCGAATTGCTGTTTAATTTGATAGGTTGATTCTTCCAGATGAAGTGTTTGCTTGGACTTGAAGTATATTGTTGTCGGAAATGTTGTTTCATTTGTGCTTTTATTTACATCGATATGAATGATGTGATTAGCAATAATCCAGCTACATGAAAAATTTTTCGGTGATTGTGTTGGGAAAGCATATCTTGTAGGATGTTCTCGAATGACAATCGGAACTTTTTGTTTCTTATGTAATAATTGCTGAGAAGCGTGCTGTCTGCCGCGAAACGTTGCGCCATTATTTAAACAATTTTGTTCAATGATTTCTAGCGGTGTTTGCTTGACATAAGTAGTTTTGCTTGCTTCAAGTACCATAGCATGATGGTCGATTGAAGCGGTGGGCACAATAGCCAGTGTCCACTTATTTATCGTGTAATCCTCTTTAATTATTATGATAATCCCCCTTACTATTGAGACATCTTCCATGCTAGTTTCCAATATTCTGCATGTTGACGCCACGAACTTTAATGCTAGTTTGGTAGGTGGGGGGATTTTAGAGCGAGTAAAATGAGGAAATTGAATAGAAATTTTATTTAATAGAAGAAAAAATGATATATACTAATGATAATAGGATAACGAATTCTTTCTGTGAAATGAATGTAATGGAACAAGAGAAAATCATTGAGTTTATAAAGAAAAATGGGATACAGGTAGTAAGGATTAATGATAGAATTTGTGATAAAGTTGTTATTACTTTTAGATCAAAAGTTTGTGTTATGAATGAAAAAGAAAAGACAGTCTTCTAGTTAATAATTAGATAAAAGAAGCCGATGTAATAGTAACTGGATCAACAAGATTCGAAAAAGTATGGGGTTAACTTAACAAAATTTTATATGATTGGACCACAATTAAAAAAGGTGAAAAACGGAAGAATTGACTGAACATATTATAATGATAAGTTTAATTTTTATTAATTAAACAATAAAATATATTTATGTAAGAATATGATGTGAGAGAGGTGCAAAAAAATGAAAAAAGTATTAGTTACTGGTGCAGATGGTTTTATTGGGAGTCATCTTGTTGAAAAACTATTAGATGATGGTTGTGATGTGAGGGCTTTTGTATATTACAATTCCTTCAATTCATGGGGATGGCTCGATACACTTCCTAAAAGTAAACTTAGTGATATAGAAATTTTTGCGGGGGACATTAGGGACCCTAATGGTGTAAAAGAAGCTATGAAAGGAATAGATGAGGTTCATCATTTAGCTGCGTTAATTGCCATACCTTTCAGTTATCATTCTCCAGACTCATATGTTGATACAAACATAAAGGGAACTTTGAATGTTTTACAAGCAGCAAAAGATCTTGACGTAAAGAGGGTTCTAGTTACTTCAACTTCAGAGGTATATGGAACTGCTAAATATGTTCCAATTGATGAAGTTCATCCATTTCAAGGACAATCTCCATACTCAGCTACTAAAATAGGAGCAGACAGGATAGCTGAATCTTTCTATAGAAGCTTTGATATGCCTATAACAATTGTAAGACCTTTTAATACATATGGTCCACGTCAATCTGCAAGAGCAGTAATTCCTACAATAATTACACAGCTTCTTTCAGGAAAAGAGGAAATCGAACTGGGGTCATTAACGCCGACTAGAGATTTTAACTTTGTAAAGGATACAGCAAATGGTTTTATTGAGATTGCAAAGTCAAAAAATACAATTGGAGAAGAAATTAATATAGCTACACAAAATGAGATATCTATAGGGAAACTTGCAGAAGAGCTAATCAGACAAATTAATCCTAACGCCAAAATTATATGTGATGAACAGAGATTAAGACCTGAGAATAGTGAAGTTAACCGCTTGCTAGGCTCTAACGCAAAAATCAAGAGCTTAACAAATTGGGAACCACAATATACATTTGAACAGGGTCTAGCGGAAACAATTGAATTTTTTAAAGGTAATTTAGAAAAATATAAAACAGATATTTATAACATATAGGAGAGGTACCGTATGAACCAAAAATTTATCCCTCTATCTGTGCCCAATTTGAAGGGCAAAGAATTAGAATATGTAACTCATGCTGTAGAAACAGAGTGGGTGTCTACCGGAGGTCCATATGTTAATGAGTTTGAAGAAAAAACTGCTAAATACGTGAATGCTAGAGGTGCTGTATCGGTTCAAAACGGAACCTCTGGTTTACATATAGCGCTTCAAGTTTGTGGTGTAACGAGACTTGATGAAGTTATTGTGCCAACATTAACCTTTATTGCTGCAGTGAACCCTGTAAAGTATATTGGGGCAGAACCCATATTTATGGACTGTGATGATTCTCTTTGTATGGATGCTGAGAAGCTTAAAGATTTTTGTCAAATGCAATGTAGTTTTATTGATGGACAGCTAATTAATAATAAGACTAGAAAACATATCAAAGCAATTATTGTTGTTCATGTGTTCGGAAATATGGCTAAAATGGAACAAATAATGGAGGTAGCAACTAGCTATAACCTAAAAGTTATTGAGGATGCTACAGAGGCAATTGGGACATATTACACCAATGGTCCCTACGTGAATAAATTCGCAGGGACTATTGGTGATGTTGGTGTTTACTCATTTAATGGAAACAAGATAATGACTACCGGTGGTGGAGGTATGGTTGTTTCAGATGATGCAGTATTGTTAAAAAAAACGAAGCATCTCACAACTCAAGCAAAGAGTGATGAATTATATTACATGCATGACGAAATTGGTTATAACTACCGTATGACAAATCTACAGGCTGCACTTGGATTGGCACAATTAGAGCAATTAGAAAATTTCATTAAAATAAAAGAAAAAAATTATAGATTATATAAAGGTGCAATAGAAGAGATTGCAGGACTTTCCATTCTTGAGTTTGATAAAAATATAAGAAGCAATCATTGGTTCTATGGACTATATATAAACTATGATTATCCACTAGATAGGGATGAGGTCATAAGATATTTATCAACAAAAAGAGTTCAAGTAAGGCCAATTTGGGGATTAATAAGTGAACAAATTCCTTATGTGGATAGCCAGACTTATAAAATAGAAAAAGCTAGTGATTACGTGAGGCACGTTGTAAATATTCCATGTAGTTCAAATCTAAAAGAAGATGATGTTGAATATGTGATAGATTGTTTGAAAAAACTATAAAGGAGGATTGACCATTGGATATAAAGGAATTTTTAATTGATGAAAATGCTACAATGCTCGATGCTATGGCTTTGCTAGATAAAGTCGCTAAGAAAGTATTGTTTGTTGTAAGAGAAGGCCAATTTGTAGCCGCAATTACAGACGGTGATATTAGAAGATGGATTCTTAAAAAAGGTAACCTTGAAGCAAGAGTGAAAGATATTGCAAACTATAATCCAAAATACATTTTTGAAAAGGATAAAATGATAGCAAAAGAATTCATGCGTGAGAATGCTATTGAAGCATTACCAATCGTGGATAACAATAAGGATATTATATCTGTAGTCTTATGGAATGGCGAAATTAAATATCGAGAAAATATTAAAGTTCCAGTTGTTATAATGGCTGGCGGACTTGGAACAAGACTATATCCTTATACTAAGATTCTACCTAAACCTTTAATACCAATTGGAGAAATCCCCATTGTTGAACATATTATAAATAGATTTAATGAATATGGTAATGACGAGTTCTACTTAGTAGTTAATCATAAAAAGAATATGATTAAAGCATATTTTAATGAAATTGAGAAAAATTATAAAGTGGATTTTGTTGATGAAAATGAACCTCTAGGTACGGGAGGAGGGCTTAGTTTATTAAAGGGGAAGATAGATAAAACATTTATCTTAACAAACTGTGATATTTTAATCGAGGAAGATTATAAGAAGATATATGATTTTCATAAAAGGGAGAATAACCTTATTACGATGGTGTGCTCTTTAAAACATATTAGAATACCATATGGTGTTGTTGAGATAAATGAAAATGGAGAAATAGATAAAATGAGAGAAAAACCTGAATTCTCTTTCTTTACAAATACGGGAATGTATTTTGTTGACCCTAGAGTGATTGACGAACTTGAGAATAATAAAGCTGTAGGGTTTCCGGATATTGTAGAAAAATATAAAAAAGCAGGAGAAAAGATAGGTGTTTACCCAATAAGTGAAAACTCTTGGCTTGATATGGGACAACTTGATGAAATGGAAAGAATGAGAACGAGATTAGAAGTTGATAAATAGAGTTTAGAAGGGAGGAAATGATGTAATTGGTTTACATCATGTTATAGGATGAATAATAAATTGAAGATCGGATATTTTGCTGACGGGAAATGGTCTCATGAAGCCTTTAAATTACTTATTCAAGATGAGAGTATTGAAATAAAGTTTATCTGTGTAAGAAATGATACTAGTGATCTAACCTTAAAAAAATTATCAGATAAATATAAGATTGATTATTTAAAACATAAAGATATTAATTCAGACGCATTCTTAAATCAAATACGAGAATACAATTGCGATTTATTTGTGTCCATGTCCTTTAATCAAATTTTTAAAAAAGAAATCATGAACATGCCGAAATTCAAGACTATAAATTGTCATGCTGGAAAATTACCTTTTTATAGGGGGCGTAATATTTTAAATTGGGCATTAATTAATGATGAAACAGAATTTGGAATAACAGTTCATTATGTTGATGAAGGCATTGACACAGGAGACATTATAATTCAAAGGTGTTTTGATATAACAGACCATGACGATTATAATACTTTGTTGGATAAAGCATACAATGAATGCGCGATAATTCTATATGATGCTATTAAATTGATTCAAGAGGGTAAGCATACACCATTTAAACAGAAGGATATTCACCCAATAGGGTTTTATTGCGGAATGAGGCAAGAGGGTGACGAAATTTTAAATTGGAATCAAACAAGTAGGGACATTTTTAATTTTATAAGAGCAATTTGTAAGCCAGGGCCTATGGCGAGAAGTAAATTAAACGATATGGAATTAAAAATAAACAAAGCTAAAATGATTAATCAAGCCCCAAAATATAAAGGAATCCCAGGTCAGGTTGTTGGCAAAACAAATAAAGGCGTTATCGTTAAGACATTGGATTCAACAATTGAGATCAATGAATATGATTACGATGGTAATATTAGAATTGGAGATAGACTACAATGAGTAATGTCATAATTATAGCAGAAGCAGGTGTGAATCATAACGGATCAGTTGATATTGCAAAACAGTTAATTGAGGAAGCGGCAAAGGCAGGAGCAGATTATGTGAAGTTTCAAACGTTTAAAGCTGAGAAACTAGTTGCCAAACATGCTCCAAAAGCAAATTATCAAAACTTGACTACTGATAATCGTGAGAGTCAATATGAAATGATAAAAAAGTTAGAATTAGATCTTGAAATGCATCATGAGTTAATAAGGTATTCGAAAAAAAGGGGAATTGAATTTTTGTCTACAGCCTTTGATATAGAGAGTGCCGAATTACTTAATGATTTAGGTATAGATTTCTTTAAAGTTCCTTCTGGAGAAATAACGAACCTTCCTTTTTTAGAAAACGTTGGATCATTTGGTAAGGATGTAATCCTCTCAACTGGCATGTCAAGTCTAGGAGAAATAGAATCGGCAGTTAATGTACTTTATGATGCGGGAGCACCTGAAATTATCGTATTACATTGCAATACAGAATATCCTACTCCGATAGAAGATGTAAATTTACTAGCAATGAATACAATTAAAAATGCGTTCAATGTGGATATTGGATATTCTGACCATACAAATGGGATTGAAATACCGATTGCAGCAGTAGCGCTAGGAGCAAAGGTTATTGAAAAGCATTTTACTTTAGATAGAAATATGGAGGGCCCTGATCATAGAGCAAGCTTAGAACCGCATGAGCTAGCTCAATTGGTGAAATCAATTAGAAATATAGAGTTAGCATTAGGTGATGGAATTAAAAAACCTTCTAAATCAGAGTTCAAAAACAAATCAATTGCCAGAAAAAGTATCGTTGCAGAAACGGATATTGCTGAAGGTGAGATCTTTTCAAGTGAAAACCTAGCAATTAAAAGACCGGGGAACGGATTATCACCTATGATGTGGTATGAAATAATTGGGAAAAAGGCAAGCCGTGATTTTAAAAAAGACGAGTTGATAAATTTATGAAAAAAATAAGTATATTGACTGCTACAAGAGCAGAGTACGGCTTATTAAAACCAGTAATTAATAAGTTAAATTCTATTCCTGAATTTGACGTACGTCTAGTGGTTACAGGTGCTCATTTATCACCTGAATTTGGATTGACTTATAATGAAATTGAGCAAGACGGAATAGTTATTGATAATAAAATTGAAATGCTTTTAAGTTCTGATACACCGGTAGCGATATCTAAATCAATGGGTTTAGCAATAATTAGCTTCGCAGATTATTATGAGAAATTAAAACCTGATATGTTAATTGTTCTCGGGGACCGATACGAAACATTAGCAGTTTGTATTGCAGCGATGAACCAAAGAATCCCCATAGCTCATCTGCATGGGGGGGAAATTACAGAAGGCGCGGTAGACGAATCAATTCGTCATGCCATAACTAAAATAAGTAATCTTCATTTTACAAGTACAGAAGAATATAAGAGCCGAGTTATTCAACTTGGAGAACATCCGGATAGGGTATTTTGTGTTGGAGCAACAGGTGTAGAGAATATTTTTAAAGAGCAATTATTAACTAAAGAAGAATTAGAAGTATCGATTAATTATAAGCTTGAAAGACCTTTTGCAATGGTTACTTATCATCCAGTAACTTTAGAGGAGAATAGTGCAGAAGAGCAATTTAAAGTAATACTTGAAGTATTAAGTAAGTATCCAAAAATGGATTTTATATTTACAAAAGCCAATGCTGATACAAATGGTAGAGTTATAAACAAATTGATTGATGAGTATGTAGAGGTGAATAATAATGCTATAGCGTTTACTTCTTTAGGCATGACTAGGTATTTAAGTGCAATGAAATATTGTACTTTGGTTATAGGAAATTCATCAAGCGGATTACTAGAAGCTCCAAGTTTTGGTATACCTACCATAAATATTGGCGATCGACAAAAAGGTAGGATACACGCTAATAGTGTAATAAATTGTAGACCAGATTATGAAGATATTAATACTGCAATTGAACTTGCGTTGTCTGGTAACTTTAGAATTCAAGCAAAAAAAACAATTAACCCATATGGGGATGGTAATACTTCAGAAAAGATTGTTGATATTGTAAAAGACTTTCTGTTAAATAATAGAATAAAAATGAAAAAGAAATTTTACGATTTGAGGTGAAGTAATTGAGTAATATTGCTATTATTCCTGCTAGAAGTGGTTCTAAAGGATTGCAAGATAAAAACATAAAGTTATTAAATGGAAAACCTCTAATCGCATATACTATCGAAAGCGCAATAAGTTCGCAGTTATTTGAAGAGGTTTTTGTTTCGACAGATTCTGAAGAGTATGCACAGATTGCACGTGAATGGGGGGCTAGTGTCCCTTTTCTAAGGTCAGAATTTCTTGCTTCTGATACATCATCATCATGGGATGTTGTAAAAGATACGATATTAGAATACAAAAAAACAGGAAGAGAGTTTGATACTATAGCATTGTTACAGCCAACTTCTCCCCTTCGAACTTCAAAAGATATAATTAATGGATATGATGTCTTTAACGGTAAAAACGCCAATGCTGTTGTTTCTGTATGTGAAGTTGAACATTCACCATTGTGGTGCAATATATTACCTGAAGATCATTCGCTTGAAGGTTTCATAAAGCAAGAGGCAGTGGGTATTCCAAGGCAAAGTTTACCAACTTACTATCGCGTAAATGGTGCCTTATATATAGTAGATAAAGATTATTTAATGATAACTGATAGTATATATAAAACAGGATGCTACGCTGCATTAATGGATAAGCAGAGCTCTATTGATATAGACGATATTATGGACTTTAAGATTGCGGAAACAGTAATTTTAAACTTACCAAAATAAAGTGAAAATTTGGTGGGGATAATTCGAGATTTAAGTAACAGATGTGGGAGCTGTTGATATTGTTTTTAGAAATTACAAAATTGATGAAATGACTAATTTTGCTAGTCTTTAGCTCTTCAACAACAGTGCACGGAGATAATAAAGTATCTTTTACAGAAACAATGACTCTCTTACTAACGACTAATCCATACAATGAGGTTGTTCAGTTAATTATGGACCCTTCTAATAACGTTAGAATTTGTGCAAATAATGGCCACACCCAGTCAAGAATTTTTTTTGAATTTGAAAACCCTATTTTAATGCCTAATCCTGATTATTACGGAAAATGCGAACCATCAAATTTTATTATTGTTAAACTAAAACATAAAATTGCAGGAACAGTCATATCTTGCAAAATCTATTGTTTTCTTATATCCTTTAATATAAGCAAGTGAGTTCTCTCTTAGGATTGGTTTTCGTCGACTTTTATTCTATAGAGGAGCTCACTTGTTTTGTCTGTTTACAACGAAAGCAAAAGATGCATTAATTATCGAATAGGAAAAGATTAATTCAGTTAAGAACGTGTGCATTTTTTACTGAACAAAATGATAGGAGTGCTCATGAATTGAGAAAGAACCTGAACTATTTAATGTTATTATTTATGGCAATTATGCTCGTTGGATGTACCAGCGGGGAAGAAACGACGACAGCTGCTGATGAACCAGTATTAGAAGAAGAGCCATCGAACGAACAACAACCAAATGAACCAGAAAATGAGCCGGCAGAAGATCAAGCGCAGGATGATCCTTTTGCAGGACGTGAATTGCTAGAAGTAGATGGTGGCGATTTGTCTGGTGACCGCGAAGCTAATGTATATGTGGATATTGGTTTTGGTGATCGAGAATATTGGGCTTTTACTAATGAATATGGACAGCTCGTTCGTGTGATTGCAGACGAAATTATTTTACAAGATGACGATAATGAACCGGTATTATCGTCTGGTAGATATTTTTCTGATGAAGCAAAAGTACCAGGTGTCGAAAGTCCAGTTTTAGATGAAGGGCATATTATTGCGGATTCGCTTGGTGGAGTTTCAAATGCTTATAATATTACCCCGCAAGATAGTACGCTTAACCGCCATGGTGATCAAGCTTATCTAGAGGATGCGATCCGTAAAGCGGGTGGTGCGACTGACTTTGAAGCAATCATTACTTATCCAGATACGAAAACGCAGATTCCATCTAGTTATCAATACACTTATACGTTAAAAGGGAATAAAGTCGTTGATACGTTTGACAATGTTGATCCGGATGAAGTGAATGAATCACTTGGTTTAACAGGTAGCGAACCTGACGAATCATCGAGCTCCAATACAGAAGACCGTGATATTTCCAGTATTGATACGAACGGAAATGGACAGGTGACGATCAAAGAAGCAAAAGAGGCCGGATTCAGTATGCCGATAACAAGTGACCATTGGCTGTACCCGCATATGATTGATAACGATGGCGATGGAATGGTTGGTGAGTAAGCTGCTGAAGTTTTGAAGTAGTATCTGAGTGTCGTGCATAAATTTTAAAAGAGTGGACAGTGTAACTAATGTAAAATAAACAGTGGAGGTTATGCTATGACACGAGGATTCTCTATGTCAGAACAAGATGTTGAACACCAGATCCAGTTAGCGATCAAGCAAGCTCAAATAGCGCAAGAAGCGATCCAACAAGCACAAGCAAACGGTGATCCAGAACATATGGAACATGCACAACACCAATTACGACAAGCGGAACAGGCTCTAGAGAATTGTGATAATCAAGTGGATCAAAAGGTAAGACACAATCCACAATTTCAACAGGCACAACAGCAAGTTCAGCAGTTACAGCAGCAAATAGAACAAACAGAATAGATACGAGTAGAAATTTGATTTTTCTATAAAACATAAGCTATCACACAAGGATACCCACACCTCTTGATTAGGTGTGGGTATTACTATGCTTAGACGATAATACTCTTAATTAAAGTGCGGTAGATCGCGTGCTAAATACTCATTTCTTTTTTTAGTGTTAAAAATGTTATTTCAGTTTTATCCATATAGTCTTTTAAATAGAAGGGCTGAATATTAATATGGTCATGACATTTAATAAAATAAGCGTTTTCTTTAGTGTCCATTACAGATGTATATAATGTTTCATCTTTCAATTTCTTCTCAGTTTCGATGACTGCTCCTGTAGGGATATCAAATTGAGATAAGATACGGAAATTTTGTAAGATCGCATCATGTCTATTTAATTGTTTTGGTGTATTAGCAACAAAATAAGCTGCGCGTACAAACCTGGAAGGTGGAGTAAAGTCTCCAGGAACACCTAACATGCCTGTTCCTTCACCAAGCTTGGACACAGTTGTTTCATTAAAAGTTGCTTTTTCTATATTTTCAGGTTGTAAGTGAAGATAATTCTTTAAGTTTGTTTCATGCCAATCAAATTCTGGTGCATTGGTTAACACGCCATATGGATTATCATAAGCAACTAACATACCATTTATCGGTTCCAGTACAACTTTCTCACCCGTTGCATCCATGAAGAAAAAGTGCATTGTAGTTGATGCGTCTTCTTTTGTTTCTCCATAAGCCGTAATATTCATTTTACTAGCTTCTTCTCTCACTTCTGCTACATTACTGCATCTAGTTAATAAATAATTAAATGCGTAGGAGGTGGTTAGGTTTATTTTCCCGTCTACTGCTTCCGGTGAAAAAGTGGCATAGTGAGGTAACAAGTTATTTGATCCCATTAATCCCATTTCATTAATACCGTCACCTAATAACTCAATTTTAGAAAAGGCACTTCCGATTGTTGCATATTTAGATGAGAATGTTGTGCCGATTGCTTTTATATAACCATCTACATCACTTGGTATATATGCTACTTCATTATCAAGTGTTACCCCGACTTCAAGTGTCCGTCCGAAAACAAAGCCTTCCTTATGAGAAAATCCAACCGTTGTACACATGTAATTCCTCCAATAGTTATTGTAGTTTACACTCTATTTTTTCTTTCAAGTAAAGATTTATTCTCATTATAATGGGAAGTTGTTTAATGTTAAAGAGATAGCACCTTTATAAAGTATATTAATTCCCGTTACATAATTTCAAAAAGAAATTAACTACAGGGGTAGGGGAGATAAAAAAATCATTTTTTAGTCTAAACGGACATTATTTGTAATAAAATAAGTCGTTTTATCTTTTTTTGAAAAATACATAATTTCATATTGATTTAAAGTTTATTATCAGTTAAACTGAAAATAAGTTTTTATGTAAGCGCTTCAAAATATAGAGTTATTCAGAAAGGTGTGCCTATGGAGACGCGAAAAGGAGCCATTAAACCAAGTTTTTCATTTTGTTTAACTAATCTTGATATGTATAGCGGAGTAGTGGAACAAAAGTTACGATATAAAGGGTTTAAAACGATTGAATTTCACTGTTTAGGTCTCTGTGCAGATTGTATGAATGGATCTGTTGCAATAAAAGATGAAAATGAGATAGTAAATCCTGAGGAGTGGTTGTGTTCTGAATAATTGCCTAAAGTAAGGAGTTTTGCAAAATGAATGTGATATGTTTATTGAGCGATACATTTCGAAGAGACCATTTAACATTTTATAATACTTTCAAACATGAATTTAAATTACCTAATTTACAACGGTTTGCAGAAATGAGCATAATTTTTGATAACGCATACATTGGTTCTTATCCATGTATGCCTGCGAGGCAAGATCTCTGGACAGGTAGGCTTAATTTTTTAAGACGAGGCTGGTCACCTTTAGAGTATAAAGAACAAGACTTAATCAATCGTTTGAAAGAACATGGTAAAAAAACAATGCTTGTTACAGATCATTATCATCTATGGCAAGCTGGTGCTGGAAATTATCACTATTCTTTTGATGGGATGGAATTTATTCGTGGACAGGAAAATGATAATTGGATCACAGACACAGATGTAGAAATTAGATGGCCTGCATCAAAAGAAAAATTGAGTCGTAATTGGGAAAAGTACGCAAGAAATACTGCCCATTTTTCTAAGGAAGAAGATTATTTTACGCCTAAGGTATTTCAAAGATCCATCGATTGGTTAGAAAATAATCAATCACTAGAAGACTTTTTCTTAATGATCGATCTATTTGATCCTCATGAGCCGTTTGATCCTCCTGAACCATACAATCGAATGTTTAATCCTGACTATACTGGAGAGGAGATAATCTGGCCGAGTTACGGTAAGGCGGATCGCTATACAAAGGAAGAGGTTAAGCATATCCATGCCTTATATAAAGGACATCTAGCATTAATAGATAAATGGTTTGGGAAAATGTTAGACAAATTAGAAGCATTAGGAAGAATGGAAGATACAGTTTTTATTATGACGAGTGATCATGGCTTTCTATTTGGAGAGCATAATTGGGTGGGAAAACACAGTCAGACATTATATAACCATATTACACATACCCCGATTATTATTTATCATCCAAAAGCGGAGTCGCATCGCGTAAATGATTTAGTTCAAATGGCTGATTTACATCCAACTATATTAGATGCACTTGATGTTCCTATTCCAGAAGACATACATGGTAGAAGCTTGTTGCCGGCGGTTTTAGATCATTCTACAGAAATAGTAGAGAAAGATAGTATTATCTATGGGGTTTTCGGTGGAGCGATTTATCTTACAGATGGGGATTGGGTGTTTGTCAAAAGACCTGAAAAATCCGGCCCTCTTTACTGGTATACTGATACTTTTTATCAAGTTTGGGACTTCGGTCAAAATATTAATATCAAAGAAACAAAAGAAAGGTTTCAGTCTTATGACCATGGCAGGTTTGAAGTAAATACAATGAATCAAGAAACATTGAAAGATGGTGTTGCACGTTCAGCTAAAAAAACAATGGAACGTTATCAAATGAAAACGGAACATGAGTTGGCTTTTAAATTATTGCATGATGAACTATATCACATTACATCAGATTATGAACAAAATCATAATTTAATAGATAAATACCCAGAAAAGGTAGAGTTTTTTAAATTAAAGTTAGTTGAGAATTTGCGCAAGTACAATGCGCCAGAAGAACAATATGATCGAATGGGTTTGAAAGACCATATGAATAAATTTAACGTTTAAACAACGCTAAATTATATATTTCAAAAAACAAAGGGGTGTTTTAGTATGAAGTTAAAAAAAGTATGGATAGCTTTGATGGGAATTGCGATGTTGTTCTTTGTTGTAGCATGCGGGAACGATGAGGAAACAGCGGGAGCGAATGAAGAAGGGGAAGAGCAAGCGTATCCGACAGACGATGTTGAAATTATTACACCATTTGGTGCAGGGGGAACAATGGATTTAGCAGCACATGCTATGACAAAAGAGTTCAAGAGTATTACCGGTCAAGCGCTAGTAGTAAAAAATATGCCTGGTGGGGCTGGTGTACCGCCAACAATGGAATTAATTAAAGCGGATCCTGATGGGTATACGCTAGCTATGTTACCTAGCGGACAACTATCCTTGCGTCCTTTATTACAGAAAGTCGAATATAGTTATCCGGATGATTTCACAACGATCTTAGGTGTTGGTGATTTCCAAATGCACCCAGTTGTTAAAGGTGATGCGCCTTACGATACAATGGCAGAAATGATTGACTATTTAAAGGAAAACAATGAAGAAGCTAGAGTTGGAACTCCGGGAGTAAACACTTTCAGTCATTTATTTGCAGAGCAACTGCATCAAGAAGCAGGCTTTAATTATAGACATTTACCTTTTGAAGGTGGCAAAAAAGTAGTATCTGCTATATTAGGTGGACATATTGAAATGGGTGTTATTAATGTATCTGATGTCTATCAACAAGTTGAAAATGGTGAATTAAAGATATTAGGTTTTCCTAGTGCAGAAAGATTTGAAAACTTCCCAGATGTACCGACATTAAAAGAACAAGGGATTGACATTGTAGGCGGACCAACTTTTGGTATATATGGACCTGCTGATATGCCAGAAGATGTGAAGAATAAGTTGAAAGATATTTTCTTAAAAACGATGGAATCAAAAGATTTTGTTCAGTTCGCTGAAAACAATAATATTCTAGTTACAAAGACGGAAGCAGAAGAAATGAAAGATCAAATCACTACGAATCAAGATAATCTAACAAATTTAATTGATCAAATGGAAGAATAATAGGATGTTTGGGGAAGGCTTAGCGGTCTTCCTCCCCCTATTTTTAATATGGAGGGGTTATATTATGGCTAAAGTATTGAAAACTCATGCTGATTCATTTGTAGTTATCCTTCTGGGCGTTTGTATCCTTTATATTGTATATTTTCAAACTTCTTTATCAGAAGAGCTGAAAACAGGTTTAGACAGTCCGGTATTATTTCCTAAATTATTAGCAGTTCTCTTAATTGGGCTAGGTTTATTACAAACCATTGTCCGACAAAAAAACATCGCAAATAACGATAGTGCATCTGTTGAAGATGAGGAAGAACTTGATGAAGGTGTAGAACCAAATAATAAGCGACTTTGGATAGGGATTGCTATATTAATTAGTTTTGTTTCTGTTATACCAATATTGGGATTCCTAATTGCTTCATTTTTAACGATGTTAGGTTTAGTCTATCTATTTAAAAAAGTTGAATGGTATAAAGCGGTGATATATTCATTAACCTGTTCATTAATTATTTGGTTTGCTTTTGAAACTTTTTTAAAAATCTCTTTACCAGTGGGCTTATTCGGAATATAGGAAGGGTGTTTAAAGATGGATAATTATATAGAAGCGTTCCAAACCTTAGCAGACCCTTACATTATTCTATTAATGATAATAGGTGTGTTAGCTGGTTTAATCATTGGCTCATTACCAGGATTAACTGACCCAATGGCACTTGGTCTAGCTATCCCTTTCACTTTTGGAATGGAACCTCTAGCTGGAATTTTATTATTACTTGCTATTCACTTTGGTGCAATTTATGGTGGTTCAATGACTGCTATTCTTATTAATACTCCAGGAACACCGGCTGGTGCAGCAGCTGCTTTGGATGGTTTTCCACTAACGAAAAAAGGACATTCGAAAAAAGCCTTACAAATGTCTGCGTTATCAGCTCTATTTGCTGCGCTTGTTTCTGTCTCTGCTTTAATGCTTATTTCGCCTATATTAGCAAAAGTTGCATTGAAATTTGGACCAGCTGAATATTTTGCTTTAGGAATATTCGGTTTGTCAATCGTTGCCGGAGTTGCAGGTAAATCATTATTAAAGGCTTTAATAGCTGCAACCATTGGTATATTTGTTTCAACTATTGGAGCAGATCCATTATTTGGTGTAGAACGTTTTACCTTTGGCAGTTATTATTTATATGAGGGAATTGATTTAGTTACTGCATTAATCGGTTTATTCGCTTTAACGGAAATTTTTAAAAGATTCCAGTATCCGCAGCAGATCGATTTAAACAAGATTAATGGTAATCTAAATAACAAAAATAAAGGTCTAAATAGAACAGAAATCAAAAAATCGTTAAAGACAATGTCGAAGGGAAGCGTTATTGGAGTATTAGTTGGTGCTCTGCCTGGTACGGGTGCTGTTATTTCGTCTTTTCTGAGTTATGGGGAGGAAGTCAGATCTTCCGAACATCCAGAAAAATACGGAAAAGGAGAATTGAACGGAGTTGCTGCGGCTGAGTCAGGAGCGATTGGAACTGAATCCGCTGCTTTTATTCCGTTATTAACATTTGGGATTCCAGGAGATGTTGCAACAGCGATACTATTAGGGGCATTTACTTTACATGGAATAAAGATTGGACCAGATTTATTTAATGGATCATCCAATTTATTATTAATGATTTTTATGGGGATTTTATTATTAGAAATCTTTGTATTCCTCGCTGGTTGGTATGGTTCGAGCTTAGTTACTAAAATAGTAAAAGTACCCAATGCTTATTTATTCCCTGTTATTACAGTATTAGTTGTTGCAGGATCGTTCGCATTAATGACTAGTTTATTTAATGTATGGGTGACACTATTCTTTGGGTTTTTAGGTTTTGTTATGATTAAGTTTGGATATCCTTTACCACCGTTATTACTAGGTATTATACTAGGACCAATTATCGAACATAATTACTTATTAGCTATTTCTTCAACAGGTGGGAATATATTTGAAGTAATATCCAGTCCGATTGCATTAAGCATCCTAATCTTAGCAATAATTATGATGTTCTTGTCATTTAGAATGAATAAAAATATTAAACGAGCGATAAAAAAGTAGTATCTATTGTGAAGGGATGAAATAGATTGAATAAACCATCACTGAGAAATGTGCATTATAATCAAATAATTAACTTGGTGAGAGATAATGGACCTATCTCACGTATTGAGATTTCTGAAAAAGTCAAAGTCCCCAAACCGACTGTAACCAGAATTATTAATAAGCTTATAAAGATGAATATTTTAAAAGAAAATGGATTGGCGCCTTCTAGTGGTGGAAGGAGACCTGTCTTATTAGAATTTAATAAAAATTGTTATTATTCGATTGGGTTTGAAATAGGTAGAACAAGTATGAAATTAGCCTTAACAAACATGGATGGTGAGATTTTAGCATTTAAAGAAAGTTCTTACCAGTTGAATGACCTTATTGATGATATACTTCAGTTTGCTAAGGGAGCAGTTAATGAGGTAATAGAAGAGGCAAAAGTAGATGCAGATCTGTTATTAGGGATGGGGATAGGCTTACCTGGTCCGGTCTATATAAGGGATAATAAAATATTGAAATCTCCAAACTTTATGCAAGGAAAAGAAAATGATTTGCCCGAGTTGCTACACCAACATTTTAATTTTCCAATCCAATTTGATAAAGATTCAAGTGTAGCTGCATTGGCTGAGAAATGGTTTGGCAAGGGGATTGGGAAGTCCAACTTTGTCTATGTCATGGCTGATGAGGGGATCGGATGTGGAATTTTCTTAAAGCATGAACTTTATAGAGGGATACATGGTGAAGCAGGTGGATTAGGTCATACAATTGTAGATATTTTTGGGAAAGAATGCACGTGTGGTAATTATGGTTGTTTAGAGACATTTGTTTCTCAAAAAATAATAATAGAGAATGTCAAATCTAGATTAAAGCTTGCATCTACAGAAGAAAGAGAATTATTTGACAGCATGGATCAGATATCAATGTCTAGTATTAGTGAAGCTGTGGAAAAAGGTTCCAGTATTGCGATGCAAACACTTAAAGAAGCCGGATTATATTTAGGGGTCGGGCTTTCGAATGTAATCAGTTATTATGACCCAGAAGTCATCATTTTAGGTGGGGCAATAGGTGCGTCACATCCAATATTAAAGGAAGCAACTAGTGAATCAATTAATCAAAGAGTAATAGGAACGTATGGAAAACAGATTGAAGTAACAATTTCAGAAATTAAAGAGAGCGCTGTGTTAGGTGCTGCAGCTTTAATTATTGATGATCATTTCAAAATTTTCTCGAACAGTCTTTATGTATAAATAAATCTATCTAGAATATGTGAAGGTGTAGGATGATGATACACCATTAAATGTTAGTGTTGTAAAAGGAGTGATAACTACTATGCAAAAGAATCAATCACCAAATGTCATTGTTTTTTTTACTGATCAACAGCGACATGATACGACAGGAGTACATGGTAACCCGCTTGATTTAACACCGAATTTTGATTACATGGCTAAAAGCGGTACACATATAGAGAAATCATTTACATGCCAACCTGTATGTGCACCCGCTAGATCAAGTCTTCAAACAGGATTATATGCAACAAATTCCGGTTGTTATAAGAATGGTATTCCTCTTTCAAAGGATAAAAAGACACTTGCACATTACTTCAAAGATGCTGGTTATCAAACGGGCTATATTGGTAAATGGCACCTTGGAGGAGAGGAACCGGTAACAGAACCGAATCGTGGCGGATACGATTATTGGCTTGGGTCTGAATTACTTGAATTTTCTTCAGATGCATATGATACGGTATTATTTAACAATGATAATGAGGAAGTTAAACTACCTGGTTATCGAGTAGATGCTATGGCTGATGCAGCAATTAGATATATTGATGACCATAAGAAAGATCCATTCTTTATGTTTTTATCTTTTTTGGAACCGCATCATCAGAATCATACGGACAATTATCCGGCTCCAAATATAGATAGAGATAAATATATAGGAAGTTGGACTCCTCCAGATTTAGAGTCATTGTCTGGTACATCTCCACAGCACTTGCCAGGATATTATGGTATGGTAAAACGTTTAGATGCGGCACTCGGAAGGGTTATGGATTCTCTAGAAAGTCTAAATCTTGCTAAGGATACGATTATCCTGTTTACTTCTGATCACGGAAACCATTTTAAGACTAGAAATGGAGAATATAAAAGGTCACCACATGATAGTTCTATTCGAGTACCAACTGCTTTTTGTGGTTCCATTTTTAATGGTGGTGGAACAATTGATAAATTAGTTAGTTTAGTAGATTTACCACCTACATTATTAGATGCTTGTGGTATCACTGTTCCTGAACAAATGGAAGGGCATTCTATTGTGCCTCTAGTACAAAGAGAAAAAATAGATTGGTCAGAAGAAGTGTTTGTTCAGATTAGTGAGTCACAGATTGGCCGAGCGATACGGACAGACCGTTGGAAATACGCCGTTTCCGCAAAGGGTAAAGAGGGAACAGAAGCACCAAGTTCAGATACTTATGAAGAAATATTCTTGTATGATTTAGATGCAGATCCTTACGAATTAACGAACTTAGTAGGGGTTCAAGCATATCGATCTATCGCTGATCAATTAAAAGATAGAATGCTTAAATACATTAATAGAATTGAAGGAGAAAGCCCGATAATTCATGATGCACCATCGCGTGAATCTCGTCAAAGAAGAGCTACAAAACAAGAAATATTTGATGACCATTGGAATGGATTAGTAGTGGAATAATCAATTTTTTTCTTATGACAGTATGACGAATAAGGCATTAATTCAGTGTAAAAAAATACATTTATTAACGTCACAAAACAATCAAGACGGGATATAACTAAAATTACGAGCAGTAAAAGGCGTATTATCATTCTTATTTTTAGAATGGCGATGCGCTTTTTCATTAAAGAAAATAATATAGCTATGGAAAGCATAGGTATTTCACAATAATGTTTGTCTTGTTAATAGAATTAATTATGTTTTGAAGAAATTAGTTCATTACATATTGCATACTTGTAGCTTTTTAAAAGTAGAATAATAAGTGTTAGGGGTCACAAAGCTTTTTTTAAAAAAGTGTGAAAAACATCCATTTTAGCTCTTGACAAACAAATGTAAACGCTTTAAAATTCGAAGTAAGTTAACTGGTTATAACATGTTATAACCTATAATGACAAGTTGAGGATGAATAAAGATGATAGATAAAAATAGTTCTGTTCCGTTATATAGTCAACTTGTTGACTTGTTGATTAACGAGATCACAGACCATTTAGAGCCAAATAGTAAAATGATGTCAGAAAGAGAAATTTGTGAGACCTATGATTTAAGTAGGACGACAGTAAGGTTGGCTTTAGCAGAGCTAGAGAATCTAGGATACATTTACAAGCGACATGGCAAAGGTACATTTGTTGCTGAATTGACTAGAGATCGAAAGAATTTGCTAGAAAGCTATAGTTTCACTGATTATATGCGCCAGTTAAATAAAGTGCCAAAAACATCAGTAGTAGAATTTGAGATTGTACCTTTATACAAACACATTGCCGAAGTATTAGGGTTGCGAGAAGGGGAATTAGCATATCGGATGGAGCGAATTAGATATGCAGATGGTGCCCCAATGTTGTTTGAGGTCAGTTACCTACCCGAATATTTGTTTAAATCATTGAGTAGAGAAATGTTAGACGAAAAGCCTCTATATGAAATTTTTAAAGAAGATTATCGACAAGAGGTAGCGATTGCTGATGAAGAGTTTGCGGCTAGTATTATGACAGATAAAGAATCCCGCCTACTGGAAACAATGACAGATGCTTTATGTTTAAGAATTCAGCGAAAGTCTTATAATAAGCAAAATGTCATGATCGAATATACGGTAAGTGTTGCTAAAAATGATGAGTTTGTTTATAGAATTAGACATTCAAGATAGAAGAAGGGAAGGATAGTATGATTGGAATAGTGATAAGTGGTCATGGTCAATTTGCTTCTGGAATTTATTCATCTATCCAGTTAATCGCAGGTGAACAAGAACACGTAAAAACGGTTGATTTTAAAGAAGGAATGAGTGCAGACCAGTTACAAATTGAATTAAGTCATGCAGCAGACGAAGTAGAACAAGGTGACGGGGTTGTCCTGTTTACAGATATACCCGGCGGGACACCATTTAATCAATCTGTTATTTTATCAACAGAAAAAGAGAATATAAAAGTAATCGCTGGAACTAATTTGCCAGCAATCTTAGATGGATTGTTCAGTCGTGGTGATGCATTAGATGCTTTTACCGATAAAGTGATTCAATCTGGTCAAACAGGTCTACAAACTTTTAAACAAAAAAAGAGACAAGAAGAAGATCTAGATGAAGGAATCTAATACAGGAGGTTACTATGTATAATTTTTCTGAAGACAAATTAAAATCAATTGGAGCTACGATCACAACAGCAGAGATTAAACAGCAACCAGATTTGTGGAAAGAAGCCTATACAAGTTATTTAGACAAGAAGGAAAGCATTCGAAATTATTTGAGTGAGATTGGAAAGAAACACGAAAGAATTCGAGTTATTTTTACTGGAGCTGGAACATCAGCTTATGTAGGAGATACGATTCTTGCGCATATAAAAGAAAAGAATGATGAGAGTAAGTGGGATTTTCTTAGCATTCCGACAACAACATTAGTTTCTAATCCGTATCAATTTTTAAAACAAGACATACCAACTATATTAGTATCTTTTGCTAGAAGTGGAAATAGTCCCGAAAGTGTTGCTTCAGTAGAATTAGCAAAGAAAATTGTAAGCGATTTCTATCAAATCACCATTACTTGTGCACCAGATGGAAAGCTAGCTAAAAGTGTAGTTGGTGATGATAAAAATCTACTGCTTCTAATGCCGGAGAAATCAAATGATCAAGGGTTTGCGATGACTGGTAGTTATAGCTGTATGACATTAACAGCGCTTTTAGCTTTCGATCATTTAACAGATGAAGAAGAGAAGCATCTTGTGAACATGATTAGCGATATGGGTGAAAGCGTGATCGAACGCGAAGAAGAAATTCAGCGTGTGATTGACTTGCAGTTTGATAGGATTATCTATTTAGGCTCTGGGAGCTTAGAAGGATTATCTAGAGAGGCCCAGCTTAAAGTATTAGAGCTAACTGCTGGTAAGACGGCAACGAATTCAGATTCATCACTTGGTTTCCGTCACGGACCAAAATCGTTTGTTAATGAGAATACGTTAGCGTTTGTTTTCGTATCAAATAACAACTATACAAGGAAATATGACATCGATATGTTAAATGAATTAAAGCAAGACGGTACTGCTAGACATATTTGTGCGATTAGTGTTGAGGGAGAAGAGAACTATTCAGGTGATGCTTTTACTTTTGACCAAAAGGCTGAAGACGTACCAGATGCTTATCTTGCTCTACCTTATGTCATGTTTGCACAGACGGTTTCGTTGTTATCTTCTGTGAAAGTTGGGAATACGCCAGATACACCATCACCAACCGGGACAGTGAATCGAGTGGTAAAAGGTGTAACGATTTATCCATATTAAGAATAAATGCACCATTTAATAAATTAAAAATTATAAGGAGTGATTGTTATGGGAACACCAAATATTTTACTAACAAGAATTGATAATCGTTTAATACATGGGCAAGTAGGAATGACATGGACGAACACGCTAGGTGCGAACTTAGTTGTTGTGGCCAATGATGCCGTTGCAGAGGATGAAGTGCAACAAAACTTGATGGATATGGTTCTTCCAGACACAGCACAAAGCCGATTTTTCACAATTGAGAAGACCATCCGTATTATCGAAAAAGCAGCTCCGCGTCAAAAGATTCTCTTAGTAGTAAAAACACCACAAGACGCGTTAAAACTAGTTGAAGGAGGGGTGCCTATAAAAGAAATCAATGTCGGTAACATTCATTTTGCTGAAGGAAAGAAACAAATTTCACCAACTGTTTCACTAGATGAAAAGGATATTGAGACATTTAAAAAGTTAAATGAACTAGGGATTAAATTAGAAGTTAGAGGAATTCCGAATGAAAGTGGCTTCGATTTAATGACGAAAATTTAATATCTGATGAATTTTAGTGAAATGGTAAAAAAGCGAGGAGGATAAAACATGTTAATGGAGGCATTACTCATTGGTCTTTGGGCAGGTATTGCTGGAATTGACCAATTTAACGGCTTGACGCACTTACACCGTCCAATCGTTGCGGGTGCTGTCATTGGTTTAATACTCGGTGACTTACAAACAGGTCTTATCGCAGGTGCTACATTAGAATTAGTTTGGGCTGGAATGGTACCTCTAGCAGGTGCACAGCCACCGAACGTTGTTATAGGTGGGGTTATTGGTACTGCATTTGCCATATTAGTTGGCGAATCACCTCAGACAGCGGTTGGGATTGCTGTTCCTTTCGCAGTAGCTGCACAAGCACTTATTACGCTATTATTTACGGCTTATTCCCCGATCATGCATAAGATGGATACCTATGCATTAAAAGGGAACACAAAGTCAATTGATAAACTGAACTATTTAGGACCGGCTTTACTATTTGTTTTCTTCTTTACTATTTCTTTCTTACCAATTTATTTTGGTGCAGAAAAAGCAGCAGAAGTTGTTGGCATCATGCCAGAATGGATCATTAACGGGCTTACAGTTGCTGGTGGTATTATGCCTGCTGTTGGTTTCGCAATGTTAATGAAAATTATGTTTAAGTGGACATACGCTCCGTTTTTCGCAATTGGTTTTGTTGCGGTAGCTTACCTGCAACTTCCAATCTTAGCAGTGGCAATTATTGCTGTAGCGATTGCAGCTTATGATTTCTTTGGTGGCGGTGGAACTCCTAAAGTACAAACGGCTAATCAAGGGCCGGCAGATGAGGAGGATTATTCTGATGGGATCTAAAGAACAAGAGTTGATTAACAAAGAAGATTATATTAGAGATGATTACAATGATCCAACTGTTGAGAAGGTACTTACGAAGAAAGATTTAAATCGTATGGTATGGCGTTCATTATTTTTACAAGCTTCTTTTAACTATGAAAGAATGCAAGCTGGTGGTTGGCTTTACAGTATTCTACCTGGTTTGAAGAAGATTCATAAGGATAAAGATGACCTTAAGGTTGCAATGTTAGACCATATGCAATTTTTCAATACACACCCATTCCTTATTACGTTTGTTCAATCTATCATTCTAGCAATGGAAGAAGGAAAAGAGAATCGAAGTGCGATTCGAGGAATTAAAGTTGCACTAATGGGGCCTTTAGGTGGTATTGGTGATGCATTGTTCTGGTTAACGCTCCTTCCGATCACTGGTGGTATAGCCGCCTCGCTCGCCTCCGATGGTAATGTCATGGGGCCGGTATTGTTCTTACTCGCTTTTAACGCTGTGCACTTTGGTTTGAGATTTTTCTTAATGCATTACGGATACAAGCAAGGTACAGCTGCAATTAGTTCACTTAAAGAGGGAACACAGAAAATCTCTCGTGCTGCTTCGATTGTAGGGATAGCTGTAGTAGGTGCCTTGATTGCTTCATATGTAAACTTCAAGCTTGATTGGACGATCCAAGCTGGTGAAATTCCAGTAAACATTCAAGAAGAAGTATTAGATTCTATCATGCCAGCATTACTACCATTGTTATATACTGTTTTCTGTTATTGGTTACTTAAAAAAGGTAGATCACCATTAACGTTAATTGGTATTACTGTAGCATTAGGTATTGTTGGTAGCTTGGTAGGTATTCTATAAGTTTTCTTTTAGGTAAAATTTTTGGGAAGCCTTATTGGTTATGTGTTTGATGCCCAAGATTTGATGATTATTTCCTGAGAGGGATTTGGTTTAAAATGAAAAAGCGACTTTCTAATATGAGAAATGTCGCTTTTTCTATACTTGAGAAGTAGTAGGGATTTTGCAAGGATATTTTTTAGGAAAAGAAGTAAATCTAACTAACAGGAGATGCTAATAATGCACAAAATATCAGAAGAAAAATTCAATGCACTAACACGCTTATCAGATGAAAAAGGAGTTATTGGCGCGCTAGCAATTGATCAGAGGGGTTCGTTGAAGAAAATGATTAGTGAGGGTAGTGGTAAAGAAGATGATCAAGGAATCGTCCGATTTAAAGAATTGATCTCTGAAGAATTAACACCATATGCCACCTCTATTTTGCTAGATCCTGAGTATGGATTACCGGCTAGTAAGGTTCGAGATCAAGAAGCCGGTTTGTTATTGGCTTATGAAAAAACAGGATATGATGCGACACAACCTGGTCGTTTGCCAGATTTGTTAGAGGAATGGTCTGTGAAACGAATTAAAGAAGCTGGTGCAGATGCGGTTAAATTTTTGTTATATTATGATGTAGATGAAGATGAAACAGTTAATACATTTAAACATGTATACATGGAACGAGTCGGTTCTGAGTGTATGGCAGAGGATATTCCTTTTTTCTTAGAAATAGTTACGTACGATGCGACGATTAGTGATGCCAAAGGTGAAGAATTTGCTAAGGTGAAGCCGCATAAAGTCAACAAAGCAATGGCGGAATTTTCTAAACCACAATATAACGTAGATGTTTTGAAGGTAGAAGTACCTGTTAACATGAATTATGTGGAAGGCTATGCATCAGATGAGTCAGAAGTGGTGTACACAAAAGAGCAAGCAGCAGACTATTTTAAAGAACAGAGTCAAGCGACACATTTACCATTTATTTTCTTGAGTGCTGGAGTTAGTGCGCAACTATTCCAGGATACGTTGACTTTTGCAGCTGAAGCGGGTTCTACGTTTAATGGTGTGCTATGTGGACGCGCAACATGGAAAGATAGTGTGTCAGTTTTTGCGGTGGACGGTGAAAATCCAGCACGCAAATGGCTGGAGGATTCAGGGAGAAGAAATATTGCAGACTTAAATTTGGTGATCAACCAAACTGCAAAGTCATGGCATGATAAAATAACAAAAAAATAAAGTTTTGGATTTTTAAGTGGTGGAAGTTTGAATGAAAAAAGGTAGAAGTTTGAGTGAAGTTTATGGCGTTTATCCAATGGCTGGACAGTTGGATAAACGCTTTTTATTTTGGTTTATTAATATATTTTTGTCTATTCTAAAGTAATAATACTACCTGTTAAATCTTAGAATTTTCTAATTATATATTTTTGCATCATTATTCGTGCAAAATCAAATATGGATAAAAACCATCGATGACTTTATTATGGGGTTATAAACATCAAGGGAGTGGTTTAATGAGTATGATGGATACGATTGAACGTATTCCTGTTCAATTAAAGAAAATCATAAGTAACAAAGACACATTTGAGAATAAACTTTTAGATTGCTTAGGCCCGAATAATTCGTATAAAAAGATTGTAATCATTGCATCTGGTACCTCTTATAATGCAGCATTTACAACAAAACATTTTGCTGAAAATGTAATCGGTTTCCCAGTAGAAATTGTATACCCTAATATATTTGTGAACTATTACAATCACGACTTATTGTGTAATGAAAATTTGTATATTTTTATTTCGCAAGGTGGCAAAACAAAGCTTGTCTATGATGCATTAAAGTTAGTTAAATCAAAAGGTTTTACAACGGTATCACTAACCGAGTCTTTAGATACACCGATAGCAAATGAAGCGAATATTTCTTTTGAAATTGGATCAGATAATGAGGAGTATATTTATAGAACTTTAGGTTATTCTGCAACGTGTGCAACACTATATTGGATGTTTATTTACATGGCTCGTTTAAATGAAAAAATTTCAGATTATGATGTAGAAGCTTATACAGCTGATTTTACAGCAATGGTGAATAATCTACCTATCATCACTGAACGTACTTTGGAATGGTATAACAAACATAAATATCAACTTATGAGGAAATCAAACTTCTTATTTGCTGGAACAAATGATTTGTGGCCAGTCGCACAAGAAGCAGATATAAAATTTATGGAGATGTTACCTGTTTTCACAAATAGCTTTGAATTAGAGGAATTAATCCATGGCCCACAAAATGCTTTTGATAGCACAATGGGGTATTTCATACTAAGTAGAGCTGGTGAGGATGATGAGAAGGCAAGTAGAATAGCTACTTTTATAACTAAAGAGATTTCACCTTGTTATGTGATAGGAGATACATCTGAAGCTGATTTCCACATCCAATCAATGAGTAAATCTTTCCATACATTAGAATACATTGCTTTTTTTCAAGTTTTGGCTTATAAATTAGCAGATGCTAAGGGGAGAGATCTAGCAAGAGGTATTTACCCGCAAGTGACAGATTATATTAATAAAACATTGTAGATAAGGTAGGTTATGTTATGAAGAAAATTTTAGTAGCAACACATGAAAAATTTGCAGAAGGGATTGTTTCGACAGCAAATTTAATTTTAGGAAAACAAGAAAACTTGAGTTTTATTAATGCCTATACAGATGAAATACCTTTTAACGAAAAATTAGAAGCTTTTATTTCTACAGTCGATGAAAAAGATACATTAATTGTTTTTACTGATATTTTTGGCGGTAGTGTAAATCAAACTGCACTTGGTTATTTAAATAGAAAGAATGTTTATCTTATTTCTGGTATAAACCTTCCACTTTTATTAGAAGTGGTTATGTTAAGTGAAGAGCAAGTGAACGAAGCTAAACTAAAAGAGGTTGTGCATGCTTCGAAAGAACAAATTATTTTTGCTAATAATGAAATAAACAAAAATAATGAAAGCTCAGATGATGATTTTGATCTTTAAACAAAAACAAGGAGGAAATAGACAATGATTGTAAAACTGAGAATTGATGATCGTTTATTACATGGACAAGTTGCTTATAGTTGGAGATCTGCTTTATCTTATGAAGCAATCGTAATTGCTGATAATAATGCGGCGAATGATGAAATACGAAAAATGGCACTTAAAACAAGTAATCCGGATGGAGTTCGATTAGCTATTCGTACTGTTGATGAAGCAGCAAAGTTAGTAGAGAATCCAAAGCTTCAATCTATGAAGGTATTTGTGATTTGTTCTAATCCTAAATCAGCATATGAGTTGCTGGAACAAATTCAAGAAGAGCCTGTTTTGAATGTAGGGGGCATGCAAAAGTATGATGATAAAGTATTATTTTCTCCTGCTGTATATGTATCAAAAGAAGATATTGAATATTTAGATAAAATTCAAGATAAGGGAATTGAAATTGAGGTTCGCCAGGTTCCTAATGAAAATGCTAAAAACTATAATGATTTGAAAAATAAATTATCTTTCTAAATTGGAAATGGAGGGAAAAAGTCTATGCAAATAGCAATTATTGTTGGGTTAATTTTAGCAATTCTTTGGTTTATTGAGAAAATGCTAGGTACACCTATGGTTATTCGACCAATTGTTGTATCTACAATTATCGGGGCAGTGCTAGGAGATTTACAAACAGGTATTCTAGTAGGTGCAACATTAGAACTTGTATTTATGGGATTTATTCAAGTAGGTGGTGCTGTTCCACCAGATGTTCTAGTAGGTGCAGGACTAGGTACAACGTTTGCTATTATGAGTGGAAATGGAGCAGACGTGGCTTTGGCTTTGGCTTTACCAATTGCATTACTCGCGCAATCATTAAAAGTTATTGTATTTATCGTAAGAAGTTGGTTTATGGACTTTGCAATGAGGCTTGCTAAAGAAGCGAATATTAAAGGACTGATAACTCTAAATATAGCGGGTCTTTTACTACAATCCGCTATGTACTTTCTTGTTGCTTTTGTTGCTATTTTATTTGGTTCAACAGCGGTTGAGGCTTTTGTTAACAATATCCCAGAAGCGATTAAAAATGGATTAGAAGTAGCTGGAGGATTATTACCAGCTGTTGGATTTGCATTATTATTGTTACCGATGATGAATAAAAACAATATTCTCTATTTCTTGCTTGGTTTCGCATTATTTGCTTATTTAAATCTACCAGTTTTGGGTATTACATTATTCGGTGTAGTTCTTGCATTTATTATTGTGTTTGAAATGAAGGGAAAACAAGGAGAAGTTACAGAAACAAATACAACAGATGAGGAGGACTTATTCGATGTCTGAGAAAAAGAAATTGAACAAAGATGAAAAGAAACTAATGCGTGAAATATTTTGGAATTCTTTTATGCTAGAAGCTTCTTATAATTATGAAAGACAGCAAGCACTTGGTTTCTCTATTGGTATGTGGCCGGCAATTAAGCGGTATTATAAAACGAAGAATGAACAAGCAGAAGCATTAGAGCGTCACATGGCTATATTTAATACGACTCCGCATGTGGTAACGACCATTACTGGAGTAGCTACAGCGCTTGAAAAAGAGGCAAGTGAAAATCCTAATTTTGATAAAAGTATTATTAATAATGTAAAGATTGGTTTGATGGGTCCATTTGCTGGTATTGGTGATTCATTATTTTGGGGAACATTAAGAATTATCTCAGTTGGTATTGGATTGTCATTAGCGCAACAAGGTAGTATTTTAGGACCTATTTTATTCTTATTATTATTTAATGTTCCTCATATGCTTACCCGTTATTATGGTGGGGTGTTTGGCTATAAGTTTGGGACATCACTTATGGGTAAAGCAAGTAGTTCTGGAATAATGCAAAAAATTTCTAAAGGTGCAACGATTGTGGGATTGATGGTAATTGGAGCAATGTCTGCATCGATGGTAAAATTACAATCTGCGTTAGTATTTACTGTTGGAGAAGAAAAGCTTCCAATGCAGGATTATATAGATCAAATTTTCCCTTTACTGTTACCATTACTTTATACACTATTTATGTTTTATTTATTAAAGAAAGGAAAAAAGCCAACTACTATCTTGTTAATTACTATCGCAATTGGTATTGGTGGGTCATTACTCGGTCTAATTTAATCAATGAGGGGGGCGTTACTCCCTCTTATTATTAAGCGAACTCTTTCAGTGATTAGAGATATTAATCAACGAACAAAAAATAAAAAAGCAAATTTAACAACTATTATGGCTAAGACTTGACTGGCTGTGAACCTGCGATAAAATAACTATAATCAGATGATTACAGTTATTTTTTTTAGGAGGCGATACTTATGTTAGATTTGAATAGAAGACAATTACTAATTTTAAACGAGTTGCAGGAAAAAGAAACGACGACTGCTGCAAATCTTGCATTAGTTGTAGAAGCTTCCGTACGTACTGTTAAAAATGATATATCAATATTGAAGAAAAAGCTTAAAAGTAAAGGAATAGAAATAAAATCAAGTTCGAATAAAGGGTATACATTAAGCTATAAGGATGAGAGCGCCAAACAATACTTAATAAAAGGGTTGGCAACCATAGATATTAAACGATTGAATTTGTTTAAGCGAAATAATTATGAACGAATTTTTTATATTATTAGGGCGTTATTACTAAGCAAAGATTATATTAAATTAGATCATTTGGCAGAACAAATGTTTATTAGCCGTTCTACATTAAATCAAGATATGCCAGAAGTAAAGCGTGTTTTATCTAATTATCAATTGCATCTATCCTCTAAAGCTAATTATGGAATTACAATAACGGGAAATGAGCTAGATAAACGTATTTGTTTTGCGGAGTATTTTTTTCATAATAAAATGACGTTTGATAATAGTATTGAATTGGAAGAGAAATTATATGAACTAAAACACACGATCATTCCTTTTGTTGAAGACTTATTGCGTAATATTTGCGAACAGAATAAAATTTCTTTGTCAGATTTTTCTTTAAAGAATATAGCTATTCACGTGTTGATTTCAATTTTCAGGAGTAAATCTGGGCACACAATACAAATTACACAAGAATATGAAGATGAAGTTAATCAGGTATATTCAACGATTTATCGTACAAGTAAAAAACTATGTGATACAATTAATCAAGTATTTAAAACGAATCTTACTAAAAATGATATCTATTATATTTCAATGCATTTGGAGAGTAAACAACTTCTCCAGTCTATTGATGCCAAACCTAGTGTATTAGAAGAAGTGAATCAAGTTTTGCAACATGTGTATTTGGAAATTAAAAATAATTTTGATATTGATATTTCTAATGACCCCACGCTTAACAAATATCTTCCATTACATATGCTTCAAATGATAAGAAGAATAAAGCATCGAATTGTTTTAAGAAATCCAGTTGTGCATGAAAATCTTCAAAAATATCTCTTTGCTACAAAGGTAACTGTTTCTGCGGTTAAGGTAATCGAAGACTATTATCACATTAATATATCTTTAGATGAATTCGGATATTTAGTTCTTTATTTTAATGTAGCTTTACGTAATTTAAGGAAAAGAAGAAAGATAACCATTTGTTTGATTAGTGGACGTGGTCGTGCAGAAACGATTATGTATATTAATGAATTAAAGGAAAATTTCCCTGAAAAAAATTTTCAATTGATTAATTATGACTTTTTAGATGAAGCAATGGAGCAAATGGATCATATAGATGTGTTGGTGTCTTCATATAAACACAGACTACCAAGCTCTATTCATCAAGTTGCAATTGAAAAAGGAAATTACATTGAGCAAATTAAACAATTTGTAAGTAGACTGGATCTCTTTCAACTAGACGTAGAAAAATATTTTAAACCTACTTATGCTAATTTTTATTTAGAAGGCACAGATAAACAGAGTATCTTACAAAATATAGTGCATGAATTGCAAGCCTTAGGAATTATTGAAGAAAAAATGATAACGAAGATGCCCTTTATTTCCCACGAAATAGGTAATAACATCGTTCATTTACAAGATCTTCATAAGATTTGCAGAAAACCGGTATGTTATATTGCGGTTTTAAAAAAACCAATTATTTGGGATAAGGATATTATTAAAGTGCTATTTCTTATTAAAACAAAACGGGATGGTGATCATCACCTTCCGATTTTAAGTGATATGTTTTCGAAATGGACACAAGATAAAGAAAAAGTTAACCGATTGATTAATCAAAAAAATTATGATTCATTCTTAATCGATCTTCAAAATTATTAGATATAGAAAGACAAGGGATGCATTTATGAAAAAAACAATGGTAGATTTATTATTAATTATTGCCGGGGGAATAATTTTTGCTATAGCGGTCAACTTTTATATGATTCCGAATATGCTCTCTGAAGGTGGAGTTATTGGGATAACGGTAGTCATTCATTATTTATTTGGATGGTCGACGGGACTAGTAAACTTTGTATTAAATGTAATGTTAGTGGCAGTTGGCTATCGTTTTTTTGAGAAAAGGTCGTTTTATTATACGATATTTTCTATTATTACGTCGTCCATTTTTTTATCCGTGACAGAGCAATATGGACGGATGCTGACAGATGATACTTTATTGTCCGCTATCTTCGCCGGGCTGTTAGTAGGGATTGGCTTAGGGCTGATATTCCGTTCGGGTGGCAGTAGTGGTGGATCAACAGTGCTTGCCAGAATAGCGAATGAATATTTAGGAGTTAGTGTGGGAAATGCGATGCTAGTGATAGATATTATTGTTGTGTCTGGTTCCCTTTTTGTGATAGGAATTGATAAAGGAATGTACACGCTGATCTCTGTTTATATTGGGGCGAAGGTGATTGATTTCTTTACGGAGGGCATAGATGAGCGAGTTGCTGTGTTTATTATGTCGAGCTGTTCCGAGGAAATTGCAGAAACAATTATTCATAAAATGTCCCGCGGATTCACTGTTTTAGATGGCTATGGTGGATATACTGGGGATAATAAGAAAGTGCTTTATCTTGTGATCAATAGACAAGAGCTTGCCAAGTTAAAAAAACGAATTCAAGAAATTGATAGTACAGCATATGTTACCGTGCACCATGTTCAAGAAGTCATCAGAAAAGGCTTTAAAGCAATCGTCTAATTATCGGTGGGACGCTTGGTGGGGCGTTGGGGACTGACCCCAGCGCCCCATTTTTCAATTGGTGGGACATTGGGGACTGACCCCAATGTCCCATTTCGTTAGGATTTGCTGGATTTTTGGTTTGGCTAGGCGTGCCCAGTTTTTCACTGTGTTTTCTGTGACGTTTTCTTTTTGGGCAATTTGTTTTATTGTTTGTTGATTGATGATATAGCCGATAAACCACTTCATTTGGTTTTGGGTTAACTTTTGCTCGATCATAGCGAATAAATAAGGATCGAAAGGCAGTTGGTTGTAGCAGACAAGGCTGCTGGTGTCTAAGTAAGATTGATATTTTTCTTTTCGTTTTTGAATTGCCGTTTCTTTTCTTAACAATGTAAAGAATGCTTTCTGAATCGAAAAGTAGGCATAGGTTGAGAATTTCCCTTTTTCTTGATCGTAGGTTTGCCAAGCATGCCATAAAGCAATGCTTCCCTCTTGATAGAACTCTTTGTCCTCATCTCTTATTCCGTATTTATGGAGAAGGTGAAAAATTATTGGTTCAAAATCGTGCAGGAGTTGCTCAAATGATACTTCCTGATTATGCATGAGTTTTCTCATTTCTAACTAAGGGACCCTTGTCTTATTATTCCGTCGGTAAAACTAGCATAAACAATGATCGTTTTTTGCACAGAATCTGAATTTAGCAAAATAGAACTTGAAATTGTAGTAAGTTACAGTGAAAATAGAGAATAGAGTAGTAAAATGGAAAGTTGCGTACTTTTTTTAGAAATTCACACCATAGTGAAACAAGAGCGTTCAGATCTACTTCCATCAAACCATCTGTAAAAAAGCTCACTATTGTTACTTTTGAAAAAAGGGGGATAAAAAATGGTTAATAATAAGAGGTCGGTAGTACAGCATGAAGAATTAATCAAAACTTTACATAATCGTTTCGAGAATAATATGCATAGGCACCCAGGATTGGAATGGAGTAGTGTACGTGTGAAACTAGAAGCAAGTCCGGAAAAAATGCAAATGATACATGAAATGGAGAGAACGGGCGGTGAACCAGATGTGTTGGAGCACAAGGAAGCGGAGAATGAATATATATTCTATGATTGCTCACAAGAAAGTCCTATAGGGCGTAGAAGCATCTGTTATGATCGTGAGGCATTAGAGTCTAGAAAAAAAAATAAGCCGAAAGATAATGTGGTAGATATGGCAATGACTATGGGGATTGAACTTTTGACAGAAGAGCAGTATCGTAAGCTTCAAGCTGTAGAAAAAGTTGATCAAAAAACGTCTAGCTGGATACATACACCTGCAAGTATTAGGGAGCTAGGTGGGGCACTTTTTTGTGATCGACGATATGGGACTGTGTTTGTTTATCACAATAGTGCGGAATCTTACTATGCTGCGAGAGGATTCCGAGGATTGTTACGTGTATAATCGCACAGCCATCGCTAAATAAAAGATTTTTTTAAAAGTATAGTTTAATTGAAATATAAGAAAGAGTGGGGAATTGGTTATGTCTAAAAAAGCGATATTTATTTTTGTTGCAGCTATTATTTTTATTAGTTTCATTGCTTATGCTAGTTTTCAATATAATCAAAAATTAAAATTGATCAGTGAGCAAGCACATAAAAAGATCGATCAAAATATGCAGGTAGATAAAAAGGAAAATCGAGATTTTTATACGAAGCTAGCAAATGAGCGAAAGATTCATTTCATGGTCATTGGTGATCAAGGTGTTGTTGGTGCTGGTGAAAGTGTGGAAGAGGGAGAAGCATGGCAGCAACAAGTGAGTAATCTAATTGAAGAAAATTATAATAATCAAGTGTATCAACATCAAGTTATAAAAGATGAGGCGGATATGTTTGATAATATGCTTATGTATGAGCAAGGGAAAAAGGAAACGCAACAAGATTTAGTGGCAATTGCTTTTGGGGAGTCGGATGTAAATCGTTTGACTGTTGAACAATTTGAAAAAAGCTATGAAACATTGCTAAATCAAGTAATTGCAGACCAACCTGGAGCGGAGATTTTTGCGATTATTGGACGTTCGCTTAGTGAGGAAGAGGAATACGCTCGTGCTATAGTCGAAATTTCTGATCATTACGGGGTTGCTTCTATTGATGTGGAAGAAGTGTTGGAGAACGCTGATGAGTCAATGGAGGAGTTGACGACAGAGGAAGGCAAACTCAATAAAGCTGGAGTTAGTATGTATGCTGAATCAGTAGTGGATGGAATTGTGGGAAATGTGGCTGAGAAAAAAGTTATTGATTACACAAATATTGAGGCACGGGGAGATTTGTATCAAGTTGATGCTTTTCAATCTATTGTTGAGCCAGAGGATTTAGACGGCTTCAAGTTAGTTGGAGAAAGTTATGCATCAAGTACCTCAAACCATTCGATTAGATATGAATTTACTGGAGAACTACTCGCTTTAAATTTAGAAAATGCGGGTGGTTTGATTGAGGTTTATTTAGATGGTGAGTATTTTAAACAATATGATTTAAACGAATTACCACAAGGAGAAATTCACCTGTTAATCACGGATGAATTAGACGAGGAAGATCACACCATACAAATCTTCGTGAGAGAAACAGGAAAAACCATACAACTAAAATCACTCATTACACAATAGAAAATGGGACGCTTGTGGGGCGTTGGGGTCAGACCCCAACGCCCCATTTTTCGTGTTGGAATGGGACATTGGGGTCTGACCCCAATGTCCCAACTCTAATTACCTAGGTGGGTGGTTGGATAGTGAAGGAAATGTATTAATTTATAAAAGTTTATTAAGTTGATAATTCAGAATTTTCAAGGGTTATGCTTCAGTTAACTAAGTTTACTAGTAAAAAAGAGAGATTGACAATGTATTTTAGCTTACATAGAATGAAAGTGTAAAATTGCGTTACATGGAATAAAAAACCAAAGGAGGGAAAGCGTATTAATAATTTAGTTGGTTTATCAAAAAAAATATTGTTGATTTTTTCTGTTGGATTAGTCGTTGTATCTTTATTCACAGGGGTGAAGCAAACATCGGCTAAAGATGAAAACGATGTCAAGATTAATCCTTCTCCACAAGAAATAGAAATAGACGATGAAGGGTTTCCGCTGACACCACGCGTAGGCATCATCGTTGGTGAAAATGCAGATGAACATGCGTTAAATGAACTAGAAGAGGTTTTGAAAGATTCAGATGTTAAGAAAATTGAACATTTCGAACCTGGAGATAAAGTAAATACTCCAGTTACGATTTTTCTAGGCAACCCATCAAACGTTGAAGAGGAAAACGAGATGGAAGATCTATTAGAAGAAGTTGAACTAGAGGATCTAGCAGACGAACTAGAAGATGTAAAAGACGAGGGTTACATCCTTTCGACAGAGGATAAAGAAATCGTTCTAGCTGGGAAGGATGCGACTGGTACTTTTTATGCAGTAAAAACTTTTAAGCAATTGATCCAAGAAAAAGAGGGGAGAAACTGGATTCCAGAAGCAGAAATAAAAGATTGGCCCGAGATGCCCATTCGAGGTTCGATTGAAGGTTTTTATGGCCCGCCTTGGACACATGAAGATCGACTGAACCAAATCGAATTTTACGGTGAAAATAAATTAAACACATATATCTATGCACCGAAAGATGATCCATATCACCGTGAAGACTGGAGAGAACCATATCCGGAAGAAGAATTAGCTAAACTGAAAGAACTGATTGACAAGGCGAATGAAAATCATGTTAAGTTTACTTTTTCTGTCTCGCCAGGGGAAACAATATGTTATTCCGGCGATAAAGATTTCGAATTATTAACAAAGAAGATGGAGAAAATGTGGGACTTAGGTGTAACATCCTACGCTATTTTCTTGGATGATATTAGCCAAGAGTTGAATTGTGAAGCAGACGTTGAAAAATTCGGTGATGATGAAGATCCCGTTGCGGCGGCTCATGCGTATTTATTAAATCGCTTTAACGAGGAATTCATCCAAACACATGAAGGTGCAGAGCGTTTAATTACAGTACCGACTGAATATGCTGGAAACAGTACATCTCTTTATCGTGAGCGTTTTTCTGAATTACTGAATAATGAAACCGTCGTCATGTGGACAGGACCTGATGTAGTGCCAGAAAAGGTGACGGCAGAAGGTGCAGAAGAAGCACACAATGTCTTTAAAAACGACTTGTTGCTTTGGGACAACTATCCTACAAATGATTTCGACCGCAACAGTCTTTTTCTTGGTCCGTTAGTGAAAAGAGATAAGGATTTAACAGAAAATGGTGTGGTTGGAATAACGTCCAATCCAATGAATGAAGCGGAAGCATCTAAAATTCCATTATTCACGATTGCAGATTATGCTTGGAACCCATTTAATTATGATGCGAAAGATGCTTGGAATCGAAGCGTTGAATCATTTGGTGGAGATGCTGCAGAAGCAGTAAAAGCTTTTGCGGAGAATTCGTACTCTTCCCCAATTAATGAAGAGGAATCGTTAACACTAAAACCATTGATAGAGGAATTTTGGCAAATCTATCATTCTAGCGATTCAGATGACTTAGAGGACTTAGATGAAATAGCGAATAAACTATTAAAAGAATTTAAATATTTACAGCAAGTACCTAGTGAATTAAATCAAAAGATGGAAAATGAAAAATTCCTATCAGAAATTGAACCCTATGTAGAAAAGTTGAAACTACTAGGAGAAGCTGGAGAATTAGCCGTGAAAAATTTAATGGCAGCTGATGAGGATGAAAAACAAAAATACGAGGAGTCTATTAAAGCTCTATTACAACAGACAGATGCTATTCCACAAAAAATCGGTGGAGAAGTTATAAGACCATTTATTGCGGAAAGTGTTTGGGGATACAATTTGAAAATAAGAGCGTTAGACGGCACGAATACCTATCGTGGAGCAGATGAATTAATTGTGTACACTCCTGAACATGGTGAAACAACACAATCGAACCCTTATGGCTACGAAGTTACAGTAGAAGATGGTGTTGTTGTAAAAAGAGGAGGAAATAACTCAGCCATCCCTGATAATGGATTTGTTTTGAGTATTCATAACAGTGTTTGGATGGAAAGAAATTGGCTAGATAAATATGCAACGATCGGATCTAAAGTTCGTATTGTTGATGGTCAAGTTCTCATTTCTTCTGCGGAAGATACAGACGAAGATTAAAGAGTAATAAAAATAGCTTATAAATTCAATGTCTACCTGATAACTATAATAAAATCTCAAGCTTGAGTACTTACAGCATTCATTTTTTGTAACAAGTATGCACTGTAAACTTAAGCTTGAGGGTGCAAAACAAACGAAGACTAGAGGAGATGGAGAATGAGTAACATATATGATAATATTCAGAAAAAGATTTTATTTAGCAGTTTAGCTTTATTGGTTTTTGTATCTTTATTCACAGGGGTGAAGCAAACATTGGCAGAAGATGAGAACGATATTACCATTAATCCTTCACCACAAGAAATGGAAATAGATGATGAAGGGTTTCCGTTAACACCACGCGTAGGCATCATCGTTGGTGAAAATGCAGATAAACATGCATTAAATGAACTGGAAGCAGTTTTGAAAGATTCAGATGTTAAGAAAATCGAACATTTCGAGCCTGGGGATAAAGTAAACACTCCAGTTACAATTTTCCTTGGTGTTCCTTCAGACAATGAAGACGATGATGAGATGGAAGAACTGCTAGAAGACGTCGAATTAGATGACCTTGCTGAAGAGCTAGAAGATGTGAAAGACGAAGGTTACATCCTTTCGACTGAAGAAAAAGAAATTGTATTAGCTGGGAAAGATGCTGCGGGTACTTTTTATGCAGTAAAAACTTTTAAGCAATTAATCCAAGAAAAAGAAGGAAGAAACTGGATTCCGGAAGCGGAAATAAAAGATTGGCCAGAGATGCCGATTCGTGGTTCGATCGAAGGCTTTTATGGCCCGCCTTGGACACATGAAGATCGGTTAAATCAGATTGAATTTTACGGTGAAAATAAAATGAACACATATATCTATGCGCCAAAAGATGATCCATACCACCGTGAAGACTGGAGAGAACCATATCCAGAAGAAGAGTTAGCTAAGCTGAAAGAGCTGATTGATAAAGCGAATGAAAATCATGTGAAGTTTACTTTTTCTGTCTCGCCAGGGGAAACAATATGTTATTCCGGTGATAAAGATTTCGAACTGTTAACGAAGAAGATGGAAAAGATGTGGGATTTAGGTGTAACTTCATACGCCATTTTCTTGGATGACATTAGTCAAGAATTGAATTGTGAAGCAGACGTTGAAAAATTTGGTGATGATGAAGAGCCCGTTGCGGCAGCTCATGCATATTTATTGAATCGATTTAACGAAGAATTTATCCAAACGCATGAAGGTGCAGAGCGATTAATTACGGTACCTACAGAATACTCTGGGAATGGCACAACTTTTTATCGTGAGCGTTTTGCTGAGCTGTTAAATCAAGAGACAGTTGTTATGTGGACAGGTTCAAAAGTAGTACCTGAGCAAGTCAAGGCAGAGGGAGCAGAGGAAGCGCATAATGTTTTCAAGCATGACTTATTGTTGTGGGATAACTATCCAACAAATGATTACGATCGCAATAGTCTGTTCCTTGGGCCGTTGGTAAATAGAGATAAAAATTTAACGAAACATGGAGTGGATGGAATAACAGCAAACCCGATGAATGAAGCGGAAGCATCCAAAATACCATTATTCACAATTGCAGATTATTCTTGGAATCCTTTTAACTATGATGCAAAAGATGCTTGGAATCGCAGTATTGAATCATTCGGTGGAGATGCGGTAGAAGCATTAACAGCTTTTGCAGAGAATTCGTACTCTTCTCCAATTAATGAGGAAGAGTCATTAACACTAAATCCATTAATAGAAGACTTTTGGAAAGCGTATGTAACCGATGAGAACGTAGAGAAAAAAGCGTCTGATTTGATTGCGGAGTTTATGTATTTACAAGATGTTCCGAATATTTTAAATGAAAAGATGGAAAACGATCAATTTTTATCCGAAATTAAGCCTTATTTAGAAAAGCTCACAGTGTATGGTGAGGCTGGAGAAGTCGCTGTGAAGTATTTGATGGCAGTGAAAAACGAAGAAGCGGATCAAGCGAGTCAATATAGACAAGAGCTAATACGTTTGTATAATCAGTCCGAGGAAATTCCTCAAAAGATGGGTACAGGTGTCATTAAACCGTTCTTAATTAAGAGCGCATTAGAGTTACCGCCGTTAGAATTGACTTTGCAGCCTTCTATTGATGCATTTAGTCAAGCTTATGCGGAAGGTGATGCGAGTGAAGAAGCGGACAAGCTAATTGAACAATTTGTAGCATTGAAGCAAGTTCCTGAAAAAATAAATGCGGATGTTGATGATCAAGAATTCCTGAAAAGTATTGAGGATTATCTGAATAATGTTAGTGTTTATGGTGAAGCTGGGGAAGTTGCAGTTAACTTTTCGATGGCGGAAAAGCAAGGTGATACAGATAAGGCGAATGAATATAAAGAAAAGTTGAATCAATTAATGATGGAAGCTTATCAAATGCCACAAAAAGTTGGAAATGAAGTGATTAAGCCTTTCTTAATTGATAGTATGTGGAGCGACTTGAATGTTATTGATTATCGTATGTTAGACGGTGTTAATCAACCTCGAGGTGGTGGTGAATTTATTCAGTATACTTCAGAATATGGAGAGCGTACTGGAACAAACCAATGGGGATATGAAGTAACCGTTGTCGATAATCAAGTAGTAAAAGTAGGCGGGAGTAATTCCGTTATCCCTGAGAATGGATATGTGCTAAGTATTCATGCGAATGATTGGCTTAGAGACAACGCAACAATGGGTAAAACCATCCGTATAGAAGATAACGTAGTACTAGTAACCGAACCAACACAATAAATCGAGCGATGGAGTTGACGGTTGTGGGGCACTGGTGTGGGGCGCTGGGGTCAGACCCCAACGCCCCATTTTCGTGTTGTGGTGGGACATTGGGGTCAGTCCCGGATGTCCCATTTTTGTTTTTTAGTCTGGTATGTGGCTTGGGAATTGCTGTTGCTGTTATGTATTTCTCGCCATTCCTTCTAAAAAGGTGTTCAAATTGCAATCTTACACCTTTGACGATAAGCTGAATTTTAATTACATTTAATTTATAAATGTGGGACTCTGGGGACTGACCCCAATGTCCCAAGTAGGAGGGAGATCTATGCCGAGGGGGTTGAGGAGAAAGAGTAGTAGTGGGATTTATCATGTGATGATCAGAGGGATAAATAAGCAAATCATCTTTGAGGAAGATGCTGATCGTTTGCGTTTTTTGGCCATTTTAAACAAGTTTAAAAGCATTAGTGATTATACGGTTTACGGTTATTGTCTGATGGATAATCATGTGCACTTATTAGTAAGAGAGTCTGAAGAAGAATGCTTGTCGAAAGCAATACAGCGTATTAGCTCAAGTTTTGTCAGATGGTACAACGATAAATACGAACGAACAGGACACTTGTTTCAAGGGCGTTTTAGAAGTGAGGTGGTTTTGGATCAACGTGCATTTCTCGCTGTTCTTCGTTACATTCATCAAAACCCCATGAAAGCAGGAATAACCTCAAATGTCTTTACGAGCAAATGGACAAGTATGTCGGAATATCTTTATGGTTCATCACTCGTCTCCACTGAATTAGCCTTCCAATTATTTTCCTCAGATCAACATACCGCTTACCACCTGTTTATTGAATACATGCAGGATTTTAATTTCACACAATATTGTTGTGCGTGCTTTATAGAAACTATTACTGATGCTGATTGTATTCAGTTATTACATGAAATGGGTATCACACATATAAGTGAATTTCAATCCTTGGAAAAACAAGATAGAAACGAGATAATTACCAAATTAAAAGAAACTTACTGTATTCCAGGAAGACAAATATCACGCATAACCGGCATCCCTAAAAGCACCATTTATCGAATTTGAAGTGGGACATTGGGGTCAGACCCCTCCGCCCCAATTGGGACAAAAGGGTCTGACCCCAATGTCCCAACCTCGATGTACCACCAACGCCCATCTTCCAAAATGCATAAAAAAATAAATAAATTGGATATGAGGTATAGACAACTATAAAATTTTATTGTAATATAGGTGTATCGAATCATTCGTAGTTACTTTTTGACTGCGTTTCCATTTGATCAAAATCAACAAATTTTAATTACATATGGACTCACATGTTACTGACTTGATCAGGCATGGAGTGATAAATAGGATTTATTCATCCTTTTATTTCTCCATGCCTTTTTTAATACTTATAAACATGTGGTCATTACAATTGACTTGAAAGGAAGTATGACACCATGCTTAAAAACTTATTTAAAAAATCAGGGTTGGATATATACGCTCCAGCTAGTGGAGAAATTGTAGCTATTGAAGAAGTGCCGGATCCAGTATTTGGTCAAAAAATGATGGGTGAGGGTGTAGCTGTTTTACCAACTGGAGGGAATATTTCTGCACCAGTTGATGGGAAAATTGTTCAAGTTGCTCCAACGAAACACGCGGTTGGTATCCAAACAGAAGATGGAACAGAAATTTTAATCCATGTAGGTTTAGAAACTGTCGCACTTAAGGGAGAAGGTTTTACTTCATTTGTAAATGAAGGCGATGAAGTTTCTGTTGGTCAAAAATTACTAGAGGTGGATTGGGACTTTGTGAAAGAAAATGTGCCGAGCCTTATTACTCCGATTGTAATTACGAATAGTAGTAGTGACAAAGATTATCATGCTTCAGAAGAAAAAACGTGTAAACAAGGCGAAACAGTTGTTTTATCAATAAAATAAGCATTAAAAGTATATTTTGCACATGTTTGGATAATATAGGTCAAGCATGTGCCACCTTTAAGGAGGTGATGACAGGAAAGAAGAGCAGATAAGATTTTCAAGCGCAATAGTTACTGCTGTCAGTTGGTAAAAAAGTTATAAGGCGAGATTTTACAAAATGTATTGTCCCTTGTATTCCCAGAGAGAAATATTGACTGATTAACACTTTTATTCCATTATACTTCAAGAATAAAGGGATCAAAATCTAATTTTAAGTATTATAAGTTTTGTTTTGATAGCGCTTTATAACAAAGAAGTTATTGTACTTATCTTTATTTTTAGGCTTTAAGAAATTTTAAAAAGATTTAGGGAGGAATTCTCATGGTAATGAAATATATTCAAAATATTGGCCGTTCCTTAATGCTTCCAGTTTCTGTACTACCAGCAGCTGCGATCTTAATGGGTATCGGTTACTGGATTGACCCTTCAGGTTGGGGTGCAGATAGTTCCGTTGCTGCATTCTTAATTAAAGCTGGTGGATCGATCATCGATAACATGTCGATCTTGTTCGCAGTCGGTGTAGCTTTAGGGATGTCAAAAGATAGAGACGGTTCCGCAGCATTAAGTGGTTTAGTTGCATTCTTAGTTGTAACAACACTTCTTTCAACAGGTACTGTAGCGTTATTACAAGGTATAGAAGCTGATGCAGTTAACGCAGCTTTCGGTAAAATTAACAACCAATTTGTTGGTATTCTTTCAGGTATTATTGCTTCTATTATGTATAACCGATTTAGTCATGTGAAATTACCTGATGCATTAGCATTCTTTAGTGGTAAACGACTCGTTCCAATTATGACTGCAGTTTCCATGTTAGCAGTTTCAGGAATTCTATTCTTTGCTTGGCCTGTTATTTACACTGGATTAGTTTCTTTCGGTGAAGCAATTAGTGGCTTAGGCGCAGCTGGTGCTGGTATTTACGGTTTCTTCAACCGTTTACTAATTCCAACTGGTTTACACCACGCGTTAAACTCTGTGTTCTGGTTTGATGTTGCTGGTATTAATGATATTGCTAACTTCTGGTCTGGTACAGGTGAAAAAGGTGTAACTGGTATGTATCAAGCTGGTTTCTTCCCAGTAATGATGTTTGGACTTCCAGCAGCAGCACTTGCTATGTATCACACTGCTAAAACAAGCAGAAAGAAAACTGCAGCTTCTCTATTATTAGCAGCAGGTGTAGCTTCTTTCTTCACAGGTGTAACAGAACCACTTGAATTCTCATTTATGTTCTTAGCACCAGTACTTTATGTTGTACACGCAGCTCTAACAGGTTTATCTTTATTTGTAGCAGCAACGTTCCAATGGACTGCTGGTTTCGGATTTAGTGCAGGTTTTGTTGACTTTGTGTTAAGTTCAAGATTACCATTAGCAAACGCACCATTTATGCTGATCGTTCAAGGTTTAGTCGTTGCAGTAGTTTATTATGTAATCTTTAGATTCTTGATTACAAAAATGAACCTTAAAACTCCAGGTAGAGAAGATGACGCTCCAGAACAAACAGATGCAGATACTACAACTGCTGGCAATAGTGATTTTGCTACAATGGCAAAAGAAATTTACGCTGGTTTAGGTGGAGACGCTAACGTAACTTCTGTAGACAACTGTATAACAAGACTTCGTTTAGAAGTGAAAGATATGGATGCAGTCGATCAGCAACGCATTAAAAATACTGGTGTAGCTGGTATTAATGTGGTTGGTAAAAACAGTATTCAAGTAATCGTTGGTACAAACGTTCAATTCGTAGCAGATGAAATTAAAAAGATTCGTCGTGTGTAACAGGTAATGAATTAACTGTTTCATCTATTTGAAAAGTGAAGCATGCATCGTTATCGTTACACGCTATCTGAACGGTTGTGAAAATGTTTAATATGAAGGAATACAAGTAGGACACCTTGTCAAAATGGAAGATCTAACGTTCCGGTTGATGAGGTGTCTGAACTTTTTTCTGCGGAAAATTAAAAAGTTATATTTTAATGACTAATAACCTTTAATGGTTAGTGAAGATTTTTTCTATGCATAACCATGTTATAATGTATGTGAATATTGATAAAACAAATTAAATCTTAGCTATTTTTTGTTAAATGTATTAAAATCAAGTCATAGTGATAAAGATTTTTTAAGATCAGGCTTTACATTCCTTGCTGAAAGGTATCAAATTCCACTGTGATATTAACTAATAGAAGGTTCGAAAATGAGCTCTCTAGGTTATGGTAGTTTTTAGCAAACTGTAAGGAGGTTGCTCGTGTGAAGTTAAAGAAAATTTTAAATAATAATGCGGTTTTAGTAATAGATGGAAATGAAGAAAAAGTTGCAGTTGGAACAGGTATTGCTTTTGGTAAGAAAAAAAATGATTTGATTAATAAACAAAAAATTGAGAAATTATTCATCATGAAAGAAAACGAAAAGCTGCAACAGCTCCTTAGTAGAATTTCTGAAGAGCATTTTATCATCTCGGAAGAAATTATTTCATATGCAGAAAAAACAATTGGAATGAAATTGAGCGAGCACATCCATATCACTCTAACGGACCACGTTTCATTTTCAATTGAGCGAATTCAAAATGGGATGCATTTGAAAAATAAGTTATTGAATGAAATTAAAATTTTGTATAAAGAAGAATTTGAAATTGGGCTTTGGGCATTAGACATGATGAAGGAAAAACTTAATATAGAAATGCCGATTGATGAAGCAGCATTTATTGCATTACATATCCATACGATGAAGCTTTCTGGTGGAAATTATAAGGAAACCTTGAGACAAACAACAATAGTTAGTGAAATGATTCAGCGCATTGTAAGTTATTTAGGGCTGGAAATTGAAGAGGATGATATCTCTTATCAGCGTTTAATCACTCATTTGCGTTTTGTGTTGCACCGTGTCAAGCATAGTGATCAATACTCAATGGATCTTGATATGCTGACAATGATTAAGCACAAATTTGCGCATTCCTATCAATGTGCGGAGGTTGTAAGCAAAGAGATTGCTGCAAAGTATGATATTGAATTTCCAGAATCAGAATTAGGCTATATTGCGATTCATCTTGAGCGATTAAGAGACTAGTTGCATGCTATTTTTTCTAAGTAATAAATTGGAGTAGGATCTTGTTTACTATGAAAAATCTGGTATAATTTAAAGGTAATGCAATTTTTTGATAATTATATAGATAGGAAGATTAACGAATGAAACATACTAAGAAGCGTCGTTCTAATAAAAAAGTTTGGATTTTAACACCGATAATTATTGTTCTTGTATTAGGATTGGGTGTTGGTGCATATGGTTGGTCTATTTATGACAGTGTAAAGAAAACTGTAGATGAGAAAATGCATGAACCAGTGACATCCATAGATAAAAAATTAACAGAGAAAAAAATGAAAGCATCAGAACAAATTAATGTGTTATTACTAGGTGTGGATGAGCGAGCAAATGATAGTGGGCGTTCTGACGCATTAATTGTCATGACATTGAAGCCGAATAAAGATGAGATTCAGTTAGTTAGTATACCACGTGATACACGAACAATGATTATTGGTAAAGGATTCCAGGATAAAATAAACCACGCCTACGCGTTTGGCGGTGCAGATATGTCTGTGAATACGGTTGAGAATTTCTTGGATATTGAATTGGATTATTTTGTTCGAATCAATATGGAAGGTTTACAAGAATTAGTTGACGCGCTTGGTACGATTACTGTTCAAAATGATATTGCTTGGAATGATGGTAAATACAACTTTACTATTGGGCCAGAAGAGATGGATGGTGACAAGACGTTACATTTCGTGCGTATGCGAAAAGATGATCCTGCAGGTGACTTTGGACGTACAACTAGACAACGAAAAGTAATTGAGGCGATTGTGAAGGAAGGCGCGACGTTAGACAGTGTGACAAAAATAAATCCATTACTTGATATATTAGGAAACAATATGACAACAAGTATGACTTTCGATAATATGAAGACACTATTTTCAGGTTATCGAAACACCGTTAAAAATATCGAAAGCTATCAAGTCAAAGGAAGCGGTACGACAATTGATGGCATTTATTACTACGCCGTACCACAAGAAGAAATCACCAACGTAAACAAAATGATCACAGAATAAATTGATGGGACATTGGGGTCAGACCCCTTTGTCCCATTTTTAATTGCTAATGTTTCTTAACTTTATAATCGAATAAGTTTACAATTAACAGGGTAGAATGTATAATTATTTTGTGATATCCAAACTATCATTATAGTTTGAGTTATTTTTTGTTATCACCATGATGGCGCTTACTTATAAGGGGTTTGTAAGTGTTAATATTCTAAATTAATTTTTAGTAAAGGGGAGAAGGAAATGGGACGAGTACAAGGGAAAGTCGCATTAGTAACAGGTGGAGCTTCAGGGATTGGATTGTCAACTGCTACCATGCTAGCAAAAGAAGGTGCAAAAGTAGTACTTGCTGATTTTAATGTTAAGGGGGCAGAAGAATCGGCGGCTACATTAGTTGATCAAGGATATGAAGCAAAAGGGGTTTTTCTTGACGCAGGTGAAGAGAAATCTGTTAAAGAAGCTGTAGATTTTACAGTTGAAAATTATGGAACAGTTAATGTTTTAGTTAATAATGTTGGGCTTACTAACTTGAAGAAAGATTTAGATGTTGTGAATATGGATTTAGATGAATGGGATCGTTTAATGAATGTTAACCTAAAAAGTGTACTATTAGGTGCTCGATTTGCCATTCCGCATATGATTGAAGCTGGTGGAGGTTCAATTATTAACACAGCATCTATGGCTGGGTTTGTTGGTGATAATATTAGAACCGCATATGGTGCTTCTAAGGCTGGTGTTGTTAACCTTACAAGATATATTGCAGCACAGTATGGAGAAAAAAGTATTCGTTGTAATGGTGTTGCGCCTGGGTTAATCTTAACTCCCGCTGCTAAAAGTAATATACCAAAACCTATGATGGAAGTGTTTGAGAAATTCAATAAATTGCCTTATCATGGTGAACCAGAAGATATTGGTAATACAGTATTATTCTTAGCTTCAGATGAATCGAAATTTATTACAGGCCAAACCATCCAAGTAGAAGGCGGCCACTACATTGCTAATCCAAGCATAGCAGATATAAATGCATTAATGAGCTAAATATAGAATGGGACATTGGGGTCAGACCCTTTTGTCCCATTTTTGCTTTTTTGCGGAAACTTTTTGGGACAAAAGGGTCTGACCCCAGCGCTCCACCAACGCCCCACCACTACATTTTCAACGAGTCGCATAAATTATAATATTTTCTTCTTGAATATATACCGTCCGGATAGTATAGTAAAAGTGAAATGTTGAATTTTTAATAGAAAAAGGTGTTTAAATGGGACGTTTGTCTAGAAAAGTGGAAATTCTTAATGCGGCATCAAAGGTAGTTAGTAAGCGTGGCATTTTTAATTTGACATTAGATGCTGTGGCTGAAGAAGCAGGAATAAGCAAAGGTGGCTTGTTGTATCACTTCCCTTCCAAAGAAGCATTGGTAGAGGGAATGGTGGAACATCTTGCAAAAAATTATCGTGAAAAAATAGCCAATAATGCAGAAGCGGATGAAAACCAACGTGGCAGTTGGATACGTTCTTATGTTGATGTAACATTTAATCAAACATATGAAAATAAGGACATGAATGCTGGCTTGCTAGCTGCAAAAGCGGTTAATGCAGACCTTTTAGATCCTATCCGAAATTTGTATGAAGAATGGCAAGAACATATAGAAAATGAAGGAATTGACCCAATGAAAGCAACCATTATTCGATTAGCAACTGATGGAATATGGTTAGCTGAGTTGTTTGATATCTATCATATCGAAGAAAAAAAGAAACAAGAGGTATATAAAGTTTTATTAAAATTAATTGATGAATAATCAACAAAAAAGGGCATCTGTCTAAAAAATTGACGGATGTTCTTTTTTATATGCCTATCACTTCAATTATTTGGAAACCGAATAAAAAAGGTTATATCTGCATGTTTTAACGATATATGTTTATATTTTTCACTTTTTAAAAGAAAAAGTTAATTTTTTTTGTGAAATAGCCTAACCCCTTAATATATCTGCATTTATAGCAATTTTAAAACATTATGAAAACGGATTCAAATTAAGAATTTTTCTGATTTTTGCTTGAAACAATACCGTCCGGATGGTATAGTTTTGATTGTGCATTCGACGCGTACGAATTTTTATCGACAATTTTGTGAATGAAAAATACATAAAAAGGAGTGGTGAACAAATGTCTAAGAAAGTTATGCTTACAGCAGCTGTAACTGGTGCAGGAGATACAACGAAGAAAAGTTCACATGTTCCTGTTACACCAAAAGAAATAGCAGAAGCAACAATTGAATCGGCTAAAGCAGGTGCTACCGTTGCCCATATTCATGCACGTGATCCAGAAACGGGAGGCATTAGCCATGATGTGAATCATTATCGTGAAATCGTAGATCGTATTCGAGATGCGGAAACAGACGTTATTATTAATATTACATCTGGCGGTGGCGGTGATTTTATTCCAAGTTTACAAACACCAGCGGCTGGAGGGGCCGGTACTGATATACAAACACCCGCAGAGCGACATGAACCAATAGGTGAATTGCTACCAGAAATGTGTACACTAGATTGTGGTTCTGTTAATTTTGGAAATATGATTTACATGAGTCCTACAGATTGGTTACGTGAACAAGCAAAACTTATTCAACAGGCTGGCGTAAAACCGGAATTGGAATGTTTTGATACAGGTCATTTACGTTTTGCTAAACAGTTAATAAATGAAGGGTTGATTGATGGCGATCCAATGTTTCAATTTTGCTTAGGGATTCCTTGGGGAGCTGAGGCAGATGCAGAAACAATGCTTTACTTGAAAAATCGAATTCCTGAAAATGCACATTGGTCTGCATTTGGTATTGGACGTATGCAATTACCAATTCTTTCACAAGCAGCATTACTTGGTGGAAATGTACGAGTAGGTTTAGAAGATAACCTTTACTTAAGTAAGGGCGTGCTTGCAAGAAATGATCAACTCGTAGATAAGGCTATGAATCTATTAGAGCAAAATGGAATAGAAGTACTTTCTCCAGCTGAAGCAAGAGAGCAATATGGCTTGAGAAACCCGAATGTAGGAGGTAAATGATGACAACAATAAATAAAGTGGCTGTAATCGGTACAGGAGTAATTGGCAATGGATGGATTGCTCGTTTCCTTGCTCAAGGACATGAAGTAATTGCTTACGATCCATCACAAGGCGCAGAAGAGCGTACGAATAAAGTAATAGAGAACGTTTGGCCAACCTTAGAGAAGCTAGGAATGGCTGAGCATGCTTCGAAAGAAAAACTAAAATTTGTGACAACAATGGAAGACGCAGTGGCAGATGCTGACTTCATCCAAGAGAATGTTCCTGAACGCGAGCAGTTAAAAAAAGATGTTTTAGCAACTATTGATAAACATGCGAAAGCAGATGCAATTATAGGCTCTAGCACCTCGGGTATCATGCCATCTACACTACAATCCGGGCTTACACATCCTGAACGTGTATTAGTAGCCCATCCTTTTAATCCAGTCTATATTTTACCTTTAGTTGAACTAGTAGGTGGTAAAGAAACAAGTGATGTCACTATACAAAAAGCTAGAGAATTCTTCACTTCACTTCAAATGAAGCCACTGATTATTCAAAAAGAAATCGAGGGCCATGTTGCTGATCGACTGATGGAGGCCCTATGGCGAGAAGCACTTCATCTAGTGAACGACGGAATTGCTACTACTGAAGAAGTGGATGCGGCGATTATTTATGGAGCAGGTCTACGCTGGGCACAAATGGGACCATTTTTAACGTTCCATTTAGCTGGTGGCGATGCAGGGATGCGTCATATGCTAGAACAATTTGGGCCTGCTTTACAATTACCGTGGACAAAATTAAAAGCACCCGAATTAACCGATGAATTAAAAGAGAAGGTAATTCAAGGTTGTGAAAGTCACGCTGGTGAGGCATCTGTTTTTGAATTAGAACAGAAACGAAATGAATTCTTAGTGAGATTACTTGATTTAGTAGAAGATTATTGGCCAGCTTCAAAAATATAAACAATCAGACTATACGAGGTGAAAACATGCCATCAAATACTTTTCAATACAATGATGTTGTACAGCATGAATGGGTTGACTACAACGGCCATATGAACGATGCTGCCTATGCGAAAGTTTTTAGTCTGGCAGTTGACGCTTTTATCGAATATATTGGCTTAGATGAACAAACACGAAACACACTTGGTTATTCCATTTTTACGTTGGAAACACATATTTGTTACTTGCGTGAAGTATTAGAAAATCAACCAATTCAAATTAGACTACAATTACTAGACTGTGATCAAAAAAGACTGCATGTGTTTTTTGAAATGCAAACAGAAATAGATGGAGCGTCTGTAGTTGTAGCTACTAGTGAACAGATGTTAATGGGAATGAATATGGAGGAAGGAAGACCTTCGCCATTTCCTCAAAGTGTTGAAAAAAATATAAGTGCAATATGGAATATCCATAAACATTTGAAATCCCCTAAACAGGCAGGAAGAAAAATCGGACTAAGCTAAGATATCAGATAAAAATAGAGGAGTATGTTTATGAAAAAAATAGAAGTGAATAAATTAACAAAAGTTTTCGGACCTCACCCTAAACAAGGGTTAAAATTATTAAAAGATGGAAAGAAGAAAGATGAAATTTTAGCAGATACGGGAATGACTGTAGGTGTGAACCAAGCTTCATTTTCAGTCGAACCTGGTGAAATCTTTGTGATCATGGGTCTTTCAGGAAGCGGGAAATCGACATTGATTCGACTTATCAATCGTTTGATTGAACCAACAGACGGTGAAGTAATCATTGATGGCGAAAATATTACAAAAATGGACAAGCAAAGTCTTATTGAAACAAGACGTAAAAAATTAGGGATGGTTTTCCAAAAGTTTGGATTATTACCACACCGTAATGTACTTCAAAATGTAGCCTATGGTTTAGAATTGCAAAATGTCTCAAAACAAGAACGGGAAGAAAGAGCGAAGAAAACCCTAATAGATGTCGGTTTGCAAGGATATGAAGATAGTATGCCAAGCCAATTAAGTGGCGGCATGCAACAACGTGTTGGTTTAGCCAGAGCACTTACAAATGACCCAGACATTCTTCTAATGGATGAGGCATTTAGTGCGCTTGATCCAATTATTCGTACAGAGATGCAAGACGAACTATTAAAATTACAACACAGACTTAATAAAACCGTATTATTTATTACACATGATTTAGATGAAGCTTTAAAACTTGGTGATCGTATCGCCATTATGAAAGATGGTCAGATTGTACAAATTGGTACGGCGGAACAAATTTTAGAAAATCCAGCAAATGATTATGTTTCCCAATTTGTCAAAGATGTCGATCGTTCCAAAATCCTAGAAGCGTCACATGTCATGAAAAAACCTAAAGTATTAACTACCGATAAAGATGGGCCGAATATGGCTATACGAAAGATGGAGGAAGTTGGTGCATCTAGTATTTTTGTTGTAGACCGCGATGATAACTTCCAAGGTCTATTAACAATCGATGACGCTATTCGTTCACATAAAGAGCATTTACCGATAACAGAAATGTTACGAGACGATGTTCATACGACAGCTCCAAATACACCGCTAGATGACTTAATTGGAATTGCAGCAGATACGAAATATCCAATTGCTGTGGTCGAAGAGGGTGTATTGTGTGGGATAATCTCTAGAGTTTCTATTCTATCAGGTTTAGTTTTAGGAAAAGAAAAAGATAATGAGGGGGCGACATCATGAATTACTTTCAATTACCATTAGAAGAATGGACAAATACGTTTGTTGATGGATGGTTAATTCCGACGACTAGTGGACTATTTGATCAGATAAGTGAATGGATTGCTGCCTTTATTAATGGCGTTACAGATTTATTAATAATGATCCCACCTGAGATCATCACTATTCTTTTAGTGCTGTTAGCATGGAAAACAGCAGGAAAAGGTGTAGCGGTATTCACATTGATCGGTTGCTTTTATTTAGGTTCTGTGGCGCTATGGCCTGAGTCTATGCAAACATTAGCTATTGTACTTGTATCAACATTGATTTCTGTTATATTCGGTGTGCCAATTGGAATTTTAAGTGCAATGAATAGTGTTGTAGATAGAATTGTTAAACCAATTTTAGATTTTATGCAAACATTGCCAATTTTTGTTTATTTAATTCCTGCTATCTTATTATTCGGACTTGGGGGAGTACCTGCAGTGATTGCTACATTTGTATTCGCGGCACCTCCTGCTGTTAGAATGACTAATTTAGGGATTAAACAAGTGCCAGAAGAAGTCGTTGAAGCTTCAAGAGCATTCGGATCTACTCCAAAGCAGTTGCTATTTAAAGTTCAGTTGCCACTGGCTATTCCAACAATAATGGCTGGTGTAAACCAAACAATTATGTTAGCTCTATCCATGGCTGTTGTAGCTTCAATGATTGGTGCACCTGGATTAGGTGACACTGTATTAACTGGTATTTCTACTGTTAATGTGGGTCTTGGATTAACAGGTGGATTAGGAATTGTAGTTATTGCAATTATTTTAGACCGAATTACTCAAGGTCTTGGGAAAAAATTATAAAGGAGCGAGAAAAATGAAAAAATTAATTTTCGGTTTTGTAGCACTTACTTTTTTACTTATTTTTGCAGGGTGTAGTTCAGATGGAGATGCAGCGAATGATGGTTCAGGAAGTGAAGGTTCTGAGGCAAATCAAACTATTACCTTTGGTGTCACACCTTGGACAAGTACTGTACCACCAACTGAAATTGCTAAAATTTTGTTAGAAGACATGGGATATGCAGTTGAAGAAACGAGTGCAGATGCTGGAAGTGTGTATGTTGGTTTATCCCGTGGAGATATTGATGTGTTCATGGATGCTTGGTTACCAGCACATGAAACTTATTTAGAAAAATATGCGGATTCTATTGAAAATACTGCTAAGAGTTATGGTCCTGCAGATGCAGGTTTAGTTGTACCAACATATATGGAAGATATCAATAGTGTATCTGACTTAGTTGGTAAAGAAGGCGAGTTTAAGAATAAACTATATTCAATTGAAAAAGGTGCGAGTGTAACTGGTTATATTAATGATGTTATTGATCAATATGGTTTAGATATGCAACAAGTGAACTCTTCTGAGGGTGGTATGTTAGCTCAGGCGATGAAATCAATGGAACAAGAAGAGCCGGTGCTTTTCTATGGTTGGAGACCACATACAATGTTTAATAAATTAGACATTAAGATTTTAGAAGAAGAAAAAGATATCTTTGGAACTGCTTCTGTTCACGTAATTACAAATAATGAATTAAAAGAATCAGCACCAGACGCATATAAATTTTTAAGTAATTGGAGTATCCCTATTGAAGATGTAGAAGAGATGATTGGGAAGATTGAAGACGAAGGACAAGAACCAAAAGATGTGGCACAAGAATGGATTGATAACAATCAAGATAAAGTCGATGAAATGCTAGCAAAATAATGAAGAGCAAATATATGCTGTGCTGAAGTCAAACTTCCGTACAGCATTTGCTTTAATAATAAGAGTTGGGACATTGGGGTCAGTCCCCAATGTCCCAACTCAACAATTAAGGAGAGTTGATTTAAATGAAGCAAGCAAATCAAGTGATTGTGGATCGAGAAGTAGCTTGTAAGTTACGAGATGGTGTTAATCTATATGCTAACATTTATCGTCCAAGTGATAATGGCCAATACCCAGTATTATTATGTCGTCTACCTTATAACAAGAATCTTCCGGACTTTTCGCACCGTTATGTGGATCCGATTCGTTTGGCAATGAGTGGCTATGTCGTGATCATCCAAGACGTACGTGGACGTTTTGCTTCAGAAGGTGAATTCTATCCTTTCGCCCAGGAAGTAGAAGATGGCTATGATAGTGTGGAATGGGCTGCCTCATTACCTTATTCCAATGGAAAAGTTGGAATGTTTGGACTTTCCTATTATGGCTTTACTCAATTGTATGCCACACTAGAAAAACCATCAGCATTGAAAGCAATTTTTCCTGCAATGACAGGAAATGTGCATGGAGATGCTTTTAATAGAAATGGTGTCTATCAATTTGCGGCTGCAGAAACATGGATTTTAGATTCTGTTGCACCGGATTATTTGAAAAGAATAAAAGGGAAAGAATATGAAGAAACGATGAAAGAAATTATGCATGATTTGGATCATATTGATCAATGGCATGATTATAAACCGATAAAAGATTGGCCACCAGTGATGAAACATCCAGAGTTACATGAATTATTTGACGGTTATATTAATAATAAATTTGTAAATAGTGTGAAGGGAAAAAACTATAATTACGATCAAGCACTTAATTTACCAGCATTTCATTTAGCCGGTTGGTATGATAACTTTTTAGGACAAACAATAAAGAACTTTGAACAGTTAAGCACTTATAATGAACATCAAAAGTTAATCATTGGTCCTTGGACGCATGGTATGTTTCATTCGGACAGCGGAGAGCGAGTTTTTGGAATCACGAGTTCTGGTTATGCGATTGATGGAAAAGAAGATATAACTTCATTACATCTGAAATGGTTTAATTATTGGTTAAAAGATGAACAAGAGCAAATGTTAGAAACAGATGATCCTGTGTATATTTTTACAATGGGGATAAATAAGTGGAAATCAGCCAAAAACTGGCCATTACCTAATACAAATTATACGAAATACTATTTGCACAGTGATGGCGAAGCGCAACAAAATCGTGGTATATTATCTACATTGCAGCCAACTGATGAGCCAGTTGATGAGTATGTATATGATCCACATGATCCTGTTCCGACAACAGGTGGTGGCGTGTTATTTTATAACGGTCGAAATGCGGGACCTCGAGATCAATCAACTATAGAAGCTAGAGATGATGTATTAGTTTATACGTCTGAGGTTTTGGAGGCACCGGTTGAGGTAACGGGCTGGATTAAAGCTAATATTTGGGCTTCTTCTGATGCTGTTGATACAGATTTTACAGTGAAGTTGGTTGATGTAGACTCAGAAGGCAGAGCATATAATTTGGCTGATGGTATTGTCCGTGCAAAATGGCGTAGCGGAAAAGAAAAAGCACAACTTTTATCTGGTGAAATTGTTGAATATGAAATCGATCTTTGGGCAACAAGTAATGTCTTTTTGCCAGGTCATTCGATTCGCATAGAAATTTCATCAAGTAATTACCCATGGTATGATGTTAATCCAAATACCGGAGAAACAACGATGGATACAGATGAAATGGTTAAAGCAAACCAAACCATTTACCACGATCAAAATCATCCATCATCTATAACCTTACCAATCATTAAATAATAGGACATCGGGACATTGGGGTCAGACCCTTTTGTCCCATTTTTACGTTTTGCAAGCACTTTTTGGGGCGCTGGGGTCTGACCCCAACGTCCCAATTTATATGTATTTTTCTTTTAAAAATAACAAATACTAGTGCCTAAATAGATGGTGTGGTGGTTTATTGATGGAGAAGGACGCATTATTACAAGTTGTTCAGTTGGCACATAAAAAAGAGCAAATTTATTACCATAGTCCAATACGTTATATTGCTCGGGCTGTTTTAGCAAGTATGTTTATTGGACTTGGTGTGGTTGTTGCATTTAAAACAGGGAGTTATTTCTATCAAGTACAATCTCCTTTTACCAATCCTACTGCTGCTTTAACATTTGGGGCAGCAATTATTCTTATTGCATATGGTGGTGGTGATTTATTTACCGGAAATACGTTCTATTACACTGTCGCTGCTTTACAAAATGAAATGAGATGGGTTGATGTTGTAAAGCTTTGGATGACAACCTACTTAGGAAACTTGCTGGGTGCCATTTTTTTTGCTGTATTTCTCTACTTAACAGGTCTCTTCAGCGACGGGACTGGAAATGAATATTTATTTAGTGTAGTGGAGAAAAAAACACATCTAAGTATAGTGGAATTATTTACAAGAGCAATCATATGTAATTGGTTAGTCAGTTTAGCTTTTTTTATTCCGATGATGTTAAAAGGCGATGGTGTAAAAATGTTTACTATGATCATGTTAGTATTTACATTCTTTATATCTGGCTATGAACACAGTATTGCTAATATGGTTATTTTTTCAGTTACCCTGGTACTTGACCATCCAGAAAGCATTACATTACTAAGTATTATTCGCAACTTAATCGTTGTAACTATTGGGAATATGATTGGTGGAAATTTCTTTATGGGATGGATGTATACCTTTGCGAATAAATAAAATTACGCTCCAACGTTGGGGCGCTGGGGTCAGTCCCCAATGGACCAAATGGGACAAAGGGGACTGACCCCAATGTCCCAAAAATTTTTTGTTGAAAAAAACTATTTTCAGTTGTATAATGTTTTTGAAAACGATTTACAAAATAAAAAAAGAGGTGAAAACATTGAGTAAGAAAAAGAAAAACAATGTATTTTTTGAGCAAGCTCAGCGTTTTGGGAAATCATTTATGTTACCAATTGCAGTATTACCTGCGGCTGGTTTATTACTAGGTATAGGTGGAGCTTTTAGTAATGCTGCAACAATTGAAGCGTATCCATTTCTAGATGTTGCATTTTTACAAGCTATTTTTACAATAATGAGTTCTGCTGGTAGTATCATCTTTGGTAATTTACCAGTTATCTTTGCCATCGGTATTGCAATTGGATTAGCGCGTTCGGATAAAGGAACTGCTGGTTTAGCTGCACTACTAGGGTTTTTAGTTATGCACGCTACGATTAATGCAATGCTTATTATTACTGGACAGCTTGCAACAGAAAATATTGCTGGTGCCGGACAAGGGATGGTATTAGGCATTCAGTCACTGGAGACAGGAGTATTTGGTGGTGTGTTAGCCGGTCTTTTAGCTTATATTCTGCATAATAGATATAACAAAATTGAATTACCAAGGTTCTTAGGATTCTTTGGAGGATCACGATTTATTCCAATTATCTCAGCATTTGCTTCCATATTTTTAGGTATTGCTTTATTCTATTTATGGCCAATTGTACAATCAGGTATTTATTCATTAGGTGGTCTGGTTGATGCAACAGGTTATGTTGGAACATTCATCTATGGCTTTGTTTTACGATTACTAGGACCATTCGGTTTACATCATATTTTCTATTTACCGTTCTGGACAACAAGCCTTGGCGGGTCTATGATTGTTGATGGTTCACTAATAGAAGGAACGCAACGTATTTTCTTTGCGCAATTAGGTAGTTCAGAAGTGATCGACCAGTTCTTTATTGGTACAGCTAGATTTATGTCTGGTCGTCATATCACAATGATGTTTGGTCTTTTAGGTGCTTGTCTTGCGATGTATCACACGGCAAAGCCTGAAAATAAAAAGAAAGTGGCTGGCTTAATGTTATCAGCTGGTATCACTTCATTCTTAACAGGTATTACTGAGCCGATCGAATTTTCTTTCTTATTTATTGCACCAGCATTATATGTGATCCATGCTTTTTATGATGGTATTGCATTTATGCTTGCACATATTTTTGAAATTACGATTGGTCAAACATTCTCAGGTGGTTTTATTGACTTCTTGTTATTCGGTATGTTGCAAGGTGCAGATAAAACAAACTGGTATATAGTTCCACTTATTGGTATTCCATGGTTCTTCCTATACTACTTTACATTTAAATTTGTTATTAAGAAATTTAATTTTAAAACACCTGGTCGTGAAGATGAGGCAATGGAAGAATACACTTTTACTAAAACAGAAAGAGCTGCTTTAATTATTGAGGCTTTAGGCGATAAGAAAAATATTAAAGATGTAGATAATTGTGCAACTCGTTTACGTGTAACGGTTCATAATGGTGAAATCGTTGATCAAGAAAAACTGAAGAAGACAGGTGCAAAAGGTGTCATAGTTAGTGGTAATGGTGTCCAAGTAATTTATGGACCGGAAGTATCTGTAATTAAAAACGAGGTTGAAGAAGCGTTAGGAGAAATTTAACATGGATCTCTTTAAAACATTAAATAAAAAATTAGTTGTTTCTTGTCAAGCATTAGAGGATGAGCCGCTTCACTCTTCATTCATTATGGGAAGAATGGCTATAGCTGCGCTTGAAGGAGGAGCTTCAGGTATTCGAGCGAATTCTGTTGCCGATATTAAAGAAATTAAGCAACAAGTAGATCTTCCGGTAATTGGGATCATTAAACAAGATTATCCGGGTAGTGAAGTTTTTATTACAGCTACAAAACAAGAAGTTGAGGCTTTAATTGATGCACAAACGGATATGATCGCAATGGATGCGACGGTGAGAAGTCGACCTAATGAGGAGACATTGAAAGATATTGTAGCTTTTGCCAAGGAAAAAGCACCTCATATTAGCTTAATGGCGGATTGCTCGACAGTAGAAGAGGCAGTAGAAGCAGAGCGGTTGGGCTTTGATTGTGTTTCAACTACATTAGTTGGTTACACGAAGGAAACAAAAGGTCAAAATATTGCAGATGACGACTATAAAATTTTCCGAGAATTTGTTGATGCTGTAACGATTCCTGTTGTTGCGGAAGGAAAGGTAGATACACCGGAAAAAGCAAATAAGGTGTTAGAATTAGGTGCGACATTTGTTGTGGTTGGAAGTGCCATTACAAGACCACAATTGATTACGAAGTCTTTTGCTGATGCAATAAAATAATATGTGACATAAAAAATATAGAAATGAGTGCTAGACATTCATTTCTATATTTTTTTATATTCATCAAGCGCATGTAATGTTTCTTGGTATGCTTTCATATAAGTTTGATTTTCAGTTAGTAACATACTAAGAATATCTAGGGAATAAAGAATGGATAATTGACTATTCAAAAATCCGAGTGCTTGATATCGGTTAATGCTGGATGTATACAATGCTAGGTCTGAGTGGTTAGTCAAAGGAGTTTCAGCATAATTTGTAATGGAAATGATATTAGCTTTTTTACGATTTGCAAGTTCCACTGCTTCAAGAATTTCTTTTGTTTGTCCTGAACTAGAAATTGCTATAACTACATCATTTTCAGTGAGAATGGAGGAAGCGATAATCATGGAGTGAGAATCAACATATGCACTAATGTTTAATCCCATACGGCTAAGACGAAATTTCAATTCTTCTCCTGATAGTCCAGAACTTCCTAGACCAAAAACATGTATTTTATTTGCTTGAAGAATCCAGTCACATGCCTCTTGATAAGTTTCCATTTTTGTTAAGGTGTTAGTGGACTGGATAACTGATTCATAGATCGAATTCACAGTACTAATTGCGTCGTTAGTAGTATTTGTTTCCTTTACCGCATCTCGAAGTAGTATTTTGAATTCGACAAAATTTGCTGCGCCTATTTTCTTGCAAAAGCGTGTTATCGCGGCATCAGATACCTCGATTTTGCTGGCTAATTCTTTAATATGTATGTTAAGTAACTCCTGATTGTGTGTCATGACATAATTGGCGATTTTTTTTTCGGTCTTACTTAATGTATGATATTTTAATTGGATTTTGTCCAGGATTGTTTGCATGAATCGAACCCCCAAAGCACATGTAATATTTCTATTATACTTGGAATGTAAAGCACTTGTAAAATGTAATTTGGTTGTAGGGATGAGGCCGTGGTGGGACGCTGGGGTGACGCTGGGGTCAGACCCCTTTGCCCCAATTGGGACAATCGGGTCAGACCCCAACGTCCCATTTTAAGCATAAAGAAAGCTGATCACAGAAAGGCGGGGTTCTGTAATCAGCTTGTTTGGGATTTTTGAAACAACTATTTTCATCTTGAAATCTTGTGTATAATCTTATGCGATTGTTTTACATGCTTCTTCGCATTTGAAACAAGCATCGGCACACTTCTTACAGTGATCATGTTCGTGTTTGTTACATTCAACACCACAGTCATGGCAAATTTTCGCGCATATAGCTGCTAACTCTTTGACGTAAGGAGAATTTCTTGTAATTGCTCCCTCTAAATACGCACACATGTCTGCACATTCTCTGTCTAATCGAATACATGGTGCCATCATTTTTACATCATCTTCTTGTAAACAAGCATCGAAGCAGTGATTACAAGCAGCCATACATTCATGAAGAACTGCTAGAAGTTTTTGGTGTTTTTCATGACTCACAACAAACATCTCCTTTTAAAAAGTATTGTAATAATACCTTTCCCAAAATTAGATTTAGTAAACATGAAAATGGGACAGTTGGGTCTGACCCCAATATCCCATTTCAGTTTAAGTGGGACGATCGGGTCAGACCCCAACGCCCCACCCCAACGTCCAAAATCATACAAAGCCTATTATTTAAATAGGTCGATTATTTTGTCCCAGAGGTTTTTTTGTTGTTTTGGTTGTTGTTCTGTGTCTGATGATGCTTCATCTTCTTGTTGTTCTATATTTTCTGTTCGGATAACAAATTGAACGCGTTCAACGTCTTTATTTTCTTTGGAGACAAACGACACTGGTTCATAGTCGGATTTATCGTATTGCGCCAACATCGCGTCAATTTGTTCTTTAATTTCATTTGGTAAATCGGCTGTTGATGTTTCCAACTCCTTTGTTCCGTTATGCAATTCACCAGCGCCTGTAGCTAATTCGTTCGTTCCGTTAGTTAGTTCACTAATACCTTGGTTAATTCCTGCATATGAATCTGATAATTGTTCGACTCCGCCAGTGTACTCAACTAATCCAGCATGAAAATCGCCATAATTGTTTGCTAATTGCGTAAGTCCTTGCTCGAGTTGTGCAAAAGAATTGCCGATATCCATCGATTCTAACGCTCCACCTAGTTCACTAGCCATCGTTGATAATTGCCCCGACATCGTGATCAAACTTTCTCCTGTAGCAGTTAGCGCGGGACCAACGGCATTAAATACTTCCTTCGCTTGATTGTATGCTCCTTTTGCTTGAATCGCTGCTTGGTATGTTTTCATCATTTCTACTGCTGTTTGCTTCTTCGGGTCATCGTCGGCAAAAGCATCTACCACAGCTTTCATCTCAGCTACCTTCGCTTGTAATGCTTCATCGCTTGCCGGTGGGTTTGGCAAGCCTTGCATCACTTGTTTTAACCCGTTATTTGCTTCAGTGAATCCTTTATTTAAATTACTTAACCCATCGGAAGCATCCTCTAACCCTTTTGCAATTTGATTTAAGCCCTCCTGCAGCTGTGATAATTCACTCAGATCCGGCGCTTCAGCACTATTTCCAATGGATTCGCTTATTTTTTCTAATGATTGACCAATTGTATCTGAAGCATTGACCAAAGAACTAGATGAACCGGCCGCCTCATTCAGTCCACCTTGAAATGATGCGGAGCCATTTTTCAATTCGCCCACACCGCTATTCAAACCGCTGATGCCATTTTCTAATTCGCCGACACCATTATTTATCTCACTAATCGCGTTGTGCAAGCTTTCAAAATCACTAGTTAATGCTTCTGTATCTGGTGATTCAATTGGCATGGATGAAGGAAGTGCAGCAATTTCAATCCCTTGCATCTCAAAATTGGTTACATCCGCCTCTAAAGTAAAATCACCTTTTTTCTCTGGCATTACTGTCCAATTGACGACTAAATCTTCTCCTGCATTTGCAATCGAAGCATCTGCTGCTTGAACATGCTTGAATACATCAGATCCAGCTGTCGCTGAAATTTGTAATAAATAGTTTTCAAAAAAAGATTTGTCTACTGCTTCATTTTGGCTTGTTTTAATTTTCATTTCTAAATGACCGGATTGTCCAGCGAGTTGCTTAGGGCTGATTTTCTTACCATCTAAGCGATAATCAATTTGCACATCCCAAGGCAAAGCTTGATTCGCCATATTTCCCTGGTAATAAAATTCACCTTTTTCCGAAGGTTCGATTATAATTTCATCTTCCTTTTGCTCAATAGGTGAAACGGTTGTTAGATTCTTAACACTTGTATATTTTCCATAATCTATTATTTGTCCTGGATTGGTCACGTCTAAAATATTAACAACATAAATATCTGTTAACATACCCTCCGCACCAAGTGTAGCATAGACTACTTCCTCTTTAGCAACTACTTCACCATCATTATTTTCCGCATGTGTTATGACTGAAGGAAAGACTAACATTAGGATCATCGTTAGTAAAAATAGTTTTCTAGTTTTCATCATCATTTCTCCTTAAAAAAGTTTGCTTTCCAAGTGGTTTTTTGAACAACTTTATCAAACGTGTATAACATTGCCGGTAAGAAAAATACGACTAGAATAAACGCTAGCAACGCCCCTCTACCTAATAAAAGTCCAATAGAAGAAACAATTGGATTTGAGGATGTCCACGCTAAAATGAAACCAACACTCGATAAAATGGAAGCAGAAATGGAAATTGAGAATATTTTTTGATTGATTGTCTGCTTGATTGCTTGGAACGCTGGCATTTCTTTTCTATTTTCTGTGTAATTTTCAGAAAGTAGAATCGCATAGTCGACTGTTGCGGCTAGCTGAACGGTACTGACGATTAAATAACCAACATAGACGAGCGGTGCATCCGTAAAGTAAGGGATTGATAAGTTTACCCAAACGGCTGTCTGAATAGTAACTAATAAAATAATCGGTAGCGTAATTGATCGGAATGTAATGAGTAACACGATTGCAATTGCGACCAATGTCATCACGTTTACGATAGTATTATCTTTGGTCACTATATTTTTTATGTCATATAAGGTAACACTTTCTCCTAATACATGTGTTTGGTTGTCATAATAATCATTCACCGTTTCATGCACAGTATCAATTAAAGAGAAAGTTACGTCTCCCTCCTTGTCAGTATCCGTGTATAAAATCATTCGTGTAAAATTTTCGGAATAAAATTGATCGGTCACGGCATCATCTAGATAATCAGAAGGAATGACAGATCCAACTGTATTTGGATAGGAAATAACACTTGTTACATGGTTCAAGTCGCTCAATTGATTGCTCAATGCAGTTTCTTTCCCAACATCTCCTTTTGGTACAAGTACGACCATTGGAGTTGATTTTCCAAATGTTTCTTCAATTAACATTGTATCCTTACCAGCTCTAGTGTTATCAGGAAGCTCACCTGAACCATAAATGAAGTTCGTTTGGCTTTGCGCGATAAATCCTGGAACAAGGATAATGAATACGATTAGCAAACTAGGAATACGAAATTTCATAATGACATGACCAATATTTTTAACTGGTGGCAACAAATTCTTGTGTTGTGTGCGGTCGATCCATTTATAGAACCACAATGTTAATGCCGGTAAAAATACAACCACACTAATAAAGCTAAGTAGAATCCCTTTTACTAGGTTAAGTCCTAGGTCTGCTCCAATTTCGAAATCCATTAATGTTAATGCCATAAAACCGAAGAAAGTGGTAGCTGCACTTGCTGCGATAGCCGGGAATGACTGCTTCATCGCCCTACGCATGGCCTCTTCTATATCTGTTGTTTGCTGTCTGTGAAATTGAAAGCTGTGTAATAAAAAGATCGCATAATCAAGTGACACGGCGAGCTGTAGAATTGGACTTACCGATTGCGTGACAAAGGATACTTCTCCTAGAAATAGATTTGTACCTAAGTTAATTAAAATAGAGACACCAATTGCAAGTAAGAAAAATACAGGCTCTAACCACGATGTCGTTGATAATACTAAGATAATAATGACAATGGGTACTAATAAGGCCGCAGCATTGAATGATTCGGCACCAGTCATTTTTTGTGAAAAAGCCATGTCAACTGCTTCGCCGGACATTGCATTTTCTTCACCAATTAATTCATATATATCATTTGTTATTTCGACTTCATTCCCTTCAGCAACGGTTAAAGAGAATAAAGCGGATTGATCTTTGTAATAATTTTCGACGGTTTCTTCATCTGCAATTTCAATTGGTGTTTTTATGTCGATTGCATCATCTAACCACATGACATTAGATACACCGTCTATTGCAGCTAATTCTTGTTTGTATTGAAGCGCTTCTTGTATCGAAACATTCTTAACCATAACACGTGCATTTGTTACGGATTCAGAAAACTCTTCCTCTAGTACGTTCATTGCTTCCACAGAGGGCGCATCTTCTGGAAGGTAATCTACCATATCGTAGTTCACTTTTACAAAAGATTGCATAAACACGCTAATAAGAGCAATCGCGAAAAAAAGGATAACGATCGGTTTTTTGTATTTTATTAATAATGTAGAAAAATTTATTTTAATCATCCCTTTCTTGCAACGATATCATTGTACTATTATAATAACGCTGTGTTGGATAATCAACAAACAGTTTATTTCGAAACGTACATTTCTCAACAGAATGTATGTAGTTTGTTGGATAGGTGATTAAAAAAAAGAGGTGTGAAGAAGATGACCGAGAAATTAGATCGTCGAAAAAAATATACACGAATGATATTGAAGCAAAGTTTAATGGAGATTTTGCGTGAGAAGCCAATTCGTTCCATTACTATAAAAGAAATTTGTGAACGGGCAGATATTAACCGTTCTACATTCTATACACATTATGCCAGTCAATATGACTTACTTCATCAAATAGAGGAAGAAATTATTACAGATATGAATGAGACATTAGCTAGCTATAATTATAGTAAGGAAGATGAAGGACTTCAGATGACGATAAAGATTTTGGAATATGTAGTGGAAAATAGAGCGGCCTGTGAAACATTACTTAGTGAACATGGGGACGTATCTTTTAAAAAGCGAGTGATGAAGCACGCATTAGAGCATACTGTTTATAATTTAGTCCGAGAAAATCAAGTGGATCAGGAGTTAACGGAATACATTAGCTTGTTTTATGTGAGTGGTAGTATTCAAGTGATTGAAACATGGTTGAAGAACGGAATGGATAAAACACCAGAAGAAATGGCAAAAATGATTAGCAACCTAGCAAACAAAGGTATAAGCGGATTATAGGAGTTGGTGGGACATTGGGGTCAGACCCTTCCGCCCCATTTGGGGCAAAAGGGTCTGACCCCAATGTCCCGATTTAATGAAAGTACTTTCATTAAAAATGGTTTTTTTGATACTTTTAACACTTTGCGTTGAAAGTATATACAATGCTTCGGCCTGCTTTTATAATAAAATTATTAAAACTTATATATAAGTTTCGAGCGCTCTCATGTATGCGTTTTAATAAGTGGTTCAACTGAGGAGGATACAGATAATGACAAACAAGAAAATAGTCGGAGTAACGGCGTGTTCAGCTGGTATTGCGCACACTTACATGGCTGCCGAGTCACTAGAAAAGGCTGGCGAAGAAAAAGGGTATGATATAAAGATTGAAACACAAGGTTCAATTGGCGTTGAAAATGCATTAACGCAAGAAGAAATTGAACAAGCAGATGTAGTTATCTTAGCAGTAGAAATTAATATTGATATGTCACGTTTTTTTGGAAAAAGAGTATTACGAGTTAGAGCAAGTGAAGCAATGAAAAATGCACAAGGTGTGATTGAAACCGCTTTAGAAAAAGCTGAACCATACGGTGAAAAGGGAACGAAAGCCGGTGGAGTGAAAATGGGTAAAACAGAAGAAGGCGGTTTCTTCCAACATATCATGGCTGGTATTTCATATATGATCCCAATGGTTATTGCTTCTGGTCTTATATTAGCAATTGCAAACGTTGCCGCTTTTCAACGCGATGCAGCAGGAAGAATTGTTAATTGGGGATTTGATGATTCGACTATCTTCGGTGAATTAATGTCGAACTTATTTAGTGTTGGACAAGTTGGTTTTACACTAATGATTCCGTTATTTGCAGGGTTTGTAGCAAACTCTATTGCTGGTAAACCGGCTATAGCTGCAGCAATGATTGGTGCTTATATAGCAAACGATGCGGAAATGCTTGGAGCAGACGCTGGTGGTGGATTTTTAGCTGCTATTTTAGTTGCCTTTTTAGTGGGTTATTTAGTTAGATTGTTGAAAAAAATTCCTTATCCAAAATTAATTCAACCTATTGTTCCAATTATGCTCATTCCTTTAGTTAGTACGTTATTTATTTCTATTATTGTAATTTATGTTCTAGGAAATCCAATTGCAGGATTAATGAGTTCTCTATATGAAGGACTAACTGTTTTAAGTGAAAATTATGCAGCTGCACCAGTAATTATCGGTGTAGTAATCGGTGCAATGGTTGGTTTTGACTTAGGTGGACCTGTCAATAAGACGGCACTAATATTCGGTACAGCTGTGTTTACAGACACCGTTACTAAATATGGAATTGAAGGTGCAAACTTTGTTCCACAAACAGCAACACAAGCTGCGATTTCAGTTGCACCACTTGGTATTTGGCTAGCTTCTATCATATTTAAAAAGAAATTTTCAGCAACAGAAAAAGTTTCAGCAAACAGTGCATTTGGAATGGGAATTGTCGGTGTGACAGAAGGTGCAATACCATTTGCTGCACAAGATCCAGTTCGTATGATTCCAGCTTTTGTTGCGGGTTCAGCTGTAGCGGGTGGTTTAGCTACTGGTTTAGGAACTAAGTTTTATGGTGGTATCGGTTCTCCACTTGGTACATTTATTGGTTATATTGAACAGCCAATCCCATTTGTTACTTGGATATTTAGTGTTATGACAGGTGTATTAGTCACTGCTTTGATTATAGGATTTACAAAAAAAAGGGTGGATTAAAATGATGGATAATATGTTTAGTCTAGATAATATTACATTTAACTCAGATGCGACAACAAAAGATGAAGCATTAAAGTTTATTGGTCACTTTGCTCAAGAACGAGAAATTGTTAAATCTGAAAAAGCTTTTTACAAGGGATTAAAGAAACGTGAAAAAGAAGTAACAACTGGCTTTAAAGACGGTATTGCCATTCCTCATTGCAAAAATAAAACAGTGCTGAATCCTTCCGTTATGGTTGTCAAGTTCACTAACCCAATTGAATGGGAATCAATGGATGGAAAACCTGTAAAGTTAGCATTTTCATTAGCTATTCCAGAAGGAGAAAATCAACAGCATTTGAAAGTATTAAGCACCATTTCTCGCGCTTTGATTGATGATGCATTTACAAGTGCAATTTTAAACACAAATGATAAAGAAGAAATCTATAACTTGATTAAAGAAAAAATAGTAATGGAAGATAATTAACAAACAGCGTTAGGTAGGGTTGCGAAATGGAGAAGAAAATTCATGTTATTGCCCATACACATTGGGATTACGAATGGTATTTTACTAGCAATGAGTCGTTCATTCAACTCTGTTACCATGTAGATGAAGTAATAGAAGCTCTTGAAAAAGGAATTGTCGATTACTATATGCTAGATGGACAATTAAGTATCGTAGAAGATTATTTAGAAGCAAATCCAGACAAAAAAGAACGTTTAGTGAAATTAGTGGAAGACGGAAAACTTAAGATAGGACCATGGTACACACAAACTGATCAGCTTATTATTCGTGGAGAATCAATTGTTCGCAACCTTGAATTAGGTATAAAAATGGGTAATTCGCTTGGTGGAGCAGATATGCTCGGCTATATCCCGGATGCTTTTGGACAATCGATTGATACACCAAAAATATTTTCTCAAATGGGTATTGATAAAGCTGTTTTTTGGCGAGGCCTTTCTCGTGATGTGATGGATCAACGTGAATTTTATTGGGAGTCCGAAGACCAGAGTCAAGTCATTGCTTATAATATAAAAGATGGTTATTTTGTTGGTGTGCAGTTAATTGAATCAGATGATGCACAAGCTCTGGTTGAACAGATTAGCAAAGATACCGTATCGTCACATATTGCACTGCCAGTAGGTGGTGATCAGCGCTACATTGATTATAATTTAAAAGATCAAATTGAAAAATTTAATCAACAATTAGAAAATGAAAAACTTGTAGCTAGTAACTATGATCAATTATTTAATGAAATAAAACAAGAAGGTATAACATTACCCGTTGTGCAAGGCGAGTTGTTAGATGGAGAAGTATCTAAAATTCATCGTTCCATATACTCATCAAGATATGATCATAAGTATCTGAATGACAAAATAGAAAGAAGATTAATTTATCAGGTTGAGCCATTAATGGCTTTGGCAGACACGATTGGTATTGGCTATAAACAGGATTTGCTCGATAAAGTATGGAAATTAACATTACGAAACCATGCGCATGACAGTGCGGGCGGTTGTAATAGTGATAAAACAAACCGAACTATTTTAAATCGTTTGATCGAGGCGGATGAACTTTCTTACTCTATTGTAGATTACTTAACACGTAAAGTAAGTGAGTCTAGAGCGGAAGTGAAAGAAAACCAAATTACGATTTTTAATACGTTGCCAATGAAAAGAAAGCAAATGCTAAAATTAAATGTAACAACAACTGTATATGATTTTGCGCTTTATCATGATGGTGTAAAACTACCTTACCAAATTATTCATGTTGAAAAGAAAACAAATGATCCAATTAGAAAAGTGAAAGAGCCAAATCCTGATGCATTTTACATCGAAACAACGATTGTATTTCCTATAGAAATAGGAGCAATGGGCTATGAAGTGATAACGGTTGTTGAAGATGAAAAGAATGTAGAGGATGGGTTAGAAAACGAACCAAATGAAGTTAATGCTACGCAGCATGCAATAGAGAATGATTTTTATAAAGTAGAATATCAAGCTGATCAAATCAATGTATACGATAAAAAGAAAGATACCTATCATGAAAAATTCTTAATGATTGAAGATTCAGGTGATGACGGGGATAACTATGATTATTCACCACCAGTGAATGATGATGTGATAAGGTATGATTTTTCTGATGCAACGGTTACTACGTTTCAAGGTATGTATACAAGTTCAATCAAAATGACTGGTTCATTTCAAGTGGCAGCTAATTTAAAAGAACGTGAATTAGGTGAAAGAAGCAAACGGGTACCATATGTATTGCAGATTTCATTAAATAAAGACAATGCGATGATCAATATGCATCTAACTATAGATAATCAAGCATTAGACCATCGAATGCGATTAATTATTAATAGTAATATCAGCACATCAGAAAGTATTGCAGATACACCTTTTGGTACGATTGCAAGGAAAACGGTCGATCCTAACTTGGATAGTTGGAGAGAAAAAGGTTGGAAGGAAGAACCATCTACTATATATCCAATGCTGAATTTTGTTAATATCCATGATAAGAATAATAGTCTTACTGCTTTTTCTAAAGGTATAAAAGAATATCAAATCTTAAATCAGGAGTATAATAGTATTGCATTAACATTGTTTCGTTCTGTTGGCTATCTTGGTAAACCTGATTTAATGCGCCGACCAGGTGTTGCTTCTGGGAATCAATTCCGTTATATCGAAACACCAGATAGTCAATTGCAGAAAAAATTAACCTTTAAATGTTCGTTTATGCTAGATCGTACATTTAATGCATCGGATTTATTTAGCGAATGGCAAAAACATTCTATCTCAATGCCTTATTATCAACAACAATCATTGAATCAATTTACAACGACATTAAAATATTTTGTTACACATCCTTTATCTTACGATGTACCAAATGGATTGTCCTTATTTAATGCTAGTGAATTAAATGTTGTGTTTAGTAGTTTTAAGAAAGAGATCGATGGTAGTGGCTATATCATTCGCTTCTTTAATCCAACTAGTGCAGCAATTGACGATGGTGGTAAATTAACATTTAGTCATGAAGTGAAAGAATGTCGTTTAGTTACCATGGCAGAAAAAGAAATAGAGCCAATGGAATTAAACAGTAATGCTGTTACATTAGGTACTTTTAAACCAAAAGAAATAAAGACAATTTCAATTCATTTTTAGTTGGTTTAAGTTCTCCCCTCAATAAGTTATAATAAATAGTAGCGAATTTGAGGGGGGATGATAATGAAAAGTAATTTATTTTTTTTAATAGAAACATCAAAGATAGCGTTTACATATGTGGATGAGCAAATTGCTAATTTTTTTCTTGAGAAACATCCACCAATAAAACAGTCAGTCTTAGCCAAGCAAATTAACGTATCTACAGCATCAATTACAAGGTTTTGTAAGAAGATAGGCTTCGAAAATTACAAAGAGTTTATTTATCAATATAAGCAAGCACTTGAAGACTATCCAGAGAATGAAAGCAATGTGACAAACAACCTTCAATTTCAATATTTGGAGTTAATTAAAGAGATTAACGAGAAAATCGATAATGAAAGTATTAAACGTGTATGCGAATATATTTATGATCATAAAATCATTCATATATACGGTCTCGGTTTAAGTGCAATAGCTGGTGAAGATTTCAAATTTCGCTTCACTCGTTTAGGGAAATATGTAGAAATCGTTCGAGATTATGATTCAATAGAAATGGTTTCTTCTCTTATGAAAGAAAATAATCTATTATTTTATTTGACGTTACGCGGAGAAAACAAGAACATCATTCCTGTTATTAAACGGGTAAAAGAGAAGGGGACAAAGGTTGTCGTTGTAACTTCTAATCAATCAGAAGAAATCGCGGAATTAGCAGATTATCTGTTATTGACATCAGATCTAAAAAATGCAGGAAATATTGGACAATTATCTGGTCAGATCCCAATGCTTGTGATTATTGACCTCATCTATTCACAATATATTAATATGTATCGTGAAAACATTAATAAATGGATAGGCACAGAATATGCCTTTTTACATCGTAAACCAAAAAGTGGGACAGAGGGGTCTGACCCCAATGTCCCAGTAAACTAGAGAAGGATGGTGTTAGGGTTGAGTAAGTATGTTTTTCCTGAGGGATTTTTATGGGGGGCTGCGGCTTCTGGTACTCAAACGGAGGGTGCTGCAAGTGAAGGTGGCAAGGCTAAAAACATTTGGGATCATTGGTATGAAATAGCACCTGAACGTTTTTATCAAGGTGTTGGCCCAGCTGAAACGTCTGATTTTTATCATCAGTATAAAGACGATATTAAGCGGATGAAAGATATCAATATGAATTCCTTCCGAACGTCTATTTCATGGTCTCGTTTGTTACCGGATGGTGTGAATGTGAATCAGGAGGCTGTTGATTTTTATCAAAATGTAATTGATGAACTTATTGATAACGGTGTCAAACCAATCATTAATTTATATCACTTTGATATGCCATTTCATTTTCAGGAAATTGGTGGATGGGAAAATCGTAAAGTAGTTGAATCATTTGCTCATTACGCTAAAACAGCTTTCCAATTATTTGGTGATAAGGTAAAGCTTTGGACAACCTTTAACGAGCCGATTGTACCTGTAGAAATGGGATACTTAAATGATTTTCATTATCCATGTGTAGTCGATATGAAACGGGCAGTAACCGTAGCCTATCACACGATGTTAGCCAGTGCGATGGCAATCGAAGAATATAGAAAAACAAAGCAGGATGGAGAGGTAGGGATAATTTTAAATCTTACACCTTCTTATCCTCGTAGTGAAGATGAGGAAGATGTCAAGGCTGCTAGAATTGCAGATTTATTTTTTAATAGAAGTTTCCTAGATCCATCCGTTTTAGGTGAATATCCTTCTGAACTCATCGAATTGATAAAAGAGCATGATCTAATGCCAGAAACGGTTGAAGGAGATCGTGAGCTTATTAAATCAAATGTTGTTGATTTTCTAGGTGTGAATTATTATCAACCGCGAAGAGTCAAAAAGAAAGAAAGTCCGATTGATGACAGTCAGGGTATACTACCTAGTCATTTTGGTGATCCGTATATTTGGCCTGAACGTCGAATGAACCCACACCGCGGTTGGGAGATTTATGAAAAGGGTTTGTATGACATTGCGATTAATATAAAAGATAATTATAACAATATTCCATGGTATGTAGCTGAAAATGGGATGGGTGTCTCTGATGAAGAGCGTTTTATGGATGATTCTGGAATGATTCAAGATGACTATCGTATTGAATTTTATCAAGAGCATTTGAAATGGCTGCATAAAGGGATTCAAGAAGGATCGAATTGTTTTGGTTTTCAAGTGTGGACGTTTATGGATAACTGGTCATGGTTAAATGCATATAAAAACAGATATGGCTTTTATCGTGTAGACATCAATACCCAGGAACGCCATTTGAAGAAGAGCGGACTCTGGTTTAAAGAAGTCGCAAAACATAACGGATTTTGATCGGTGCAGTCGGGCTGTTGTAGTTTGGGACATTGGGGTCAGTCCCCGATGTCCCATTATAATCTAATAGAAGGTTGTGATGAAGTATGTCGGTTATTCTTGCTGTTGATTTAGGTGGAACGGACATTAAGTTTGGGATTGTTGATCAACATGGTCAATTACTTGAAAAGGGTAAAACGAAAACCCCAACTAGTTTAGAAGATCTAATTTCTCATATTCATGACAAGGTTCAATATTTTTCAGAATATATGATTGAGGGAATTGCTATTAGTGCGCCAGGTGCGGTAACTGAAACTGGTGTGATTGAAGGGGCAAGCGCCATTCCGTATATTCATGGGCCGAATATAATCGAGCTACTCGAAAAGAAAACGGGTCTACGTGTTGAAATCGAAAATGATGCTAATTGTTCTGCCCTTGCAGAAATTTGGAAAGGCGCAGCGGAAGGGAAGAATGACATCGCTGTTGTGGTCATTGGAACCGGAGTAGGCGGAGCTTTGATCAAAAATGGCGGAATACATAAAGGTGTTCACTTGCATGGTGGAGAATTTGGCTATATGGTTTTGAATCCTGCGAATTTAGGAGAAGGACAGAATACATTTAGCGAATTGGCCTCTACATCTTCTATTATTAGACGCGCAGCTTCCTATAAAAAGGTTGATGTATCAACGTTGACTGGTGAAAAGGTGTTTGAGCTTGCTTCAGAAGGGGATCAAGCGTGTATTCAAGCAATAGATGAATTTTACCATATGCTTGCCATAGGTTTGTATAATATTCAGTATGCATATGATCCAGAGTTGATATTAATTGGCGGCGGAATAAGTAATAGAGAAGATATCTTGCAGGCGATCAATGAGAAGCTAGCACTTGTGTTAGAAAAGATAGATATAGCTACGATTAATCCTGAAGTAGATAGATGTCACTTCTTTTCAGACGCAAACTTAATTGGCGCAGCTTATCACTACCTGCAACAATAAATGGGACAATGGGGTCTGACCCCTTTGTCCCATTTTCCTTTAAATATTTATTTATAGCGGTTATACTTTGGGTAGAAATTTTCTGAGGCGTGTTCAAAAATCTAGCAAAGGGTGGTATATATTGGGTCTAGATCAAGCGAATTCTAAATCAAAGAAAAAAATCATCGTTTTAGGTGGTGATGGTTTTTGTGGCTGGCCTACTAGCCTGCATTTATCCCAAAAGGGGCATGATGTTACTATCATTGATAATCTGTCCAGAAGGAATATTGATAATGAATTAGAGGCAGAATCGTTAACACCAATTCAACCGATGCATACAAGATTAAACGCATGGAAAGAGATTAGCGGCAAGACAATTAATTTTTATAATTTCGATATTGCGAATGAATATGATCGATTGTTGGACATGATCCAAACGGAAATGCCAGATGTCATTATTCATTTTGCTGAGCAAAGAGCAGCACCTTATTCAATGAAATCATCTAAGCACAAACGGTATACGGTTAATAACAACATGAATGCTACACATAATGTGCTATGCGCAATCGTTGAATCAACCCTGGACATTCATTTAGTACATTTAGGAACAATGGGTGTTTATGGATATGGAACAGCAGGATTGAAGATTCCAGAAGGGTACTTAGATATTGAAGTAAAAAAAGAAGATGGAGAACGTGTGGAACAGCAAATACTGTATCCGACCAATCCGGGTTCGATTTATCACATGACTAAATCTCAAGATCAGTTACTTTTCCAATATTATAATAAAAATGATAATGTTAGGATAACGGATCTACATCAAGGAATCGTTTGGGGTACGAACACAAAAGAAACGAATTTAGATGATCGCCTTATTAATAGATTTGATTATGATGGGGATTATGGTACAGTTTTAAATCGATTTTTAATGCAAGCTGCTGTTGGTTATCCTATTACTGTTCATGGTACAGGTGGGCAAACACGCGCATTTATTCATATTCAAGATAGTGTTCGTTGTATTGAACTAGCTGTAGAGAATCCGCCAGCGAATAATGATCGTGTACTTATTTTTAATCAAATGACAGAAACACATAGAGTGGCTGACTTAGCAAAACTTATTAGTAAATTGACTGATGGAGAAATAGCTTATGTTTCCAATCCGCGTAAAGAGGCGAAAGAGAATGAGTTACAAGTAAGAAATGATTTGTTCTTATCCAAAGGTCTACAACCTATTACATTAAATGAAGGTTTATTGCAAGAAGTGACTGAAGTAGCCAAACGATATAAAGACCGAGTGGATTATCAGAAAATACCAGCAACCAGCTTATGGACAAAAGACCAACAACCAGGCATACCAAAATGGGACAAAGGGGACTGACCCCAATGTCCCATTTTCCTTTTTTATTGACAAACTGGTGTGTTTTGTATTTTAATTAAAAAGGTGTTGTTATGAATTATGCTACTATTTTATCTCAAACATTCTATTCTACTCTATGAATTAACCTTTCCTTTTATCCTTTTCTTAACTTTCGAGAATAACTCAACTATCAAACAGATACAGACATCAGTGTAGGCTATGCAGGGAGGAACCAAAATGAAACTAACTTTAAAAATAGTAATAGGGCTCATTCTAGGTGCGGTGATCGGTCTAGCATTGCATTTTTTTGCGCCGGATATATTTGAACCAATAGATAAGTACTTTTTCACGCCATTAGGTACGATCTTTTTAAATCTAATTAAAATGCTCGTGGTACCTATTGTATTTATTTCAATTACATTAGGAACTGCTGCGATTGGAGATCCGAAGAAATTAGGTCGTATAGGTGGAAAAGCTCTTTTGTTTTTCCTTGCTACAACGACAATTGCTATTACGATTGCGATGGGAATGGCAATGATTCTTCAGCCGGGTAGTGTAGGAATTGAAACAGCAGAAGCTTCCTATGAAACGGCAGAAGCACCTTCAGTAATAGATACTTTTACTGGTATTATTCCTACTAACCCTATTCAAGCAATGGTAGAAGGAAATATGTTGCAAATTATCACTTTCGCGGTGTTTATTGGTTTTGCATTAGCGATGTTAGGAAAAAAAACAGAAGCCGTTTATCGTTTGCTTGAGCAAGGCAACGAGATTATGATGTTTTTGGTAAATATTGTTATGAAGTTTGCTCCATATGGCGCGTTTGGTTTATTGGCTTCTGCAATGGGCTCATTAGGTATAAGCGGAGCAAAAGCAATGCTACTATATATGATTACCGTTTTTTCTGTGCTATTCATTCATGCTATTTTCACCTACGGATCGGCTGTAGCACTCATTGCAAAACGCAATCCGATTCATTTTTTCAAAGCCTTTATCCCAGCTATGACGGTTGGATTTAGTACGTCAAGTAGTAGTTCAACTTTGCCGGTTTCAATGAAGGTTGCGCAGGAGGAATTAAACGTACCAAAATCGATTAGTAGCTTTGTTCAACCATTAGGTGCAACCATTAATATGGATGGAACAGCAATTATGCAAGGAGTGGCAACGATATTTATTGCTCAAGTCTATCAAACAGACTTATCCTTGTCTCAATTGGCTATGGTAGTTCTGACTGCTGTACTTGCTAGTGTTGGTACGGCTGGAGTACCTGGAGTGGGGCTAGTAATGCTAGCGATGGTATTAAATCAAGTCTCCTTACCGGTTGAAGGGATTGCATTAATTATAGGGATAGATCGAATTTTAGATATGACAAGAACAGCTGTTAACATAACTGGCGATGCAGCTTGTGCTGTTATTATTGCCGAAACAGAGAAAAAACGATAATCAGACTGTTGGAGATCATTCCCCAGTAACCTGATTATTATCAGTATGGGACATTGGGGACTGACCCCAATGTCCCGCTTTTTGAAAAAAATAGTGAAAAAGTAACAATTATTGTTGGATTTTGTGATGAAATAGAACTATAATGATAGATGTAGATTAATACTATCTTACTGATAAAGGCAAACTTATTGAAAAATAAGGACGCAAAGCTTCAGGCCTGAATATGAATGGCGGCTGAGCTACCAATGAGATATAACTAGTTTGAGGGTTATTTCTTATGGGAATAACCTTTTTTGTTATTAAGTATATAAAAGGTCGTGATGTAGATGTTATTTACCAAACCAAAAATAATTACATCAATAATTAGCTTGGCGACAATTTATTTTGTCATTCTATTATTTATTAATAATAGGGAAGGGCTTCATTCGCTCGGGAATATTTCCATTTCTTCCATATCTAGTTTGATTGGATTACGGTGGGCATATCAAGCTAGCTCAATTACTAAGGATAAGAAACATCGTTTTTGGTTAATCATTGCGATTGGTTTATTTTTTTATAGCATAACTAGTTTCATATGGTTGTATATGTTTCTGTTTCATCAAGCAATTACATTTCCATTAGCGTCACTGCCAACATTGGTTATATCTTATATATTCTTTTTAATCGCTTTAATATATAAAATCAAGACGATTGAAATCAAAGAATCGGTACAATCATTTTCTTTTACGATTAGTGTGTTTATGACATTTATTATAGCGATACACATCCATTACTTTTTTCAGCCCACAATGACTTTAGTTAATTATTCTAAACCAATGACCTTGTTAATTTTAGCCTTTCAAATTTGTACATTGAGCATTTTGTTCGCAAGTATGTTGTTATTTTATATTTCTAGAAGAAGCTCTGAAAAAGACCCAGTCTTGTTTGTAGTGCTAGGCATGTTCTTTCATATGATAGGGGTTATTCTATATTATTATTTTTACGTGAATAATATTGGTGTGGTAACTGCAGACTTTGTTTGGACTTTAGGGTTGTTATTCATTCTCTTCTCAGCTAAGTTAGTTAAAAGACATACGGAAGTTTCAGAATGGAAAATGGTTAAATACGTAGAAAGTAAGGAATCTAAACTACCATATATTATTATTTTTGTACTATTATTAACGGTTCTTGAAAGCTATAATTGGAAAATTAATGCGTTAATGATCGGTATGGTTTTAATGTTAGTTATGATCATTAGCAGGCAGTGGTACGTTATGCAACGCAATAGAAAGTTAATGAAGGAATATAGTTATCTAGCTTTTCACGATACATTAACAGGAGTGAAAAATCGCACAAAATTCACAAAAGATTTAGAAACAGTTATGGAAGAGTCTAAGAGAAAATCACAACCATTTCTCATGTTTTTGATGGATTTGGATCAATTTAAAAATGTGAATGACACAATGGGACATCATGTAGGTGATAAGCTTCTATCTGCGGCAGCAAGTCGTTTGAAAAATGCTTTTGAACCAGTCGGTACGGTCTATCGAATTGGTGGAGATGAATTTGTCATTATTGTTCCAAATGTAAAAAGAGTGTTTGGTACATTGTATGCAAAAACGGTATTGAATTTATTTGCTAATCCATTTTTGATTGATAATCATACGATTACTATTTCACCAAGTATTGGGATTAGTGTGTATCCTGATGATGGGATGAAGCAGGAAACATTACTTCATCACGCTGATGCTGCGATGTATTTAGCGAAAGAAAAAGGAAAAGCGCAATTTTGCTATTTTAATCAACAAATATATCAAAATATTTTAAGAAAAAGAAACATAGAGGTGGAGTTAAAACAAGCAATAGAACTAGAACAATTCTCTCTCCATTTTCAACCTAAAGTTAACTTGGAGACAGAGCGTGTCATTGGTTTTGAGACGTTTATTCGTTGGGATCATCCACGTCTAGGTATGATTTCACCTCGTGAGTTTATTTCGATAGCGGAGGAAACTGGAACTATATTTGCTATTGATGAATGGGTCATTACACGCGCTAGTAAGCAAATGAAACAATTAGTAGATGCAGGGTATGATGATTTTACAATAGCTGTGAATATTTCCGCAAAACAGTTAGAGCAAAAATGCTTTGGAACGAGAATTAAACAAATTTTAGAGCTTACAGAGTTAGAACCAAAGTATTTAGAGTTAGAGATTGCAGAAACTAAAATGGGTAACATTGGTCAAACGATTGATACGTTAAAAGAATTGCATGCCATTGGGGTCCGAATTGCGATTGATGACTTTGGTATCGGATATTCTTCACTAAATATCCTACAATCTTTACCGTTAGATACGATTAAAATCGATCAATCCTTTGTTGCAGAGTTGGAAAAGAAAGAAAACATATCTATTATCAAGTCTATTATTGATATCGGACTGAATTTAGATGTAGAAGTGGTCGCGGAAGGAATAGAAACAGCTTATCAAGCAAGAATATTAGCTAATTTAAGCTGTAAATATGGTCAAGGCTATTTGTATTCAAAGCCGTTACCGATAGAACGATTAGACCATTTTATACATGATCATGAATAAAAGCAATGAAGACTTTACTATTTTCCGAATTGTGTTACAATTATTATTAAATTAAATAAGAAACCACAAGGGGAGCTATATGCTGAGAGTGAACATTGTTCTGACCCTTTGAACCTGTTAGTTAGTACTAGCGCAGGAATGTGGAATGTCGTATATGCAGTGATCCGTGTATATATTAGTTCTCCCTTGAGGTTTTTTAAACAATAACAAGGGGGACTTTTTTGTGAGAAAATTAGAGTTATTAGCTTTAATCGAAATATCTATCTTTGGAGCATTAGCATTTCTGTTTGATCTCATACCATCCATTAAATTATCACCATCTATTTCTATTTCATTTGCTATGATTCCAATATTTATACTAGCATTTCGATGGGGGTTTAGAGTAAGTCTATTGGCTGGTTTTCTGTGGGGAATATTGCAAATCGTGTTAGGTGATGCGTATATTCTAACTCCTATTCAAGGCTTCATTGAATATTTTATTGCCTTTGCATTTATAGGTTTCGCGGGTTTGTTTTATCCAGTTATTCAAGAGAATTTACGTGCTTCTAATAGAAAGAAAGCAGCCGTTTGGATTGTGATCGCTGCATTTGTTGGAAGCTTAGCTCGTTATTTCTGGCACTTTGTTGCTGGATTCATTTTCTGGGGAGAATACGCTCCTGAAGACATGAATGTGGTACTATTTTCATTCTTAACAAACGGTGTGACAATGCTAGGAGCTTTTGTATTTTGTTCTATTTTACTTGTTTTATTGATCAATACATCACCACGTTTAATCCTTAGAAATCAGTCATAATAAAAAGATCAAATCTAGTGAACTCTTAGAGCGCTGGATTTGATCTTTTTTTTTATTAAAACTGCTCAGCTGACGCGGTTAAGGAAGATGTCTGATCCCTTTGCTCGACTTTTTCTCGTACAAATAAAATAGCAGATAAAAAGAAGGTCACGATCGTTGAAAAACCGAACAAACCAAGTAAACCGACTGCATGTAAATCTTTAAAAAAGAGAATGGTACAAGTAGCAAGAACAAGGCTAGAGAAAACAACAAAATAATCTTTTATTGCATGATTTTTTATCGAAACATGGATATGTCGATAGTTTGTCACAAGAGTAACGAGAATAATTGTTAAAACATTAGTAGACATCCCAACCCATACAGGATGAATATCTAAATAAAAAATGGTTGGTTGCCATCCTCCTAAGTGATACCAAACCAATCCGGTAAAAAATCCGGTGAGTAAAGAGCTAACTACAGCGTGTTTCGTGACAACTGGCCAGAACAATGCAGCAACAACCGGAGCAAATGTCGCCGCATTTCTCGTTGTCCATGCTAGTACATTCCACCAGGCAGATTGCTCTGTCCGGAGTAAGCCAAAGACGATCATTAAACCAGTAAGTAATAATAACGAAATCTTTGTATAACGAACTAACTGCTCATTGCTCGCTTTTGGAAAAATGGCACTACCGACATCTTTCCCTAAACTCGTAGCTCCAGAAAATTGACAAGGTGCGCCCCAGCTAAGTGCACACGCCCAAATTCCTAAGAAAAATAAACCGACAAGCGGGGCGGGCAATACTTCCATTAAATAGTTAGGTAGTGCTACTAATCCGAGTGACTCTCCTGGAACAACAACCGCTGCAGCTAATCCAAAAAGTATACCGCATAATATGAAAGGAATTCCTAAAAAGACAGCACCAATTAATCCTTTTTGTCCTTCCTCAGGGGTTCGACACGATAGAGCCATTTGAAAAGCAGCTTGTGCCAGAATCACATTAACGATGAAAGTACCAAACCAAGCTACGATTACTTGTGTACCGACTGCATTAAAATCAAACATCGCTGGACTAGTGAGAGCGAGTTGCTTTAATCCTTCCACTCCTGGATTGATAAAAAATGCAATGAGCCCGACAATTAACATGATTAAAAATACAATACTATTCATCGTTTGTGTGAAAGCAACAGACCACATGCCACCTGCTTGTAAATAGACAAACAATAATATAGCGGTAAAGGCAACCGAGAAACTTAGTGAAATACCTGTAAATACATTTAATGCAGATGCGAAAGCAATCGCTGTTGCGACTGACCACATTGGAAAAGCAAAAGCTGTAATAAGTCCAGCAATCGCCTTTGCCGTTCGACCAAATTGATCGCCAATTAACCCGGATATCGTAATCATCATCCGTTTACGAAAAGATTTAATCATTAATAGCGCAATAATTAATACTTGGACTGTTTCAGCGATACCATACCAAATTGCAGAAACCCCTGTTAGATAAGACAATTCCACAATGGAAATATAAGTTGATCCAGAGAATAGGCCGGTAATACAAAAAGCAACTGTCCACCACCTAAAATTACGACCGCCTACAAAAAAGTTATTTCCATTCGATGCTTTTACTCGAGCGATATTACCAGTAACAATTAATAACAATGTGTAAATAAGTGCAAAACCAATCATCCAAACACCATATTCTGTCATGTTGCCACCCCTTTAAATGTAATCATTCATTTTAAACAAAAGAAACCTTCTTCTTATTCACTAATAATAAGAAGAAGGTTTCTTTTGATTATATTCAAAACAGGAAAATTTTCTTCTTATCTTTCAGCTGATTAGCTGCTGGATGTAGCACCTTATTTGTATATACAAATGGTTGCCGTGGGATCGTAGGACCAGTTTCCTCCACCACTCTTAATAAGATTGTATTTAATTTCTACTAATCATATCGGGATTGATACTTATTGTCAAGTTATTCTGAATATTTTAATTATTAATTCGATTAAGTGTATCGATTCCAATCTATGAACAGGTATTTTTTTGCCTATGTCGACATAGGCATAGTAACAAGCGCTAATAGATTATGAAATAGAAGGAGGCTAGTCGAATGAAACGAAATAGAATCGCTGCAATATTTTTATTCGTGTTTATATTTTTTTCAATAGAAGAAATATCAGTTGTAGCTCAAGATACAACGGAGACAAATATTTTGGTTGTCTATTCCGCTGATAGAGAAGTAATAGATATAGAAAAAAACCTGTTGGATTTGTTGTTAGCGCACTTTACTTCTGAGATTACTTGGATCGAAAGTGATCAACTTAAACGTGAAGATTTAAACGATACGACACATGCATTTTATTACGGGATAACAAAAAAAACAGTTCCTAAAAAAACAATAGATTTACTTGAATCGTTTCAAGGTCCATTTGTTGTTATCGGGCATAATGTAGAAAACTTCGACGGACGATTTTCCTATTCAACGGATAAACAAGTTGTCTATGCTTCCTTCATCCAATCGAATCCTACACAGGCTGAGAAAGTAAAGGTTGAAGATTTGCCTGTGATTTTATATAAAACAGAAGAATTGGATAAAAGCAAGATTATATTAAGTGCAAATCTTGATCAACAAACTGCCCCATTATTAGTAAAAGAAAAAAACAACTATTATTATGCAACCACAAATTTATTCTCTCCGGCGAGTTATTTGTTTGCAGACTTCCTTCATGATTTGTTTGAGACACATCAGCACTCTAATCAAAAAGCATATATTCGAATTGAAGATATTCATCCGAGAAGTGATCCGACAAGGCTCAAAGCTGTTGCAACTATTCTTGCCAAAGCAGATATTCCTTATATGGTATCTGTTACTCCTGTCTATACCAACCCGAAAACAAGGGATACATTTTCTCTTTGGGAGAGTCCAGAACTGGTAAATGCATTGCAGGAAATGCAATCGCAGGGAGGGTCCATTGTATTACACGGCTATACGGATCAAAGCGAACAAGGTCAAACAGGATCAGGATTTGAATTTTGGAATAAAAAAGATAATCGGCCCATTACACAAATAAATGAAAAAGATTATATGACAGAAAAAATTGAACAGGGGGTACAAGATCTAGTTGATAACGGATTATATCCATTAGCTTTTGAAGTACCTCATTATGCGATGTCAGCTGAAGGATACGAAATTTTATCGAAGCATTTTTCTACAATCGTTGGTCAAGTACAGTTAACAGATAGAAATTGGAGGAAAATGAGTGCCCCGCCATACATTACTAAACCCAATCTGTTACAAGGAATGCTATTGATTCCTGAGACTGCTGGTTATATTACTTATGATGATCCTGCTCAATCGATTGAAGTGATTAAAGAAAGGATAGATCATATCCAGATGGTACGAGATGGTGTTCTGGGCGTATTTTATCATCCGTTTATGGGTGACGATTTACTATATGAATTAATCAGAGAACTGGATGGAATTGAAAAGGAAAATTGGATTGACTTGAAGAGAGAGAAGCATGAAGTAACTACCGATTTATTTCATATTACATCTAGTAAAGGAGAGATTGATGTAAATCAAATGAATAAAACATTAGCAGCTTCAACGAATCAAGAGAAAAGTAAAATGAAGACAACAACATTCAAGCTTGGCTTGATCATTGGTGCTATTCTGCTTCTTGGCCTCATTCTGTTTTCTATTTTACGATTGAAGCGGTTGGATTAATGTTTGTTTGGGGGATAAAGATGAATAAGTTTTGGGCTAAGGGCATTTTTGTTGTGGTTATAAGCAGTATCATTTTTAGCAATACCTTTATATTTACCCATGGAGAACAATCTCAATCAACGCCGAGAATACTTGTTATTGGACAATTCGATGATGAACAAGGGTTCGTTAATCAGCGCAAAGTAGATTTGTTAGTTAGTCATTTTTCGACTGAGATACTATTCAGAGATGTCACAGAGGTTACTACTGATGATTTTAAGCAACGTACACATGTTATTTATTATGGTGATAGAGAAGCTGCGATACCAGATAAGTTGAAACAACAGTTGTCAACATTTACTGGGGTAATTTTAGCCATAGGAGAAAATGTAGAAAAGTTAGGTGAACATTTTTCTTTTATCAAACAAAAAAGTAAAGGGAAAGTTAATCAAGTGTTTTTGACCAATGATGAAGCGAATGTATTTAGTCTTAATATAGAAGAGATTATTACTATTGAAACAAATGAACAGGTAAAAGCATTATTGGTAGGCAAGGATGATGTAAACAACGATTATCCACTTTTTATTCAGAAGGATAACCACTTTTATTTAGCAACAACCTCCTTGGCGATGCCGCTCTCTACATTTATTGCAGAGGTGCTACATGAGGTGTTCTCCGTTGCCCACGCTCATGCTTATCAAGGTTATATTCGCTTAGAAGATGTTCATCCACTGGTAGAAGCAGATAAGCTAATGGCGATCGCTGAATTATTGAAAGAACGTGGCATCCCATATATGGTCGCTGTTATTCCTGTATATATTCATCCAAAAACAAAAGAAAAACACTATCTATCTGATTCAGAGGATTTGCTTGAAACATTAAAATTCGTCCAAAATAATGGCGGAAGTATTGTCATGCACGGTTATACACATCAGTTTAGAGATAGTGAAACAGGTGAGGGGTTTGAATTCTGGGATGTGGAGCATAATATGCCGATTTATCATCGAGCAAATGAGCAGCCAGTGAAGCAAACGCGAGCAGATTTTTCGAGTGAAGCGGATTATCAATCTTATCTTTCTGAAAAGAAGCAAATAGAGTCTAATTATATAGAGAATAAATTAACGAAAGGCATTCATGAACTAGCTAATTATGGACTTTATCCACTCGCTTTTGAAGCACCACATTATACGATGTCACAAAACGGTTATCAGATTACTTCTACATTTTTTTCGACATATGTTGGGCAATTACAATTAAGCGATCAAAATTGGCAGATCATGATGGAAGCTCCATATGAAACAAAGCCAAGCTTCCTTCATGGAATGACGTTGTTACCAGAGACAATTGGTTATATCGAAAATTCTTCATATGCATTGGAGAAGATGGATAAAGCAATTAAACGTCAAATGGTGTTACGTGATGGCATGATCGCAGGCTTCTATCATCCTTACTTAGGAGTGGAAAGATTTGAAACAATGCTTGAATTATTAGAGGAAATTCCTAATATTACATGGATCGATTTAAAAGCATTGGATCAACAAACAAAAACAGATCATGTCGTTATTAAATCTGCAGATGGTGAAATTGAATCATCGATCGCTCATCTTAAATTATTCCAAACAGATCATCGACTCTTAAGCTATCATATAAACAAAACGGCAAATATTACATTATGGGTATTTGTCGGATTGGGTTTTTTTACTATATTTCTCTTTTTATACTACATGTTATTAATTAAACACGAACGCAAAAATGGATTTAAAGTGAGGAGGGGGGATTAAATATTGGCAAATATTTTATTATACATTTCGTTGTATTCGATTTGGATCATGCTAGTGTATCACTTGTTTTTAATGCAAGGTGGTTACTTCCTATATCGTAAAAATCGTCACATTGAACAGAAATGGCAGCAAAATAAACATACTTATCCAACTGTATCCATTTTAATTCCAGCACATAATGAAGCACTAGTTATTGGTGATACATTAGAGGCGATGTGTCGATTGAGCTATCCTATTGATCGGTATGAAGTAATTGTGATTAATGATAATTCAAGTGATGACACTGGGAAGATTGTTGAGCGGTATGTGGAAAAGTATTCGTTTATTAAAGCGATTCATACCGTGCCCCCACTTGGTGGAAAGGGTAAATCACGCGCATTAAATCTAGGTTTGAAACAGGCGATTGGCGAGGTTATCTGTGTGTATGATGCGGACAACATACCTGATTCTGATGCAATCTATTGGCTCACAGCAGGACTGGCCAATGACTTAAAAGCAGGTGCTGTTGTTGGTAAATTTCGTGTAATTAATGCGACACGCAATTTTTTAACGCGTTTGATTAACATCGAAACTATTTCATTTCAATGGCTGGCTCAAGCTGGGCGATGGTTTTGGTTTAAAATGGCGACTATACCAGGAACAAATTTTGCTATTAGACGGTCCATTTTGGATGAATTGGGTGGATGGGATGAAAAAGCACTATCAGAAGATACAGAGCTAAGCTTTCGTGTGTATAATTTAGGCTATCATATTCGTTTTTTTCCGTCGGCAGTAACTTGGGAACAAGAGCCAGAATCCTGGACAGTTTGGTGGAAACAGCGTACACGTTGGGCTAGAGGGAATTTATATGTTATTACCAAGTTTGTCATACAATTCTACCGATTGAAAAATAAAAAAGTACTCATTGATTTATTTTATTTTTTCTTTACCTATTTATTATTTTTCTTTGGTGTATTTATGTCGCACGGTTTACTCCTCGTTAATATGTTTGTTGATTTAGAACTTACGATTGGCTATGTATCATTTTTCTTAATTGGAATTGGATTTTTGTTGTTTATTATAGAGGGAATGTTAACGTTGAGTATCGAGAAAGGTCAACTAACTGTGAAAAGTATGCTAACTGTAATAGTGATGTACTTTAGTTACTCTCAATTATGGTTAGGGTTAGTCATTTATGCAACCTACCTAGAACTGAAACGCATTATCTTGAAACAAGAAATAAAATGGGACAAAACCAAACGCTACGCAAATAGCAAACAATAATGGGACATTGGGGTCAGACCCCAATGTCCCATTATGCATTATAGTTTAAATTGATCGACTTGTGATTGTAATCTATTTGCTAGTTCGGATAATTGTTCGGCGCTTTTAGCTACTTCTTCCATTGATGAGTTTGTTTCTTCTGCTGAAGCTGCAGTTTCCTCAATTCCTGCAGCGGATTGTTCCGAAATCGCAGCAATTTCATCAACAGATGTATACATTTTTTGGCTGTTCGTCGCAATTGTTTGTAAATCATTGGCGATATCTTGGACTTTTCCAACCATACTAGTAATAGATTCATTAATACCTTGGAAAGCTTGTCCAGTTTTTTTAATCTGACTTGACCCTTTTTCAACGGCAGAATATCCAGCCTCTAGGGAGTGAGCTACTTGGTTAGATTCAGTTTGAATGGATTGAACAATTGTTGTAATATCAGTAATCGATCTGCTAACTTGTTCTGCTAGCTTTCGAACTTCATCAGCAACTACTGCAAATCCTTTTCCTTCTTCTCCAGCTCTGGCAGCTTCGATTGCAGCATTTAGTGCTAATAGATTCGTCTGTTCAGCAATATCTTGAATAACAGAAACGATTTTTTCGATTTCCATTGATTGCTGATCTAGTCCTTTCACTTTATTAAAAGAATCTTGAACTAATTGATAAATTTCCTGCATTTGATCGACTGATAAGTGCAACTGTTTCGCACCTTCTTCACTTAACTGGATTACCTCATCAGAGCTCTTCGCGACACTAGAACTGTTATTAGTTGCTTGTGTGACAGTTTGGTTGTATTGTTGCATCGCTGTAGCTAAATCTACTGCGTGATTAGATTGAGATTCTGCACCTGAAGAAAGCTCTTCCATTGTTGCTGCAACCTGTTCACTCCCTTCACTTACTTGTTCAGAGGAATTAGAAAGATGGTCACTTTGTTTTTGAACACTGCTAGTTACATCACGTAAATGTTCTATCATTTGATATAAATTTGATTTCATCTTATTAACTGAATCAGCTAATTCAACAAATTCATCCTTTGATTTAACTATTACTTTTTCTCCTGTTAAATCTCCTTCTGCCAATCGATTCATCTCATTTTTAACTGTTGAGATATTAACTAGTAGAGAACGAATTAAAAACAAGAAAATAACCATAGCGACTACAACTGCAACCCCTAATGTTATAAATGTCGTTGTCAGTATATCTTTACGAATCATCGTTGCTAGTTGCGACATTTCAAAATCAATTGCGGCTACTGCAACAATTTCGTCATTATCATTCTTAATGGTTTTGGAAAGGGTAATCGTCGAATTACCGCTAGCAGCATCAATATACGGATCTGTCCAAGCTACTTGATTTTTTGCGTTAATAGCAAGCTGATACCAATCTCTTGTTGTAGGATCATAATTTTTTAGATCAGCTTCCGGGTCGATCTCATGTAAATACAATGCGCCTTCTGGTGTACCAATATATAAATTTTTGATAAATGTATCGTCGACAACCATTTCAGATAAAAAATCTTCATAGTAATTGGTAAGTGCAGGATCGTTAACTCGAGGCATATTCTGATATGACTCTTTAGGTTCGGACGGGTTAACTTGATTGACTTGAAATTCATCCTTTTCAGTCATTTGATTTAATCTGTTTTCATATTCTTTGAAGATTTTCTCGTATTTCGGTGATACTGCTTCGATATTTTCTTTCTGAATAATTGCTTTTTCTAGTATTTCCGTCTTATTATATGAGATAATTCCGACAATTGTTAAAGGAACAATTAATAATATAAGCACAACTAGTGGTAATTTAAATTTAAGTTTCGATATGAATTTCATTGATAATCCCCTTCATTTTATAAAAAATTTTCTATCTCTGTTTCTATTTTTCTGTTGACATCCTCTCTGTTTTTCTTTATTTAAGGAAATAAAACATCCTTTTTTAATATTTTCGACAAAAAAAGAGAAATGTTAATATATTCAGACAAAAAAATGGGACATTGGGGTCAGTCCCAAATGTCCCATTATGCGTTTCGTGCGGTGCGAAGAATTTTTGTCATCATTTCTGTGTTTGGATAATTTCCGGTTTCGTATGCTTGAATCGTTTTCTCTATATTATAGTTAACGCGCTCAATGGATGTTGAAATGTTATGGTCGGATAACTCGATCATAGCATACGAAGCTTTAGGTATTCCATCAAATGGTAAACCTACACTACCTGTATCTATAATTGTTTTTCCTTCAACTTGTCGTATATAAGGGAGATGAATGTGTCCATACAAATAAATGTCAGCATCGTAATTATCAATGAATTTTTCTTTAATCGTATCTACTGTCACATCTGGTAAAACGACATCAAACAAGCTAGTCGGTGTGGCATGAAAAGCGTATATATCCATTTTATTTTTGTTCCAAGCCAATGTTGAAGATAGATTTTCCAAATAATCGATGGAAGCTTGATCTAAATGTCTGACTGCCCAATCTCTTTCTTGATTCATTAAGTTGAGCACTTGGTCAGGAACTTCTCCTTGATTTACCCCTCTGACGATCCATTCATCCGCATTTCCTTTAATTACTGTTGCGTCTAACGATCGAACAAGCTCAATGGATCGTTGTGGTTCTGGTCCGCGATAGGCGATGTCACCAAGCACTACAATATGATCGACGTCTTTTTCTCTAATGTCCGTCAACACCGCGTCTAATGCAACTGCATTTCCGTGAATATCGGAAATAACTGCTATTTTCATGTGTGTGCCTCCTTGTTTAATCATTACCTAAATAATACTTGTTAGTTAGAATTTACCCGAAAACACGTCTAGATAATCCCTCTTATTTATCTTGCGGTTTTGTGATATAGTTGGATAAACTATTAAAAAATCAGTCTTTATTGAAGGAGATTATTATGTTCGTTGATACATTACAACCATTTTTACAACAAGCATGGAAAGTATCTGGATATTCAACCCCGTTACCCATTCAAGAAAAAACATATCCAATTATAAAAGAAGGCAAGGACGTCATTGGTGTTTCTCCAACAGGAAGTGGAAAAACGTTGGCATACTTGTTACCTTTGTTAGAAAAAATTGATGTAGAACAAAAGCAAGCACAGTTACTTATTTTAGCATCATCACATGAATTAGTAGCCCAAATTCATCGATTAATTCAAGAGTGGACGACAGACGCACCAATCACAAGTATGATGATGATTGGTGGAGCAAATGTCAAACGCCAGATTGAAAAACTGAAGAAAAAGCCACAAATTATCGTTGGTACGCCAGGCCGTGTACTTGAATTAATTAAACAAAAAAAGTTAAAAGTGCATGCATTACAAACGATTGTTTTAGATGAAGCGGATCAATTGTTAGTCCCTGAACATCGAAACAACTTATTTGGTATTATTAAATCGGCACCAAAAGAACGCCAATTATTATTGTTTTCCGCTACCATTTCTGAAGGGCTAGCAGAAGAAGCAAATCGTTTTATGGTAAGTCCAGAAGTAGTCCGGGTAACCAACGAAGAATCAGGAACCCCAGATGTTTCTTATCAATTCATTGTTACTGAAGAACGTGAGAAAATTGAGGTTTTAAGAAGTATGGCTCGTAATTTAGATGAGCAGCTTCTTGTATTTTTTAGAGATAGTGGTAATTTAACCGTGATGGAAGAAAAATTAGCTTATCAAGGTATCGCAGTGGATGCTTTGCATGGTGATTTACCGAAGCAGAAAAGAGAGAAAGCAATTCGCCAATTTTCTAAGGGTGAAACCAAGCTATTATTAGCTACTGATGTGGCAGCGAGAGGATTAGATGTAAAGGATTTGGCTTATGTCGTTCAAGTTGATGTTCCGAAAGATCCTGATCATTACTTACATCGCGCGGGAAGAACCGGTCGTGCTGGCTCAGATGGTGGTGTCGTTTTATCATTAGTAACAGATGTAGAAATTCGTCAATTGAATCAAATTGCAAAAAAACTCGAAATTACATTAGAGGAATTTTTGTGGAGAAAAGGAAAGCTAATTAAGAAAAAGACTTCGAATTAGCAACAATGAAAAGACTCTGCTTGTAGTTAGATGATTAATGGTTTGCCCCCTAGAGTGTGACTTAGAAATCATACACTAGAGGGCAAATGTAAACTCTAATTAGAAGTGGAGTTTTTTTATTCAATCGGTAGCACGTACATGATGACACAGAAAAAATGTAGAATTGTTCCTGCAAGTACGAATAAATGCCATAGTGCGTGATGAAATTTAAACCAACGCCATATATAAAAAATCGCACCGACAGTGTACAAAATTCCTCCCGTTACAAGTAAAGCAATACCTGTATCAGGAAGCCTTTCCGATAGTGATCCCCAAGTGAAAATAATAAGCCAGCCCATGACGATATAAAGAAGGGTAGATACAAACACGAATCTTTTGACAAAAAAAATCTTGAAGATCGTGCCACCAATTGCTATTCCCCATACAATACCAAACAGTGTCCATCCCGCTGCTCCTTGTACTACGACAAAAAGAAATGGTGTATATGTCCCAGCGATAAAAAAGTATATCGATGAATGATCTAAAATTTCGAATACATTTTTCGCTTTCCCCTCAGGTAAGCTATGTAGTAGTGTTGATGAAGTGTACAGCAACACCATTGTTGTTCCAAATAATGTGAAGCTGACAATGTGCCAGGCATTTCCATATAAAGAAGAGTAAACAATTAACAATACTAACGCAGTAACACTGATTAATATTCCAATTCCATGTGTAATAGAATTTGCAATTTCCTCACCTTTTGAAAAGCGGTGTGTTTCAGACATATCGAATATTCCTTTCATAATTAATCTCTGTTACATATTATGAATGGTAAAATGGATAATAGCAATATTTTTACTTATTGTTAACAATAAGCGATCCTCTTCGGTTTATGAAGAGGATCGGCGCTCAATCAAAAATATCGGCGCTCAATCAAAAATATCGGCGCTCAATCAAAAATATCGGCGCTCAATCAAAAATATCGGCGCTCAATCAAAAATATCGGCGCTCAATCAAAAATATCGGCGCTCAATCAAAAATATCGGCGCTCAATCAAAAATATCGGCGCTCAATCAAAAATATCGGCGCTCAATCAAAAATATCGGCGCTCACACAAAAATATCATTGAATATATAAGTATATTATTATATGATAATATGTGTGCGATAAAGGGAGGGGTATTTTTTGAATCAGCAGCAATTATCGATCGAACAAGCAACAGTAATACTAAAATTATTAGCGGATAAAACAAGGCTAACCATTGTGAAGTTATTGCAGGAACAGGATTGTTGTGTATGTGAATTCGTTGAAATTTTTCAGGTAAGTCAACCTTCAATTAGTCAGCATTTACGAAAACTAAGGGATGCCGACATTGTAAAAGAGGATAGACGTGGCCAGTGGATTTTTTACTCCATTAATACTGAGAACAGCACCTTTTCTTTTATTGAACAAGTATTATCTCAAATTCCGAGTCAAAAGGAAAAATTAATCGAATTAGAACGAAGCGGCAAGCGAATTACTTGTTGTTAGTAGTAGGAGGATTAGTATTTTGTCTTTATCAGTTATTTTAGCAATTTTAATATTTATTCTTACACTCGTATTTGTGATCTGGCAACCAAAAGGATTATCAATCGGTTATTCTGCATGTGGTGGTGCAATCCTAGCATTGATTTTCGGAGTAGTTGACTTTGGTGATGTAATTGAAGTGACACAAATTGTCTGGAATGCAACCTTAGCTTTTGTTGCTATTATTATTATTTCACTTATTCTGGATGAGATTGGATTTTTTGAATGGGCTTCTTTACATATGGCAAAAACTGCAAATGGTAATGGGGTCAAAATGTTTGTTTATGTTAGTATTCTGGGGGCGATCGTTGCGGCCTTCTTCGCGAATGATGGGGCGGCATTAATTTTAACACCGATTGTCTTGGCGATGGTACGAAACTTAAACTTCAGTGAAAAAATTATTTTCCCATTTATTATAGCTAGTGGTTTTATTGCAGATACGACCTCTTTGCCATTAGTTGTGAGTAACTTAGTTAACATTGTTTCAGCAGATTTTTTTAACATTGGATTTATAGAATACGCATCTCGCATGTTTATTCCTAATTTATTTTCTTTAGTAGCTACAATTACGGTATTATATATATATTTTAGAAAAAGCATTCCGAAAACGTTTGATTTAGCACATTTAAAAGAACCAAAGGATGTTATTAAGGATCATAAATTATTTAGATTATCTTGGTATGTATTAACTATTTTATTAATTGGTTATTTTGTAAGTGAGTTTATAGCTGTACCAATTTCCTTGATTGCTGGCACGATTGCGATTGTATTCTTATTAATGGCGAGAAGAAGTAAAGCGGTGCGTACGTCCACAGTAATAAAAGGTGCGCCATGGGATATTGTGTTTTTCTCAGTCGGCATGTATGTTGTCGTTTATGGGTTGAGAAACGCAGGACTAACAGATTTATTAGCACAGTTCATTCAGCAAAGTGCAGAGCAAGGACTGTTTGTTGCGACGATTGCGATGGGATTTGTTGCGGCATTTCTATCATCTGTGATGAACAATATGCCAACAGTAATGATTGATGCGTTAGCCATTGCAGAAACAAGTACGACTGGTGTCATTCGTGAAGCATTAATTTATGCGAATGTGATTGGTTCTGACTTAGGTCCGAAAATCACACCGATCGGTTCATTAGCTACCTTATTATGGCTACACGTATTAAACCAAAAAGGAATAAAAATTTCATGGGGAACTTATTTTAAAACAGGGATTGTCTTAACGATACCAATCCTATTGATCACATTGATCGGTTTATTCTTAACATTATTATTACTATAAAGGGGTTTAAATCATGACGAAAAATACAATTTATTTTCTATGTACAGGTAATTCATGTCGAAGCCAAATGGCAGAAGGATTTGCGAAAAAATATCTCGGAAATGAATGGGAGGTCCGTAGTGCAGGAATTGAAGCGCACGGATTAAATCCAAATGCCGTTAAAGCGATGAAAGAAATCGACATAGATATTTCCAATCAACAATCAGAGATCATTGACAATGATTTTTTAAATCAAGCTACATTAGCAGTGACTTTATGTGGAGATGCTGCAGACAAATGTCCGGTTACTCCTCTACAAGTAAAAAGAGAGCATTGGGGCTTTGATGATCCTGCAAAAGCGGAAGGAACAGAAGAAGAGAAGTGGCAGGTTTTCCAACGGGTTCGTGATGAAATTGGAGAAAGAATCAAATGTTTCGCGGAAACTGGTAAGTAATCAAAAACAATTTTTCTAAAGCGATGCAATAAGCGGATCATAACGGCTGCAATATTATCTAGAATATTGCTCTAGTAAGCCTTTTTTGAAAAAATTCCCTTTCACACACAATTGGTCTGAAAAGGGTTTCAAATTTTGAAGAAAAAATGGTAAAGTAAGAGAGAAACTATCATTTTAAAGAGGCAACCGAGGAGGAATTCGTCATGTATTATGGAGGTATTGAAGCTGGAGGTACAAAATTTGTTTGTGCTGTAAGTAATGAGAAGTTTGAAATGATTGAACGTGTTAGCATACCGACTACTGTTCCAGAAGAAACATTAAAAAAAGTATTTGAGTTTTTTGACCAATATGAATTAAGTGCAATAGGGATAGGATCATTTGGACCGATAGACGTTAATCTTGATTCACCTACATATGGCTATGTCACTTCCACACCGAAAAAAGGGTGGAATAATTATAATTTTGTTGGGGCAATTAAGGAAAAGTACAACATTCCGGTTGCATGGACAACAGATGTAAATGCAGCCGCGTATGGTGAATATCGATTAGGAAGTGCACAACAAGCGAAGTCCTGTATCTATCTAACAGTTGGCACAGGTATTGGTGGTGGTGCAGTTATACATGGAGACGTTATGGAAGGATTCGGACACCCAGAAATGGGGCATATTTCGGTAAGAATGAATGAGGATGACAACTTTGAAGGTGTCTGCCCATATCATGGTGATTGCTTAGAAGGTGTTGCAGCGGGTCCAGCTATTGAAAAACGTTTAAATCAAAAAGGAAAAGATGTTGCTAAAGACGATCCGTATTGGGATATAGAAGCTTATTACATTGCGCAAGCTTTAGTGAATTATACAATGATCTTACGCCCTGAAAAGATTATTTTAGGTGGCGGTGTGATGAAGCAAGCGCATTTATTCCCAATGATTCGTGCACACTTCACCACATTACTAAATGATTATCTTACTGTACCTGACTTAGAAAGCTACATTGTTCCACCAGGCCTTGTTGACGATGCAGGAATAACAGGAAGCCTACTACTAGCCGCCGAAAAAGCCATTTAAAATGGGACATTGGGGTCAGTCCCCTTTGTCCCACTCTCAATAAGGGAGGTCGCTGAATGAAGTTTGGAATGAGAAAGCCAAGTTTGAAAAAGAGGATCTCTGCTAGAACGAGTCTAAAGCGGCAAGTTGTTCATCGAGCCGGTGTTAAAATGCCTAAAGGTTATGGCTGGGTTCGAAACCCGAAGAAAGCTGCGTATAATAAAGTATATAATAAAACTAGCTTTGATATATTTAAGCTAATAAAAAAGCTGTTTCGCTAGTTTGTCTAATATTGTAAATGGAAAAGATTAATAAGCTATTGCGCATTTTGAACAAATGTATTAGACTATTAATCAATCACTCGAAACAAAAAATTCTGAAAATTACATACTTTAATTTCTTATCCAGAGAGACGGAGGGATTGGCCCGAAGATGTCTCAGCAACCAGCCTATTTACGAAAAGGCACGGTGCTAACTCCAAATAAACACACATAACCGTGTTTAGAAGATAAGAGGAATGACTTTTACCGATAAAGGCCTTCTTCTTAGAAGGTCTTTTTTATTTTTATGAAAGGAGGAGAAAAAGCAATGAATTATCATTTAAACACGAGGCTCGCACAGTTAGGCAATCATAGTGATCCAAAAACAGGTGCGGTTAACCCACCTATTTATATGTCTACCGCCTATCAACACACAGAATTAGGGAAAACTACTGGTTATGATTATTCAAGAACTAAGAACCCAACACGTGCCATTTTGGAACAAGGCATTGCAGAACTTGAGCGAGGGGACCGGGGATTTGCGTGTAGCTCAGGAATGGCTGCGATCCAGCTTGTTCTCTCTTTGTTTTCAAGTGGTGATGAAATTATTGCACCCGAAGATGTTTACGGAGGAACGTATCGCTTATTCAAGCACTATAAGCAAGCCTATGCGATTCAAACTAATTACTGTAGTTTTCAAAGTGTGGAAGAGGTCGAACGATGTATTACACCACATACGAAAGCAATTTTTATTGAAACACCAACCAATCCGTTAATGCAAGAGATAGAGATTGCAGCGTATGTGGCGTTGGCAAACAAACATCACTTGCTATTTATTGTCGACAGTACATTTTTAACGCCAGTATTACAACAACCACTTACCCAGGGAGCAGACATTGTTATTCATAGTGCTACGAAATATATCGGAGGACATAATGATGTGTTAGCTGGCTTAGTCGTTACAAAAGGCGAACAACTAAGTGAAAAAATCGCTACTTTTCACAATGCTTCTGGAGCGGTCCTATCATCGATGGATTCTTGGTTGTTAATGCGGGGATTAAAGACATTATCTTTAAGAGTGATACAGCAACAGAAAAATGCACAACAAATAGTAGATTATTTGAAAAAAGATCCTCATATTGAACAAGTCCTTTATCCGGGAAAAGGAGGTATGCTATCTTTTCGATTAAAACAAAGTAAATGGGTGGCGCCATTTTTGAAAAACCTTCAATTAATCACTTTTGCAGAAAGTTTAGGTGGGGTCGAGAGCTTTATTACTTATCCAACAACACAAACGCATGCAGATATACCAGAGAATGAGCGTATTTCCCGGGGAATAGATGACAGATTATTACGTTTTTCGGTAGGGATTGAGGAAGCGGACGATTTAATCAATGATTTAACACAGTGTTTCAATCAATTATAAAAATGGCTAGCGAAACGATTAGTATAGTCGTTTCGTTTTTTTGTCTAATAAAAATCAGCTTAATTTTGCTTAAAAAATTTGTGTATGAATGATTAAAACAGTATGATAATAGGGTATAGACTTCATATAAAATAATAACAAACAGGAGCTGTTCTGTGTGACAATTTCTATTTTAATTCTGATTGTGTTGATTTTAACTAACGCATTTTTTGCGGCATCAGAAATTGCATTAGTATCGTTAAATGATAATAAAGTGAAACGAGAGGCCGAGCGTGGAGATAAAAAGGCGATCATGCTTGATAAATTACTAAAGGAGCCAGGGCGTTTCTTGGCAACCATTCAAATTGGGATTACATTAGCAGGTTTCTTAGCAAGTGCATTCGCTGCCGATACCTTTGCTAAACCTTTAGCTGAATCCTTATATGAAATGGGTGTTCCGATTTCTTTAGGTATTTTAAATACAATGGCAGTGATTTTAATTACAATTTTGTTATCATACTTTACCTTGGTGGTGGGGGAGCTTGTGCCGAAGCAATTGGCGCTTCAAAAAGCAGAAACGATTGCTAACATTGCGGTAAAACCATTGACAATTTTGTTTAAAATTAGTTTGCCGGTCGTATCTTTTTTAAACTTATCTACTAATACATTGGTGCGTTTATTTGGTGTTGACCCACATGCAGAGAATGAAGAAGCCACTGAGGAAGAAATTCGTATGATGGTTGATATCGGTGGGGAAAAAGGAACGATTCATACCGATGAGAAATTAATGATTAACAATATTTTTGAATTCAACGATAAAGAAGTGTCTGATATTATGACACACCGTACAGATATGTGCGCGATTGAGATAAATACTCCATTGTCTGAAGTTGTCAAAGTAGTTAACGAGAAAAGATATACACGATTTCCAGTTTATGATGGAAATGTAGATCACATTGTTGGTATTTTGCATACAAAGGATCTTATTCCGTTTATTCAAAAAGAAAATAAATCATTTGTGCTGGGCGATCATTTAAGAAAACCGTATTTTGTGATGGAAACACAGCGTATTGATGCTATTTTTAAAGATATGCAAAAAAATAACGTGCACATTGCTATTATTGTTGATGAATACGGTGGAACGGATGGGTTAATTACGATTGAGGACCTTATTGAAGAGATCGTTGGCGAGATTTCAAGTGAACACGGAGAATTTGAAGAGGAATACAATGAAATAATTAAGATTTCACCATATGAATATCGGATTGAGGGTAATACGCATTTGTATGACATTGAGTATCAGCTCAGTTTAGACTTGCCGGTTGATGACTATGAAACATTGAACGGTTTTTTAGTCGGTAAAATCGGCTACATTCCCAATCCAGAAGAAAAGTCAACAGTCGTTTATAAAAATGTGACATTTAAAGTAGAAGAAGTGTCAGATAAGCGAATAGAGAAAGTTTATGTAACAATTGGCGAGAAATAACTTTTATATGAATTTTTCTCACCTGAATCAAAATGCCGTTTTGTGCTTTCAGGTCCTGTCCCTGTTTAATTCTAATTCCAAAAAAGGTAATGCAAAACTTTTCCGAAAATCCTTTTGACCCTAAAATTGTAAAGAGATTACAATGTATATATGAAGGAAATGTTAACTAAAGGGGCGAGGTTCTTGAAAAAGAAAATGTCAAGAATCTTCAGCTTTATTGAGTTTAGTTCGTTTATTTTATGCGTTTTTTTTCTAATCAAAGCAATGCGGATATTAGAATTGCATATGTCGGGAAAGATTGGTTTCGATCTGTACTCTGAAAAAAACGAATTCTACTCCTATGCGATAATCGCTTCTTTCCTCCTCTATACGGTAACTTTTATTGTGAAAATTATGCATATGCATAAAATGAGGAAGGATGAAAAATTAAATAAATGAATGATAATTTGGCGTGGCTGATAAGCTATTCGTGTATGAAGCAAAAGCATAAGAGGTATACGGATTATACGTCTTATCTCGTATGGTTTAATAGAAATGCGCTACCAATCTTATTACTGTAAATATTAAAAAAATTTAAATAATGTAACATTTTTCATAGGATTGTTACAAATTTTCTTGTATAATGTAAATTGTATTGTTTTTTATAGAGAGAAATATTCAATCATTATAATTAGTGAGGGGCTATCTATTTATGTACAAAGTTGAAACATATGAAGAGCAGTCGTTTGTAATGTATCATTTAAGTAATGAAGATGATTCATCTTGGATCAAAGTTTGCCCGGAGCGTGGCGGTATTATTATCGGTTACGGTGTAAACGGAAAAGAATATTTGTATTTGAATGAAGAAACACTCTATGATCGTAAGCAGAATATTCGTGGCGGTATTCCAATCTTATTCCCGATTTCTGGACAGTTACAGAACAAGCAATATGAGTGGGATGGTAAAACATATGACATGGCCAATCATGGTCTTGCGCGTATTCATCCTTGGGAAGTAATTGATACTTCAGTTGATGAGGAAAAAGCATCTATTTCCATTTTGTTCGAGAGCAGCATTGGGACAAAAGGAACGTTCCCATTTGATTTTGAAGTTGTATTTACATATACATTAAAGCAAAATCAAATGTTTATTCATCAATCTTATCGAAATAAAGACACGAAGCAAATGCCAGTTTATCCAGGTTTGCATCCGTATTTTAAAGCCGATTCCAAAGTAGTTTCGCTAAAGACAGATGCTACGACATATTTTGATTATAATGATAACAAAGAAAAACCTTTTGATGGTAAAGTCGACATGGAAGGTTTGAAGGAAGCAATTGTCTTAGAAACAGATCACGAGAAATTAGAAACTCAATATGATGGCGATGTTGATTTACTCATAGAAAGTGCGACAGATTTCCGCTATACCGTGATTTGGACAGAAGCAGGAAAAGATTTTGTTTGTATCGAACCATGGACAGCGAAAAATATGGAAATGGAACGCAAAGAAGAATTAATTTTGATAGAACCAAAAGACTCACTAGAAACATGGGTCAGCTTTCAAATCGTATAAAACAAAATGGGACAAGTGTTAAGAAACACTGTCCCATTTTTTAAAATAGAAAATGGGACATTGGGGTCAGACCCTTTTGTCCCACTAGAACAGGGGTGAGGCGATGAAGCAATCTTTTAAGGAATTTCAATTGGATTCATCTATTTTACAAGCGTTAGAAAGATTAGAATATGTTTCACCAACGGATGTTCAACAAGAAGTGATTCCGGTCTTTTTAGAAAACAAGGATTTAATTGTTCAATCCAAAACTGGTAGCGGGAAAACGGCTGCATTTGCTATTCCTCTCTGTAACAAAATCGATTGGTTGGAAAATAAAGCCCAAGCGCTTGTGTTAACGCCAACGCGTGAACTAGCACAACAAATTAAACAAGATATTATAAACATCGGAAGGTTCAAACGTGTAAGTGCAACAACTGTTGTTGGCAAGCAATCTTATGAAAAACAGAAACTAGCTTTGAAACAAAAGAATCATGTCGTTGTCGGTACACCAGGAAGGGTGCTCGATCATCTAGAAAAAGGTACATTACCAATTGATGAGATAAGATATGTAGTGATTGATGAAGCGGATGAGCTTTTTAATATGGGATTCATTGATCAAGTAGAAGCAATTATTGAAAAACTACCAGCTAATCGCATTACTACGCTGTTTTCAGCGACATTTCCAGAAGAAGTGGAGTCCCTTTGTAGATCATATATGGATGCTCCAGTTACAATCAAATTAGATAAAGTAAGCCAGACCAAAAATCCAATTACTCATAAAGCGATGTACGTAGCGGATGATAACAAGCTAGACTTACTTCAGTCCATTTTGATCACTGAAAATCCAGATCGTTGTATCGTTTTCTGCCGTACGCAGCAAAAAGTCGACACACTGGTAAATCAACTAAAGGCGTGGCATTATCCAGCTGAAAAAATTCATGGTGGAATGAAGCAAGAGGATCGTTTTCAAGTGATGGATGCATTTAAATCTGGATCATTCCGTTATCTTATAGCAACAGATGTCGCTGCCAGGGGGATTGATGTAGCGAATATACCGCTTATTATTAACTATGATATCCCTCTAGAAAAAGAAAGTTACCTGCATCGAATTGGTCGTACTGGTCGAGCCGGTAAGACAGGGAATGCTATTACTTTTGTGACCGATACCGAGCGATATTACTTAGAAATGATTGAGAACTATATAGGAGAAGAGCTAAAACAAGCAACGCTCCCTTCTGATGAGCAGGTAGAAAAGCATAAACCTGCTTTCAATAAAAAAATAAATCAAAAATCACAGCCGAATAATCGAATTCAGAAAAACCTTGACCAAGATATTATGAAGTTATATTTTAACGGTGGGAAAAAGAAAAAAATTCGAGCGTTAGACTTTGTTGGGACAATAACAAGTATTGAAGGAATTTCAGCAGACGATATCGGTATTATTACAGTGGAGCACAACCAGTCCTATGTAGAAATCTTGAACGGAAAAGGAAAACACGTCCTACAAGAAATGAAACATAAAACAATAAAAGGAAAACAACTAAAAGTACACCAAGCAAAAAAATAAAGCGGTTGGGACATTGGGGTCAGACCCCTTTGTCCCATTTTAAAAGGGGAGCTTATCATGGTATCTGAAAAATTAAAATGGGGTATTTTAGCAACAGGTGATATTGCAGCAGTTTTTGCCAGTGATTTAACTTATGCACAGAATGGAGAGTGTTATGCAGTTGGTTCGAGAAACTTGGCATCTGCAACCGAATTTGCAAACAAATATGGTGCTACTAAAGCATACGGATCATACGAGGAATTAGTAGCTGATCCAGATGTGGACGTTATCTATGTTGCAACACCACATCCATATCACAAAACATGTGTACTTACATCCCTACGTGCTGGTAAAGCTGTATTATGCGAAAAACCGTTCACAGTTAATGCAAATGAGCTAGAAGAGTTAATTACGTATGCTAGAGAAAAGAAGTTGTTTTTAATGGAAGCAATGTGGACGAGATTCTTGCCTGCAATTCGTCAAGTTCAAAAATGGATTGCATCAAATGAAATCGGTGACATTCGATTAGTAAGAGCCGATTTTGGCTTGAGAGCACCATGGTTACCAGAATCGCGCTTACTGAACCCAAAACTAGGTGGCGGTGCGCTTCTAGATACCGGAATTTATCCTGTTTCTTTTGCTTCAATGATTTTAGGGCCGAACCCGGAAAAGATAATGAGTACGGCACATATCGGTGAAACAGGTGTAGATGAACATTTTTCCATCTTACTAAGTTATCCGGACGGCAAAACAGCTAGTTTAAATGGTGCGATTCGCGTTGGTTTAAAGAATGAAGCAACGATACATGGAACCAAAGGCTACATTCAAATTCCGTCATTCCATAGTGCAAGAGAAGCTTCCTTACATGTCGGTGATACAATACAAACATTTAAGGATAATCGTGAAGCGTTAGGCCTTTGCTTTGAGGCGGAAGAAGTAGGTCGCCTATTACAAAATAATCAAATGGAAAGCGACATTATTTCATTAAATGAATCACTTCAAATAATGAAACTAATGGATCAAATTCGAACGCAATGGGGTTTGACCTATCCATTCGAATAGAAAACGGGACATTGGGGTCAGACCCCAATGTCCCATTTTCTTTAAAGATTATGACTTTTTTATGAACGTGTTCTATTTTTGTTGCAAAAATATACCCCCAATGGTATTATTAATTTGTGAAATAAATAACGATAAAGTTGTTAAAAATGAATAATGTATAGTTAATTATATTGGAGGTTTTATTAATGGGTAAAAGAGTATTAATCATTGGTGGCGTTGCTGGAGGAGCATCTGTTGCAGCAAGAGTGCGTCGTTTAGATGAGCAAGCAGAAATTATTATGTTTGAAAGAGGACCACACGTTTCTTTTTCAAATTGTGCTTTGCCATATCACTTAAGTGGAGAAATTGCAGATAGCAAGCGTCTTGTGTTGATGAATCCAGATAAGTTTGATGTACAATATCGTATCGAAGCAAGAACAAACAGTGAAGTAATTCAAATAAATCGCGCAGAAAAAACGGTAACAGTAAAAAATACACAAACAAACGAAACGTATGAAGAGGCGTATGACGAGTTAGTGCTGTCTCCTGGTGCAAGTCCAATCGTACCACCGATTGAAGGTGCAGATAACAAGCATGTATTTACTGTACGTAATGTAGTTGACATTGAAAAGTTAAACCAATATGTACAACAAAAAGAAATTGAAAACATTGCTGTTATTGGTGGTGGCTTCATCGGGATTGAAGTTGCAGAGAATTTAGCGTATGCAGGTAAAAACGTTTCTTTAGTAGAAGCACAAAATCAAGTCATGGCACCATTCGACTATGATATGGTGCAAATTTTGCACAAAGAAATGATGGATAAAGGTATCAATCTTGTGTTAAGCGATGGTATTACAAAAATTGAAGACCAACAAATTGAGCTACAATCAGGAAATAAAGTGGCTGCCGATGCAGTAGTTATGGCAATTGGTGTCCGTCCAGAAACAACACTAGCTAAACAAGCAGATCTAGAAATCGGTACAACTGGTGGTATTAAGGTCGATCATAATTACCGTACAACAGATAAAAATATTTATGCTGTCGGTGATGCTATTGAAGTTCATCACAAAATTACTGGTCAAAAAACTCGCCTTGCACTAGCTGGACCTGCGCAAAGACAAGCTCGTGCAGCAGCTGATCATATGTATGGTATCCCGCATCGTAATACTGGTGTCATTGGATCATCCGGAATTAAGATTTTTGATCTAAACGCCGCATCTACTGGTGTGAATGAAAAACAAGCGAAAGCAGCGGGAATCGATTATGATTATGTATATGTAATTCCTTCAGATAAAGTAGGAATTATGCCTGGAAGTAATGTAATGCATTTTAAACTATTGTTTGAAGTACCAACTGGAAAAATCCTTGGTGCACAAGCAATCGGAAAAGGAAATGTAGATAAGCGTATTGACGTAATCGCGACGATGATCATGATGAATGGTACGTTAGAAGATTTGAAAGAATTAGAATTAGTTTATTCACCTGTTTATGGAACAGCTAAAGATGTTGTGAACTTTGCTGCCTTAGTAGGATTAAATATTTTGAATGGTGATATTCAACAGGTCAAAGTATCAGATGTAAGAGAGCTTGTTGAAAATAATGCTTTCATTATTGATGCAAGAGAGAAAAACGAATATGAAGCAGGTCATTTAAAAACTTCAAAAAATATTCCATTAAGTGAATTCAGAAATCGATTGGATGAAATTCCTACTGATCAACCAGTTTACGTTCACTGTCGTTCTGGCCAACGTAGCTATAATGTAGTTGCTTCACTTAGAAACATGGGATATGACAATGTATTTAATATGTCAGGATCATATCTAGGCTTTTCTTTATATGAATACTTTAATGATCAAACACAAAATAGAGAGCCAATTGTAACAAAATATAATTTTAAATAATTAGCGTAGTAAGTACGGAAGAAGTAGTGTGAATAATGGTGTTTATGCTCCTAAGTTAGATTTTCTTAGTCTAACTCCATAGGTGGCGCATCATATTTACACTACTTTTTCATTAAAAAAATAATCGTACGAGTTTCAATTATAAATCAACAAATCTACTATACTCATTTTTTCTTCTAGAGCATGTTATAATAAACTTAATATGTATTGGAGGAAATGATTATGAAAGAAACTTCTATGCTATCTAAATATACAATGAAAACAAATAAAATGTCACTTGTACAAGATATCAAAGCTTTATTCAAAGGTCTTGTTCTCGTTTCTAATATATTACCAGTGCTAGCTGGAATTACTGCGGCTCTTTATCTAGGTCAACAGACGGTGGCTAATCCAGTGCTATCTACTATTCTCACTTTATTAGGAACGACACTTGTTATTGCTGGTGCGCTTGCATTTAATAATTGGTATGATGCCGATATTGATGCGATAATGAAGCGAACGATGCATCGTCCAACTGTTACAGGTCAATTTGCTTTATCTACTGTATTTAATATTGCTATGATTCTATCGATTGTTGGATTCGTTGTATTAAGTTTTACAACGCTTTTGACCGTTGTTTTTGCATTAATTGGTTGGGTTACCTATGCCTATTTGTATACGATATGGTCTAAAAGAAAATATACATGGAACACAATTATTGGAAGTGTATCTGGTGCAGTTACTCCGTTAATTGGCTGGTACGCGATTACAACAGAATTTTCACTTATTCCGGTTGCTATGGTTGTAATTCTATTCATCTGGCAAATGCCACATACGTATGTGATTGCGATAAAAAAACACGATGAATACAAGGCGGCGAATGTGAAGATGCTCCCTGTTACACACGGGATTGCCACAGCTAAACGGCGGACAACGTATTATTTAGCTAGCTTAATTCCTGCTTCATTGTTATTTTACCCACTTGGTCCTATTTTTACAGGCGTTGCAGTCGTTATGGCGAGCATCGGATTGGGTATCGCAATTAGAGGTTATCTAAAGCAAAAGGATGACTGGAATTGGGCGAATCGAATTTTTCTATTTTCCGTCAACTATATTATGTTCTTATTTATTGGTATTATTGTGACAACTTTTATAATCTAGTCAAAAAGTCTGGTATTTTTTCTCGTAAAGTAGTATTATTTCATTAAAGGGAATGAAAGACTATTGTATGATTTTTTTACAAAAAAAGAAAAAACTACGAGAGGAAAGGTGTCAAATGAAAAGTACTGGAATTGTAAGAAAAACGGATCATTTAGGTCGAATTGTCTTGCCTAAAGAATTAAGAACATCTTTAAATATTGATAACAAAGATCCATTAGAAATTTTCACAGACAATGAGCGTATTGTGTTGCGTAAGTACAATTCAAATAAAGCGTGTATAGTTACTGGAGAAGTCAGTGATCAAAATCAATCATTCTTTAATGGGAAAATTACATTAAGCCCTAAAGGAATTGAGTTATTACGACAGGAATTGCAATTATAATTATTATAAGCGAATGTATTTGTCTCATACAAATACATTCGTTTTTTATATGAAAACGTTTCGAACCAGTGGATTGGTCTAGACAACTTGAATTTTGTTTGCTAATCTAGCTATATGAAATAAAAAGTAAGGAGCGGTCGTATGTCCAAAGATAATGCGCTTTTAATTAAAAATGTACGAATAATTGCAGAATCAGCATGCAAAGAAAAAGGTATTATTAAAGTAGTGGATGGAAAAATTACTGCCATCTTAGACAAAATGCCTAAAGATGCGGAAAGTATTATTATTGATGGCGAAGGTTTAACTGCGATACCTGGCTTTATTGATTCACATATTCACGGGGCTAATGGGGCAGATGTAATGGATGCTACACCTGAAGCTTTAGATACAATGGCAAGAGCGTTACCGAAAGAAGGAACCACCAGCTTTCTTGCTACCACAATTACACAATCCGTTGAAAACATAGAAGAAGCATTAAAGAATGTAGGAACATATACGAATAAAGCAGGACAAGCAGAAATAGTAGGTGTGCATTTAGAGGGTCCGTTTATTTCTGACAAACGTGCTGGTGCACAGCCTAAAGAATACATTCAACAAGCAGAACTTGAGAAGTTTAATCGTTGGCAAAAACTAACTAACGATAAAATTAAAACAATCACGATGGCACCAGAAACCGATCCAGATGGTGAATTTATTAAAGCTTTGTCTGCAAAAGGAATTAATGTATCAGCAGGTCACACTGACGCTGGTATTAATGAGATGAAAAAAGCAATTGCTCAAGGAGTAAATCAAGTCACACATATAGCGAATGCGATGACGGGTATACACCATCGTGATATCGGTGCGGTTGGAGCAACTTTATTACTTGATAAAATTAAAGCAGAATTAATTGCTGATGGTATTCATGTCTCACCAGAAATGATTGAGTTAATTTATCAAAACATTGGTAGTGAACGATTGATGTTGATCACAGATGCGTTACGTGCAAAATGTTTACCACCAGGTGAATATGATCTAGGTGGTCAAATGGCGACAGTTAATCATGAAAAAGCAGTGCTAGCAGATGGAACGCTAGCGGGAAGTATTTTGCGAATGATTGATGCTGCGAAGAACATGACTGAGTTTACCGAGGCGGAAATACAAGATATTGTACAAATGACTGCAGTAAACCCTGCAAAACAATTGGATATATATGATCAAAAGGGAAGCATTAGTATTGGGAAAGATGCAGATATTGTACTTATAGACAATAATTGGAATGTGCACTATACTATCTGTAGAGGAAATATTGCATATTCAAGTGAAAAAGAATAGGAGAGATGAAATGGATTTTATCATTGTAGATAATTATGAAGAGATGAGTAAGAAAGCTTCTGACATTTTTGTTGAGAAAGTCAATCAGAAGCCTGATGCAGTATTAGGTTTAGCAACTGGTTCTACACCAGAAAGATTTTATGAATTGTTAATTGATGCGTATAAGCAAGGCGATGTATCATTTGAACATGCAATTAGCTTTAACTTAGATGAGTATGTAGGTATTTCACTAGACAACTCACAAAGTTACCATCACTACATGAATGAAAAACTATTCAATCATATTAATTTACCGGCAGCACAAGCAAACCTTCCTTTAGGAGAAACGGAAGATTTGCAAGTAGCTTGTGATAATTATGAAGCAAAAATTAAAGATGCGGGCGGCGTAGACCTTCAGCTTCTTGGTATTGGCTTAAATGGTCATATCGGATTTAACGAACCAGGTACTCCATTTGAACAAGAAACACACGTTGTAGATTTGGCACCTTCAACTCGTGAAGCAAATGCTCGTTTCTTTGACTCAATTGATGAAGTACCAACAAAAGCGATCACAATGGGAATTAAAACGATTATGCAAAGTGAGCAAATCGTATTACTTATTTCTGGTGAAAAGAAAGCTGATGCTTTATATCAATTAGCGGAAGGTCCTATTACGGAAGATTTCCCTGCTTCTATTCTAAGAGAACATCCAAACGTAATAATCATTGCTGATAAAGCAGCAGCATCAAAAATTAATAAATAAAAATCGCTAAGGGGGGAGGTGTAATCACACCGCCCCTTTTCTAATTCATATTGGACATTGAGATTGGTGGGACATTGGGGTCAGACCCAAATGTCCCACAGCAAAATGGGGCAAAGGGGTCTGACCCCAATGTCCCAAGGGAGGGTTTGTTATGGAGTTTAGACAGTTGCAGTATTTTCTTGAGGTGGGGAAGCGTCAGAGTATTTCTAGGGCGGCTGAGGCGTTGCATGTTTCGCAGCCGGCGTTAAGTAAAATGATCAAAAACTTAGAAACGGAGCTAGGAATGACGTTATTGCTTCGAACGAACAAGGCAAGTGAGTTAACAGATGCTGGTATGGTCGTGTTTGAATATGCTAAAAAAATGAATGAACAAATTGAAGATATGATGACGATCTTGCATGATTTGACAGATTTAAAGCGTGGAGAGATTCATTTTGGGTTACCTCCTATCATTGGAAGCTTATTCTTTCCAAACGTATTGGCGACGTTCCATCAAGCATATCCAAATATAAAAATTACTATTACTGAACATGGTGGTGCAAAGGTGGTTAGAAGTGTTGCTGATGGAGAATTAGATCTGGGTGTTACTGTATTACCAATTGATGAAAGTCAATTTGAAATCTTTCCGTTTTTTAAGGAAAATATGCAGTTAATTGTTCATCGTGATCATGCATTTGCAGCCAGACAGACCGTTGATTTAAGCGAGTTAGAAAATGAAGAATTTATTTTTTATCATGAGGACTTTGCGTTACATGACATGATATGGCAACGCTTTTTAGATGCTGGATATGAGCCTAATATTCTATTTAAAAGCTCTCAGTGGGACTTAATGTCAGAGATGGTCGCGGCTAATCTAGGGATCGCTATTTTGCCAGAGTCGATTTGTAAAAAAGTGAAAAATCAAGCGATTCAAGCAATTGATTTAACGCCTGAAATTCCATGGAACCTAGCTATCATAAAAAAGAAAGATAAATACCTTTCCCATGCTGGACAAAGATTTATTCATTTTATTCAATCTTTAGATATAACCTAAAGTTATATCTATTATAAAATATATGTATTATACGAATACCTGTACCGCGTGTATACTATAGGAAAGATTAAACGTTGGTCAGGAGTGTTCGTTGTGAGGATTGGAACAATAATTGTTCAAATATTATTTATTCATCTTTTTTTATTTTTGGCAATAGCCTTAAAGCAGTTATTTGCTATTCCATTACCTGCTTCGATCATTGGCTTAGTCTTACTATTCCTTGCCTTAGTATTAAAAATTGTGAAATTAGAATGGGTAGAAAAAGGTGCAAATTGGTTAATGGCTGAGTTATTACTGTTTTTTATACCATCAGCGGTTGGCATCGTTAATTATAATGAAATTGCTAGTTGGCAGGGTGTACAGATCGTAATTATTATCGGAATCAGTACGTTTATTGTGATGAGTTTAACTGCGTTTATTGCAGACTGGATAGAGAAAAAGGGAGTGCATGTAGAGTGACTATTTTACTCGCAACGGTAATGACTTATTTGTTTTATCGGTTAACCAAACAATTGAACAAAAAAATTACTTTTCCTTTATTTCATCCGTTACTGCTTACTCCTATATTAATTATTTTAGTTATTACTTTATTCAATATTCCAGCTGCAAAGTATATGGATGGCGCTGCTTTCCTAACACATATGCTAGGTCCAGCAACGATTGCGTTCGCTATTCCGATATACAAGCATTTGGCCTTATTAAAAAAACATTTAAGCCTAATTATGATTAGTATTACCGCTGGGTCACTCATTGCTATTTTCACTTCATATGGTTTATCCATGCTGTTGCATATTGACCGGAACTTCTTAATTAGTGTTCTTCCGAGATCGATCACTACTCCGATTGCAATGGAAATCTCAAAAGATATAGGTGGATTACCAACTTTAACTACTGTTTTTGTTATTATTACTGGTATTGTTGGTGGAGTTATGGGTCCAGCAGTTATTAAGCGGTTTGCAATTACTTCACCTATTGCACAAGGACTTGCATTAGGAATGAGTGCACACGGTGTAGGAACTAATAAAGCAATGGATTATGGTGAGCAGGCAACAACCTTTTCCACATTAGCAATGATCCTTGCAGCGACCATTACGATTGTTTTAGGAAAATTTTTAATCCCAACACTTGTTGCATTTATATAATAAAAAAGCGATTTACACTAGTTTTGCGCTAGTATAATATCGCTTTTTTTAATGGGAAAAATCTAATGATTAATTAAGATGCTATTCTTCAAACAATGGACTTACTGATTCTTGACGATAAACACGCAAAATAGCTTCACTAAACAATGCAGCGGTGCTCAGTTGTGTCATTTTAGTACTCCATTTTTCATCTGGAATAGGAATAGTATCTGTAATTACAAGCTCCTTGATCGGTGATGCATCAATTTTTTCTGTTGCAATACCTGATAATACAGGATGTGTACATGTTGCATATACTTCTTTTGCACCATTTTCAATCAATGCTTGTGCACCTGTTGTGATACGTCTTCCAGTGTCAACGATATCATCAATAATGATTGCGGTTTTCCCTTCAATATCACCAACGACACTTAGTTGAGGTGCATCTACATCTCTTGGTCCACGTCGATCGAGAATAGCGATTGGAGCTGCTAAACGATCAGCGAAACGTCGTGCACGTTTAACACTTCCATGATCTGGTGCAACCACGACAACATCATCGAATTTTTTATCAGAGAAATAAGCGGCAAGGATAGGAATTCCTGTTAACGGGTCTACTGGAACATCAAAAAATCCTTGTGTTTGGGTCGCATGAATATCAAGTAACATGATACGTGATGCACCTGCTGCTTCAATTAAATCTGATACGAGTTTTGCGACAATTGGCTCACGTGCTTTTGTTTTACGGTCTTGGCGCGCATAACCATAATAAGGAATAACAACATTAATCTCTCTCGCAGAAGCTCGCTTAAGCGCATCTAGCATAATGAGTAGTTCCATAATATGCTGATCAGAAGGGTCAGATGTCGATTGAATGACATATACGTCACATCCACGAACGCTTTCTTCAATATTAATCTGCACTTCTCCATCACTGAATGTTTTCACCGAACAATTACCTAATGTTACACCAGTGTGTGTTGCAATTTTTTCTGCTAATGTGGGGTTAGAGCTTAAAGTAAATATTTTTAGTTCATCTAATTTATACGTTGACACCAATGATCGCTCCTTTTTCAAAAGTTAAATAGTCCGTTATATAACAGCACTTTTGGCTTGACGCCTTGTTTTTTCCTCTATGTAAAAAATGTACGACTGTAGATGGTATTTTGTTCTACAGTTATAGAACAATTGTAAAACAAATGATGAAATAATGCCAGTTATCTTCTATTGAAAAAATAGAAATTTTTTTGTGTTTTGGCAATCTTTTAATAAATGAAACAACCTAGTAACCAGTTTGTTAAATATTTTTATAAAGAAATAGCGACTATAAAATTATTCTTTGTTATAATATGTTATTAGTAAGGATTACATATATGAAAAGTTAAACAAATGGTGTAGCGATTATCATTAATAAATACATCTTTTTAATGCATAAAAAATATGAATAAGATTGTTTTCTTTTCATACAAATAGTTAATATGTTTGTTTGAAATTTAATGATGATAAGCTATCGTATTGATCGGAGGAAATCAAGATGGATTGGAAAAGTAATTATGAGAGATGGAAAAATTTCGTTGAACTAGACGAAGAATTAAAAACCCAATTAAATGAAATAGAAGGTGATGAGAAGAAGCTAGAGGACAGTTTTTACAAAGAACTGGAATTTGGCACTGGTGGTATGCGTGGTGAATTAGGACCAGGCTCTAACCGTATGAATATTTATACCATTCGCAAGGCTGCTGAAGGTTTAGCGAGATATATTGAAGCACATGGTGAAGTAGCAAAGACACGTGGAGTAGTGATTGCTTATGATTCACGCTTTAAATCGCCTTTATTTGCAATGGAATCAGCCAAAACACTTAGTCATCATGGAATTCAGACATATGTTTTTGATGCGCTACGTCCAACACCAGAGCTTTCTTTTGCTGTGAGATATTTAAATGCGTATAGCGGAATTGTCATTACAGCAAGTCATAACCCACCAGAATATAATGGCTTCAAAGTATACGGATCTGATGGTGGACAACTACCTCCAGGACCAGCTGATGAAGTAGTAGAAAAAGTAAATGAAGTTGAAAATGAATTAGAAATTGCTGTTGCTGATGAAGCTGCAATTAAAGAAAGTGGCTTGCTACAAATCATAGGAGACAAAGTTGATGAGGCGTATCAGCAACAATTGCAAACGATTGTCGTTAATCCAGACAGTATTAAACAAGTAGCAGATGATTTTAAAATCGTTTATACACCGCTACATGGTACGGGGAATATCCCTGTTCGTGAAGGTCTCAAAAAAATGGGCTTTAAGCAGGTAGAAGTGGTGGCAGAACAAGAGCTTCCTGATCCTAATTTCTCTACGGTTAAATCACCAAACCCGGAGGAGCATGCAGCATTTGAATTGGCAATAAAACAAGGTGAAAAGGTAAATGCAGATATCTTGTTGGCAACCGATCCGGACACTGACCGAGTAGGTGTTGCAGTAAAAGATGAAACAGGTAAATATCAAGTATTGACAGGAAATCAAGTTGGAGCGCTTTTATTACATTACTTAATTACAGAAAAGAAACGTCAAGGCATACTTCCTAATAATGCGATTGTATTTAAAACGATTGTTACATCTGAAATTGGACGAAAAATCGCAGACACACACGGATTGCATATTATGGACACATTAACTGGATTTAAATTTATCGGTGAAAAAATTAAAATGTATAAAGAAACTGGTGAATATGAATTCCTATTTGGATATGAAGAAAGCTACGGTTATTTAATTGGCGATTTTGCAAGAGACAAGGATGCAGTTCAAGCTTGTATGCTAGCGGCTGAGGTTGCAGTTTATTACAAGACAAAAGGAAAAACATTATATCAAGGATTACTAGAAGTGTTTGAGCAATATGGTTATTATTATGAGTCATTGCAATCTCTTACATTAAAAGGAAAAGATGGAGCAGAGCAAATTCAATCGTTATTAACAGCGTTTCGTACAAATCCTCCTAAAGAAGTATTAGGTTATTCTGTTGTTGAGATTGAAGATTATCAATCAAGTGAGCGAACCTACGCTAGTAATGGAAAAACAGAAACGATTACATTGCCAAAATCAAACGTATTAAAATATAAGCTAGAAGATGGCTCATGGTTCTGCTTGCGCCCATCAGGTACAGAACCGAAGATTAAATTCTATTTCGCAGTGAATGGAGATACTGCTGAAGCAACGAAGGAAAAATTAAGTCAAATAGAAACAGAAATTATGACACGTGTTCATGCATTAACAAACCAAGCATAATTTTTTAGGGAAAGTGAGGAAATCTTGTGATGAGATGGTTCCTCACTTTTTGTTATACAATAAAATTTAAACAGAAAGTTGAATATCAGGGGCGGGCTTACCAAAAAGGTATCCTTGAAATAATTCGTATCCTTTCTGTTTTAACCAAAGATAGTCTTCTTCCGTTTCTACCCCTTCTGCTAGAGGAATCGATCCAATTTCGATTGACTTTTCTAAAAAAGACATCGCAGCTTGTTGTTTCTTATGATCACCAGCAACACCTTGAACATATTTCATATCTAATTTCATCACATTTGGTTTTAAATCGGCTAAAAGGTTTATTGTGCTATATCCTTCTCCAACATCATCTAATGCGTAATGAAACCCGCGTGTACGATAGTAGTGTAGAATTTCTTTTAAATGCTCCACATCTTGGACCTTATCTGTTTCGACTACTTCAAAAACAAGTCTGTTTGTATCTAACTTTAGTTTCTCAGCTAACAAGGTCGTTGAACGCAAACAAAAAGCTGGTGAGTAAATGGAAGTTGGAATAAAGTTAATAAATGCTTTTAAGTTATTTGGAATTTTCGCAGCATATCGTACAGCAGTTAATCTGCATAATCGATCCAACGCATATAAGCGGCCACGTTTCCTAGCCGCATTAAAGATTACATTTGGATAAATTGTTTCGCCTTTTGCATCTGTAAATCGTGCTAATAACTCGAAACCATATATTTTTTGGTCTGCTGTTATAATAGGTTGATAGTGACAATGAATCTGTTTGTTTTGAATGACATCATCAATCCATTTTGCATCTATCACTTGATCAATGTTAGCTAATGATTCCCATTCATGGTCGTGAATTCTGTAAAAAACATTATTGATATTAAGATGGTCCTGGACAAAATCAGCGATCATCGTAACGCCTTGCTCAGTAGTGAAAACATGGTTATTTTCGATCTGAAAGGGTATATTTCTTCGACGTAAATGTTCGATAATTATCGAAAAGGTTTCTTCGCCTTTCTTCATCTTTAAATCTATTTCAATAGAAAGCTCTTTTATTATACAATTTCTACAAGCCAACGAATATCTCCTCGTTTCTCTCCTTCACTTTAAGTCAAATACAAAGCAAGGTATTTTTATATACTCCACAATTCCCTAATTTAGACAAAACTAATCCTAAATACCCAGAACTTTTTTGTTGTTGTTGAATTTAAAACTATAATGTGACATAATTAGTGAAACTTTTTACGTGACTCATACGTCCATTAAGATGCATGCATTTTTGATTAAAGAACAATATGTAACGATAGGAAGAGGTGCCTTTGTGGTGAGCGAAAGCAGATTAAATAATAAAAAAACAAAGAAAAGAAAAGGCTTGAAAATTGTACTAATTATCTTTATCCTTCTTATTTTGGGAATCGCTGGTTTCCTTTTCTCTATTTGGTGGGATGCTAAGCAAACAGTCGAAGGGGAGATTCATCAAGGGATAGATAGTATTGATACTGCAGTCGGCAAGGATAAAATAAAGAATAAAGAACGCTTGAACGTATTACTGTTAGGTGTAGATGAGAGAGAGAATGATAGTGGTCGTTCCGATGCTTTGATGGTTCTTTCTATTAATCCTAGTGATGATAGTATTCAAATTATTAGTATTCCGAGAGATACTAGAGTTGACTTGGTGGGCAATGGGACAACAGAGAAGGTTAATCACGCCTATGCAAAAGGTGGATCCAATATGGCGGTAGATACAGTGGAGAATTTCCTTGATATTGAGTTAGATTATTATGTAAAAGTCAATATGGAGGGATTAGAAGGGCTGGTCGATGCTGTTGGTGGAATCACTGTTCAGAATGAGATTTCATGGGTAGATTCGGGCTATTATAAAAAAGGATATCGTTATGAAGAAGGCGAAATTCAGTTAAATGGAGCTCAAGCGCTAGGCTATGTTCGGATGAGAAAACAAGATCCAGAGGGTGATTTCGGTCGCACCAAGAGACAACGAAAAGTAATTGAGGGAATCATTAATCAAGGTGCAAGTATTGGTTCTGTTACGAAAATAAGTGAAATCTTAGATGTATTAGGTACAAATGTAGAAACAAATATGGACTTTGCTGATATGCAAAATCTATTTCTAAATTATCGCAATACAAGAAAAAATATCAGTAATTATATGTTGGAGGGGACAGGACAGACAATAGGTGGTGTTTATTACTTGATTGTTCCAGAAGAAGAAATTAATAAAGTACATGATATGATCGCTAACTAGTGACATAATGATATAATTTCAGTAAAAAAAAGACGTCCATTGTGGCGTCTTTTTGTCAAATAAACCGTAAATAATAAAAAAAATGTGGACTAGATCCTAATATTAAGTGCTAATAAATTCATGCAATGATAAAATCACAGTTAGACATTTAAACATAATTGTATTTTTTACAAGTGGTGTCGATAAATCTGCACAAATAAAACAATGAATTTAAGTGATTCTACAAGCGGTTTATTAGAAGAAGACGGAAAAGGAGTGTGGTTATTTGCATCTTTTATTTGTTGATGCAATATAATCATAAATTAGTTTATCTAGTTCTTGCGAGATAGCTACAATGTCTTGTTTGTTTTGTGTATTATCAAAATGCTGATACATTTGATGTCTTAGTTCTTCTATTTTTTCTAGTTTTTCTTTATCTGATTGTTTCAATTTATTATTATTCTCTTGAAGGAATGGAATTATCCTCACCACCCAATATATACGTTGATAGTGTTAGTTTATACTAAAGAAACTTGAAAGTAAATAGAATGCCTTTAGCTAATTCTGTCGATTTTTGTTTAAAAATTGAAAAAATGCTGATAAAGTACTATTTTTGTAATTATTTATCACTTTTTTGTATTTATAAATAAAAAAGAGCTATTCTCCTGTTATTGAGAATAGCTCTTTGTCAACAAATCAACCTGTATTACGAAGTCCTGCCGCAATACCATTGATTGTTAGTAATACTTCGTTTAATAGATTACTTAACACTGCTTCGTTTTCACCTTTTGTATCTTCAACTCGAAGCTGTGAAATTAAGTTTACTTGAATCAAGTTTAGAGGATCAACTAGTGGATTACGTAATCGAACAGATTCTTTAATGTTTGGTTTATGATCCATTAACTCTTCTTGTTTCGAAATTTTTAATACCATCGCTTTAGTCAATTGATACTCTTCAACAATTTGGTCATAGATTCGTTTTTGAACCGTTTCGTCCGTAACCATTTTGGTATACTCTTTGGCTGTAAGGAGATCAGCTTTTGTTAGAGCCATTTGTAAATTATTAATGGTTGATTGGAAGAACGGCCATTTTTCATAAAGCTCTTGCAATAGTTCTAGATTATTTGTTTCTTCAATAAATTTGTGGAAGCCAGTTCCAGCAGCAAACCAAGCTGGTAGTAGTTGTCTACTCTGTGTCCAAGCAAATACCCACGGAATTGCGCGTAAGTCTTCAAAGCGATCGCTGCCTTTCCGCTTCATTGGTCTTGAACCAATATTCAATGCACCTAGCTCGTTTAAAGGTGTTGCTTGATTAAAGTAAGTTAGGAAACCATCGTCCTCGAATACTAACGATTGGTATTTCTTTAATGCATAATTAGAAATATCGCTCATTGCTTGTTTCGCTTCTTTTGTTGGAGCTTCCTTATGAGCTGTATCCTCGGCTAGTCCTGCTATAGAAGTCATCATTGTTGTTGTTGCTTGTTCTAGACTTCGATAAGCAATATCAGTTAATAAATAACGTGAGGACAATACTTCACCTTGCTCAGTAATCTTCACACCATCTCCTAGTGTAACAGGAGGTTGTGATAGTAAGCTTGTGTAAAGTGGTCCACCACCACGACCTAAGGATCCGCCGCGACCATGGAAATATTTTAATTTCACGCCGTATGAAGAGGCGATCGAATGTATCTCTTCTTGTGCTTGATATAACTCCCAGTTAGCAGTTAATGTTCCACCATCTTTACTACTATCTGAATAGCCAAGCATAATCTCTTGTAGCTCACCACGCGCTTCTAGGTGCTTGCGATATAATGGGATATCAAATAACTGTTTAATCATCTCAGGTCCATTTTTCAAATCATCAATTGTTTCCAATAAAGGTGCAACATGCAAACGACTCTTCACATGTCCATTTGGATAGACGCGGTATAGACCTACTTCTTTAGCAAGGACAAGAACTTCAAGAATATCACTTACTGCAGCAGTCATACTAATTAAATACACTTCAATAGCACGTTCGCCAAAAATGTCTTTTGCATCTTTTATCATTCTGAATGTGTTGATCATCTCTTGTGTTTCATCTGAGAACTCGTCATAAATTGAAATGAGTGGACGAGGATCCTCTAATACTTTCTTTAGAACAGATAACTTTTCAGTTTCGCTTAAATCTTTATATGTTGGTGCAATATTTACCTGACGCAAAATTTCTGCGATTGCTGATTCATGTTCTCCACTATGGTTACGCACATCAAGTGTAGCTAAATGGAAGCCAAATACTTCTACCTGACGAATAACTTTACGCAACAGTTTAATCGGATTAGTAGATGAATGATGCGTGATCAAGCTATCTTGAATCAAATGTAAGTCATCAAGTAATTCGTGTGCGTCAATATACGCACGCGGATCATCTATTTCGGTATATTCAATTCGCTTCAGCATTAAGCCAAGCTTCACGCGATATACTTCATCTTCTTTATGCCAGCCGTTATAATTTAATTCTTCACGATCTTTTTGAATTGATTGAAGAATTTCATCACTAACTTTGATTTTTTTCGTCGATTGGCTCAATAATTCTTTCAGTTTATCAAGCGATTCTTTATATTTATTAAGTACAAGTGATCGATGCTCTTTCAACGTTTGTAAGGTCGTTTTAGCAGTTACGTTTGGGTTACCGTCACGGTCGCCACCAATCCAAGAACCAAAACGAAGAAAAGAAGGGACGTGCCAACGTTTATTATATTTTTCAAAAAGCAGATCCTCTAAGTCTTGGTGTAATCGAGGCAACACGTCAAATAAAACTTTGTCAAAGAAATATAACCCATTAGATACTTCTTTCATTACAGATGGTTTTTTCTCGCGAATCTCAGATGACTGCCACAAAATAGTTATTTCATTTTCAATTGTTTCTTGAATTACTTTTTTAGAATATCTTGTGTAGGCATGATCCCAAGCTTTTAATAAGTCTGCAATACGCTGGTGAATACGTAGCATAGTTCTTCTTGTGGCTTCAGTAGGGTGTGCTGTTATGACTAATTCCAAAGAAAGCTGTTCTAGTAATTCCTCAATTCTTTCTGGTGAGATGTTAGCGTCAAATAAACGTTTTACACCATCCTCTAATGACCCAGGCTGAATAATTGTATCGTCTTGTGCTTGATATTCTCTACGTCTTCTTCCTCGGTAAGTTTGTTCAGCGATATTAAATAATTGTAGGTTCACAGAGAAGGCGCGGATGACATTTTCTCTAAGAGGGGATTCTAATTGATCAATTTCTTGTTTGATTTGCAAATAAGTTTGTGAATCTTGTGAATCTCTTAATGATGTAGTTAACGTACGGATTTTGTTAACTTTCTCTAGTAACTCTTGACCACCTTCATGAAATAATACACGATCTAATATTTCATTCAGGTACTCTACATCGCGGTGCAGAGATACTGTTCCATGTTCTATCATACTAAATTCCATATCGTTCACTTCCTTTCAAAGAATGTTATTTCAAAATACTGTATCTTTTTGTTTTAAAATAGATCCCCCGTTGATCAATGTTTTATCTGTTTAAAGACACGTATCTATTCTAACATGTTTCTTCAGTGAAATTAACTGAAAAGTTTGTATTTTTAATTTTACTCACCATTTTGTAAACTCAAAAAAAAATAACATATAAGAAATTCGCTTGATAACAGTATATCTAATAAGTGTATCTGAATTGGCCTCATTTGAAAAGTAAAATAATTGAAGACAAATTCAAAATAACTATTGATAACGTTTACATTTTTGTATATTATAGAATATGTAGCAAGCGAGCTGCATCCCTTCGCAAGTATTTGCCTGTATCTTTTATATGTTGCATAACCACCTGTCGTGGTGCAATATAACAAGGATGCAGGTATTTTTTATTAGTGGAGAAAAGGGTGGGATTTTTTTGTGAAAAAATGATCATCTCCGGTTTTGGGAGATGATCGGCGCTCAAGGAAATATATCGGCGCTCAAGGAAATATATCGGCGCTCAAGGAAATATATCGGCGCTCAAGGAAATATATCGGCGCTCAAGGAAATATATCGGCGCTCAAGGAAATATATCGGCGCTCAAGGAAATATATCGGCGCTCAAGGAAATATATCGGCGCTCAAGGAAATATATCGGCGCTCAAGGAAATATATCGGCGCTCAAACAAAATATCAGCACTCATTCAAAAAATATTAAATGGTAATCCGATTTTTGCATATGCTACAAGTGAAAAGGAGGATGCCCGATGAATGAAAAAAATGAGAGAGAACAATTTCAGCAAGTTGAATCTAAAAATGAAATGACAAGTGTGAATGATTTATGGAAGTATGCGAACAAAAATAATACAATTCCATTTGATTGGTCAAAATTAAACAAGTAAACAAGAAAATGCAGCAGTGCTTCATAAGCATTGCTGCATTTTCAAAAAATTATTTAGATACGTATTGTGGATGATTAGGAGATACAGATGATAAGTTGGCTGCTGCTGCGTTACTAATTACTTGTTCTGGGTTTTTACAGCCAGGAATAACAGTAGTGACGGCTGGATGTTGTAAGCACCATGCTAAAGCCCAAGTTGCCATCGACGTATTTTCAGGCACTTCCGTTTCCATAATTTTTTCCACTTCTTTTAATTTACTTAATTGCTCTTCTTTATCACGGCGTGAGCGTACATCTGTTGGATCAAACTGTGCGCCTGGTTTATATTTCCCGCTCAAATAACCACTGGCCAATGGCACACGAGCCAAAACACCCAATTGTTCTTTTTCCGCAATTGGAAAAACTTCAGATTCTGGTGCGCGATCTAATCGATTGTAGACGATTTGAATTGCATCGACGCCGACTTCCCGTGCCGCTTCTACTTGGTAAGGCTCATCATTTGTTCGTAAAGAAATGCCGATATTGCGTATTTTACCTGCTTGCTTCTGCTTATCTAACATAGTCCAAAGTGCATCATTGTTGAATTCTACATCCGTACAGGAATGCGCTTGGTAAAGGTCGATATAATCCGTTTTTAAAGATTTTAATGACTGATCGAGCTGTTTTAACACATCGTCCGGATCCCAATGTCTTGTTCGTTCAAATGCATGATGAAAATGATGGCCGAACTTTGTAGCGAGAAGCCAATCTTGTCTGTTATTTCTTTTTAAATAATCACCAATAAATCGTTCAGACAAATGATCACCGTAACATTCAGCTGTATCAATGAAATTAATCCCTTGTGCATTTGCTTCATTTAAAATTGCATCTACTTCTTTTTGACTGAAATCTTTACCCCATTCTCCACCAAATTGCCATGTACCCAACCCAATCACTGAAACGTCAAGATCTGTTGTGCCAATGCGTCTGTATTGCATCTAGGAATCATCTCACTTTCATTAGTCGTATTTTATTATTTATCTAAAAATTTATAACACTAGTGTAACGTATAGTAAGATAATTACACAAAAAAAAGAGCATCCAACGAATAAGTGGATGCCAAAATAGGGGGACAATCTAATTTGAAAATTCGATATTCTATGTAAAAAAACTGATTTCTTACAAGAATATTCATTACCAAAATTGTAACCGTTTTCATTATAAAACACATTAATGGAACATGCATGAGTAAAAAGACCTAAATTGCCCGGATTGTTTGTCGATTTATGTTATGATAGCGATGAAATATACTGTTTTGGAGGAAAAATTTATGTTTGAATCAATCCATCATATTGCCATCATTTGTTCTGATTACCAAAAATCAAAAAGGTTTTATGTTGATAAATTGGGATTTGACATTATTAGAGAGACTTATCGAGAGGAAAGAGATTCACACAAACTTGATTTGGCGTTAGACGAAACATATCTTGTTGAATTATTTTCTTTTCCAAATGCTCCGGAGAGATTATCCGGACCAGAGGCACAAGGGTTAAGGCATATCGCTTTTTCTGTACGGAATTTGGATCATGTAATCGAGCAGTTAACTACGAAAGGAATTGATGTGGAACCCATTCGCGTTGATCCAACTACAAATGCTAGGTTTACTTTTTTAAAAGACCCAGATGGTTTGCCAATTGAAATAGTGGAGAGTTAACAAATGCAATTACAAAAAATGGTGCGCGCACGAAATTTAGCAACCGTCATGCGCGCATCATTAGATAGAACTTATTTCAACATATTATATTTTTCAAAAGGCTTATTTTTTTCATTGTGATCGACTGCGTAAAAGGGGATCTCTCTTTGTGTGTGACCTGTCTGAAGTTCGCGATTAATAAATGTGTCATCAAATCCACCCGCAGCTGCTAGTTGATGATCGGCTGCAAAATATACTTCTTTCAATTTGGACCAATAGATTGCACCAAAACACATCGGACAAGGCTCACAGCTTGTATATAAGGTGCAGTTTTCCAATGTTGAAGTTTGTAGGTTCTCGCATGCATCTCTAATTGCTTCAACCTCAGCATGAGAGGTAGGATCGTATTTTTTATGAGAATTATTTACGCCTGTACCAACAACTGCTCCGTTTTCATCGACAATAATCGTTGCAAAAGGCTCTCCGCCAGATTTCTCTACATTTTCAATTGCTAAATCAATCGCTTGTTGTGTGTAGTGCTTGTATTTATCCACTTGAACGCCTCCCTATAAGATAGATTATATTCAGTTTAGCATGGTGTCTAGGTGAAGAAAAATTAATTGCTCTCTAAATTTGGAGTCGTACTTGATGTATAGAATAAGTTAATCACTTTTAAAAGTAATTTAGATCAATTAATGATAATGCTTGATCTAGGAATAGGTCACCTTTCCTTACAGAACCATATAACCAGATCATGTTCGTGAAGGGTTGAAAAATTAAATGAAAAAACCGTAGAGCAATTAAATTACTCTACGGACTAAAGTTTTTTAAAAGATACTACAACAGTGATGTGAACAATAAAGCACCTAATTAATGTGGTTGTGCAAATCATGTAAGGTGGGAGGCAACCACATCTGCAAAAAATATTCACATGAAGTTATTAATTATTCTCCCTTTATTTCTCTGTAAAGTTCAATAATCACATTCGCCATATCTCTTACTACCATCGATGACATTAAGTGGTCTTGGGCGTGAATCAAAATGACACTAATATCTTGTCCATCATCATCACTTTCTTTTTGTAAAAGTTCTGATTGATAACGGTGTGCTTCGGAGAATTCTTGACTAGCCGCTTCGACTTTCTGTACAGCTTCATCGAACTTCTTTTCTTTCGCTAATTCTATTGCTTCCATCGATAATGATCGTGCATTACCAGCATGTAAGATAATAGAAAAAGAGATTTGTTGTAATTCTTCTTTTTGACTCATCAATGATTATCCTTCATTTTGCTTATTTAGCGTTCTCATTCCCGCAATAACAAATGGGATGTACATAACAACAGCTAATGCAATATTAAATAATTGTAGTATAATACCTCTCACATCGCCACCAGTAACAAGATATCCACTTAGGATTGGTGGAGTTGTCCAAGGTACAATGGCAACTGTTTTTGGTACAAGGCCAAGGTCCAATGCAAAGAAAGAAACAATTGTTAATGTAACAGGAATTAATATGAACGGAATCAGCATTATTGGGTTTAATACAATCGGCAAACCAAAGATTACTGGCTCGTTAATATTGAATATTCCTGCAGGTGTTGATAATTTAGCAATTTCTTTATATGGATGCTTTTGCTTTCCTCTGACTACAATAAAGATTGCAATAATTAAAGCAATTGTTGTTCCGGATCCACCCATGAATACAAAGGAATCTAGGAAAGGTTTAGTTACTGTATATGGTACTTCGAATGCTGATACGCCTTGTTGGAATAGAGCTAAGTTTTCTTCAATTAGTGGTAGATAAATCGGCTCAATAACTGATCCAATAATATTCGTACCGTGTAAACCAAAGAACCATAGTAAGTGATTTAAGAATGATACAACGATTGCTGCAGGTAATGTGTTTCCTATTCCTTGAAGTGGCGCTTGAATTACATTGAAAATAACTTCAAATACACTAATCTCTGCAACAACTGTCATAAGTGCTTGGAAAATACCTACTAGTAGTAAGATTAACGCAGTTGGTATTAAAGCTTGGAATGATCGTTGAACACCTTCAGGAACCCCATCAGGCATTTTAATCGTGATATTACTTTTAACTAATAGTCGAAATAACTCGGTTGTAATAAGCGAAACAATAAGCGCTACGAATAATCCTTGTGCACCTAACCATGCGAAGTTTAATCCCCAATCCTCTGTTACGGGAACGAGCATAATGAATGATGCGATAGAAATTAAGCCGGCTGCTAGTCCATCTAGATCATATGATTTAGCAAGATTATACGCTACTGAAAACGCAATCAATAAACCGATTACAGCAAAGGAACCATTCCATACAGTTCCACCAACATTTTGCCAGTTACCTTCACCAAAAATACTATTTAAGAAACCGACTAAATCCACAGGACCAAATGCGGGGAAATTATTGAGTAAAACGGCAAGTGAACCTATAATAATTAATGGCATAATTGCGACAAAACCATCTCTGACCGCTACTAAGTGTCTCTGGGCACCAATACGTCCAGCAATTTCAATAAATCTTTGTACAAATCTGTTATCCATTTTAAAAAACCCTCCAAATCATTATATATATCTGTTGTCTACCCCTTCTGTTAGTACATTGTTTCCATCCACCTATTAAACTAGCAAACTTGTTGCTATATTTAAAAATAGTCTTCGCCTAATCGTTAGCCTCCTTTGTTAAAAGATTTAGGTGGATAAGAAAGCGAAGACTATTTAATTAATTAATTTTTGAAAAACTGTGGCAAGTGTTCTTTATGCGCTTCAAGTAAATCATTTAACATACTTTCAGCAGCTTGCTCATCTTGAATTAATGGGTTCATCATGAAGCTAAGGTAAGCATCATGATAGTCGCCTGATAGACTTGCTTTGATAACTTGCTGTTCAAACGCTTTCATGTTGGACACATAACCTTTAATTGAGCTAGGTAATTTACCAATTGAAATAGGTAATGGACCATCTTTATTGATTAAGCAATTCACTTCAATCGCCACATTATCAGGTAAATCAGAAATCGCTCCGTTATTCAACGTATTAACCGTCATAACGTTTTGTCTATTGTTATATAGAGAATCCATTAAGCTACAAGCAACGTCACTGTAGTATGCGCCACCTCTTTTTTCTAATTCAACAGGTTTATCTGCTAGATCTGGGTTCTTATACGTTTCAAACAAAGTGCCTTCAAGTGCTTGAACGACTTCAGCACGCGTTCCATTTTTATTAAATGCTTCAATATCTTTCTCAAGCGTTTGCTTTGTCTGGAAATAATATTGATGATATGGGTTTGGCAATAATCGGAACGACTTGATAAATGTTTCTGACCAACCTAAGTTAACAATGTTAGCTGGTGAGTAATCTACTTCTTTTGAACTTAACTTTTCTAAAATTTCATCAATACGGTCGACACCATTGATCCAAACTTTGCGTCCGAATACGAAGTGGTTTAAACCGATGAATTCGATTTGAACATCTTCTGGCTTAACATCCATAATTTCAGCAATCGAATGACGCATGTTGAATGGAATGTTACACACACCAATTACTTTCTTGTGTGGTGAATGATTTAATAATGCTTCTGTTACGATACCAGCTGGGTTAGTGAAGTTAATTAACCAAGCTTTTGGACAAATTTCGTGAACTTCTTGAGCAAGCTCCATTAGAACTGGAATGGTACGGAATGCTTTGAATATACCACCTGCACCGTTTGTTTCTTGTCCGATAAAGCCGTGGCTTAAAGGAATTCTTTCATCTTTTGCTCTTGCATCAAGTCCGCCTACTCGAATTTGAGTAGAAACAAAGTCTGCACCTTCTAACGCTTCTCTTCGGTTAAGTGTCCAAGATAATTCGATTGGAACATTAGCTTTTTTAATCATTCGTTGTGCTAGACTACCTACAATTTCAAGCTTTTCTTTACCTGCTTCTATATCTACTAAAACAATGTTGTTGATTGGAAGCGAATGATGACGTGTTATAATCCCTTCGATTATCTCAGGTGTATAACTGGATCCACCGCCAACAATTACTAATTTCATCTAATCACTCCTTCAAATTATTTAATTGTCTAATACTTTATTTAAAAAGTATCATACATTTAAAAAGTTGTAAACACAAAGTAATTAAAAAAACTAGGATAATTAATAGGGAAGGATGAAATTAATAGAACTAAATAAGCATATACCATGCTAGAGTAGTTTGTTAGATATATAATGTTGTTGACTAAATTGTGACGTTATTGTCATTACATTTATAGAATTAAAAAAATTTTCAAATATTGTTATAACATTTGGCTGAAATTTGTTATAATTAATACAATACGATAATAAAAAATACAGTTTAAATTAAGAAGGTGTATAAGATGAAGAAAAAACAATCTCTACACGCTTATATAAAAGAAGAGCTTGTAGAACGAATAAAATCAAGCGTTTACAAAGTAGGAGATAAGTTCCCAACTGAGAATGAATTATGTGACGAATTCCAAGTGAGCAGAACAACGGTTAGGAGTGCACTAAACCAACTTACGATGGAAGGTTATTTAGTTAGACAAAGAGGAAAAGGTAGTTTTGTAGCTGAACCAAAAGTGCACCAAACCTTATCCGCTACAACATATGGTTATGATGAACAATTGAAATCACAAGGGAAAAAGGGAGAAATCACGTTAAAAAGTATGGATGTTGTTCCTGCAACAGGGAATAGGAAGCGTGTGTTCAATTTAGAAGAAAATGATCCTATCCAAAAAATAAAAAGAATTAGGAAAGCGAACAATGAAATTATTCAATATGAAATTGCTTATATTCCGTGGGAAGTAGCTCCTGCTATATCAAAAAAAGATGTGGAGAGATCGTTATATCGGTCTTTACAAGAACACTATCAAGTTGAAATAGCAAAGACAACGGAATTACTTGAAATTGTTTTAACAGATAAAGATACGAGTAATTACTTAGAATGTGAAATTGGTCTTCCCTGTTTTTATATAGAAACAGTTGCCGAGGATAAAAATGGAAGAGTGATAGAATTCTCCAAATCTTATTTCAGGGGTGATAAAACAAACTTTAAGATTGAGCGTCATTATTCTTCAAACAACTAAAAAATGGAGGGAAATACGATGAAAGTAATTTTTAATGCAGACGATTATGGATTAACAACAGGTGTAACAAATGGGATTATTAAAGCTCATGTTGATGGCGTAGTTAACTCAGCAACATTAATGATGAATGGAAAAGCAGTAAATTATGCAATTGAACAAGCGAAAAAAACACCTTCATTAAAAGTTGGAATTCATCTAGTGCTTACATACGGAAAACCAGTTTCAGATCAAGTCCCTGCGCTTATTGATGCAGATGGTAAATTCAAATTCAAAAATACAACAACTAGCCTAGACGATAATGAACTAGAACAAATTGAGAAGGAGTGGCGTGCGCAGTTAGATGCGTTTCTTGCGACTGGACTTACATTAAACCATATTGACAGTCATCACCACGTGCATGGTTTACCAGCATTAAAGGACTTAGTTGTTAAATTAGCTGCTGATTATCAAGTACCAGTTAGATACGCAGAAACATTAAAAGATGAAAAGCATCTACTATATGCAGAACAACTTTGGGTTGATTTTTATCAAGATGGTGTATCAGAAGAAATTTTTGATCAATTAAAAGCTTTAGATGTTGATTCTGTTGAAATTATGACGCATCCAGCAATTGTTGACGCTGAATTAAAAGAGTTAAGTTCTTATTTACTAGATAGAGAAAAAGAGTTGGAGATATTGTGTAAGATCGATGTGCCTGATTGGGTAGAAAAATAAACTGAAATAACCAATTTAGAAATCAATATTTACATGTGTCAACGTGTTATTTTGGCAGTAGATAAGCCCCTTTGTCTTTTGTGATGAAAAGCGTTATAATGAAATGTAATACCCAAGAAAGGGGATGTCTTTATGGCTTACAATAATAAAAAGAAAGAACCAGTTGAAGAAGTTGATACAATGGTTTGGTCTTGTGTAAGTGATTCTTGTTCAGGGTGGATGCGAGAGGATTATTCTTTTGAAACAGAACCAACTTGCCCACTTTGTCACTCAGAAATGGCGAAAGAAACCCGTGTATTACCCAAACTAAGTTAACAACATGATATAGATGAATAAATAAGGCTTCCACACAAATGGGAAGCTTTATTTATTTTTTTTATCAAAAAAAGAATCAAACCAGCTGAATAGCTTACTTTTCTTCTCTTAAATTGTTACACTGTTTTATTATAGCTAGGTATTTTAGGAAAGCTGATTAAAAATAGATCGTTAGATTTGCTTAAATTAAGAAAGGAAAGACAAAAAATGAATCAATGGCACTTATGTTTAGCTTTTTTTCGTGTTGGTATACTTGGGTATGGTGGTGGTCCTTCCTCTATTCCACTCGTACAAAAAGAAGTAGTTAGTAAATACAAATGGATGGATAATGAAGAATTCGGTAATATTCTTGCATTAGCAAATGCGTTACCAGGCCCAATTGCAACGAAAATGGCAGGATATATTGGTTATCGCGTTGCTGGTGTATTGGGAATGTTAACGGCTGTTCTTGCAACTATTGTACCTACCATATTTCTAATGGTTATTTTATTGACTTTTTTAACTTCCGCTAGTGATGCTCGATGGGTCAATGGTATGACAGAGGCGGTAGTTCCGGTTGTTGGCGTAATGTTAGCGGTACTTACATATGATTTCTTGAAAAAAGCTAAAGCTGATTTAGGTTGGTTTTGGATGATTGTGCTTGCGATTGTATCTCTTGTTGTTACAGCGTTTTTAGGTATTCATCCTGCTATTATGATCGTAGGCTTATTTATTGTTGCAATCTTCAAACCTGACAGTAAGAAACAGGGGGGATCATCATGATTACCTACTGGCAATTATTTATTGCATTTTTCATCCCAGGTGTGCTCGGTTATGGTGGAGGGCCAGCTTCTATCCCGCTTGTTGAACAAGAAGTGGTAGATCGATTTGAGTGGATGACCATAAATGAATTTAGTGAGATGTTAGCAATGGCAAACGCGTTACCTGGACCAATCGCAACAAAAATGGCAGGATTTATCGGTTTTCAGCAAGCGGGTGTAATAGGTAGCTTGATTGCTGTTTTTGCTACAGTGGTGCCATCTTTACTATTAATGATCTTGTTACTGCGTTTATTAATGAAATATAAAGATTCACCAAAAGTAAAGCGGTTGACAATGTTTATTCGGCCAACGATTGCCACTTTATTAGGGGTAATGGCTTTTCAATTTTTCCAAACAGCTTCCGCCGATAGTGGGTTTCTAACAATGTCTAGTATTGGATTAATTAGCTTTATTTTGATGGAGCGCCTGCGCATTCATCCAGCTTTTGTTATATTAGCTGCGCTAGTGTTCGGTGCGCTATTCTTAGGATAATATGAATAGTTGCATTATCATTAAAATAATGTTTCAATATGGGAATAATCAAACAATTGGGGTGTACAAACGAATGTTCAAAAAATTAGTAAGCATGATTCTTATTATTCTTCTATTTACTGTGCTTGTTGCTTGTGGTGATAACGATGATGAACAGGAAGGTACAGCGAATAATTCTAGTGATACACAAGCAGAAGAGGTTACGGTATCAGATGATGAAAAAATAGAAGAAGGCATGGTAGTAGCGGTTATCAACGGTAAGGAAGTAACAGGAGATAGATATAATACCGTTTATTCTCAAACGAAAACATTATTATATGAACAAGGGCAAGACGTAAAGGATCAAGAGCTTATTAAAGAAAAAGCCTTGAACGCACTTGTTAGTCAAGAAGTTTTATCACAGGATGTCGAAAATCAAGGTATTGTTGTTTCAAAACAAGAAATTGATGATTATATTAACGATGCAAAATCACAGTTTGATTCTGAGAAGCAATTCGAGAAAGAGCTCAAAAAACTAAATTACACGGAAGAGACTTTTCGTGATCAGGTAGCATTGCAATTAGAACAGAAACAATACGTGAAAGAGTCTTTTGGTAAAATAGAAGTATCGGATCAAGAAGTGGAATCTTATTATAAAGAGTTAAAAAAACAAAGTGATGATCTTCCGAAACTGGAGGAAGTAAAAGAAAATATTAAAGCACAGCTTGCTAATCAGCAACTACAGAATAAACTGAATCAACGAATAAAGGAATTAAAAGAAAAAGCAGAAATAGAAATGAATATTTAACAAACAAGGCTAGTCATCCACACTGGGAGACTAGCCTTGTTCTGTAAGTTCAGCATCTGCACCCAAAAGTTGTTCGACAAGATGATAAATCGATAATAATTCATATAAAATAATAATTTCTGGGTTAAAGAAAACAGCAGGGTCTTCCTTATTAATTAACTGTTCTTCTTGTTTACATTGCCAAAATTGTTTCATCAGATTTTTTATGTATTGCCGATGCTGTCGGATACGGAACGAATCGGGATTTTCCATTGTGTCTGCTAATGCTTGTACTGTGTTTACAATTTGGTTACATTGTTCATTTGTCCATGTAATTTGATCAAAAGGTGTATTAATTAAGTTACCGATATGATAATGAATTAAACGTAACACAGCTAGTTTTTCTTCTTCATCTACTAACTCTTGTTTGCGTTCAAGTGATAATCGATGGTATCTCGCTTCAGACTGTTGATAGTTTAGCAGCTGATCGGTAATATCTAATTTCTTTTTTAATTGAGCAAATGTTTCTTGAACGCGCACTCTTTGGGCACAATCTTTTGTTTGGAATAGAATGTCTTTTGCAATCGCTTTTAGTTCTTCACCAGTATTAGACATCATCACATCGATATTTGTTAGAATACGTGACGTATAATTCGGTGGTAGAACAAACATGTTTACCGCTGTTGAAACAAGTAAGCCGATAGAGGTTGTTCCTAAACGAATAAAGAATGCAATAAGGTAATGGTCGTGAATGACTTCAATCATTGCAACGGAAGTTAGGGTAGCTACAAGAAGTCCGGCGTGTAATTTCAACTTAAAGCACGTGATAATAGTAAAAATAGCTGCTGCCGTATAAGTGAGCGGAGAATTCCCGAATAAAGAAATAAAAAAAACAGCATACGCAGAACCAATTGCTGAGGCAGGGAATCGAATCATTCCTTTTTTAATTGAGTCATTGACTGTCGGTTCAATAGTCACAATAGCAGTAATTACCGCAAAAACCGCTGGCCAATTGAGCCACTGACAAATGAGTGAGGTTAAGAAAACAGCGACACCTGTTTTTACAACTCTACTACCGATTAATTTTTTGTGAGCTTTCTTCAATCTAGTCACCTTCAATAATAAATATTTCCTTTCCTTAGTATAGCTAACTTGAAACGAGAATGACAATACTGTGAAACAATATTTTGTTTTTTAAAAGTGAAAATAATAATAAAAGTTCAAAATGTAAACGTTTGCAAAAATAAAAAAGGATGATATAATACGTGCAAGCGTGATGGATAGATAAAAGTAAATCGTTGTCTTGCTTGCTTGTGAAAATGATATTTTTGTAAAAAATAATAAGATAACGTTACCATTTCAGGTTCCAATCTTAATGAACCACTAATATTATAATAGTAATCGATAAGCATTTTAACAGGTATAGCCTGTTATTATACGTTGAAGGCGGATTACCTGTCATGTTTATTAATAAAGGGGAGTCGGTATATGTTTTCAGTCCATATGTTTCAACCTTATTACGTAAAGGAAGAATCAGATCGAATACGGATAGTATTAGCATATCAATATTTCTCATTAGAATTTGAAGGAAAAGTATACCAGTTTGTACCGTTAGAAGCACGAAAAATAGAAATAAATCGAAAAACATTACAAGTCATTAATCAAAATGAATTTTTTATCTTTCAAAATGAAAAAAACTTTAAAAGCATTACTTTAGATCATTTACTTGAAATACCGTCGTTTCGTAAGCGTTTAAAAGAGATTGTTGATCCGTATGTTAATGAAGTAGTGAATCCATTCTCTTACAATGAAATAAACGAGGTAATTGTGTCATTGGAAAAGAAAAATATGAAGCGGCTAATTGATCAAGCACTAGATAAAAAAGATATAAGCGAGTTTATGAAGTATTCCACACAACTTAATAGCATGTAAGCTAACAAGATCAATTGATTTTGTTAGCTTTTTAATTTGGACGTTGGTAAAGAAAAAACTTTGCCAACATTATTTGAAGTAGAACAGAAAAAACGTGCCAGGAATTTATCCCTGACACGAGTGATTTAATATAAATGATCAAAGATTCTTGTTAGTTTTTCAACGGTATAGTGGCTACCGCCTTTGTCTTCCACATGTTCAATCATCATCGAAATAATTAACGATTCATCTTCAGGATAAGCAACAAACCAACCGTTTTCTTGTCCTTTTGTATCTTCTTGAGATGTTTTTAATTCAGCTGTGCCTGTTTTTCCAGATAATTTGACGCCTGTGATGTTTGCTTCAGGTGCTGTACCGTTAGAAGCTACTACTACTTGGCGCAATGCATCCTTTATGACTTGCGTTTGATCACTTGAGAGTAATTCTTTTTGCCAAACGACAGAATCTTCTTGATCAAGCTCCAGTGTTGGCTGAATCATATTCCCGCCGTTTAAAAATGTTGTGAAAGTAGTGGCTAAATGAAGCGAACTGATTTGTAATTGACCTTGACCATATCCAGAATCAGCTAACAAAATCTCCTTATCGATGGTACCATCGGAAGAAACCGTGCTAGTTTGAATCGGATAGTCGAATGGTAATTTATCACTAAAACCAAAACGTTTAAGCCCACTAATAAAAGCGTCACTTCCCATTTCAACTGCCTTTTTAGCAAAATAAATATTATCTGAGCGAATTAATGCATCAGTTAAATCAACAGGACCTGAAGAAGTGGATACACGTCGAACGGCGTAATTTCCCCAATTATCCTTTGACCATGTTTTCCCGTTAATTTCAATTCCTTCTCCTGGTGTTATAGTTCCGTTCTTCAATCCAATGGCTCCTGTAATCGGTTTGATTGCCGATCCTGGTGAATAGGTTGATGCAAATCGGTTTGTTAAAGGTGATTGTGGATCATTTTGAGTTTGTTCCCATTTGGATTGACTCATCCCATAAGTTAATTCGTTTGGATCGAAGGCAGGGCTAGACACTAATGCCAATGTCTCTCCAGTTTTAGGGTGAATAGCTGCTGCGGTGCCAGCGTCATCTCCATAACTGTTGTAAATCAAATCTTGTAAATTTGCATCAATGGTAATCGTAATATCTTCTCCGTCTTGTACCGATTTTTCAGCAATGACTGTAGATTGTTCATTCTCTGACTTTGCAACAATAGTAACTCCAGTTTGTCCTTTTAATCTCGGTTCAAATAATTGCTCTAAACCGCGTTTGCCTATTTGATCATTCTGTGTATAAGTGCCGTTTTCTTGTTCTTCTAATTCTTCAGCGGTAATTTGACCGATATAACCTACTAGATGAGCAGCAGACTCTTTATAAGGATAAGTTCGTCCGATTTTGTCTTTTTTGACTACTGCAGGAATTGCAAATAACGACTCTTTAAATGATTCGTCTATCGTTGTTGGCATATCTTTTAGTGGAACAAATGTATTTTCACTAACCCAACTTGCTGCTAAAGCCTGATTAATCGTTTCTTCATTAATTTCTAGTAAATCTGCAATTTGTTTAATTTCCTTTTCTTTATTCTCAAATAAGCCGGGCTGTACGCCAATGGAATAGATGGTTGCATTGATTGCAAGACCATTATTGTTTCGATCATAGATTTCTCCACGCGCTGGTTGGGTAGTCTCAATTCCAACATCTGCACCGTTCTTTAATTCTGGAAAAATAAATCCTGGGTCCCAATTGACATACCATTTTGTTTCTTCTTCAACTGTCTTTTCAGATAAACTTATGTCTGTTTCAAAATTCACTTCACCAGCGACCGTGTTCATACTAACTTTGAGTGGGAAAGTGCTTGGTTCCTCTTCCTCTGACGATTCAGGCAATTGATATGCTATAGATAAGTCTTTTACTTGGATGTCTTCGTAAATTTTCTTATAGCGGTCAACAAATTCTTCCGGTTTGAACTCTTCTTTATTACTAATCATTCCGTACATTTCTGTAAAATTTTCTTTTTCCCAATGTTTGATATAGGTTTGAAGTCGATCTTCTGCTGTTTCTTCTTCAGTCGAACAAGCAACGAGCCCGATAAGAAAGAAGAATAATCCACCTAGTAATAAAAAACGTCTCACACATTCGTCCTCCTACTAGTCAGTTTGAATTGGTTTTGCATAAATAATGTATCGGTCAGGAGCGTTACCAACATAAGAAAATGGGTAACAGGTAGAAATAACAAGTTCTTCATCTGGTGCAGTTGATTTAATAATAGAAGTATCGTCTGCGTCTACTATCTTTGAATCAACCATTTCATACGTGTAGTCACCATGAGGAAGTTGGATGGTAAACGTATCTCCCAGTTTAACTTCTCCTAAAGATCGAAAAACTGTATCACGATGGCCTGAAAGAACGATTTGATCATTTTGTTCAGGATATGCAGATCCACTATAGTGACCGACACCCTCAGCTAAATCATCCGGATCTGTTCCTTCAACGATAGCTAGTTCAGCATCAATACTTGGAATCTGTAATTTCCCAACTTTTTCATTAGGACTTGGTTTAAACTCGAGCGGATTCTTTACCGCATGTTCTTCTCTATTACTTAGTAATTCGTTTACTTCTTTTAAGCTCTCTTTTTCAGCTGTTTTCGTTTGGTATATTTGATAACTACCGATAGTTAAAAAGATTACTCCGGCAAGCATAACAAGAATTGCAATTCGCCTCATGACTATCCCCCCTTTGTTATTCTACTAGTTTCAAAAAATTAATCTGAGTTTCGTGGCATTTGTAAAGTGAAAATATATTTATCTGCACGATAGGCAGAGGTTACATATTCAAACGGTTTACCATTTGATAAAAAGGTTGTCCTTCTCATGTATAATACGGGATCTCCCTTTTTTAATTTGAGGTGTTTCTGTTCGTAGGGAGTAGCCAAACTTGATTCAATTTCTTGTGCTGCATGTGCAATTTCATAACCTAATTGTTGTTCAATATATTGATAGAAAGAGATTTTAATATTTGAAAATGTTTCTTTGTCTACAATTTTTGTTGGGGTATAAATAGTCTCTAATGAGATAGGTGCTTGATCAGCGAGGCGCAAACGTTCACTTACTAGCACAGGTTCCCCTACACTAATCATTAGTTTTGCTGCTATCATTGGGGTTGCTTCAATCTCTTCCAAATGGATGATTCGGTTTGAAGGCTGTAATCCTCTGGCAAACATATCCTCACTAAAACCTGTTAGACCCTGCAAGGCTTGTTGAAACTTTTTCTCAGCGACAAAAGTTCCTTTACCTTTTTGACGCGTAATTAATCCTTCGATAGCTAAATTATTAATGGCTTGTCTAACTGTCATCCGACTAATATCATACGTCTCCGCGTACATCCTTTCTGAAGGGAGCGCATCACCTGGAAGTAATTCTCTTTGTTCAATTTGTGTGCGGATTAAGTTTTCTAACTGATAATAGATCGGAATTTTGGAATTTTTGTTTATCATGAATGTTCCTCTTTCTTTTGTTCTGGTAATTCAATATATGTTTCTCCGTCTAAATGAATAACGACTTGATTATTTGTGATATCAATGATCCAGTCTTGAAATTTAGATACGTTTGCTAAACTTACTAAGACATGAAAAGTTACTTGTTCTAAATAATCAATTGTTTCGATGGAATAATCTGCATTTCTAAGTTCATTCTCGACTTTTCCAAGCAATGGATAGGTGACAGTGATTTTTAATTTTTGCATACGTTTACGTTTAACAATTCCAGTTGTATTTAGTGCTAAAGATGTAGTGCTAGAATACGCACGAATTAATCCACCTGCACCTAGCTTGATGCCGCCGAAATAACGTGTAATTACTACCGCGGTATCTTTTAGGTCTTTTTTCTTTAAAACCTCTAAAATTGGAACACCAGCTGTACCACTAGGCTCTCCATCATCATTTGCTTTTTGAATCTGATTGTGTTCCCCGATCATATAAGCAGAGCAATTATGTGTGGCGTCATGATGTTTTTTCTTTATTTCTTGAATAAAAGCTTGTGCTTGATCTTCTGTTTCCACTCGACGCACATAGCCAATAAATCTTGATTTCTGTATAACTTGTTCATCCGAACCATTTGTATTTACAGTATAATACTGTTCTAACATAAAATAACCACCTTTATCCTTATTATATAGATAGCAGTTAAAAACGGCAATCCATAGATAAATATGCTATGATAAAAAAGGAAAAGAAAAAATATTAATTTTGTTTTAATTCTAATACAAACGATCTACATTTTTACTAACACACCGACACAAAAAAACAGGTTGATCGAATAGATATATTTAGGTGGGATAAAATGAGAACAGAGAATGATTTAGATCGAATTATTAATGAAATGGTAGAAGCTGTAGAGAATAGTAAAGATGACATATATTCGATTAGCGAGGAATCACGCGAAGAGTACCAAACACTCACTGAACAATTAAGTTTATTGAAACAAAGCGTCAATCAGAATATAGATGAATCGGAACAATTAGAGGTTAAAGTTAAGCTTTCCAGACAACGCTTGGCAGAGGTAAGTAATTACTTTGATAGATTTAATGAAGTCGAAATAAAAGAGACGTATGAACAAGCGCACCAGCTGCAGAGTGAACTGAAAATGATGCGCGAGAAAGAAAAAACATTACGCCAGCAAAGAGATGATGTTGAGCGGCGTTTGAAAAAACTAGATCAAACGATTGAAAAAGCAAATGGTCTCGTAAGTAAAGTGTCAGTTGTATTAAATTATTTGAATGAAGATTTCAGGCAAGTTGGAGAGATTATCCAAGATGCCAATGAAAAACAAGCATTTGGGTTGCGAATTATTGAAGCGCAAGAGCAAGAACGTCGCAGGTTATCTAGAGAAATACACGACGGGCCGGCACAAATGCTAGCGAATATTTTACTTCGTTCAGAAATTGTTGATAAAACATTTAAAGAGTATGGTAGAACAGAGGCATTAAAAGAAATGAAAAGCATGCGTAGCTTAGTTCGCTCTTCCCTTTATGAAGTGAGAAGAATTATTTATGATCTAAGACCGATGGCATTAGATGACCTTGGATTAATACCGACAATAAGAAAATATGTTGATAATATGGCTGACTATAATCGAATGTCAATCGATTTTACTTGTAAAGGTAGGACAGATCGTCTTCCGTCAAAATATGAAGTTGCTCTCTTTCGTTTAGTACAAGAAGCAGTACAAAATGCTGTGAAGCACGCAGCGGCACAAAACATTGAGGTGAAGCTGAAGATTCATACAACAAATGTGATAGCGGTAATTCAAGACGACGGCAAAGGCTTCGATATTAATGAGAAGAAGCAGAACTCTTTTGGATTAGTCGGGATGAAAGAAAGAGTGGAAATGCTAGATGGAGAACTTTCGATTCATTCTAAGGAAGGAGAAGGTACAAAAATACTGGTTCAAATTCCGTTAAATGAATAAAAAGTTGTACAACAAATCGACAATAATCATGTATAATTAACAAATGTACTATGTCACTTGCGAAAACACTTGATTAACTTAGATATGTTAATTCCATAAAAAAGCATTTTATAGTTTAATAAAGAAAAATGAAAAAGAAAAAATAGAGGATGATATGGGAGGAACAAAAATGGCCAAAAAAATCGTACTGATCGATGACCACATTCTATTCCGTGAAGGAGTCAGGCGAATCTTGGAATTTGAAGATGATTTCCAAGTTGTTGCGGAGGGCAACGACGGAGATGAAGTAATCTCTTTAGTTGAAGCTTATAATCCTGATGTTGTTTTAATGGACATTAATATGCCACATATTAACGGCGTGGAAGCAACGAAAGGATTAATTGATAAATACCCAGAATTAAAAGTTATCATTTTATCTATTCATGACGATGAGAATTATGTCACACATGCATTGAAATCAGGTGCTCAAGGATACTTATTAAAAGAAATGGATTCAGATACATTAATTGAAGCAATCAAAATTGTAAGTGAAGGTGGATCATACTTACATCCAAAGGTTACACACAACCTAGTCAAAGAGTTTAGGCGTTTAAGCGATTCACAATCTGGAAAAATTGAGCAAATCGAATACCGTAAACCATTACATCTATTAACACGTAGAGAATGTGAAGTGCTACAGTTGCTAGCAGATGGAAAAAGTAACCGCGGTGTTTCTGAAGCGTTATTTATTAGTGAAAAAACAGTTAAAAACCATGTGAGTAATATTTTACAGAAAATGAATGTAAATGACCGTACACAAGCAGTTGTAACTGCCATTCGAAACGGTTGGGTGGAAGTGGTATTTAAAACCAATTAATTTTAAGCTTACAGTTTGATTATTGCTTTATCTAAGCGATAATCAAACTGTATTTATTTTCTAAATATAGACGACGTATGTTTAATTTATGCTTTCTTCTATTTAGTACTATGATTTTGTTTCATTTTTGGTTAGAATAGAAAAGAATATGTAATCATAGATTTTAATATTGTTTTTAATAGATGGTGAAGAAAGGTACGATAACAATTATGAGCGTAGTTGTAATGACAGATAGTACGGCTTACATACCTGCCGATATTCGAGCCCAGTTTAATATTGAGATGCTTCCACTTAACGTGTTAATTGATGATGTTTCTTATGAAGAAGAAATTGACTTAACAGCAGAAGCGTTTTACCCTTTAGTGAGAAAAGCAAAAGATCTACCCAAAACCTCTCAGCCCTCCATTGGATATATTACAGACCGATTAGAAAAGCTAGCAAAAGATTATGATGCAGTCATTTCTATTCACCTCTCAAGTGGAATTAGTGGTACATATCAAGCTTTAGTTGCCGCTAGTAATATGGTAGAAGGAATTACGGTATATCCATTTGATTCAGAAATTAGTTGTATGGCCCAAGGTTTTTATGTGTTAGAAGCGGCAGAAATGGCACAAGCAGGATCAGATGCAACTACAATTATGCAACGATTACAAGAGATCAAGCAAACGATGCGTGGTTATTTTGTTGTTGATGACCTCACTCACCTACATCGCGGCGGACGTCTTAATGGCGCGCAAGCTTTATTGGGAAGTGTACTTCAAGTGAAGCCAGTGCTACATTTTGTTGACAAAATAATTGTACCATTTGAAAAGATTCGCACACAAAAGAAAGCGGTAAAGCGGATTGTTTCCTTATTTGATGAAGATGCCAAAACAGGAAAAGCAATACGCGCTTCAGTCATACACGCGAATCGTCCACAAGAAGCAGAGGCGATCAAACAAGAACTTGAATCCACATATAAAAATGTTGAAATTACAACAAGCTACTTCGGTGCAGTCATAGGCACCCACCTAGGCGAAGGCGCAATCGGCCTCGTTTGGTATATCAAATAATGGGACATTGGGGTCAGACCCTTTTGTCCCATTTTATAAGGAGTGTGTTGTGCATTGTTATTTTCATTTCGTAAAAAGAAGGATGATTTTTCTTATTTACCTTCATCAGATAAATCTCTGTCAGATCTTGCGCAAGACCGCTTTGACATCCCTTCGCTGAGCCACACTTTATCAGGAAAGCTGTTTCTCCGAGAAGAACTCCCACTTAAATCTCATCAACTCGAAACGCTTCAGCAAGAACAATTCATTCAAACGATTCCTTCCATTACAACAAATCCAAATCATTGTAGACGTTGCGGGAACACTCAAACTTCCCTATTCGGTGAAATACCTTGTGCGAGATGTAATTCAACACATATCTATTGTAGGAACTGTATTGAAATGGGGCGGGTATTACAATGTGAAGAATTGTATTATTGGACTGGCCCTAAACCAACATACTCCATTCCAAACGAAATCTGTGCGTGGGAAGGTAAGTTAACTGGCGCACAACAACTTGCGGCAGACCGAATTTGTCAAACCATCGATCAAGCAAAAGAAGAGCTACTTTGTTGGGCAGTTTGTGGAGCTGGTAAAACAGAAATGCTTTTTCCGGCTATAACGAAAGCAATCATAGCTGGCAAGCGAATCTGCCTCGCAACTCCAAGAGCAGATGTTGTTAGAGAGTTATTCCCGCGGTTTCAACAAGCATTCCCTCATATCACAATTACCGCATTGTATGGTGGCGCTGAAAAAAGAGACGCACCGTCACAGCTAACACTTGCTACTACACATCAGCTGATCCGTTTTGCTGATGCTTTTGACGTCATGATTATTGATGAAATAGATGCCTTCCCGTACCATGCTGATCCATTACTGCCATACGTGACGAAACGCGCTGCAACGAAACAGGCAGCATTCATTTATCTCACTGCAACACCAAGAAAAGAGTTAAAGCTTAGGTCAGACAACGGTAAACTCCCGACTGTTTTTGTACCTATTCGTTATCATGGACAACCTCTACCAGAGCCACAATTCATCATTTCCCTTAACTTAAAAAACACCCTTGAGAACTATGGACTACCAAAAACCTTTTGGAATTGGTATCACAATAGAACGCAAGCAAATAGACAGTTATTAATTTTCGTTCCAACTGTTGACCATTCGAATCAACTATCTCAAACATTGCAAAAACAATTACCAGGTCAAAATATAGCAGCGGTTCATGCTGATGATTCTGAACGTGAAGAAAAAATTCAACAATTTCGTAACAAGCAACTTTTTATTTTATTTTCAACAACAATTTTAGAAAGAGGGGTTACGTTCCCATCTGTTGATGTTGTCGTCCTCGATGCGGGCCATGATGTGTTTGATCAAGCTGCTTTAGTACAAATAGCAGGGAGGGCAGGCAGAAGTGCGGATGATCCAACAGGCGATGTGATTTTTATCCATGATGGAAAAACAAATGCAATGATTGATGCAAAACGAATGATTTCACAAATGAATCAGAAAGCGAGGAAACTGTGATGGAATGTGTTTGGTGCAATAAAAAAATTTATCCAAACGTTACTTGGTCGACCTTTTTGTACCCTGAAAAATTAGCGCCATTATGTCATTCATGCCAGGGGGAATTGAGGTGGATTGAACGTGCCGATTGTATCGATTGTGGAAGACAGTACAAAGATGGGGCAAAAAAAGAATCGAATCGATGTCAAGATTGTAATAGGCGACGAGAGACTAGCCAACAATTTCTAACAAAAAACAGATCGGTTTTTCAATATAACGAACAATTGCAACCAATGATTACAAAGTGGAAGTACCGCGGAGACTATTGCTTAATTGAAGCATTTCGTGCGCCTGTTCAAGAAGGATTTAAAACGTACTTCTCTGATTTGAATGCCGACACGATTGCTGTACCAATACCTTTAAGTCCGCAACGATTACAGGAACGTGCTTTTAATCAAGCTGAGGCAATTGCGCAATTATTACCACTGCCTACATGCGAGTTACTAAAACGTGTACACGGAGAAAAACAATCTAAGCGATCACGAAAAGAGCGATTGGAAGCATCTAATCCTTTTCAGCTTTTCAAATCTACAAATAAACCAGTACTTTTAATTGATGATATTTACACAACAGGTACAACACTCCAGCAAGCGGCCGAGATACTAATACAATCAGGATGTCCAGAGGTCTCGTCCTATACGTTAGCAAGATAAAAAAATTCCTACGATCTTACTATTTATATAAAACAAATTATACCGATATATATGATATAATGTAAGCGTATTGAAGAGCAAAGGTGGTTGCATTCATGGGAGAATTAGATAATTGTAAAAACTGTGATAAATTATTTGTGCGGACAACGAGCGATGTATGTCCAGACTGTTTAAAACAAGAAGAGAAAAAGTTTCAAATTGTCTATAATTTTATGCGTAAGCGGGTGAATCGACAAGCTACCGTGCAACAAATTGTTGAAGGTACTGGAGTAGAGGAAGAGCTAATCTTGAAGTTTGTTAAAGAAAGACGACTACGCGCATCCCAATTTCCGAATTTAGCCTATCCATGCGAGAAATGTGGCGCAATGATTCAAGATGGTAAACTATGTTCCGATTGCTCACAAGAAATTGCAAACGACTTAGCATATCAAGAAAAAATAGATCAAGTACAAGCTCGTAATGAAGAGGCAGAACGGGCTAAAGCACGAACATATTATGCGATTGACCGATCAGATAAATAAAATTTAACTTTTTTAAAAGCATGACGATATAAATATAGAAGAAACTAAAAATATATTTTTCATAGATAGATTAGACAAAGGCGGGTGAATGATTGTGAAAATTCATGGAACAAATCATTCCAATTTCAACCCTTATCAGAAGCAGTTTAACAAACAAGCAGAAACAGTGAGTAAACAACCACAGTCAGATAAACTTCAGATTTCAGATCAAGCCAAGAAAATGCAACAAGGTGACAAAGTTCAATCTCAACGTGAAGTACGTGTGAGTGAGATTAAACAAGCGGTTGAAAATGGAACGTATCAGGTAGATTCAAAAGAAACAGCAAGAAAAATGCTTAGCTTTTGGAGCAAAGGATAATGGGTTCAGTTTTAAATTGACCCATTATTCTTTATGTATTTCCGAAGCGAATATAAGGTAAAACACTAACTAAGCATATCAATATTTTCTACAATGAGAGGGGAGCATTGGTAATGACGCTCCAAGCAATTCAACGTTCATTAGAACAATTATTACAGTTACACCAAAGTTTATACGCGCTATCCGCTCAGAAAACAGAAGTATTAAAGAGCAATGATATAAACCAACTACAAGAGCTTATGAAAAAAGAAAAAAAGCATATGAAAGCAATAAATGAAACCGAGCAAAACCGAGTCGAACAGACAACAAAATGGGCGCAAGCAAACGGGTTGGCAGAAGACGCGGTCACTGTAACAGCAATGCTGGATCATTTGCAGGATACGGAAGCAGGACAAACATTAGAACAAATAACAACAACGCTAACGGAAACCCTAGTTAAATTAAAGCAGCAAGAGCAATTAAACCAACAACTTACACAACAATCACTACAATTTGTTCAGTTATCAATGGATATGATCGCACCAACGATTGATACATTCAATTATGGTGAAAAGCAACAGACGAATAAACGCTCTGTGTTTGATTCAAAGGCCTGAGGAGGAAATTATTAATGGTATCTACATTTCATGGATTAGAAGTAGCGATGCGTGCATTAAATTCGCAGCAAACTGCTCTCTATACAACATCACATAACATTTCTAATGCGAATACAGAAGGATATACGAGACAGCGTGTTAACTTTGAACAAGTGTCAACACTTACTGGTTCGCGCTATACAGAAGGCGTAAAGTCAAACATAGGTAGCGGTGTACAAGCTGGATCAATCCAACGTGTCCGTGATAGTTTTTTAGATGTGCAATTTAGAAATGAGCATGGAAAGGTTGGTTATTATAATCAACGAGCAGCGGCTTTAAAACAAATGGAAGATCTTATGAATGAGCCGTCGGAAGAAGGTTTAAATGCAGTAATGGACCAATTTTATGGTTCTTTACAAGATTTAGCGGACCATCCAGAGGACTCCGGAACCCGTTCTGTAGTAACACAAAGAGGATTAGCATTAGCAGATACATTTAATTATCTCAATAGTTCTTTGCAAAAAGTGCGTGGGGATTTAAAGAATCAACTTGATGTAACAACAAAAGACATTAATTCAATTCTTACCCAAATTAATGATGTCAATGATGAAATTAAAGGGATTGAGCCACATGGTCATGTGCCCAACGATCTATATGATGAACGCGATCGTTTAATTGATCAACTTTCATCGATTGCTAATATCTCTGTTACGTATGATAAAAGTAGTGGTCAACCAAGTCCAATTGCTGAGGGTGTAGCGACCATTACTTTAAATGGTGTTGGACAAGATGTGACACTCGTTGATGGTAAAACAGGTACCGTAAACCACTTAGAGATAATATACGATGGAGATGACAATGTTGAAACATTTAGCTTTTTTAATCCAGATGATGCAGCGGCGTCAACCATTGATATTGCTGCAGCTGACTTCGATTCACAAGGTGAATTAAAAGGCTTGATGGAGATGAATGGGTATATAGGCGAAGATGTTGACGGTGATGGCAATGGAGATGTTACAGGTTATTATAATGAAATGATAAGCGATATAGATGACATGGCAAAAGCATTTGCTGACGCATTTAATACAGCACATCAAAATGGGATTGATTTAAACGGGGATAGCGGGTTAGCTTTCTTTGAATATGATCCGGACTCTCCTGCAGGTTCTATAACAGTTAATCAAGGCATTATAGACGATCCAGATTTGATTGCTGCGAGTATAAATGGTGATGCTGGTGATGGTTCAAATGCCACTAACTTGTCAGATGTATTAAACCAAAAGGATATTGGTTTAGGTGAAAATAAATCCACAAGGGGTTTTTACCAATCACTCATTGGTGATATGGGTGTCAAAACACAAGAAGCAAATCGAATGCTTTCAAATGCTGCAGTTCTTCAGCAACAAGTTCAAGAAAACAGAGCATCCGTAAGTGCTGTCTCATTAGATGAAGAAATGACTAATTTGATTCGATTTCAACATGCTTATAATGCAGCAGCTCGAGGAATGACGGCAGTTGATGAAATGCTTGATCGAATAATTAATAATATGGGATTAGTAGGGAGGTAAAGTAAATGCGCGTAACCCAAAGTATGCTAACTAATAATATGTTGCGTAATTTAAGCAATAGCTACAGTAGCCTTGATAAGTATATGGATCAATTGTCAACAGGGAAAAAGATTAGCAGACCATCACAAGATCCAGTAGTAGCAATGAAGGGAATCAATTATCGCTCTCAAGTTTCCGATATTAAACAATTTCAACGTAATATGGGTGAAGTGAATAATTGGTTAGATAATTCAGATGACTCTCTAAATGAAGCAAATGAAATTTTACAAAGAATGAGAGAACTATCTGTTCAAGCAAGTAATGGAACCTATGAAGAAGGGCAAAGAGAGAATATTGCCGAAGAAATAGATCAATTAAAAGCTCATTTGGTTGAAATCGCAAATACGAAAGTAAATAATAAATATATTTTTAATGGGACAAAGACAACAGGTACGGATGATGGGACAGGTAACATGAATCCTCCTGTAACTGTAAACCCTGATGGCACTGTGAATTCGGTTGCTGATTTACTGCCGGAATCAACGGAAGTAACTATTGAAGTTTCAACTGGTACTAAATTGCAGGTGAATAGTAATCCAAATAATGTGTTCAGTGCAGATCTATTTAAAGATATTGAAGCATTTTCTGATGCTTTACGCTCAGGAGTTCCTGATGAAGATTTAGATGATTATATTGGAATGATTGATAAACACTCAGAAAATGTGGTAAATGAAAGAGCAAATATTGGTGCCCGAATGAACCGTGTGGAATTAATTGAAGATCGGCTGAGTGGTCAAGAAATTTCAGCAAAAAGTATGATGTCGGATAACGAAGACGCAGATATTGAAAAAGTAATTCTTAATTTGACTACGCAAGAAAGTATTCATAGAGCTGCACTTAGTGCTGGGTCTCGTGTAATTCAGCCAACGCTATTAGACTTTTTAAGATAATGAAAAGACTTGTCACTAGTTTGTGACAAGCCTTTTTATTAATTCTAGTAGGAGCGAAAGGGTGATATTTATGGATATACCACAAATTAGAATACAGTCACAGCCTGCGTTAATTTCAATTCAAACAAATACTGCAAAGCGAACAATTGAACAGCCAAAGGCAACACAAGAAATTCGACAGCCAAAGGCAGAAGTTGATATACAAACGTCGCCTTCTAAGCTAACCATCGATCAATCTCAAGCTTGGTATGACATGAATATAAGAAGCCCAGAAGAAATGAATAAAGATGCAGCCAGAGAAGGTTATCAAAAGGTCATGCAAGGAATTGCTCGAAGAACACGCCAAGGTGAACAATTAATGAAGATTGAAAATAATTCAAATCCGATACCAAGTCAAGCGATTGAAAATGGAAATGATAAACAAAAACAATTTAATGTTGGCTGGATTCCTTCCGTTTTCTCTGTAAAAACAAATTATCAGCCATCAGAAGTTAATATAAATGTTCAAATTAATAAGCCGATTATTAATCATACACCTAACAAGCCTGTTATACAGTATCAGCGCGGATCTGTTAATACGGGAATTCGTCAAGAAGCTAGCCTAGAAATTGATTTTGAAAATCTTAAATTTCAAGGAATGAATTTTGAAATGCTCATTTAAAAAGGAGAATTGACGGTAATGAATATACAAACAAAATATCATGGTCAAATAGATATAGAGAATGATAACATATTAACCTTTCCGCAGGGCATTCCAGGTTTTGTGAATGAAAAGAAATTTGTATTGCTCGAATTACCGGGAAATTCTGTTTTTCAAGTGCTACAATCGATAACAACAAGTGCTTTGGGGTTTATCGTAATAAATCCTTACCAGATTTATCATGATTATGCGTTTGATTTAGATAATCATATAATAGAAGCATTGGAAATAAAATCGCCTGAACAGGTAAAAGTAGTATCTATTGTTTCTTTAAAAGAACCATTTGAACAAAGTACGATAAATTTACAAGCGCCAATTATTATTAATCATGTAAATAATCTTGCAAAACAGTATATAACGAATGAAAAAAAACATTTAATTAAGGCTCCGCTACAACCTTCTAAACAAGAGAGGGAGGGGTAACATGTTAGTCTTAACTAGAAAATTACATGAAGCCATTCAAATTGGAGAAGATATTGAAATAAAAGTAGTTGGCATAGATGGTGATCAAATTAGACTAGGTATTTCCGCTCCGAAACATATAGAAATTCATCGTAAAGAAATTTATATTGAAATTCAAGAAGAGAACAATCGAGCAGCAGATATATCGACAGATTTACTAAAATTTTTAAAAAAAGATTAAAAAATACTAAACAATCTTTTTTTGATACCGATATTATAATTGAACACCGGTTGAAACTAGAGACGGCCGCTTTAGTTCATTCGGTAACCCACAAGGATGTGGAATATAATTAAAACTCAAGGAGGAATTACAAGTGAGAATTAATCACAATATTGCGGCGTTAAACACACACCGTCAACTATCTGGTAACAACAATGCAGTTCAAGGTTCATTAGAAAAACTATCATCAGGTCTTCGTATTAACAAAGCAGGGGATGACGCAGCAGGTCTTGCAATCTCTGAAAAAATGCGTGGTCAAATCCGTGGACTTGATATGGCTCAAAAGAACTCTCAAGATGGTATTTCTTTAATCCAAACAGCTGAAGGTGCGTTAACTGAAACACACGCAATTCTTCAACGTATGCGTGAATTAACAGTACAAGCTGGTAACTTAGGTACTCAAGAAAAAGAAGATCTAGATTCGATTCAAGATGAACTCAATGCTTTAGTAGAAGAAATCGATGGAATTGCTAATCGTACTGAGTTTAATGGAAAGAAATTAATAGATGGTTCATTCTCTAGCGGAACAGCAGACCTAACTTTCCAAATTGGTGCTAATTCAGGCCAACAACTGTCAGTTAATATTGCATCTATGAAAGCTGCTGATTTAGGCTCTGGTGATATATCCACGATTGATGTTTCTACCTTTACATCTGGAGGACATGTTGATGCTGGATTAGATGCTATTGATAAAGCTATCACTGCAGTTTCAACACAACGTTCTGAATTGGGTGCGGTTCAAAACCGTTTAGAGCATACAATTAACAACTTAGGTGCTTCTCAAGAGAACCTAACAGCTGCTGAATCTCGTATTCGTGACGTTGACATGGCTAAAGAAATGATGGCTTTCACTAAGAATAATATTCTTACACAAGCTTCTCAATCTATGTTGGCACAAGCTAACCAAGCACCACAGGGTGTATTACAGTTATTACAATAATTTTTAAAAAAAGCAAGGTCATCTACTAAAGGTGGCCTTGTTTTAACTTTTTCTGTAATTTACTAATTTATGTTTAGTTAAATATTAGCATTGAAAATACAATAAAATTGTCGATATAATAGAGAGAGCAGATTACATATAAAATGAGGTAATAAATAATGAAACTAATTATCGACCAACAAGCAATGGAACTGAAAAACGAGCGTTCAGCAATCGATTATATTTATACATGTATTAAAGAGAAATTAGATCAATCGGATAAGAAATTCAGCCATATGATATTAGATGGTCAAGAAATCTATGAGGATTTTGAAGATGAGATAGTAGAACAAATAAACACGTTGGAAAATGTGGAGATTGTATTCCTCACCTTGAAAGAATTAATGAACGAAACATACCTTACTGGAGAGTCTTATTTAGCACGGGCATTACCTGAAATAAAAGCAACTGTAGATTTATTTTATCAGGGTGGAATAGAACAAGCTTGGGATAACCTTGAACAAATTTTGTTTGCTTTACAATGGATTGATCAATTAGTAGAGTCAATTGAAAAGTCAGAACACCAACCAACAAATTGGAATGATTATCTAATCATTATAACATCAATAAGAGCAGAACTTGTTCAATTAGAAGAAGGGATAAGGTTGAAAGACAACATATTAATAGCAGATATTCTAAACTATGAATTAGTTCCGGCTTTAGAAAATTTAAAAGAGACCTTTACTAAATCGATTGATTTGGAAGGGGAACGTAGAAATGCTAATTGAAAATAAAAATTTTCTCAGAATTAAACATCGAGATTTACTTAATGAATTAAAAAGTACACCAAGGGATACAAATATCAGTGTAATAGAAAAATCAAAAAATGGTTTGCCAACGATAAAAACTGAAATAGATTCTCAATATAAGTATATCCATAGTAAATACGATCCTTCTGCTGAAGCTGATCGTCTTGTTGATTATTTTGAATGTGAAGAAAGTAGAGATCATATTATTGTATTTGGTTTTGGTCTAGGTTATCATTTGCAATCATTAATGCAGAAACACCCGGATTTTTCATTTACAATTTATGAGCCAGATCTAGATGTATTTAACACTATGTTAAATACAATAAAATTGGATGAGATCTTTGATAGAAAGAAATTAAGTTTTATCACTAGAAAAAATCTTGAGCAAAAAATTCATGAGCTACAAACAATATATAATCATAATATTCAAGTTTTTTCGCTTCCATTTTATGAAAGATACTACAATGGCGAACTACATGAATTATATAAATTAGTTGTAACATCATTGAAAAATCAAAAAGGACGTTTAGTAACTAATGTTTCATTTCAACAAAGATGGACGGTTAATGCTATTAAAAATATACCAGCTGTCCTAAGAACACCTAACATTTTAAAGGATGTTAATACCGATTGTTTCAAAGATCAAACGGCTATTATTGTTGCAGCAGGACCTAGTTTGAATTATGAGTATGAAAACTTAAAATATATTAAAGAAAATAAACAAGCATATATATTTTCTGTTGGTTCAGCAATTAATTCTTTAATAGAGCATGATATATTACCTGATGCTGCATGTACTTATGATCCAACAGAAAAAAATCAAATTGTTTTTAAAAGCATTAAAGAAAAGAATATAAAAGATGTTCCTTTAATTTTTGGAAGTACAGTAGGTTATGAAACTTTGGAAAATTATCCGGGGAATATGCTTCATATGATTACTAATCAAGATACTGTAACACCTGTTTTACTAGACAAAGATAAAGACATACAAATTGTATTTGATGCACCATCAATTGCTGTAGTGACCTTTCAGTTACTGACCAAATTAGGTTTTTCTCAAATTATACTTGTTGGTCAAAATTTAGCTTATGAGAAGAATAAAATGTATGCGGATGGAATAAGTTACGCACCAGAAACCATTACTAACAAAATGATTCCGACTCAAAATGTATATGGAGAAGAAGTGTTCACAGATGAAGGTTTTAGTAGGATGAAAGATCAACTTGAACAATATATCTCTTTAGTTGACAATATTAAAGTATATAATACTACTAAAGGTGGAGCAAGAATAAAGGGAGCATCATTTATTCCTTTAGAAAAATTAATTCACCAAGATTATCTAGAAAAGAATACTGTGGAGTCAGAATGGGATTATATCAAAGATAAGACCCACCAAAATTATCATTCAAAAAATATATTAAGCTTATATAAAGCAAAAATTGAGTTGCAATCACTAATCATAGAAGCAAACAAAGTTATCGATCAGTGTAAAGCAATATCGATAAATAACACACATAATCTAGAAAAAAAACTTGTTAAATTTGATAAGCTATTTAAAAAAGTAAAGAAAAATAAATATTATATAACTATTATTGGTCCAATGATTCGAGTGCAAACAGAACAACTTGTTAATCAATCGAAAAAAGTCAGACTAGAGACAGATATGGATAAAAGGTTATCATTGATAGATAATTACTTTGGAGCGTATCTTCTAGAAATTGAATCTCACATTAGTTTGGTTGAACCACATATGAAAGAATTAATTGAAGATATTGAAAACAATAATGTAGAAAATGAAATTCTATATAAAGATTACTAATTGTACGTAATATGATAGTCAATCTACACAACATCTTTAACTATTAAGGAAAAAGGTACAAATATGGCAGAACAACATTCAGTAACAATTCATGCACACCCTAATATATATACAGGAAAAGCAAATAGAAACTTAAAAGTTGACTTCTGTCTTCCTTCATCTGGAGTTAACGAAAAGACCGGATTACTGGTTCTAGTTCCTGGTTTTGGAGGTCATTTAGAGTCAAAGGTTTATGTGAAAATGAGAAAAAACTTTGCTGATCAATATAATTTAGTAACTATTCAATGTGATTATTTTGGCAATTCGTATATGCAAACAGCAAAGCGTTTTTCTTTAAAGAATGTAAAAGAAACTAAAAAGCATTTTACACAGAACGAATGGAATGAAATAAACAAAGAAAAAAATAGTATTTTAGAAATCATAAGCGACAAAAACATTGTTTTACCTGTTAAAGCTCAATTAGATGAAACATTAGATGAATTTAATGATATGAGTTACATGCAAGCGATAGATATTATTAATGCCATAGAAGCTGTTGATATCTTATTAAAAGAAAACAATCTGACTTATGATACAAATAGAGTTATTGGATACGGGCACTCGCACGGAGCCTATCTATTATATTTGTCAAATAAATTGGCATCCAACTTGTTTTCTTATTTAATAGATAATTCAGCCTGGATAGAGCCTGCATATTTATATAATAATCGTTTTCTAAATCATAAAATTGAGAATTCAATACTGTCTATCGAGTTTCGTTATCTAGCAAAAGAAGTAATTCAAAACAAAAAGGTATTAAATTTACATTACTTATGCAAAGATTTTGAAAACATTCAAATTATTGCTTTTCAAGGTAACGATGATAGTCTTGTTGATCACAAAGAAAAGAAACAAATTATAAAAAGTATGAAAAACACTGACTTCATACTTGTGAAAAAAGAAGATATCGACAACATAAAATACACTACGAATACACATGGATTAGGTGCAGATTATCTGGAATTATTTTCTTATGCATTAACATACGAAAAAAACATCTTTAAAAAAGTAGATAGAAAACTAAATTATAAAATAGATTTTCTCAGCTTTCATATAGAAGTGGATTCCTCTAAAGGATTATCTGTTTTTAAATTCGTACAAAAAGGATAGAACACATCCCCTTACTAATAGATCTTCAACAAAGGACATGTTACACTAAACATAATTCCTTAATCATAAAGGAGGCTAACAATGGATATTGCAGCATTATCTACAGCGATGAGTCAAGCTAGTTTACAACAGCAGGTTTCATTAAGTGTTACGAATAAAGCAATGGATCAGGCAGAGGTTGCAAGTGAAGGATTAATTAAAATGATGGAACAATCTGTTTCACCACATTTAGGTAGTTCAATTGATGTAAAAGCTTAAGATCGAGCATTATCACTTTGTGGTAATGCTTTTTCTTTATTTAAATAATAAAATAGTCTAATAAAAGTGATGAAACTGCCGATATAAGTAATAACAAACTAAAGGGAGTTGGCATGAGTCATGGGTGTGGGGAAAATTCTTTCTGGATCCCAGCTTTTGCAACAGTCACCACACAACGAGTTTTCGACATCTGTAAGCGAAAGAACTGTGGGCAGTATAAAAAAAGTTGAAGAAAATACTACAATAACTAATATTCAAAAGCAAGTTGATGAAGGTAAGGATAAAAAACAAATAGAAGGGATGATAGGTGCATTAAATGATTTTTTAGAGCCTACTCGAACTTCCGTAAAATTTGAATTGCATGACAAGCTTGATGAGTATTACGTAACGGTTGTTGATACATCTACTAATGAGGTTGTGAAAGAAATTCCACCTAAAAAAATGTTAGATGTATATGCAGCTATGGCAGAATTTATGGGCTTTATTGTTGACGAAAAAATATAAGGGATAGGTGAATTTATATGGTAAACGGTATTAACAGTAATTCAATGCGCATTGGAGGTCTTGCATCAGGCATAGATACCGATAGTATAATAGCTGATTTAATGAAGGCAGAACGTATTCCTTTACAAAAGATGAAGCAAGATAAAATTTGGACGGAATGGACACGTGATGCATACCGAGAACTAAACACTAAATTTTCACAATTTGATCAATTATTCTCTAGTATGAAAAGAGCTAGCTCTTATAAAGTTAAATCGGCTATCTCATCACAATCTGATGCCATCACTGCAAAAGCATCTTCAGGTACACCACCAGGTTCATACAGCATTGAAGTTAGTCAATTAGCCACAAATGCTATTAATGTTAGTTCAACTGGTATTTCAACTGATCCGTCAAATAAGATTGATCCATTGGCCCCCCTCTCAGAGCAGATGGATAAGTTAGGAGGGGGTACCCTACCTAGTTCTTTGAGTTTTACGACTTATCAAAATGATCCGGCAGGAGAGGTACATGAAATTCAAATTGATGCGACGGATTCATTAAGTGATGTTTTAACAAAGATTTCTGATGGTACTGGTATAAATGCATTTTATGATGTTCAAACAGACAAAGTAGTAATGGAAACAAAAGCGACAGGTGACTTTAATGTTGGTGGAAATGAGATAGATTTTAGTTCCGATGGTGGCTTTTTTGCTAATATTTTTAATATAACAAATGCAGGTGAAAAAGGCGGCACAAACGCAAAGTTCAATTATAACGGTGGAATTGATTTAGAATCAAAAACCAATACAACAACAGTTAACGGTCTAACATTAACTTTTAATAATGTGACAAGCGGACAAGCAAGAATTTCTGTTACGAATGATGTGGATAAAGCTGTCGATTCCATCACTGAATTCGTAAATAAATATAATGAATTGATAGAAAGTGTAAATGGAAAGGTAACAGAAAAAAGACACCGAGATTATAAACCATTAACAGAAGAACAGAAGAAAGATATGTCGGAAAGTGAAATCGAACTGTGGGAAGAAAAAGCAAAGAGTGGTATGCTAAAAAGTGATTCCATGTTAAGCTCGGCATTAACAGGTATGCGTCAAGATTGGTATCAAACTGTCGATACAGGAAATGCAGATATAAACCATTTATCTGCAATCGGTATTACTACATCAAAATCATATTCAGATAATGGAAAACTAGTTATTGACGAAGAAAAGTTACGTGCAGCTTTACAAAATGATTCAGATGCGGTTTATAAATTGTTTTATAATACAGATGAAAATAATCAAGGCCTAGTAAACCGATTAGAAAGTTCAGTTAAACAGACGATGGAGAACATTAATAATCGAGCAGGGAAAACGACATGGACAGATGAGCAATACACACTTGGTAAAAAACTAAAAGATATGGAAACAAGAATGGATGATTTTCAAGAAAGATTAACTGATGTCGAAAACCGTTACTGGCGACAATTCACTGCGATGGAAAAAGCAATACAAAAAATGAATCAACAATCGGCTTATTTGTCACAACAGTTTGGCGGTATGTAAGAATAAGGGAGTGTTTTGATAGTAATGAGTTATCAACAATATGAGGCGTATAAAAATAATTCAGTCAACACAGCTTCTCCTGGTGAACTGACACTTATGCTTTATAATGGGTGTTTAAAATTTTTAAAACAAGCGAAAAAAAATATAAATGAATCTGATTTCGAAAAGAAAAATGTGAATATACAAAAGGCTCAAAACATTATTAATGAATTAATGGTGACATTAAATCAAGATACTGATATTGGAAAGCAAATGCTCCCTATTTATGATTATATTAATTACTCTTTGATGCAAGCTAATGTAAAAAACGACATTTCCAAATTAGAAGAAGCATATGGTCTTGTGGAAGAATTTCGTGATTCTTGGAAAGAAGTGTTAAAACAAACTCGTCAACAAAAATATGGAGATGGAGCTAGAGTATAATGACAGAACGAATGAATCAATTATACACAGTATCAAACGAATTACTTGATCTGTTAGATAAAACTGTTGATGAAAGAGAAGATGTTATTGATGAAATCAGTGTCTTATTAGAAAATAGGGACAGCCTTATTGAAAAAATTAAACCACCATATACTACTGAAGAAAAGGAAATTGGCGCTAAGTTAATTTCTTTGGATAAAAAAATAAATCAACAACTGAATGGTTTGTTCGACGATATTAAATTAGATATGCGTTCTCTGAAAAAACAAAAAAATTCTAATAAGAAATACATGAATCCTTATCATTCACTTACCAACTATGATGGTTCGTTTGTTGACAAACGAAAATAAAAAAGCTCTAACTACATTCACCTTGTAGTTAGAGCTTTTGTTCATTTTATGTAAGAGTCGTGCGAAATCACTTGTTATAGCGATAAGGCTTTTGTTTAATCAGTAAAATAAGTCGGATATTTTTCGCGTAATCCAGCTAATTCTTCATCTAATTCTCCCATATGATGGTCAACTAACTGTTCCACTTTTTGTTCATCACGATTTTTCAAAAAGGTTAAGAGCTCTCTATGTTCATCGACTGAATGGCCGGTTAGTACGAATTCCCTTCTTGCCAGGTATCTAAAACGATCTAAGTTCCCACGCACGCGAGAGATGAATTGAAGCAATGTTTCGTTACCTGTAAGTTGAAGAATCGAGTTGTGAAACGCTTCATGCAATTGAAAAAACTGATCAATATCCTGCGCTTCTAATGCTTCTTCTTGTTCATCTAAAATACGTCGAATTTGTCTTTCTGCTTTTTGATATTTATTAGATTGATCCCAATTACTAGCAACTAATTTAAATGCACTTCTTTCCAAACTCATCCGGATAAACGCACTTTCCTTAACTTTTTGCTCGGAAATACGTGAAACTATTTTCGTTCGTTGCGGAAGTACTTCAATTAATTGTTCAGCAATTAGTGAATGAAAAGCATCGCGAATAGGAGTGCGACTAATATCTAATAATGTAGCTATTTCATTTTCATAAATATTTTGGCCTGGTTCTAATTTTAATGTAATAATAGAGTCTCGTAACGTTTCATATGCTTGTTCACCTAAATTTTTTGTGTTTTTAATAGGGGATATCAAATCCATTTCAAAATCACCACCATATGACATAATAACTTAACTATACAGGTATACAGGTATACAGTCAAAAGCGTTTCGTACTATATATTTTATATTATTGATTTTATCCATTTACGAATCTTTTAATAATAGTATTAAAAAATGACGAGAAAGAGCTTCTACTCTTTAACGTCATTCCATGGATAGAGTTACTTTTTACACCGCGAAAAATGCAAAGCCAAGGATACCAAATAAGATTAAGAGTCCGTAAAATGTGGTGGCAACAATCCCTGTTGTTAGCCCCGCTACAGCCATGCCACGTCCACCGAGCTGATGCTGTGAGATTTCCTTAAATGCTTTATTTGCTAACACAATTGCGATAATTCCTAAGATGAAGCCAATCCAAGGTATAATAATAGCTAAGATACCTAAAACCATTGAAGCGGTCGCTTTTCCACACGTTTGAGGTACTTGTTTAAATTGTTGTTCTTCCAAAATAATTCTCCTTTTATGTATGATGTTTATTTTTGAGAAAATGAAAACATTCTACTGCAAAGAAAGACGAGCAAACACTAGGTTGAATTTGCTCGTTTCGTTCCTTTAATAATACATACCGTCTATTGCAGCTATTCCAATGATAAAAAATAAAAGCAGTAGTCCATAAATGGCAGTTCCAACAATACCAGTTGTTAGTCCTGCAACTGCCATGCCACGGCCCGCTAGTTGATATTGCGCGATTTCTTTAAATGCTTTATTTGCTAATACAATCGCAATAATTCCTAAGATAAATCCAATCCAAGGAATAACGATTGACAAAATACCTAAAACCAGCGAAGCGATTGCTTTTCCACTAGCTTGAGGTGTTGGGTTATAATTTTGTTGGTCCATCGAAACACCCTTTCTTCAGTTGGTTATTTGTTCATATTTAGATAACAATAAATGCTAAATAATACATATTAATTTATTATAACATGTTAATTGTTCGTTTATGATAGATATTTTTTAAAAAAGTATTTTGATTTGAAAGAATTTTTAATTAAATTAAAATGGTAAAACTGTTGGTATGATTATGATTGTTAGTGAATAGGATGTAATAGACATCAAATATCTATAATTTCGACAATTTTTTTGTGTGTTTATGCAGGAATAAGAGAGGGTAATATAGAAATATAGATATAGAAAGGAGGACACTTTTATGAAATATAACATTCGAGGCGAAAATGTTGAGGTTACAGGGGCAATAAAACAGTACATCGAGAAAAAGGTTGGTAAACTAGAACGTTATTTTGATACACCCCCAACATCAGATGTCAATGTAAATTTAAGTGTCTATAATGATGAGCAACAGATTGAGATCACAATTCCTATGACGAATCTATTACTACGTGCAGAGGAGCAACACGCGGATTTATACGCCGCAATTGATTTAGTAGTAGATAAATTAGAAAGGCAAATTAGAAAATATAAAACAAAAGTAAACCGCAAAGTACGCCAAAAAGGTGCACCTAAACATATCTTTGCGGAAATGGAAAAAGAAGCAATCCGTGAAAACGGAATAGAAGAAGAGGACGATGACAATTTTGAAATTGTGAGAACCAAGCGTTTTGATTTAAAACCAATGGATTCAGAGGAAGCAATTTTACAAATGGATATGTTAGGACATACATTCTATGTGTTCACAAATGCAGAATCTGGTGACACAAACGTTGTCTACCGTCGTCGTGATGGAAGATATGGCTTAATCGAGCCAAGTTAATACATGAAAATAAAGTAGTAGGGTTCCGTCTTGTACGGAACCCTTTTGTATGGATAAAATGGGTGGAGGATTTTTTGCGAAAAAAATCGATCATCTCCGGTTTTGGGAGATGATCAGCGCTCAATCAAATATATCAGCGCTCAATCAAATATATCAGCGCTCAATCAAATATATCAGCGCTCAATCAAATATATCAGCGCTCAATCAAATATATCAGCGCTCAATCAAATATATCAGCGCTCAATCAAATATATCAGCGCTCAATCAAATATATCAGCGCTCAATCAAATATATCAGCGCTCAATCAAATATATCAGCGCTCACACCGCAAAATCTCATCATTCAAGCAATAATTTGCGCAAACTATAGACTCTAGCTTTATTTTCCCCACTTGCGGGAAGCTCTAATCCAGTTAATAATCTTTTTACTGTGGAGGTGGATTGAACGCGCAAAAAATCTCGTGCTTCACTATTTCGAATGTAATCCTTGTAAATGAGCGCGTATTCTATTAATGCTTGTTTATGTGCTAACTTGTCTTTTGCTCCACAACCTTTACAAATCCAGGTTCGTTGGTCGCGCTTCATCATTGTTTTTTTACAACTTGTGCACCAAACACCATTACGAATGTGTCCACTAACAAACGGATATTTTTGAGTGAAATGTAATCGATAATCTGTATGATGTCTATCCAAAGTATGGGCTAATTCTCGCAACTCCTCAGACTTCAAAACGGGCTTGGTAGCATGACGAGAGAGTTCCCTTATTAAATTAGGAAGTTGTTCGCTCGTAACGATACCGCTATGTGTTTTATCAACATGGAGTTGTGCTTTCGGATGTGTAAAGCAAACGATCGGATGAATTGGAACTTGTGGAAAATTATGCTCATGAAGAAATTTTTTCAGGTGGATAACTTGTTCGTTAACTTGGAGTTGTGGATTCTTAAATACTTCGTCAATCCCGTCAATTGTTCGAATCAATTGCTTTGCTTCATTAAATGTAATTGTTCCTTTGATGTTTTTTGCTTCGATAAGATAGTGTGCGTTTGGAGTTAATAATAATGCATCAAGTTGGAAGGCATTATTCGAAGTGGGGAGTCGGAGGCCATTGAGCAAAATAGATTCAGAGATTTCAATTAAATGAAAGAAATAGTTTAAGTTTAATTCGCCTTGATGGCCAGCATGTTCTTTCCTTAACAACTCCTCGATATAATCATAGTGCTCACTATCGCGATGCAGTCTCGGCAATAGTGCTTCTAATTCCAATAATTTTAGTGGTTTTGTCACTGGTCGATACACCTGCATTTATCTACCTCATCTCTTATTTATCTTACATCTAGTATAAATTTCATAACAAAAATATACAAGCGACCTCCCTAAATAACATTCAAACCCACATCATTAAATTTCTTGGTACTGACACTGTTTATTCACGCGCTGTGCTTGTTTTTACCATATGCTAGTGTTATGATAAAAGATAGTCTAAACGTGAAAAGAAACATGAAAGAATAATGTATTTTATCAATAAGGAGCTTATAAAATGCGTGGATTATTAAAAAAAGTATTTGATGGAAATCAACGTCAGCTGAATCAACTTCAAAAAACTGTAGATCAAATAGAAGCATTAGAAAATGAATATGAAAAATTATCTGACGATGCTTTAAAAGCAAAAACAGCAGAATTTAAACAACGTTACCAAGATGGTGAACAGCTAGATGACTTACTTGTCGAGGCTTATGCGGTTGTTCGTGAAGGTGCAAAGCGTGTGCTAAACATGCGTCCTTTCTCTGTTCAGTTACTAGGTGCGGTTGTTTTGCATGATGGTAATATTGCAGAAATGAAAACTGGTGAAGGGAAAACACTTGCCTCAACAATGCCTGCTTATTTAAATGCCATATCAGGTAAAGGTGTACACATTATTACGGTAAACGAATACTTAGCAAGCCGTGATGCAGAGGAAATGGGGAAACTGTATCAATTCTTAGGAATAACTGTTGGTTTAAATCGTAATGACATGACTAAAGAGGAAAAGCGAGATGCATACTTAGCTGATATTACGTACGGTACAAATAATGAATTTGGTTTCGATTATTTACGTGATAATATGGTGCTGTATAAAGAACAAATGGTGCAACGTCCATTGCCATTTGCGATCATTGATGAGGTGGACTCGATTTTAATTGATGAAGCGAGAACACCATTGATTATTTCTGGATCAGCAAGAAAATCAGCAAGTTTATATCAACAAGCGAATTCCTTTGTTCGTACATTACAAAATGAAACAGATTATACGTATGATGAAAAAACAAAAGGCGTTCAATTAACAGAAGAAGGTATTAACAAAGCAGAACGATTTTTCAGCGTTGAAAACTTGTTCGATTTAAATCATGTAACATTAACCCACCATATTAATCAGGCATTGAAAGCACATGTAACAATGCACCGTGACACAGATTATGTCATTGAAGAAGCTCAAGTGGTGATTGTTGACCAATTCACTGGGCGTTTAATGAAGGGTAGAAGATACAGTGATGGCCTACACCAAGCCATTGAAGCAAAAGAAGGCTTGCAAATTCAAAATGAAAGTATGACACTCGCATCGATCACGTTCCAAAACTTCTTCCGTATGTACGAGAAACTAGCCGGTATGACGGGTACAGCTAAAACGGAGGAAGAAGAATTTAGAAACATTTATAATATGGATGTTATAGCTATACCAACGAACCGTCCGATTGTGCGTGATGATAAGGCGGATCTAATTTTCAAATCTATGAATGGTAAATTCCAAGCGGTTGTTGAAGACATTAAAGAAAGATACCAAGCTGGGCAGCCTGTACTTGTAGGTACGGTAGCGGTTGAAACGTCTGAGTTAATTTCAAAATTACTCAAAAAAGCTGGTGTGAAGCATAATGTCTTAAACGCGAAAAATCACTATCGCGAGGCAGAAATCATTGAAAATGCCGGACAACCTGGTGCTGTGACAATTGCTACAAACATGGCTGGTCGTGGTACTGACATTAAACTTGGGGAAGGTGTCAAAGAACTTGGCGGTTTAGCTGTCATTGGTACGGAGCGTCACGAGTCACGTCGTATCGATAATCAGCTTCGTGGTCGTTCTGGTCGTCAAGGAGATCCTGGTGTGACACAGTTTTATTTATCCATGGAAGATGAATTAATGCGTCGTTTTGGTTCTGATAACATGCGTGCAATGATGGATCGATTTGGTATGGATGATTCCCAACCAATTGAAAGTAAAGTAGTTTCGCGTGCGGTAGAATCTGCACAAAAACGTGTGGAAGGTAATAACTTTGATGCACGTAAAACAATTCTTTCTTATGATGATGTATTACGTCAACAACGTGAGATTATTTACAAGCAACGTTTCGATGTAATTGATTCAGATAATCTACGTGAAATTATTGAACAGATGATTCAAACCGTTGTAGAAACGACCATTCATGCGCATACCCAAGATGATGATCAAGAGAAATGGGATACAAGTGCAATCATTGAATATGTCCACGCGAACTTAGTCGAAGAGAATTATCTGGTGGAATCTGATTTGAAGGGTAAAGAACCGGATGAAATCATCGATCTTATTATGACTAAAGTCCGTGAGAAGTATGATCAAAAAGAACAAGATTTAACACCAGAACAAATGCGTGAGTTTGAAAAAGTGATTGTCTTACGTACAGTAGATACAAAATGGATGGATCACATTGACCAAATGGATCAGCTCCGTCAAGGTATACACCTACGTGCTTACGGACAAAATGATCCATTGCGTGAGTATCAAATGGAAGGCTTCTCCATGTTTGAAGCAATGATCGAATCAATTAACGAAGAGGTTGCACGTTATGTGATGAAAGCACAAGTTCGTGATAATTTACAACGTCAAGAAGTAGCGAAGAATGCCACAGCTGTTTCAGGAGACGAGAGTAAAAAAGAGAAGAAAAAACAACCATTTGTTAAAGCGGATAATGTTGGAAGAAATGATCCTTGCCCTTGTGGTAGTGGAAAAAAATATAAGCAATGTCATGGTAAATAAATTTTAAGAAAACAGACACTTCTATAACAAGAAGTGTCTTGTCTTTCCAAATGAAAAATAACAGCTGTTGAGGTGAATGAACAATGGAATTATCAGAGATTAAACAAGAATTAGAGAAAATGGCTAACCGATTAGCGGACTTTAGGGGGTCTCTTTGACTTAGAAGAGAAGCGTACAAGGATTGCTGAACTAGAAGAAGAAATGACAGATCCAGATTTCTGGAATGATCAACAAACGGCACAAAAAGTTATTAATGAAGTGAATGGTTTGAAAGATTTAGTTCACACATTTGATAAACACGAAGAAACGTTAGAAAATCTAGAAGTATCCTATGAACTAGTGAAAGAAGAGGACGATCAAGAACTACGAGAAGAGCTAGAGCCTGAAGTACAAGAGTTAACTGAAGCGCTGAACCAATTTGAACTATTTATGCTGCTCAGTGAACCTTATGATAAAAATAATGCGATATTAGAATTACATCCAGGAGCAGGTGGAACCGAATCACAGGATTGGGCAAGCATGCTACTTAGAATGTACACGCGCTGGGCTGAGTCGAAGAATTTCAAAGTAGAAACTCTAGACTATCTTCCAGGAGATGAAGCTGGTGTAAAAAGTGTAACCCTTTTGATTAAAGGTCACAATGCATATGGCTACTTAAAAGCAGAAAAAGGCGTACATCGTTTAGTGCGAATTTCTCCATTTGATTCTTCAGGACGTCGTCATACCTCCTTTGTATCGTGTGACGTTATGCCAGAATTAGATGATGATATTGATGTAGATATCAATACGGAAGATTTGAAAATTGATACGTACCGTTCGAGTGGTGCTGGTGGTCAGCACGTAAACACAACGGATTCAGCTGTTCGAATTACCCACTTACCAACAAATACTGTGGTAACGTGTCAATCCGAGCGCTCACAAATAAAAAACCGTGAACAAGCAATGAAAATGTTAAAAGCAAAGCTATATCAATTAGAAATCGAAAAGCAACGTGAAGAGTTAGATGAAATACGGGGCGAACAAAAAGAAATTGGCTGGGGAAGTCAGATTCGTTCGTATGTTTTCCATCCATATTCTATGGTTAAAGATCATCGAACGAACGAAGAAACAGGAAACACACAGGCAGTAATGGACGGTGAACTTGATCCATTTATTGACGCATATTTGCGCTCATTAGTAAATTAATTAAAACGTGCTATCGGTCATATAGATCGGTAGCATGTTTTTATAATGTGTAAAAGCTTTTTCACTGCATTACAATACTGTGATAAACACGGTTGTCGTAACGAGTCAAATAATGATATACTCCTTAAGGTTGATACAGAAGAATAGTAGGAGTGTATAGTTATGATAGCAAAATATAGAAGACAACCTGCTCCAACAGGTCTAATACTCGCAGTAGAATATACCCTTGTTTTAATCGGTTCTTTTTTTGTTGCAATTGGATTTAATTTATTTTTATTACCTAATGAAATAGCATCAGGTGGTGCTTCAGGAATTAGTACGATTACAAAAGCTTTGTTTGACTGGGAACCTTCCTTTGTACAATGGGGATTAAATATCCCGTTATTTATCGCAGGTGTAATGATTCTTGGTCGAAAATTTGGTGCGAAAACATTACTTGGTACAATTATTTTGCCGTTTTATGTTTTTCTTACAAAAGATTGGGCGCCACTAACTGCAGATCCATTACTAGGTTCTATTTTTGGTGGAATGTGTACTGGACTTGGGATCGGTATCGTATTTCGCGGGAAAGGATCGACCGGTGGAATTGCTTTAGCAGCGCAAATATTACATAAGTTTGTTCCATTATCATTAGGTGTTTGTGTTGCCTTATTTGACGGGCTGATTGTATTAACTGCTGCTTACGTATTTTCTGTTGAGCAAGGGTTATACGCATTAATTGGTTTATTTGTTACTAGTCGTACGATTGATTTTGTTCAAGTTGGATTTAATCGATCGAAAAATGTAATGATCATAACGGAATATGTTGATCAAGTTCAAAATGCTTTATTACAAGACGTCGATCGAGGGGTTACGGTTTGGAATGGTGAAGGTGGCTATACGAACGAGCACCGACGTATCATTATGTGTGTTGTAGCGCAAAATGAATTTAATAAAGTAACACAGATGGTTAAGCGAATCGACCCAGGCGCATTTGTTGTTGCTATGAATGCTAGCGAAGTATTAGGTGAAGGATTTAAAAAAGCATAATCAATATAGAAAAAAGTAGTCCCTTTTCGATGTGAAAAGAGTGTCTACTTTTTTATTTATTACAAGCGTGTTCCTTTTTAATATCTATAAGCACTTTCACAAGTATTAGCTATTGGTTCATAATAACAATGTTGTTTATATTGTCCTGTTAAAGGTTGACCATACCATGTAGGAGGACAAGCAGCATAAGGATTAAAATACCATAGAGCATACTTAGAAGGATGTTCCCTCCAATACTTAACAACTTGTCGTGCCAATTTTCTCTCTACTTCTCTTGCTGGATTATAAAATAAATTACCTTTTTGTACTGCTTCAAATGAATAATTTCCACCTTGAACTTGGAAAATAACATCCCGTATGGACCTAACGTCCTTAAAATCTAGGCAATCAGCTCTTGCTCGATTTATGATGACATTCCCAACCATAAGCATCCCAAGGCGTCCTTCACCCTCTGCTTCAGCCCTCATCATCCTAGCGATTAAATCAATGTCCTTACTCGTATATGCTACTCTTGCCATTATCATCACCCCTAATAGAATTGTATGAAAAAATCTTATAAAGATGTAAGTTCTTCGTTAATTTTGATCTAATTGGAGATTAACCATTTTTATAAAGCGAAATCACACTTTTTATAAAAAGTATTCTTTCAAAAAACTTATTAATCGAAAATTAAGACTTTTCTCCTAAAGGCAACATTATCTTCTAAAAAACCCCTCTTTATATAAAATACGCAGTAAAACCCATAAATTTACAGAGTTTGAAACAAAAATGTAATAAAATTTGTCTAAAAAAAATGAAATTAGATGTTATAATGTATATGGTAAATGAAAGTTGTAGATTAAGATCGAATAAGCACTTTTTGAAAAAGATAGAATACTAATTTGAGCAAAGGTGATCATATTATGATAGTTATGCAAGATATATATAAAACTTACGCTAATGGTGTAACAGCCCTCAATGGGATTAATGTTAACATTGACCAGGGAGAATTTGTCTATGTAGTTGGACCTAGTGGCGCAGGTAAATCTACTTTTATAAAATTAATCTTCCAAGAAGTAAAACCTACAAAAGGATCAATCATGGTTAATGATAAAGATCTAACTACCCTCAAATCTAAACATATCCCATTTCTAAGGAGAGATATAGGTGTAGTTTATCAGGATTTCAAACTTTTACCTAAATTCACTGTTTATGAAAATATTGCATTTGCATTAGAAGTGCTGGAAGAATCACCACGTAATATTCGAAGACGCGTGATGGAAGTGCTAGACCAAGTAGGGTTGAAAAATAAAGCGCGCTTCATACCAGATGAGCTTTCAGGTGGGGAACAGCAACGTGTATCTATTGCACGAGCGATTGTTAATCATCCGAAGCTATTAATTGCAGACGAACCGACAGGAAACTTAGATCCTGAAACATCTTGGGAAATTATGAGAGTGCTAGAATCAATTAATGCAACAGGAACAACAATTTTAATGGCAACTCACAGCAAGGAAATTGTCAACACGATAAAAAAACGCGTTATAGCAATTGAAGATGGTTTGATTGTGCGTGATGAGCATCGAGGTGAATACGGCTATGAAATTTAGAACATTTAAACGACATTTTCGTGAAGGATCAAAAAATATATGGCGTAATAGTTGGATGACTATCGCATCGATCGGTGCGGTAACAACTACTCTATTATTAGTAGGGGCCTTCCTAGCATTAATGCTTAACTTAAATCATGTGGCAGATAATCTAGAGGAAGACGTTCAAATTAAAGTACTAGTAGATCTAACAGCAGATGATAAGGAGATAGAAGCTGTTGGTGAACAGATCAAAGACATAGCAGAGGTTGACACAGTTGATTTTTCTACAAAAGAAGAAGAATTGAGAAGCTTAGTTGATAGTATGGGAGAAGAAGGTGGCGCTTGGGAGCTTTATGAACAAGACAATCCACTAAACAATGCATATATTGTAAAAACAACTGATCCGCAAGATACAATGAAAATTGCGGGTGAAATAGAAAAAATAGATAAAGTGGAAAAAGTAAATTATGGACAAGATGTTGTACAAAATCTATTTCAATTTAACGAGTATGCTAGAAACATAGGGCTGGTGTTAATCTTTGCATTAGTTTTTACAGCGATTTTCTTAATTTCCAATACAATAAAAATTACGATTATGGCGCGTAGTAAAGAGATTGGAATTATGAAATTAGTTGGTGCGACAAACTGGTTCATTCGTTGGCCATTCTTTGTTGAAGGATTGTTATTAGGTGTATTAGGAAGTATCTTACCAATTATTATCCTTTTAACAGGCTACTATTACTTAGATAACAGTACAACCGCATTAGACCAATTTAGCTTTATGACTTTACTAGACTTCCACCCATTTGCATGGCAATTAGCAGGACTAATCTTATTAATTGGTGCAGCAATTGGTGTTTGGGGAAGCGTAATGAGTGTTCGTAAATTCTTAAAGGTATAAGTCTTATCTATAAGACTTATACCCTTACATACTAGTTATAAACTAAAAAAATCATTTGAAACGGGGAGGAGTTCCAACTATGAAAAAAGTTATTTCTTACATAACGATTTTAACAGTCATAATGGGAATTTTACTATCAAGTTTATCAACTGTCACTGCAGAAAGCCTTGCCGATTTGGAGAAAAGATTAGATGAAGTAGAGAAAGATAAGAGTAGTGCGTCAAGTAAGGCAAAGTCTACAGAGAAAAAAATTGCTGAAAATGAAGCGCAACAAGAAGAAATGGCTAATGATATTGAGGGAATCACTGCTCAATTGGAAGACACACAAGCAAAATTGGATAACAAAAAAGCAGAAATCTCTAAAAATAATAACAAGATAGCTGAAACAGAACAAGAAATTAAGAAAACAGAAGAAGAAGTAAAACAACTCAAGGAAGAGATTAAAGAATTAGAGAAACAAATTAAAGAACGTGAAGAATTATTAAAAAACCGTTTACGCTCTATTCAACAAAATGGTGGCGATATTAATTATCTATCTGTTTTAATGGGCGCGCAAAGTTTTGGAGATTTTATTAACCGTGCTACAGTAGTTACAAAAATTATGGACCAAGATAAAGGTATCATGGAATCACATAAAAAAGATAAAGAAGATGTACAAAAGAAGAAAGAGTCCGTAGAAGAGAAGCAACAACAATTGAAAGATGATAAAGCATCCTTAGAAGAGAGAAAAGAGTATTTAGCTGTTCAAAAACAAGAATTAGATTCTATTCAATCTCAATTGGATAAACAAATGGCTAAAAAAGAAGAGTTATTAGATGATTTAGAAGAAGAACACAACCATTTGGAAGAATATAAAATGAGTTTGGCTGAACAGCAAGAAACATTAGCAAATCAAGCAGCAGCTATTGAAAAAGCTGTGAAACAGGCGGAAGCGGAAGCTGCAGCTGAAGCGGAAAACAATCAATCTAATGGTAGTAATGGTGGAAGTTCGGGTAATGGTAGTTCTTCTGGTGGATCAGGAGGCAATGATTCTTCCTTGTCAGGCTCAGGTGGAGGCAATGGTTCATTGATCTGGCCAACAACTGGAAGAAGATCTTCAGGTTATGGACCTAGAGATTTCAATGGTGGTGGTTTCCATTATGGAATTGATATTGCGAACAGTACAGGCACACCAATTAAAGCAGCAGCGAGTGGTGTAGTAACTCGTGCAAACTACTCAAGCAGTTATGGTAATGTCGTATACATTTATCATCCATCACTAAAGATAACTACTGTTTACGCACATATGAGTAGTTTGGGTGTATCATATATGCAAACAGTAAACCAAGGGCAACCAATTGGAGCAATGGGTAATACAGGTAATTCATTTGGTAGCCACTTACACTTTGAAGTGCATAATGGTAGATGGAGCTACAAAGGCGGAATTAACCCATTGAATTATTTGCCATAAGCAAGCATTAATTTTAAAAAACAACATATTATAATAAAAAGAAAGGCATCGCACGTTACGTTGTGGTGCCTTTTTGTGCCATTTATATGATACACTATAAAAAGACAAAAAAGACAATTGAGGTGGAATACGTGCAAATGAAAAAAAGTTACCTCGCAGCGTTGATTGTTGCAGCATTATTGATCGGTGCTGGAACTACATACCTAACGATGCTTTGGATCGAACCGGAGCAAGTAGAGGAATCAGATCAGGACAACAATAACTTTGCGGATTTGTCAGAAGAAGAAAAAGAAGCGATTATTAATGATGCTAGTAATTCATCGAGTTTATCTAAAGTAATGCAAGCATATAGTCTAATTCAAGAGAATTATTTGGAAGATGTGGACAAGAATACATTGATTGAGGGCGCTGTTCAAGGAATGTTAGATACTTTAGAAGATCCTTACAGTGTTTATATGGATGCAGAAACAGTAGAGGAATTTAATCAACAAATTGAGTCATCGTTTGAGGGGATAGGTGCAGAAGTAAGTATGGTTGATGGTAAAGTAACCATTGTTGCACCGATTAAAGATTCACCCGCAGAACGCGCTGGTTTAAAACCGAATGATCAAATTCTAAAAGTAGACGGAAATAGTGTAGAAGGCTTAGATTTGTATGAAGCTGTGTCAAAAATACGTGGTAAACAAGGGACGACTGTAACGCTTGAAATTGATCGTCCAGGTGTATCTAATCCCCTATCTATAGATCTTGTTCGAGACGATATTCCATTAGAGACAGTTTATAGTGACGTGAAAGAGGTAGAGGGAAAGAAACAAGGAATAATTGAAATTACATCTTTCTCTGAAAATACAGCCGAACGGTTTAAAGAAGAATTAACGTCATTAGAAAAACAAGGAATTCAAGGACTTGTTATAGATGTAAGAGGAAATCCTGGTGGTTTATTAACATCAATAGAGGATATTTTGAAGCATTTCGTACCAAAAGACAAACCGTATTTGCAAATTGAAAATGGAGATGGAAAGAAAGAACGACATGTCTCAAACCTTAAAGAAGGAAAAGACTACCCAATCTCTGTTCTTATTAATGAAGGAAGTGCATCCGCTTCTGAAATATTAGCAATTGCATTAAAAGAAGCGGCTAACGCGGAAGTAGTTGGAGTGACAAGCTTTGGAAAAGGGACTGTTCAACAAACCATTCCAATGGGAGATGGAAGCACAATTAAGTTAACACTATTTAAATGGTTATCTCCAGATGGAAATTGGATACATGAAAAAGGAGTAGAACCTACAATTAAAGTAGAGCAGCCAGACTATTTTTACGCGAATCCAATACAAATTGAAGAAACATTGAAGTATAATGATAGTGATGAAACAATTGCAAATGCGCAAGTTATTTTGAAAGGATTAGGTTATGATCCTGGACGTGTAGATGGTTACTTTAGTGAACAAACAAAAGAAGCCGTTATAAAGTATCAAAAAGATAATGGCTTAAAAGCATCAGGCGAATTAACTAGTGATACTGCTGAAAAGCTACAAACAAGTGTGATTGAGAAAATTCGTAGTGGAGAAGATGATCTTCAAAAAGATGCTGCGCTTCAATCATTAGTAGATTAAAATTCAATCTAAGTTGATCCACAACTCATTGTGGATCAATTTGTTTTAACTTGTCATATAAGCAGGAAATCGTGTTAAATAAATCGAATATAGTGGTGTATGTGTATGTATTAATTTAGAAGGCGAGTGGATGAAGATGGATATATGGTTAACTGAAATAACTAAAGGACTCGGAAGATTTTTTTTCAATCCACTTTTATATATCTTTATTATTGTTGTCTTTCTTACATCGTTAAAGCGGATTAAAAAGGAAAGAAACATGTTCGGCTCAAAAATATTTGATGTTTTTCATGAGCTTCGATTCACGTGGAAATCGTCTCTGTTCTTTAGTTTGGTCCTATCGCTATTATTAGTTGGCTTAGGCGTATCTTTCTCTTACATTATGGTAGGAGCACTGTCAGTAATCACTCTGTTGCTATTACTTACTAATAAATTCTCTTGGTTGTCTGCAGCGTATACATTTGGTTTTTCGTATTTGCTTCTTTTATTAGCGCCGTACTATATCGATTATCTTCCTTTTCGAATCGATGCGACAATATCGACAAATCAGTGGGTAGCTTTTACAATCCTTATGGGGATATTGTTAATCTATGAATCATTCTTGTTAATGAGGGTACGAAACAATGAGACATTGCCAGAACGCCTGCAAGGAACACGAGGAAAGTTTATTGGTCAACACCGTTTTAAAAAAGCATCTCTTATACCAATCGTGACATTATTTCCAGTAGGTGAACTTATATCAATTGTGCCATGGTGGCCTGTGATCCCAATTGATGGTCAAGAATTTGGGCTTATGTTTTTTCCGGTAATTATTGGAGTCGAACAAGTTATACGAGGAGCGTTACCTAAGAGAGCGTTACATGGCTTATCGCAATCTTTATTAATATTAAGCTTTGTTGTAATTGGAACGGCTATTGCAGGATATTTTCTACCGATACTAACAATGATTAGTGTTGTGATAGCACTAATTGGTCGAGAATGGATTTTTATACGTTTTAAAATAAAAGATCGTCAAGTTCGCCCATTTTTCAGCCCAGAACAAGATGGACTTCGAATCTTAGCTACGATACCTGGTACGCCTGGTGAAGAGATTGGGCTAGAAGTGGGAGAGAAAATTGTTAAAGTAAATGGTTCGAATGTATCTACGGAGCAAGGATTTTATGAGGCTTTACAATTAAATCGAGCATATTGTAAGTTGGATATTATTGATGAACGTGGGGAAATTAGATTCGTGCAACGTGCGCTATATGAAGGAGAACACCACGAGTTAGGAGTTATTTTTTGTACGCAAGATACACTTGAAGTAGCTAAAGCACAGTAAATTAAAAGAATAATGGAAAAGAAAATGTTTCACTGGAATTACACAAAACTGCCAAACATTTAATCCCTGCTCATGCTATACTAGATCATGGTAGATATACCATATGAGAAGGGTGAATGAAATGAATTTACTTGAAAAGGAATTTCATGAATGGAAAAATGAGTTTTTAGTATACAAGTTTGCGTTGGATGAAATAAACACAAAACTAAATATATTGAGCGAAGAGTTCGAGTTTATTCACAACCATAATCCAATGGAACATATAAAATCAAGATTAAAAGAACCTAATAGTGTTATAAAAAAATTAAAGCGAAAAGGCTTAGATGTAACGATACAAAATGCAAAGAGTTATGTTCATGATATTGCTGGTGTGCGGGTTACGTGCTCATTTGTCGCTGATATTTATAGAATTCATGCTATGCTTTGCCAACAGGATGATATTCATGTGATAAAGGTAAAAGATTACATCGCGAACCCGAAACCGAACGGATACCGAAGCTTCCATCTAATTATTCAAGTGCCAGTATTTTTAGCCAATCGAACAGTAAATGTACCTGTTGAAATACAAATTCGCACGATTGCAATGGATACATGGGCAAGTCTGGAGCATAAAATATATTATAAATTTGAACAGGAAATACCTGAAGAATTTTTAATTGAATTAAAACAAGCAGCAGACACAGTTCAAGCACTAGATGATAAAATGGCATACATTCATCAAGAAGTAGAAAAAGTGAAAGACAAAAGTAAACTATCTGTTTAAAGAAATAGCCAAGACTAGAATCTTGGCTATTTTACGATATTGTATTTTATTTTCTTCAGAATTTCAGTGAGGAAGAAAGAAGGGGTCATTTAACCATTCCTTTAACTGATGTGGAAACAGGTCAAACTGTAAATGGAGAAATCATATTTAAAGCATTTGAATCACGAATATTTAAAAGGTCGTTAAAATAGAAGTGGGATTCCCTTAGGGGGTCCCTTTTTCCAAATTTACTATATAGGAGGTTAACATGAATATACTTAAAGATTATGAGAATCATAAAATGCTTAAACGAAATAGGGTAGCTGCTCGTACACATTTCTTTTCCTATAATCATTTAGAAGATGCATTAAATTTTGATAGAGATCTCTCTAAAGGATTTACATTATTAAATGGAATGTGGAAATTTTGTTATGCTGAAAGTCCAGCATTATCGCCCGAATCTTTTTATGAAAACGATTACGATGTAAGTGGATGGGATGACTTACAAGTGCCATCAAGCTGGCAAATGCATGGTTATGGAAGACCACATTATACTAATGTGCAATATCCATTTCCGGTAGATCCTCCGCATGTGCCAACTGAAAATCCAACTGGATCTTATCGACGAGATTTTTATGTAACAAGCGAAATGATGAAGGATTTAGCTTACCTTAATTTTGAAGGTGTCGATAGTGCATTTGAAGTTTGGATTAATGGAGCATTTGTGGGCTATAGTCAAGGTAGTCGCATGACTTCTGAATTCAACATCACTTCTTTTATTAACGAAGGGAAAAACTCTATTGCGGTTCGTGTGTATCAATGGTCAGATGGCAGTTATATTGAAGACCAAGATATGTGGTGGTTAAGTGGGATTTTCAGGGATGTATATATTGTCAGTAAGCCTAAAATCCATATTCGTGATTTCTTTGTAAAGACTTTATTCGATCAATCGTATCGGGATGCTACACTACAATTGCAAGCTGAGATTTATTCGCAACTAGATCATTCTACAACATATCAATTGGGTATACAGTTGTATGATGCAAACAATATTGAATTAAAAGGAATTAAATCTACTGTTCTACTTGAAAGTAAGCAATCAGATAGTTTGATAATTGAAACAAGCATACCAGTGGAGAAACCAGAGAAATGGACTGCTGAAACACCATACTTGTATCGTGTAGTGTTGACGTTGAGGAATGAAAAAGGTGAGGTTATTGAGGTCATACCTACAAAGGTTGGCTTTAGACAAATAGAATTAAAAGATGGTTTGATTCAAATTAATGGAACACCGATTTTATTTAAAGGAGTAAATCGACACGACCATCACCCTGAATTAGGGCGTGCTGTGCCATTAGATTGGATGAAAAAAGATATTGAGTTAATGAAGCAACATAATATCAATGCAGTACGAACAGCGCATTATCCAAATGCGCCAGCTTTTTACGATTTGTGTGATGCATACGGTTTATATGTGATTGATGAGGCTGATTTAGAATGCCATGGTTTTGAGATTATCGGTAATCCTCATCAGCTAAGTGAGGATATTGAGTGGGAAGATGCTTATCTTGATCGAATGGTAAGAATGGTAGAGCGAGATAAGAACCACCCATCGATCATCATTTGGTCATTAGGAAATGAATCTGGTTTTGGTAAGAATCACGTCAAAATGGCTGAATGGTCAAAACAAAAAGATCCAACTCGACTAATTCATTATGAAGGAGAAACACGTTTTATAATGAATCAAGAGGATAACAATCCTACGAGGGTTCATGAAGCTGCGGATATGTTTTCTACGATGTACAGCTCGCATGCATTGATGGATCAGCTAGGAAAACGCACCGACCTGACTCAACCACATATTTTATGCGAGTTTGCACATGCGATGGGCAACGGGCCTGGTGGTTTTAAAGAGTATTTTGATTTATTTTATAAATATAAAAGACTACAAGGTGGATTTGTGTGGGAATGGCTAGATCATGGAATTCGTCAATACACAAAAGAAGGTGAAGAGTATTTTGCTTATGGTGGAGACTTTGGTGAAGTGCCTCATGATGGTAATTTTGTAATTGATGGATTAGTTATGCCTGACCGAACGCCATCACCAGCTTTGTTGGAATACAAAAAAGTGATTGAACCTGTTTATGTTGAAGCAATAGATATAGCAAAAGGTATGATCAGAGTGCATAATCGTTATGATTTTATCACATTAGATCACTTGGCTGTATCATGGTCACTTGTTTCTGGTAGTGAGATCAAGACTAGTGGTGTAATTGATATGCCTACTGTAGCAGCAGGTGAAACTTTGGAAATAGAGCTTCCATTTACATGGTTAAAAGATCAAATATTAAGTGAAGAACACTTGTTAAACATTCAGTTTAATCAAGCAACAGATATAAAATGGGCTAAAGCGGGGCATGAAATTGCTTGGGCTCAGTTCAAACTCCCTGTTGAGATTAAAAAAATGAAAAAGGTTGAAACGATAGAGCATCATACATTATCAATAATAGAAGATAACCATGAGCTTGTAATAAGTGGTTCAACCTTTACCTATAACTTTAATACGATCTATGGAATGCTTCAATCATGGAAGTATCAAGGAATAGAATTATTAGAGCAGGGACCTAAATTAAACACTTGGAGAGCGCCGACAGACAATGACAAACTAGGAATAGAAGAATTTGATGCTGCGCAAAAAGAGAAAGAGTGGAAACAGTATGGACTAAACCAGATGCAACAAAGAGTCACATCTGTTTCGTATAATTTATCACCTAGTAAAAATGTCGTTACTGTTTGCATAAAGTCACGTGTTGCACCACCAATTCTTAATTGGGGTATTGATCTGACAACTACGTATCGTATCGATGGTTGTGGTGTAATGCAGATAAGTCTTGAAGGAATTAAGCAAGGAAATGGACCAAAAACATTGCCAAGACTCGGTTTGCAATGGAAGCTAAAAGCACCATTGAATCAAGTCGACTGGTATGGAAGAGGTCCAGGAGAAGCCTACCCAGATAGTAAGTTGGCTAATCGTTTCGGCGTTTGGTCAAGTAAAGTGGATCAATTGCATACAGAATATGTTGTACCTCAAGAGAATGGTAATCGACATGAAGTAAGTTGGGCAGCCCTCACGGATGAAGGTGGTATTGGACTAATAACAGTTGGAAATCCTGTCTTCGATTTTAGTGCAAGTTACTACTCTACTGAATTACTAGAAGAAGCAAAACATACGTATGATTTAGTGAAACAGGATTATATTACTTACAATATCGATCTTCAGCAACAAGGATTAGGATCAGCAAGTTGTGGTCCAGGAGTTCTTGACTCTTATCAACTAAAACTTGATGACTTTCGCTTTTCATTTTGTTTAAAAGCTTTTTCAAAAAATGAAACAACACCCGAGCAATTAAGTAAAAGGATGTGAATTAACATGTATCGCTATGTGAGAAATAGCGATACATGTTTTTTTGTTTGTTTCATATATCTGTCGTTTTTTCGATTATTTCCCCGGAAATAATCGAATGGTTTATTAATGATCGATGAGGGAATGTTTAAATATAAAGCAAACTTTATATTTAAAAAAACAATAGACAATACTTAAATTTGTTGGTGTATAAAAAAGTGTTGGAAATGAGGTAATCTATATGAATCGTGTTGCTGTTATTTTTAATCCAGCATCAGGTAATCGTAAATTAGCACAGTTACAAGAAGAAATTAAAGAAATATTAGAAACGGCTTTTACAGAAGTTAAGATGTATCAAACAAAAAAATCAGGAGATGGCGCTGAAATCGTTCGGCAAGTGTATAAAGCGGTAGACTTAATTATTGCGGCTGGTGGAGATGGGACTGTTCACGAAGTAATCAATTCCTTAGCTCCGCTTGATTCAAGACCGGCATTTGCAATTATCCCAGGTGGAACGAGTAATGATTTTTCAAGGGAGATTAGTATGGTACAACAACCCTTAAAAGCAGCGCATCAGATTTCAGTGAAAAAAACTAAGTGGATAGATGTTGGGCAAAGTGATCATCATTATTTTCTCAATTTTTGGGGCATTGGCTTAATTACAGAAGTGTCTGAAACGGTTGACTCTGACTCAAAACAAAATATTGGTCGGTTAGCTTATTATTTGAAAACAATTCAATCGATCGGAAAAGCAAACGTGTTTAACGTGAAAGTGGAGACAGAAGCTGAGACAGTGACAGACGAAGCGGTAATGGTTATTGTCGGAAATGGAACATATATTGGTGGCATTCGAGCTTTTTTTCCTAACGGAGATATTCAAGATGGACTATTTGATATATTGATTGTTAAGGAAGCTTCTATTCAATCCTTTTTCTCTATGATTCAATCCAAGGTTGGCATACAAACTCAGAATATGGAGGGGATAATTCCTTTGCAAGCTAAGCGAGTTACAATCGAAACTACTCCAAGCCAGAAAATTGATTGTGATGGAGAAAGAAAGAGTGAAACACCATCAACTATTCAAGTACTACCAAAGCATATAGAAATGGTAATTGGGTGAATAGAAATAAATAGGAAAAGATTTTATGAAAAAAAGTGCCGGAATAATATGATGTGACCCCAAAAAGTTAGAGTGTTATATTAAGCAGCTAATTGGCTGGTGTGAATTCGGTATTGAACTGGACTCATGCCTGCCAATTTTTGCTTTATGCGCTTATTATTATAATAATTGATATGTTCCTTAATTTTATTTTTTAATTCTTCAAACGAGCACAGTGCCTCTCCGTAATACATCTCTTGTTTTAGTAAACCAAAAAAGTTCTCCATGGGCGAATTAT
>NZ_JACEFA010000019.1 GCF_014083865.1 Paraliobacillus salinarum | reverse complement strand
TATGTTTTTTCCTCATTAATCCCTCCACTCCAAATTTCTCAAATACCTTTACCCATCTTTTTAATGGTGAACTGCTTTTCATACCGTGCTTCCTTGCTAATATATCATAACCCAATTTTCCATCTTGATATTCTTTTACTAGCATTAATTTAAATTGTTCACTATATTTAGCCATAAAAATACACCCCAAAAGTTAGATTTTTACTCTAACTTTTGGGGTGCAGTACACTGAGATAACTCTTTTTTCTTATATTTATCTTTTTGACGGTCTAATGACAACATGTCTATGTGGATCGGTACCGTCTGAATAGGTTTCAATCTTTTGATTATCCTGCAATGCGCTATGAATAATCTTTCGTTCGAATGAAGGCATTGGTTCCAATGATACATGTTTATTAATACTTGTTGCTTTATCAGCTAAACGATGCGCAAGTTGAACTAATGTTTGCTTTCTTCGCTCTCGATAACCCTCAGCATCAACAATAACCTGATGTCGTTCATTCGACTTACGATTAAGCATAATTTGAACCAAATATTGAATTGCATTTAAGGTTTGGCCTCGCTTTCCAATAACCATAGCCATATGCTTCCCTGTCAATTCAAAATAAACACTGGTTCCTTGAACAGTACGCTCTACACTCACTTTTTCCTCTGTGAAATTAGTAAGTATATTTAACAAATAATCTTCTGCTAATTGTATTGGATTTTCAGCAACAGAGACTTTTACAATGGCTCGTTTTGATCCGAATAATCCTAATATACCTTTTTTACCTTCATCAATAACTTCTACATTAACTTGGTCCTCTGTGGTGTTTAACTGCTTTAATGCTGATTGGACCGCATCTTCTACTGTTTGACCAGAAGCAGTTACTTGTCTCACTTTTGATTTCCTCCCGCTGTGGATCCCTTATTCATCATTGGTTTACGAATAAACAACGTTTGTAATACCATAAATACGTTACCAACCACCCAATATAATGCAAGTGCAGATGGGAAGAATAACGCCATCACACCAATCATAATTGGCATCATATATAACATCATTGTCATCTGTGGCATAGCTGCATTTTGTGATGTATTTGTTCCTGCCATCATTAATTTTTGTTGTAAGAAAGTTGCACCAGCAGCTACGATAGGTAAAATATAGTATGGATCAGGTTCACTCAATTGGAACCATAAGAAACTACCATCATCAAGGTGTGGTGTACGCATAATTGCATGGTAAAAAGCAATTAATATAGGCATTTGTACAATGACCGGTAAACAACCTGCCATTGGATTGACACCATTTTTTTGGAATAAATCCATTGTTTCTTTTTGTAGTTTTTGTTGTGTTTGTGCATCTTTTGAACTGTACTTTTCTTTAATTTTTTGAAGTTCTGGTTGTATGTCTTGCATTGCTTTTGAACTCTTTAATTGTTTAATATTTAGTGGTAACAAAATTAAGCGGATAATAATCGTAACTACTACAATCGCTAGACCAAAACTACCACTAAAAAGCTTTGCTGCTTCTTTTATTACTACTGATAAGGGATAGACAAAATAAGAATCCCAAATTCCTTCACTTTCACTTGTAATATCAGAATTAATGTCTCCGCAACCAGACAAAAACACTAATAATCCGATCAAGGTCACTAACAATAAGACCTTTTTACGCATACTCTTCCTCCTTCATACCATTTCTTGCAGATATGTTAAATTTATTTATAGCCATTTTTCAATAAAAACATATTTATCATACAAAAGTTTTTACATAACGTAAATAGTTGACACTATATTGTTAAAAGTTAAAGATTACTTTAATAATTTATTACTATTTTAAGAGCGTTTTATTGATTCAGTTTTTGAGAGTACATGTATTAAGCTTTTTTTTATATCATGGTAATCCATATCTTTTACTGGAGCACGTGCAATGATAACAATGTCCAAAGAAGGTTTAACCTGTGGCTTTAATTCTAAAAAAGCTTGACGTAGATATCGTTTTATTTGATTACGTACAACAGCATTACCAATTTTCTTACTAACAGACAACCCAATTCTAAAATGTGTTTGTTCTTGTTTATGTAAAAAATAAATAACTAACTGTCTATTGGCAAACGATTTCCCGTTCTTAAAAACATGTTGGAATTCTTCATTTTTTTTAATTCGATATGTTTTCTTCATGGAATGTTACCTCCATTATACACTAAAATCCAATCAGAACGAATGAGTTATATCGGCTTTAAACTAGAGCATCATTCCATTCCAAAATAATGCATCTATCTCTGTTAAAACCACATATAACTTGTCCTAATTGGAAAAAAGACCACTGACATGATCTCAGTGGCCTATGCAGACAATACTTTTCTTCCTTTTTTACGACGGCGAGCAATTACGTTTCTTCCGTTTGCTGTACTCATACGAGAACGAAAACCGTGTACTTTTTTGCGTTTACGATTATTTGGTTGAAATGTGCGTTTCATTTATAAAACACCTCCCTGAGGAATTGACTTTCTATATCATTTAAAAAGATAGCCTAACACATTATACGGAATATAGCTACCTTCTGTCAACAAGAACCAGTATTTAAATAACAAATATGTGCCAGTAAAAATGATTAACTAATTTTTTTTCAAATATATAAATGTCCATATATTTTCTCTTCTTAAACTTGTCCACACTTATTGTGCATTATTTTTTTACTTTTAATTTCATCCACAACATTTATCTACAAATTACGCACAAAATATAGTACTGTGGATAGTTTTTGTCTACAAGGTGTAGTTAATGTGGATAAGCGTCGAAATCCCCTTGCTATATTAGTATTTATTTGGTATTATATTTATGTTTTAACATGTGAAAAAGATTAAAAGGGAACCTCACTGTCCACAGGTTGTGGATAACATGTGGACATTTGTTCACATCCTTGTTTACTTATTTATACACAGGTTAGTGGATAATGATTAAAACTCACCTAAGAGTTGCTTATCTCTGATGTTTTTTATCCACAACGTTAGAAATCTTATATGCCTTTCGATCCCTTAAATAAAAGGATTGCGAGAGGCTTTTTATTTCTTCAATTAACACTATTCATGTAATCGAAAGAATATGCCCAGAAAGGAGTGACTTCTAAGTGGAAAATATTGAGGAATTATGGACTAGCACACTTGCTACTATCAAAGAAAAGGTTAGTAAACCTAGCTATGATACTTGGTTAAAGAACACAAGCGCAGAAAGTATTACAGAAGATACTATGATTATCTCTGCCCCAAACGAATTTGCTCGTGATTGGCTAGAAAGTAGATATACTTCTTTAATATCTGACGCATTATTTGAAGTAACTGGCGCAAAATTAAAAACAAAGTTTGTTATACCTGAAACAGAAAATTTTCTAGAAGAAAAAACACAAGAAGCTAAGAAAATACCTAAAGTTAAATCAGGAGATAACACACAATCACCAAAAACGATGTTAAACGACAAATATACTTTTAACACTTTTGTTATCGGATCTGGAAATCGTTTTGCCCATGCCGCATCTTTAGCTGTTGCTGAAGCGCCAGCTAAAGCATATAATCCTTTATTTATCTATGGTGGCGTAGGTTTAGGAAAAACACACTTGATGCACGCAATTGGACATTATGTATTAGATCATAATCCTGATGCTAAAGTAGTCTATTTAACTTCTGAAAAATTTACTAATGAATTTATTAACTCTATTCGTGATAACAAAGCTGAGAATTTTAGAAATAAATATCGTAGCATTGATGTTCTACTAATAGATGATATTCAGTTTCTAGCTGGAAAAGAACAAACACAAGAAGAGTTTTTCCATACTTTTAACACGCTACATGAAGAGAGCAAACAAATTATTATCTCTAGTGATCGACCGCCAAAAGAAATTCCAACTTTGGAAGACCGTTTGCGTTCAAGATTCGAATGGGGATTAATTACCGATATTACACCGCCTGATTTAGAAACTCGTATTGCTATTTTACGAAAAAAAGCAAAAGCGGAAGGATTAGATATTCCTAATGAAGTAATGCTCTATATTGCGAATCAAATTGATACTAATATTAGGGAATTAGAAGGGGCATTAATTCGTGTTGTTGCTTATTCTTCACTAATTAACAAAGATATAGATGCTTCCTTAGCAGCTGAAGCACTCAAGGATATTATCCCGAGTTCAAGACCTAGAGTAATTACCATAGCTACGATCCAGGAAGTCATAGCTGAAAAATATCAAATAAAACTAGAAGAATTTGCAGCTAAAAAACGAACCAAATCAATTGCGTTCCCTAGACAAATTGCAATGTATTTATCTAGAGAGCTAACTGATTTCTCACTACCTAAAATCGGAGAAGAATTTGGTGGACGTGATCATACAACCGTAATTCACGCACATGAAAAAATCTCAAAACTTATCAGTGAAGATCATTTACTAAATCAAGATATTGAAGAAATAAAGGAACGTTTAAAATCAATGTAATTAAAATTGTTTTGTAAGTAAGCCTGTTATACACATGTGAATAACGTGGATAATCGTTACACACTTACCAACATATTATCCACAGCGCTTATTATTATCTTTATAACAGAATTATTCAGTTATCCACATAATCACAGGGCCTATTACTATTACTACGAATTTTATTAATAATAATTAATATATATAACTTCCACTAGGAGGATTTCATTTATGCGATTTATTATTCAACGAGATCAATTGATTGACAGTATCCAACACGTAATGAAAGCAATCTCATCTCGTGTTACCATCCCAATTTTAACAGGGATAAAAATAGAAGCATCTGCAGAAGGAATTAAATTAACAGGAAGCGATTCAGACATTTCAATCGAATCATTTATTCCAAAAGAAGAAGATGGAATCATCAATGCAGAAGAGATAACGGAAGGAAGTATTGTTGTTCAAGCAAAATATTTCCCGGATATAATTAGAAAACTGCCACTTAAGGCGGTAGAAATTGTTGCTGATGAGAATTATCAAGTAACAATAAAATCTGGTGGTGCAGAATTTCATTTAAATGGTCAAGATGCGACAGAATATCCACAATTGCCTGTTCTTCATACAGACAATAGTTTCACATTAAAAAATGAAGTATTAAAGGATTTAATTAAACAAACTGTATTTGCTGTATCTACAGTAGAAACGAGACCAATTCTTACTGGTGTAAATATGAAATTAGAAGAAGGTTTCTTAAATTTCGTTGCAACAGATAGTCATAGACTTGCTTCTAGAAAACTGCCAGTAGATTTAGAAACAGAACAGATTGATTTTAAAAATGTTGTTATACCAGGTAAAAGTTTGTCTGAACTTAATAAAATTATTGAAGACAATGAAGATACAATTACAATTAGTGTCACTGAGAATCAAATTTTATTTCAAACAAAGCATCTATATTTCTTATCTCGTTTATTGGACGGGAATTATCCAGAAACATCAAGACTTATACCAGACCAAAGTAAAACCGTAATTTATGCGAAAACGAAAGAATTATTACAAGCGATTGATCGTGCCTCTTTATTAGCTAAAGAGAATCGTAATAATGTAGTTAAGCTCCAAACAAAGGAAAATGATCAACTAGAAATTACTAGTAATACACCTGAAGTTGGTGAAGTAGTAGAGGATTTATCAACAGATAGCATTGATGGGGAAGAATTGAAGATTTCTTTTAGTGCAAAATATGTCATTGATGCATTAAAAATTATTGAAGAAGAGAAAGTTAAAATTGAATTTACAGGTGCAATGCGTCCATTTATTATTCGACCGATGGACAATGAGCATATTCTTCAACTAATTCTGCCAGTTCGCACGTATTAATTTTATAAAAACAACAATACTTATAAATGGCATGTAAATCATGGTGTATAAGCAGAAAAGGGGTTGTCTAAGAACAATCCCTTTTGCTTTTGATAGAGATTTCCTACAAAGCTTTGCTTATCTTAGAATATCTAGTAAAATAGAAAGAAGGCACTAAAAAGATCGGTGTAAAAAAAACGAGTACTAGTATGGAGCTTTGCTATTAACTCTCTCAACTAGGAGGCTGTAACAATGGAAGTAGAAAAAATTGAGATAACAACGGAATATATAGCATTAGGACAATTCCTCAAATTAGCTAACATCATTGAATCTGGTGGAATGGCAAAACTGTTTCTAGCTGATTATGATGTGTTTGTAAATAATGAACAGGATCAACGTAGAGGTAGAAAGTTATATCCGGGAGACCGAGTTGACATTCCAGATGTAGGGTCATTTGAAATTCATGTGGAAGAATCGATGTAGTTACTGCACGCACTTAGAAAGGGTATTATTATGTATATACAAGGTTTATCACTAACTAATTATCGAAATTATCAGGATTTATCTGTAACATTTGATGATAAAGTTAACGTTATTATTGGTGAGAATGCGCAAGGGAAAACCAATCTAATGGAAGCTATTTATGTGCTAGCTTTTTCTAAATCTTATCGAACGCCACGTGACAAAGAACTTATTCAATGGAATCAAAACTATGCTAAAATAGAAGGGAAAGTATATAAACGAAAACAGAGCTTCCCTCTTGAAATACAATTCTCTAGTAAAGGTAAAAAGGCAAAAGTAAACCATTTAGAACAGCGTCGACTTAGTGATTACATAGGTGCTTTAAATGTTGTGATGTTTGCCCCTGAAGATTTAAATCTAGTTAAAGGAAGTCCTCAGATTAGACGTAGATTCATTGATATGGAAATTGGTCAAATTCAGCCCGTTTATATTTATCATTTAGGCCAATTTCAAAAAATATTAAAACAGCGAAATCATTTATTGAAAGATCTTCAGCGCAGAAAAACAAATGATCGCACGATGCTCGAAGTGTTAACGGAACAATTAATTGAACACGCTAGTTTTATTGTTGAAAAGCGATTCTTGTTTTTGGATCTTTTACGAAAATGGGCAAAACCGATACATAAAGGGATTAGTCAGGACAAAGAAAATCTAGAAATAAGCTACTTATCTACAGTAGATGTATCAGAAGTCGAAGATAGGGAGAAAATAAAAGCTAAGTATACTACTAGTTTTTTCAGCATGTTAGAAAAGGAAGTAGATAGAGGAACGACACTAATCGGTCCTCATCGAGATGATTTAGTTTTTTATGTAAATGACAAAGATGTTCAGACCTTTGGTTCACAAGGTCAGCAGCGAACAACTGCATTATCATTGAAACTAGCTGAAATTGATTTAATCAAAAGTGAAGTAGGCGAATATCCTATTTTGTTATTGGATGATGTACTGAGCGAGTTAGATCACTATCGACAATCACATTTATTACATACAATTCAAGGTAAAGTACAAACTTTTGTTTCTACAACGAGTGTCAGTGATATTCAGCATGATACGATTAATCAGGCTGAGCTTTTTCATGTGAAAGATGGGGAGATTGTTATGTAAGGTGATGCCTTATGTATGCTCAACTAGTTATACATAAAGAATAGGGGGGATCGACATGTTTATTCATATTGGTGGAGATGACATTATTGAATCAAAAAATGTAATTGCTATGATTGACTACCAGTACATCTCTTCATCAACAATTAATGACGAAATGGTAAATAATCAACAGAAAGCCAACAATGTCACAACTCTTGATGAAGAAGAAACAAAATCAATTATTATTACAAATGATCATATATACTATAGCCCCTTGTCTGTTTTGACGTTAAAAAAACGAGCAAGTATGCTTTCCACCATTAGTAAATTGGATGATTATAGTAACGATGATATGTTTGAAGAGACCTAGTAGACTGTTACATTTATATAAAATGTTACAAGACTTTAATATATGAGTGAAAAATAAGGAAAGAAAAAAAGATAGCTTTCCAAATAGAAGCGTGGGTGAAAGAATTGACAATGGATGAAAATGTATCAACACATCAAGCGTACGATGAAAATCAAATACAAGTGTTAGAAGGTTTAGAAGCAGTTAGAAAAAGACCAGGTATGTATATTGGGTCTACGAATGAAAAAGGATTACACCATTTAGTTTGGGAGATTGTCGATAATAGTATAGATGAGGCACTTGCCGGTTATTGTGATCACATTCAAGTAATTATTGAAGAAGATAATAGTATTACCGTAATGGATAACGGGCGAGGAATTCCAGTTGGAACACATGAAAAAACAGGCCGACCAGCTGTTGAAGTAATTATGACAGTTCTTCATGCGGGAGGTAAATTTGGTGGTGGCGGTTATAAAGTTTCCGGTGGTCTACACGGTGTAGGTGCATCAGTAGTTAATGCTCTGTCTACATCACTAGAGGTCTATGTGCATCGTGATGGCCAAATCCACTTCTTAAGTTTTAAACGTGGTGCTCCTGATGAAGAATTACAAGTTATTGGTGAAACAGAAGTAACTGGTACACGTGTTCATTTTACTCCAGATCCTACGATCTTTGATGAACCACTTACTTATAATTATGATGTTTTATCTCAACGTTTACGTGAATTAGCCTTTTTAAATAAAGGCTTAACAATATCTATTGAAGATAAACGAGAAGAGGATAAAAAAGACACTTTTCATTATGAAGGTGGTATTCGCTCTTATGTTGAACATTTGAATCGTTCTCGTGAAGTACTGCATGAGCCATTTTTTTCCGAAAAAGAAGAGTCTGGCATTAATGTTGAGGTTGCTTTACAGTATAATGATGGCTTTGCTAGTAATATATACTCTTTTGCCAATAATATTCACACCTATGAGGGCGGTACACATGAATCTGGTTTTAAAACTGGATTAACTCGTGTTATTAATGATTATGCTCGTAAAAATAATTTATTTAAAGAGAATGATCCGAACTTAACAGGTGATGATGTTCGTGAAGGGTTAACTGCGATTATTTCGATTAAACATCCTGATCCTCAATTTGAAGGACAAACAAAGACGAAACTCGGAAATAGTGAAGCAAGAACAATTACTGATTCAACTTTTAGTGAATTATTTTCTAAATTCCTGTTTGAAAATCCAGATACAGCTAGAATTGTTGTAGAAAAAGGTTTAATGGCCTCTCGTGCAAGAATGGCAGCAAAGAAAGCACGAGAATTAACAAGACGTAAGGGTGCTCTAGAGATCTCTAATCTACCCGGTAAACTTGCAGATTGTTCTACTCGTGATGCTTCAAAAAGTGAACTGTACATTGTAGAGGGTGACTCTGCTGGTGGTTCTGCAAAACAGGGACGTGATCGTCATTTCCAAGCTATTCTACCATTAAGAGGAAAAATTCTTAACGTAGAAAAAGCTCGCTTAGATAAAATTCTATCAAATAATGAAATACGTATGATCATTACAGCATTGGGTACGGGTATTGGAGAAGATTTCGATATTGAAAAAGCCCGTTATCACAAAGTTATTATTATGACAGATGCCGATGTTGATGGTGCACACATTCGAACACTGTTGTTAACATTCTTCTATCGTTATATGCGTCCATTAATTGATTATGGATATATTTATATTGCGCAACCACCACTTTATAAGGTGCAGCAAGGTAAAGCTGCTTATTATGCTTATAATGAAAAGGAAATGGAACGTATTGTTGGAGAATTACCAAAACAACCAAAACCAGGATTACAACGTTATAAAGGTCTTGGGGAGATGAACGCAACACAGTTATGGGAAACGACGATGGATCCAGATAATCGAACATTATTACAAGTTAATCTAGATGATGCGATTGAAGCCGATCAGGTTTTTGATATGTTAATGGGTGATAAAGTTGAGCCACGTCGTAATTTCATTCAAGATAATGCAGTTTATGTAAAGAATTTAGATGTATAAGTCTTAAAGTAATATGTAAATAAAGTAAAAGTAAGTTTGTCCTCAGTAGGATAGGAGGTAGTCATATGGTGGATAATCAACGTCCACAGGTGCAAGAAATTAATATTGGTAAAGAAATGCGTACATCTTTTTTAGACTACGCAATGAGTGTTATTGTTTCAAGGGCTTTACCCGATGTTAGAGATGGATTAAAGCCTGTTCATCGTAGAATTCTTTATGCGATGAATGATCTGGGTATGCATGCAGATAAAGCATACAAAAAATCTGCTCGTATTGTCGGTGACGTAATTGGTAAGTATCACCCACACGGTGATTCCGCAGTTTACGAAGCAATGGTAAGGATGGCACAGGATTTCAGTTATCGTTACATGCTAGTTGATGGACACGGTAACTTTGGTTCAGTAGATGGAGATCCTGCTGCTGCTATGCGTTATACAGAAGCTAGAATGTCAAAAATATCAATGGAAATTTTACGTGATATTAATAAAGACACGATTGACTATATGGATAACTATGATGGATCAGAACGCGAGCCAAAAGTGTTACCATCTCGTTTTCCAAATTTATTAGTTAACGGTGCATCAGGTATTGCTGTTGGGATGGCAACGAATATCCCACCTCATCAATTGGGAGAAACCATTGATGCTGTATTAGCAATTAGTAAAAATCCAGATCTAACAATTGATGAATTAATGGAATCGTATATTTACGGTCCCGACTTTCCTACTGGTGGAATGATATTAGGACGAAGCGGTATTCGTAAAGCGTTTGAAACTGGAAAAGGTTCAATTACTATTCGTGCGAAAGCAGAAATTGAAGAGAAGGCAAATGGCAAAGCTACAATTATTGTTTCAGAATTACCTTATCAAGTGAATAAAGCAAAACTTGTTGAGAAAATTGCTGAGCTTGCTCGTGATAAGAAAATTGATGGCATTACAGATTTACGAGATGAATCAGATCGAAATGGTATGCGTATCGTAATAGAACTACGTCGAGATGCAAATGCCAATGTATTATTAAATAATTTATATAAACAAACAGCGTTACAAACCTCATTTGGTATTAATATGCTTGCCTTAGTCGATGGACAGCCTAAAGTATTAAATTTAAAACAAGCGTTGTCGCATTATTTAGAGCATCAAAAAGAGATTATTAAACGTCGTACAGCATATGAACTTCGTAAAGCAGAAGCACGCGCTCATATTTTAGAAGGCTTGCGTATCGCGTTAGATCATATTGATGCGATTATTGCACTTATTCGTCAATCAAAAACAGCTGATATCGCAAGAACCGGCTTAATGGAGAACTATGATCTATCAGAAAAGCAAGCACAAGCTATCTTAGATATGCGTTTGCAACGTTTAACTGGTCTTGAACGCGAAAAGATTGAAGAAGAATATCAAGAGTTGCTAAAATTAATTAATGAATTAAAAGCTGTTTTAGCAGATGAAGAAAAAGTACTTGAAATCATTCGTGAGGAATTACTAGAAATAAAAGAAAAATTTAATGATACACGTCGTACAGAAATCAGTGTCGGCGGTACAGACTTCTTCGAGGATGAAGATCTTATCCCAGAAGAAAATATTGTTATTACTTTAACACATAAAGGTTACATTAAACGACTACCTTCCTCTACTTATCGTGTACAACGAAGAGGAGGACGTGGTGTACAAGGAATGGATACGAATGAGGATGATTTTGTAGAACATTTAGTTTCCACTTCTACACACGATACCGTTTTATTCTTTAGTAATAAAGGAAAAGTATATCGAGCAAAAGGATATGAAATTCCTGAGTTTAGTAGAACAGCAAAAGGAATACCAATTATTAATTTGTTAGAAATTGATAAAGATGAATGGATAAATGCAGTAATTACCGTTCATGAATTTGAGTCTGACTGGTATCTTTTCTTTACTACAAAACAAGGTATTTCAAAACGAACATCGTTAGCTCAATTTGCGAATATTCGTCGTGGCGGATTAATCGCCCTGAATTTACGCGAAGACGATGAATTGATTTCTGTTCGATTAACAGATGGGTCCAAGCATATTATGATCGGAACTAGAAAAGGTTCTCTCATTCGTTTTGAAGAAAATCAAATTCGTTCGATGGGTCGAACTGCAGCTGGCGTGAAAGGAATTTCGTTACGTGAGAATGATGAAGTAGTCTCAATGGAAATCATTGAAGATGATTATCACGTATTAAATGTTACCGAAAATGGCTATGGAAAACAAACTCCAGCAGTAGATTATCGTATTACTAATCGTGGTGGTAAGGGTGTTGCCACATGTAATATTACAGAAAAAACTGGTGAGGTTGTAGCAGTTAAAGCGGTAAATGGTGAAGAAGATATTATGATTATAACTGCAGCTGGTGTATTGATTCGTATGCCTGTTGATGGTATTTCACAAACAGGAAGAAATACACAAGGTGTTCGCTTGATTCGCCTTCAAGAGGATCAAAAAGTTGCAACTGTTGCACGAATTGAAATAGAAGAAGAAATAGAAGAAGAAATAGAAACAATTGAGGAAAGTGAAGAAGTTTCTCAAGAGCCAACTGAAGAATAAATCTTGGTTGAGCATCTGTCTATATAATTTTTAGTTATTTACACATTTCATTTGGAGTTGTCTATTGGCAACTCCATTCTTATAAAATTATATAAATTTTATATACTGTTAAACATAAAAAAGGTGGTGTTGATCATGGAAGTTCATCCATCACAATTAACTCCTCAGTGTGTCCTTCTAGAAGATGTGCGTGGAAAGACAAGTCGACCAATTATAACAAAGAATACAGTTATAAATGAACTACATATTGAAGTCCTTCGAAGTTTTTTAATCAATGAAGTTAAAGTATCACCAAAGTTAGCAAATGGAATGCCATTTCACCCTAAAGAAAAAGAAGTACAAAAAAAGAAAAAGAAAATAATCGAATCAAAACCATTAACAGAACAATATCAGGATGCTGTTCTATCTTACAAGAAAATGTTTTGGCAATGGCAAAGTGGTTCTCAGATACAAATAAATAGAGTAAGAGAATTAATTGTGCCATTATTAGAACAAGTTGAGGAATTTGGCATCACCATATTTCAATTGCATCGTTATTCCAACAAAGAGGATTATTTTTATCACCATGGTGTAGCAACGAGCTTATTAGCAGGTTTATTAGCTAAACAATTAGGTGTCGAAAAAGAATGGATCCAAGTTGGTATCGCAGCATTTCTGGCAGAGAGTGGCATGGCAAAAGTTAATCCCGGCATTTTCACGAAGGTGGGATTATTAACGGATGGAGAATTTAAAGAAATTAAAAAACATCCGATCTATTCTTACCGCTATATCGAGAAGTCTTCTGCTTTAAGCAAAGGAGCGAAATTAGCGATATTACAGCATCATGAAAGACCTAATGGCACTGGTTACCCATTAGGATTAAAAGCAGATAAAATCCATTCTTTCGCACAAATAATCGCTATTTGTGATACCTATCATGCAATGACTTGTGAACGTCGTTATCGTGCACAACAGTCTCCTTTTTTAGTACTGGAAGAAATGCAAAGAGATAGCTACCAACATTTTGATTATCATATATTTAAAAAGTTTATGGAATTAAGTACTAATTTTCCAGTTGCAACAAAAGTACGACTCTCTAATGATTTGATAGGAGAGATTGTTCATATAGAACCAGCTTTTCCTACCCGTCCAATTATAGAATTGGAAGATGGGAAGATGATTGCATTAAAAGAACACTCATCACTTTACATTGAAGAAACAGTTTGAAAAAAAGAGATGATTTTTAGCTAGATCGTTATCACATATATTGTTTAAGAAAGTGTTCGAAAAAGTACGGAACTTTTTTAGAAGTTATGGATAAGAAATGTGTGATAATAGAATAGTCGCTTGAATGTTGTGTTTGGACAAAGTCCCCCCACCATTCTGATTCATAGCGAACGATCATACTTAGGTGATACAGTAGCATATAATGATGCATAATTTCATGATGTTGCATTGGTACATCAGTGTTTAGAGGGAAGTATACATGATGATTATCTGAATGAATATACAATGGCTGATTAGTGATAACAGGAACAGGTTGATCTAATTTACATTGAAACTGTGTCTTTGTTTGTTTTACTTCAGTAATATTTATAAAACCCTGTAACTTATTAATAAATCGATCTTGTGTTACATGATAGTTGTCTAACACAATATTAGGAAATGTTAGTGTAGATTCATTGACCCTCCCGACTTTAACAAAAGGATGATTTTTTTGTTGTAAGAAGAATAGATTATTTAATTCAGGGATTGCTTTTAATAGCTGCTCAATATAAAACTTTTCTTTTGTAAAAGTTTTAACTTTAAATAAATGTGTTGAAAAATAACGAAATAAACCTTTTTGCTGTATTTTTACCTCATCTGCTAATAACTGATAATTTTGTTTTTTTTGCTTACGTGTAGATAATCCGTGTGCTAACAAAGCTGTACTTTCAGGATAGGTAGGAATGATCGTTAATAAACAGGCTTTGATCAGATGCATCATCCCGTAATAATAAAGTAAAGGTCGAATAGTAATTGGTGATTGATCAGCGGTTTGATAATAAATTAAACCGTGCTTAATCATATAATAAAACCGTTCTCCGTTTTGATAGCTCCAATGTGTCGGATTAGTTAAGCCTTTTTGTTCATAGCAATGGTTCAAAAATTGGTGTGCATTTTCTTGTGATTCCAGATAATGATATAAAGTGGACATAGATTGTTTCATAGAATCTCTCCTCTATGATGGTGCAATGGTTAATGGGAATTAATGTTTGGTTTTAAAAAAGGTTGAAAAACATGTTTCGATGTCGTATTGTAAATAACAATAAGAAAAAAGAGCTTGCTTTGGATTAATCTTTTGTAGCATAACCAGCAACGCCCATATTAATCATTTCTTTAATAAAATAATATTCAAGGAGGTAGTATAGAAAGATGAGACAAGATAAGTTTGCTAAAGAGGGATTAACTTTTGACGATGTATTATTAGTTCCGGCAAAGTCAGAGGTTCTACCAAGAGATGTATCGATTCAAACGAAATTATCTGATCGAATAACATTGAATATACCATTACTTAGTGCAGGGATGGATACTGTTACAGAAGCAGAAATGGCTATTTCCATGGCGCGTCAAGGTGGGATTGGTATCATTCACAAAAACATGTCGATTGAAGAACAAGCCGAGCATGTTGATCGAGTGAAACGTTCAGAAAGTGGTGTAATAACAAATCCATTTTTCTTGCAACCAGATAACCAAGTCTTTGATGCGGAACATTTAATGGGTAAGTTCAGAATTTCTGGTGTTCCAATTGTGAATAATAAAGAAGATCAAGTTTTAGTAGGTATTTTAACGAATCGTGATCTGCGTTTTATTGAAGATTATTCTATTCAAATTTCCGAGGTAATGACAGCTGATAATTTAGTAACAGCTCCTGTAGGAACTACTTTGGATGAAGCAAGCGAAATCTTGCAAAAACATCGTATTGAAAAGCTTCCTTTAATTGATGACAAAGGGGTATTGAAAGGTTTAATCACGATTAAGGATATTGAAAAAGTGATTGAATTTCCTCATTCAGCCAAAGATAAGCATGGTCGTTTACTAGCTGGAGCTGCGGTTGGAGTTACCGGAGATGCAATGACTAGAATTGAAAAATTAGTTGAAGCTGGTGTTGATGTACTTGTTATTGATACCGCACACGGGCATTCTCAAGGTGTATTGGAACAAGTGAATAAAGTAAGAGCGAAGTACCCTGATTTAGATATTATTGCAGGTAATGTTGCTACTGCTGAAGCGACACGTGAATTAATTGAAGCAGGAGCTAATATTATTAAAGTTGGTATTGGACCAGGATCGATTTGCACGACACGTGTTGTTGCAGGAGTCGGTGTACCACAAATTACAGCAATCAATGATTGTGCTACCGAAGCTAATAAGTATAATATACCAATTATAGCGGATGGCGGTATAAAATACTCTGGAGATATTGCTAAAGCATTAGCTGCGGGGGCTCATACGGTTATGTTAGGCAGCCTTTTTGCTGGTGTTACAGAAAGTCCAGGTGAAACGGAAATTTTCCAAGGTCGCCGCTATAAAGTATACCGCGGGATGGGTTCTGTTGCATCAATGAAATCTGGTTCAAAAGATCGTTATTTCCAAGATACGGATGACGCTAAGAAACTTGTACCTGAGGGAATTGAAGGAAGAGTGGCCTATAAAGGACCATTAGCTGATACTGTTCACCAATTACTTGGGGGATTGCGTGCAGGAATGGGGTATTGTGGATCTAAGGATTTAGAAGATTTCCGTACAAACGCTAAATTTATTCGCATGACAGGTGCAGGTTTACGTGAATCGCACCCACATGATGTTCAAATTACAAAAGAATCACCGAATTACTCTTTATAAGACAGTGAGAGTACAACCTCGTTTTAAAACCTGGTTGTACTTTTTTCTTGTTTACTCATGTGATTAGTCTAGCCTAAAAACTTTAGAAAAAAACACCTACAAAAGTTTGTTCCACTTTTTGATAGGATGTGATAAAATATGCCTTGTGTAATAACAATCATCGTGGAGGTATAAAAGGTTGAATAGAAAAATAACAACATCCGTGTATACTATACTCATTGGCGCACTACTCTTCGCTTCTATAGGTTTCAAACCAATTGCAGTTGAAGCAAATAGCCTAGATGTAAGTGCAGAATCAGCCATACTAGTTGATGGAGAAACAGGAAAAATATTATTTGCAAAAAATGCTGATGTGAAATTACCACCAGCAAGTATGACAAAAATGATGACAGAGTACCTTGTTTTGGAAGCAATTGAAAAAGGCCAAATTAGCTGGGATACGGAAACTGGGATTAGTGATTATGCCTATCGTATTTCTGGTGATGTTAGTTCATCTGGTATTGGTTTACGTCAAGACAAGCAGTATACTGTTCGTGATTTATACGAAGCGATGGCAATCAATTCAGATAATGGAACAAGTATTGTCTTAGCTGAACTAGTTGCAGGGTCTGAAGGTGAATTCGTTAAACTAATGAATAAAAAAGGCGAAGAGATGGGCTTAGGTGAGTTTGAATTTGTAAACTCTACTGGACTATCTAATAGTGATCTAGGTGAAAACCACCCAGAAGGAACAGATCCGAATGCTAATAATTTACTTTCTGCACGTGCAGCTGCATTATTAGCCTATCACTTAGTAAATGACTATCCAGAGGCTTTGGATATTTCCAGTCAATTAACAGACGAATTAGATGGACATACATCACAAAACTGGAATTGGATGTTACCTTGGGATAACGCAAATTTCGCCCAATTCTTTTATGAGGGTGTTGATGGTTTAAAAACTGGACATACGGATGAAGCAGGATATACCTTCACTGGAACAGCAGAGCGAGATGGTCGTCGATTAATCTCAGTAGTGATGCGAACAGATAGCATTGGCGCACGCTTTGAACAGACAAAGAAATTAATGGATTATGGCTATAATCAATTTTCACAAACGGAACTTTATCCTGCAGGTCATCAAATTAAAGACCAATCAACATTAAATGTAGCTAAAGGAAAAGAAGATACTGTTGAAGTAGAAACAAATGAAGCACTTGTTACATCCATAAAAAATGGTGAAGAAGATGCTTATGATGTGCAATATAACATCAATGAAAAATTGTTAGATGAAGATGGTAACTTAGTTGCTCCAATTAAAAAAGGGCAAGTCGTAGGTACAATGGAGTTAACTTACAATGGTGAAAATGACTATGGCTTTATTACTGAAGGGAAACAAGTACAATCTGTTGATATCGTTACTACAAGTGCAGTAGAGAAGTCGAATTGGTTCATGTTAACGCTTGGAGCAATTGGTGATTTCTTTGGTGATATTTTTAGTACCGTAAAAGATACAGTAACTGGTTGGTTCTCTTAATATAATTAGATTTTAAAAGGAATTGCTAAATAGCAGTTCCTTTTTTCTTGAAAAAATTTAATTCCTATTAAAATGGTGCAAATTAACTTGATTAAAATAGCAAGAATGGTATACAATGTTGCATATTAGTTTTTCGTTTCAATGATTGAATTTTTTAATTATATAGGGGGATAAAATCATGGCAAATGTAGGAACAGATCGTGTAAAAAGAGGGATGGCAGAGATGCAAAAAGGTGGCGTAATCATGGACGTTGTTAATGCCGAACAAGCAAAAATTGCAGAAGAAGCTGGTGCGGTAGCTGTAATGGCATTAGAACGTGTTCCATCCGATATACGTGCAGCCGGTGGTGTGGCAAGAATGGCGGATTTGACTATTGTAGAAGAGGTAATGAATGCCGTATCGATTCCAGTAATGGCGAAAGCACGTATTGGTCATATTGTTGAAGCACGTGTATTAGAATCAATGGGTGTAGATTATATTGATGAAAGTGAAGTATTAACCCCTGCCGATGAAATATATCATTTAAACAAAAGAGATTACACTATACCATTTGTTTGTGGATGCCGTGATTTAGGTGAAGCAGCACGTCGAATTGGTGAAGGTGCTTCTATGTTACGTACAAAAGGTGAGCCAGGCACAGGGAATATTGTTGAAGCTGTAAGACATATGCGAGAAGTTCAAGCTCAAGTTCGTCAACTAGTTACAATGTCTTCTGATGAAATCATGACTTTTGCTAAAGAATTAGGTGCTCCATATGAAGTGTTAATAGATATTAAAGAAAATGGTCGGCTTCCAGTAGTAAACTTCGCAGCTGGTGGTGTTGCTACGCCTGCTGATGCAGCGCTAATGATGCAATTAGGTGCAGATGGTGTATTTGTTGGGTCAGGTATTTTTAAATCAGAAGATCCAGCTAAATTTGCAAAAGCTATTGTAGAAGCAACAACACATTATAATGACTATGAATTAATTGCAAAAGTCTCTAAAGGAATTGGTACAGCGATGAAGGGTCTAGAAATTAGTACTATAGCTCCAGAACAACGTATGCAAGATCGCGGTTGGTAAGCTGTTGAAACTGGATGTTAGAAAAGGAAGGGATAACATGATAAAAATAGGGGTCTTAGGATTACAAGGCGCAATCCGTGAACATGTTCAATCCATTGAGTCATCTGGTGCAGAAGCGATTGTAATAAAAAAGAAAGAGCAGCTGGAAGAAGTAGATGGTCTTGTTTTTCCAGGTGGAGAGAGCACAACGATGCGTCGTTTGATTGATCAATATGATTTTTTCACTCCATTACAACAGTTTGGTAAACAAGGGAGACCGATATTTGGTACTTGTGCTGGATTAATTTTATTAGCAAAAGAAATTTCCGGACAAGAGCAATCCCATTTAGGATTAATGAATATAACAGTCGAACGAAATGGTTTTGGTAGACAACGTGATTCGTTTGAAGAAACTTTGCGTATTACAGGTGTCGCAGAAGACTTTGAGGCTGTATTTATTCGTGCACCTTACATTGCAGAAATTGGGGGCGATGTAGAGATATTAGCAAGGAGTCAGGGGAAAATTGTTGCAGCAAGAGAAGAGAACTATTTGTGTAGCGCTTTTCACCCTGAGTTAACTGGCGACCATAGATTTATGCAATATTTTATTCATATGGTGGAAGAATCCAAAAAACAGCTTGCATCTTGAAATAGATTTGGTTATGATAGTACAAAATAAGTCGTGAAATAAACAAATAAAGCATTGATAGGAAATAGTAACAGTTTTTTCTTTCTTCCAGAGAGCTGGTGGTAGGTGTGAATCAGTGAAAGATTACTGTGAATCCATCCTGGAGCAGGTATGTGGTCGAAAATCATACCCGGCTATACTCATAAGCCGTTATCTTAAAATGAAGCTGGAAGGAAGCATTTTCTTCAATCAGGGTGGTATCGCGGGAAAAACTCTCGTCCCTTACTTTTAGGGATGAGAGTTTTTTTGTTTGTTTCATGAGAATAAAACAATGGAGGCATAACGAAATGTTAGATATGAAACGTTTGCGTAATGATTTTGATGAAATAAAGGAAAAGTTAAAGTACCGAGGAGAAGACTTATCTGATCTAGATGCATTTGGTGAGCTAGATATTCAAAGACGTCAATTAATAGCAGAAACGGAAGAGCTAAAAGCAAAACGTAATGAAGTTTCCAAACAAATCTCTGTATTAAAGAAAGAGAAAAAAGATGCAGAAGTAATGATTATTGAGATGCGTGAAGTTGGTGATCGCATCAAGACAGTAGATACTAAGTTAAAAGAAGTAGAACAAAAATTAGAAACATTGCTACTATCTATTCCAAATATACCACATGAATCAACACCAATAGGGGAAACAGAAGATGATAATGTAGAAGTTCGCGCATGGGGTGAAGTAAGTCAGCCGTCTTATGAGCAAAAACCTCACTGGGAATTAGCAACAGAATTAGATATTTTGGATTTTGAACGTGCAAGTAAAGTGACAGGAAGTCGTTTTGTTTTTTATAAAGGGTTAGGTGCCCGATTAGAGCGTGCATTGATGAACTTTATGATGGATCTTCATGCAGATGAGCATGGTTATCAAGAAATGCTACCACCGTATATGGTAAATAGAACTAGTATGACAGGTACAGGTCAATTACCAAAATTTGAAGAAGATGCATTTAAAATTGAAGATTGGGAGTATTTCTTAGTCCCAACAGCTGAAGTGCCAGTAACAAACTATTACCGTGATGATATATTAACTGGTGATGTATTACCACAAAAATTCGTAGCCTTTAGTGCCTCTTTCCGTTCTGAAGCCGGTTCAGCTGGGCGCGATACACGTGGTTTAATCCGTCAGCACCAATTTAATAAAGTAGAGCTTGTACAATTTGTTAAACCAGAAGATTCTTATGATGCGTTAGAAAAATTAACCGGTCATGCAGAAAAAGTATTACAGTTACTAAAGCTTCCATATCGTGTGATGAGCATGTGTACAGCAGATTTAGGATTTACAGCTGCTAAAAAATACGATATAGAAGTTTGGATGCCAAGTAATGATACGTACCGAGAAATTTCTTCTTGTTCCAACTTTGAAGATTTTCAAGCGCGTCGAGCAGGAATTCGCTTCCGTCGTGAAGAAAAAGCAAAACCAGAATATGTGCATACATTGAACGGATCAGGGTTAGCCATTGGTAGAACGGTAGCAGCAATTATTGAGAACTTTCAACAAGAAGATGGCTCTGTCATTGTGCCTGAAGTGTTACAAGCATACATGGGTGGAAAAACAGTTATAAAATAATTTCTCTAAAATTATTGACATGTATAAAAAGAACTGATAATATTAATTTTGTCGTCAGTTCGGAGGAGTACCCAAGCCCGGCTGAAGGGATCGGTCTTGAAAACCGACAGGGGCTTCACGGCCCGCGGGGGTTCGAATCCCTCCTCCTCCGCCATTTTATACAAACAAAACGATCTAATAAATAAACCAAACAGTAGCTAGGAAATAGCTGCTGTTTTTTTGTATTTAGAAATAAACGGATTTGTTATAAATAAAGACAAAGGATAAATATTTTATTATACTTAGATAAAACGATGCAGGAGTGATAGTAATGTTCAAAAAAATCGCATTTGTTGGAGCAGGATCTATGGCAGAAGCATTGATTGCAGGAATGATTAAAGCAAAAATGTTGGCTCCAGCTCAAATTACGGTAACTAATAAATCAAATCAAGCAAGGCTGCAAGCATTATCAAAGAAACATCAGGTGAAAACCACTCCGTCTACTGAAGAAGCAATTGCAAATGCAGATGCTGTTATTTTTGCGATGAAACCAAAAGATATTGTGTCAGCATTGATTGAAGTTAAACCTTATTTACAACCGTCACAGCTAATCATATCTATTCTGGCAGGTACACTGATTGCCTTATTCACAGAACGATTGCAACAAGATAATCCTGTCATTCGTACGATGCCAAATACGTCAGCAACAATAGGATATGGTGCAACGGCAATGACTGCAGGTGAGTTTGTTACTTCAGATCAGCTCGAACAAACGAAACAATTATTTGAGACAGTTGGGAAGGTATCCATTGTAGAGGAAGAACAGATGCATGTAGTGACTGCCGTATCTGGGAGTGGCCCAGCATACTTCTATTATATCGTGGAAGCAATGGAAAAAGCCGCTACAAAAAATGGATTAGAAGCGGATGTTGCTAAGTCGCTCATTTACCAAACAATTCTTGGTGCAGCAGAGATGTTACAGCAAACCGATCTAGAGCCAACTGAATTACGAAACAATATTACAAGTCCAAATGGTACGACACAAAGTGGAATAGAAGCATTAATTGATCATAAGGTAGAAGATGGAATTGAAGCTGCAATATGTGCTGCAATGAAACGTTCAAAGGAATTAGGAGAATTAAAAAAATAAACCAGGCGATTCTTCGCCTGGTTTATTTATTAACGTATTATTGTCTTACTTGCCATTTGCGAGATTGTTGAATGAAGTGTCCGACTTTTTCAAGAACGGAATCAATTGATTGTTGATCGTTAACCACATCGTAATCAGCAATATTAATTCGTAAAATCGGGCATGAATTGAAGCTATTAATCCAGTTTTCATAACGTTCGTGCATCTCTTTCCAATAATCAATAGGTGTTTGCTGTTCCATTGGACGCCCACGCTCTTTAATACGATCAATGACATCATCAAATGAACCTTCTAAATAAATTAACAAATCGGGATGAGGGAAATAAGGTGTCATTACCATGGATTCAAATAAACTATGATACGTTTCATAATCCGTTGGTGTCATCGTTCCTTTTTCGTAATGCATTTTGGCAAATATACCTGTATCTTCATAAATGGAACGATCTTGAATAAAACCGCCTCCATATTCAAAAATACGCTTTTGTTCTTTAAAACGCTCAGCTAAAAAGTAAATTTGTAAATGAAAGCTCCAACGTTCGAAATCAGCATAAAATTTATCTAAATAAGGATTTGTATCTACTTTCTCTAATGAAGTTCGGAATCTGAGTGCATTAGCTAATGCATGAGTCATTGTTGATTTTCCAACTCCAACCGTTCCAGCTATCGTAATTACGCTATCGTGTGGAATTTGATATTTTTCTCTTAAGTTCATTGCGTTAGTTCTCCTTTTTTAATTTGTTGTTCAATAATATGAAGAATTTTATTTAAATCATCTTGATGTTTAATAAAGTCTATTTGATCGCCATCAATACGAATAACAGGTATTTCTGGATGATTCATTTCAAATTCTTTCATAAAGTCTTGATAATCTAACTTTAGTTGATGTAAATAAGAGGATTGAATATTCTTCTCCACATCTCTTCCGCGTAATGAAATGCGTTGTAATAACGTATCTAGACTAGCATCTAAGTAAATCATTATATTTGGCTTTGGCATATCATTTGTGAGTATATGATAAATCTGTTCATATTTCTTAAACTGTGATTCCTTTAGTGTGCGCTTTGCGAAAATCATATTTTTAGAGATATGATAGTCAGACACAACAGGTTTACCTTGTGTTAAGTATTGTTTTTGAATATCTTCTAGCTGTTTGAAACGATTGCAAAGAAAGAACATTTCTGTTTGAAAGCTCCATTCTTCTATATCATCATAGAATTTTCCTAAGAAAGGATTCTCTTCAACGATTTCTTTAAGTAAATGTAATTCAAAATGTGCTGCAATTTTTTTGGACAAAGATGTTTTACCAACACCAATTGGTCCTTCTACAGCAATGAATGGTAAATGTTGCATGTTTCCCCCTCCGATTAGACAACTTTCAACAAATTGTGTGTAAAAAAATAATAATATGACAATCCATATTCTATCACATTTTTCCCTGGCAAAAAGGCTATTCACAAATTTATCAAGATGGAATTTTTAGACTGAAGTGTTTTAGATGATTATGTATGAAGTAATAGCTTTTAAAATATTTTTTAATTTTGTATAATGAATAGGTACTATTAAACTTTAGGTAGAACCAATTAAATTATGGCTCCATAGCTCAGGGGATAGAGCATTAGTTTCCTAAACTATGTGTCGCAGGTTCGAATCCTGCTGGGGCCGTCATATAGTTACGTAAATTATATATAGTAAATTACCGTGCGCCTTCTTTCTGTCATTTTATATCTAAGTGATAATCGTAGGCGTTTTATATATTTGGTTTATTTTCTAAATTTACTATATATTTTTTAAACAGAAGATATAATTTTATGGGGTATTATACAAACGTATTACTTAGAACAAATAACTTGTGGGTAGTAAAAAAGTTTATAGTTTAAAATTGGTTTATATAACGAGGAGAAAATAGAAGAAAAAAATTTTTGATAAAATAAGAAATCAAATGTTAAAAACATTCTCAAATGATTAGACAATTAATCTTTAAATCTAATTTATTTTTTTAAAAAAAAAGATAAAATTTATCGAAAAAAATAATAAAGAATAGGAGATGCCAAAATAAAAGGGATCAAACAAAAAATAGCAACTCCTCCTTCTTTATTTTTTTGTTTTTTAATTTGATCGTAACTAAGAAATAGACAATAAAGAGCAATATAAATGGCCAACATGGTTAACAGAAAGAGTGTCATGATTAATCTCTCACCTCATTTATTTTTGAATCATTAAACATCTTTCCGAAAGACATCCTTTTTAATTGAAAATCAACGTTAATTGTTGCATTTGGGTAAATGTTTTTATTCCAGTCTGCTTTTTCATATGCTGGGATATCTTTGAATTTTTTACGGATATAAAGTGACCAATAAAACGGATCAGAACCGTATACTTTTTGTGATTTTTCAATTAATTTATTAGCAATATTTTCAGTCGTTTCTTCTATTGTTGCACGTAATTTTTGTTGATTATCCTTATTTGAAATGTAATCTACCATACTTGGAATAGCTATTAATTCAACCTCAAATGGAACAGTCACATAAATGGAAGCGTGATTCGTTTTTTTATTGTATTGAATATCAACGTTTGGTTCCGTTTTCTGAACATAATCGACTGATACTTGATAATTAGGGTCAATTGGGTCGGGATAAGTTGTTAACAAATCATTCATTTGGATTGTTTTATCTAATACATTACTCATTCTAGTTTCCTGACCAGAGAATATATCAATCATTTTTCCTTCTTTAAACACAGCAGACCCAATGAATTGTGTGGGATTCCCCCCTTTTTGTGGGATCTGTCCAGCTATGTAATCATGTCCTCCAATAATACTATGTTCCTTAGCTTTTTCTTTAATTGTAGTAGCATATATAGCAAGAAATAAATCTGCATCTCCCTCGGTAATTTGAAAAAAACGATGAAAATCAGCATTAGGAATTAGTCCAGTTTGTCTTCCTCTTTGTAACATATATTGATAATATTTATGTGGCCTTTGTTCCATGGTTGGATGATTGTTATTTAGAAACTCAGAAGCGTCTTCTTTACAAACAATAATTTGCACATTACCTCTAATTTGTGGTGCTCTAGAGATGGATTGAATAATTCGAAGAAAATCATCTGATTTGGCTAGTTTTTCTGATGCAACGATCACCTTTGTATGATCTAGTACTATCTTTTTTGTTACAGTTGAATTGGCGATGCTTGTAGCAGTAAGAATATCGCTTCCAGGAACAGTAATGGTTTCTTTAGCTTCTTCAGTAGAGCCAGCAGAAGCTAAAGTCGATCCTACCTCGGGATTAGCAATCTGAAAAGTAAAGGAATAAGTACTTTTGTCTTCGTTTTTGTCAATTCCAATTGCAATGACATACGATTGTTGTTCTAGCTCTACTTTATCATAACAGCTGGTTAATAAAAGTAAGGAAAACAAAACCATAATCAATTTTATTAGGTGATTCATTTTTTCCTATACTCCCCTTTCAAAGATGAGATAAGCCATAATAGAATAGGGAATCCAATATAAAAAAACGTTAGATAATTTAAAATAGAATTGTAAAAGGTAAACTCATTAATAATGAGGTTCTTCGAAATAACACCTATGATTAATCCCAAAAAACCAACAGGTAGAAGCAATGATTCGATATGTTCAATATGAAAGGTCGCCGAAATGATCCAAGTTACCAAGTAGAGGTAGATGGCGTATCGCAGAAAACTTCCCAGAAGCCAAAAAATCATAAAAAAAGTCTCAATGTTAGTTAAATATCCCCCTAAATTTACATATTGTGTTATATCATGAAAAGGATAGGACATCTTTGCAATAGAATTATAATCAAAAGTTGTTGCATAAATAAAAAAGAAACAAATAATTGAAATGATAGAAAAAATTAAGCCAAGCACAAAGCCTTTTCTGAAAAAGTCTGTCTTTTTAAATGAAGTATAAGCAATTGTAATTAGAAATAGTTCTATAAATATTGATCCTTTTAATGCCCCTTCTCGTAATACAATTATATCTCCTGATCCAAAAATAGGAAAAACACGTTCAATAACTAAATCGTTTAGTATTAATATAATTAAAATGACAGAAGATAACACAAAAAATGGTAAGAAGATTTTTGTTGTAAAGCCAATTACTTCCCAACCTTTTTTGGCAGCAAAATAAACAATTGTAAAAAAAATTAAAGACAGAATGACATAAGGTGTCTCGGGAAAATATAAGAAATTAATTTGTTCGACATATCCTCTATAACTAAAACCCATTAGTAAAAATGAACTTAAAAAAATAATTAAACCAATTATTTTACTTACCAAAGACCCCATAATAGTTTCTATTAATTCAATTAAATTTTTGTCTTGATACTTCTTTAGTAGGTGTAACAATAATAATAAAGATGGCAAAATAACCAATAATGAGATAATAGGCATGTACCAAAAAGCATTTTGTGTTTTTTGGGTAAATAATGATGCAGTAGCATCTGTTGCCTTTAGTGATAGTAAAATAAATAATAATGTAAACATCTCACCAGCTTTTAACATTCTGTTTGGATTCATAATTATCACACCTATTATTTCTTTTTAGAATCTTTTGGTTGAATTTGGGTTGGACGCCAAAGTTCAGCACGAACAGCTTTACGGAATAAGGTATCTTTTGGCGCCTTGAAAGATGGCGCTATTGGTGCTAAGAAACGAACACCAAATGATTTTAATGACGCGGCGTACATAAACCATAGCAAGAAAGCCCCCATTAAAGTTAACATTCCCATAAAACCAGCAGCGAAAATAAAGAGAAAGCGCGTAATTCGTACTGTATAGTTAAGACTTACATCTGAAATTGCAAAAGAAGTGAGTCCGGATAAGGCAGATATAATAACTATAATGGGACTAATGATATTTGCCTCAACTGCTGCTTGGCCAAGTATTAATGCACCTACAATACCAATAGTTGGCCCAAGTGCTGAAGGAATTCGAATCCCCGCTTCTCTAATTAATTCAAAAGCAACCTCCATAATTAAAACCTCTATGAGTAAAGGGAAAGGAACTCTTTCCCTTGAAGCAGTTATAGCTAATAATAAATCTGGAGGAATCATTTGACTATGGAAGTTGGCCAAAGCAACGTAGGTGGCAGAGATCATTGTTGTTAGGTAAAAAGCAATAAATCTTATCATTCTTGTGAAATTTCCAAACATAAACCGAGAATAACGATCTTCTGGACTTTGAAAGAACGTCCAAAATGTTACCGGTAAGATTAGACAAGCAGAAGAGCTTTCCATAAGTAAAACAATATGTCCATTTTCTATGTAAGCAGCAGCATTATCCGGTCGTTCGGTGTAATAAATGCTTGGGAAAATCGAGTATGGTCTTTCTTCTAAATATTGTTCTAAAAGTTCAACATTTCGTACGTTATCGGTATCGATGTTATTTAACCGTTCTTGCACATCTTTCAATATTTCGGAATTAACCAAATCTGAAATATATACAATTGTCACATCCTGTTTTGATCGCTCTCCAACGGAAGAAACAGTAGTAATTAGCTGCTTATCTTTAATTTGTTTGCGAATTAAAGAAATATTCATATGCGTCGATTCAGTAAAAGCTTCTTGTGGCCCCTTAACGACACTTTCATTTTCAGATTGGCTAATTGCACGATGTTGGAATTGAGATACATCAATTGAATAAGCGGCACAATCACCTTCTGATAAAAGTACAACTTTTCCGCTATTAATATGTTCAATAACTTTTTCCATTGTATCGATTTCTTTTAGACTTTCATTCGTTAACACATTAGGGAATGAAGAGCCGTCATCTTCCAATAACGGCTGAACAATTGCTTGTTCTATTTTGTCACTATTGACAATCGAAGCATAATAGAATAAATGTACATTCTTTTTGTTAAAGTTAGCAAATAAAGTACGAGAACAGAAATCTTTATTAATATTATGAGAATACATTTCTTTTAATTGTTTTATTTGCATGCTAGTATGACGGTTTAATGGTGTACTTTTTTTGTCTTGTTTTTTTGTATTTTTCTTTATTGGTTTATAAGACATAGTATCCTCCAGATAATAAATTCCATTTCTAGTGTGTGTAAAGTAATTACTTCTATACTTTAAATGTATAAAAGAAAAAGCTAGTTATATAAATGTTTTGGGATTAAATTACATGGGTATTTTACCAATATAGTATTTATTAAGGAGGGCATGTTCAAATGAGTAAAATCGCATGTGTTATTACAGATTATTTTGAAGATGTAGAATATACCGACCCAGTTAAAGCTTTTGAAGACGAGGGACATACAGTTATAACAATTGAAAAGAAAAAAGGGAAAGAAGTGAAAGGAAAGCAAGGTGAATCAGTTGTCACGATAGATGAAACTATTGATGATGTAAGTTCAAAAGATTTTGATGCTTTACTTATTCCTGGGGGTTTCTCTCCAGACTCTTTAAGGGATGATGATCGTTTTGTTTCTTTTGTTAAGGAATTTATGAAGGATAAAAAACCAGTCTTTGCAATTTGTCATGGCCCACAACTATTAATTACTGCTAAGTCATTAGAAGGAAGGACGGCTACAGGCTATAAATCAATTATGGTTGATATGGAATATGCAGGTGCAAATGTAAAAGATCAGACTGTTGTGGTTTGTCAAAATCAATTGGTAACAAGTCGAATGCCTGATGATATTCCTGCATTTAATCGAGAAGCATTAAAATTATTATAGGATTAAAAGCAATAAAAACTCGCTACCAAAGTAATTGGAGCGAGTTTCATACTTTCTAATCTATTATTTTTGTTTCTTAATCGTAAAATTATCCTCTAACAACAGCCAGTTTTGTGGAAATGCTAAACCTAGCTTCCAGTAGCTGATTCCGCGTAAGTTTAATTCTTTAATTAAATCAAATTTAGCTTGAATCGATCTGGCATCTTCAAACCAAACCTCATGTCGCTTCCCATCTTTATCAGTATAGAAGAAAAACGGTGCTTGTGCTTTTGGATCGAATTCAATTGCTACATTATTATCTCTAGCTAACAGGATAGCTTGTTGCGGACTAATCGCTTTTGCATACTTACCACCTGGTTCATAAGGAAGTGTCCAATCATATCCATATAAATTTTGACCAAGCATAATTTTGTTAGCGGGCATTTCTGTCAAAGCATATTCCACAACTTCTCTTACTTTATCTATCGGTGAAACAGCAAGAGGTGGTCCGCCGCTATATCCCCATTCATATGTCATTAGTACAACAAAGTCAGCTATTTCCCCATGTGCTTGATAATCGTGCGCTTCATACCATTCTCCTTTTTGATCTCTACTCGTTTTTGGAGCTAGTGCCGTAGACATTAGCAATCCTTCTTTGTTTAAACGATCTTTTGCTTTTCGTAAAAAGGTATTATAGGATTCTTTCGCAGTAACTGGTAAGAATTCAAAATCAAAGTGTATGTCTCTAAATCCAATTTCTTTGGCTGTTTTAATAATATTGGTTAATAATGTATCTTGCACTGCTTGATCGGTAACAATAAGGTTTCCTAATTCCGCACTAAATGCCCCTTCTTCTAAGTTTGTAACAACGAGCATTAAAGTTGCATTATTTTTATTAGCAATCGCAGCAAAATTGTTTAATGGTGGCGGGATTAAATTCCCTTTTCTGTCTACACGATAGTTGAAAGGTGCTAGATAAGTTAAATAGGGTGCATTTTTTTCTGCTGCATTTTCTAAAGTACTGGACACGCTATCTCCAAACGGTTCAATGTAAGCATTCGATTCAATTGTTGGTTCTATTTGCTCTGGGATGTATAGACGCATACCGACAGTAAGTGGACTGTTTGGATCTATGTTATTTATTGTAGCTAATTCTTGATAACTTAAATTAAATTTTTGAGCAATACTATATAAACTATCGCCTGGCTGAACGTAATAAAATTGTCCAATAATCGGAATAACAAGAGATTGGCCAACAACCAATTGGTTTGGGTTATCCAGTTCATTTGCTTCATTTATTGCTTGATAGGTCGTTCCGTAAGTATTAGCAATGGAATAAAGTGAATCACCACTTTTTACAACATGAATTTGCATTACTGATTCCTCCTTTTTTCATCATACCGTTATTAGTTTATGCGTTAGAAAAGGTGAAAATGTTCTGTTCTTTTTGTTGTAATGATTTGATACAATAATAAAATAAGTGAATAAATGATCTAAACGTAATTATTAAAAAATAGGGGTTAAGTAATATGACAGATGAAGATTTTATGGAATTAGCATTAGCCGAAGCGATTAAAGCGAATCAATTGGGTGAAGTTCCTATAGGTGCTGTGATCGTGCACGAGGAAGAAGTGATCGCACAAGCATTTAACTTAAGAGAAAGCTTGCAAACTACCGCATCTCATGCTGAAATGTTGGCAATTGATAAAGCAAATGAACAGATAGGTAGTTGGCGTTTGGAGGAATGTACGTTATACGTTACGTTAGAACCTTGTCAAATGTGTGCGGGAGCGATTGTTCAATCACGAATCCCAAGAGTGGTATTTGGTGCGTATGATTCAAAGGCTGGTTGTGCAGGCTCCATTATGAATTTATTAGAAGATAAGCGATTTAATCATCAGGTCAGTGTAACTAGTGGTATACTAGAAGAAGCGTGTAGTGCATTATTAACTAATTTTTTCAAACAATTACGTAGTAAAAATAAAGCAGAAAAAGATAGTAAAAAGGGAAGGAAATAACACAAGTAATTGCTTGCATTTTGCTTAGACAGTCGCTATAATTGTAAATGCGCTTTACTTGCGCAGAAAGTTTTATACCATTTGCCGTGCTAGGTGGGGAGGTAGCGGTGCCCTATACTCGCAATCCGCTATAGCGAGACGGAATTCCCGTCTGAGGTGTATAGCTTTAAGGTCTGCCATAAGGAATTGGTGTTGATGTTTGGGTCCTGCGCAACGGGAGCCCGTGAATTCTGTCAGGTCCGGAAGGAAGCAGCAGTAAGCGGTTTTTCTCGTGTGCCGCAGAACAACCTGAACTGAGCCATGAACTTATGTAACGCTTGGGGCTATATGATCGACGACGGGTGCACGGTGTTACCCAATACATACAAAACCTCTTACCATCATGCGTGAGAGGTTTTTTCAATATAATAAGAAGTTATGTAAATTTACATTCATGTGAATCATGCGCAATAAATATATTTTTAATTGAATTATTCACATTATGCTTCTATTTCAGTTATAATAAAAAGGAATTCCTTAAGAGAGGATCATGTATAAATGAGCTATCAAGCATTGTATCGTGTGTGGCGTCCGCAAAGCTTTGAGGATGTCGTAGGTCAATCACATATTACGCGAACCCTTCAAAATGCCATCGTACAAGAGAAATTTTCACATGCCTATTTATTTTCTGGTCCAAGAGGAACTGGGAAAACGAGTGCGGCAAAGATTTTTGCAAAAACGATTAATTGTAGGCAAGCACCAACAGCAGAACCGTGTAATTCATGTGATGCATGTCTAGGAATTCAAGATGGTTCCATTTCTGATGTCATGGAGATTGATGCTGCTTCCAATAATGGCGTGGAACAAATACGTGATATTCGAGATAAGGTGAAATATGCTCCGAGTAGTGTGGCATATAAAGTTTATATTATCGATGAAGTACATATGTTATCACCTGGTGCCTTCAATGCGTTGTTAAAGACATTAGAAGAGCCACCAAAGCATGTTGTATTTATTTTAGCAACAACAGAACCGCATAAAATACCATTAACCATTATTTCGCGTTGCCAACGTTTTGATTTAAAACGTATAACACAACAAGATATTGTTGCTAGAATGGAAACGATCGTAGAAAAAGAATCTATTTCAATTACAAAAGAAGCGTTACATGTGGTTGCATTAGCTGCAGAAGGCGGTATGCGTGATGCACTCAGTATATTAGATCAAGCGATTTCTTATAGCGATGATCAAGTAGAATTAGCAGATGTGCTTGCAGTAACTGGTTCTGTGTCGCAACAGAAATTGATTGAAATGATTTTAGCGTTATTTAATAAGGATGCTCAACAAGCACTACAATTAGTAGATGGTTTTATTCAATCAGGAAAAGACCCTGGGCGTTTTGTATATGATTCCATCTATTTTTTAAGAGATATCTTAATGTATCAAAGTGCACCACAATTGGATATATTAGACCGCGCAATGGTAGATGAAGATTTTCGACATCTATGCGAAACGTTGCATGCTAACTGGATTCAAAAGACGATTAGTATTTTAAACGATTGTCAACAAGAGATGAAATGGACAAATAGCCCGAAAGTATTTTTAGAAATTACAGTGTTAAAAATAACAGAACAATCTCCACAACCGATGGAAGGCAACACAGTAGAGCCTGAATCAGTAACACAACTACTTAAAAAAGTAGATCTTTTAGAAAAAGAATTAAAAGCTTTAAAGCAAAACAACGTATCACACGACGCGCAACAAACGCAGCAAGCAACACAGAAGCGAAGACAGCCAACAACAAAAAGACAGTATAAAGTACCATATGAACGAATTAGGTATGTGCTAGAGCATGCATCAAAATCTGATTTGAAAAACGTTCAATCTCAATGGGCAAACTTTATGCAACTTTTGAAAAAACAAAATGCGCCAGCTCATGCAACTGTGCAGGAAAGTAAGCCAAGTGCAGCATCAGAGGAAGCTTTGATACTAGCGTTTAAATATGAAATCCATTGTTCACTTGCTTTGGAACACCAACAAACGATAGAATTACTATTGTCTGAGGTTACTGGCAAGAATGTAACAATTATTCCTATACCAGAAGTGAATTGGTTGGAAATTAGACAAGAGTATGTACAGAAACAACGACAACAACAAAGTGCAGATTCAAATGAAGAGGAAGAAATAGACCCTGTTGTAGAGGAAGCGCGTAAACTTGTTGGCGATGATTTATTAGAAATACATGAAGAATAGACATTATAAGGAGGAATTGCCATGCGTGGTGGAGGAAATATGAATAAAATGATGAAACAAATGCAGAAAATGCAGAAAGATATGATGAAAGCACAAGAAGATTTGCAAGCGATGAGTTTTGAAGCAACTGCAGGTGGAGGTATGGTGAAGGTAATAGCAAACGGAAGTAAACAAATTACAGATGTTGTTATTAAAGAAGAAGTCGTAGATCCTGATGATGTTGAAATGTTACAAGACTTAATTATTGCTGCAACAAATGATGTGCTTAAGCAAGTCGACGATCAATCAAATGAAACAATGGGCAAATTCACAAAAGGAATGAATTTACCTGGAGGTATGTTCTAGGAGGTAGTTATTTTGTATTATCCAGAACCAATTTCAAAGCTAATTGATAGCTTTACTAAATTGCCAGGAATTGGACCGAAAACTGCGGTTCGACTGGCTTTTTTTGTACTTAATATGAAAGAAGATGACGTACTTGATTTCAGTAAAGCATTAGTAAGCGCAAAACGTGAATTAACGCATTGTACGGTGTGTGGACATATTACTGACCAAGACCCGTGCCCAATTTGCCAAGATGAACTGAGAGACAACTCGATTATCTGTGTCGTTCAAGATCCTAAAGATGTGATAGCAATGGAAAAGATGAAAGAATTTAACGGTCGCTATCATGTGCTACATGGTGCAATTTCCCCTATGGATGGTGTTGGGCCAGAGGATATTAATGTACCTGCTTTGTTAAACCGTTTGAAGGATGAAGAAGTAGAGGAATTAATTCTTGCAACCAATCCGAATATTGAAGGAGAAGCGACAGCGATGTATATCTCCCGATTAGTGAAGCCATCTGGAATAAGAATTACACGAATAGCGCACGGACTTCCAATGGGTGGAGATCTTGAATATGCTGATGAGGTAACCTTATCAAAAGCTTTAGAAGGAAGACGCGAACTATAAAGGAGAGGTAACGTCATGTCTATGGTGAAAAAGTATAAGAAACAAGAAGTGGATAAACGTTTACTTCAGGATATTTTTCGGATAAAAAATGAGTTGGCGAAAATACAGGATATTATCGAAATTAGTTTTGAACCAAGCGAGATAGGTTTATATGAACTGAAAATAGCTGAGGCGAAATACTTCTATTTATTACGTGAAGCAAGACACCGCGGGGTTAGTGCGCGATAAGGCTTGTTCTATTTTCCTTTTTTCTTTCATAGTATGTACAAAATACTAGAAAGGAGATAGGAAATGAATGCCTCTTTTGTTATTTTAGGAATCATGACCTTAATTATGCTGTTATTAGTAGTGGGGGCTCCTTTAAAACCAATAAAGTGGTTAATGCAAGGTTCGGTAAAAGTTATTATAGGTGTGCTCTGCTTGTTTTTCTTTAATGTTTTTGGAGCTTCTTTTGGACTACATCTACCAATAAACGTTTATAATGCAGGTATCATTGGTCTTTTAGGTATACCGGGTTTTATTTCACTTACGGCTCTCCATTTATTTGTTTTCAATTAAATGATATCCTTCCTTAAATAAAAGGGAAGGATATTTTTTAAAATCAATGGTTTACAAAGTTTATTTGTATATGGTATAGTTGAAAACGTTGCTTTCTACGCAAGCTAAATAAATAATATAATTTCAAAAAACTATTGCTTTTTGTTTTTATGTGTTATATAATTTATAAGCTGTCGAATTGAACAGCAGCTATTTACAACTTAATGAATTTTAGTTTAAAAGATTAAAGAATTAAGTTGACTTTTAATTAGGTTTAGTGTTATGATGATTAAGTTGTCAAAAACAACACCTAATGATTTTGATCTTTGAAAACTGAACAAAACAACCAATATGTTAAGAAGTAACATGCTAGTCAAGTAATGAGTGAGCGAACTCAATGATCGCCGACTAGGTTCGCGACATCCGTGTTGCAACATCGGCATCAGCACATCCATGTGCAAGCTATTTTATGGAGAGTTTGATCTTGGCTCAGGACGAACGCTGGCGGCGTGCCTAATACATGCAAGTCGAGCGCGGGAAGCAAACAATCACCCTTCGGGGTGTGCGTTTGTGGAACGAGCGGCGGACGGG
>NZ_JACEFA010000018.1 GCF_014083865.1 Paraliobacillus salinarum | reverse complement strand
GGTACATCCTTCAAAAACAAATGTCTAGTGACAATAGCGAAGAGGTCACACCTGTTCCCATGCCGAACACAGTAGTTAAGCTCTTCAGCGCCGATGGTAGTTGGGGCCTTGCCCCTGTGAGAGTAGGACGTCGCTAGGCAATGTAAAAAAACCTTTGAATCTATTTCAAAGGTTTTTTTGGTTCTACGCAAAATGAGGTTGGTGAGTCTGAATAGTCATTGGTATGATTGTTTGTCTTTTGACTTTTTTGTAATATAAGATGCACAAAACAGAGCGAATCCAAGGCAAATGAATGATATTGATAGGAGTTGCTCGCTAAAGTTAAAAGAATTATTAAATCTATTTATAAACAAGACTAAACCAAGGATGAACAAAATAATTCCTAATCCAAAATTTACTTTTCCTAAAACAGTATTATTCACAAATTACACCTCCTTCTAATATATAGAACAATCTTTTATATAAAAGAAGCAAAATTTACGAAAACATTCTTTAATAATAAGAAAACCGAATGAATGCCGATTGTAGGTATTATAGGTATGGTAATTCGATATTTTTGCGTACCGTTTTTATAGATAGAAGCTCCTTCTTTTTTGATATGACAATGCAGATAATGTGTTGCCTCATAAGTTAATGTAGCGTGAATAAATTTATAGGTACGACCTTTATATCCTTCAGCTTATGAATAAGATTTCTATACTTACTTAATAATTTCAACAGACTTAACAGGAAGACTTTCTAAATCTGTATACGATTCAGTCATTTCAGTAAAGTGTATCCAGTATCTTGTATTTGATGTGTAATCATCATTAACATTTTTAGAGTATTGTACTGCTTTTGCATACTCCCCCAAAACTTTAACATTGCTTATCTCTTTATCCTTCGTTTTAACAACAGTTAGAACTGGCATATTTGGATATTCTGGGTCATATATAGATATGTTTTCAATTGAAGTGTAGTCATAAATCCATTCGATGGAGTTAATTGAGTGCTTTAAAATCGCAACATTCAAAGAGCTAGTCTTGTCGGTAAATACATAGATGAAATCGTCTTTGATCTCGTAACTAATAATTGTATGTGGTGGATAATCATGTTGGTTCATTACTTCATGTATTTGTTCTTCCAAACTAATTGCATCTTCTGTTTTCTCTACAACATCCTTCTCATTCGTACAACTAACTAAAGTTAACATTATACCAACACACAATAAAAACTTCTTCAACAAATCATCCTTTCCAAAAATAATAAGTTCAATTGATGTTTAATTCCTACAATAATTGTAACAAAACCCATTAAAGTTGTGTCATGAAAGAATAAATCTAATTTAATGTAATTATAATCCCCTTTTCTACATAAATTAGGTTAGATGACCTTCCAAACTTTAAAGGAGGAGTATGCATGTCTGGAAAAACAGTGAATTATTTTGCAGGAGGTAATACAGCAAAAGGATTTTATAATTTGTTGGAATCAAATTTATACGGTCTAGAGATAGTCTATACATTAATTGGTGGACCAGGAAACGGGAAGTCTAGCTTAATTAAAAGACTTGCAAGTACTTGGATTGAAAAAGGGTATGATATTGAACAAATTTTTTGCCCATTTGATAATGATAAACTAGCTGGTTTGGTTATTCCTGACTTAAAGTGTGGGATAATTGATGCGACATTTCCACAAGGTGTTAAATCAAAAGCACCTGGTGCCATAGAGCAATACGTCAATTTAGGTGTTGCATGGGATACTTCATTATTAAGTACACAACGTCAAGCTATCTTAAGTTATCAAAAACAAAAAAATGAAGTATTAGAACATGCTTACCTGTCATTTGAAAAAGGATTGCTTATTCATGACGATTTAGAATCCATTTATATTCGTAACATGAATTTTAAACAAGCCGATCAAGTAACAAGAGAATTAATTGATAAGATTTTTATTAGCAAGAAGGGTACTTCTAAAGATGCAACAGAAAAACACCGCTTCTTTGGTGCATCTACCCCTAATGGTGTCGTAGATTACATTGAAAATATAACAGAAGAGCTTAATAAAAGATTTTTTATTAAAGGAAGAGCTGGAACCGGAAAGTCTACACTTTTGAAAAAAATTGCCGCGGTAGCAATAGAACGAAACTTTGATGTAGAGGTTTATCATTGTGGTTTTGATCCTAAAAGTATTGATATGGTTGTGATACGTGAGCTACGTGTTTGTGTATTTGATAGCACGGATCCACATGAGTATTTTCCTACTAGGCACGGCGATGAAATTGTTGATTTATATGAAAAAACGATTACTCCTGGAACAGATGAAGCAAATGAAGCTGAAATTAATGACTTTAATCAACGGTATAAGCAACAGATGAAGGAAGGAATTACTTTTTTACATGAAGCAAAAGGTATACATGATCAGTTAAAGAAAATATATGTAGAGGCCACGGATTTTTCAGTAGTTGATGCGATTTATGAAGATATAAATAGGTCGATAGAGAACCGTGAAGAAGTTTAAGTTTAGCTCATTTATCATACGCTGCCATTTCTATAAAAGGAAAGGCAGCTTTTTTGCATATCAAATTTCATCTTCCGTTATGTCTTATAATCTGTCACAAAAATTAAAAGATTATTAGTTTATTAGTGAATAGAATTTTGTTTACTGGACAGACTATGAGTAAAACGGAGGTGGAGACGGTGGAAGAACAATTGAAATTCGAAACATGTGGTATTTGTCAGGGGAATAAGGAAGATGGCATTCATATCTATCATTTTTTTATTTGTCAGTCTTGTGAAAGGAAGATGATAGAGACGCAACCGGAGGATGAACAATACAGTTACTTTGTAGATAAATTAAAACAAATGAACAAGAAGAAGCAATATTCGTAATGAGACTTACTCGTATTTTAAATGAAATACGGGTTTTTATTTTGTATCATTACTTTAATCTTTTCATTAAAATATATTAATATGGAAATCCCGGTTATAATATATAAAGAGATGACTAGAAAAGGATGAAAAGATATGGATCAAAAGAAAACACCTTTATACGATCGATTAATTCAATTCAAAAAGCACGATCCAATATCATTTCATGTCCCAGGACATAAAAATGGTACGGTTATTCCTAAGCAGGCAGAGAAATTATTTAATGAAATGTTATCGATTGATCTGACAGAGCTGACTGGATTAGATGATTTACATGCACCAACGGATGTTATTGCTGAAGCGCAACAGTTGGCAAGTGAGTGGTTTCAATCAGAACAGACCTTTTTTCTGATTAATGGAAGTACGGTGGGTAATCTAGCAATGATTCTTGCAAGTTGTGGCATGGATGATAAAGTTATTATTCAACGAAATTGTCATAAATCAATTTGGAATGGTGTTGAATTAAGTGGGGCTACTCCTGTCATGCTCGCACCGGCGTATGATCCACATGTTAACCGTTATACTATTCCCATTCATAGTCAAATTAAACAAGTTATTAGACAACATGCGGATGCTAAAGCGATTATACTAACCTACCCAGATTATTTTGGTCGTACGTATGATTTACGTGAAATAATAAATGTAGCACATGAACATCAAATAGCTGTTTTAATTGATGAAGCACATGGTGTACATTTTTCCATAACACACCCTTTCTTTCCTAAAAGCGCACTAGAGCTGGGCGCTGATGCGGTTGTTCAATCTGCTCATAAAATGGCACCTGCAATGACCATGACAGCTTTTTTGCATGTTAATTCTTCATTAATAGATAAAGAGATCGTAGCAACTTACTTAAGTATGCTTCAATCAAGCAGTCCATCCTATCCATTATTAGCGAGCTTGGATATCGCACGTAGTTATTTAGCGACAAGAACAGATAGTGACATGGAACTGTTATTAACAAGTGTCAAGCAGATGAGAAAAACTATGGAAAGTGATTTGTGGGATATGATTCCAGTTGAACCGACGATAGATGATCCATTAAAAATAACTTTACAGATGAAGGCGGGAATAAGTGCAAAAAAAGTAGCTCAATTGTTTGAATCTGCATTTATATTCTCAGAATTAATCACGGATGATCAAATTTTATTTATTCATGGTCTCGAGCCATTTAAACAATGGAATAAGCTTGAAAATGCTAAGCGGAAAGTTGAAGACCAATTAAAAATTTCCGAAAAACATGCTACAATAGAACAAAAGGTTAATTTTTTTCCAAACAAAGTAGGTTATTTAGCTATCACTTACCAAGAAATGAAAGCATTAGATGAGGTTTTTCTAAAGTGGGATCAAGCAATCGGAAAGGTTGCAGCCGAACACGTTGTTCCTTATCCGCCAGGTATACCTATTTTAGTAAAAGGTGAACGAATAGAAAAAGCACACATAAAATCTATTCAATATTTAATTAATAATAACATTAATTTCCAATCGAAGAATATCCAAGAGGGTGTTTACGTCTTTAAATGATCAATCTGTCTTTTTTACTAAGTGGTCAAGTATAAAGGAAAGCGGATAATAAGGAAGTTTTAGAAGGAGAATGCGTGTGTTAGGTCAATTTATAACGTTTGAGGGTGGAGAAGGCGCGGGTAAAAGTTCTGTGCTACAGGCAGTGGCTCGCCAATTAGAGAAAAACGGCTATCAAGTTGTTACTACTAGAGAACCTGGTGGAATTGAAATAGCTGAAAAAATAAGGAATATTATATTAGATCGAGCACATACAACTATGGATGCAAGAACAGAAGCTTTGTTATATGCCGCTGCTAGAAGACAGCATTTAATAGAACGAGTTGTTCCTGCCTTGAAAGACGGAAAAATAGTTTTGTGTGATCGTTTCATCGATAGTAGCCTAGCTTATCAAGGTTATGCAAGAGGTTTAGGAATAGAAGAAGTTTATCAAATTAATCAATTTGCAATTAATGATACTATGCCAGATCTAACATTGTTTTTTGATATATTACCAGAAGAAGGGTTAAAGCGAATTAATATGAATCACCAGCGCGAGAAGAATAGGTTAGATTTAGAGAAGCTTTCCTTTCATCAAAACGTTTATGATGCATACAAAATACTTCTTGATCGATTCAATGATCGAATGGTAGCTGTTGATGCTAGCCCCAAGTTTGAAGATGTAGTAGAGCAATCGTTAACGCTTATTTTACGCCATATAAATGTGTATAATAGTACATCAAAATGATTGGGAGGTTAAAAAAAATGAAATTAATTGTTGCAGTGTTACAGGATAAAGATAGCAATCGTTTAACAGATGCGTTAGGTCAAAAGGATTTTAAAGCAACGAAATTATCAACAACAGGTGGGTTTTTAAAAGAAGGAAATACTACTTTAATGATTGGTTGTAATGATGATGCCGTAGATGAAGCATTAGACATTATTAAAGATAACTGTAGTCAAAGAGAACAAATGGTGGCACCAATTTCACCAATGGGTGGCAATGCGGATTCTTACATTCCAAGACCAATTAATGTTGAAGTAGGTGGAGCGACAGTATTTGTGCTACCAATCGATTCCTTTTATCAGTTTTAAACTACTAGTTTGACGTCTAGTCCATAAAGGGGATACATGAAATGAAGATTAATCAAGAAATGCGAGCACAGCTAGAAGCAACCAAAACACAGGTAGTTAATAATCAGAAGAGCAGTAAAAAGTTTGATGTAATGGTTGCTTCGCAAACGCAAAAGTTACAACATGAACAGTTAACAGAACTAGTTAAAAACATTACACTACAAGGCGAACGGCTAGCACGTTTCCGTTCTTTTAAAGACTTAGCTAAATATAAACGACTCGTGAAAGATTTTGTTAAAGAAGCGGTTCAATATGGTATGGATTTAAATCATTCACATAGTTTTAATTTCCAGGGAAATAATCGAAAATTAACCCTTGTAAAAGAAATTGATGAAAAACTTGTGCAATTAACAGAGGTAGTATTAGAACAAGAAAGACGTTCTATCGATATATTAGATGTAATTGGTGAAATAAAGGGACTTTTAATAAATTTATATTCTTAACAGACTATTACCCGATTGCATAAAATGGTAGAATAAATACGATAAACACAAGAGTTGAAATACCTTTATATTTCACTCTTTTTTCTTAGTAAAAATAAAGGATTTATACTAAATATTGAGATACTCTATTCCTATCAAGTATTCAAAAGGATACGTTAATTTAGTATAAAATAGACTTAGCAGTTGAAATACACGAGACTCCTGCGGGAACAGCACGCGTCCGAAGATCCACTTGGTAAAGTGAATTTCTTTACCAAGTTAGCTGAGGTCGTGCCCGCGGAAAGCGAGTGTATTTCCCCTGCGGTTCATGTGAGAAAATTATTTGATAAGACTTTAGTAAAAAGAGTTAAAGTGAACATGGCATTGCCGCTTTTGACGGATAGTAAAAATAAATAGAGTTAAAGCTAAAAGGACGTATTGATATGAATAATTGGAAAGAGTTAGCGACGATTCAACCAGTTGCAACAAAAATGATCGTCAATATGATTGAACGCAATCGAATTTCTCATGCTTATTTGTTTCATGGACAAAAAGGTACAGGGAAAAATCAGATTGCGACAATGTTAACAAAAAGCATATTTTGTTTAAATCGAATAGATGGTGAACCTTGTCATACTTGTAGAAATTGTATTCGTATTACATCAGGAAACCACCCAGATGTTCATAAAATTGTCCCTGAGGGTGCTTCAATTAAAAAAGATCAAATTTTACATTTGCAAAAAGAATTTTCCTATACTGGTTTAGAATCAAACAGAAAAGTATATATCATTCAAGATGCAGATAAGATGACGGTTAATGCGGCGAATAAGCTGTTGAAATTTCTAGAAGAACCTAGCCAGCAAACTACGGCAATTTTATTAACAGATAATGTGAACGGAATCATTCAGACGATTCGATCAAGATGCCAAATCATAGCCTTGCAACCTTTAAATGAAAATAAAATGCAAACGGTATTACAAGAATCAGGTATTACAGCGTCAAATGCAAGATTATTCTCTGCAATAACGAATAATGTGGAAGATGCAAAAATGTTTGATCAAGATGAGTGGTTTGCGCAAGCGCGAAATTTAGTGGTACAATTAATTGAAATGCTTCAACATAAAAAAGATGAAGTGCTATTATTTATCCAAAAGCAATGGATGCCACATTTTTCCGAAAGATCACAGTTACAGCTTGGTCTGGATTTGCTGATTCTATGGTATAAAGATGTGATGTATCAGTTAATCGGTAAAGAGGAGTACATTATTTTTCATGCTTATTTAGACAAAATAGAAGAAAGTGCACTTTATTGGTCGAGAGAGGATACAACACAAATACTTTATGCTATGATGGAAGCGAAGAAACGTATCAATCAAAATGTCCATCCTACTCTTTTGATGGAGCAACTAACACTGCGAATGCAGAGGTGAATAAATTAATGGTAGAAGTAATCGGTATACGCTTTAAAAAAGCGGGTAAAATATATTACTTTGACCCCGGAGATATGACTATTACGAAAGATGATTATGTCATTGTCGAAACTGTAAGAGGGGTTGAATTCGGTAAAGTAGTTATTTCGAATAAGCAAGTAGATGAGGAAGATGTCGTTCTTCCTTTAAAGAAAGTCATTCGTTTAGCAACACAGAAAGATAAGCGAATCGTTGCTGAAAACCAAGAGAATGCAACTGAAGCTTATGAAGTTTGTCAGTCAAAGATTATAGAACATAGCTTGGATATGAATTTAGTTGACGTAGAATATACGTTTGACCGAAACAAAGCTATATTTTATTTTACAGCAGACGGACGAGTTGATTTCCGTAACTTAGTGAAAGATCTCGCCGCTATATTTAAGACTCGTATTGAACTACGTCAAATTGGGGTAAGAGATGAAGCGAAGTTATTGGGTGGAATTGGTCCTTGTGGTAGAATGTTGTGCTGTTCTACTTTCCTAGGTGACTTTGAGCCAGTATCAATAAAAATGGCAAAGGATCAGAACTTATCTTTAAACCCTGCAAAAATATCAGGTTTATGTGGGCGTTTAATGTGCTGTTTAAAATATGAGAATGATAATTATGAAACAGCGAAAAAGGAATTGCCTGACCTAGGTGAATCGATTCAAACACCTTACGGAAAAGGTAAAGTAGTAGGTTTGAATATTCTAGAGCGTATGATTCAAATAGAAATTCCCGATAAAGAAAGAGTCATTGAGTATACGTTAGATGAGTTAATCGATGAGGGAGTTATTCATACGGAAGCCACAGAATGATGGGGTGGAGGTAAAATGAATAAAAAAGAGGTATTCGAACAAGTATCTTATATGGAAGAACAAATTGGCCAACTCTACCAACAGCTTGGTGATTTAAAAACGCACATAAGTGAGTTGCTAGAGGAAAATCATCGATTATCTATGGAAAATCATCACTTGCGAAATCGTCTAGATAATGAAACAACAGCTGATACTGGATCTGATAATGGACTGGAACATGATGATGTCGGTATCGGTGAAGGATATGATAACTTGGCAAGGTTGTATGAAGAAGGATTTCACATTTGTAATGTGCATTTTGGAAGTCCGAGGCAAGATGAAGATTGCTTGTTTTGTTTATTGTTTTTAAACAAAACGAAATAATGACATGTTTAGGACTGATTATTTTAGGTGCCACCACCTTTAATTTTCAGTCCTTTTAAACGCAAATAAAAGAAATGAAAGAGGAGTAAGCATTATGGTTGAATTAAAAGAAGATGAGCGTCTAGATTATTTATTGACGGATCAATCGATGCAAATCATTCAAAGTCCGTCCGTATTCTCTTTTTCCATTGATGCGGTCCTTCTAGCTCATTTTGCTCGTATCCCATTAAAAAGAGGAAAGATATTAGATCTTTGTACAGGGAATGGAGTCGTTCCGCTACTATTTAGTAAAAAAACGAGAGCGGCAATAACTGGTGTGGAGATACAGGCGCGTTTATACGACATGGCGCAAAGAAGTGTTGCAATGAATCAAAAGGAAGAGCAAATACAATTGATACATGGCGACTTAAAAGATATGCCAGCACGGTTTGGTAATGATAAATTTGATGTAGTCACAGTAAACCCACCTTATTTTCAAACAGAGCAAAAAGCACATCAAAATAAAAATGATTACTTAACAATAGCAAGACACGAGATACTTTGCAGTTTGGAAGATGTGGTACAGGCGTGTAGTAAGCTAGCGAAGTCAGGTGGAAAAGTTGCAATGGTACATCGCCCGAATCGCTTAGTAGAAATCCTAACTTTATTTAAACAATATAAATTAGAGCCGAAGCGAATTCAGTTTGTTTATCCTAAAGAAGGAAAAGAAGCGAATATTTTATTAATAGAAGCAATTCGTGATGGGAATCCAGACTTACATATTCATCCGCCATTATATGTGTTTGAACAAAATGGGGAGTATACAAAGGAGCTATCAAAAATTATTTATGGAGAAAAAATATGATCATACAGTGTACATTTTAGAGTGTAAAGATGGAACACTGTATACAGGATATACGAATCATTTAGCTCGTCGGCTGGCAATGCATGAGTCTGGTAAAGGTGCCAAGTATACAAGAGGAAGAGGTCCATTTTCCCTTCGCTATTACCAGACTTTTGAAACGAAAGAAGAAGCAATGAAAGAAGAGTATTCTATTAAGCGGTTAAACAGAGAAGAAAAGCTTACACGAATCCGTGCGTTTCAAAAAGAGGAGGTGCAACATGAACGTTCAGAAAAGCTTTGATCCAGATAACCCATATGGCACACTCTATATTGTACCCACCCCAATTGGGAATTTGGAAGATATCACCTTTCGTGCGCTAAATATTTTGCGTGAGGTAGATTTTATTGCAGCGGAAGATACAAGAAATACGAAAAAACTTTTAAACCATTTTGATATTAATCAATCGCTTGTTAGTTATCATGAACATAGTAATGAGCAACGTGAGCAAATGTTGATTGAAGCAATGCTTGATGGGAAGGATGTAGCATTAGTTAGTGATGCTGGTATGCCAGCTGTCTCGGACCCTGGGAATCCGGTCATTGAATCAGCTATTAAAGCTTCCATACCTGTCGTTGTTTTGCCGGGTGCAAACGCTGGCTTATGTGCGTTGGTTGCATCTGGACTTTCGACGAAACACTTTTATTTTTATGGATTTCTCCCAAGAAAAAATAAAGATAGGAAAGAAGCGATCGAGCGACTGAGCAAGTTAACAGATACTATATTATTATATGAATCACCTTACCGGGTAAAAGAAACATTGCTAGAAATGAAAGCTGATTTTGGTAATCGTTCTGTAGTTATTGGAAGAGAACTAACAAAGCGATTTGAGGAATATGTACGTGGCACGCTAGAAGAGGTATGTGAATGGGTGGAAACAGGTACGATAAAAGGGGAGTTTTGTATTGTTGTAGAAGGAGCAACACACGAAATAGAAGAGAGAGAGCTTTGGTGGCAAGATCTATCTATCCCTTTACATGTTGAGCATTATATCGAGCAGGAAGGCATTTCAAGTAAAGAAGCAATAAAAAAAGTAGCTAAAGATCGCAAGCTACAAAAACGTGAAGTATATCAAGCTTATCATATTGATTAAAAATAAAAATGATGCAGTATCTATTGAGGATACTGCATCATTTTTATTTTTAATTATTTATTTAAACGTGAGTTGATTTCATCAACTAATGCTTTTGCACCTTCAGGGCTTAACACTAGCTTACCGTCAGCTAATGATAGGTTATCATCAGAAATGTCGCCAGTCACTTGACAAGTCATGCTTGGCTTATATTTTTGAAGGATAATTCTTTCATCATCAACATAAATTTCCAAAGCATCCTTCTCGTTAATTCCTAATGTGCGTCGTAGCTCGATAGGAATAACTACGCGTCCTAGTTCATCAACCTTACGTACAATACCTGTAGATTTCATATTCTTTTTCTCCTCCCGAGATAGATATTATTTCTGCCATTATTCGACAAGTTCTAAATTTAATATACCAGTAATTTCTATATGTGTCAATTACTTTTTTTGAAAAAAATCAATCTTTTAGGAAAAACAATACAACGTATATACTTTAATTTCGACATAAATATCCGATTTTCTTTAAAAAAGAAAAATGAATACTTTTATTTTGTTTTAGTGGAGTGTCCTCACTACACCTAAAATGGAAATTCAAAAGCTGTTTTTACGTATCTTTACTATCAATATTTTCATCATTTAAGCTAATAAGAATGGAAAAATTACAATAAAACCGATACAATAGAATGAAATGAATCATGTAAAATAATAAATACTGTGTAAATATACACAAGGTAAGCAATAATGAAGAAAAAAGCACTAAATGCAGGAGGAAAATTCGATGGATCAGGACAAGAAAACATTTTATATTACTACACCAATTTATTATCCAAGCGGTAAATTGCATATAGGTAACGCTTATACAACGATTGCTTGTGATGTGTCTGCTCGATACAAGCGATTAAAGGGCTATGACACGTTTTATTTAACTGGAACAGATGAACATGGACAAAAGATTGAAAAGAAAGCACAAGAGTTAGGACAGACGCCGCAGGCTTATGTAGATGGAATGGCTGATAGTATAAAAGATCTTTGGAAATTGTTAAAGATTTCAAATGATAAATTTATACGAACAACAGATGACTATCATAAAGAAGTGGTAGCTAAGATCTTTGATAAATTAAAGGAACAAGGTGACATTTATTTAAGTCATTATGCTGGCTGGTATTCTGTTTCAGATGAAGAGTTTTTTACTGAAACACAGCTTGCTGAGGTACATCGTGATGAAGCGGGTAAGGTCATCGGTGGTGTGGCACCTAGTGGACACGAAGTAGAATGGGTAAAGGAAGAGTCATATTTCTTTCGCATGAGTAAATATGCAGAGCGCTTACTCGATTACTATGAAAATCATCCGCATTTCATTCAACCAGAGTCACGAAAGAAAGAAATGATCAATAACTTTATTAAACCAGGACTAGAAGATTTAGCGGTTTCTCGTACAACTTTTGACTGGGGTGTACCAATTAATTCAGATCCAAAGCATGTAATTTATGTATGGATTGATGCTTTAACTAACTACATAACTGCATTAGGTTATGACCCGGAATTAGGTGGTTTTGAGAATCAACCAGAATTATTCAAGAAATTCTGGCCGGCTGATGTGCATATGGTTGGTAAAGAGATCGTTCGCTTCCATACGATCTATTGGCCAATTATGCTAATGGCATTGGATTTGCCACTTCCTAAAAAGGTATACGGACATGGTTGGTTATTGATGAAGGATGGAAAGATGTCTAAGTCAAAAGGAAATGTAATTTATCCTGAATTCTTAGTTCAACGTTATGGTGTAGATCCAATGCGTTATTATTTAATGCGAGAAGTACCTTTTGGAAATGATGGCATCTTTACACCAGAAGATTTTATTTCACGAATGAATTTCGATTTATCCAATGATTTAGGTAATTTGTTAAACAGAACAATTGCTATGATAAACAAATACTTTGATGGAGAAGTGCCGGCGTATAACGGTGATGTTACTCCGTACGATAAAAACTTACGTGAACTAGCTGCAGACACAGTGCGTACGTATGAAGCAGAGATGGACGAGATGCAGTTTAGCCAAGCTTTAATAGCAGTATGGCGATTTATTTCACGTACAAATAAGTACATTGATGAAACACAACCATGGTTATTGGCTAAAGAAGAGGACAAGCGTGCTGAATTAGAGAGCGTAATGGTTCACTTAGCTGAGAGTTTGCGTGTGGTAGCTACGTTACTTCAACCTATTTTTATTGATACATCTGATAAGATTTACGAGCAATTAGGATTAGATGATAAAAACGATCGATTATGGGAAAACTTAGTTTTTGGAAACTTCCCGTCAGGACGAAAAGTAGTAGCGAAAGGCGAACCTATTTTCCCACGTCTAGATAAAGAAGAAGAAGTAGAAGCAATGAAGCAAGCAATGGCAGGAACAGACGTAGCAACAGAAGAGGAAGAATGGCAGCCTGAGAAAATAGAGCTAACCTCTTCAAAAGCTAAGCCAATCAAATTTGATGATTTTGAAAAAATAGAACTTAAAGTAGCAGAGGTTATTTCTTGTGCTAAAGTAGAAGGCGCAGATAAGCTACTTCAATTCCGATTAGATGCTGGAGATGCAAATGGGCATCGCCAAATTTTATCGGGCATTGCTGAGTTCTACAAAGATTTAGATGCATTAGTAGGTAAAAAAGTTGTCATTGTAGCTAATCTTAAACCACGTAAGATGCGCGGGCTCATTAGTCAAGGAATGATTCTTTCGGGTGAAGATGCAGAAGGAAACTTATCTTTAATCACTGTTCCGAGCCATTTGCCAAATGGATCATCAGTAAAATAGTAAAAGTTAAACGCTTATCGATACATGTTGATGGGCGTTTTCCTTTTCGTATGACAAACAGCAATAGGAGGAAAACAATGTTATTCGATACACATGTACATTTAAATGTGAAGCAGTTTGACGAAGATCGTGAAGAAGTAATAGCTCGTGCAAGAGAGGCAGGAGTTTCTCATATGGTTATTGTAGGATTTGATCACGAAACAATACCTAAAGCAATTGAACTAGCTGAAAAGCACGAGGATATTTATGCAGCGGTAGGTTGGCATCCGGTAGATGCGATTGACTTTACAGAAAAAGAACTAAAATGGTTAGAGGAATTGGTCGATCATCCAAAAGTGGTGGCTTTAGGAGAGATGGGATTAGATTACCATTGGGATAAGTCACCACATGATGTACAAAAAGAAGTGTTTAGGAAACAAATACGTTTAGCACGTAAAGTGAATATGCCAATCATCATCCATAACCGTGAAGCGACGGAAGATATCATACAAATATTGCAAGAAGAGAACGCAAGTGAAATTGGTGGTATTATGCACTGTTACAATGATGCCCCTAGCTATGTTCAGGCTTGTCTTGATATGAACTTTTATATTTCTTTAGGAGGTCCTGTAACATTTAAAAATGCCACAGAGCCGAAAGAAGTTGCCAAAATGGTTCCGTTAGATAGACTTTTAATTGAAACAGATTGTCCATTTCTCGCTCCTCACCCAAATCGCGGGAAAAGAAATGAACCATCCTACGTTGCGCTAGTTGCAGAACAGATTGCTGCGCTCCGTGAACTAACGGTCAAAGAAGTACAAGAAGCTACCAAGAAAAATGCATTGAGATTGTTTGGTTTAAGTTAAAAAACCAACTGATTATTGCTTATTTTACGGAAATATTACGAAGAAACTTGATTGTAATCTTTTTTTAATAAAGATGAAACAATCAGGGTGTTTCATTCTATAAACGTTGATATATAAGCCTTAACTATCATTTCACACCCTCTTTTGTCTGTTTGACACCCCTTTGCATTGTTTATATAATACAACGGCGGGTATAAAGGAGGCAAAAGAGGATGAAAAATCTTTCCAAGCTATTGCCAACATGGAATAAAAAGTTGGTAATACCTGTTATTTCAGTGATTGTGTTGCTTGCATTTGTGGCTTTGGTTACTTATGAAGCTACAGAGGCGAAAGTCGAAGTGACCGTTAATGGTGAAGCACAAACAGTAGAAACACATGCTGAGACGGTAGCGGATTTAATGCAAGAGCTCGAAATAAACGTAGCAGAACATGATGCACTTTCGCATGAAGAAACAGCACTTATAACAAATGATATGAAAATAGTATATGAAAAAGCGAAAGAAGTTGTGTTAACTGTTGACGGAGAACCAAATACTTACTATACAACAGAAGATACAGTAGATTCTTTTCTGAAGGAGAAGGATATTACTGTTGAAAAGCATGATATATTATCTGTCGATTCCAAACAATCGATTAAAGATGCAATGGATATTTCAATAGAAAAAGCATTTCAGGTTACGCTTAATGATGGTGGAGAAGAGTCAAAGGTTTGGACAACAACAAACAAAGTAAGTGATTTTCTATCCAATCAATCGATTACTTTGAATGAGTTAGACCGTGTAAAACCATCAGAAAAAGCTAATGTTACAAAGGGAACAACTGTAACCATTACCCGTGTTGAAAAAGTAACTGAAGTGGTAGAAGAAGAAATGAAGTATGCTACAGTAAAGAAAAATGATAGTTCTTTAAAAAAAGGAACAGAGCAAGTAGTTGATTCCGGACAATCAGGGTTAGTTGAGAAGAAATATGAATTGACTCTAGAAAACGGTAAAGAAGTAGATAGAAAATTATTAGCTGAAGATGTAAAAAGAGAAAGTAAAGATCGCGTCGTTGCGGTAGGTACGAAAGTAATCAAAAACACTGGAGTGACTACTGTTTCTCGTGGAGATAGTACATCTTCTAAAACATTATATATGAAAGCTACTGCTTATAATTGGGATTGTAAAACATGTAGTGGATCAGGTTTGACTGCAACAGGTTATAATTTGAAAGCAAATCCTAATGGGGTAATTGCTGTTGATCCTAGTGTAATTCCTTTAGGTACAAAGGTACATGTTGAAGGTTACGGGTATGCTATAGCTAGAGATACTGGTGGTAATATTAGAGGAAATCGAATTGATGTGCATTTACCATCACGTGCTGCTGCTCTTAGGTATGGGAGAAAAACGGTAAAGGTAACCATTTTGGATTAGTGTTTTATAATACACAAATAGGATGAGGGGGATTGTCGAAGAAGACACTCTCCCTCTTTTTCTGTTGTTTTAGCTATAGAGTACTTGCTTAAGTGTGTAGTTGAATTCTATAATATACAAAGATAAATGAATGGGAGACACTAGTGTGCAAATACAAGAAATTATAGTTGTTGAAGGAAAAGATGATACGTCTAAAATTAAGCAAGCAGTTAAAGCAGATACAATCGAAACAAATGGATCAGCAATTAATCAGCAAATCCTTGATCAGATTAAACACGCGCAAGAAAAGCGTGGAATTATTATTTTCACGGATCCCGATTATCCAGGGCAACGGATTCGGAATATTGTTTCGGAAGCGGTTCCTGGATGCAAACATGCTTTTTTAACGAAAGATGAAGCCAGAGGTAAATATGATAAAGGAATTGGTATTGAACACGCATCGATTGAAACAATACGAGAAGCGTTGTCTCAAGTTTATGAATTAACAGAATTACACCCTGTTGAAATAACAAAAGAAGATTTAATTGATTTTGGCTTAGTGGGTGGCCCGCAAGCAAAAGTACGAAGAGAAAAATTAACACGAAAACTAAGAATAGGTTATTCTAACGGAAAGCAGTTGTTAAAAAGATTGCATATGTTTCAAATATCAAAAGAACAGTTAGCAAAAGAGATGGCTATGATTCTCCAGGAGGAAAGATAATGACTTTTAAGGCAATTGCGACACCAACCAAAACTAAGGAAATTTTAAACAAGTATGGATTTTCATTTAAAAAAAGTTTGGGTCAAAACTTTATTATTGACGTGAATACACTAAAAAATATCATAGAAGTGGCAAATGTAAATGAAGAAACGACTGTTATAGAGATTGGTCCTGGAATCGGGGCATTAACAGAACAATTAGCAATTCACAGCAAGAAGGTCATAGCATTTGAAATAGATCAACGCTTAGATCCAATTTTAGATGATACACTTGGTAATTATGATAACATCAATATTATTTATCAAGATATATTAAAATCTAATGTAGTAGAGGTAGTAAACAAGTACTGTCCAAATACGAAAGAAATAAAAGTGGTTGCTAATTTACCTTATTATGTAACTACCCCGATCTTAATGAAGTTGTTGATGGAACAATTGCCTATCTCAAGTTTTACGGTAATGATTCAAAAAGAAGTTGCCGATCGTATGGCTGCAAAACCAAATACGAAAAGTTATGGTTCATTATCCATTGCTGTGCAATATTATACAGAGGCGTCTGTTGCGCTTAACGTTCCAAAAACCGTATTTATGCCGCAACCTAATGTCGATTCAGCTGTGTTGCATCTAAAACAAAGGGAAAAACCGTTAGTAGAGGTTACAGATGAAACGTTCTTTTTTGATTTGGTACAAGGCTCTTTTGCTCAAAGAAGAAAAACCTTACGTAATAATTTAAATCGTCACTTCTCTCAAGTATATGACAAAGAAGAAATTGAGTTAAGATTGAAACATGCAGGAATAGATGGAACTCGTCGTGGAGAATCTCTGTCTATTCAAGAGTTTGCAGATTTGTCTAATGCTTTTTTGTAGGTATTAGGTGCACATATTCACCTCAGTGACCATAATCTATGGTAGAACGTCTATCGCAAATATGAGGTGGGTGAGCCATGTCCTTTGTTACTGGTGATATAGTTACGAGAAATTCATATAGTAATGATGTTCTTTTTCGAATCAATCACATAACGAATCATGTTGCTGTTTTGTACGGAGAGGACATTCGTTTAGAAGCGGATGCTGCATTGACCGATCTAAAGAAAGTTCAAGAGCGAGAAATGCAACATTGGAAAAGTAAAGAAAAAGAAAAGGCCGATTATTCTTTTCGGTTGTTTCGTCAAGATTATCAATTAATGAAAGAAAAAAGAAATTATGAATCGACTGCTGGTTACCACCAAGATGCAAATTATTTTCAAATACCAGCTCGCGTCCTTCACTTGGACGGAGATAAACTGTATTTGAAGAAGTGTATTGATTTGTATCAACGGCTAGGTTTGCAGGTACATGGCCTTTATTGTGATGAAAGAGAAATGCCGGGAGAAATGGAACGTTTAATTACAAAGATTCAACCGGATATGATTGTAATTACAGGGCATGATGCTTTTTTACGTAATAAAGGAGAAAAAAAAGATATCCGCGCTTACCGTCATTCCCAATATTTCGTTGATGCGGTGAGAGCGGCTAGAAATGTTGTTCCAAATGTAGACCAATTGGTTATTTTTGCAGGTGCATGTCAATCTCATTTTGAATCGTTAATTAGAGCCGGAGCTAATTTTGCCAGCTCACCATCAAGAATTAACATACATGCTTTGGATCCTGTCTATATTGCTGCAAAAGTTGCCTATACATCCTTTATGGAGAAGGTAAGTGTATACGATGCACTAAAAAATACATTAACAGGCGAAAAAGGTTTAGGTGGGATTGAAACAAAAGGGTTGCTGCGCACGGGCATGCCATATGTAAAAGAGGATTTAAATTAGAAGGTGAGAATAAACCTTCTTTTTTTGTACATAATTTTACATATTTGTGAAACCCTAATAAATAATGGAGAAGTCGCGAAATATTTTGTTGACAAGTAAAACAATTACTTGTTATAATGTAATATTTTATTGACTGAAATACAAGCCTGTGTTATAATCATTCTTAGTGAGGTGGAGTATATTGGCCAAAACATTAGTCGAAATTAAACAAGGTCTGGATTGCCAAATTGGAAAGCGTTTAAAGCTAACTGCCAATGGTGGAAGAAGAAAGACAGTGGAACGGTATGGAACATTGGCTGAAACGTATCCTGCAGTGTTTATTGTTGCACTCGATCAAGAAGAGAACGCATTTGAACGCGTTTCATACAGCTATGCGGATATTTTGACAGAAACAGTAGAGTTGAGCTTCATCGAAGAAAGAAATAAGATAGCGGTAGGAGAGCAGTAAACAAGGTTTGCTGCTTTTTGTTTTTTTAAATATTGGAAATCCCCTTCTTGTCCATTATATCAACTAATATAATCACAGATGTTACATATACTATTTATGTCGGCCTATAAAACAAAGAAGGGAGCGATCTCTGTTATGAGTAGACGTCGTGGCGTTATGTCCGATCGATTGAAAGAAGAGATTGCCAAGGAATTAGGTTTTTACGACACCGTTCAAAAAGAAGGTTGGGGCGGTATTAAAGCAAGAGATGCAGGGAATATGGTAAAGCGTGCCGTTGAAATGGCAGAACAACAATTATTAAGAGACAAATCCTAATCTGGGTTTGTCTCTTTTTTTAAATAAAAGAAAACAACCAGGCATCGATATAAGTGGAATCGTTTGCTTAGTCAACTTGCTTAAAGACGTATGAAATGTTATCTTTATCTTAAAATATTCGTTTTTTAGAGGTGTGTTTATGAAAAGAAGTGATCGTTTAATCGGAATGACAAACTATGTGTTAGAACACCCGCTTCAATTAATTTCCCTTCCTTTTCTAGCTGAAAAATATCAAGCAGCAAAATCATCAATTAGTGAAGATTTGACGATTATGAATAAAATGTTACAGCAAGAAGGTATTGGTTATCTTGAATCTGTTGCTGGAGCTGCTGGTGGAGTGAAGTATGTTCCACAATATAGTAAAGAAAATAGTGATCAATTTATTAATCAATTATGTGATCGTTTAGAAGATCCAAACAGGTTGTTGCCTGGAGGATATTTATTTATGAGTGATATTCTTGGTGAACCCGACACCATCCGTCAAATTGGTCGTTTGTTTGCTAGTGAATTTGCCTCACTTGGTATAGAGGCTGTAGTCACTGTTGCGACAAAGGGGATACCTTTGGCCTATGCTGTAGCTTCTTTCTTAAACGTTCCAGTAGTTATTGTTAGACGGGATCCAAAGATTACGGAAGGATCAACAGTGAGCATTAATTATGTGTCAGGCTCCTCTCGTAAAATACAAACAATGGTACTTACCAAGCGAAGCCTAAAACAAGGTGCGCGTGTTTGTATTATTGATGATTTTATGAAGGCTGGCGGAACGATTGATGGAATGAAAAGTCTATTAAAAGAATTTGATGCTCAGGTTGCCGGTATTGGTGTATTAGCAGAAGCGGAAGATGAGGAAGATGAACGAGTAGTAAATGATTATACCTCTCTTGTAAAAATATCGAATGTTGATGTGCGCAATCAACAAATAGAAGTGCATAAAGGCAACTTATTTAAATAAATGCTGCGCTAATAGCTGTTATGATTGTGTTTGGTAAAGTGATCTGGCGTAATCGCTTCCATTTTTCTTGTGTTAAATTCTATCCCTAGTTTGTGACAATTTTTAGAACTATAAAAAAATATTTATTTTTTTAAAAAAATAAGCAGGAATTACTATACTTATGTTGAATTATGGTAATAAGTTTTTTATGGGAAAAGGTGGTGAACACACATGGAAGTAACAGACGTTAGATTACGCCGCGTGAATACCGAGGGGAGAATGCGAGCAATTGCTTCTATTACATTAGATCAGGAATTTGTTGTACATGATATTCGTGTAATTGATGGCAATAGTGGCTTGTTTGTAGCTATGCCTTCAAAACGTACACCAGATGGTGAGTTTAGAGACATAGCCCACCCAATTAATTCTGGTACTCGAGGCAAGATTCAAGAAGCAGTATTAGAAGAATATCGCCGTGTCGGGGAAGAAGAAGTGCAATATGAAGGAGCAGGGGCTTCATAAGTAAATAGATTGCCATCTTAGTCTAATCATCCAGATTAGACTTTTTCTTTTTGCCGAATTTTCTGTACTTTATTTAATCGGATTTTATTGTTGAAATAGAGCGGTAATTAGGATATATTCGTTAATGTATATAAATTAATTTAATGAAGCAGGGACTTTTACAAAAGTAAAATATTTTCTGAAAAATTTGACAAAATAAAGATGATTTTACAAAAAACGTATATGAGAAGTATTAATAGAACGAATAATATATTTTTAAATGCAAAAGCCACTAATTAAAAGGAAAAACGGAGGCTATCTCGATGGAAAACAGATATGCGATTGTTCTTGCAGCTGGGCAAGGAACTAGAATGAAGTCCAAGAAATACAAGGTTTTACATCCTGTATTAGGAAGACCTATGGTGCAACACGTGATCGATCAGTTACAAGCACTGCAATTAAAGAAGGTAATGACAATTGTAGGCCATGGTGCAGAACAAGTGAAACAGCAACTTGGTGAGTCGTCTGAGTTTGTGCTTCAAGAAGAACAATTAGGTACTGGACACGCTGTTAAGCAGGCAGCTCCTATGATTGGTAATGAACAAGGTGTAACCTTAGTTGTTTGTGGGGATACGCCTTTATTAACAGCTGACACATTGGCTGCATTATTTGACCAACATGTACAATCACAAGCAAAAGCAACAGTGTTGACGACAACGATTACAGATCCGACTGGATATGGTAGGGTAATACGAGATGATGATGGAAATGTTGCAAAAATTGTCGAGCACAAAGATGCAACGAGTGATCAACTTTTAGTAAATGAGATTAATACAGGTACATATTGCTTTGATAATGAATTATTATTTGATGCACTAAATAAAGTGTCAAATGACAATGCGCAGGGAGAATACTATCTACCTGATGTAATTGAGATACTAAAGCAAGCAAATGAAACAATTGCTGCTTACCAAACAACAGATCCTGATGAAACGATTGGTGTCAATGATCGTGTAGCGTTGGCAAAAGCGGAAAAAGTAATGAAAAACAGAATTAATTTAGAGCACATGCGAAATGGTGTCTCTATAATTGATCCAGACAATACTTATATAGGGCCAAGTGTACGTATTGAACAGGATGTAGTAGTTGAGCCAGGTTGTATTATTAATGGTGAAACAATTATTCGTACTGGTTCTATTATTGGACCACATACAGAGATTAATAATTGCGTAATTGGTGAAAATACAATTATTAAACAAAGTGTTGCAGCAGATAGTGACATTGGCAATAACGTAAATATTGGTCCATATGCACACATTCGACCTGAAGCAACGATTGGTGATGAAGTGAAAATTGGTAATTTTGTCGAAGTGAAAAAAGCAAACATAGAAAATAAGAGTAAGGTTTCTCATTTAAGTTATATTGGTGATGCAGAAATAGGGAAAAATGTAAACGTAGGTTGTGGTACGATTACAGTGAACTATGATGGCGAAAAAAAATACCTGACTAAAATAGAAGATGATGCTTTTATTGGATGCAATGCCAACTTGATTGCACCTGTTACCATAGGAAAAGGTGCTCTTGTAGCGGCAGGATCTACAATTAATAAAGATGTTGAAGCAGATGCTTTATCAATAGCTCGTTCGAAGCAAGTGAACAAGCAATCATATGCAAAACGAATAAATAAGCACAAATAGAACAAATGGAGGTTTGACAACATGTCAGCGGAATATCAAGATTCTTTTTTGAAAGTATTTACCCTTAATTCTAACCCGCATTTAGCACAAGAAATAGCAGATGAAATAGGTGTTCCTTTAGGAGAATGCTCAGTTACCACTTTTAGCGATGGAGAAATTCAGATCAATATTGAGGAAAGTGTACGTGGTTGTGATGTATATGTAGTTCAATCCACCTGTGTACCAGTTAATCAGCATATTATGGAAGTGTTGATTATGATTGATGCTCTAAAACGTGCATCAGCCAAAACGATCAATATTGTCATGCCTTATTATGGTTACGCGCGTCAAGATCGTAAAGCTCGTGCGCGCGAACCAATTACAGCAAAATTAGTAGCTGATTTATTACAAGTGGCTGGCGCTTCTCGTGTCATTTCATTAGATTTACACGCTCCACAAATCCAAGGTTTCTTTGATATTCCTGTTGATCAGCTAGTTGGTGTTCCAATTCTTTCTGATTATTGGAAAGAGAAAGCATTAGATGATGTTGTAATTGTTTCACCAGACCATGGAGGTGTGACAAGAGCTCGTCAATTAGCAGAACGTCTTAAAGCTCCAATAGCAATTATTGATAAACGTCGTCCACGTCCTAATGTAGCAGAAGTAATGAATATTGTCGGGAATATCGAAGGGAAAACAGCTATTCTAATTGACGATATTATTGATACAGCAGGAACAATCACGCTAGGTGCAAATGCACTAATTAAAAACGGTGCAAAAGAAGTATATGCTTGTTGTACGCACCCAGTATTATCTGGACCTGCTATGGATCGAATTGGAGACTCTCCAATTAAAGAGCTTGTTGTAACAAACTCTATTCCATTACCTAAGGAAAAACAAACAAAGCAAGTGAAAACTTTATCTGTAGCTCCGTTAATAAGTGAAGCAATTATTCGTGTGCATGAGCAACAATCTGTAAGTGTATTATTTGATTAATTCATTTTTTATGTTTAATGTTGTAGGTAACAGGGAATAACCTAAGATAGATCTAGTTTTTTCAAATTTATTGGAGGTTGATGAACTTGGCAGTACAACTAAAAGCGAAAAAAAGAGAAGATTTACAGAAATCGAACACTAAGAAAATCAGACAATCAGGACGTATACCAGCAGTTGTCTATGGAAATAACAAGCAATCCAACACGATCTCAGTTGATAGTATAGAATTGCTTAAAACAGTTCGTGATGAAGGAAGAAACGCAATTATTTCATTAGATGTAGAAGGTAAATCAGTTGATGTAATGCTACATGATTATCAAATTGAACCGATTAGAGATGAGTTAGTTCATGCGGACTTTTATGTAGTGAACATGTCACAAGAAATGGATGTTGAGGTAACCGTTCGTTTAGAAGGCGAAGCACAAGGATCTAAAGAAGGTGGCGTGCTTCAGCAACCATTGTATGCATTAGCTGTTCGAGCAAAGCCTGCTGACATTCCTGAAGAAATAATGATTGACGTGTCAGACTTACAAATTGGAGACAGCATTATGGTTTCTGATTTAAAAGATGGCAAGAACTATGAAATACTTGAAGATGAGAATACAACAATTGTGACAGTTACTGCTCCTGATACAGCTGAAGAAGAAACAACAGAAGAAGAACCAGCAGAACCAGAAGTGATTAACGAAAAAGCAGATGATGAAGAATAATATAAAGTGAAAATAGCTTGGACATTGTCCAAGCTATTTTTATAGAAATGAGCTAATGCTTTATTTTTCTTAGATAAATAAGTAGAATATAAAGCGTAGATAAATTGTTTAAAGAAAGACGTGAATAGAATGAAATGCATTATAGGATTAGGTAATCCAGGAAGAAAATATGAAAAAACGCGCCATAATGTCGGTTTTATGGTATTAGATAAACTTGCAAATGAGCATAGCTGGAATATTAATAAATCGAAGTTCAATGGCTTATATACAATGGAAACAGTTGATCAAACAAAGATTGTCCTCCTAAAGCCTCAAACGTATATGAACTTATCAGGTGAGTCGGTTCGCCCTATGATGGATTTTTATAAATTAGCAATCGATGATATTTTAGTGGTCTATGATGACCTTGATTTGCCGACAGGAAAGGTAAGGCTTCGTCAAAAAGGAGGGCACGGTGGTCACAATGGCATTCGCTCTATGATTGATCATTTAGGAACAAAGCAATTTAACCGCCTTCGTATCGGAATTGATCGTCCAGTAAATCAAGTCAGTGTTGTTGACCACGTTTTAGGTGAATTTTATAAAGCACAACAACCATTAGTGGAAGAAGCGATCGATCATGCCGTAGCAGCTTGTAATGCTTGGATGAACAAACCTTTTCCAGAAGTAATGAATGATTTTAACCAATAATCATATAGTGTATAAAACGCTTGCCAATGGAAATGCTTATAATAAAGGTCATTTCTATTGGAGGTAATTTAGATGGCGATATTGTACAAGTGTCGACACTGTAAACAGCTTTTAGGTACAATCAATCAAGATGTAATTGATGCCAAGCTATTAGGCTTTCAGGCACTTTCATCTGAAGATAGAAAAGAAATGATACAGTATGTTGAAAATGGTGACATTGAAATTAAAGTGATATGTGAGGACTGCCAAGACACATTAGAACATAACCCTCACTATCATGCATTAGATTCGTTTATTCAATAACACAATACAAAAACAATTAAATAGATAGAAGACAATGCTTTTTTAGCTTTGGTTATTCAACCAAAGCATTTTTGTACGTAAAAAACTATCATGCATGTGTGACATATTAGGGGGAAGAAAATGAAGGGAATAAAAGATTTTTTATCTCATCATAACGATATTTACTCGATAATTAACGGATTATCATCTGGGTTAAATGAGCAGCTTGTTAGTGGCTTAACTGGTTCTGCAAGAAGTTTATTAGTATCCATTTTAAAAGAAGCAACTGAACGACCAATCCTGCTTGTTACGCATCACTTGACCCAGGCGCAACAATTGTATGATGATTTAATCAAGTTATCATCGGACCGAGAAGCTATTCATTTGTATCCAGTTAATGAACTGATCACCTCAGAAATGGCGATAGCCAGTCCGGAATTAAGAAGTCAGCGTATTCAATCACTAACCAACTGGTCACAAAGTGGAAAAGGTATTCTAGTAGCGCCAGTTGCTGCTTTGAAGCGGATGTTACCACCCAAAAGTTATTGGAAAGACTTTCAACTTATTTTTGAAGTTGGTCAAGATATATCGATTGATAACTATTTAAAGACATTAATTCATATGGGCTATCAACGTGTAGATATGGTAGCTAGTCCGGGTGAATTTAGTTTACGTGGTGGGATTTTAGATATGTATCCCATTACAGAATCAAATCCAGTTCGAGTGGAATTATTTGACGAAGAAGTAGACTCGATCCGATTATTTGATCCGGAATCACAGCGATCACTAGAGAAAAAGAAACATGCCTTAATTCAGCCAGTTACAGAAATGCTTTTAACAGACCAAGACTTATTAACAGGTGCACAACGTCTACAAGCAGCTTTAGCAAATGATTTAAAAAAGATACATGATCCAGCTGTGGGTGAAAAGCTATCACAAGCAATTACAGAAGATATCGACCGTTTGAATCAACAGGAACGGTACCAAGAGTTAATCAAATATGTTAGTTTTTTCTACGAAGAAAAAAACAGTTTACTAGATTATTTACCTGAGAACGGTTGTATCGTGTTAGATGAAATGAGCCGGATTCAAGAGGCAGCATTACACCTTGATCAAACCGATGCAGAATGGCATCAGACATTATTGGAAGAACATCAAATGGTACGAACAGCAAAGTTTTCTTTTGACTGGCATAAAGTTTGGGGAGAAATGAAGCACCCGAAGCTTTATTTGTCTGTATTTCTGCGACATATACCGAATACGAACCCACAAAATATTGTTAACCTATCTTGTCGCGCTATGCAACAGTTTCATGGGCAAATGCATGTATTACAAAACGAAGTCGACCGATGGGAAAAAGGATCCTACTCTATTCTTGTATTAACTCCTAATGCAGAACGAGCAGAAAAAGTGCAATCTATTTTACAAGATTACAAAATGGGCGCCCAAATTATTGATAATGATGTGGAACTTCCTGTAGACAAAATATCCATTATGATTAGTGAACTAAATGGTGGATTTGAATTGCCATTACACAAGCTAGCAATCATCACTGAAAAAGAATTATTTAAGAAAACAACGAAAAAAACGACAAAGAGAAAACAAAATATCTCTAATGCAGAACGAATAAAATCCTATCAAGAATTAAAGATTGGTGATTATGTCGTTCATGTTCATCATGGAATTGGTCGCTTTGTAGGTATTGAGAATTTAGCAGTGAATGGTGTACACAAAGATTTTATGCTATTAAAATACTCTGGTGATGACAAGTTATTTGTTCCAATCGATCAAATTGATTTAGTTCAGAAGTATGTAGGTTCAGAAGGAAAAGAGCCGAAACTATACAAGCTGGGCGGAAGCGAATGGAAAAAAGTAAAGAGTAAGGTACAATCTACTGTAGAAGATATTGCAGACGATTTGATTAAACTATATGCAGAACGTGAAGCAACGAAAGGACATGCTTTTTCCGAAGACACACTTATGCAACGTGAATTCGAAGATGCTTTTCCTTATGAAGAAACTGAAGATCAATTACGATGTATTGAAGAAATAAAAGAAGATATGCAGCGTGTTCGTCCAATGGATCGCTTGCTATGTGGGGATGTAGGATATGGAAAAACAGAGGTTGCTATTCGTGCAGCGTTTAAAGCAATTGCTGAAGGAAAACAAGTTGCTTTTTTAGTTCCTACTACAATCTTAGCCCAACAACATTTTGAAACAGTGATGGAACGTTTTCAAGATTATCCAGTGAATATAGGTTTATTAAGCCGTTTTCGGACACGTAAACAACAGAAAGAAACTTTAGATGGTTTAAAAAAAGGCTTGATCGATATAGTTATTGGTACACACCGCTTATTATCAAAAGATGTTATTTATCATGATCTAGGTTTACTAATTGTTGATGAAGAGCAACGTTTTGGTGTGAAGCACAAAGAAAAAATTAAACAGCTAAAAACAAACGTTGATGTGTTAACTTTAACTGCAACACCAATTCCGAGGACATTGCATATGTCGATGCTTGGTGTGAGAGATCTATCAGTTATCGAAACGCCACCTGCTAATAGATTCCCGATTCAAACCTATGTGTTAGAGTATAATCCGATGTTTTTACGTGAAGCTATTGAACGGGAAATGGCAAGAGGAGGACAAGTGTTTTTCCTTTACAATCGGGTAGAAAATATTGAACGTAAAGCACAGGAAATTAGTATGCTCGTTGATGATGTGCGTGTAGGTGTTGCACATGGCCAGATGAATGAAACAGAGCTTGAAAATGTAATGCTCGGGTTTTTAGAAGGAGAATATGACGTACTAGTGAGTACGACAATCATTGAAACGGGTGTTGATATACCAAATGTGAACACATTGATCGTTTACGATGCAGATCGAATGGGACTTAGTCAGTTGTATCAGCTGCGTGGACGTGTAGGAAGAAGCAATCGGATTGCATATGCCTATTTTACGTATCAAAAAAATAAAGTGCTTACTGAAATAGCCGAGAAACGACTACAAGCAATAAAAGAATTCACAGAACTAGGATCTGGTTTTAAAATAGCAATGCGTGATTTGTCTATCCGAGGCGCTGGTAATATATTAGGGGCACAGCAACATGGCTTTATTGACTCGGTAGGGTTTGATATGTATTCTCAAATGTTGACTGAAGCTGTTGAAAAACGAAAAGAAGGAAAGTTAGAAGAGGAAATTAAACAGTTTAATCCAGAAATCAATCTTTCCATTGATGCTTATTTACCAGATACTTATATTCCGGATGGAAAGCAAAAAATCGATATGTATAAACAATTCCAAACAGCGGAATCGGATGAAGATGTTATGGGGATTAGCGAAGAATTAATTGATCGATTTGGTGACTACCCGAGTGAGGTTTCTAACCTAATTGATGTTACAACGTTGCGCATAGAAGCAAAGAGACAACGGATAGAATCAATTAAAGAAAACAAACAAGGTATTACATTAATTGTAGAAGCGCAAGCCAGTCAACTTGTTGATGGAGAGAAGTTATTTCTCTATGCAAACAAGTATGGACGTATGATACAATTAGGAACAGAAAATCAAAACTTAAAAATTAGTTTCCGTTGGGATCGAAATACCTATCCTAATCGCTACCAAGAAGTTATCGGTTTTATTAAAGGTATGAAAGAATTAAACCGGGTAGCCACAAAATAAAATGTATAGTTCATTTTTAACAAAGCATACTAAAAACACAACTGGTTATTTATGTTTTTACTTTTATATAAGTGGAAATACTACCAGCAAGATGATCATCATAGAAAGAGAGGCTGCTTAAAATGAAAGCTACAGGAATTGTACGTCGTATTGATGATTTGGGAAGAGTTGTTATACCTAAGGAAATAAGAAGAACATTACGCATTCGTGAAGGTGATCCATTAGAAATATTTGTTGATCGTGAAGGGGAGGTTATTTTAAAGAAATATTCTCCTATTCGCGAATTAAGTACTTTTGCAAAAGAATATGCGGAAGCACTGTTTGACTCTGTAGGAAATGGAATTCTAATATGTGATCGTGATGCATTTATTGCTGTTGCAGGTGAACCGAAAAAAGAATACTTAGGCAAGAACATTGCACAACAAATTGAGCGAATAATGGAAGAGCGAAACAGTGTGATGAAACCAGAACAAGTAGCACTGGAATTAGTTGCTGATCAAGGTGTGATTAACGCATCCTATGTGATGCACCCTATTATCGCAAGTGGTGATCCAATTGGCTGTGTTATTATTTTCACTAAAGAAGGAAATGTCTCAACGGTGGAACAAAAAGCGGCAGAAACAGCAGCTGGATTTCTAGCTAGGCAAATGGAATAAAGTATTTTATATATGAGTGGTAGGCGTAGTACATACACCTATCACTTTTTAAATATAAAATACTTGCGAACAATTGTGTTTACCTATACGATATAAAGTGTGACTGAATGGCATAGCTTTGGAGGAATGCCGTTATGCAGCGAGAGCTAATTGTAAAAAAGGCGTTAAATAATAATGTAATTATCGCATCACATCCGGTTTATACAGAGGTAGTTTTAATTGGAAAAGGTATAGGCTTTAACAAACAAAAAGGAGATAAAGTCCCTTTTGATCAAGCAGACAAAACATTTTTGTTAAAAGATGAACAAGAAAAAGAACAGTATATGCACTTATTGACCCATGTTGATAAAGCTATTATGACACTTATGAATGATATTATGTTTTATATTGAGGAAAGAATGGGCCAATCTTTAAATGAGCATATTCATGTAGCGTTGACGGATCACTTGGCGTTCGCGATTCATCGCGTACATAAAAATATTCCGTTTAACAATCCATTTCTGTTCGAAATCGAATCTTTGTACCCAAAAGAGTTTCAAGTTGCTTCTGAAGTGGTGCAGAAGGTGAAAGATGAACTACAAATTGCGTTCCCTGAAGGAGAAATTGGTTTTGTTGCATTGCACATTCATAGTGCGATTACAGATAAATCATTACGAGATTTGAATAAACACCATAAGCTTATTTCAAAATTGATTCAAGTGATTGAGCAAACATTAGCAATTCAATTACAACAAGGTGATATTAATTATAATCGATTAATTCAGCACCTTCACCGCGCGATTGAACGAGTTTATCAAGGGGAGCAATTGGGTGAACAAAAAAAATTAGCAGAAATGTTGAAAATGACATATCCGGTATGCTATAATCTTGCTTGGAAACTGATTAAAGTTATGCAAAAACAATTAAATAAACCTGTAGATGAAACAGAGGTCTTATATTTGACGATTCATCTGCAACGTTTAACTAATAAAATCTAGTTGCGTGTTACTGATTCGATCAGGCATGAGTAAAAGAGTATGTTAGTTACCAGGGGATAGTTCTATCCTTATTATGGTAATAACACCCTTTTTACTCATGCTTTTTTTATTTAAATAATTTATTAAACGCTATTGTCATTCATTATTTTTTGTATGTAGCACAAACTAGTTATTGCATAACGAAATAAAAAGGAGGAAATTGTATTGGCTAAATCAAATGTTTTTGGAACGCTACAGAAAATAGGGAAAGCGCTTATGCTTCCTGTTGCTTTATTGCCAGCCGCTGGAATTTTGCTTGCGTTTGGTACAAGTTTTGCTCAAGATTCATGGATTGATAAGTTTCCGTGGTTTGGAAACCCTGCTGTATTAAAGGTGTTAGAAGTAATGTCAGAGGCTGGTGGAATTGTATTTGATAACTTGCCGTTGCTATTTGCTGTTGGTGTTGCCATCGGGCTAGCTGGTGGAGATGGTGTTGCTGGTTTAGCAGCTATTATAGGTTATTTAATTATGAATGTAACGATGGGTGTTTTCGGTGATATTACCGCTGACATGGCTGCAAATGATCCTGCTTATGCGTCTGTATTAGGAATTAATACCCTACAAACCGGTGTTTTTGGCGGTATTATTGTGGGTGTGCTCGCCTCCTATTTGTATAAAAAATTCTACAACATTGAATTACCGCAGTTTTTAGGGTTCTTTGCAGGAAAGCGCTTTGTTCCTATTATTACTGCTTTCTCATCACTATTTTTAGGAATTATTATGTACTTTTTATGGCCTTTTGCACAAGAAGGTCTAAACAACTTATCTTATTTCATGCTCGAAACAAATCGGACAATTTCTACCTTTGTTTTCGGTGTAATTGAACGTTCATTAATTCCATTTGGTTTGCACCACATTTTCTACTCGCCATTTTGGTTTGAATTTGGTAATTACACAGATGTTGCTGGTGAGATTATTCGTGGTGACCAACAAATATTCTTTGCGCAATTAAAAGATGGTGTACCATTCACTGCTGGTAACTTTATGACTGGTAAATTCCCGTTCATGATGTTTGGTCTACCGGCGGCAGCTCTTGCTATTTACCACACAGCAAAACCATCACGTAAAAAAGTGGTTGGAGGCTTAATGGCATCAGCGGCGTTAACATCATTTTTAACTGGTATTACTGAGCCATTAGAGTTTTCGTTCTTATTTGTAGCACCAATTTTGTTTGGTATACATGCTATTTTTGCAGGTTTATCCTTTATGACGATGTACTTACTTGATGTAAAAATAGGAATGACCTTTTCTGGTGGGTTAATTGACTATATCTTGTTTGGAATTATGCCGAACCGTACTGACTGGTGGTGGGTCATCGTTGTCGGTCTTGTATTTGCAGTGATTTATTACTTCGGATTCCGCTGGGCTATTCTTAAGTTTAACTTAGCTACTCCTGGTCGTGAAGACGAAGCGGAAACTGATGAAGATTCCGATAATGAAGTAGATGATCGACCATACGAAATTCTAACAGCGATGGGTGGACAAGAAAATATTACTCACCTAGACGCTTGTATTACTCGTCTTCGTGTGAGTGTTGCTAATAAAGACCAAGTTGATAAAAAGCGTTTGAAAAAACTAGGTGCTTCAGGTGTAATGGAAGTCGGTAACAACATTCAAGCTATTTTTGGTCCGGTTTCTGATACGCTTCGTGGACAAATGCAAGATATTATCGATGGAAAAACACCACGAAAGAAAGAAGATGTATCAGAACAAATCTCAGAAGAAGATAACAAGATGGAAACCATACATGGTCAAATAAAAATAACTAGCCCGATGGCTGGAGAAATTCTTCCGATTATAGAAGTTCCTGATCAAGTTTTTTCACAAAAAATGATGGGAGACGGCTTTGCTGTGAAACCTTCGACAGGCAGAGTAGTTGCTCCAGTTAGTGGTAAGATATTGAACATTTTTCCTACCAAACACGCGATTGGTATTCAAGCTGAGAATGGATTAGAATTACTAATTCATATAGGCATTGATACAGTGAATCTAAAAGGAGAAGGCTTTACTGAAAAAGTAGAAGAAGGCCAAACGATTAATCAAGGCGATTTATTAATGGAAGTAGATCTAGATTATATTGAGAAAAATGCGGCTTCTACTGTTACACCAATTATCTTCACGAATTTAGAAGAAGGTCAATCGATTGAAGTGAAGGCAGGAAAAGTTGATGAAAATCAAACAGACTTTGTGACAATTAAATAGAATTTATTTTAAAAACCTTTCTGTTGTCATTTCAACAGAAAGGTTTTTAATAATTTAAGAATCAATTGTTTAACTGTGCTATTCTTAGAGGATATTATCTGGTTTTAAAGCAATCGTTTTTTATGAAGTGTGTTTGAAATTTATACTTTTGCTGCCCAGATTTCTATTTCAATTTTTATCTCAGGTATACCTAACGCAACAATATATCCAACGGTCATCGCTGGATAATCATTGCTAAATAATTGTTGCCATTGTGAATATAAGAATTCCCAATCAATATTCTCAGTCGCCCATATGTTTACTTTTATAATGTTTTCAGTACTTAACCCTTCAGATTGAAGGATTGTTTTTATGTTAGTAAATGTATTACTTATTTGTTCATTCATACTTTTTGGGAATTGTCCATTTTGATCTACACCGACTTGACCTGATGTAACATATAATTCTGCATTTCTTGGGATTTTTGTAATATGTGTGTAATTACCCACCGGTGCAGGCAAATTTTCTGGATTTTTCCTTGTGATTTTTATATTTTCCATTTAATTACCTCGCTAATAAGAAGATTTTTCTGCCGTTTTTCTCTATGCATTCCTAAATTAGACACACTTCACCCTTGGAATGAATTCTAGAAAAAAACAGCAGTGGAATATCCATATCCGAACGATAAAAATTTAAGTGATTTTTTCTTCATGACTGAATACTCCTCTCTCTTAAAATAACCAGGTTTTTAATAATTTCTATTTTATACGAAGTGGGTACTTTGCGCAACAAAACTAGGATTTATAACACATCATTATAGGTTTTTGTATAGTCAAATGCATTCCTTTTAATAAGTATTATTCTAAATGCATAATGTTGGTTAAATGTAAGAAATGCTACTGTTGTGGAAAAAACAAGTTTACTTTTAGCATAATAAAATATGAGTGGGGCAAAATTTAATATAAAAAATTAGGGAATTAGCATATTTTTATTTGCAACTTATCTATTTTCCCATTAGTAAAAGGATGAATTCAGATGAGCAATCAACAAATTATAAAAACCTTAAACAAGCTACTTCAAGGGCAATATATGGGCATACATGCATATGAAAAATTCATTGAAAAACTAGATGATGCTTCACCTCTTCGCACTAGGTTTATCACCATTCAAAAAGAGTTAAAACAACATGCAGGTTTACTTTCAGAGCGTATACAAGAATTGCACGGAACTCCAGAGACCAGTGAAGGGGTGCTAGGTAAGGTGCAGCTCTTTATTAGCGAGATTACTGATCATCCACATGATGAAACCGAAATTTTAAAGCATGCGATAAAAGGACAAAATCTTTATGGTATTAAAATGACAGAAAAGTTAGTTCGTGATAAACTTGATGAAAAAAGTTTGAAGCTTGTACATGACATTTTAAATAAGCAAAGAAAACATGTAGATTATCTAAAATCGGCATTACACGACTAATATTTTAATGTAAAAAACTTTGAATACTTTAATATTCAATAAAGCAACAAAACAATAATATAAGACGAGTTATTTGAGAGGATGAATTATTTATCCTCTATTTTGTTTTGTCTTTAAACAGAACGAGCATTTAGCACTAACTAGTTAAAAAGTGGTTTTTTATTCCAATCTTAATAGGTGATAGGTGTATTAAGCTAAATAGCTTGTGCTATAATGTAACCTATTAATGTTAACGGAGAAAGGCGTATCGTATGTTACAAAAAAGGTCTAACAAGCATTTTTTTCAAGGAGCCCTTATATTAACGCTGGCAGGTATTGTTAGCAAAATTTTGAGTGCGGGTTATCGCATTCCATTACAGAATATAACAGGCGATGTCGGCTTTTATATCTATCAGCAAATTTACCCGTTTTTAGGAATGGCGATGATGCTTTCCTTGTACGGCTTACCGACAGCCATATCAAAGCTTATCGCAGAAAAAACAGAGGGGGGAAGAAAAAAGCTACTCACCTCAGATTTCTATCGGATTGCTACTGTTCTTTTTCTCTTTTCTATCGGAGTGGCAGTTCTTTTATTTGTTTTTGCACCAAATATAGCGCAAATAATGGGTGATCTATCTCTTATTATTCCTTTAAGAACGGCTTCATTTGTCTTTTTAGTTATTCCGTTTGTTTCTAGCGTTCGAGGATTATTTCAAGGATATAATAATATGATACCAACAGCATTTTCACAAATGGTAGAGCAGTTAATACGAGTTCTTTTAATCATTGGTTTTTCATTGTATGTAATTCAGCAAAGTAAACCGTTCTATTATATTGGAATCGGCGGTGCTGTAGCATCTTTAGTGGGAGCATTAGGTGCTAGTCTCATTTTATTTATTTTTTTAAAAAAAGAACAAGTTACTTTTCAGCAGGCAGGTAATGCTACCATTAGGTGGAGTGAAAGTGTGCGGTCTGTTCTAGGCTTTGGATTAGTGATAACGATTAATCATATGCTATTATTATTATTCCAGTTTGTTGATGCATTTACGTTAGTATCTGAGTTGAAAATCTATGGTTATAGCTTAACCGATGCGAAAATATGGAAAGGTATCTTTGATCGTGGACAACCACTTGTTCAATTAGGAATTGTCATTGGTTCGTCATTAGCATTGGCGTTAATTCCAACAATAACAATGGATAGGTTTAAGAAACAAGAGAGGCAATTTATCTCTTATATCCGAAGCTCGTGGAAGTTTAGTCTTTATTTATCGACAGGAGCTGCAGTAGGATTAATTACGCTCTTTCCTCATGTAAACGAGTTATTATTTTTATCAAATAGCGGGACAAGGACCTTACAAGTACTAGCCTTTACGATTATTTTTGCTTCACTTAGCATTACAACTGCGTCTATTTTGCAAGGTTTTGGCTATATGTACAGAACAGCATGGTTTGTTCTAATTGGTGTAGGATTTAAGCTCCTGCTAAATATATTGTTAGTTCCACTATTAGGTGTTTTGGGGGGAGCATTGGCGACTGTAATAGGCGCCGCTGTTGTGTTGATGGTTAATATACATCGTTTGAAAATGGTAGTACAAGAGCGAATTATTGACGTGCCGTGGATTCGATTGCTTAGCTCCATAGCCGGTATGGTTTTTATTTTATTTTTAATCAATCAAAGTATTTTTCCGTTTATTATTCAGGAATCTAGAATGTTGTATGCTGTATATTTGTTACTAGCAATAGTAGCAGGAGCAAGTGTGTATGTAATCTTATTAATTAAGTTTCGAGCATTTACAAAAGAAGAACTAGAAGTATTGCCCTTTCAGAAAATTGTCAGACGTATTGCAAAGGAGAATAACTATGGTAGGAAATATTGAGATCATTGGATTAGGTGCGGGAGACATTGATCAACTGTCGCTAGGTGTTTATCGAAAGCTAAAATCGTCTAATCAACCAATTTTTGTTCGCACATTAGATCACCCTGTTATTAAAACTTTAGAGGAAGAAGGCGTTTCGTTTATCTCATTTGATGAGGTGTATGAACAGCATGATTCTTTTGATGAGGTGTATCACGCTATTGTGCAACTACTTTTGAAGGAGACAGAAAAAATAGGCTCTGTACTTTACGCCGTTCCTGGTCATCCAATGTTAGCAGAAAAAACAGTTCAGTTATTATTGGAAAATAAAGAGGTAGAGGTAAGTATCACTGGTGGTCAAAGTTATTTAGATCCACTATTTACAGCCCTTCAAATAGACCCGATAGATGGATTTCAATTTATGGATGCAACGGCTTTTTCTCGTAGCCAGATCGATTATCGAAACCACTTAATCTTCTGTCAGGTGTATGATAGCTTTATCGCATCTGAAGTGAAGCTCGCATTATTAGAGGATCTTCCACCAGAGCACCGTGTAACCATTGTGGAAGCGGTTGGTAGTGAAGAAGAACGAATCCAAACAATAGAGTTAGTCGAGCTAGATCAGGGCATAGAACTTAGTAATTTAACGAGTGTTTATGTCGCGCCAACTGAAGAAGAAAGGTTAAATCATCAGTTCTTTAGACTGCGTGATGTGATTGCTACTCTTAGGGGTCCTGCTGGATGTCCGTGGGATAAGAAACAAACGAATCACTCGCTGCGAAAATATTTACTAGAAGAAGCATATGAATTAATAGATGCAATAAATGATGAAGATGATGATGCAATCATTGAAGAACTTGGTGATGTCTTACTTCAAGTGATGCTACATAGTCAAATTGGAGAAGATCTTGGTTACTTCACCATTGATGATGTAATAGCAGGAATAACAGATAAAATGATTCGAAGACACCCACATGTGTTTGGAGACGTAAACGTGACAAGCGAGGCTGATGTTATCCTAAACTGGAATGACATTAAAGCAAAGGAAAAAAACACAAATCAATTTGAATTATTGCTCGATCGTGTGCCAAAGTCTGCGTCACCGTTAATCAAGGCAGAAGCATTACAAAAAGAAGCCGCAAAAGTTGGTTTCGATTGGTCCGAACCAGAGCCAGTCTGGGATAAAATTTTTGAAGAAATAAAGGAATTCCAAGAAGCAGTACAAGAAACAGATGCGTTTGAAATGGAAAAGGAATTTGGGGATATTCTATTTGCTATTGTTAATATAGCAAGATATTATAAGGTTAACGCAAACCTAGCATTAGAACAAACGAATCAAAAATTTATTCGTCGTTTCCAATATATCGAACAAGAAATCGCTAAAAAGGAAAAAACGATTGAAAGTCAGACATTGGAAACATTAGATAAGTTATGGAATGAAGCAAAAACAAAAAACTGCTAAAAGGGAGAAGAGGTGTACAATGCGATTAGATAAATTTTTAAAAGTATCTCGTTTAATTAAACGCCGGACATTAGCTAAAGAAGTGGCTGATCAAGGTAGGATTACAATAAATGGAAGCAAAGCTAAGGCCTCTACGAATGTATCTGTAGGAGATGAGTTAACCATTCAGTTTGGTCAGAAGAAGCTTACTTTGACGGTACAGGAACTAAAAGAAGCTGTAAAGAAAGAGGAAGCAACATCACTATATACAATTATAAAAGAAGAACATGTTCAATAAATTTCTTCTGTTCTAAACTTGTCCCTCCCGTCATATAGTTCTAATGATAAGGGAGGGATTTTTAATGGTACAAGGTCAACGCAACTATCCATCACATACAGAACAGACAGAGCATTATGTTCGGGTCAACAATCGCCGTGTCATTGAAATTAGTGGTGTAAAAGAAGTGGACAGCTTTGATAATGAAGAATTTCTGTTGCAGACAGTAATGGGATATATGATGATCCGGGGAGAAAATCTACAAATAAAAAATTTAGATGTGGATCAGGGAAATGTAGAGATTAAAGGAAAAGTGTACGAGCTTTCTTATATGGATGAACAGCAAGGAGATAAAACTAAAAGCCTGTTTAGTAAGCTGTTTAAATGAGTTTAACGATACAGTTCAGTACAATTGTAGCTATGATTGCGGGAGGTTTTTATTTAGGTTGTGCCATAGATACGTTTCGGCGCTTTGATAGGTATTGGAAAGGTCAGCGTATCCTTTCATTTAGTTTAGAAATCTGTTTTTGGCTATTACAGACCTTAATATTGTTTTATCTTTTGTTTTTAGTTAACCAAGGTGAACTTCGATTGTACATTTTTTTATCAATTTTTTGTGGTATTGCAGCTTACCAAAGCTTATTTGCTTCGATCTACAAGAGGTTATTGGAACGAGTTATACATGTAGTTATCAGGTTTTATCGAGCAATCGTTCGTTTAGTCGGACTGCTGGTTATTCGTCCGATCTTGCTTGTATATCGACTTTTACTAACCATACTATTATTTCTATTGGGTATCGTTTTTTTCATCATTAAACAAATGAGTATAATTATTTTTTTTCCAATACGATTAATAGGTAAGGTTATTTCACGACTTATACCGAAAAATGCGCAAAAATACTTAGTTGATTTAGCGGGATTTTATAGTAAAATAGAGTATAATATAATAAAAAGATGGAAATCTATATGGCATAAAGGAGGTAGTAAGTAGTGGGGAGACAAAAAAGGCAAAATGTATCACGGATCAATTCTTCTTATATGAAGCAGTATGATGCCCATGTAGAAAGACAAAGAAAGAAGAAAAAACGATTACACCGACGCCTCGCACTGTTTGCTATCGTCGTTTGCATTACATTCGGTAGCATGATAATGTACCATGTTAATCAACGTTCCCTCTATGCTCAAAAAGCCGAAGCGTATCAAACCATGCAAGAAGATTATAAGGCACTTCAACAAAACGAAGAGAATCTCAAAGAAAAAGTGAAGCTATTAAAAGATAAAGAATATGTATTACAAATAGCAAAAACAAATTATTTCTTCACAAAAGAGGGCGAAATTGTATTTAAGTTGCCCGAAGAAGCCCCGTCTTATTGACATGGTTTTCAATGCTTATATATAATGTAGTTGTAGTATATCTTTTTTTTATTCTTAAGGAGGAGCATTTTTTTTATGTCAATCGAAGTAGGCAGCAAGTTACAGGGTAAGGTAACCGGAATCACTAATTTTGGTGCGTTTGTTGAATTGCAAGAAGGAACAACAGGTCTAGTACACATTAGTGAGGTTGCTGATAATTATGTAAAAGACATTAATGAACACTTAACTGTTGGAGATGAAGTGACAGTAAAAGTCATTAATGTTGAAAAGGATGGAAAGATTGGATTATCTATTAAGAAAGCAATAGATAAACCAAGTAATTCTCAAGGACGTCGTAAAAATAATAGTCCTAAAAATAATCGTGAACGCCCGGAGTCATTTGAGTCTAAAATGAATCGTTTCTTAAAAGATTCCGAAGATCGGTTAGCTACTTTGCGCAAGCATACCGAATCCAAGCGTGGAGGTCGAGGTGCTAAAAAAGGCTAACTTGCTGTCTTATACAACCCATTAAGAGAGATGCTAACGGGAACAAGTCATAGTACAATTGATGGAAAACGAGAAGGTTTTGTAATTATATATTATAATAATAACTATAAATTATTGGCCACTATTGAATTAGTGGCTTTTTTCTCTTGGAACATCTAGGGCGGGATAGTGATCATTTGTAATACTGTATACAATTTATAGTTCAGGGTATTTTAAAAAAGAACATGATGAAAATTGTGTTTTATTTCACAAAATATCCACACATTTTTATTATAAAAGTCTATTAAGTATGTTAAAATGGGTATGTAAATGAAACGTAATTAACATATTAGGAGGTAGAAGACATGAAATTCAAATTATTTTTGGCAATGATCTTGTCTGTATTTTTACTTGCGGCATGTGGTACAGATGACAATGCTGATGAGGGAACAAACGAGGATACAACAGAAGAAACAGATGGTGGAGAAGAAGCAGATGCAGTAACAACAGCATCGATTGTTAACGAAGCAGATGCATTTGTTGATGCAGTATCAGAAAATGGTACTTGGATTATCGCTACACTTAATGATATTACTTTGGAAGAAGAAGTAACTGTAGCTGGTGAGTTTCATGACAAAGGTGATGAAGCGAATGATGTTTATCGTAAAATAGCTCCTTACACACAAGATGAGGACCGCAATATTACAGCATCATACACAATCACTACACCTAAAATGACAATTCAAAGTGAAAACTTAAACTTCTATGCAGGAACATTAGCTGGTGATGTACATGTTGAAGCAAATGGATTCCAACTAGGAGAAGAAGCAAAGATTGATGGAAATCTTACTTTTGCAAGTCAAGAGTACCAAGATTCAGCTAATATTGCTGGTGAAGTTACTGGCGATACAACTGTAGCAGAGTAAATTAAATTAAAAGGGCTATCTTTATGATGTGACCCCAAAAAGTTAGAGTATTATATTAAGCAGCTAATTGGCTGGTGTGAATTCGGTATTGAACTGGACTCATGCCTGCCAATTTTTGCTTTATACGCTTATTATTATAATAATTGATATGTTCCTTAATTTTATTTTTTAATTCTTCAAACGAGCACAGTGCCTCTCCGTAATACATCTCTTGTTTTAGTAAACCAAAAAAGTTCTCCATGGGCGAATTAT
>NZ_JACEFA010000017.1 GCF_014083865.1 Paraliobacillus salinarum | reverse complement strand
CTAAGCAATAAGTAAGAAAATGTAAGAAAGGCTAATAACAAACCATATAAGGATACCTATTTAACTGGAAAATAATGTTTTATATGATAATCTTGACTTTCAATGTTTGCTTAACTTGACGGCTATGGGGCACGGCTTCAGCTAACATAGTAAAGAAATTCACTTTACCAAGTGGATCTTCAGCTCGCGCTATTCTCGCAGGACAAAGAACGCTTCAGCAGCGATACATCACACGATGAAAATGGCTCTTTATTTTCGAGGAGTCTCGCCTTTTTTCTCCGCTCTGCGCCTCTCAACCCTAGATGTTTGCTAGGAGAATGCCGTTATCGCATAAACGTCTTTTAAAAATAGAAAAGAAGTAAGTTTCCCTGTAGAATAAAAGTCGACGAAAACCAATCCTAGGAGGGAACTCACTTGTCTATTACAAACTTTACATGTTCAAGATAAAAATATTTACACTGATGGAGAAGTCATCACGATTGAAGAATATAAAGGGCGTACATATAAGTTCATCCATTCTACATTAACGTATGAAGCGACACATTGTCCGTACTTTCATATAAAAAAAGAATGGTCTTCTATCTATAAAAACGGGCGTATCGAAGTGATGATCAATAAAGTAAAAGCGTTAAATCGAGTCGCATATGGCTATCGTAATTTCACAAATTACAAAGCCGAATACTGTTACACTTTAAATTTAAACCAATAGAACAAAACAACAAGTAAACGAATTAAAGAAAAAACATGTCGTAAAGCAGCTTAACTGCTTCAGGACATGAACAATAAATAATTCAGTTGACTATTTTGACTTACCAACGTTATTTGACGTAGAACCAACAATAAAAGGTTTGCCCTTCTGCAATTAGTAGGAGAGCAAACCTTTTTTTATTTTATATTAATGAAAAGACATTCGTTTTTGATCAATCCATGGCTTTAACTTCACAAATAGCGGAACAAATAGAGCGGTCAAAATAACACCTTTAATAAAATTGAATGGTAATACTCCACCCACAACAGTTGCTAATTTTACACCACTACTCATGGTTTCCCAGCCCATAAACCAACTATACGCAGGTAAAATAATAAGATAGTTTAACACACTCATTCCAATCGCCATTACAACGGTACCAGTAACAAGGCCAGTAACAATGGTTTTCTTCCCTTTAAATTTATGATATAGAAGGGCTACCGGGTAAACAAACAAGGTTCCAGCAACGAAATTGGCTACAATACCGATTGGATCTCCTGCTCCTGTATAGAGCAAATAAAGTAAGTTTTTAATAGCCTCCACTAAAATTCCAGCCACAGGTGTAAATATTAAACCTGCAATTAATGCCGGCACCTCACTAAAATCAATCTTTAAATAAGGTGGCAAAAACGGAATTGGGAAATTGACAAACAGTAAAACCATAGAAATTGTACCTAGTAAAGCAATAATAATTAACTTTAACAAACGTGATGATTGCATCACAATCTTCCTCCTTCATCTATATCGATTCCATTCTTACTATTGATGAAGGGAGAGCAATAGTCTTCCTAACAAAATAAAACTCTAAAACCACTCGTGGGGGCTTTAGAGTTCACATGTATTAGGAAATAAAGGCATAAAAAATATACCTTATTGCTCCGTATCTTCTCCCATCCAGACTTTAACTGTCGGCTCTGGAATCTCACCAGATCCACCGCAAAAAGCGGGTCACGGACTTCAAGCGAATTGCTTGTCACCGTCGGTCGGGAATTACACCCTGCCCCGAAGATAGAATCGATATTTAATTACTAATAGTATACAACGAACTGCAATTTTTGTGAAGTATTTTAAACGTGAATTTTTTCACAATTTTGTGACATAACCTTTTTTACTAATCTTCCAACGGATTTAAGCTTTCTTCACCGGTCATCGAAGCAATCATTTCGACTAATAAATCTATCTCCTCGTCTATATCCTTTATACTCGCCGTTTCCACCGGAGAATGCATGTAGCGTAACGGGAGAGAAACTAGACTGACAGGAACACCTTTTCCTGTTAAACGCATTTTATCTGCGTCTGTCCCAGTCATTCTTGGTGTCAACTCATATTGCACCTTCATATTTAACCGTTTTGCTGTATCTTCTAATAGTTTATTTATTTTTCGGTTAATTGGTGCACCTTTTGCTAAAACAGGTCCACCATCTAATTTCACATCACCATGCTTATTTTTATTCACACTTGGATAGTCGGTTGCAAAAGTAACATCACACGCTATTGCCATCGTTGGTTCAATACCGGCAGCAGCAAAATATGCTCCCCCCATATTCGTCTCTTCGTTAACAGTACTAGCAGCATAAACTCCTACATTTATTTCTTTATCAGACAGTCTTCTTAGCACTTCAGCAACAATAAATGCACCTGTTCGATTATCCAACCCCCGCCCAGATACATAACGATCCATTAATATTTCTGGCTCTCGTTTGTACACTGCTAAGTCTCCAATTTGCACAAATTCCTCTATTTCTTCTTTTGATTTTGCCCCGCAATCAATAAATAAATCTTCTAGCTCGAAGTCACCTTTTATTCCACCATGATGCTGCGCGTTTACTCCGATAACTCCTGTAATTGTTTTCGCATAACCAAGAATGGTCACCTTCATACCAATCGCCGCTTTTGGATTTATGCCACCCATTTTTTCTACGTAAAGATAACCTTGCTCGTCTATACGATTAACGATAAGTGCAATTTCATCACAATGCCCCGCTAATAAAATTTTAAATGGCGCATTTTTATTTAAAACACCTATCGCGTTCCCTGCATGATCAGTAATAATCTCGTCAGCATATGGTTTCACTTCTTCTATCCACTTTTTCTGAATTTCCATCTCCAAGCTCGATGGAGAAGGCGTTTGTAATAATTGCATTAAAAATGCTTGTCGTTCTTTTTCCATTATGTAAAACCTCCTAAATAATCTATTAACATCATATCAAATTTTCTGGTAATACTACACATAAGCTATTAAGATGAATTTTTTCTAGAAACGAGTCAGAACAGATACCGATTTTAACTTTATACATTTTGATGAAGGATTTTCAAAAGAAAGGTTGATGGGATGTACTTATATAGATTTATGACTTATTACTTTCGTTTACCTGTTATTATTCGCTTATTTTTGACTGTCATTCTTCTTATGTGTTTATTTGGGTTCACTATCCATTTAATAGAGCCTGTACATTTCCCCACAATCTTTGAAGGAATTTGGTGGGCATTTGTTACTGGATCGACCGTCGGTTATGGAGATTTTGTTCCTTTAAGTACGCTAGGAAAGGTAATCGGTATTACATTAATTTTAGCTGGTGGAGGTCTTGTTACTTTTTATATGGCAACTATTTCAGCCGCTACAATAAAAAAGGAACAGGATATAATTAAAGGTGATATTGCATTTAAGGGAAGAGATCATATCGTTTTTATAGGTTGGAATGAACGAACACGACAATTACTAGAAATGATGAAAACCTATCAAAAGAAAGACACGTTCGTGCTAATTGATCACACACTGAAAAAATTCCCTCATAAAGAACACGCCTGTCATTTTGTTCGGGGTGATTCGACTTCTGATGAAACATTAAAAAAAGCGAATATTCAACAGGCTGCATACGCAATTATTACTGCTGATCCTGCAAAAAAAGAACACGAGGCAGATCAAGCAAGTATTTTAACAACGGTTGCTATAAAAGGGAACAGTCCGGATATTCATATTGTGACAGAGATTTTAACGAAAGAACAAGTGTCAAATGCAAAAAGAGCTGGAGCTACAACAGTTATTCGTTCAAATGATTTTATGGGAACATTATTCTACCAAGAAATTTTCCGCGTATCCACTGTGCAACCATTTGACCTATTAATCAAAATTCTTGCAACACAACAGTTCTCTTCTGTTGGTATGCCGGAAACGTTATTTGATCAAACCTTTTTAGACGCTACCACTGCTTTCGTTTCAGAAGAGCGACTGTTGATCGGCTTAATCAGAAACAATGAAATATGGATGAACCCCCCCTTTCAAACACCATTAAAAAAAGAAGATAAATTACTCTTACTAACACCACTAAATTGAATAAAGACATTGAAGTTTTTGGGACATTGGGGTCTGACCCGAATGTCCTAAAAAACACATAAAAATGGGGCAGAGGGGTCTGACCCCTCTGTCCCATTTTATAAGCGTTTTTCTAGTTCTTCTTTTTCTTTTTCGAAGCCTGGTTTGCCTAGTAGTGCAAACATATTTTTCTTATATGCTTCTACTCCTGGCTGGTCGAATGGATTTACTCCTAGTAAATATCCACTTATTGCACAAGCTTTTTCAAAGAAATACGAAACATATCCAAATGTATATGCATCTAGTTTCGGTAAGTGCACAATCAAGTTAGGTACTTGACCGTCTGTATGAGCAAGCATTGTTCCTTGATATGCTTTTTCATTAACGAAATCGACTGTTTCACCAGCAAGATAGTTTAATCCATCAAGATCTTGTGCATCTTCTTCAATGGTCATATCAAACTTTGGTGCTTCTACATGAAGAACTGTTTCAAAGATATCTCTACGTCCTTCCTGTACATATTGACCTAGTGAATGCAAATCAGTAGAGAAGTTTGCTGAAGAAGGGTAAATTCCTTTAAAATCTTTCCCTTCACTTTCTCCAAATAACTGCTTCCACCATTCAGAAAAATATTGCAACGCTGGTTCATAATTGATTAGCATCTCAATTGTCTTACCTTTGTTATATAAAACATTACGAACAGCAGCATACTGATATGCAGGGTTTTTTGTAAGATCTGATTCACTTAATTCTATTTGTGCTTTCTGTGCGCCTTCCATCATTGCATCAATATCAATACCACTGGCAGCAATCGGAAGCAAGCCAACAGCCGTTAACACAGAGTAACGTCCACCAACATCATCAGGAATCACAAATGACTCATATCCTTCTTCTGTTGCTAAAGTTTTTAATGCACCTTTCGCTTTATCTGTCGTTGCATAAATACGGCCTTTTGCTTCTTCTACCCCATATTTGTCTTCTAAGAATTTACGATAAATACGGAAAGCTAATGCAGGCTCTGTTGTTGTACCACTTTTAGAAATAACATTAATAGACACATCTTTATCCTTCAATACGTCAAATAACTCTTTCATATAAGTAGAACTAATACTATTCCCTACAAAAATAATTTGCGGAGTATCTCGTTGGTCTTTAGGTAAAATATTATAAAAAGAATGATTCAACATTTCTAACGCAGCTTTTGCTCCTAAATAGGAGCCTCCAATACCAATGACTAATAAAACATCAGAATCAGATTTAATTTTTTCTGCGGCTTTTTTAATTCGAGCAAATTCTTTCTTATCGTAGTTAGTAGGTAAATCAACCCAACCTAAGAAATCATTCCCTGCTCCTGTCTTGTTATGTACCATATCGTGTGCTAATTTAACAGGTTCCTTTAGATAATCTAATTCATGCTCTCCAAAGAATGTTAAAGCTTTATCATACTCAAAACGTACATGTGTCATTTTTTACCCTCCATTTTTAGTTAAGCGAGTGTTATTAATAATGTACCTAAACATGTGAGGTAAATCAAGTAAAGAACAACAAAAATCCGGAACTCCACTGAAAAGATTTTAATAATCATACATATTTTTTCTAACAATAGTTAAGCTATAACTAAAGAAAAAAGGAGGTTAAGCAATTGAACGCTATCCAAAGAATTACTTTACTATTAGTCATTGTTGGCGCTGTGAACTGGGGGCTTATCGGGTTATTTCAATTTGATTTAGTTGCAGCAATATTCGGTGGCGGAGAACAAAGCGGTGCATTCGCTCGAATCATCTATACTTTAGTAGGTATTAGCGGATTAGTTTGTATCTCTTTATTATTCAAGCCATCAGAAGAAATGGCTTCGTCTAGAGCGCCACAACCTGAAAAATAACGGTAAGCTTCATACATTATTTGAATCATTATCTAAATCAATCATTTATGCAAAAAAGCCTTCTAGCTGACAAAACAGCTAAAAGGCTTTTAATTATTATTTGTGAAAAGTTTTAGTACGCTCTTCAGATTGCTCAATCCACTCATTTAACTTATCTTTTAATGTGTTAAAGCCAGCTTCTTCTTTTTGTGTGTTGACTTGTTGCTTTGGCTTTGATTGAGGTTTTGCTTGTTGTTGTTTCGGTGCTTCTTCTGTAGCACGAATAGATAAAGCGTATTTGTTATTCTCTTCATCTACTGATAAAACTTTAACTTTTACTTCATCACCAACAGATAAAAATTCATTAATGTCTTTTACAAAACCATGTGTAACCTCAGAAATGTGCACTAAACCTTGCACCTCATTATCTAACGCTACAAACGCTCCATATGATTGAACACCAGTTACTTTTCCTTCTACTACTTGTCCTTCGGTAAACTTCTCTGACATACTAACATCTCCTACTATTTTATTCATGATCGAATGAGATATACTTCATTTTGATATCTACTTAATACACAATTATTTATTCTAACATATTTTTTAAAAGTAGCATAATTTTTTTAAAAAGAGGTTTAGAAAACAAATAAAAAGTTAATACTATAAATGTAATAAGTAAGACTTTCTCGTATTCCCCCTGTATAAGCAAAGCTTTTATCGCTTTGCTTATTTTTTTGTCTATTTTTATATCGATAAACGGGTTTACCCTTGTTTTCATCGAAGTTTCCATTAAAACATGTTATAATGCAGAAATATTAGAAAAAAAGGCAAAGACTGAGTAGGAGGAAACAAATCGATGGTATCACTTTTTGAAAATTTTCCTAACAGAAAAAATACACGTTCTGCAAAATGGGATATGGTAGAAAAATTGTACGGAGCGAATAACGTTCAACCGATGTGGGTTGCCGATATGGATTTAACCATTGCAGAAGCGATGAAACAGGCATTAAAGAACCGAGTAGATCATGGCATTTTCGGTTATACCGTAACAGATGATGAAATAAACAAACATGTCCAACAGTGGATACTCACGCAGCATCAATGGGAAATTGAGAAGGATTGGATTGTCTACAGTCCTGGTGTTATCCCAACCTTACATATGGCTGTTTTAACACAGACAAACCCTGGGGATAAAATTGCAATCCAAACACCCGTCTACCCTCCGTTCTTTGAATTAATCAAAACTCATGATCGGGAATTGGTACAGAATCCATTAATTTATCAAGATAACTACTACACCATTGATTTCGACGATTTGGAAAATTCCTTCAAACAGGGAGTAAGTGCATTCATTCTTTGTAATCCGCATAATCCAGTTGGAAGAGTTTGGACGAAGGAAGAACTAGAACAGCTTGCAAAATTGTGCTTACAATATGATGTAACCATTTTATCTGATGAAATACACGCTGACTTGATTTACCCTGGTCACAAGCATATTCCAATTAGCTCGTTATCAGAAGAGGTCAATCAACAAACAATTACTTGTCTATCACCAACAAAAACATTTAATATCGCCGGTTTACAAGTGTCATACGCTATTATTCCAAATGAAAAGCGACGCAAGGCTATGAACAAGGCATTTAGAAAATATGGAATGAACCATATAAACACATTAGGAATTACTGCAATAGAAGCTGCTTATACAGAAGGAAAAGATTGGTTAGACCAACTCATGCAGCTGTTAGAGCGAAATAGAGATCTTGTAGTCGATGCATTTGCAGCTCGTGATGAGATTACTGCTGTTCAACCTGAAGGGACGTATCTAATCTGGTTAGATTGCACCAATATGAAGCTCGAACAAGCAGAATTGAAAAAGTTCATGCAGGAGAAGGCGAAGGTAGGTCTTAATGATGGTGTCTCGTTTGGTGAAAAAGGCCAAGGATTTATGCGTATAAACATTGCAAGTCCAACTAATTATGTGCAAGAAGGCATTAACAAAATTATTGCTGCATTAGATGAACTAAAATAAATAATTTATCCCCATTTGAAAATCATCTCAAATTCAAATGGGGATTTTTCTTATTTTCGCGAATGGGTTACTCTTCTTCTTTTTTCTTATCTGTTTCGGTTGGATCTGTAGGTGGCATATCTTCCTTTGCTTCATCCAGTGTGATTTTGCCACAAACTACACGCTCGCCAGCATCACCGGAAGGTTGGCTAACTCCATCATCTTGTTTTTCATGAATAATAATAGAAGTTCCATCATCTTGAAGTAAGGAATATTGTCCCTCAGATAACGTTGCCTCAGGGAGCTCAAATTCAGCCTCCGCAGTACCATCTGAACCAGCTTCTATGTTTGGCATGTCGCCAAGATGCGCGCCATCCGGATACATTAAGCCATGCTCGTTTCCCGCTGGATTATAGTGACTTCCAGCAGACTTAAAATCTGGAGCCTCACATTTTGAATATTCATGAATGTGTATACCATGTAAACCTGGTGCTAATCCCTCTACGGAAACTTTTACGGCTACACCATTCGCTTCCTCTGTAAATGTAGCAGTTCCCACTGGATCATTTGCTTGATTATATAACGATACTTTTAATGGCGAATAGTCATTTGGTTGACAAGCAGCTAACAACAAGGTACTAATTAATACTATGATAACCTTCATGCGTCTACCCCTTTATTTGTTTATGTTCTATCTTCAAGGATATCCAAAAAGATTTAGTGCTAATCATAGTTAGTCAAAAAATAACTTTAATGAAATGTAAAATTCAAGTGTTATATTTTCCAATATTTATGTATAATTAGAGATATGTAAAGTAAAAGCATCTTACTAATTGGAGGGGAATAATGAAAAAGTTACTGTTGATACTTATAGCGTTGATCTCAGTTATCATTTTCACAGGTTGCCAAAGTGATATTACAAAGTTAGTATATGAACCACTTTCGGATGAAGAGCAACATTTATTTCTTCTTACAGAAAACAACATCAACATGTATGAAATAAAAAACCTGCCAAGTGATAAAAAATATGAGATATTACTCACTTATGAACAATATGAAGGAAAAGAAAAAGTAGAGGAAGAAATATTTTATGGTGTAAGGGATGATAAGACAGGAAAAAAAGACGAGGATCTTGTGCTTAGTTTAAATTATCAAGACAATAAGATACGCCTTCTTTCTAACGCAACGTCTTCTGGTTATGATCTAGAGGAAGATTTAAAACGATATTCACGAGCAGCGCTTTCAAAAGAAATCAATCTTGAACTTGGAAAGTCATATTACATGTATTATGCCTCTACATATAATAAATATAATGGATCTGACTACGTACTAGGTACTCCCGTCACAAAAGAACTGACAAACAAATTATTAGAAGATAACGCTTCTACTATTTTTGTAAAGATTTCCTTCAATGAACTATAATTAACACCTTTCACACAAAAAAGGAAACAGGATGTCCGATGGATGGGTATCCTGAATTTTTTATTGTGAAAGACATTAATTATTATTTGTCTCATTTGGAGATGTAGGTACACGAAGATTTGTTTTTTTAGCCGGTGGTTTTCCATATACTTTATTTGTAATTTTCGGAGCATATTCAAACAACACCATGCCTAGAAAAGCAGCAGCTACAATGTAAATCCCACTTAGAATTTGCGTCACACCTGTTGCTACATTGGCTATAACGACAGAGAATTCTCCTCTAGCACATAGAGATAGTCCTGCACGGAGAGATACTCTTTTGGACAAACCGTACCATCTTCCACCAATAACTCCTACAAGTATTTTGGCAATCATCGACCACACGAGTAAGGCTAGTAAGAGTAGTGGCATCGGAAAGCCTTCTCCTAATTCAATTGATGTTCCAAACGATAAGAAAAAGGTTGGTAGTAATAGATTACGAACAGGTACAACCGCATGCTCTACACGCTCGATTTTCCCCATCTCTGCAAGCATCATACCAGCTAAAAATGCACCCAACACTTCTGATAAACCTAATAGAAGAGCTAAACCACCAAAAGTAATCGCAATCCCTACTAATAATGTAATTTTAAAATCTTCATCTTCAATTTTTGCTAATAATTTTTCAAACTTCTTAAATACAGTTTTTCCAAGTAATATCGCTAATCCAATTAGTCCAACTACCTTCAATAAAATCCACATTAAATCAGTAGCTGCAAATGAACCACCACCCGCTTGCAAGCCAATTAGTACCGCAATAATTATCGGTGCAACTAAATCTTCGAAAATAAGAATTGCCAGCATAAACTCGGTTTCCGCGTTGGCCATTCTATTTTTATCATCTAATAATTTAGCTGTAATCGATGAACTTGTTGCATAGGCAACGCCACCAACAAGAAAAGATTCAAAGAACCCCATACCAAAGCCGAGCGCAATGAACGTTGCAACTCCCATTGATAACCCAACATCTAATAAACCTGTCGGCCAAATTTTTTTCGCAATATTTCCTAAACGTTTTAAACTAAACTCCAGTCCTAAAAGAAAGAACAACAGAACAATTCCAATTTCACTTGCGAAGTGTAGTAATTCATTGTGTGTTAAGAAATCTGCTAATAAAACACCAAATACAATGTAGAGAATAACACTTGGGAAATTTATTTTTATACTAAGAAAACCTAAATAAAATATTCCAAGTAAAATGATTCCCGCTACTAACAAAGAAGGTAAATCATGCAGCAATGTTTACACATCCTCTCCTTTACATACCGCTTCTAGAGTAGCAATCTGATCTTTCTTTCCAATTGCCATTAACACATCCCCGGGTTCTAATACTCGATCCGCATCCGGAATTGCTACCATTTCATCCCCTTGAACAATCCCGATAATTGTTGTACCTGTTTTATTTCTAACTTCTGAATCTTCAATGGTTTGATAAGCGATAGAGGATTTGCTTGTTAGTGTAATGTAATCAATCACAATTTGCTTTTTAAACATTTTCAACTGGTTCGCATTTACCGGCTGATATGTTGCGCCTAAGAGTTGTGCTCCTAGCTCCCTTGTTTCATCAGCAGTTAGATCCATTGCAAAATCCGCTTCATCACTATCCGCATCATCAAAAAAATACAACTCACGCTTTCCAGTGTGATGAACAATAAGGACTAACATACTATCTTCGGCAGTTTGCAGCATAATCTTTTGACCAATTCCTGGTAATTGAGAAACAGACACGTTCATTTTAGTCACCCTACTTTCTTATTGAATTTAAGTAATTTCACTCACATTATGTATATCATTTCTAGTATATGTATGAACCGATTTTTAGTAAAATAAAAAAGCTAGATAAATCTAGCTCTTCTATTTATTCGCCTAAATGTTCTCTAATTGTAGCCGCAACACCTTCAAGAGCTTGTTCTTCATCAGAACCATCAACTGTGATTGTGATTTCAGCACCTTTAGGTACGCCTAATGACATAACACCCATGATAGATTTAAGGTTTACTGCTTTGCCATTATAGTGTAGCTCTACATGTGATTCAAATTGTCCAGCTTTGTTTACTAACAATGTAGCTGGTCTTGCATGAATACCTGTATCATCTGTAATAGTGAATTTTTGTTCTTTCATCGTTCACCCTCCATTCCTCGTCATATGTATGATTACTCACACTAATGTATCATACTTTCGTTATCATTAGTTGTGAATTGACTAACTAAACACATTATATACGAAAACACAAGAAGAATAAAGAAAAAAGACTAAACTTTTGAAACGATTTCATTTTATGTTTCTATAAATAAAATAATAACATTTGTATTCAAAAAATGATTGTGATACGTTATTATTAAGTTGTCCAACCTCATCAAGTTTTTGCCTATATATTTAGGTTATAAACTTATTATTCATGGTAAAGGACTACAATCTAAATTCATAGGAGGATACAAAATGAGTGTACATATTGGAGCGAAACAAGGAGAAATTGCTGACAAAATTTTATTACCAGGTGACCCACTACGTGCAAAGTACATTGCTGAAACATTTTTAGAGGATGTAACTTGTTACAACGAAGTGAGAGGAATGTATGGCTACACTGGGACTTACAAAGGCGAAAGAGTTTCTGTACAAGGTACTGGAATGGGTGTTCCTTCTATTTCTATTTATGTAAACGAATTAATCCAAAGCTACGATGTAAAAAAATTGATTCGTGTGGGTACTTGTGGCGCCATTCAAAAAGATGTAAAAGTGCGTGATGTTATTTTAGCTTCTACTTCTACTACTGATTCTCAAATGAATCGTGTAACTTTTGGTAACATTGATTACGCACCAACAGCAAACTTTGAACTACTTAAAAACGCTTATGATGTTGGAACAGAAAAAGGATTAAACCTTCGTGTAGGTAATGTCTTTACTAGTGACTCATTCTATCGTGATAATGCTTCAGAACTACATGAATTATTAGCAAAATATAACGTATTAGCAATTGAAATGGAAACAAGCGCTTTATATACGTTAGCAGCTAAATACGATCGTCAAGCTTTATCTGTACTAACTGTATCTGACCATATTCTAACTGGTGAGGAAACAACTTCAGAAGAGAGACAAACAACATTCAATGATATGATGGTTGTTGCACTTGACGCAGCAATTAAATAAATTTATTAAAGTAAGCCCTATATATCTTGGGCTTATTTTTTTCGCCCTAATGTTAACCTAATTCATTAACTAGTTGACACTAAGGAGAGTTTCTTTTATCATTCCTTTCAGGAGGGATAATTATGAAAAAAATATCCACAATAGAATTAACTTATGGTGCAATTTTTATCTGTTTAATGACGATTGGAGCTAATATAGCTGTTTGGTTTCCATTTTTAGCAATACCAATCGGTGGCGTCTCTGTACCCTTGTCATTACAAACATTCTTTGCCATTTGCGCTGGACTTTTTCTAGGTAAAAAACTAGCCTTACTTTCTTTATCCGCATATACGTTAATTGGGATTGCAGGTGTACCTGTTTTTGCTAATATGCGTGCTGGACTTTTTACTTTATTTGATTATACTGGTGGATTTCTTTTAAGCTTTATTTTTGTTGCATTTGTTACTGGATGGTTAGCTGAAAAGCAAGCAGCATTTAAAATAACAAACAGTTTTTTTATAGCTGTTATAGGTGTTGCAATAAATTATCTGATCGGCGTTAATTATATGTACATTGCAATGAACACTTGGTTGGGTCTAACTATCTCCTACCCCACTGCTTGGTTAAGCATGACTCCTTTCTTAATCAAAGATGGAATCATGGCAGTCTTTGCAGCAATCCTACTTGTTCATATGATGCGTCGACTACCTAATACTATGTTTCTGAATAATAGCCAAAAAATATAGACCTGTTCTCTATAGTGTAGACAGGCTATTTCATGCGAAGCTTTTTCTTTCTCTTATTCACTGTGTTATAATAAAAAAAAATATTTTTTAGGAAATCATATCTTTAAACAGAAAGAGAAAGGATGAACGTCGTTTGAGTTTGTTTGAAAACTTCCCGCTTTGGGCAGGACTTATTTCTATTGTATTTGCTCAATTAGTAAAAATACCAATTCACCTCATTGCAATGAGAGAGTTTAAACCAGGGTTAGCATTTAGTACAGGTGGAATGCCTAGTAGTCACTCTGCCGCTGTAGCTGCCGTTACAACTGGTATTGCAATAGAGCACGGCGTTGACTCCGGACTGTTTGCTGTTTCGTTTATCTTCAGTCTTATTATTATGTTTGATGCTACTGGTATTAGACGACAAGCAGGAGAACAGGCGATTATCTTAAATATGCTCGTAAAAGATTTTAATTACTTTATTGAAGAAGCAAAAGTCTGGTCTAAAAAAGAAGAATACCAAAAGAAAGAAGAGCTAAAGGAATTACTGGGACATCAGCCGATAGAAGTGTTCTTTGGTGGATTAACAGGGATTATTCTTGCCTTAACCATATTTCCTTACTTTTAATTTTCAGATAGTAAAGAAAGCTAACAACCTATATAGGATGTTAGCTTTCTTTTATTTGATCTCTAAATACTTGCAATGCTTCTGTCTCATTTAATTGCGATAGAACTTCTTCTGTTAATGTCCCATCACCTTTTTTAATGACGTAAACGGTCGTTTCTTTTTTACCCCAATTTTTGTACACATCAGGAACAGTGGGATAATACAAATCAATTTTATCCCCTTTAATTGCGCCACCTTTATCTGCAACAACACCATATCCATAATCAGGAATAAACAAAATCGTTCCAATAGGAAAAATAGATAAGTCTGCTGCAATTGTTGAATACAGATCTCTAGTCACTTGCACACCAGAGTAAGTGATCCCATATGCAGGGTGATCTGGCGTTTTCCCTGTTGACTCTACTCCTGCTGTATAACCAGTTGCCATGACTGTATGTGTTGGATAGGAAGTTAAGTTAATTACATCCTCCAAACGAGCAGGGGATTCTGGTTGTGCAATTGATGGAGCACTTTGCTTTTTTGTTTTCGTCTTCACTTGATTATCGACTAATTGTAATGTTTTACTAGGTTGTATATCTACTTTATGTTCGTTAACAACTTCTGTATGATCAAATCCAGTTATCATCTCTTCTAGTGACATGTTTGTCGCAACAACAAACGTAGAGTAACAAGCGGCTAGAAAAAGAATACTCATACAAAATCGCTTTAACCATAACATATATACTTACACCTCTTTCTGGGTGTAAGCATGTCCTATCTGATAGAAAAATATACATTCTATTGCTTTATTGCTATTTTTTCCGCTTCCACAACATAGGGAAACCACCAATTTGATGTAGTACTCGGTTTTCATTAATCCGCTTTAATAAAACAGCTTCTTTTCCAAAAACCTTTCTATTATTGTACAAGACACCGATTGCATCGCTTTTTCCTAGCGAAGCAATTAAACCGTGCTCTTTATAGTGAAAGGAAAGTAATTCATTCGACTTTCCTTTGATTAATCTTTCTAAATTTTTGGCACACACTTTTCCTTGCTGAATAGCTATTTGTGCAGTAGACGAGGTAATTTGATTATGATCTGTGGAGCTAATTGTTGTACAATCGCCTAAAACAAAAACATTATCTCTATTAGGCGCACGCAACTCATCTGACACTTCAACACTGCCATCCACATGTTCCAAATCAGATTGTTCAATTAAATGATTCGATCTAACACCTGCTGTCCAAATAAAAATGGATGTTGGAATCTCTTCTGTTAGTCCATTCTTCTCCACAACAACATAATCGGTGTGAACACTCTTTACTGCCATCCCCAAATAAAATGTTACACCTTTATTTTCTAATACTTGCATCGCATATTCGCCCAATTCCAAATCAAATCCTGGCATAACGGACTGTTCTTTTTCGATAGAAAGTATCTCTATATTCTGTTCATCCAATTGAAATTTTTCCAACAAAGACGGTAATTGATCAGTCAATTCACCTAAATATTCCACTCCAGTAAATCCACCACCACCAACTACAATAGAAAAAGGGGTCTGTTTGTCTGCCCTCCTATAAGTAGTGAGCTTCTTTTCCAATTCTTTTCTTAAAAAACCTGCCTGATATACACTGTTAATCGTATACGCATGTGTTTTTATACCGGGAATATTAAATGTTTCTGTTTCAAATCCTAAAGCAACAACAAGATAATCATATGTTAAATCGCCATGTTTTTTTAATGACACGCGCTGCTCTTCTGATTTTATATGAGTTACGGTATCCACAATAAAATCAATTCGATCTGTATCAATGACAGATTCAATCGGAATTTTCACTTGATGATCTGGCAATGTTCCAACTGCATTTTCATGTAGCCAAGTCGTCTGATAATGATAAGCATGTTTATTAATTAACTTTATTGTTGCATCCGTTTTATCTAACTTCTTCTGCAACATTATCGCTGTCGTAATACCAGCGTATCCTGCGCCTAATATTAATATTGTCGGTTTCCCCATACGCTCACTTCCATCCTTTGATTTGTGAAGTTCATACATTCACAAAAATGGTCACAAAATTGTACTATTTATCTCTAAATCAATCTTAGGTGCTTTTTTATTATTTTTCAAGCAATCTTTTATATACTAACTACAACAGTACTACTTTTAGTTAAAAATATGTTAAAATGTTGGTTATCTACTTATTCAAGCGTTAATATAGGAGGAAATTCAAATGAGCGAAAACAATGTTTATGATATAACCATCATTGGCGCTGGACCAACCGGATTATTTACAGCTTTTTACGGCGGTCTAAGACAAGCCAGTGTTAAAATAATTGAAAGCCTACCACATATTGGAGGGCAGTTAAGTGCCTTGTATCCTGAAAAATACATTTATGATGTCGCAGGATTCCCAAAAGTTAGAGCACAGGATCTTGTAAATAATTTAAAAGAACAATTAGATATGTTTGATCCTACGATTGCATTGAACCAAGAAATACAAGAAGTCGAGCGCCTAGAAGACGGTACATTTCAATTAACAACAGATTCAGATGTACACTATACAAAAACGGTCATTATTACAGCTGGGAACGGTGCATTTCAACCACGTAAGTTAGCTTTAAAGGAAGCGGAAGCATATGAAAGTCGCAACTTACATTATTTTGTTGATAATATGATGCAATTCAAAGATAAGCGTGTTGTATTATTTGGTGGTGGTGACTCTGCAGTTGATTGGGCATTAATGCTAGAGCCAATCGCAAAAGAAGTAACGCTTGTACACCGTCGCGACAAATTCCGGGCGCATGAGCATAGTGTAGAACAATTAATGAATTCAAACGTCCGAGTATTAACGCCTTATGTACCTGAAGCATTTGTTGGTGCAGATCATATTGAACAAGTAAAAGTGAGTGAAGTAAAAGGAGAGAATGTGGTTACGATTGATGTTGATGACGTTATTGTAAATTATGGATTTATCTCCTCTTTAGGTCCGATTAAAGGTTGGGGCATGGAGATTGAGAAAAATAGTATCGTGGTCAATACAAAAATGGAAACATCTGTTGAAGGTATATATGCAGCTGGAGATATAACTACCTATCCTGGAAAAGTCAACTTAATTGCCACTGGATTTGGTGAAGGGCCTACCGCAATTAATAATGCGAAGGCATATATCGAACCAGATGCGCGTGTCCAACCGAAGCACTCAACCAGTATGTTTGAGTAAATTTATTTGGGTTATACGAATGTATAGAAAAAGAGAAGTCGCTAATTATTTGGCAACTTCTCTTTTTGCTTTCAATGATGAGGAGCAAGCACAGAATACATGTTAATTTAGGTAATTCCAATTATATTTTTATCTTGTATTTCATTTTTAATGATGTCAGTAATCGTATCATTGTATCCTAAACAGTTTATATAATTTATGAATTGCATATTTGACTCAGATACAGAAATTTTAAATACTTGAGAAAAACACTTATTGAAGTCTTCATTTACAGAACAATAAAATGCTTTGAATTTTTCCATACCATATTTCAATATGAGATATTCTACAAATGCACCAGCAATAGGATAAGTCACTAAATCACTGTATTTATAAAAATTTTTATTTATAACTAAGTCTTCTACTTTTACATATAAACCATGATCAATAAAATACTTTATCCACATATACTGAGGTATTCCTAAAGAAACTTTGTCAAAAAACATTGCCAGCCCTTCCCTTAAAAAGGTTTGAGGTGGCACTGATAGTTTATATGAAATCAAATGAGCATCTTCATGAAATCCTATACATTTTACTTCCGAATTGTAGACGGCAAATACTTCATTTGGTTCTTTCGCACAACCATTGCAAGGTTCGTTGTCACCAAATAATTCACCCACTTCTGTAGGTGTCTCACACAAGAAGTAATGTATTTTTTGTTTCATTTCAACATTTAAACAATTAGAAATAACATCATAGCAGTTTTCTTGTATGTTTATTATCTCCTCTATATCCTTTTCTGCAAGTGACCCAATGTGATAATGAAATATATAATGATTACTTTCCTTTTTTGTCCACGCCATCATATATCCCTTCATTCCTTTTAAATTTGTATTCTCTGCTCGTTAATACAAGAGCATATTTTTTAAATTAATAAGTAGTTGTTATTTAAAATGCTCTAAAATTGACAGAAGACAGAGAAGTTAAAGATGTTAATGAAAGATCTAATCCAAATTTAATAATTCCGAAATAATGTCTGCACTTCCTGGGGAAAACATAAATATTGAGAACCCAATACATAGAAGTCCCACAATTATTAAGCTGATTCTTTTATCCCCACTTAGCCCTTTAACAACTAAAAATACCCCTGCAAATAATATTAAAAAATACCAAAACCCCATAACATCACCCTTTTCTGTCAGATTGTCTTAACGCATTGTTACCACCATTAGTTTATGTGATAGCACCCACCACTGGTTAAATTTATTCATTCTTGTCAATTAATTTGTTTCTTAGTTCATCTCTAATTTCTTTTAGATATTGATTTCTTTGTTTCATTAATTTAATGACATAAATAACAACACCGATGATTAATATCGGGACTATAAAAGTCGCTAATGTAATTAATAATTGAAATAATACAATAATCTCAACCTACACAACAGCTCCCTTATGAAATTAGTCTAAAAAACACTGTTACCATAATATCTAGAAATTTTAAATTAGTACTTTTTAAAATAGACCGTTAACGCGAATAAAACTCCATAAAACAATGAGATCCACAATGAGTAAAACCCGTAACTTAGGTCAAATAACATATTTATGCCAAATAGAGGTGTTATAAAGGTTAGGTAGAAAGGAAAATGTATTGAGGCGATTGCATCTAATATTCCATTTCCAATCATAGCGTGTTCAAATGTTGTGATGCCAAATACAATGACTCCTGATATAATCCCGAATATTGAAAAAACTCTTAATATCTTACCTTCTTTTTTCGAGTACACGAGTAACAAGACTATAAAGAGTATCGTTACTAGTAAGTTGAATATGCTAATAGTCGAATCAGGATGTTTGATTGATGGGATCAAGTTTATTATAAAAGCCAACAAGTACGAACCAATTAGCAATAGATTTTTCACAATAATCCTCCACGTATCAAATTTTTTTATTTCGGATTGCCACTTTAATTTACATTCAACTTCTACCATTAGAAAAGTTTGTTGAAGTAAAGTAGTTTACTTATTTTCAATAGCCCAGTAAATTTCATTGTCTTTTATGTCAGTCTGTTTTAATCCTGCTTTTTCTAATACACGTATAGAAGCTTGATTTTCATTTGAACAGCTTGCTGTTATTTTTTTAACTTTTGGGTGTTTCAACCCCCACCGAACCATCGCAACAGCCATCTCAGTAGCAAATCTATTACCTTGATACTTTGGTAGAATGCTGTATCCTAAATCCATTTCTCCATTTTCGTCTGGGCCACCTTTAAAACCTAAATCACCAATAATCACATTATCTCCGGTATGAACAATAATACCCTCCCACTCATTCTCTTCTGGATATTGACTGAATCTTTCTATTTTATATGGAAGTAATTCTTTATAAACTTCCATAGGGTACTCTGGAGGAACATTAAAAGTTGTTATTTTTTCTAATTCTTTATTGCTGAGTAACGCTGCTCGCATCATCTCAATCGTGAAAGTAACTAGCGTTAATCTATCTGTTTTGACATAGGGCATATTCCCACACCTCTTCTATACTAAATTTATTGCCAACTTTGCAAGATTAACTTTTCTAATTTTTGTTATCATCATGCTCAACTTGTTCTATCTTCTGCTTACTGCCATCTTCTCTAATATAGAAAACTTCATTATCTTGTTTTGGACTAATTGCATACCAAAACCTTTTATCATTTTCAAATTCCATAATTATCCCTTGCTCTTCGCCTACAAATACTTCAGTTATTGCATTATTATAAATAAGCCCAGAATAAATATAGGGCGGCTGATTCATAGCAGTCCATTTAACAGGAGAATCCCATTTGTTTCCGGTTGTTTGTTTCCATTCCCATTTTTTATCTTGTTTTTTGAAATAGGCTATGAATATTTGTTCTCCCCGCTCATTTTGTTCATTAAATATAGCAATTGCATCATCTTCATTAACGACATTTAACTTGGTATAAACAAGAGAATACGAATAATTCTCTTCTCCCTCATGCATTTCTTCCATCTCTTCATGAAAAAACTCTTCAAAAGTTTGCTCTTTTACACATCCAGTTAGAAAAACGATTAAAAACAAAAATCCAATGGTCAATTTTCTTTTCATTTTACTTCCCCTATTCTGTAATGTATTTTCTCTAACTTGTGATAATAAATCTAAAGAATAGTCAAGTATGATGGATCCTAATTACATCTCTTGCTTTATCCACTAATTTCAATGCAATTGGCAACTTAGGTATTCAGTTCTTCTTAAATCACTTTTTTCAAAAGAAATAGTTTGATGCACAAATTCAATCTAGCGCAATATGTGATAAAAGAGCACCGATAGAGTTAGAACTATCATTTAGAGGAAATTCGTTACTTGAATTAGATTTTTAATTGCCTTTAAATTCATTAGCAAGAATTGAATAGAATTGAGTAGAATTGAGTATCTCGAAACTCTCCTTTAATAAATTCATTTTGGCGTAATGTACCTTCATATCTCATACCTAATTTCTTCATCACTTTTTGAGAACCTATATTATCAATATCACATCTGCCTTCTATCCGATTAGCAGATAGCTCCGTAAAACCATATTCAATGATTTTATCTAATGCTTCTGTTACAATCCCTTTCTCCCAATATTGTTCTGATAAAAAATATCCAACTTCAATACTTTGATGTTTATTACTCCACTCAATTATTGCAGCAACTCCAATTACTTTTTTAGATTCTTTCCAAACAATTCCCCATTCACCTGTTTCACCGTGAGCATATCCATTGATAACAGCTTCCAAAAATTGAAGTGTTGTTTCTTTCGTCTTATTGGTTTCCCAAGTCATAGGACCTGCAACATTTGGATTAGAACAAAATTCATAAACATCATCTAAGTCATCAAAAGATAACTTTCTTAAAATTAAACGTTCAGTTTCAAATTCAGGCATATTCTTTAAAAAATTTTCAAAGCTCATACTTTAGCCCCCATAGAAATGTATCTTTGTTCAACTCTTCTGTCCCGTTAGTTCACCAACAATCATTTACAATCCTTAAATCTATCCTAACATAAATATCCAATTTTTTGTTAGAAATAGTTAAATTTCACAACGTATTCAAAACAACCATAAAAAAATAAGCACCTACAAGAGTAAGTGCTTATTATCTATCGTATTTTGATTACCTTCTGTTGTACTTCCGGCAGAAGATTTTGCAGTTACAACTGAACTTTAAATGCTCCGCTCCTCATTGACTTAGCACTCCCCTGGTGTACCTTCACGTTCTTTTGCTTTAAACGATGAGCCACAACCACATGATACAATGGCATTTGGATTATCAATCGTAAACCCGCCACCCATCATGTTTTGTTTGAAATCAATGGTTGTGCCTTCGATAATTGGAATGTCCTGTTTAAAGATCGTAACGGGGATTCCGTTAATTTCTTCTTTTGCATCTAGTTCTTCATTCACATCGTAATCAAAACCTAACGAATAGGACAAACCACTGCATCCGCCGCCTTTTACACCAAAGCGTAAACGAACCGTTTCTTGATCTTCTTCTTTCATCATTTCTTCTATTTGAGCGCGAGCATTATCAGTAATTATTAAAGCCATTAAAATTCCTCCTTCACATACCATTTCCAATTTTCAGTATACAAGGATTTGTTTTACGCTTCAACTTTACGGATTATAATGTGTTTTAAGTTTCCTTCGATAATGTAAAACCCTTAATAGATCATGTGTTTATTTTTCGCATATTAGAAACGGGAATGTACTGTCGCTTATTTTTAGGATTAGATTTATTCGCCAGCAATAGCTACCATTAAATTACTCAAAATACTTTGTATAAGATGATTTTTATGCACATTAACATGTAAACTTTGATATTAAGGAAATTTGTTATTAAACAAAAGATAAGAAAGAGGTAATATATGGTACAATAGAACGTAGGTACTCATTCGACAACTACATCAATAGGATAGGGTGGTTGGTGTTATCCCTAAAGGGGGTGATGCCATGACGACTTTCCAAGCTTTGACGCTTATGATCTCATTTGCTACGATGATCATCGCGCTTATCGCTGTCGTTGTTGCTGTTTTTAACGCAAAAAAATAGCCCCCTATTCTGCACAAATGGGTAAGGGCTATTTTCTGGTAAAGCACTAGATAACGCCAATCCCCTATTCAAAGAATGGGTATCTAGGGACCGTAGTTAGCGCTACGGTCTTTTTTACTATACTTTTCTTATTACTTATTATACCACATTTTCACGAAAAATTAACCAGTTATTTTACACATGCGATTCGCTAGCATACATGATTAAAAGCAATTAGAGTAAAATGTACCTTCAATCGTCTTTTCTGCAGGCCCTCTCATCCAAACACGATTATCTTCTGACCAACAGATGAATAAATCACCACCGCTTAAATGAACAGTAACTTCTTGTCCTTTTGGTGCGTAGTTATTTTTAATTGCTGCAACTGTCGCAGCACAAGCACCTGTCCCACATGCCTGCGTCACACCAGATCCTCTTTCCCACACTCGGAAATGCATTTCAGTTGGACTTATCATTTCAACAAATTCAACATTCACACCCTCTGGAAAACGATGGTCAACGGTAATTACTGGTCCTAGATCATACAATGGTGCTTTTTCAATATCATCAACAAAAAACACTGCATGCGGATTTCCCATTGATACAGCAGTTAATTGCATCGGATGATGACTTACATCAAATGCCTCCGCAACCACTTCATTATCGCCCTCACCATCCATTGGTATTGCTTGACGATTAAATCGTGGCGCACCCATATCAACAGTTACCCCATTAACACATTCTTTCGTGCCATGGACTTCAGCTGTCACATTCCCTGCTTTTGTTTCGATTGTAAACATTTTTTCTTGTACTAGCTCATTTTCATAAGCATATTTTGCAACACACCGAATCCCATTCCCACAGGTTTTTCCTTCTGATCCGTCCTTATTAAAAATCCGCATGCCTACAGATGCAACCTCACTTGGTTGAATTAAAATTAATCCATCCGAACCAATTCCTGTATTAGGATTTGCTACTTCTATTGCTAACGAAGATAACTTGTCTTCTTCGATCGTTAATTCAAACAAATTAAGATAAATATAACTATTACCTAAACCATGCATTTTTGTAAAAGGTATGTTCATATTAGCCTCCGAATTAGTAATTTCTTTTTAAATTTAGTATTAAAAACTTACAGAATTCCCGTCTAAAACCACCCAATAGTCGCAGGTATTCATTTTTATAAAAATGATAGTGTGGGCTTGCAATAATTCTGAAACCCACACTATTACGTTTTACTCCACTATATTTCGAACAAACAAATGTTTATTTCTATATACAATCACGGAAACGATAGCAAGCATCACTCCTGAAACCAGAAAAACACTTCTAACTCCAACCAAGTCAGCCAATATTCCCATAATAAGAGATGCAACTCCGAATATGCCTGTTGATATAGCTCCTAAGGATGTATAAACTGTTGTTAATTTTTTCTTTGGAACACTGGTCTGGATTATTGCTTGCAAAGGAATTGCCCTTATTTGTTCAGAAATGCCAATTCCAAGAGAAAGTACTAAAGCTATAATTGGAACGCTAGTAACGCCGAACAGAATTGTCACCACAAAACTAAATAAGGTACTAATTAAAATTAGTTTACTTAGATTTTTCTCTACCACAGTAGAATATTTTATACAATATATACTTCCAACTATTAACCCTAAAAAGAACGAGCCGTTAATAAAACCCCACCACTCTTCGCCAACTTGTAGTGCATCATTGACAAACACATATAAAATAGCAGCAATCCAAACGGTTCCAGCTACGGTTTCTAACACCTCCATTACCGCTATTTTTCGTAATACAGGAGTAGATAATAAGTCGTTCCAACCCTTTTTAATCTGAATCAATTTGCCTTTTTGTGATTCTTTCTGTTGGTCAACACTTTCAAGGAAACACAACAAAACACTTGATACTACAAACAGAATGCTCACGATCCAAACAATTTGTTGTGGACTCGTCAGTACCAAAAATAAACTCCCTACAAACCACATAACTGTCTGAATAAGCTGTAATACTGTTTCGGATAGTCCGTTTGCTTGTACTAGCTTATCAGGATTAACATATTGCGGTATCATTGAATGCATTATTGGCTTAGCACATCCGTCAAGCAATGCAACACCAGATATTATTAAGAATATCAAATGATAGTTTGTTCCCGACAATCCAGTTAAAAATAATCCTAATACAACCATCAGGATTGTTTTTCCTAATTGTGAACCTGCCAATAACCATTTCAAGTTCACTCTTTCAATCAATAAAGGCGTTAATAAATTGGACACAAACATTGATGTTGTTATAGTAAATGGTACAAAAGACGATGCTGTGGCAGATCCTGTTAAACCAAAAATCGCACTAATAATACCTACCATATAGAGGACGTCACCAATATTTGCAAGTGACTGTCCCGTTAGTAATAGTGAAAAGCTTCTATTCATTTTTATATCCCCCAAATTAAAATTTTTCGCGTATAAAAATGAGGGTTTTTTAAATTGGACTAATCATCTTATATGGCTCCTTAACTCAAACAGATAAACCCTGGGGGATATAGGTTTATCAATATTTTTTAATTAGTTGCAAAGACATTATTGTTTTTTTATAAATGAGGTTGTTACATTATTTAATTAAGTTGTTCTTGAATCGCTTGGTAGACTTTTTGAATTCGAATAACTCCTTCATCTACTAATGTATCGTTTACTACAACTGCGGGATAAAATAATTCATCACGTTTGATTTGTTCAATCCAATGCTGATGCTCTTCTGCATTTTCTTCATTAAAAATATCAATATACGTATAAACAATTTGATTCGCATCAATAAACTTTCTATCTACAGCGGCTTGTAACCAATCGAACGTTTCCTTTGAGCTAGGCGCATTCACACAACTTGCACATAACTGCTCTGCACCATAAACGATTAGCTGAATCAATTGTATCCCTCCACTTCAATCAATAATCTAATCCCTTTATTAATTCTATTTTACAAAACTTTTCGAGAAAGTTAAAATAATTCTTGAAAATGACGTGATCTTACGCATAGATTTTTTTCAAAAAAATGATATACTAATAAAAGATGATAGAAAGGGGAAGATGGATGATGCAAGAGCAAGTGCAAGAAGTATTAAATAAATTACGTCCATTCTTACTGCGTGATGGCGGCGATGTTGAGCTAGTAGATGTTGATGAAGGCATTGTACGTCTTCGTTTAATGGGAGCATGCGGAAACTGCCCAAGTTCAACGATTACACTTAAAGCAGGGATCGAACGCGCACTTATGGCTGAAGTTCCAGGCGTTACTGAAATTGAACAAGTATTTTAAATGATATAAATGCATATGTAAAAGCGACACGTTTACTAATCGTGTCGTTTTTTTAATTTTTAACGAAATGTTGTCAGAGTGTTAATAAAATTGTGTTTTTTCGATCATTTGCAGTAGACAATAGGGCATTGGTGATCGAATAATATCGTGTTTCGATCATTAGCAATGGAAAAATTGAGGCTTTTGTTCGAATCACATCTTATTTCGGTCATTAGCAGCAAAAGAATAGACGCTTTTGTTCGAATTACACCTTATTTCAGTCATTAACAACAAAAAAATAGACGCTTTTGTTCGAATAACACCTTATTTCAGTCATTAGCAACAAAAAAACAGACGCTTTTGTTCGAATAACTCTACATTTCATTCACTCACATCGAAAAACATCTCTCGATTGTACGATAAAACTAATTTTCCCATCATTCGAGAACAAAACACTAGCAAATACGTCTGTTAAACATTATTCACTAGATATATCCCAATAAAAAAAGATGATGACGTGAAAATCACGCCACCACCTCTAATAGTAAACCTATTATTATATTTCTTTTACAGTTACACCGTTATTTTCCACTTGCAACGGTAGCCAGTGAAAAGTGGGATAGGCATTTTTCCATTGTTCTAGCTTCTGATTAATGACCGCTTCATTTGCCAATGCAATCATGGTTGGACCGGCTCCACTTAAAAATGCGCCATAAACATCTTCTTTTACAAGCTCCATTAATGCATCATAATGAGGAATTAACGCTTTTCTGTATGGCTGATGGAAACGATCCTTCTCCATCATTTCACCGAGCAACGACCAATTTCCTTGACAGATTGCAGCCACACTAACATTTGCCACACTACTAGCTTGTACACTTTCCTTATAAGAAAATGTTGCTGGTAGGACAGACCTTGCTTCCGATGTTTTTAATTCAAAAGAAGGAATCATCGCTAAAAAAGTCAGATCATGTATCGGAACATGAATCCAATTTAATTGATTATCATAATGTCCAATGACACATCCACCTAGTATAGAAGGAGCAACATTATCAGGGTGTCCTTCAACCACTGTAGCAATCTCTAATTTCTGTTCTGTAGTTAAAGATAGGTTCAACAACACATTTGCTAGTTCAATTCCAGCAACAATAGCGGTAGCGCTACTTCCTAATCCTCTAGCTAAAGGTATATCACTTGTCATTTTCACCCTACATGCTGGTACTTCATCATATCCAAATTGGTTAGCTACTTGATAAGCAATTTCGTATATTAAATTCGACTTACCTGACGGAAGATCATCCATCCCATCAGAAAGAGGAATGAACTCCCATTCCTCAGATAATTCGGCTTCTAAGGTTAAATATAAATTTAACGCTACACCAATTGAATCAAAGCCAGCACCCAAATTCGCAGTGGTTGCTGGCACATGGATCACCCAACTCATACAGATACACTACCTAAAATTTCTTTCATTACTGTCTCTTCTTCATTTGGAAGAACAATTGGTTTTATTTCGCTATAATCAATCGCAGTATTCGGATCTTTTAACCCATTACCTGTCAGCACACAAACTACTTTTGAACCTTTTTTCACTTTACCTTGTTCTAGTGCTTTGAATAAACCTGCTACTGATGCATTAGATGCTGGTTCAGCAAATATTCCTTCATTTGATGCCATCCATTGATAAGCTTCAATCATCTGTTCATCCGTTATTTCATCAATGGTTCCTCCAGATTCATCACGTGCTGCCACCGCTTGTTTCCAGCTAGCCGGATTACCAATTCGAATCGCTGTACCGACTGTTTCAGGATTTTCAAAAACGCGGTCATGTACAATTGCGGCTGCACCACTTGCTTCATACCCCATCATTTTCGGTAAGCCCGTATGTTTATGTTCATTGTATTCTTTAAAACCTTTCCAATAAGCTGTAATATTTCCTGCATTACCTACTGGAATAAATAAATATTCGGGCGCACTACCTAATACGTCACATATTTCAAATGCTGCTGTTTTCTGTCCATCAATTCGGTGTGGATTTACAGAATTAACTAATGTAATACCATCTTGTTCGCCTAATTTGCGAACAATGCGTAATGCATCGTCAAAGTTCCCTTTAATGGAGTAAATTTCTGCCCCATACATCACTGCTTGCGCTAGTTTCCCTTGTGCGATTTTACCTTCAGGAATAACAATGATACAACGTAAGCCTGCACGTGCAGCAAAAGCAGCTGCTGATGCAGATGTATTTCCAGTTGATGCACAAATAACAGCTTCTGTGCCAGCTTCAATTGCTTTTGCCATCGCCATTACCATACCACGGTCTTTAAATGAGCCAGTGGGATTAATACCTTCTACCTTGGCGTATGCTTCTACATCATATTTTTTTGATAAGTTATCCAACTTGATTAAGGGTGTATTCCCTTCGTGTAGTGTAAGTAATGGTGTATTTTCTCCTACAGGTAAATAGGATTGATAATGTTTTAGTAATCCTTCCCAAGCCATTTCTTATTCCTCCCCGTCTACTCGATAATGGCTAATTAAACGTTTAACGACACCTAAGCCTTCTAATTTTGCCATACTCATTAATAATTGCTCTCTACTAATCTTGTGCGTAACCATTACTATTTCAGCAGTTTTCTCTTGATCCCCTGGTAATTGAAGTATTTTAGCGAAACTAACTTCATGCTCAGAGAAAATATTCGTGATTTCTTGGAATGCACCAGCCTGATCATCTACATCTAAGCGAATAAAATGTCGCGAATATTTTTCTTTATCTTCTTTTAATTGACGATCAAATTGCGGATCTATATGGGCACTCCCACTAATACCTAAGCGGATGTTTTTCACTACTTCCATTAAATCTGATACTACTGCTGTTGCTGTAGGTAAGCTTCCTGCTCCTGGTCCATAAAACATTGTTTCGCCAACTGCTTCACCATACACATATACTGCATTAAATTCATTTTTCACAAGTGCTAGTGGGTGATCTTTAGGTAATAAAGTTGGTTCTACTGTCACCTCTGCCTTTCCATGATTCATTGAAGCAATTCCGATTAATTTAATCGTATAACCAAGGCTATCCGCGAAACTAATGTCTTCTTGTGTAATGTTTCGTATACCCGAAACATCGACATCTTCTAAATGAAGCTCCATTTTAAAAGCTAAATTAGCAAGCAATGTCATTTTTCTTGCAGCATCTAACCCATCTACATCAGCGGTTGGATCGGCTTCTGCAAAACCTAAATCTTGCGCTTCCTTTAATACTTCCTCATACGCGAGTCCTTCATCAGCCATTTTTGTCATCATATAGTTTGTTGTTCCATTGACAATACCCATTATTTTTTGAATATGGTCAGATGCCAAACCATCTGATAAGGAGCGAAGAATAGGAATCCCACCAGCTACACTTGCATCATAAAGGATATCGCAGTTATTCTTCTTTGCTAAGCGTAACAACTTTTGTCCGTGTACAGCCATCAAATCTTTATTTGCTGTGACAATATGCTTTTTATTCTCTAATGCTCGCTCTAATAATTTATTGGTATCTTCAATTCCACCCATGACTTCAATAATGACATCAATCGCTTCGTCATCAACAAGTTCGGCTGGATCACTAGTTAGCCAATCTCGTTTAATCACAACATCTCGTTTCTTCTCCATATTGTTCACAAGTACTTTAGTAATCTCTATTTCACAACCAAGCTTATGTTTAATATGTTCTTTATGGTCTTGTAGGATTTTAACTACACCCGTTCCAACTGTTCCTAGACCACATAAACCGACATGAATTTTTTCCACAAAGAACGCCTCCCCCTGTTCACTTTAAAAACACATTTGTTTATCTATAGTGGACATTATACCTTCCTTGATCCATTTATTCAAGAACCAATTACCTAAAATTTCTGAAAAAATAAGATTACCAATCTAACTCATAGATTTGATTCTTAAACGGGTCGATTCGATTATCTTGAAAAAATGATTTAAGGTGTGCTTCATAGTTATGTTGATCGTCTAATAATTTTCGGTATTCTTCAAATATTCCCTCGTTATTTGGTTCGCCTACTGCTCTGTCAATAAAGTCCAACAGATGAATAGGTAGGATCAGACGAGCATATAACAAGCGCCAGCTAAAAATAGATAAAGGAGCTATCTGCTCATACTTTTCAAGAAAAAGCGCTACTTGTTTATGGCCATCTTCTTTCAAAAAATATGGTCGTATATGTTCTGCTATATCTCTCACTGGATGATCATATATAAATTGATTAGAAAATATAAATGGCTGATCCAATTGATCTGTGTAACGTTTAAATGTAATACACCCTTGATCGAATAAAGTAAACCTTGTTTCTTGATTCGATTCATTTAAATACTGAATCGCATTTTCTGTTAATCCTATCATATATGGAAATGTATCAATAAGTAATCGCTGATATCGCGTGACAGGTCGAGCTTGTAATTGTGATTGATAATACGCTTCATATAACATCATTTTTTTCTCCCATAAGTTCTGCCACTCTCCATAAGCAGTTGCATAGCTTGGTGAATATGAATAACTCTTACCTATAGAATGAAATGTAGCCAATCTAATCGGTGTGTCTAGTAATTCATAAGGATACTTCATTGCTTGTAATGCAATATAATGTTGACCATTTTCTTCTGTAATATATGTTCCATGTATATTCTTTATTGTTTTGGCGACTCGTAAATAATCCTGATCGATCAAATGATTAGCAAGCCATTCCTGCTCCATATGGACATGCTCCGTTTCAGCTGTTGGAACAATGAAATAATAATTTCCTTCAACATAATAAGCCTCACGATTTCCAATATTCACTAGCTTTCCATTAAAATATGGCACGTATTGATGTATAATATCCATTACATACGCTCCTTTCTGATGGTATACTTTACGTATCTACTCTTTAGAAAAGAACCGTTTCTATTCGTTTGAATGAGCTGTATAAGGGTATAGTAATAATAAAATGTTTGTAAATGAATGGTGGGATAAGTAGATGGCAAAAGAGAGAACAAGAACGGAACTAGAACAAAAGGCTAGAGATTGGCTGATTGAACGCGGTGTAACAATTAAGGATATTGGTGAGCTCGTATATTATCTACAAAGTAAATACCATGACCATTTAACAATGGAAAGCTGTATGTATAATGTAGAAAAAGTGTTAGGTAAGCGAGAAGTACAAAATGCGATTTTGACTGGAATACAATTAGATGTACTCGCTGAAAAGAAACAACTTGCTTCCCCATTACAAGAAACGATCGAGGTAGATGAAAGCTTATATGGAGTAGATGAGATCATTGCTTTTTCTATTGTTAATGTATATGGTTCAATTGGATTTACTAATTATGGTTATATTGATAAGCAAAAACCAGGTATTTTAGAAAAATTAAACGATAAATCAACTGGACAGTGTCATACTTTCTTAGATGATATCGTAGGAGCTATCGCTGCTGCAGCATCAAGCCGTCTGGCACATAGCGTTGCAGAAGATGAAGATTTAGACGAGGAATAGAAGAAGAAAGAAACAGGTTATGTTTTTAATCAACCTGTTTCTTTCTATTTGGTACTATTTTCAATAAATGCTTGTGCAAACGTTTCACACGTTTTTATATCTTCTATTTCTGGATAGAGTTCAATTTTTAATGTAGGAACTACGACATTAGCGCCACGCTCTTTCACTAATGTTTCAAATGAATCTATCGCACCTCCATAGAATGTGTACATGGAGTCACAAGAACCAAACAGCCCAAATGGAATCCCCTTTAAATCTACTTGTTCTATGGCATCATATATATCTTCCGCCTCGAATGGAAGATCTCCATCCCCATCTGTATACGTACCAATTAACACACCATCTGTATCAAATAACTGATCTATTTCAAATCCATCAAAGCCAATTTGATATCGCTTTACCTCTATTCCTTGTTTCTCGATATATGACTCAATGATTTCAGCTATTTCTTCTGTATTCCCTGTCATGCTTGCATATAAAATGGTTATGCTTTTCATATTGAGTCACTCCTTCTATCTTGTAAACATTCTCCTCACAAAATAATTTATTGTGAATTTAAAACACACCGACTATTTATCGATGCGTTTTACAATAAAGTATGCACAGCCAAAATTACAGTATTCATACAAATAGTCATCTGCTGTACTAAATTTTGTATCAAAAGTGGCTTTCGGATTTTGATCATCATAAAAGCCTTTTAATCGAAGCTGTTCATAGCCCCAATCTCCAACAATAAAGTCATACTTTGTTAAGATATCACTATATCTTTCTTCAAACGCCTTTTCATCAAAACCTGATTTACTCTCTTCAATTATTTCGTATGTTCTTCCTTGCACTTCAATCATATACTACTCTTCTCCTTTAAAACATCAAATGAGCAAATGATAAATACATGTGTTCATTTAGTTTATCATAATTTATATCGTCAAGACTATATAAATACCTAAAGTTATTATAATCATTTCAATTGCCTTTCTGGTTTTTTTTAACATTTGTTGTTTTCCTATTCTTGTACATACTAACTAATATGATATTGGAGAAAGGGGGCCAATAATATGTCCAAAAAAATCATACTTATATTTTGCATCATCTTTCCTTATTTTATTTCCCAGGCAATAGCTAATGAAAAAGAACCGGAAGAGAATACTGATAGATTAGCTATATTTAAAAAGATGGAAGCATTAACACATGTCCCGTGGTATTACTTAGCAGCAATTGATCAATACGAATCAAATATCAAAAAAGAGAAGGATGAAAGTAGATTAATCTCGATTGATATTTCTGAACCACTTTGGTTTGGTGTTACTAATCCTGATCACCTAACACAAACTGAAATCATACAAATTAGTGATGGGATTGGCCTAGATGGTAACGGTGATGGACTTGCAGAAATTACAAATGATGAAGATGTCCTTTATAGCATGGCTCACTGGATAACAAATTACGGAATAGCTGAACAAGATATTAAAATTGCATTATGGAATTATTATAACCGGGCACTTTCTGTCAAATCTATAGAACAGATTGCTACTGTGTATAAAACATTTGATACAATCAATCTGGAAGAAAGCGATTTTCCAATTCCTTTTCAATATAACTATACTTATCGAAGCACCTGGGGAGATGCAAGAGGTTTTGGTGGTAGAAGAATTCATGAAGGAACAGATATTTTCGCTAGTTACGGTACACCAGTTAAAGCCAGTCGATATGGTGTAGTTGAAATTGTCGGTTGGAATCGATTTGGTGGTTGGCGAATTGGAATTCGAGATATCTATAACACCTATCACTATTATGCACACTTGAATGGTTTTACAGAAGGATTATCTGTAGGTGATGTAATCAAGCCAGGAGATGTAATAGGTTCGGTAGGTTCATCAGGCTATGGACCACCTGGTACTTCAGGAAAATTCCCTCCACATCTACATTACGGAATGTATAAAGATAACGGGTATAGCGAGTGGTCTTTTGATCCATATCCTTACTTAAAAAGATGGGAAAGACAAGCTAAAAGTAAATAAGAAAGGGTGGGACAAAGTATTTTCTTAACATTGTTTCCACCCCTTTATTTATTTTGATTTAATAAATGCATAGGTAATACTAGCAGCTAATCCTCCCCAAATGATAACCGCACCTATGACAAACATCGCAATTGCTGAACTTGACATATAACTTTCACACCTTTCATTTACTTATTGTCTTGTTTGTTTGGCCATTTTTTAGTTGTCAATAGTGGGCCTAAGAATATTGCGCCTAAAGCGACTAGCCAACCATAGCTAAATATAAAATCATACGGGTAACCTCCGTAATTGACTTCTAAATCTGTACTTAAGTTTTGTAACATCATAAAACCTAAGACAACCGGTGTAATGACGCCAAGACAAAATCTCCACCAAGCTCCCAACTTTATATCTGAAACACCATTTGCATAGCTTTGTAAATCTTTTAGAGAGCGAGCAAACCACGCAATAGCTACAACTTCAAACAAACCAGCTAAAGCAACCCCATAGTTATTGATGAAGTAGTCTACTGTATCTAATAAATTCAAACCACCTTGATTTGCATAAAACAAGGATATAACAGCAGCCAGTCCTCCACCGACTGTAACAGCCACACCACGAGATACATTAAATTTCTCTTGAATACCTGCAATATATGTTTCTGAAATAGAAATTAATGAGGATAATCCTGCTAATAGTAAAGAAGCAAAGAACAGTACACCAAACAGTTCAGAAGCAGGCATTTGACTTATGATTTCAGGAAAGACCATAAATGCAAGACCTACACCCGATGTAGCAACATCAGCAATCGCCTGATCTGTTTGTGAAGCCATGAATCCTAAGGCTGCGAATACACCAATACCAGCAAGTAACTCAAAAGATGAATTCGCCAAACCAGTTATAAAAGCATTATTTGTAACATCTGATTTTTTAGGTAAATAAGATGAGTAAGTAATCATAATAGCAAATGCAATCGACAAACTGTAAAAAATTTGCCCATAAGCCGCTACCCAAACGGAGCCATCCATAATAGAAGACCAATCCGGTGCAAAGAATGCATCTAAACCTTCTAATGCTCCTGGAAGTGTAACTGCTCGTATAACAATAATAATAAATATAATTGCTAATAATGGGATAAAAATTTTATTTGCTGCTTCAATTCCTTTTTTCACTCCAAGTCCAAGGATGACAAAAACAACCACCCAAATTGCTAGTAGTGGAAATAAGACTGACGGAACCATAGACCCAAATGTTCCAGCTTCAGAAACTTGTAAAAAATCACCAACAAAAAATGCTGTAGGATCATCTCCCCAGCTTTGGCTGAAAGAAAAATAAGCGTACATCGCTGCCCAAGCAACAATAATTGGATAATAGGTTGAAATGACAAAAGAAATTGCAACTTGCCACCATCCAATCCATTCCATCCCTTTACTTATTCGGCTAAATGCGCGTGGTGCTGAACTTCGATATTTATGTCCTATTGTGTACTCCATAATTAGAAGTGGAATTCCAGCTGTTAATAAAGCGAATAGATATGGTAAGAAAAATGCACCTCCACCATTTTCATAAGCAGTAGCTGGAAATCGCCAAATATTCCCTAGTCCAATTGCCGATCCCATCGCTGCAAGTAAGAAACCTAAGCGCGTTCCCCATTGTGAACGATTTTCCATGTATAACTCCCCTTTTCTACTACAACATTCCAAATTAATAAAATTTTCAGATAATAAATAAAGTCATAAAAAAATGTGGAATGTTTTCAATTTTTATTTTTTTCTGATATTTATTGATTATAACTAGACTACCTACACATGTCAAAGAGATAATTATGACTATTTTGTGGATATGAATTTAATAAAATTAAAAAAAGTTGCCCTAATGATACATTCGGACAACCCTTTTATTATGTTCGTTTCTTATTAACTATTGATCCCAGTATAAACAAAAGAAGGACAATAACAACTATAGTGGCTAGCAGCGCAATAAACGTTTGTTGTGTTAATCCATATACAAGATACCCTACTCCAGCAGCTATAGCGCTAAGAAAAGCATACGGTATTTGTGTTAATACGTGATCAATGTGGTTAGAGCCTGCTCCTGTTGATGAAAGAATTGACGTATCAGAAATGGGTGAGCAATGATCACCAAACACGGAACCTGCTAATACAGCAGCCATGGACGGTAAAACTAAATTCACATCATACGTGATCGCAATTTGAGCCGCTATTGGTAACATGATACCAAATGTTCCCCAGGATGTTCCTGTAGATAAAGCCATAAAACCAGCAACAAGAAATAATAATATGGTTAAATAATCCGTATTGAAAGATAACTGCTCGACTACTTCAGCTAGATAAGCACCAGTACCAATTAAGTCAATAATTGAACCAATCATCCATGCAAGAATGAGAATATAAATAGCTGGTAACATCGATTTAATACCTTCTATAAAAATTAAAGTAGTTTTAGATTTAGAATTACCTTGGATTAAGCTTTGTATTAACGATGTAAATACAGCGGCTAATCCTCCTGCAAATAAGGACAAGTTTACATCAGTATTTGCAAATAAAGTGAAAATAGTTGCTTCACCTTCAGTAGCCATATACCCGGTTATCAACATAAAAACAACTGTAATGGTTACTAAAATACCAATAGGAAGTAATAGATGACGCATCTTCCCGTTCATATGTGGTGTTAATTTAGTCTTTAAGTCACCACTAATATTTCCTTTTGTCTTATCAAATAGTTCTCCAGTTTCCATAGCTCTTCTCTCGTGTTTGCGCATTAAACCAAAGTTTAAGTTAAACAGTGCTACAATAAAAACAGATATGATTGCAGCGAAAGCATAGAAGTTTAGCGGAATCATTCGAATAAATGCTTCAAGTGGTTGATATGCAGTTATCCCAGCCGCCGCGAAAATAGAGCCCAATGTACCAATAATATATGCTCCCCAGCTCGATATTGGTGTAATAACCGTAATAGGAGCAGAGGTTGAATCAATGATGTATGCCAGTTTTGCTCGAGATACTTTAAATCGATCGGTTACTGGACGTGCTACCTGACCTACAGCTAAACTATTAAAATAGTCGTCAATAAAGATTAAAATTCCTAATACAGATGGAATTAATTGCGCACCTCTTCTAGTTTTCACACGACGGATTGCCCATTCTCCAAATGCCTTACTACCACCTGATGCCGTCATAAATGCAGTGGTAATACCTAACAACAATAAAAAGATAAGTAAATATAAATTACCTAGATTCCATCCTTCATCAACAACATAAAAGATATCACGAAAAACTAGCCAAATTTGTTCTAAGCTAGCTATTATATCGAATTGATGCAATAAAAGGGCCCCTACAATAATACCAGTACCTAATGATAACAAAATTTTTCTCGTTAAAAGTACAAGCACAAGCATTAAAACAGCAGGGATTAGTGAATAGATTGTTCCCTCCACACCATTACCTCCTAAAAATTAATTAAAGAATCTACCCTTTTACTGTTTTTGGACATAAAAAAAAACAGTATTAGAAATAAACCTATTACTGTTTTTTGCATAATTTATAACATACTAAAGCTAAATAAATTATCCTTGATTCGATCAACAGCTCATCACGTGAAAGACATGACAGTATATTCCTTATTCAAAAATATACCAGTAAGGTAGCATTGACAACTGCTTTAACCCACTTCGGCAACATACCCCTTTCAACTATCTTCTTCGTTGTCAACTCCAATAGTTTACTCATTTTACATTGCGCCTCTATCTCATCGATCCGATAAGGTTCTTAATTCTTTTTTCCCTCAATAGTTTACCAATATAGCATGATTATTGCAAGGGTTGTATTGGGATAGATAAATTTGGATCTTCAAGGTTTCCATTATTATTGTAAAATTGAGGTACCTCGCCATTATATCCCCCACTCCCAATTGGTATTTCTTGTTTTATATGCGCTGTTTTTGTACCAAACGGAATGATGGTTCGTATTTCTACTTCAATATGTACGGTAGGTTCTATATGAATACTATTTATCTTCACTCCAGTTACCTTTGTCTCTACTTCTGTACTAACATAACCAACTAATTCAAGATTAACAGGTATTTTAGGCCCTAAATTTGCTAACAAAGGAAGATTCAATATTTGACCGAGGGGAATTTCTATCAAATTTGATTTTTGTTGGATTGTTTCTGAATTTGGTCGTTCTTGTTGTTCAATATCCACATCTAATGGTGCACTTGTATCAGGTACGACACCTTGCTCTAGCTGATGAATAAAGTTCTCTACACGATATTGAATATTACGTTGTACACGATTTTCCATAGCTGCGTTTATTCTGTAACTAACTACCTGCCCATCATTCCCATATTGGAATTCAATTAAATCTTCTACTTGTAAATCTTCATTTAATTTTTTATTCACTGCAATCCCCATTGCCATATTCGCATATTGTTTATTTTTTGTTTCAGCAATATCTAATAAAACTGGTTTAATCCCTTTATTTACAATAACTAAGCTAATTAATGTCATAATCACGAATAGAATTGCGGTTAAAAAAAATAAATGACGAATAGCAGGTGGCTTTCGATGACGTTTTATTCGAGTTTTTTTCCACACAAAAATCCCCCCTATCAGAGCATATGCACTGTATTAGAGAGGTAGACATGTATCTGTTATATTTAGATAGCGTAATCGATAACTGTTAGATTAAGTTCCTTTGATAAATCTATATCATAAGGCGGAATATTCCTATCTTGCTCTTTAATTACACGAACGATTGGTCTTTCGTACATAAGATGATTTTGTTTCACAACAATTGCGACACGATTATCATTTAAACGAATCGTTGAACCATTAGGAAAAACAGCAATTGCGTTTTTAAACGTACGAACAATTTTCTGATCATATAAGGAACCGCTTCCTGCATACAATATCTCTAGCCCTTCATGTGGAAGCATTGCATCACGATAAACGCGATTACTAGTTACAGCATCAAATACATCAGCCACCGCTAATATCTTACCGAATGGATGAATGTCTTTTTCTTTGATTCCTCTTGGATAGCCTGAACCGTCTAAACGTTCATGATGCTGATAAGCACAATGGGCAATTAATAATGGCAAAGCCGTTGATTGTCTTAAATAATTAAACCCCTTTTCCGTATGTGATTTAATTATCTCAAATTCTTCATTATTTAATTTACCCGTTTTATTTAATATCTCTTCAGAAATAAACATCTTTCCAACATCATGGAGCATTGCACCTAACCCCAGTTGGTGAATCTGTTTAGGAGGTAGCTTTAATTCTGTTGCAAGCGCTAGAGCATACATTGTCACGTTAACAGAATGGGTAAATACGTAATCATCACTAATTAAAATATCGGACATTACTGTTAAAACTTCTTGATCGTCTCTTAATTGATGAATCATAGAATCGACCACTTTTGACATGTTCTCATTCGTTTTGTCGATTAAGTGCAACTTATTTCCTGTTTTGCTATTTTGATAAGTTGCAAACGATTGTTTCACTGATTGGACAGCCTCAATGCGTAATTCTTCTGAAATAGGTGAGGGGACTAAAATATCTTCTGTCATCTCATCTTTTATATATACATAGGTAACCCCTAGTTCTCGCAAACGATAAATCATGCCCCGTGTTAATTGGACATTCTTTTGGATCAACACTTTGCCTTTATCATTAAATATTGGTTTAGCTAATTCTGAACCTTCTTTAATGGACCTCGTAGCAACTAATCTCATAACGTTCTCCTAACTAAAAGCAATAATCTAACTTAACTACCACAAATAGTATCAAATTTTTACACAATTATCTACATTTTTTTAGATAATCTGTGACTTTTTAATCATTTTTGTCACATTTTTTTAAAGTGTGTGCAAGTAAATCCCGAATAAACTCAGGTACAAAAAATGTTTTTGAAGATGAGCGAGCGACTTCTGGTAACAATTGACCAAATGTAAACATATCTGCTAATGCTAAGTTATAAGTCTTATTCATATCTAATGGATTTTGATTACAGGTTACTTTTTTTAACACTTCATTTCCTTGTTTATCTATCTGGGTATCGATGTTTAACCCTGCAAAAGCCATCTTCCCAATCACTTCACCCCGAAAGCCGTATCCTTCAACTTTCAATTCCATGAATCTTTTCGTTAAAACACCGCGAATGACTTCCGTTAATTCTCTACCAGTCAATTGAACAACACAAGGATTAATCGGGTGTGGGCAAATCCTATGAACATCAGCATAGTTTACGTCACCAATTGGTAATGTTTCTAGCAATAATCCTGCATTTAACATAGCGAAATCAGCATTTGTCCATGCTAATAAGGTATCTGTTAAACGCTGTAAAATTGGAGTAACTTGAAACCAATCGACTTTGAGCGATTGATGTAGCTTGGTTATCGGATCGTCCAACAACTGATTGGATTTATATATTTGATCGTGGATTAATTGCGCTGATTCCTTATTATCTGACAAATGGTCAATTTGTGTTGCATACGCTTGTTTTTTAATTAATTTTTTATTATCATGATCCCATGTTAGAATTACTTCTCCAACAAAGTAACCAAACTTTCCCGCCGCAGTTAAGATAGATTGATTGATTTCATGCCCATTTCGAAATAAATGATGGGTATGTCCACCTACAATCACATCGATCATTGGATATTTCTTTGCAATTTGTTCATCATCATTTATCCCAAGATGAGATAATAAAACGATGATATCTGCATGTTGCTGTAATTGTTCTATTTCTCGATCTAAGGCCTCATAAGGGTCTTCTATTGTCCATTGAAGTGGTTCATAGAAAGCATAAAAAGGTGCTGTAAGACCGATGATGCCTATCGTTAAACCTGAATCTGTTCTTTTGTAAGTAGTTTCCTGAAGCCAACTCGGATTATTTCCATCACTACTATGTAAATTTGCACAAACAACTGAAAAATCAGCATCATCATATAATTGATGCAAGCTATCATGGTTTAATGTAATTCCCTCATTGTTTCCTAATGTAGCAACATCATAATTTGCTTGATTTAATAAAGAGACATTCCCTTTCCCTAATAATGCCTCAGACATCGGATGCACGCGATCCATATGATCTCCATTATCTAATAAGAGCATCTGCTGTTTGTCTTTTAAGTGTTGTTCCCGCTTTTCCTTTATGAAAGAAACAATTTTGGGCCAATTTTTAAAATGACTATGTAAATCACTTGTATAATACAAAAATAACTTTTCTTCCATTTATTTATACCCCTTTAACCGGTTCCATTGTTTCTTAATTACTGATATGCGCTACTTCTCAGTATATTTTAATAGACATACTTTTAAAAGTATTATAGCCTGTTGGCCACTTTAAAGAAAAGAGCCCGATAGTTATCGGACTCCATTTCAGATTGTATTATATTAACCAATAGAACCTTCCATCTCGAATGAAATGAGACGGTTCATTTCTACTGCGTATTCCATTGGAAGCTCTTTTGTAAATGGTTCAATAAAGCCCATTACAATCATTTCAGTTGCTTCTTCTTCAGAAATTCCGCGACTCATTAAATAGAACAATTGCTCTTCTGATACTTTGGATACCTTAGCTTCGTGCTCTAATGAAATATTTTCGTTATAAATTTCATTGTAAGGTATCGTATCTGAAGTAGACTTATTATCCATGATTAATGTGTCACATTCTATATTGGAACGTGCTCCATCCGCTTTACGACCAAAGTGAACAATACCACGATAAGTTACTTTACCACCATGTTTAGAGATGGATTTAGAAACAATCGTTGAAGAAGTATTCGGTGCTAAGTGATACATTTTAGCGCCTGCATCTTGGTGTTGACCTTTCCCTGCTAATGCAATCGATAAAGTCATTCCTCTTGCGCCTTCCCCTTTTAGAATAACGGAAGGGTACTTCATTGTTAGCTTAGAACCGATGTTACCATCAATCCATTCCATTGTTGCATTGGCATCACAAGTTGCACGTTTTGTTACCAGGTTATACACATTGTTCGCCCAGTTTTGAATTGTAGTATAACGACAATATGCATCCTTCTTAACAAAAATCTCTACAACCGCACTGTGCAGTGAATTTGTTGTATAAGTTGGAGCAGTACAACCCTCAACATAGTGGACAGACGCGCCTTCATCAACAATAATCAATGTACGCTCAAACTGACCCATATTCTCTGAGTTAATTCGGAAATATGCTTGTAACGGTGTATCTGTTTTTACACCCTTTGGAACATAGATGAATGATCCGCCAGACCAAACGGCAGAATTTAATGCTGAAAATTTATTATCTGATGATGGAATAACTTTCCCAAAATATTGTTTAAATAAATCTTCATTTTCTTTAAGTGCAGTATCTGTATCTTTAAAGACAATGCCTAGCTCTTCTAAATCTTCTTTTAGGTTATGATAAACTACTTCTGATTCATATTGCGCAGAAACACCAGCTAGATATTTTTGTTCTGCTTCTGGTATTCCTAATTTATCAAATGTTTGTTTAATTTCATCTGGCACTTCATCCCATGAACGCTCAGAACGTTCTGATGGCTTCACGTAATAAGTGATTTCATCAAAATCTAATTCGGAAAGATCGCCACCCCACTGTGGCATTGGTTGTTTATAAAACTGTTCCAATGCTTTCAAGCGATAATCAAGCATCCACTGTGGCTCTTCTTTCATTCGTGAAATTTCTTCTACCACTTTTTTTGTTAGGCCTTTTTCTGTACGAAAAACAGAAACGTCACGATCATGGAAGCCATATTTATATTCTCCAACCTCAGGTGCCTTTTTAGCCATATCCTATCCCTCCTATTGTTTTAATTATTTATCTATCCCTTTTTCCATTGCTTTCCAAGATAAAGTCGCACATTTAATTCTTGCAGGAAATTTCGCTACACCTTGTAACGCCTCTATATCTCCTAAATCCATATCTTCTGTGTCCACATCATTTCCTAACATCATTTCAGAGAAAGCTTTAGACATATTTAACGCTTCTTGGGTTGTTTTACCCTTTATTGCTTGTGTCATCATAGATGCGGATGACAAGCTAATGGAACAACCTTCTCCTTCAAACTTAGCGTCTTTTACAATGTCATCTTCCACTAATAGATGTATCTGAATGCGATCCCCACAAGTTGGATTATTCATATCAATTGTTAGAGATTCTTGATCAAAAGAGCCGCGGTTGCGTGGATTTTTGTAGTGATCCATAATTACCTGTCTATATAACGTATCTAAATTATCAAAAGACATCACCAAAAAACTCCTTTGCTCTTTGTAAAGATGATATAAATCGATCGAGATCATCTTTTGTATTATACAAATAGAAACTAGCTCTCGCTGTTGCAGTAACGTCTAACCATTTCATTAGTGGTTGTGCACAATGATGGCCGGCTCGAACTGCCACACCCTCAGCATCTAGAACCGTTGCAGTATCATGAGGATGTACATCCACTAAATTAAAAGTGATTAACCCTGCACGATTTTCAGGACCGTATATTTCTATACCATTTATTGTTTTTAATTGCTGCATTGCATACGTAACTAGTTCTGTTTCATGTTTTGTTATGTTATCCATACCAATTGTATTAAGAAAATCTATGGCAGCTCCTAAGCCAATAGCACCAGCTATAATTGGTGTACCACCTTCGAATTTCCATGGTAGCTCTTTCCAAGTTGAATCGTATAAATCAACGAAGTCAATCATTTCACCACCGAATTCAACTGGTTCCATCTCTTCCAATAGTGCTTTTTTTCCATAAAGGACACCTATTCCAGTAGGTCCACACATTTTATGTCCAGAAAAAGCATAAAAATCACAATTTAATGCTTGCACATCTACTGCCATATGAGGAATAGCTTGCGCACCATCAACAACAATAATTGCTCCATTCTCGTGGGCAATGTCTGCGACTTCTTTGATTGGATTAATTGTACCTAACACATTCGAAACATGAGTCATTGCAACAATTTTTGTATTCGTTGTAATTGTTTCCTTAACATCTTCTAATGTTACTGTTCCATCGGATTGTAAAGGAATGTACTTTAATGTTGCACCAGTTACTTTGGCAACTTGCTGCCACGGTATGATATTGCTATGATGCTCCATTGGTGTTAAAACAATTTCATCACCAGGAGAAAGGTTCCTATTACCAAAACTATAAGCTACCGTATTAATAGCAGTAGTCGTACCTCGAGTGAAGATAACTTCTTCTGTAGAACGGGCATGAATGAATGCTCGAACTTTCTCTCTTGCCCCTTCATACTGATCCGTTGCACGTGATCCTAAAGTATGAACACCACGATGTACATTCGAATTATTTAATTGATAATAAGAGTTTATCGCTTCAATCACTGAACTAGGCTTTTGTGACGTAGCTGCAGAATCTAAATAAACTAAAGATCTCCCATTTATCTCTTGATTTAAGATAGGGAATTGAGAACGGATTGCTTTTACATCCATTAGTAAACTTTCCCCTCGATCACTTCTGTAAGCTGTTCACGTACAGATTTAATTGGAATTGCATTAACAACAGGTGCTAAGAAACCATGTATAATTAAACGCTCTGCTTCTTGTTGAGAGATTCCTCTACTCATTAAGTAATACAACTGAAGTGGATCAACTCTGCCTACAGAAGCAGCGTGTCCGGCAGTTACATCATCCTCATCAATAAGTAAGATAGGGTTTGCATCTCCACGCGCATTTTTACTTAACATTAGTACACGAGATTCTTGTTCAGCATTTGCTTTTGTACCACCATGTTCAATTTTACCAATACCATTGAAAATAGCAGAAGCGCTATCCTTCATTACACCATGCTGTAGAATAAGTCCATTAGATTGTTTTCCATAGTTTACAATTTTAGCAGTAAAGTTTTGTGTCTGATCACCACGTCCAACTGACACTGCTTTGGCATAGGAAGAAGAATGATCTCCAATTAAGTGTGTAATATTTTCAGAAACAGTATTACCGTCATTCATTTGACCTAATGCCCACTCAATATTCGCATCTCGATAAGCCACACCACGACGATTCATGTAAACCGTCGTTCCTTGCGCGAAGTTATCTACTGAACCGAAAGAAATAGAAGCATTATCGTGCGCAATAACTTCCGCTACAATATTAGCAACAGTTCGTTCGTCTTTATTGCGTGAAATATAGTTCTCCACATATGTTAAAGAGCTATTTTCTTCCGCAACAACGATCACATGATTAAATAACCCTAATTTATCGTCTTCTTGCCAAAAGATTGCTTGAAGTGGTTCTTCAATCACTACATTCTTAGGGACATATACAAACACACCGCCATTCATTAATGCAGCGTGTAGTGCAGTTAAACGGTGCTCATCAAATGATACAGCATCTTTCATATAATATCGTTGAACAAGATCAGGATACTTTTCTGTCGCAGAAAAAATATCAGTAAGAATAACACCTTTATCTACTAAATCTTGTGAAAGGCGTTGATAAGCTGTTGTTTGATTTCGCAAAATTACAATATTATTGTCTTTTTCTGTATCGACAAACACTTTAATATCATTTGGCAAATCTTGCAGAGAATCAATCACTTCTCCATCTGCATCATGTTCAAATGTAGAGAAATTCCATTTTGTAATATTTGTTTTATCCGGTTTCGGCATCTCTAATACATCCGCTTGCTCTAAAGCTTGTTGACGTAATGAATGCATCCATTCCGGTTCATTATGTTTTGCTGAGAAACCTTTAATATAATCTTTATCATAAGGTAATTTTGTTTGCACAGCCATCTAATCCCTCCTTACTGTACTATTATGCGTTATTTCCTACAGTTTCTTCTTCAATACCAAGTTCTTGCTTAATCCAGTCATACCCTTCAGCCTCTAGGCGCTCAGCTAATTCTGGACCACCAGATTTCACAACACGTCCTTGCATCATGACATGTACATAGTCAGGTGTAATGTAATCTAATAAACGCTGATAGTGCGTGATAATTAAGCAACCGAATGACTCATCACGTAGTTTATTGATTCCTTTAGATACAACTTTCAATGCGTCAATATCTAATCCAGAGTCAATTTCATCTAGAATTCCAATGGCAGGCTTAAGTAGCATTAATTGAAGAATTTCATTACGTTTTTTCTCACCGCCAGAGAATCCTTCATTTAAATAACGTTGTGCCATATTTTTATCAATTTCTAAATAATCCATTGCTTGGTCCATTTCTTTAATGAATTTCATCAATGGGATTTCATCGCCTTCTTCACGACGTGCATTAATGGAAGAACGTAAGAAATCAGAAGTTGTTACTCCACTAATTTCACTTGGGTATTGCATTGCTAAAAACAATCCAGCTTTAGCACGTTCATCTACTTCCATTTCTAAAACGTCTTCTCCATCTAGCAAAATACTTCCGCTTGTCACTTCGTATTTCGGATGGCCCATAATTGCAGAAGCCAACGTTGATTTACCTGTTCCGTTTGGTCCCATGACAGCGTGGAATTCTCCACCTGTAATTGTTAGGTTTACACCTTTTAATATTTCCTGACCTTCAATTTCAACATGAAGATCCTTAATTTCTAAAGTTGATCCAGACATATCGATACCTCCAACATTTAATTTATAGGAACTGAATAAATATCCTAGTCATTATCAGTTTATTCTCATTACAATCTTATACTATTTCGAATCTATAATCAACAATTTCAGCCATTCTTCAAGCTGGTTTACAAACTTATTAGTTTATAAAATAATTATTATTGCTAACATAGCATACTTAGCCACTTTCATACCTTGATAGATCAATGAAGTTTATTCCATTTACTAAAATTCTTGTGAAAAATCCCTCGTAACGTTATTGTTACGAGGGAAATGTTATTGATAGATATATTTATTAACGATGTGTTTGTTGCTCCATTTCTGCAACTATTTTCAAGCCTTTTCTATGGCTTTTTTCTCTTTTACGTTCGATCTCTAATCTTTTTTCTAAATTACGCCCATATTCAGCATATCCAACTCCGTGATTTTGTTGCATTGCTTTTTCCATTTCAAGTGTGTAATTTAAAGCTAAATTGTCCATGGTTTAAAATGAACCCTTCCTTTCTTGATTTGACAATATAATTTTAACACTTATAAAAAAATGGAACAAAGGAGCTGAGTAAACATTCAAAAGCATTTAAACTGACATAGACGCATTAAGATAATATAACTGGAACAGAGCTATCATACATCAATATCTCTATCATTTTATAGCAATTGCTTTACTTCTGTTTATTTAGCATCAACTGGAACAACTTCTCCACTATATGTTTCATTAATAAAATTCTTAATTTCTTCTGTTTGTAATACTTCTACTAAAGCGAGTAATGCTTCATTGTTTTCATCTTCGGCGCGTACTGCAATAATATTTACGTATGGTGATTCAGATCCTTCTACAAATAAAGAATCATCAACAGGAGAAAGTCCAGCTTCGATCGCATAGTTTGTATTAATTGCTACTAGCGCATCTTCTTCTCTTTCATACATTTCTGGTAAAACAGCAGCATCCACATCAGGTGAGAATGTTAAATCTAATGGGTTTTCCACAATATCTTCTACTGTTGCACTTGCTTTATTTACACTTTCATCTAATTTAATTAATCCTTCTGCTTCAAATAATGCTAAAATACGTCCGTGATCAGGAACAGAACGGCTAATAATAACTTCTGTACCTTCTGGAATATCATCTACTGAATTAATGCTCTTAGAATAAACAGCCATCGGTTCAATATGAATACCACCAAGGTTAACAAAATCATAATCAAAATCAGCAACTTGTGATTCAAAATAAGGAATATGTTGAAAATAATTGGCATCTAATTCACCATTTGATAGATCTTCATTTGGCAAAATATAATCTTGGTATTCTGCTATTTCTAATTCAATGCCTTTTTCTTTTAAAAGCGGCTTTGCTTGTTCCAACACTTCAGCATGAGGAATACTTGTTGCACCGACTTTAATTGCCGTCGTTTCATCGCCACCCTCAGCACTTTGTTTTTCGTCTTCTGAACTACATGCAGCTAAAACTAATGCGAACAAACCAACAAACAATAATAGTAATACCTTTCTCATTTCAATTCTCCCCTTTAGCTTCTTATTTTTTATTTTTTTCTTGTATAAAACAAGATTAAAATCATCTTTTGTCTAGCTTATTTGTTAAAGCATCCCCAATGAATTGGAAAATAAACACGATAATAACGATTAATATCGTACACATAAATACAACATCATATGACCGACGTTGGAAACCATAGTAATAGGCGTAATCACCTAAACCACCTGCACCGATGATTCCAGCTACTGCTGTATAGCCGATCAATGCAATTGCTGTTACAGTTAATCCAGAAACCAGCGCTGGTGTAGATTCTTTTAATAATACTTTAAAAATGATCGTGGATGTTTTTGCCCCCATTGATTTAGCAGCTTCAATAACCCCTTTATCCACTTCACGCAATCCAATTTCTACTAATCTAGCATAGAAAGGTGCAGAACCGATAATAAGTGCAGGCAGAGCTGCATTTGGTCCCCGTAATGTTCCAATAAGAAAATCTGTGAATGGGAACAATAACAAAATTAAGATTACAAAAGGAATGGCGCGAAACACGTTAACAATTGTAGCTACAATCAGGTTAATTATTTTATTTTGCCAAACCCCACCTGGTGAAGTTAAATAAAGTAGCAACCCTAACATAATCCCAAAAATAAATGTGCCGAGTAACGCTAGTAAGGTCATATAAAATGTCTCAATCATTGCTACAACCATATCTGACCATATAACATTAGGAAAAAGTTGACTCATCATGTTACTTCACCTCCACTTGTACAGATGTGGAAGTAATAAAGCTAATCGCTTCTCCTATTTCCTTATCATCACCTGTTATTTGAACAAACAATGTGCCATATGCACCGGACTGTGTTTGCTTCACATTTCCATGTAAAATATTTAAATCAACATCGAATTTTTTTGCAACTTGACTAATCGTTGTTTGACTTGCTGTTTCGCCAACGAAATGCAAACGCAAGAGCTTGCCTTGATCGATTTGATTTAAAATGGATTCATCGGCTAACTCATCATCTGGTTTACCCATTACTTGCTCAACAAATTTTTTGGTAACAGGTTGTTGTGGATGAGAAAATACATCCATGACATTTCCTTTTTCCACAACAGAACCATCTTCCATCACTGCAACACGATGACAAATTTTCTGAATGACGTGCATTTCGTGTGTGATTAAAATAATTGTCAAACCTAACTTTTCGTTAATATCAACAAGTAGTGACAAAATGGAATCAGTTGTTTCAGGATCAAGGGCGGATGTTGCTTCATCACATAACAGCACCTTCGGGTTATTAGCTAGTGCTCTAGCAATCCCGACACGTTGCTTTTGTCCACCACTTAATTGAGAAGGGTAAGCATCCTCGCGACCAGCTAAACCAACTAACCCAATTAATTCATCTGCTCGTTTTAATCGTTCCTGTTTTGATAAACCTGCAATTTCTAATGGGAACATAATATTTTCTCTTACTGTTCGTGACCACAATAAATTAAAATGCTGAAAAATCATTCCAATCTCTTGTCTTGATAGTCGTAAATCTTTCTTTGACAAACTTGTAATCTCTTGATTATCAATTGTGACCTGTCCGGACGTTGGCTCCTCCAGTCGGTTGATCAAACGGACGAAAGTACTTTTCCCTGCTCCGCTATAACCAATAACACCAAATATTTCACCCTTATCAATTGATAAATCAAGTGCATTAACAGCCTGAATCTCTGTGCTATTTGTTTGGAACACTTTTGAAAGCTGTTTAATTGTAATCATTTTACTCCTACTTTCTTTTTTATCATCCAAATTTTGTTTTATAACGAAAAAAGTGTCTTTCTGTTGTTGAGAACAGAAAAGACACTTAGTCTATTATTTATCTGTTCTCTCATCCGTCAAAGCATTCATCACTTTGCAGGAATTGGCACCATTTTAAACAAATAATTGTTTAACGGTTGCCGGGCTTCATCGGGCCAGTCCCTCCACCTCTCTCGATAAGAGATTCAATATTTATTATTTTTTAATTAATAGCCATGTTAGCATGATACGAATAGTCTGTCAATTGTTTTTTTAGTTGAGCATCTATATAGGAATGCTTTACAATAGTTGAATAAAATAAAAGACTGTTATGATATGCATAGACAGAATTACAATCCATTCGAAAGGGGTACAACATTGCAATCCGTTAATTTCACATTACCATATATGAATCAATCAGGTGATTTTCAACTAGCAGACTATAAAGGAAAAATTGTTGTTTTAACTTTCTGGGTATCTTGGTGTCCAGATTGTAGTGCTGACCTTCCCAAAAAAGAGCAATTATATCGTTCAATGGATGTAGAAAAGGTCAAGATGGTTACAATAAATGTGACAGGGAGAGAACGAAATGAAATCGATGGAATGAATTATTGCAATAAGTTTCTAACCCAACCAACTTTAAAAGATAGGGGTAGAGAGGTATATGATCTGTTTGGATGTGAGGGTGTGCCAGCTACTATCATTATCAATCAACAAGGTGAAATTTTCAGCTCATTTGGTGAGCAAAGTACAATGATGGAAGTCGTTACTGCTATAGGAGAACTTTTATAAATTGGCATGTTGATATTTCGACCACATGACAGCCATTTTCTCAATATCTTTAATCGAATAAAATACATGGTGATTACCATCTTCCAATTGAATAATGAGGCTTGGAACACTTTCAATTTTCTTTGCTTGCATAAATGTAGGAAATAAGACCGCGTTCATTTCATAAAAAAGAGATGTACCTGCTTGCTCTTCCATCTTTAACAGAATATCTTTAGCCAATTGGCATGTGCGACAAAAGGGACTATGGATAAAGATCAAGTTTTGTGATTGTTTTAAAATACTACTATTTTCTTGCGTTATTTGTTTCATCTACTACTCCTTTAAAGAAGATAAATGGGATTCACGTTAATATGCTTTTTCACTAATGCAGTTGCTAGCTCTACTTCTGGTGTCGCAGCAACTTCACGATATGCTTTATCAATATAAATTTGTTCGGCATGTGGAAGTTCTGCTGTTAATTGTTTGCGTAGCTTATGTCCTGATTCATCCTCGTCTACTAAAATGAATACATCACAATCATCTAATTGATAATCGTAAATGAGCTGCTCCATTTTTTCCACACCTAAAGTTCCGTTGGTGCATATGATCGTAATCGTGTCATTCACGATTTTCTCAATCTGACGTTTATCTGTTAGTCCTTCAACAATTAAAACGCGCTCGAAATCAGATGTGTAATCGTTCATTTCGACTCACCTTTTTCACAATAGTTTTTTTAATAAACAAGACATCCCTTGCTACACTGATATTGTAACAAGGGATGATTTTATTTATTCGTCTTCTTCAATCATTGCTTGATATTGATCTGCAGTCATAAGTTTTTCAATATCACTTGCATCATTAGGCTTAACGACAATCATCCAAGCTTTTTCGTAAGGTGATTCATTAACAAATTCAGGGCTGTCATCTAACTCTTCATTAACCTCAATCACTTCTCCGCTTAGTGGTGCATACAACTCAGATACTGTCTTTACTGACTCTACACTACCAAAAGGTTCGTTTTCTTGGATTGTATCTCCTGCTTCTGGTAATTCAACAAAAACAATGTCACCCAATTCATCTTGTGCGTGCGCTGTAATGCCAATTCGAAATGTTTCTCCCTCTACCTTAACCCATTCGTGTTCTTTTGAATAATGTAACTCTTTTGGAATACTCATTTGTAGGCCTCCTCGAATAGTATAATCATTTTTTATATGATAAAATTCACTGCCATGTTTGCTTATAAACGTCTTCTTTAAAACCTACCGTTACTTGCTTTCCATCTGTAGCGATTGGACGTTTTATTAACATGCCATCAGATGCTAACCATGTTAACTTTTCGTCATCTGTTGCTTGAGGCAGTTTATCTTTTAAACCTAGTTCACGATATTTTTGTCCACTTGTATTAAAAAACTTCTTTATTGGTAATCCGCTTAACTGAATCAAGTGTTTTAATTCTTCTTTTGTTGGTGGATTTTCAACGATATGTATTTGTTCATAGGCTATATTGTTTTCATCTAACCACTTTTTAGCCTTTTGACATGCACCACATTTAGGGTAAGCATAATACGTTAAACTCATAAACATCCCTCCTCTTTTCATTTTACAACAATGTAACTTGCAATCCAAATATTATATTTAAGTATATAGAAACCAGCAGGAGTTTGACCAGCATTTTGCTTGCTCGTTTTTTATGCATAGTATTGTGAAAAAAGCGCAAATTACTCATATAGCTATTTAAAAGGAGGATACATGATGCAACAACAAATGAATAATAGTCAAATGAATCAATCAAATCACATATTGCAACAACCGCCAACAATGGTGAGTTCAAAAGATCTCTTATATTTAACGGACATGATGTCATGGAATTTAAATGCAACGAAAAAGGCACACTTTTTTGCAAACCAATGTAACATACCTGAAATTAAAACTGTATTAGAGCAAGTGTGTCAAATGCACCAAAAGCATTATCAAAAAATATTACAGCATACAACCGGCCAACAAAATGGCATGTTGCAATAGATAGGAGGAATTTTTCTATGAATCAACAAAAAGTACAGAATCCAGAAACTCAAGTACAAAAAACGCCTGAAATGAACGATCGTGACTTTCTTAATGATATGCTGTCAACTGAAAAATATATGACACAATCCTATAGTACGGCATTAAACGAAGCGAGTAATCAAGCACTTTATCAAGATCTCTTAGCAATTTTCAATGAAACGCAAGACATGCAACGTACTTTGTATAATTTAATGTTCAAAAATGGTTGGTATAGTCTAGATAAAGCCGATCAAAACAGTGTACAACAAGCGAATCAACAATTTACAGGTTATACGAATCAATTTCCAGTTCATTAAAACAAAAGATTCACTTATTCATTTTCAAAAGGAGTTTATTGGAGATGCCATTTACAACGTTTCATGCGAAAGCAGAACTACAAAAAGGTGTTCAAGTCAAAGCAACATCTCGGAATTTTGAAATTACCGTTGATGAACCAAAAGAATTAGGCGGAACAAACACAGGTATGAACCCTGTCGAACTGACCTTATCTGCACTTGGGGCTTGTCAAGCAATAGTAGCTCGAGTATACGCTAAGAAATTTGATATTGATTTTGATGATCTTTGGATTGATGTGGAAGGTGATTTAGACACAGATGGTTTTTTAGGGAAATCAGATGTTCGACCTGGATATTCTGATATACGCTTTACCTTTCATATCGTTACAGATGCACCAAAAGAAAAAGTTGAGGGATTCGTTGCATTCATTGAACAGACATGTCCAGTCGCGGATACAATCATGCATCCAGTCAATGTGTCATTACATGATATTGTGATTGAAACGGATAAGGAATAAGCTTTTTAAAAAAGAGGCTGGGACAAAATAACATTTTGATGTGACCCCAAAAAGTTAGAGTATTATATTAAGCAGCTAATTGGCTGGTGTGAATTCGGTATTGAACTGGACTCATGCCTGCCAATTTTTGCTTTATGCGCTTATTATTATAATAATTGATATGTTCCTTAATTTTATTTTTTAATTCTTCAAACGAGCACAGTGCCTCTCCGTAATACATCTCTTGTTTTAGTAAACCAAAAAAGTTCTCCATGGGCGAATTAT
>NZ_JACEFA010000016.1 GCF_014083865.1 Paraliobacillus salinarum | reverse complement strand
CAAGATGAGACTTCCCATCTTTTAGAGTAAGATCCCTCAGAGACGATGAGGTAGATAGGTTCGAGGTGGAAGCGTGGTGACACGTGCAGCTGACGAATACTAATCGATCGAGGACTTAACTATATTTAAAAATATGAATACTTGTCTGTCTTATCTAGTTTTGAAGGTGCATTTCTTAAGTGAGATGGATGTTCGACTAAGACCGTCACGTCCTGTGACAACGTCGAACTGACCCACATCATGTGGGCCCTAGTTTTGAAGGTACATCCTTCAAAACAAATGTCTAGTGACAATAGCGAAGAGGTCACACCTGTTCCCATGCCGAACACAGTAGTTAAGCTCTTCAGCGCCGATGGTAGTTGGGGCCTTGCCCCTGTGAGAGTAGGACGTCGCTAGGCAATTATAGTAGGTATTTAAATACCTACATTATCGCGGGGTGGAGCAGTCTGGTAGCTCGTCGGGCTCATAACCCGAAGGTCGTAGGTTCAAATCCTGCCCCCGCAACCAAAATGGTCCGGTAGTTCAGTTGGTTAGAATGCCTGCCTGTCACGCAGGAGGTCGCGGGTTCGAGTCCCGTCCGGACCGCCACTTTTTAATATAATATACGTTACATAAAAGCCTTAGGATATTCCTAAGGCTTTATTTAATGTTTGGAAATACTATATACTTAATACCTGTAGAAGATATTGGGCTTCATATTAAATGTAAATGGGTTAAAAAGTTATATTAAATGAACATTTGCTCAAATAAATCTTGTACTTATACCTGTTAAACATTTTTGAAAAAGACGTTTTTTTTGCTATGATAGAATGAGAATAAACAAATGGGGATTATAATAATGGATGAATTTAAATTTATAAATTCAATAAAACAAAAACACTATAAGCAATCATCAATGAAAAAGGGAATTGGTGATGATGCTGCAGTATTTCGTCAACCATACTTAGACACAGTTACTGCTGTCGATACATTTGTTGAAAATATACATTTTTCAAGAGAAACCATGTCACCCTTTCATGTAGGTTATCGTTTGTTAGCAGCAAATATAAGTGATATGGCTGCAATGGGAGCATTACCGGCCTATTATATGATTTCCATCGTTGTGCCAGCTCATTGGTCAGAAGAAGAATTACAAGACATATATAAAGGAATGCAGAAGATAGCTTCATCCTACAACATGGATCTTATTGGTGGCGATACCGTTTCAGGTAAAGAGTTAGTTATTTCCGTAACGATTATTGGCTTCGTTGAACAAAATAAAGCAAGATATCGTAGTGCAATGCAAGAAAACGATATTTTGTTTGTGACTGGTACATTAGGTGATGCAAGTGCAGGCTTAAAGCTATTATTAGATCAAAATAAAGAAATAACAAAAGATAATGACTATTTAATTAATCGACATCGTATGCCCGCACCTCGTGTAGCTTTTGCGCGTGAGTTACAATCATTAAACCGTGTTGCATTAAATGATGTGAGTGATGGGATATCTAGTGAAGCAAATGAGTTAGCAGAAGCTTCAAATTTAACCGTTTATATTGATTTTGATCAATTGCCGATGCATAAAGCATTACAACAGTTCCATCCAGAGCATAGAGAAGAATTTATGTTAGCTGGTGGAGAAGATTTTGAACTAATCGGATCCGTATCCATAGATGATTGGGAGAAAGTAAAAGAAGCAGCAGAGAAAACAGATACAAAAGTAAAACAAATTGGTTATGTTACATCTAAACGAGCTACAAATGGTACGGTATTTCTAACTAAAGATAAAAAGGTCGTTCGATTATATAAAAATGGCTATACGCATAGGAGTTAAAATATGATGAAGCAATTTGAAATTATAACACATACAACAGAAGAAACCATGAGAATAGCTGAGAAGTTGGCCGTTTTACTACATCCTGGTGATGTTATAACATTACAAGGTGATTTAGGTGCTGGGAAAACGACATTTACAAAAGGCTTGGGTATCGGCTTAGGTGTGACAAGAACCATTAATAGCCCTACATTTACGATCGTTAAAGAATATATGGGTGAACTCCCTCTATATCATATGGATGTCTATCGATTAGAGGAGAGCGAGGAAGACATCGGATTTGATGAATATTTTAACGGAGATGGCATTAGTGTAGTAGAATGGCCACAATTTATCACAGCATTTTTACCTGAAAAACGTTTAGATATTTCGTTAAAAACAATTGAAGATGATAAACGACAGATGATCCTAGCTCCAAAGGGACATGATTTTGAGAAGATATGTGAGGAGTTAATACGATGAGTATATTGGCTATTGATACGTCTAACGAAACATTAGGTGTAGCAATTTTTGATGAGCATACAAATAGTACATTAATAGAGTATAAAGAAAATGGTAAAGCGAAGCATTCGAAAAGGTTGATGCCTGCGATTGATCATTTGATGAAGACAGTTGGTTTACTCCCACAAGATCTAACTAAAATAGTAGTGGCAAAAGGCCCGGGTTCATATACAGGTGTAAGAATTGGTCTATCGACAGCTAAAATGATGGGGTGGACATTAAATATTCCAGTAATAGGCGTGTCTAGCTTAGAGGCATTAGCTTTTAACGGTTCTAACCAATCATTGAAAATATGTCCATTTTTTGATGCGCGCAGAGGTTTAGTTTATACGGGGTTGTATGAAACAGATCAAACAGGTCAAATGAAATTAGTTAAAGAGGAACAAAATGTCCTTTTTGCTGATTGGTTGAGCCAATTAAAAGAAGAAGCGGAACCGATTATGTTTTTAAGTCCAGATCTTGATATACATAAGGAAATGATTAAAGAAGTGCTTAAGGAGCATGCGATTTTGCCGTTTGAACATTTTCACAAGCCTAGTCCTGCTCTATTAGCAATGATAGGAAAAGATCGTTCCGTAGAAAATATTCATCAACTCACACCTAATTATTTGCGCCTTGTTGAAGCAGAGGCGAATTGGTTAGCGAAGCAAAAGGAACAAAACAATGAGTGAAGTATCCGTACGTAAAATGACAGTCGATGATATTAAACAAGTAAGGATTGTTGAAGAAGCATGCTTTGCTACTCCATGGACTGAGGACATTTATCAAAAAGAGTTAATACAAAATTCTTATGCGCATTATTATGTAATTGAAAAAGGAAAACAAATTGTTGGTTTTTGTGGGATATGGATTGTTGTTGATGAAGCACAAATAACGAACATTGCCATTTTACCTACTTATCGAGGGTGTGGTTATGGCAGTTATTTATTTCAATATGTTATTAATCAGGCAATGTTAGCTGGATCTGTTCGTTTATCTTTAGAAGTGAGAGTTTCAAATTTAGTTGCACAGAAATTATATCGGAAGTTTGGTTTAAAGCCAGCTGGCATAAGAAAAAATTATTACACCGATAATAATGAAGATGCAATGGTAATGTGGGTGAATTTAAATGAGTAAAGATCAATTTATTTTAGCGATAGAAACAAGCTGTGATGAAACTGCAGCGGCGATACTTAAGAATGGTCAAGAAGTAATCGCAAATGTTGTAGCTTCACAAATAGAAAGTCACAAACGGTTTGGTGGAGTGGTGCCAGAAATTGCTTCTCGTCATCATGTAGAACAAATCACGATGGTGTTAGAGGAAACCTTGAAAAAAGCAAATATGGATGTAAGTGAGATGAACGCTATTGCAGTTACGGAAGGGCCTGGACTTGTTGGCGCCTTACTAGTAGGTGTCAATGCTGCTAAAGCACTTGCATATGCAAATCAGATACCATTAGTTGGTGTACATCATATTGCTGGACATATTTATGCTAACCGAATAGAAAAAGAATTTACATTTCCATTATTAGCACTCGTCGTATCAGGTGGGCATACAGAATTAGTCTTGATGCAAGAGCATGGCTCGTTTGAAATCATTGGAGAAACGAGGGATGATGCCGCTGGGGAAGCATATGATAAAGTTGCTAGAACGTTAGGTTTACCATATCCAGGTGGACCAGAAATAGATAAGCTCGCTCAAGTTGGCGAAGAAACGATTGATTTTCCTCGTGCATGGTTAGAGACAGGCTCGTTTGATTTTAGTTTTAGTGGATTAAAATCAGCAGTAATTAATCATTTACACAATAGCAAACAACGTGGTGAAGAGCAGAACAATGCTAATATTGCTGCTAGTTTTCAAGCTAGTGTAGTTGATGTGTTGACCGAAAAAACATATCAAGCAGCAAAAGAATACGGTGTGAAACAAGTTGTGCTTGCTGGTGGAGTAGCAGCAAATAAAGGACTACGTCAAAGATTAACACAAAAATTTAGTGATGCTAATATCTCATTATCTATACCTCCATTATGGTTATGTACAGATAATGCTGCGATGATTGCTGCGGCAGGATCGATTGCTTATGAGCAAGGACATCGTGCAGCATGGGATTTAAACGCCAATCCAAGTTTAGACTTAGAACGTTATGGCAGTCGAGCAAAATAAACAAGCAGTCCCCAGTTGTGTAGAATACTAGGGGACTGTTTATTTATAAAAGATATTTCAAACATATCCACAACCTTCAAGTGGGTTTGTGGATATGTTTGATAAAATGCTTATATAAAAGTATTTATTCTGTGCACGAAAACTGTGGATAACATCGGTTTTCGTTGTGGATACTGTGCATAAGTGGCGAAAAAGTTGTGAATAAAGCATTTGTTATGTGCATAACTTTGCTTGACCAAAACTTAAATACTTATCCACAATTGTGTGTGTTGCTATTAATTTTTTCGCAAAATTATCCTTCTTGCAGTGTTTCCCATTCAGACATGAGCTGCTCAATTTGCTCATTTACTTGATCATTTTCTGTTGTTAGCTCCAATGCCTTTTCATGATCTTGAAATATCTCTGGCTTACAAAGTAACGCTTCATTTGCTTCAATTACTACTTCTAATTCCTCAATTTTACTTTCAATTTCCTGTATCCTACGTTCCATTTTTCGCTGTTCCTGCTTTCGGGCTTTATCTTGATGGAAATTGGACTTCATCACTTGCTTGTCTTCTGTTTCGTTTTCTTGAGCTTGTAACTGCTCTAACTCTAATGTTTCTTGTTTTTTTTCTAAGTAATAATCATAATTCCCAAGAAAAGTCGTTGCGCCTTCAGGTTGCATTTCAAGCACAACGGATGCAATTTCATTAATAAAATACCGATCATGTGAAACAAAAATAATAGTACCAGGGAAGTCGATTAAAGCTGCTTCTAGCACTTCTTTACTATCTAAATCTAAATGGTTTGTCGGTTCATCAAGAATTAATAGATTTGCTTTTTGCATCATTAATTTAGCTAATGCAAGCCTAGCCTTTTCACCGCCACTTAAAGCAGATACATTTTTAAGTACATCGTCTCCAGAAAATAAAAAGTTACCAAGTGTCGTGCGAATATCTTTTTCATCGATCATTGGATAATCGTCCCATAATTCCATTAAAACAGATTTTTTTGTATTCAGTTTCGTTTGCTCTTGGTCATAGTAACCAATATCTACTTTTGACCCGATTTGAATTTCACCCTTGGAAGGATGAAGTTCACCAGTAATTGTTTTTAGTAAAGTCGTTTTCCCAACACCGTTTGGTCCAACTAAAGCAATACGATCACCACGTGAAACTTGGAAGGATAGATCAGCGAAGATGTTATCGTACGAATCATCATAATGAAAAGCTAGGTCATTTATCTTGATTACATCGTTTCCACTGCGTTGGTTAACTGCGAAGCTAAAAGAAGCAGATCCTTCATCTCCTTTTGGCCTATCAATGCGTTCCATTTTCTCTAATTGCTTGCGCCTACTTTGCGCACGTTTAGTTGTAGATGCACGTGCTAAATTACGCTGAACAAAATCTTCCATACGTTTTATTTCTGTTTGTTGCTTATCAAAAGCCTTCATTTCACGTTCATAGTCAGCCGCTTTTTGATCTAAATATTTCGTATAATTACCATAATACTTTTTGGACTGCTGACGAGAAATTTCATAAATGGTATTAACGGTTTTATCAAGAAAATACCTGTCGTGTGACACAATTACGACAGCGCCGTGATAGTTATTTAAATAACCTTCTAACCAAGTTAATGTTTCAATATCTAAATGGTTTGTTGGTTCATCTAGAATTAAAACATCAGGCTTTGAAAGTAATAATTTTCCTAAGGCCAAACGTGTTTTTTGACCACCACTTAATTCATTTATTGATGTAGCTAGATCAAATTCATTAAAATTTAAACCATTCAAAACGGCTTTAATGTCAGCTTCGTATTGATAGCCACCGTTCTTTTTAAAATTCTCTTGTAATTGATCGTAACTATGAAGGAGCTGTTGATAACTTGCATGATCCTCCATTAATGTTGGATCACCCATTTTCTGCTCCATTGCTCTAAGCTTCTCTTCTGTTTTAATTAATTCACTAAAAACAGATAACATTTCATTCCAAATGGTTTCGTTCGTTTCTAACCCTGTATTTTGAGCTAAGTAGCCAAGCGTCACATCTTTAGGCTTATGTATTTCTCCTTCATCATAGGAAAGGACTCCGGCCATAATTTTTAACAATGTTGACTTACCGGCACCATTTCTTCCGACGATGGCAATACGATCGTTTGATTTTATTTCTAATTTTATGTTTGATAGAATCAGTTCTGCACCATAACGTTTTGCTAACTGATTGATTTGCATTAATATCATTGCAGTTCACCCCATTACTACATAGTTTATCGTAATTTTTGATGAACAAGCAAGCAAATGGTTAGGTATATTAAGAAAAAGAGATTATACTATAAATAGTACGTGTAGTTATTCACGACAGAGAGTTGTTTTTTTGTTAAAATATAGATATATATATAGTTCTACTAATGAATAAATCGGGAATCAAACGATAGGGGTAATATGAATAGAAGGGGAATGGAACATGGCAGAACATAGTAAGATACCACAAGCAACAGCTAAAAGGTTGCCACTTTATTACCGTTTTTTAAATAATTTACATTTGCAAGGGAAATCACGAGTATCTTCGAAAGAACTTAGTGAAGCAGTAAAAGTAGATTCAGCTACGATTCGTAGGGATTTCTCTTATTTTGGTGCGTTAGGGAAGAAGGGTTACGGGTATAATGTAGAACATTTACTCGATTTCTTCAGAAAGACGTTAGATCAAGATGAAATAACCAGCGTTGTATTGATTGGCGTTGGTAATTTAGGAACTGCGTTCTTGAATTATAACTTTAAGAAAAACAACAATACTAAAATAGAAATGGCATTTGATACGAGTTCAGAAAAGGTCAATAAAGAAATGGGTGGTATACCTATCTATCACATTGACGACTTAGCTAAGCATCTGGGTGACATAAAAACAGCGATTTTAACTGTTCCAGGTTTAGAAGCACAATCGATAACTGAGAAATTAGTTGAAGCGGGTGTCGGAGGAATTCTAAACTTTACACCAGCTCGACTTACAGTTCCTGAGGATGTACGTGTACATCACATCGATTTAGCAGTTGAGCTACAATCATTAATCTATTTCATGAAACACTATTCTCCAGAAGCAGAAGAATAGAAAGAAGGTAGTGGCATATTAACATGTCACTACCTTTTTCGATATGTTCGTTTTTATGGATTATTATTTTTTCGTTTCACATGTATGTGTAATGCTACAAGACGAATCGCTATGGCGAAGTTGAATGTAGCAAATGTCGCAAGTAAAACAGTGAAAAAGTTCCACAACGTACCTTCTGCTGATTCGATACCAAAGAAAGTAAAGGACGAACCAATAATAAAGTACATAACAGCTAACGCTAAAGGTGAATTCCTCATTCGAAGATTAGCCTCCAAACACGATTAATTGAATTTTCTCATACTGTTCAAGCATGCGATTTAATTCTTCAGGGCTAAGGCTCAGTTGTGCAAGAACTACGACGGCATTCATCGTACAATGCGCAATAATAGGTACAATAATACGCTTGGATTGTACATACACAAACGCAAACACAAACCCAATCGTTAGATAAATTAATGTATTTTTAAAATCGGCATGTACCACAGCAAATATTAGACCAGATGCTAAAGCGCCGACGAAAAAATTAGACCGTTTATAAATCTCGCCAAAGATAATTTTTCGAAATACAATTTCCTCTAAGATTGGTCCGATAACAGCTACAACAAGAATAAAGATTGGTGCAGCACGAGCAATCGCTACAATGTTAGCGGTGTTCTCAGAACCAGGCTCAATACCAAGTACAAAGGTTTGAATCAGATTCATTATTCCTTGCCCTAACATAGCCATGGCAATACCAATAATGGACCAGATTACAACCATACCAGGACTTGCTGCATCAGGGTGCTTGCGTAGATCCTTTTCTGGCTTTAATAGAAACATAATAATCAGTAAAGCAACAACGAAGCTGAATATGGTCCAACTTATGCTGATGGTTGAATAATATGCCTCACTAATATTTGAAGCTTTTATAATAATAGCTACCGGAATAGAAGATAGCTGCATTAATATGTAGGTTAATAATGTGTACACATATCTTTTTCCCAACGATAAACGACTCCTCTTTTTAAAAATTTGTCCAACAAATGTATTTTAACATATTATATGAATAGAATTGAATTAGTACGATTATGACAATTGTGTAGAAAAAGCTAAAAAAGATTTTATTAAAAAATACATCACAATACTTGCAAAATAAAAAGTAATTTATTATTATAATAATTGTGTTAGCACTCTTCATGGTTGAGTGCTAAAATAAAAGAAAATATATTGAATTTAATGAAGGAGGGTTTTTTGATGCTTAAGCCATTAGGTGATCGTGTCATTATTGAACTCGTAGAACAAGAAGAAAAAACTGCAAGCGGAATTGTATTACCGGATTCTGCGAAAGAAAAACCACAAGAAGGAAAAGTTGTTGCAGTAGGTTCTGGTCGCGTGACAGATAACGGGGAAAAAATCGCTCCAGAAGTAGCTGAAGGAAATAAAATAATTTTCTCTAAATTTGCAGGAACAGAAGTAAAATATGATGGAAAAGAATACTTAATTCTTCGTGAAAATGATATTTTAGCTGTTATTGGCTAAATGAAGAATAAAAACAATATACTTAATTACGATTTTAGGAGGGCTTTTTAATATGGCTAAAGAAATTAAGTTTAGTGAAGACGCTCGTCGCGCCATGCTACGTGGTGTGGATACATTAGCAAATGCAGTAAAAGTAACATTAGGACCAAAAGGACGTAATGTTGTCTTAGGTAAAAAATACGGTTCACCACTAATTACAAATGATGGTGTAACGATTGCAAAAGAAATTGAATTAGAAGATGAATTTGAAAACATGGGTGCACAATTAGTATCTGAAGTAGCATCACAAACAAATGATGTTGCTGGTGACGGTACAACAACTGCAACTGTTTTAGCACAAGCGATGATTCAAGAAGGATTGAAAAACGTTGCATCAGGAGCAAATCCTGTAGGCGTTCGCCGTGGAATCGAAAAAGCGGTTGAATTAGCAACAGAAGAATTGCGCAAAATCTCTAAGCCAATTGAAGGAAGAGAATCCATTGCACAGGTTGCTTCTATCTCATCTGGTAACGATGAAGTTGGTCAATTGATCGCTGAAGCAATGGAACGTGTAGGGAATGACGGTGTAATTACAATTGAAGAATCTAAAGGCTTTAACACGGAGCTTGAAGTAGTAGAAGGTATGCAATTTGATCGTGGATATTCTTCTCCATATATGGTTACAGACCAAGATAAAATGGAAGCAGTATTAGAAGATCCATATATCCTTATTACAGATAAGAAAATCAATAATATCCAAGAAGTACTTCCTGTATTAGAGCAAGTAGTACAACAAGGTAAACCACTTCTTTTAATTGCTGAAGATGTAGAAGGCGAAGCGCTAGCTACATTAGTAGTGAACAAACTTCGTGGAACATTTAATGCAGTAGCAGTAAAAGCTCCTGGCTTTGGTGATCGTCGTAAAGCAATGCTTGAAGATATTGCGACATTAACTGGTGCAGAAGTAATTACAGAAGACTTAGGTCTAGATTTGAAAAACACTACAATCGAACAACTAGGTCGCGCGACTAAAGTTGTTGTTACAAAAGAAAATACAACAGTTGTTGAAGGTGCTGGAAATCCAGATCAAATTTCTGCACGTGTTGCACAAATCCGCGCACAAGCAGAAGAAACCACTTCTGAATTCGATAAAGAAAAATTACAAGAGCGCTTAGCAAAACTTTCTGGTGGAGTAGCAGTAGTTAAAGTTGGTGCAGCTACAGAAACAGAATTGAAAGAGCGTAAATTACGTATTGAAGATGCACTAAACTCTACTCGTGCAGCAGTAGAAGAAGGTATTGTATCTGGTGGTGGAACAGCACTACTAAACGTTTACAAGCAAGTTAAAGCACTTGACCTTGAAGGTGATGAAGCAACTGGTGCAAGCATCGTATTACGTGCACTAGAAGAGCCAGTTCGTCAAATCGTTGAAAATGCTGGACTTGAAGGTTCAGTTATTGTTGAAAAACTAAAAGGTGAAGAAATTGGTATTGGATATAACGCAGCTAGTGGTGAGTGGGTAAACATGATTGACGCTGGTATCGTTGACCCAACAAAAGTAACTCGTTCTGCACTTCAAAACGCAGCATCTGTTGCAGCAATGTTCTTGACTACTGAAGCAGTAGTAGCAGACATTCCTGAAGAAGGTGGTGCCCCTGCAATGCCTGACATGGGCGGCATGGGTGGAATGGGCGGCATGATGTAATATCAACAAGATGTTGGTCACATGGATATTGTGACAGGATGTCATGGTTTTAGTTCGTAACCCGCTTGGAACACTTGTTACAACAATGTTTTACAATTAAAATAGAAGTTCATAAAAAATTTAGGATGTTATCGAGAAGATTTTTATATTCTCTGGTAACATCCTTTTTATTTTACTTATGTATAAGTTTTTACAAAGGTCTGATTTGTTGATATGAAAATAAGCAAAGTGAAACTATATTCTTTAGTTTTTATGAACTAAAAGAATAGAAAATTATAAGTCAACGACAATTCACATATAAAATTACATTAGAGTTAAATTAAATATTCTTCATTAAATAGTAGAATTATGATAAGGGTGTGAAATATTTCTGATTTGAAAACGAATAATATTACATCTCCACGATTAAGTGTTAGCGTTTACAATTAAAATATAAAGAGGTGATTCAAGTGTTGAGCTCAAGACAAAAAAAGATCATCAGTTACCTTTTACAAGATAAAAATTTTATAACAATCAAAAAACTTTCTGATTTTTTTCACCTCAGTGAAAGGAGCATTCAATATGACATAGAGAATATTGAATTTTTTGCAGAAAAGCAAGGAGCAAAAGTAATAAGGAATAAGAGATCTGGTGTAAAGCTCATTTCAAGTTCAGTATTGGAAGCACAATTATTTGATGAACAAGAATTAGAAATGGTCTTGTCTCCACAAGAGAGACAAGAAAAAATCTTGATCACTTTGCTTGAAACTTTGAAACCAGTTAGCTCAAATCAACTTTCAAAAATTTTATTTGTCACACGGCGAACTGTTGTTGAGGATATGAAAGAAGTTCAGATATTAGTGGAGAAATATGCTTTATCATTACGATATGTAAAGAACAAAGGTTTTTGTGTTGATGGGGACGAACGAAAAATCAGAGAATTATATGTAGAAGTCCTTATTAAACATTATCAATCACAGACTTTCTTTTCAAAATTAGATATTTTAAAAACTAGTGAAATTGCCTTAATACAACGATCAATCGATCTAGTACTAGAAAATGAAAATTATAGTGTAATGCAAACAGCGAGGGATGGTTTAGTTTTTCACATTGCTATCACTATTCATCGAGTTCGAAATCAATTTCAAATTAGTATGCAAGAGCAAGAACTAGCTAAATTACGCAATAAAAAGGAATTTAATATTGCAAAGCATATTCAAGCAACAGTTGAAAAACATTTTGAACTGAAATTCCCAGAATCAGAAATTGGCTATATAACACTTCACTTGCTGGGAGCAAAACAGCCGGAGTTGGAATTAGAACAAAGGGAAAAGCATTCATTTATAGAGACGTTGAATACTTTCATTAGAAATGTAAGTGGATTCATAGGTGTTGATTTAACATCAGATGAGGTTTTGTTAAGTGGCTTAATAGTTCATCTGAAACCAGCATTATATAGAATGTATTATCAAATGCGAAATGATAATCCTTTGAAAGAAGAAATTGAGCATCGCTATCCAAACATTATTAATGCTGTAAATGCTAATTTGTCCACTTTGGAAGATGAATTTCAAGTAAAGTTTGATGAAAATGAAATTGCATATCTTTCTTTGCATATTGGATCAGCAATGGAACGTAACTTGGAAAAAACTCGTTACAGGCTTAGGGCGGTTATTATGTGTGCGAGTGGGGTAGGGACATCTCAATTATTAAAAAGTAAAATCCAAAACTTTTACCCGGAACTCAGTATTTGTGACACACTACCTGTCTCTGATATAGATGGGGATTACTTTAAACAGCAAAAAATCGATTTAGTAATTACGACATTACCTACTTCAACTCTCCCCATTCCAGTAGTCAAGGTATCTCCTTTTTTAACCAAGGATGATAGAGGCAGGCTAAATAATCAGCTTAATATAGAACGAGAAAAGGCGATAGAATCTGGGTTGTCTAATAGACCTTCAATAAATGAATTGCTTGCATCGGATTGTGTGGAATGGAATGTTGAAGCAACGGATTGGAAGGAAGCTATATATATAGCTGGAGAATTATTGATTAAAAAAGGGATGATAACAAAAGATTATCCAAAAGCAATTGTTAAACAACTCGAAAAAAATGGGCCTTATATGGTAATTGATAAGGGGGTAGTCATGCCGCACGCAAAGCCTTCAGATGGAGTGCAACATACTGGATTCAGTATTATTAAACTGAAGTATCCTATTCCTTTTGGGCATGAGAGATATGACCCTGTTTCATTTATTATTTGTCTCGCAACAACAGATTCATATATTCACTCAAATGCACTTCGTCAACTATCAATGATGCTACAAGATAAAACTAAAATGGAACAAATAAAAGCGGGTAATAAACAAAATTTCTTAAGATTTATAAATCAATTAAGTCAACTATGAGGGCTAATGAGGTGAAAAATAATGCTAAAAGATTTATTAACAACAAAGACTGTCGAGGTGAGAACTGACTGTGATTCATGGCAGGAGGCAGTAGAAAGGGGGGGAGAATTACTAGAAAATATAAATGCCATTAGTCACCATTATACGGAAGCGATGAAACAGTCAATTGTAGAGAATGGTCCATATGTCGTGATAGCTCCACACATAGCTTTATTACATGCAAGACCCGAGGATGGCGTAAATGAAGTTTGTATGAGTCTGCAGATTATAAACACAGGAGTGCATTTTGGTTATGAAAAAAGAGATCCTGTAAAACTAGTTTTTGCTTTTGGTGCTATCGATTCTCAATCACATTTAAAAGCATTACAACAACTAATGGAGTTATTTAACAATGAAAATCTTTTAGAGAAACTGAAAAACTCAGAAACTAATTCTGAAGCAGTAAAACTATTAAATAAATATTTATAAGAAAGGGTTGATAACATGATGGCATTAGAATATATCAAAGAGATTGAAAAAAATATTGAACGAATTAAAGATACGCAAATGGATTCAATTCAAGCTGCCTCTCAACTAATTAAAGAAGCGGTAAAGTCAAAAAAATTATTACACGTATTCGGTTGCGGTCATTCTCAAATGTATGCGGAGGAAGTGTTTTACAGAGCAGGTGGATTGGTCCCTGTTAATGCTATATTAGAACCTGCTTTGTCACTTCGCCCCGAGGCACCTAAAAGTACTTGGTTTGAAAGACTAAGTGGTTATGCAAAAGTTATTTTAGATAATGAAGATACTAAAAAAGGTGATGTGATTGTAATTGCATCTACTTCTGGAAGAAATGCTGTACCAATTGAAATGGCACTAGAAGCGAAGAAAAGAGGTATACACGTTATAGCTTTGACTTCAGGAGAATTTACAAATGATGTAACATCCAGACATGAATCAGGCAAAAAATTGATAGATATAGCAGATGTTGTCTTAGACAATTGTGGAGTAAGTGGAGATGCTGTATTAGAAATTGAAGGGTTTGCTACGAAATTCGGACCAACTTCTTCTGTTATAGGCTTTATGATTTTACAAAGTGTAATAGCACAAGCAATCAGTGACTTAATTCATAATGGGGATGACCCAAGTATATGGGTAAGTTCTAATTTGGATAAAGGTGATGATATCAATAAAGAACATATTAAACAATACAAAGAGAAAATTAAATGTCTATAAATCATAGGAGGTAAAAACCGTGAAAATTTATACAGTATGTGGAATGGGATTTGGCACAAGTTTAATGGTAAAAATGACAATTGATGATATTTTGGCAGATGAAGGAATAAAAGCAAATGTTGAAGCGATTGACATGGGTTCAGCAAAAGGAATAGAAGCAGATTTGTTTATCACTTCAAAAGATATGCTAGGTTCTTTTCCAGAAGTGGACCAACCGGTTATATATTTGGAGAATATGACAGATAAAAATGAGATTAAACAAAAATTAAATAGTTTCTTTAATGAACAAGATAATGATTAAAAAAATAACTTTATAAAGGGTGACTTATATGTTGGAATTCATAATTCAGTTAATCACCAGTCCTGCAATCTTGCTTGGACTGGTAGCGCTGATTGGTCTTTTGGCTCAGAAGAAGGGTTTGCAAGATACCATAAAAGGTACATTTAAGACAATATTAGGTATCTTAATTCTATCTGCTGGGGCAGGAATTATCTCTAGTCATATTGATCCTTTTAGTAAAATGTTTAAACACGCCTTCAATTTAACTGGGGTAGTTCCTATAGATGAAGCTGTAATTGGGGCATTAACAGATAGCATACCTGAGATTGCAAGAAATGGTGCATTAATTTTAGCCTTTGGATTTTTAGTAAACGTTCTCATAGCTAGAATTTCTCCTTTTAAATATATTTTTTTAACGGGACATATGCTGTGGATTATGTCAGGCGCATTAGCTTGGGCATTTTATGACTTGGGGTATTCCTCTACTCAAGCAGTTCTTTGGGGTTCGTTAATTCAAGGGGTCACACTTGTATTATTCCCAGCATTAGCACAACCAATTATGCGGAAAGTTACAGGAAATAATGAAATAGCTTATGGTCATCTTACAACATCGGGAGTTGTACTTTCAGCATATATTGGGAAAATCTTTGGAAATAAAGCAGTTGATGCTGAAAAAACTAAGATGCCTAAAGGACTTGAATTTTTTAAGGATACTGCTATATCTGTATCGACAGTTATGTTAGTGCTATATTTAGTAACAACAATTGCGGCAGGACCAGATTATGTAAAAACACTTAGTAATGAACAAAACTGGCTTGTATTTTCAATACTTGAAGCTTTTGGATTTGCAGCAGGTGTATTAGTGTTACTACAAGGAGTTAGAATGTTTTTAGGTGAAATTATTCCTGCCTTCCGAGGTATTGCAATAAAATTGGTCCCTGGATCAAAACCGGCACTTGATGTTCCTGTTATTTTTGGTTTTGCACCTACAGCTTTGATGATTGGTTTCGTATGCTCTATTATCGGAATGGTAGTAGGAATGTTTGTTTCAAATGTATTTGGAACAGTAATTCCATTACCATCAATCATTGGAGGGTTCTTCACTGGTGGTGCAGCAGGTATCTTTGGGAATGCCTTAGGAGGTCGAAGAGGTGCTATTATTTCTGGCTTTGTATACGGGTTGATCATGACAATACCAGTTGCGTTATTTTACCCGCTATTTAACTTACAAGAGTACGGTATTTCAGGGATAGCATTTCTTGTTCCGGACGGAATAATTGTATTGAGCTTAATCAAATTATTCACCGCATTTGATATAGTCCCTATTGTTGTTATTGCACTAATTGCAATAACCCTATCTTACAATATGTTTAAAAAGAAAAAAAATAGCAACACACATAAAACTCAAGCAAATAATCTAAATCAATAAAGTACTTTACTTGTCCTATCTTCATCTAAAATACTATAAAAGAATGTTTTGTTTAAATGGAGATTCATTATACGTAGAGGGAGGCACAACGATATGCACAAAAAGATTTTGGCTCCTATAATGGTGTTTATCAGTGTTCTAATTATATTTAGTCAAAATGAAGACACAATTGTTTTAGCTAGTGTACTCGAAGATAATAATGTTCCAAATGAGAACCAAAATGTTAATAGTTATTGGGAATTAAAATACGAAGAGGACTTTAGTGATGAACTTGATATTGATAATGAACCTTGGGTACGTGATTCTTATGAAGAAGATAGTCCATGGAGAGTAAATGGTGAGCTGGATGACAATGGAGATTTTTTTCATATTAAAGGTGGTAACAACTTTAAACGACATTTAGATAGCTTTTGGTTAATGAGAAAACGATCTGCCTTAGGGGAAAATGATTGGTTAACCGTAGAATTAGCTGCAAGAGACTATAATAAAGATGGTCATCCTGAGAATCCAGTATCATTTGATAATTTCACTTTTGAAAATGGAAAAACAGGAGCTAAACTTGATGAACCTGACTACAGTGGCGGCGGAATTATTCGTTCTACTGATCCACTTCCACCGGAATATAGAATTGAATATAAATTAAAAACCATAGATTTTGGTGGTATGCGAAACGGTTCTTTTGAATATGATGGAAAAACAAATGGTTACAATCCTAAAGGAGTCAAAACCAATTTCCCATGGAAAGCATCGGGTAGTTTTGAAGGTGTATCTGATCCAAGTAATCCGAATTTTAGTAATGTAAAGAGAGAAAATGGCTTTTATTTTCTATCTATTGTAGATTACGATAACCCAGCACCACATAATAATATTTTTATTCATACACATCGTAAAGTTAATATGGATGCTTACAATGTTAATGGTCTATGGTCTGATGCCTATTCCGTTTGTAATCCAGATAATGGTGCTCTGTATAATTACAATTCAGATTTGAGTACACGAAATGCTATTAATGTTCTATTTATGAACGGGAAAAAGTATAAAGATCATGCGATGCCTTATAATGAATTTTTAATAGAAACTGAATGTGGCTCCTATGAAGGAGATATCGTGTCAGCTGCTGAAATTCAACCTGAATTAATGCCAGAAGAAGATTATACATTTGCCATAGAACGAAATAAAACTGGCTACACAATGGAGATATCAGGTAATTTCCTTCATGCTGGAGAGAAGACACTACGCTACTCTCGTGATTTTATTGAAAACGGTCAACCGATTTATCATTATAATAATACACCAGAACAATATGACGGTCAGTTTGACAAAATATGGAGTGATGGGGAATATACAATTGAACATACATGGCCAAAGGGATCAGCATATCCCGATTACTTTATAATCGGTGATCCTCATTTAACACATTATGAAGGATCAGCAACTATTTCAGACATTAAATTATATGTTCCTGAGAAACTCGATACAAACTATATAAAAACTCGTCTTTGGCAGCTATATGATGCAGGTGAATTTGCCAATGAAAAAGTTTTATCGAAATTAAATGTTCATCTAAATCATGCACACCACTTTGAAACAAAAAATGAACCAGAAAAGATGGTGAAGCACATGAAAAAATTCAGAAAAGTGCTGATCTCTCAAAAAAATAATGATTTTATCACAATAAAAGCCTTTGATATATTAAATGAAGATGCGAATAATATAATAGAATATCATTAGTAACTCATCTTTTAAGTTAGAATGAGTAGTAGGTCTATTAAAATTAGATATAACAAAACCAGGGCATAGATTGAGATAATCTCAGTCTATGCCTTTTAAAATCAAATTTCATCTTGACAAACGATTGAAAGCGCTTTATTATGTGTGTAACCGGTTACATATTACAGGAAGGAGAATTCTGTGCCAACGATAAAGGATGTTGCGAAATTAGCAGAGGTTTCTGTAGCTACAGTTTCACGTGTGATGAATAATAATGGATATGTAAATCAGAATACGCGACAAAGAGTAGAAGAAGCGATCAAGCAATTAAACTATCGGCCGAATGATGTTGCACGTAGCTTGTTTAAGGGGAAATCAAAGATGATTGCGTTGTTTGTCCCTGACATCATGAACCCGTTCTTTCCGCAATTAGCAAGAGCGGTTGAGGATACGGCCAATAAATATGGGTACTTGTTTGTCCTTTGTAATACAGATAACGATAATGAAAAAGAAATTGCATATTTAAATGCTTTGTTACAAAAAACGATCGATGGTATTATTCTTGTTTCGAATACGATTCAAGTAGACCAAATCAATGATATAAATGTTCCTATTATTGCATTAGATAGAAAAATTAATTCAAATATAATATCTGTCACTGTTAATAATCGAGAAGGAGCAAGTCAGGCTGTGCGTTATTTGAAGGAGACAGGCTGTAAGCGAATTGCGCATATCGCAGGTCCGAAAGATGTAAGTAGTGCCAAGCAACGATTAGAAGGTTATCTAGATGAGGTTCAGTCTGAAGAGTGGTTTACGACAGACTATATTCGGTACGGAAACTATACAGTGAAAGAAGCTTATCAAGCGACAGAAGAACTCCTTTCTCAACACCCTGAGATTGATGGAATCTTTGCAGCTAACGACTTGATGGGAGTATCTGTATTAAAGGCAGCTAAAAATTTAGGGTTTGACATACCGAATCAATTATCTGTCATTGGCTATGATGGTATGGAATTAAGTGATATTACGTCCCCTACATTAACTACAATGGCTCAACCAATTTATGATATAGGAAAAAGAGCAGTTGAAATATTGATAGAAAAGATTGAAAATTCAGATAAAGAAGTAGAGTCAGAACAGTATCAAGTTCAATTGAGTGTGAAAGAATCAACACATGAAAGGAGAGAGGTTGATGAATAAGCAACCCCACATCTGTGTTGTTGGAAGTATTAATATGGATCTAGTTACGAAGATAGATCGAATGCCTGATCAAGGAGAAACGGTATTAGGTGGTAAATTCGAGACACACCCTGGTGGAAAGGGGGCGAACCAAGCAGTAGCCGCGGCTAGGCTTGGTTCGAAAGTGACGATGATTGGTGCAGTAGGTAACGATTCATTTGGTGAAAAAATGCTTACACACCTAGAAGAAGAAAAGGTGCTGAAAGAAGCCATTCATGTAGATGCGAATAAGTCTACTGGAATTGCATCAATTATCGTCTCAGAAAATGATAATCGCATCATCGTTTCGTCTGGAGCGAATGAAGCGGTAACTCCCGAATTAGTAGAACATTTAAAAGAAGAAATTTTAGCTAGTGACATGGTTCTCTTACAATTTGAAATACCGATGGAGACGATTGTATATGTAGTGAATTTTGCTTATGACAATCAAATTCCTGTCATTCTAAATCCTGCACCTTATCAAGATATTCCAGAAGAAACTCTAGCTAAAGTAACATATATAACACCAAATGAAATCGAATATGATGCGCTGAAAAGTTTGGATTCATTTGAAGCGATAAAGAACAAAATGATTATTACAAAAGGAAAGCAAGGGATTGAATTTATAGATGAATCTGGTGAAAAAAATCTATGCCAGCCTATGACGTAAAAGTAAAAGACACAACAGGTGCAGGAGATACGTTTAATGGCGCACTTGCAACAGCGCTGGCTAGTAATGAAGCGATTGATCAAGCAATTAATTTTGCTAACGCAGCTGCTGCTTTATCAGTAGAGAAGTTTGGTGCACAGAGCGGTATGCCATCAAAGCAAGAGGTTGATGCGTTTATATCACACCTAAAGCATTAAAAGATATCAAAACATCAAAGGATAGTGAAACTAAGGAGGGAAACTAATGATATCAATACTATGGGGATTATTAGGTTGTGGAATTTTAATTGGGGGAACTTATTTATTTTCGGAAAACAAAAAGGCACTTAATTTTAGAACAATTGCGATTGGTTTTATCCTACAAGTTGTTTTAGGTTTTGTCGTTTTTAAATGGAGTGTTGGCATAACGGTAATTGAAGTAATATCAGATGGCGTTGATGTAGTGATGACAGCTGGTAAAGAGGGCTTATCATTCGTATTTGGTGAATTAGCCAATCCGGATGGTGCAGTAGGTTCTATATTTGTTATTAACGTATTAACCATCATGGTATTTTTAACAGCGTTGATTGCAATTTTATATCATTTCAAGATTATGCAATTTTTTGTACGAGTTGTAGGTGGATTCATTTCTAAGTTTATGAAAACAGGGTATGTTGAATCGACAAACGCAGTAACGAATATGTTCCTCGGTATGACACAATCTGCAATCTCTGTGAAGCCTTATATTAATCAAATTTCACGCTCACAAATATTTGCAATTATGGTAGGTGGATTAGCATCTGTGTCTGGTGCCGTTTTATTTGGATTAGTCGCATTAGGTATTCGAGCGGATTATCTTCTTTCAGCAGCAATTATGTCTGCTCCAGCAGGATTAATGATGGCAAAGCTACTTATTCCTGAAACGGAAAAACTAAGTACCTCAGAATGGCAAAATGTTGATCTATCAAATACGAATGAAGATGGTAGTAAGTCTACGTTCATGGACGCTATTATCGATGGTTCACGTGATGGTGTACATTTGACTGTAAATGCTGCGATGGTATTGATTTCTATTATCGGGTTAGTTGCTTTAGTCGATGCGATCTTAGGTGGAGTTGGTTCATTAGTTGGACTTGATAGTTTGTCATTAACTTCTATCTTTAGCTATGTTTTTGCTCCAGTTGCTTTTATTATTGGTATACCTATGGATGAAGCATTAATGGCTGGTGGATTATTAGGTGAGAAGTTATTCTTAAATGAATTTGTAGCTTTTACTTCTTTATCAGACATGATGGGGAGCTTTTCAGACAAGTCGGCTGCGATCTTATCGTTTGCTTTAGCAGGCTTTGCTAACCTAGGATCTATCGGGATTATTTTGGGAATCATGGTAGGGATCGCTCCGAAAAGAAAGCACGAAATTCAGGCAATGGCATTCAAATCATTAATTATTGCAACAATTGCTAACCTATTAAACGGAGCAATTGTAGGAATGTTCTTCTTTTAAAAAAATTATAGGATAGGATGGGATGAATGATGACAAAAGTAATTTTAGACGTGGACACAGGAATTGATGATGCGCTAGCTATTATTTATGGAATTGAAAGTAAGAAGGTTGATTTAGTAGGTATCACTACGGTGAATGGTAATGTGCCGCTTCATATGGTCAATAAAAACACGCGTAAGGTACTTCAACTGATTGGCAGAACAGATATTCAAGTATATCCAGGTGCAGATCGTCCTTTATTGCGTGAGCCTGAACATGAATATCGCGTCCACGGTACGGATGGAATAGGGAATGCACTTGATGATGTGCATTTAGAAGAAGCGGAAGATAATATGTTCGCTCCAGATTTCATTATTGAACAAGCTAAAAAATATAAAGGTGATCTAACTGTCATTTTGGTTGGTCCTGTTACAAACCTTGCTTTAGCATTAAGAAAAGAACCTAAGATTGCTGAATGGATTAAAGAAGTAATTATTATGGGTGGACTAGTATCAGAAGCAGGAAAAGGGAACAAATTGCCGAATTCCGAGTTTAATATTTTTGCTGATGCAGAATCTGCTGCCATTGTATTTCACTCTGGTCTAGAAGTAACGCTTGTTAGTTTAGATGTGACAATGAAAACCTTTATGAATTTGGAGCATATTGAAAAATTAAAAGGAACAAAATATTATGATTTCGTTTTAAATAGTACAGAAGTATTTAGAGGTTTTAGTCAGAAACGTTATAAGAAAAACGGTTGTGCCTTGCATGATCCTTTAACGGTAGGCTACTTTATTGATCCTTCCTATATTAAAACAGAAAAATATTTTGTTGACGTAGAAACGGTAAGCCCATTAGGGTACGGACAAACGATCTGTGACTTCCGAAACATCTGGGAAAAAGAGCCGAATGTGAATATTTGTGTCGATGTAGACGCTGAACGCTTTGTAAATGATTTCATTGAAACATTAAAACAAGCAAAATAGTGGTAGATAAAGGTTAAGTAGAATGACTTCTGCTTAACCTTTTCTATTATCTAATAAGCAACCCAAAAGTTTAAAGTATAATAAAAAAATTTATAAACAAATTCACTAAGTGGTATAGACAACTATACATTGTTTTGGTAAAATAAAAAATAAGTTGAAAACGCTTATACTTTTGAATGACTTGAATGCGTTTTCGTTATTTCTTTAGCAGGGGGTGGGTTGAGATTAAGTAAAACAAACTTAAATTAATTACCTTGTTTTAATGGTTCTGAGTTGAGAAAATCATTAGTTACTAGAAATTCTAAAACTTGATCAAACGTTCTAATACTGTGCATACTTTTTTAAAAAAAGTCTAAATTAAAAATTGAAATAAAATTCACACCTGAATTTTGCCAACGTTTTCACGAGATTTTATCTAGGAGGGTTACATCATATGTTGAAGGAACTATTGCCGAAAGAAAATTTAGCAAATCATAACAAAGTAGATAGTTGGGAAGAGGCTATCAGGCTTGCTAGTCAGCCCTTATTAAAGCAAGGAGCGATAGAAGAGCAGTACATTACCAATATGATTGATAGTGTAAATGTAAATGGCCCTTATATCGTCTTAAATGATTATTTTGCGTTACCACATGCAAAAGCAGGAGAAGCTGTGAACAAACAAGGGATGGCATTATTAACGCTTGATCACCCTGTTGATTTGAAAGGTAACCCTGTTAAATTATTTTTAGTATTAGCTGCAATAGACTCTACATCTCATTTAAAAGCATTATCAGAAATATCCGAGCTTTTGATGGATGATGAGAAGTATAAAGTTTTTATCAATGGGAATGTAGATGATATTTATAAATTAATAAATGGAGAGGTGAATTAAAATGAAAATTTTAGCTGTTTGTGGTTTTGGTGTTGGGTCATCAATGGTATTGAAGATGAGTATTGATAAGGCTTGTAAAGAACGAAATGTGTCTTGCGAGGTTGAAAACACAGATATAAGCTCGGCGAAAGGTGCAAATGCGGATGCGGTTTTCACAAGTCATGAACTTGCTCAAGAATTAGAAAGCAGTATGAATTGCCCTGTTTTTGCAATAAAGAAATATATGGACAAGGAAGAGGTTGGTAATGCGTTAGATCAACTTCTGCAAAACGGAGGGAAATAGAAATGTTAACTTTTATTACTGAAAATATATTACGTAATCCTCCTGTTTTATTAGGGTTGATTGCGGCATTAGGTTTAATTGTTCAAAGAAAAAATATTGCCGAGGTTATTAAAGGCGCTTTTATTGCGGCTTTCGGTATGCTTATTTTGGATACAGGTGTAGGAATGATTGCTGGAACTATAGCACCGATCAATACTGCATTTCAACAAGCAATAACAGGTGCTGAATCCGTTCCAGATGCTTTGAATGCTGAAACGTTTACATCAAGCTATGGCGGAGATGTCGGCTTAGCTATGTTCATTGGATTAATCTTTCACTTGCTAATTGCTAGATTCACAAAGATTAAGACAATTTTCTTAACTGGTCATATGTTATGGTGGTTTCCGTTTATATTTGTAGCGGCAGGGGTCGAAGCTGGATTAACTGGTGTAAAACTAGTAGTCTTTGGAGCACTATTCTCTGCTTTATATTGGTCAATTATGCCTTGGATTATGAGAAAATATGTATGGGCAGTTACAGAAGACGATTCCTTTTTAATTGGACACCCAACAGGAATATTAAGTATTATTTCTGGTGAGGTTGCTAAAAGAGTTGGGAATAAAGAAAATTCAACAGAGAACTTAAATGTACCAAAAGGTTTGTCATTTTTTAGAGAAATATCAGTTACAGGTGCTATCGTACTATTTACGATGTATATAGTAGTGGCTATTGTAATTCCAGAAATCTTAGTTGAAGGTCAAAGTTCAATATTTTTAGGTATTAATCAAGGTTTAACTTTTGGTGCCGGACTATTAATTATGTTATATGGTGTACGTTTGCTAATTAACCAAATTATCCCTGCTTTCCAAGGGATATCTGAAAAACTAATTCCAGGATCTAAACCAGCATTAGATGTTCCGATTCTATTTAACTATAAGCCAAATGCAGTAATTATCGGCTTTTTGATCGCGATGGTTACTTCGACTATTTTAATCATTATAGCCAACTCGTTTAATGTTTTTGGTATAATAATTATTCCTTTAGTTGTGACAGCATTTTTCGAAATGGGTGGTGCAGCCGTCGTTGGAGAAGGTCAAGGTGGAATGCGAGGAGCCATAATAGGTACAATAGTTTCCTCATTTGTGATGGTTTTACTAGTAGGCGTTGCAGCGGTCGTATACAGTGGAACAATCCAAAACTGGATGTTAATCTTTGGTGGTAATGATTTATCACTATTCGGTGTTATTGCTAAATGGATTGCCGATTTATTCTCGGGAGTGTTTGGATAATGTATCAATACTTTAACGAAATTAGAGAGATATTAGAAGTTGTAGAAAAAAAGGAAAAGAAAAACATTGATAAATCAATTGATATCTTTACTGATGCAATTGAGAACAAGAGATCGTTGTTTGCATTTGGTGCAAGCCATGCAGGTATCCTAACACAAGAACTATATTATCGAGCTGGTGGATTAATTAATATGAATCCAATATTCGGTAAAGAGTTGATGCTTGATACCGAACCAATCACGCATACAAGTAAAATGGAAAGACTTGAAGGCTATGGTACGACTTTAGCTGAGAAGACACCGTTTGAGAAGGATGATGTTTTAATTCTGCATTCGGTTTCTGGACGTAATCCTTCTACAATTGAACTTGCTTTAGCAGCGAAGGAAAGAGGCGTTATAACGATTGGGATAACGAACCTTGAATATTCTAAAAGTGTTACTTCCAGACATTTTTCAGGAAAGAACCTTTATGAGATTGTCGATGTAGTTATTGACAATCACGGGCATATTGGTGATGCAGTATGTGAGGTGATTGGTGTGGAACAACGTGTTTCCCCTTCCTCAACTGTTGTTGGTGCCACTATTGTAAACACAATCGTTTCTGAAGTGGTTAATAGGCTAGTAGAAAAAGGTATAAAATATCCACCTATTTTTTATAGTGCTAATTTAGATGGTGGAGACGATTTGAATCAAAAATTATATGAGCAATACAAAGACACGATCCACTATAAATTTTAGAAAAACAGTACGGATTAAATAATTTAATGATACAATGAAAAACTATGTCCTAGAGGTATGCTATATGCTCTAGGACATAGTTTTTTATAATCATGTGTGCAATACAAGTAAAACAGCTAATTGCTGCTCGTGTAACAAAAGCATATGTTAAGATTCTTCCTGCTTTTCGAAGACTAAATCATGTGTTGTTATTTGACCATAGCCTCCACTACTTGCAGGAATTGCCCCTACGAATCTCCAACCTTCTTTGCTATATTTATCAATGATTTCCCTATGGTCACTTTTCGAAAAAATCCCACCAACGATTGATTCTTCATATTTATAAATGTACATCATGGTACCTCCCTTTAATTAATTATTTTAATATACGAATGAAGCTGGATATTGTTTTCATCTTTACGTTAATTATACATAATATATGGATGATAATTCCATAGGTTATAATAAAAAGTAGATGATGCTATTCTGTAAATTGAGTGAATCGTTTAGGTGTTAAATTAATAGAGCATTTATTTATGAACATATAGATATTCTATTACTTCGCCAGAAAAAGATCGGTTTCTATACAATCTTAAGAAAATCTTAAGATTTATCATAATGAAATATTAAGATTTTCTTTGTAAGATAGTGTTAACGAAATAATGGCAGAGAGAAAGAAGGGAAAAGGTTGCAAAATTATAATGTATTAGTTGTTGATGATGAAAAGGAGATTCGCGATGCCATTGAAATATATTTAAAAAACGAAAGTGTAAAAGTATTTAAGGCGAAAGACGGGATTGAGGCACTAGAGATTATTCATGAAAATGAGATTCATTTAATTTTGTTAGATGTGATGATGCCAAGGTTAGATGGTATTGCTGCAACACATAAAATTAGAGAAAAGAAAAATATTCCTATCATTATGCTAAGTGCAAAAAGTGAAGATACAGATAAGATTTTAGGGCTTCAAGTTGGCGCGGATGATTACATAACAAAACCATTTAATCCAATGGAGCTTGTTGCACGAGTGAAATCACAATTAAGAAGGTATGTCACTTTTGGCACCTTCAATGGTGGAAAAAAAGTGATTGACTTGAATGGATTAGTTATCGATCAAGATGCGAAGCAAGTGACCATCCATGGAGAACTCGTAAAACTTACACCGATAGAATATAAAATAGTCGAGTTGCTAATGACGAATGCTGGTCGCGTATTTTCTATTGATGAAATATATGAAAGAGTTTGGAATGAACCTGGTTATAACGCAGAAAACACAGTTGCTGTGCATATAAGAAAAATTCGTGAAAAAATCGAAATAGATGCAAAAAATCCTAGATATTTAAAGGTGGTGTGGGGAATTGGATACAAAATGGAAAAATAGAATTATTATATTTAGTTGGACAATTTTATTAACACTAGGTATTAGTGGCGCTTTTTCATTAGTTAATACCGGTGGAAAATATTTTCAAACAGACTATTTTCAAACATCAGAATTTCAAAATCAATTAGATGAATTTGCAGGCTATTTAAATGTCTTTGAATTAAATAATATTTCCTTTGAAGAAGCTAAAAAATCAATAGAAGTCACACAGGAAGAGATTGAAGAACACCGGACCCGATATGGGGCTTTAACAGATCAAGTTGAAAATATTAAAAATCAATATGAAAGTAGTATTCAAGGTGCGCTAGATGCAGATAATCAAGAAGCTGCCGATGCGTTCAGAACGGAAAGAGATGCATTAATTGATGATATAATTAAAAATTTTAAAGATGACGAACATGTTAAAAAGAAGATAATAAAAGAAAAGGAACAGCACCTGGAAGACTATTATCAAGAGCTAGCTAGTTATCGTTCAAATTACGAAGCCTACATGGACTCCTTTGTTTATAATTTGAAAAACAAAGAGACAGGAGAAGTAAAAACAAATGTAAACACAACATCCGATCAATCAGAAGCCCCCTCATTTGAGGAAAAAAATCTATTATATGTAAGCAACTTTAATATTTCTTCCGATTATTTCTGGAATTCTCATTATCCATTTGAAGCAATTACGTCTATGCTTGATGAAATGCCCAAACACAACTTTAAAGGGAAAATAGGAGTTTCCTCAGATTTATCAGCATCTGATCCAATTATGAGTGCATATGATAATTATCAACAAAAGCAAATGTTATTTTGGCTATATGTATTTGTATCATTAGCTTCTCTTGTTTTTTGTGCCATCTATTATAAAAGATCAACACGTATCACCATTGAGTTCAACCAATGGAAGCCATATTACCGAAAGATACCAATTGATGTTCGTGTTGGTTTGTTGGTGATATCTGTATTTTTCACTTTATTCGCTATGAATACAATTGACTATCAAATCTTTTATATGTTTGATGGTGTCACTTCTTATGCATTCGACATTGTTACATGGCTATTCATCGCATCCGGTTTATTATTGCTAACAATTGTGCAGTTTAAGTATTTGTTAGAGGATATGAAGGATGTGGCTTATGTCAAAGAGGAATGGAAAAATACTTATATTCGAAAAATTTATTATAGCTTAAAAGACGTGTTTGATGGTTTAAAAACTAGGAAACAGTTTTTCATAATTATAACGATATACGTTACAGGTGTAGGCATTGGTTTCGGTATAATGGCTGCTGAGTTATTTATTGCTTATATTATCTTTCTGTTGGTTATCGGGTTTCCAATGTTTCTTTATTTAGCTAAGAAAATTGGATACTTCAATAAAATCGTAAATAAAACAAATGAGATTGCTGCGGGTAAGCTAGGGAGTGATCTGAAAGTAAAAGGTAATTCAGCGTTGGCACAGCTTGCAAAAAATATCAATGTGTTAAAGCGTGGTGTAAAAACATCACAAAATGAACAGGCCAAAAGCGAACGACTAAAAACAGAGCTAATTACCAATGTCAGTCATGATTTACGTACACCACTCACTTCAATTATTAACTATACGGAATTGCTAAAATCAGATGATGTTTCTATAGAGGAACAGCGTGCATATGTCGAAGTAATTGATCGCAAGTCCAAACGTCTGAAACTATTAATCGATGATTTATTTGAAGTTTCCAAAATGGCAAGTGGCAATATGGAAATTACAAAAGAAAAGGTAGATCTTGTTCAGTTATTACAACAAGCTTTAGGAGAATATAATGAAATGATTGAGACATCTAGCTTGCAATTTAGAATAACGAATGATGAAAAACCAATTTACGCATATGTCGATGGTCAAAAAATGTGGCGTGTGTTTGAGAATTTAATTAATAATATTCTGAAATATGCAATGGACAATACGCGTGTATATATTACAGCATCAACAGTTGAAGGAAATGCAGTCCTTACATTTAAAAATATATCGAAATTTGAGCTGAATGATAACGGAGAAGAGCTTTTTGAAAGGTTTAAACGAGCTGACACATCTCGAAACACGGAAGGTTCAGGCTTAGGACTTGCAATTGCAAAATCTATTGTTGATCTACATGATGGTCGTTTAGATATTGATACAGACGGTGATTTATTTAAAGCAACCATTGTATTACAAAAAGCATAATATAGAAAAATAGTAATAGGTTTCAAGTTTATAGGTAACAATTACGATAGGGAAAGCAGGATGGTTATGAATCTGATCATAGATTTTAATACAGTGTATCATAGTCATTTTACACGGCTAAAGCATATAGCCCTCGCCATAACAAAAGATTATTATTTAGCTGAAGATGTTGTACAAGAAGTGTTTATTAAAGCGTGGAACAATTTGGAACAATTAAATGAAGAGAAAAAAATTGGTGCCTGGCTGTCAGTTATTACAACACGCACAGCAATAGATGTTATTCGTAAAGAAAGAAGTAGAAATGGAATTGCGACAGATCAAGAGGTGTTAGCCTGTATTTCAAATGAAGAACAGCACAATGTGGAAGAAGAGGTTTCATTTCAGCTCTTGCAAAAAGACATTAATGAAGCTTTGAGTGCACTTCAGAGTGACTATCAGCATGTGATGACATTGAAAATCGAAAAAGGATTAAAGGAAAAAGAAATTGCAGATGTACTTGATATTAGTATGAGTACAGTAAAAAATAGAGTGCATCGCGCCCGAAAAAAATTAAAAATTACTCTTGTTGATCGAATAAGCAGTTAATCTCGAAAAAGGCAGTAGAAGAAATTTTCCACTGCCTTTTTCGTATGCAAAAAGCATGATATTGATTCATTTGCCAAGTAGCATAAAAAAGAATATGAACTTGAAAACATGAAAATAGTTATGAACTTTGTCGGTAAAATGTTAAACTATTGATTAATTAAATACTTGTTCAACCGTGCAGCTAAATGAATGCACATGTTTCATTAGAAAAGGAGGTCTGTTTTTTGAAAAAATTCTTTCAGCGCTTACTTGTATTCATCGTAATATACCTAGCACTTACTTTGTTATCAGGTTTGCTTTTTCCTAATTTAGGTGAAGTAATGGAAAAAGTAGTGTTCGGTATTGTTGTTGTTATTGGTTTGGCACTTACTGATGTCATTATGAAAAAATGGAAAGGTAAAAGTGAAGACTTTTAAATGAATGAAAAGTACATATTTGATCCAACGATCAAAACGATAAAAACGATCAAAACTAAAGTAAGTATTTTTTTGGAAATATGCCATCCGTTCAAACGGATGGTTTTGCAATAAATAGCGAAGTTGATCTCATACATTTTTTTGGAAAGGGTTGCATAGTTCTTGAATACAAAATTACTAGACTTACTACATGAACAATTTGATAGTGAAGAAAAAATAGTTACCGAGATTATTAATCTGGAAGCCATTTTGAATTTACCAAAGGGAACAGAACATTTTGTTAGTGATTTGCATGGAGAATATCAAGCCTTTCAACATGTGTTAAGAAATGGTTCTGGAAGAGTAAAAGAAAAGTTGAACGAGCTGTTTAAAGGTCAATTGACAGAGCAAGAGATTAGCGAATTTGCAACTTTAGTATATTATCCAGAAGAGAAGTTGCGGTTGATAAAGAGTAGATTCGATAATGAAGAATCCCTTCATGATTGGTATAAAGAAGTAATTGAAAGACTATTAAAGCTAATTTCCTTTGCGTCTTCAAAATATACACGCTCTAAGTTACGAAAAGCTTTACCAAAGCAATTTGTTTATATTACAGAAGAATTGTTATATAAAACTGATGATACAGCGAATAAAAAGCAATATTACAATCAAATTTTCAAACAAATAATTGATCTAAATCAAGCGGACAAGCTCATTATCGGCTTAGCTTATTCTGTACAGCGTTTAGTCGTTGATCACCTCCATGTTGTCGGGGATATTTATGATCGTGGACCAGAGCCTGATAAAATTATGGATACGTTAATTAATTATCATTCTGTTGATATCCAATGGGGGAACCATGATGTGCTATGGTTAGGTGCTTACTCCGGTTCAAAGGTTTGCCTAGCTAACATTATTAGAATATGTGCACGATATGATAATTTAGAAATAATTGAAGACGCATATGGCATTAACCTTAGACCATTATTAAATTTAGCAGAGAAATATTATCAAGATAACACGGCCTTCAGACCAAAACTACAAGCAGATGAAAAAATCTCGCAGTCTGAGAAATTACAAATTACTAAAATTCATCAGGCGATTGCAATGATTCAATTTAAGCTAGAGATGCCAATCATTAAAAGAAGACCACATTTTAATATGTCTGAACGTCTTTTACTTGAAAAGGTTGATTATGAAAAAAATGAAGTAACAATAAATGGTGAAACGTATTCATTAGAAAATAGCTGTTTTGCTACCGTCAATCCGGAAAATCCAGAGCAATTATTAGAAGAGGAACAAGAAGTAATTGATCGATTATTATTTTCTGTCCAGCATTCTGAGAAATTGGCAAGGCATATGAAATTTTTGATGAAAAAAGGTAGCCTTTATTTGAAGTATAATGGGAACCTATTAATCCACGGTTGTATTCCGCTAGATAAAGATGGAAATATGGAGAAAATGTTAGTGGAAAATAAAACATACGGCGGTCGAGATCTACTCGATATATTCGAAACCTATTTACGTCACGCTTTCTCAAATCCAGATCAAACAGATGATTTTGCAACAGACATGGTCTGGTATTTATGGACCGGTGAGTATTCTTCTCTTTTCGGAAAACGAGAAATGACAACCTTTGAAAGGTATTTCATTCAAGATAAAAAGACACATAAAGAAAGAAAAAATCCGTATTATTATTTACGCGAGAATGAACAGGTTTGTCGTAATATTTTAACGGAGTTTGGATTAGACCCAGACAAAGGTCATATTATAAATGGCCACACACCAGTAAAAGAAATAGAGGGCGAGGATCCAATTAAAGCGAATGGGAAAATGATCGTTATTGATGGTGGATTTTCCAAAGCTTATCAATCGACAACCGGTATTGCTGGTTACACCTTATTATTTAATTCCTATGGTATGCAACTTGTCGCACATGAACATTTTAATTCAAAAGAAGAGGTGCTGCGTGACGGTACAGATGTATTGTATGTGAAAAGACTGGTAGATAAAGAATTAGAACGAAAAAAAGTATTAGAAACAAATGTTGGTGAAGAGTTATTACAGCAAGTATCACTACTAACGATGTTACTAAAGGATCGATCTGCGAAATGAGGTTTCCCTTTAAAAGAGTGGTGCAGCCGAAAAATGGCTATGTCGCCACTCTTTTCCTTTTGTGTGAAACATAAGTGAACGAATAATAGGGAGGCAGGATATTAATAAAAATTTGTCGAACCATAGGGAAATTGAACAAAAATGTGTAAGTAAAGAAATCATAAAATAAAGGAGTGTATTTCATGTTTAAAATGGAGCAATACATGGAAGAAAATAATTCGTTTATTACATTGAACAATGAAAAATTGCGCAGCTGGTTAACCATTTGTCTGACACAAGGAGGAATGGTGACAGAATTAGGTGTGAATGGAGAAGAAATACTCTACTTAAATAAAGCCACATTATTTGATGAAAGCAGGCCGATCCGAGGTGGAATTCCTGTGTTGTTTCCTACTTCAGGTAAGCTAAGCAATGATTCATACATATGGAATGAGCAGGAATATCACATGCCAGTACATGGTTTTGCTCGTGATCATACATGGACGATAGTGTCTACTGCGTTGGAGGAAGAAACAGCATCTATTACTTTACGTTTAGAGAGTTCTGAAGAGATGCTAAAGCTCTATCCATTTCAGTTTGAATTATTATTTACATATACCGTAGATGCTGATGGATTAACGATTGACCAGTCTTATCAAAATAACACCAGTGAACCAATGCCCATTTATCCAGGCTTTCACCCATATTTCCAAACGGATTTTGACATCATAGAGATTGATGCACAAGTGTCTACTTACTTAGATTTACATGATAATCAAGAAAAAGCATGGAATGGATCAATTAACAAGCAAAACTTAAAGCCTTCCATTGTTTTTACTAATAAAAAAGGTGGCACTGTTTCTGTTCAAACAAGAAATGATCAGCGAGTGATAATGGAATATGGCCCTGAATTTAAATACACCGTTTTTTGGACAGAAGAGGGCGGAGATTTTGTGTGTATGGAACCGTGGGTAGCCTTACCTAATGCGATAAATGAGAAAAAAGGGTTGGTTTACGTGCAACCAAACAGTAGTATAGATACGTTTGCGACGTTTAAAGTGAAGTAGTGATGGAAGTGTTAAGACAACTTTCTGATTAGGCAGAAAAAAACATCTCGGATGACACACACGAATGGAGTAATGTGTCCTCCTTGAAAATGTGAAAATAGGATAGTATAATGAAATGAAACTAAAAAAACTAATATTGTTTATATAGTTTTCTTTTTTAGGAGGGTGATACATGAAGGACCGTATTTTGCAGGCATTTATGGAAGAAGCGAAGGATAAACATTTGAAATTTACAATGGACGATCTAGCTAATCGTCTAGGTATAAGTAAGCGGACACTCTATCAACATTTTTCTTCAAAAAAAGAAATGCTGGATGAGATTATTGATACTAGTTTAAAAGAAATTGATGAGAAGACAGAAACGATTGTACAAGATGATCAACTATCTCTGACTGAGAAAATAAGAGGAGTTATTACTGTCGTTCCGAAGTATAATGATTTTTTTGATTGGAAGCTATTAGAGCAGATGAAAAAAACGTACCCTGAACAATGGAAAAGCGTACATGTTGCTTTAAACGAGTGGGAAGCATTAAGGGGTTTAATTGATCAAGGAATTAAAGAAGGTATCATTGCTGATCAAAATGTCTCTTTACTTATTAAAATAATTATTGATGCGGCAAACGCCACGTTAGATAGACAGTTCTTTTTAGAGAATAGCATCTCAGTTGATGAGGCACTAGACACAATTGTAGATATGCTATTGTTTGGTATTGTTAAAAAGTAATTATTTTTTTTGGTTTCGGAAACTAAAAAAAACATATTAGTTTTATTGTTTTATATTTGTTGAAGGTTAGGTGAAATTATGAGCCTCCATATATGTGAGGTAACTGCTGATAATTGGTTACACGTTTCTCGTTTATCAGTTAGTAATTATCAAGAAAAGTTTATTGAAAGTAATTTATTTTCTTTAGCTCAATCGAAGTTTGAACCACAATGGAAATCGATGGGACTATATGATGAAGACGTATTGGTTGGTTATGCAATGTATGGTTGGGATAAGAAAAACAAACAAGTATGGCTTGATCGTTTTATGATTGATCAAAAGTTTCAAGGGAAAGGATACGCAACACGTTTTCTTCCTCTATTAATACAATTAATCAAGGACAACTATGATTGCAAAAAGTTATATTTGAGTGTGTATCCAGAAAACGAACAAGCAATACAGTTATATGAAAAGTTTGGTTTTCGTCTAAATGGAGAAAAGGACGAGGATGGCTTTGTTCATGGCCTCGTAATGGAAGCTGAATTAACAAGGAGAAGTAAAGTATGAGCGCAAGAGAATCAACACTGCACCAATTAGAGACACAACCGATTGGACGTATTTTACTACGTTATCTGCTACCATCAATGATTGGCATGCTTTTAATGGCATTCAACTTTGTGATTGATGGTATTCTTGTAGGGAACCGTTTAGGAGCGAATGCTTTAGCTGGAGTCGGTATATCAGCACCTGTATACACTATCTTTTTAGCGATGTCTCTCTGGATAGGCATAGGTGCCGCCACCAAGTATTCCATGGCGATGGGTGCAAAGAAACCAGAAGAAGCTCGTGTGATTTTCACGCATGCGATCGTTTCTATTTTTTCAATTACATTAATTATCGGTTTAATCGCCTTTACATTCCGTGATTCACTAGCTTATTTGTTAGGCGCCAATCAAGATACTATTCCTTACGTATCAGATTATCTTTTTGTTATTCTATTGTTTGGATTTGTATTTACAGTAGAGAACGCATTTAGTGTGTTTGTACGTAATGATGGAAGTCCGACGTTAGCAATGGCTTCACTTGTTGTCGGTGCGCTACTGAATATTATCATTAACTACATCTTTCTATATATATTTGATTTTGGTGTAATGGGAGCTGCTGCAGCAACAATTATTGCAGCTTTTGTGGCAATCCTAATTTTGTCTACACACTTTTTTAAGAAAAAAAGCAACTTGAAGCTTGTTCGTTTTAAATTTAATAAGAAGCTACTTTGGGGTATTCTTATCATTGGATTTCCAAGTTTCTTGTCTGAAATAGGAATATCGTTCTTTACTATTTCTCATAACATTGCTTTTGAGCGAGTTGCTGGAACAAGTGGTGTGGCCGCATTCTCTATTCTTAACTATACACACAGTGTCATGCTGATGATGTTTTTAGGAATGGGTTCCGCCATTCAACCGCTGATTAGTTATTTTCATGGAGCGAAGAATGAGAGTAGAAAACGAGAGACAATGCGAAAATCAATGGTTATTGCTGTTGTAGCAGGAGTTCTCTTTTTAGTGATTGGCCAGCTATTTGCAGGACAAATTGTTTCGATCTTTGGTCAATTCCCAGATGAGGTTACTGCACTTGCGATACAAGGGATTAAGCTATTCTTCATTGCGTATCTGTTTACCGGAATCAATTTTGTTATGATGACCTATTATCAATCTGTTGGTAATGTTCGTATGGCAACTTGGATCACAGCTTCTCGTGAAATCTTAATTATGCTTATTTTCCTACTTATTCTACCACCGATGTTAGGTGTAAATGGCATTTGGCTTTCCATTCCAGCATCTGAATTTGTCGTATTAATAAGCATTCTTATTTATCAGAGAAAATATAGATGAAATTAGAAAGAAAGACCTAGATATATAACAGGTCTTTCTTTCTTAATTTTATATAAACTATTTTCTATACGTATCGACTAAAAATTGATAAAACATTGATTCAGTAGGCAAAAGATTTCTCTCGGTTGGATAAATAACCCCGACTGTTCTTGTTAAAGAAGAATCAGATATCGGAATGACTACAGTAGACTGTGGTGTATTATCGACTAATGTCATCTCTGGCATTAAAGCAATTCCGAGCCCAGCTGACACAAGTCCTTTCAAGGCATCAATATCCTTTCCTTCAAAAGCGATATTTGGTGAAAACCCAACTTGATTACAAGCCTGAATAACTTGATCACGAAATACTAATCCTTCAGGAAGTACTAAGAATGGATCATCTTTTAGCGCTTCTAATTTTATCGCTTTTTCTTTAGCAAAAGGATGACTAAGCGGTAACAACGCCACAATATTTTCAGAGAATAACGTCGTGCCAGCTACCTTATGTTTAAGTGCTTGATCAGGCATTGGTGCAATCATCGCTAAATTAAAATCACCCCGTTCAACGCCATCAATTAGATCATCATACAACTCATTTGTCATATGGAACTTCGCTTCAGGATATTTTTTTCGAAAAGCGTAAATATTAGAAGGTAATGTATAAGCGGCCATACTAGTCGGATAACCAATACGAACTGTTCCTTTCTCAGGCTTCAAATATTCATTTACTTCACGTTTTGCTTCATCCATAAGATGAACAATTTGATCCATTCGTTCAAAAAAAATCCTGCCAATAGGTGTTAACCGTACATTTCTACCATCACGAACGAATAAATCCACACCGAGTTCGTTTTCTAGGTTAACAATTTGTCTACTCACAGAAGATTGGGCAACATGTAAATGAATGGCGGCTTGGGTCATATGCTCTCGCTTTGCAACTTCTAAAAAATATTGAATCTGACGGGTTTCCATTTCAATTCCCTCCGTTTTTTGTGTGGAAATTTTTTATGACTAAATTTGAAAATAAATAGAATGAATTTGGTCGTGAAACACTGCTTGTCGACCACAATTAATATAAAACTTATGAAATTTGGTCAAAACTATAAATCAGCGTATACTCTTTTTTGAAAAACCAATGCACTAAACGCATTAATATAATCTAATATTAATATTGTAGCTATTAGTTAAAAGAATGTAAAATAGTAATGTAGAAACGAAATAAAACGGATATATAAAATTTTAGCAGGGAGAGGTTCGGATGACGCAAGTGGATAAAGAGCAAGTACAAGTAGCAAAGGATTATGTAGAGAAATTATTTAACAAAGTTGTAGAAAAAAATCCGGGAGAAGAGGAGTTTCATCAAGCTGTAAAAGAAGTGTTAGATTCATTGGTGCCAGCAATTGCGAAGAATCCAACATATATGAAACAGGCAATTTTAGATCGTATGGTTGAACCTGAAAGATTACTGACATTTAGAGTTCCTTGGGTAGATGATAAAGGAAATATTCAAGTTAACCGAGGTTTTCGCGTACAGTTTAACAGTGCAATTGGTCCATATAAAGGTGGATTAAGGTTCCACCCTTCAGTTAATGCTAGTATTATTAAATTCTTAGGTTTCGAACAAATGTTTAAAAATTCATTAACTGGTCAACCAATCGGAGCTGGTAAAGGTGGATCGGATTTTGATCCAAAAGGTAAATCTGATTTAGAAATCATGCGTTTTTGTCAAAGCTTTATGACAGAGCTAAGCCGTCATATTGGACCAAACACAGATGTGCCAGCAGGCGATATTGGTGTAGGCGCAAGGGAGATTGGCTATCTGTTTGGCCAATACAAAAAACTACGCGGTGCTTATGAAGCGGGTGTGTTAACTGGTAAAGCAGTTGGTTACGGTGGTAGTCTTGGGCGTAAAGAGGCTACTGGTTATGGAACGGTATATTTTGTTGATGAAATGTTAAAGGCTCAAGGATTAAGCTTCAATGGAAGTACTGTCGTTGTTTCTGGTTCTGGAAATGTATCTATCTATGCAATGGAAAAAGCAATGGAGCTTGGTGCAAAAGTAGTTGCATGTAGTGATTCAAGTGGTTATATCCATGATCCAAATGGTATTAACTTAGATACAGTCAAGCAATTGAAAGAGGTAGAGAGCAAGCGAATCTATGAATATGTAGATATCCATCCTGAAGCTACGTTTGTCGATGAATTTTCAAAAATTTGGTCGATTCCATGTGATATTGCGCTACCATGTGCAACACAAAATGAGTTGAACAAAGAAGCGGCAGATACATTAATTGCAAATGGTGTAAAAGCAGTTGGAGAAGGTGCAAACATGCCTTCAACATATGATGCAGTAAATGCATTTTTAGCAAATAATGTGTTGTTCGCTCCCGCTAAAGCAGCTAATGCTGGTGGAGTAGCTGTTTCTGCACTAGAAATGGCACAAAATAGCCAAAGACTATCTTGGACTGTGGAAGAAGTAGATGGAAAATTAAAAGAGATTATGAAAGACATCTACCAAGCAAGTGTTCAAGCATCAGAAGAATACGGTACGCCGGGTAATTTAGTTGCCGGAGCTAACATTGCTGGATTTACCAAAGTGGCCGATGCAATGGTTGCGCAAGGAGTTATTTAAGAATATAATTTTCAGCGAAAAAAGCATTAGGTCGAGACCTAGTGCTTTTTTTATGTAAATCTACAGTGCTAAATTTTATTTCTGCTGATGAGGCGCTCTGTTCTATTAATGCTTTAAATAGAGGGGGAATTGTATTTCGATCATATGAGGCGGTAAAATAGGTGTGGGTGATCGAATTAATGTCTAATTCGAACAAAAGGACTGAAAACTAAGTAGTTAGTGATCGAATTAATGTCTAATTCGAACAAAAGTATTGAAAACTAAGTGGTTAGTGTTCAAATCAAAGGTTAATTCGAACAAAAGGACTGAAAACTAAGTGGTTAGTGTTCGAATCAAAGGTTAATTCGAACAAAATGATCAGAAAACCAGCGACGAGTGACCGAATCAATGATTAATTCTAATAATCAAGTCCCCAAAAAAACATGCCACCATATTTGACAGCTCCCCCCACGTTTCATGATAATCTATTAGAAGGTAGTTTAACGATATTTTAAAAGGTTGGTTGACATATGCAAAAACAAATTCTGAATAATGACTGGTCTAACTATTTAGCGGATGAATTTGAAAAGGATTATTATCAAGAACTAAGATCTTTTTTAAAAAAGGAATACCAAACAGAAACGATTTACCCAGAAATGAATGATATTTATAATGCATTGCATTACACCTCATTCAAAAAAGTGAAAGTAGTAATACTTGGGCAAGATCCATACCATGGCCCAAATCAAGCACATGGTCTAAGTTTTTCTGTGAAGCCCGAAGTAAACGTGCCGCCTTCATTAAGAAATATTTATAAAGAACTACATGATGATCTTGGTTGTGCGATTCCTAATCACGGGAATTTAGTAAGGTGGGCAGAGCAAGGGGTCTTATTATTGAACAATGTATTGACTGTTCGAGCTGGTCAGGCTCATTCACATCGAGGGATGGGGTGGGAGCAATTTACCGATCGAGTGATTGAAGTGTTGAATCAAAAAGAGACGCCTATTGTGTATATTTTATGGGGAGCCGCAGCGCAAAAGAAAAGAAAGATTATTGATACAGCGAAACATTTTATTGTTCAATCGACACATCCAAGCCCGCTATCAGCATATCGAGGCTTTTTTGGTAGCAAGCCCTTCTCCAAAACAAATGAACTATTGAAACAAAATGATATAGAAGAAATCGATTGGGAAATACGGAGTATCTAATAATAAGATTCCATTCTATAAAAAATAGCGGTTGATATCTAGGTATCAACCGCTAAAATATACTAATTTGCTTGTAATGCTTTCATCGCATCTTTTACAGTCATGTATGTCCGCATTAATTGGAGTTTTCCACCAATTTCTGCTGCTTTGATCGCAAGCTCTGGACGTATTCCTGTTAGAACGAGCTGGGTACCAATTAACTCAGTTAAATCATGCAATTTTAATATTGCAGCAGCAACATATGTATCTACCTCATATAAACCAGATAAGTCTAGAATTAAATAGTCATCTTTTGAGACACTTAGATAGTTTGAGATCGCAGTACTTAGCTTCTCCATTCGTTCATAATGGATATGACCGATTAAAGGTAGTACAGCGATAGAGTCAGCAACAGGAACAATAGGAGTAGATAATTGTTCCATCTCAGCTAAAGCTTTAGTTAATAGTCTTTCATTCTCTTTATCAGCGGTTACATCTTTTTGGACGCCGACGAAATAAAGCTTTTGTTCCTCTTCAATCCACATAGGATCGATCGCAAGTTCATTCCAAAAGCCAGTCCCATCTTTTTTGTAGTTGTATAACTGAACAGTAATAGACGTTTCGTTTTGGATTGCCTTTCGAATCCTATCAACTGCTGGTTGGTCGGTTTCATCCCCTTGTAGAAATCTGCAATTCTTCCCGATGATCTCATCAGAAGTGTAACCTGTCATATGAGTAAAGCCCTTGTTGACAAATATAATTGGATGATCTTCTAATGAGGGATCAGTAATAATTAATCCTACTTTCGTGTGGTCCAACGCTTGCTTAAATAAATTTTGTTTTTTATCTATTTGATTCATTCATTAACCTCCAACAGATCTTACTTTTCTACTATCCATTTAAAAAATAAACACCTATAAAAATGGGCTAATATTTTTCTAGGTAAATTATCTCATCTCCAACATATAAAATCAAACACTTGTTATGTAAAAAAGTAATGGTGTGATATCATCAGCAAATGAGCTCAAGTTACACGATCGTTCAACTAAAACGTGTAAGTTATTTTATTTAACTTTCGTTGTTTATAGGGCTTTTTTTGAAAAAAGGGTTCGTAGGTTATATTATTATGGTACACTAACTATTAGTTTTGTTATTACTGGCTTAAGGAGCTTTTGTATGCGATTATTCTCTAAACAGTTTAGACTGTCAAAACAGATTTCAACTGTACAAATGATTGTATTATTTTATGTGACAGCCGTGATAGTATCAACGCTCATTTTAAGTATGCCATTTTTCAGAGCAGAAGGTGCATCTATTTCCTTCATTGATACGATGTTTACCGCAATTAGTGCAATTAGTGTGACAGGGCTAACTGTTGTTTCTACTGCTGATGCCTTTAACACAGGAGGGCATATTGCTTTAGCATTCATCTTACAATTTGGTGGAATTGGAATCATGACGCTAGGCACATTTTTATATATTTTATTTGGTAAGAAAATTGGTTTGCGAGGAAGACAACTAATTCGTATTGATCAAAATAGGACAACGCTATCAGGATTAGTAAAACTGATGTTAAAAATCTTGCAAATCGTTTTGATTATAGAGCTTTTCGGAACAATTATCTTATCTACATACTTTCTTGGGTATTATGCCAGTTGGCAGGTCGCATTAGAGCAAGGTTTCTTTGCCGCGGTTAGTGCCACAACAAATGCTGGATTTGATATTACAGGAAATTCTTTAATCCCGTTTGCTGATGATTATTTTGTGCAGTTTATTAATATGGTGTTGCTCATTCTTGGTGCAATTGGTTTTCCAGTATTAATTGAAGTTCAAGAGCTGTTAAGTGGCAAGCACCAAGGCATCCATGAAAAGCACGCATTCTCATTATTTACTAAATTAACAACGATCACATTCTTTTCGTTAATTGTGATTGGTGCTGTATTTATCTTTTTATTTGAACAAAACTTATTTTTCGCTGATAAAACGTGGCATGAATCATTGTTCTATAGCTTATTCCAATCGGTTACTACACGAAATGGGGGGCTCGCGACAATGGATATGAATGAGTTCTCGGATCCAACCCTCTTGTTAATGAGTGGGCTCATGTTTATCGGGGCTTCGCCTAGTAGTGTTGGAGGTGGGATCCGAACAACAACATTTGCCATTATGTTGTTAGCTATTTTGAATTATGCAAAAGGAAATACAAGCATTAAGGTCTTTAGCAGACAGCTTTCCCAAGAAGATGTTATGCGATCTTTTATTGTTATTACAACAGCTTCTATGCTTTGTATTACGGCAACAATCTTGTTAACTGTTACAGAAGATTTTTCACCATTAGCACTTCTGTTTGAGGTTACGTCTGCATTTGGAACAACCGGTCTGTCAATGGGGATCACACCGGAATTAAGTACGATCGGAAAACTAATTATTATGTTCTTAATGTTCGTTGGACGTATTGGTATATTCTCATTCTTATTTATTATAAGAGGAAAAGAGAAGAAAGATATTTATCGCTATCCAACGGAAAAAATTATTATCGGATAATGAATGTTAACCATAGAGCATCGGCAGATATAGCGCTTGAAAATAGCGTTTTGTCTATCGATGTTTTTTATTTAAATAGTAAAAATGACTACAATCGAGCTGCTTCTGAATAAAATGTGATTGTTTACCCTTTGTGATGACCACAAAAGTACAATTTTAAATGAAATGTAGTAAAAAAATCTTTGAATTGACCAAAATTCTATTGAGTTTAGAGAAAAGTGGTTAAAAGAGTGGGTGATTCGACCAAAAAAACGCTAAATCATCTGAAAAGTGGGCAAAAGAGGCGTTAATTTGACGCGACAATCTCTGAATCATATGAGAAGAAGTCAAAAGTCCGTAAGTTATACGCTTTATAGATCAAAACTTCCCCTCCCGAACAATAAGTGCACGATATATGAGTAGCATTACATCGTATCTCAACAGCATTAAAGCATTATAATAAAATCTCAACTGTTTTGCTTGTATTCGCTTGCGTTATCCATATGGTCATGTAGTATAGTTAACATAATGAAACAACATCAAAATTTTGACTATATTATTCTAAATTGGAAGGGGAACAAGAATCCGTGTCGAAACTATCGAACTATCATCCAACAATAGAAACTGTATTGAACAATATAAAACGTGTCATTATTGGAAAAGAGGAAGTCAGTGTACTAAGTTTAGTGGCATTACTATCTGAAGGACATGTACTGTTAGAAGATGTGCCTGGCGTTGGGAAAACAATGCTAGTAAGAGCCCTATCTAAATCACTGGACTGTGATTTTAACCGAATTCAATTCACCCCAGATTTACTGCCTTCCGATGTTACCGGTGTCTCTATTTATAACCCAAAAGAAATGAACTTCGAATTTAGAAATGGTCCGATTATGGGCGATATTATCCTAGCTGATGAAATTAATCGAACATCACCTAAAACACAGTCCGCTCTATTAGAAGCAATGGAAGAGGGCAACGTCACGGTAGATGGACAAACGATTGATTTGAAAAAACCGTTCTTTGTAATGGCTACACAAAATCCAATTGAATATGAGGGAACCTATCCTTTGCCTGAAGCGCAATTAGATCGCTTTCTACTCAAATTAAACATGGGCTATCCAACAGAAGAGGAAGAATTACAAATGCTTCAGTCTGTATCGCAGAAGCATCCGATTGAAACGATTGAAGCGGTAATGGATAAAAAAGAATTGTTATCGCTACAAATAGAAGTTTCTGATGTATTTATTGATGAAATGGTTCAAAAATATATTATTAATCTAATAACTGCAACGCGTAGCCACCCATTGATTGATTTAGGGGTTAGTCCACGTGGTTCGATTGCGTTAATGAAAGCTGCTAAAGCCTATGCATTCATCCATAATCGTGACTATGTTCTACCAGATGATGTGAAATACCTTGCGTCTTATGTATTGGGACATCGTATGCTTCTCTCACAAGGGGCGAAGTTTGAGGGAGTAGGATCAAATCGAGTGATTCAAGAAATACTAGAACAAGTAGATGTGCCAATAAGGAAGGCGCAATATCAATGAATTCGTTCCATTTAATAAGTAGACTACTGCAATTAGTTGTTTTATTTGGCATCCTTTTTTCTTACGCCATGTTTCAAGGTGGATTTGTTAGTTGGTTTCTTCTGTATGCCTTTATCCCGTTATTTTTATATTTTATTCTCTTTATGCTTTATCCTATTTCCAAATGGAACATCACTCGAACGCTATCACATACTGTACAACATGCTGGGGGAAAGATAGAAGTTACAATTGAAATATCACGTAGAATAGGGTTTCCGTTGCCGTTTATTATTATAGAAGATTGCTTTGAACCGTCACTGAAACACGACTACTATTCCAAGGAAATCTATCAATTTCTAAATCAACCAAATGAGATTCAATGTACTAGGGTGAAAAAGAAGATTCATTTCCCTTTATTTAAACGAAAAATTTCTTACACCTATGTATTAGAAGAATTACCACGGGGGTTTCATCAATTACAAACAACTAGAATAAAAACAAGCGATTTTTTTGGACTAGTTCATAAACAACACCTGTTTCCTGTGAAAAGCTCGTTCATTGTCTATCCGCAAACACGTAAGCTAGTGATGAAACAATCGAGGAATAAGCTAGAAGAAGGAGCTACTTCTACGGTTAAAGCACATACGCCTCTTTCCTATGCTGTAAATGGGGTGCGAGAATATATGCCGGGAGATAAATTTTCTTGGATTGATTGGAAGACGACTGCACGAAAACAAGAAATGATTACAAGAGAATTTGAACAAGAAAAAAATGTAGAGCAGCTTTTGATATTGGACGCTACCTCTTATCAAGGTATCAATCCAATTGCATTTGAAGCGAATGTGGAATTAGTTTCATCATTTTTGGAATGGTATCATGGCAAAAATACGAACCTTAGTTTATTAAGCATTGGAAAACAAACGAATTACTTCTCTTTTATTGAATCGAGTAATAAGCAAGCAATTTCACAGCACCTTGCTACAGTTCAACCAGAAGAAGGATCGATTTTTTCGGAACAATTAAGAAAAAATCTAAACACCCTTCCTGCATACTTCAATGTGCATGTCTTCGTTTCGACGTTGACAGAAGAACGGATGGAGACCATCGGACAGTTAGCTAAAAAAATGAATCATGCTATTGTTTATTTAACAAAAGGCTCCGCGTTATTGACAGAGGAAGATCGAACATATATCGAGCAATGCAAATATTTAGGAGTGACAATCCATGTAATAACAGAGCAGCAATGGATGCAATCGTCTATAGAGGTGGGTGTTTCATGACCAGTCTTCATCAAAAAGATACAAAAGTTTTTCATGCTTTACTTTATCTAGGTGGCTTTCTTTTGTTTATGGAATGGCTGCGTCCGTTAGCCATTATTTCGGATACTGGAAATGTAGAAATATTTATTTTATTTGCAGGTTTTTGTTTTTTATTATCATTAATAAGATTAACGAGATGGATTGCCATTCCATTAAAATTCGCTGCCGTTTTGATTATATTGGATGGCTTGTTCTTACAAGGAAGAATAGGTTCTCAAGGATGGCTTCACAGTTTTTCGACACAGTTAGATTACAATCTGGGATTAATTCAGAACCAAGTTTGGACAGACTTCACACCATTTTTTAGAACGCTGTTGTTTTTGATAATTCTTTGGTTAATGAGTTTTCTACTTCATTATTGGTTTGTTGTTGCAAGACGTGTATTTCTATTCGTTTTATTTACTTTTATATATATTACAGTATTAGATACATTTACTACTTATCAGGCAGATTCAGCGATCATTCGAACCGTTATCATTTCTCTCTTTGTATTTGCGATAGCTAGTTTTTTAAACCAAATGGATCGAGAGCGGCTGCGTCCAGCATTCGGTAAATGGTTTGCCTCTAGTTTGATTCCCATCGTCATTTTATCATCTATCTTCATTGCGGTTGGTTTTACTGCACCAAAGTTTAATCCGATTTGGCCGGATCCAGTACCTTATCTTACAAGCACAGCCGAGAATGCTGGAATGATTGAAGGAAGCGATAAAACAGTTCAAAAAGTCGGCTACGGGATAGATGATTCTAAGCTTGGGGGATCTTTTATTCAAGATGACACACCTGTATTTATGGCAGAATCTGAACGCAGGCATTATTATCGAATTGAATCCAAAAATCAATATACAGGAAAAGGATGGGAACGTTCAACGAATCTCGAATTTGAAGAGCAATCCAATGGTTCCATTGATCTTGACCTATTTTCATCAGAAGTGAAGACAGAAAGGTTAGAAGCATCGATTACATTTACCGAACAAGCAAACTTTAACAAACTCGTCTATCCATATGGATTGGACGCCATTACTGGACAAGAGCAATTAGAGCTTTTATTAGAGAAAGAGACGGGAACGATAGAAATAGAAGGTAAGCAAACTGCATCGCTATTAGGAGAGTACCAAGTTGCATATCGCTATCCGTCTTTTTCACTGGAACAATTAAGCCAGGATAACTTTATCGATCCAATGGATATAAAAGCACAGTATTTACAACTTCCTGCTAATCTACCAGATAGAGTTGTTGCATTAGCCGAAGAAATAACAAAAGATGCTACCAATCGTTATGATCGATCAAAAGCAATCGAGGATTATTTTGATAATGGGAATTATACGTATCAAACAACAGATGTTGCGATACCTGAGGGTGACGAAGATTATGTGGATCAATTTTTATTTGATACACAGGTAGGGTACTGTGATAATTTTTCAACTTCTATGGTTGTCATGCTACGAGCGTTAGATATTCCGGCACGTTGGGCAAAAGGTTTTACAGGAGGTCAATTAACTGATCAATCCCAAGCGTTTGAAAAAGAAAAAAACACCTATGAAATAACAAATGGAAACGCACATTCATGGGTTGAAGTTTATTTTCCAACGGTAGGATGGGTTCCGTTCGAGCCAACGATAGGCTTTACTGGCGGTGCAGATGTGTATCAAGAAAATGAAGGTGAAGCATCAGAGACGGAAACAGATGAAGAAGTGGATGAAGAAGAACAGCAGCAAGAAAATCAACAGCAACAAGAAGAAGAGCAAGAAGATACGAACGCAGATGTAGGTGCAAATAATAATTCGAATTTCAACGTTCCGTGGTATGTATGGCTGATCATCGTCAGCATTATAGTTGTACTTGGTGTGATGTTGTATGTGTATCGCTATCGCTGGTTAAATCGTTTGATGCTATATCGTTATCCAACATTTGATAATGTCCAAGCGTTTGAGCGTGCGTATCATTATTTATTGCGTGTACTACATCATCAAGGAATCAAGCAACATTCGGGTGAAACATTGAGAGAATATGCTGTTAGAGTCGATCAACAATTTAATTTAAACAAAATGAGCGAGTTAACAGCGATGTATGAAAAGATTTTATATCGTAATGAACTGTCACTTGATCAAGACAAATATGCTCATCAACTGTGGAAAGATATGTTAACACTATTGCTCTGATGAGTGGTGGTTTTTGTTTAAATTGTATTAGCAAGCTTTTGCTGTTTAAAAAAACAACAGAATTAATTTATAGAAGTAAAGGCAGTAAGGTCAACATTTGATCATAATTTTTTAAAAAAATGCAAAAACATTTTGAAAATTCATTGACTTATTCTCAACGTTGCTATATGGTAAATATACATACCAAAAGAAAACGCATACAAATTAATGATTAACAGGGTGTTACTGCAAAGGGCATAACCTGGATGGGATACAAGTTGAAGATATACTTGTGTTCATCCAGGTTTTTTGTATTTATAACGTACTTAGGAATGATTAAAAATGAATACGCATTAATGCTTGAGAACTTCATTGATAAAATAAGAAGACTGGTCCTATTTTCTTTGCTTAGATTCGCTTGTTTTGTGCGATTCCACCATCATGTATGAATTCATCATATGTGTCATATAGATTGATAAAAGTGTCTGGCATGTATAGGTATTTAACAGAGAGGGGGAGGAACTGTGAAATTAAAGAAAGTATTAAATAATAACGTCATATTAGCGAAAACAGATGATCATCAAGAAGTAGTTGTTTTTGGTAATGGAATTGCATTCAACCTAAAACCAGGGAATCTGATTGATGAGACAAAAATTAATAAAATATTCATATTGAAAACTAGAGATATCTCAATTAAGCTTGCAAACTTATTAAAAGAAGTTCCTATCGAATATGTTGAAATCGCACAGGAGATAATTATCTATGCAAGTAAAAAACTTAATGTCTCGATCAGTGATTATATGATTTTAACGCTAACCGACCATATCTACTTTGCTGTTAAACGCTATAAAAACAAAGAACAAATACGTAATGTATTGTTATGGGAAGTGAAACGGTTTTATAAAACAGAATTTGAAATAGGCTTAAAAGCGTTAGAAATCGTTGAAGAAAAAACAGGGATGAAATTTGATGAAGATGAGGCTGGCTTTATTGCTTTGCATTTAGTAAATACACTAGTTGAAGGTAATGAAAATGATAAGGCAATTAATATTACAAACATTGTTCAAGATATTTTAGGTATAATCAAATATCATTTTAAAATAGAATTTGATGAGGATTCTTTAAATTATGGACGTCTTGTGACGCATTTAAAGTTTTTTGCTCAACGTATTTTAGTAAAAGATCGTATTTATGATGAAGAAGATGATTTATTTAACCAGGTAAACTATAAATATCCAGAAGCGTTTGAATGTGTAAAGAAAATTGAGAGATATGTTCTAAATGGTTATGGGACGAAAATTACACATGCTGAGATGGTTTATCTGGTGCTGCACATATCGCGTATGACGAATCGTAATAAATACTAATTTAATAATTAACAGGGTGTTACTTAAAAAGGCATAACCTGAAATGATGTGATCGCTAATGAATAATTAGCGATGCGAATATTTCATTCAGGTTATGCTTTTTTATATATAAGAAAACAAGCACAGCTAAGATAACAGTAGACTGCTTAGTTTTCTGAAAAAATAAAATTAGGAGGTAAAACAAGATGGCAGATCAAAAGCAATTAGCTAAGCAAATAATTGATGGTGTTGGAGGCAAAGGAAATGTAAGTAGCCTTTATCACTGTATGACACGTCTTCGTTTTAAACTAAAGAATGGAAGCAAATTTGATAAAAATAAAATTGAACAATTGGGAGGGGTTATTTCGGCGTTAGAAAGTAATGGGCAATACCAAATAGTCATTGGAAATAATGTGAAATCAGTTCATGATGCAATAATAGACTTATATGATATACAAAGTGCATCTTCATCCAATGAAGTTAATGACGATAAAACGAAAAATCCAGTTGCTAAACTTTTTAATATTATGTCTGGTATCATCACACCGATTGTACCGACATTAGCTGGATCGGGTATGTTGAAAGCACTACTAGTTATTTTAACAACATACTTTGGGATGTCAGAAGAGGGTAGTACGTACTTGATTTTAAGTGCTGCAGCAAATGCTGTATTTTATTTCTTTCCACTTGCATTAGCAGTATCTGCAGCGAAAGTTTATGGTGTAAATACGTTTGTTTCGATAGCGATTATGGGAGCATTAATGGAGCCGAAATTTACAGGATTAATGACTGAAGTTGGGGATATTGTTGATTTTGCTGGACTTCCAATTGTATTGATGGGATATAGTGGGCAAATTATTCCTGCAATCTTAGCAATTTGGTTATATTCATATTTGGAAAGAATATTGAACAAATTAATTCCACAAGTAATTCAAATGTTTGCTGTACCCATGCTTGCTTTATTAATTATGGTACCATTAACAGCTGGCTTAATTGGTCCATTTGGCGTTTATGCTGGTAACGGAATTGCTTTTGGTATTGAATTCATGAGTAACACAAGCGGTATGTTGACTGGTGCAGTAATCGGTGCAGGCTGGACATTCCTTGTTATGTTTGGTGTCCATTGGGGAGTTGTTCCGGCCATGTTACAAAACTTAAGTACTACTGGTTATGATACGATACGTCCTCCGGTTGCTAATGCAACGTTTGCACAAGCAGGAGTAGCATTTGGTGTTTTTTTGAAAGCAAAGGATAAGAATTTAAAGTCATTAGCTATTTCTTCAATGATGCCAGCTATTTTAGCGGGTATTACAGAACCAATTGTTTATGGGCTATCAGTTAGATATAAACGACCAATGATTGCAGCAGTTATAGGTGGTACTGTTGGCGGTGGATTTGCAGGGGCAATGAATACAACTGTTATGGCTTATGTATTTCCAGCATTAACTACTCTACCTGCCTTTATGACAGACACATTTGCTTACTATATAATCAGTATCACAATTGCCTTCGTATTAACAACTATTTTAACATATGTGCTTGGTTTTGATGAAGGATTGCCTGAAAAAAGTGAAGAAAAAGCAAAGTCTTTTTCTAATCTAGAAGGTGGAAGATCGACTGTTGTTTCACCAATTATTGGCGAGGTAGTTCCATTGAATAAGGTTAATGATTCAGCATTTTCTACAGGAGCAATGGGTAAAGGTATAGCTATCACTCCAACTGAAGGAAAAGTATACTCTCCGGTGTCTGGAAAGGTAACGACACTATTCCATACGAAGCATGCTATCGGTTTAACTTCTAACGAACAAGTGGAGGTACTTATCCATATTGGTTTAAATACAGTCAAATTAGACGGCAAACATTTTACCACACATGTAAAACAAGATGATTATGTGGAACAAGGACAGTTGTTATTGGAGTTTGATATAAAAGCGATTGAAACAGAGGGTTATGAAGTAACTACACCAATTATTATAACAAATTCTAGTGATTACACCGATGTGATTGAAACAGATAAAAGATTTGTAACCAAAGAAGATGTGTTGTTAACAACTGTTTCCTTATAAATACAAGTGATTTTACAGTGATTTAAAAAGTAAATGGCCTCCCTTGAAATTTATTTCTTCAAGGGAGTACCTATTTTGTTCTAAAAGGACAATTGTGGTAAAGGAATGTCTCATAGAATGAAAAAGAAAAGTTTTTATTGGATAAGCGAGTTATTAAGTCTAATGGTAAATCAATTTACGTATAAGAGGAGGAGATAACATAGTGGAACATAAACAGAGAGTGCCATTTAAAAAAGATTTTTTGTGGGGAGCTGCTTCAGCTGCATATCAAGTAGAAGGTGCATGGAACGAGGATGGCAAAGGTCCGTCTGTATGGGATATCTTTGTGCGTAAAGAAGGAACTACTTATAAAGGAACAAACGGTGATGTGGCAGTGGATCACTATCACCGATATAAAGAAGACGTTCAGTTAATGGCAGAACAAGGCTTAAAAACTTATCGATTCTCTATTGCGTGGAGTCGTATTTATCCAAGTGGAAACGGAAAGCTGAATGAAAAAGGACTAGTGTTTTATGATCGTTTAATTGATGAATTACTTGCGAATAATATTGAACCGATGATCACTCTTTATCACTGGGATATTCCACAAGCACTCATGGATCAATATGGTGGTTGGGAATCGAGACAAATTATTGAAGATTTTAATGACTATGCAATTACTCTTTATAAACGATACGGGGATCGAGTGAAATATTGGATTTCGCTCAATGAGCAAAACTATTTTGTGAGTTACGGTTATGAAACCGCACTTCATCCGCCAGGTGTTAAAGATCGAAAGCGATTTTATGAAGTAAATCATATTGCAAATCTTGCGAATGCAAAAGTAATTAAATCGTTTAGGAAATATGTACCAAACGGAAAAATTGGACCGAGCTTTGCTTATAAGCCATACTATCCACTCAACTCTCATCCGGATAATATTCTTGCTTTTGAAAATGCGGAGGATCTACAAAATTATTTTTGGATGGATATTTACGCATGGGGTAAGTATCCAGTCACAGCATGGAAACACCTTGAGGAAAATGGTATAGCGCCAACGATTGAGGACGGCGATTTTGAATTATTAGCTTCCGCAAAGCCGGATTTTATGGGGGTAAACTATTATAGAACACAAACGGTAGAATACAATCCCATTGAAGGTGGTGTTGGTGTTGGTTTGAAAAACACGACTGGTAAAAAAGGATCTACGAAAGATTCTGGTGTACCAGGAATGTTTAAAACAACAGAAAATCCACATGTAGAATCGACTAACTGGGATTGGGATATCGATCCACAAGGCTTGCGAGTCGGCCTTCGAAGAATGGCAACTCGTTTTGGACTACCCCTTCTTATTACGGAAAATGGTTTGGGAGAATTTGACGAGCTCGAAGAAAACGAGATCGTTAATGATGATTACCGCATTAATTATATAAAATCCCATTTAGAAGCAATTCAAGACGCGACGGCAGATGGAGTAGAAGTTTTGGGCTACTGCGCGTGGTCGTTCACTGATTTACTAAGCTGGTTAAATGGTTATCAGAAGCGATACGGTTTCGTTTATGTCAATCGTAATGAGGAGAGCAAAAAAGATCTACGAAGAATAAAAAAGAAAAGTTATTATTGGTACAAACAGGTAGTTAAATCAAATGGTGAATCATTGTGAAATGCCTTTAAACTACGCTTTCCATCAGAGGAGCACAAATTTCTAATGAGTAACAATAACTTGTTAGAAAAGCGCCCTATAAAAATAACAGCTTAAATGAGACAGAACAGCGTAGAATGGGTTAAATCTTTGACTTCAAAAATATCAATTAGCATAATGCTAGTTGATATTTTCATTTTGTGAGAAAAGAACATTAAGCGTATGCGTAATCTGTTTCCAACTTGAAGGAATGAAAACTCTTTGTATTGATTTTTAAAATTAAACATTATTAAAAAAGTAAAAACTATATAAATCGAGGTATTTAAAAAGTTCTCAATAGTAATTGTTTAATTTAACACAGATATTTTCTTGACCGATGCAGGTAGCGTTGATAGAATAAGTGAAGTATAATTAGGATCATCTATATTTTTTTCATGAGAAGTATGGATGGTAAGTTAATTCTATCCTTATATTAGTAGATGTGTACAAGTCTTACATGACGTATGATTACTAGATAATGTGGGATAATTATATAAAAAACTACCTCGATATAATCTCGATAATATGGTTCGAGAGTTTCTAACGAGATACCGTGAATTTCTCGACTATGGAGGCAGATTTATCTTTTTAAATCTGTCTTCTGTTTTTAGGGAGACGGATTTTTTCGTTATACGAAGGGGAGTTTATTCTAGATGAAGGAGCTGACAAGCTTTGCAGGTAAACAATGAAATGATTCTTGTATTAGACTTTGGTAGCCAATATAACCAATTAATTACGAGAAGAATAAGGGAATTCGGTGTCTATAGTGAGCTTCACTCTCACCGTCTAACAGTAGAAGAAGTAAAAGCGATGAATCCAAAGGGAATTATCTTATCTGGTGGTCCGCATAGTGTATACGGGGAAAATAGTTTCCGCTGCGACGAAGGAATATTTGATTTAGGCATTCCTGTGTTGGGCATTTGTTATGGTATGCAATTAATGACACATCACTTTGGTGGAAAAGTAGAACGAGCAAATGAACGTGAATATGGAAAAGCAGATATTCATGTCACAGATAAAGCAAGACTCTTTACTGGAACTCCAAACACACAAACGGTTTGGATGAGTCACAGCGATAAGATTATGGAAGCACCAGCAGATTTTGTTGTAGAAGCAACAAGCACATCTACTCCAGTTGCGGCAATGAGTAATGATGATAAGAAATTGTATGGTGTGCAATTCCACCCAGAAGTTCGTAATACGATTTATGGAAATGACCTATTAAAACAATTTGTGTTCGGCGTAAGTGGTTGTCAAGGCGATTGGACAATGGCAAACTTTGTTGAACAAGAAATAGAGAAAATTCAAGAAAAAGTTGGCGATCGCAAAGTATTATGTGCGCTAAGCGGTGGTGTAGATTCATCTGTAGTAGCAGCACTAATTCATAAGGCAATTGGTGACCAATTAACATGTATCTTTGTAGATCACGGTTTACTTCGAAAAAATGAAGGCGAGATGGTTATGGAAACCTTCCGTGACGGCTTCCATATGAACATCATTAAGGTTGATGCTCAAGATCGTTTCTTAAGTAAACTAAAAGGTGTAACAGATCCAGAACAAAAACGTAAAATCATCGGAAATGAGTTTATTTACGTATTTGATGATGAAGCGGAAAAATTAAAAGATATGGACTTCCTAGCACAAGGAACACTTTATACGGATATTGTAGAAAGTGGAACCGAAACAGCAGAAACCATCAAGTCACACCATAATGTTGGTGGCTTGCCAGAGGACATGCAGTTTGAATTGCTAGAGCCATTAGATACATTATTTAAAGATGAAGTACGTGCGCTTGGATTGGAATTAGGTTTACCAGAAGCAATTGTTTGGAGACAACCATTCCCAGGTCCAGGACTAGGTATTCGTGTCTTGGGAGAAGTTACTCCTGAGAAGGTTGAAATTGTACGTGAGTCAGATGCGATTTTACGTGAAGAAATCAAACTAGCTGGATTAGATCGTGATATCTGGCAGTATTTCACTGTATTACCTGACATCCGAAGCGTTGGTGTTATGGGTGATGCAAGAACATATGATCACACAATCGGTATTCGTGCAGTAACATCGATCGATGGAATGACATCAGACTGGGCAAGAATTCCGTGGGATGTATTAGAAAAAATTTCTACACGTATTGTAAATGAAGTCGATCATGTTAACCGTATTGTGTATGACGTGACGAGTAAGCCACCTGCTACGATTGAGTGGGAATAGACCGGTTAATTCTATGTGCGGGTAAATAGGCGTAGATATTGACGCTATGCCTTTTCAGAATACATGACGCATCTAATTTAATAATAAACGTGCAACTATATAACGTTAAAACAATGTTGCGCCTCTTTTACTTTAAACAAGTAAGGGAGGCGTTTTTTGCGTTGAAAATAGTTAAAGCATTAAAGGAATTTGAGTTTGAGCAGAGCGTAATGGGATTATCCAAGAACTATATTGCTTTATGTCAGCACCGTTTGAAAGGATGGAAAACTTATACGATTGATGAACTGTTTATTGATGATGTAACGCAAATAAAACCAAGGCACATAAAGTTATTTATTCGTTACAGGCAAAGTTTAGAACGGGAAAAGAACATCACGCTAAAGGAGTACACTAGAAACGTTCATGAAGTATTAGTTGACTTTCAACCGAGTAAGGACGACAAATACGGTCATGCTCTATTACATGAAGTAGAAATGGTAGCACAACGAGTAAATTATTTTTAAAAATTTTCGATATAAAACCACAAACTGCGTAAACATATGGTGAATCAATGTACTAGTAGAGGGGTTTTGATAGCGGGCATGTTTGAACTGCACCCCAATTGTTAGACACTACCTAACAATTGGAGGTGCAGTTTTTATATGAGCAAATATACAAGTGATATCAAATTAAATGTTATTCAAGGCTATTCCCCAAAAGTAATGTCTCAAAGTGAATATGCAAAACAAATGGCTATTCCCAAAGCACAATTCCAATATTGG
>NZ_JACEFA010000015.1 GCF_014083865.1 Paraliobacillus salinarum | reverse complement strand
TATGTTTTTTCCTCATTAATCCCTCCACTCCAAATTTCTCAAATACCTTTACCCATCTTTTTAATGGTGAACTGCTTTTCATACCGTGCTTCCTTGCTAATATATCATAACCCAATTTTCCATCTTGGTATTCTTTTACTAGCATTAATTTAAATTGTTCACTATATTTAGCCATAAAAATACACCCCAAAAGTTAGATTTTCACTCTAACTTTTGGGGTGCAGTACATTTGCGGTGCTTTTTTATTTCTAAAAAAATAGCTTAGTTCGATAGGAACTGAGCCATAGATTAACTATTTTAATTTTCACTTTTCCCACTAAACTACACTGTTAGTTTAAAAGAATCACTTCACAATTTCAATAGGAGTAGCATTAGTGAAATACGAATTTACAAAGTTATATGCAAGTTCTAATAATCTAACTGCTTTAAGCTCAATAATAAACTATCATCTGTAATCTTTTTAACCTTGTATAAATTTAACCTTCTGTCAATTTTTTTATCAATTTTATCTGCATCACTGAATGAAGTTCTTACTGCTTCCACTGCATAATTAAGAATTGATAACATACCTGCACTTCCTAATCCCACTCCTATACTTTCATGCTCTGGAAGATGAGTATCCATAATATTTCTTACTTCTTTATAATAGTCTCCTTTAATAAGAATATTTTCCGACTTTGCCTCTAAACCTGCTAATAACTCAGTTCGATTTTGCGCTTCATAAATTTCTATACCATTCACTTTGTCCATTTAAAATTCCACCTTTCAAGTTTCATAATAATTAGCTCGTAATAAATATACGAATATAAATAAACTAAAGTTTCACTTCTTTCAAATTTTACCTATTCAACTAAACAGCCAATTAAATTACATGTCTAATATTTGTGATAGGTAACGGAACCGAAGCTGTTCATCAGTGCTTTCTTTTTTATATGTAAGCAAAATAAGTGCTATGATAAGATGAATGTTTTTAATTCATGCATAATGGCTACATATACTTTAAGTAAAATGATAAATCGTAAGAGGTGTATAGAATGAACCATGATCAAAATAAAACTGTAGCTAAGTATTACAAGCGATCAGAAGAAAAAGCGAAAAATTATTATGAAACACTTCTTTCTAATATGGAAAAGAGCACATATGATGTTAATTTAATAAAAGATATAAAGCGCTGGAAGCAAAAGCATACCTCCATATTTTCTGCTTCATTGTTATTTATTGAGAAGAAAAGATTGGCCAAGCAAAAAGATGAAAAATATCTGAAATGGCTTGGAGAAAAAGGGAAGCTAGACAATTATTTAGAACGAAGTATTGCATATATTTATATGCGTGATTTAGGAAAAGACATTAGTGAATCACAAACAAAGCAACGTATTTCAAAAGATGTAGAAAAGTTAAAGCACCAAATCGATCAAGGAGATGACTCGCTCTCTTGTTTTAATGTCAATTATGTTTATCGTTGGGCACAGAAAGAACAAATCGAAGAAGCGATCATTTGGGTGTTCGAGAAAATAAGTATGATTACACAATATTTTCCTAAAGAAATAAATGCGGCACATGCCAAAAGAAAATTAATTAAGACTATCGTAGGAGTAGTTATGCAAGTGCTCGAAGATTTAGATGATAATGTCAGTCATGACGTACGAGTAAAGCAATTAGATCAAGCGGTTCGACTAGGATACGCGTATGGTTTAACTTATCCGTTTATTGATGATTTACTAGATTCTAATCTATTGTCTATAGAGGAGAAAAAGCAGTTTTCTAAAATGATAGAAGCAGCACTTCTTACTCGATCAGTTCCTAAAATAAACACATGGCCAGGAAAAAATCGAGAATTAATGCTATTTGTATATAGTGAATTAAGTAAAGCGTTTGAGTATATTGTTTCTCAGCAAAATAAATCATCAGTTGATAAGTTTTTTGAGCAGGCTTATGTATTTTTTCAATCACAAGAGTTAGATCGTGTGAAGCAATTGGACAATTCGAGTTACAACAATAAAGATATTTATCTCCCAATCATTTTAAAGTCAGCTTCATCAAGGTTAATTACAAGAACGGTTTTGAGCGCTGATGAAGATGAAGATAAAGAAGAACGTACTTTCTTATATGGAATCTATAATCAGTTATCTGATGATTTTTCTGATGTGTTTGACGATCTAGAAGCTGGAGCTGTCACGCCTTACACGTACTACTTAACTTATAAAGATACCCGTCCTGATTTAGTAAATCCATTTGCGTTATATTGGAATGTCGTTTCATACTTTATGTATGATGTTAATCAATCTGACCCGCTTGTTTGTGAAATTATTTTAGACCGTGCAATAAATGGTTTGAAAAGATTCAAGCGAAAAAACGGTGAGAAACAATATAGGAAAATGATGAAAAACGTAGCATTGGATAACAAAGAATTACAGCGTCTTATCGAGCAAATGGTGCAAAAAGCTAATGATGTAGATTTTTTCGATAAAAGAATAAGAGATAATATGCTTGAGACATTTCAGGTGGAGCAAGAAGAAAAGGAAAACTTTAAAGTAGAAGTCAAAACAGTTCGGGAGGATTTAAATCAATTTCTTCAGGTGTCAAACGAAAATCAACCGAAGCAATTATCAGAGAGTATAACAGATGCCGCTAATTACACACTGCAAGGAAGCGGCAAGCGATTAAGACCAGTTATGTCATGGATGATAGCAACAAAGGCTTATAACCTAGATAAAGAAGCTATTGCTCCTTTATTAAAGTCATTAGAGTATATGCATACGGCATCACTTATTTTTGATGATCTTCCAGCACAAGATAATGCTTCTGTTCGACGGGGGCGTACAACAGTCCATGAAGTTTACAATCAAGCTGTAGGTGAATTAACAGGTTTGTTTCTTACACAGCGAGCTACTTATGAACAAGCATCTTTATCAGCGTTTGATCCTGAAAAAGTACTTGAATTGATAAGATATGCATCTGAAGTGACTGCAAATATGTGTAAAGGGCAAGCAATGGATCTAGATTCCAAAGATACCAAGCTAACATTAGAGCAATTAAATACAATGTGTTTTTATAAAACTGGTTTAGGTTTTGAGGCATCTTTATTAATGCCAGCCATACTGGTTGGTATAAGTGACGAAGAAAAACAGCTGCTAAAACAGTTTGCTTACCATGCAGGAGTTGCCTTCCAAATTAAAGATGATCTATTAGATGTGGAAGGCGATAGCGAACTGCTTGGAAAAGCAAGTGGGATGGATCAACAGAATAAGCGTTCTACTTTCGTGTCTATACTCGGAGTGATAGGAGCTAAGAAAAAAATGTGGGATCATTATTGTAAAGCGCAAGAATCATTAGATCAATTACCTGCAGCCTATCATTTTTTAACCTATCTTTTAAATTACTTCATTGAGCGTGACTATTAAACAATAAATCTAAAAAACAGGAAACCTAGAATTGTAGGCTTCCTGTTATAAATTAAGCGGATTGAGTAACTTCAGAATTTTTCTGTTTCTCACTATTTATGCTAAAGCGCATAATAAGAGATGTTGCTAATGCTACAACAAGTAATCCGGCAAAAATATAGAATGTTACATTGTAGCTTTGTGTCGCGTCATTGATTGTAGCTACAAGCATTGGACCGAACACACCTGCACATGACCATGCAGTTAGTAAGTAACCATGAATTGCTCCGAGTTGCTTTGTTCCGAATAGGTCTCCAATAAATGCAGGCAAACAAGCAAAACCGCCACCGTACATAGAAATAATAACGAAAATAAATAGCTGAAATAATATCGGGTTAGAGATATTAGGTAATAGAAAGAATAATACAGTTTGTACACCAAAGAATAGAATAAATACATTGCTTCGGCCTAAGTAATCCGAAATAGATGACCAACCAATTCTTCCTAATCCATTAAAGAATCCCATAATTCCGACCATTGAAGCGGCTGCTACAACAGACATGCCTACCTTATCTTGCCCAAGTGGTGATGCGATGGAAATAAGCATAATTCCAGAAGAAATATTAATGAACATCATCACCCAAAGCAACCAGAAACGATTTGTTTTAATTGCCTCATTTGCAGTTAATTGGGACAAATCTGTTTTGATTTTTTTCTTCTTGTTTGTTTCAGCCCCTTCTTCCATTCCCTTTGGTAAATAACCTTCAGGTGGACGAACAATATAAGAAGCACCGGCTAGCATTAAAACAAGATAAGTAATCCCTAAAATAAGAAATGTTCTAGAAAGACCAACTACTGCAATTAATTCTGCTGCAACAGGACTAGCGATCAATGATCCAGCACCAAATCCCATTACTGCCATTCCTGTAGCAAGACCACGACGATCAGGGAACCATTTTACTAATGTAGAAACAGGAGCAATGTATCCAACACCAAGTCCTATTCCTCCAAGCACACCATAAGTTAGATAGTATAATGTTAACGATTCTTGACTTATAGCAAAGCTTGATCCAATCATACCGGAAGAAAATAAAATAGCTGCAAGCATAGCAGATTTTCTAGGACCCCACTTTTCTACGAATCTCCCTAATGTAGCTGCTGATAAACCTAGAAAGGCGATAGCGATTGTAAACGAAAGTGTAACTTCTTTACTGTTCCATCCTAATGCATCGGACATAGGGTTTTTAAAAACACTATATGCATATACTGAACCAATGGATAAATGAATTGCAATTGCGGATAGGGCAATAAGCCAACGATTTTTTTTCATAGAAACCTCCATATGTGTTTATGTAGTATGTTTGTCATGTAATACTATACCAAAAAAAAAGTAAATATAGAATGACTTTTATGTGAACATTCTCACGAATAATGGGGTTTTTTGTTGAAAGTGATTACAACCAATTTAAATGATATCAAATAAAATAAATCCAATCGTATTGATCGCAAAATTTGCTGCCATATGCACAAACCATGAAGTATAGATATTCTCATTTCGCTCATTTAGCCAATTAAATAAAATGCCTGCAATAAATAAGCTAACAATCAAGAGGATAAACAAGCTGATGTTAAACCATTGAATCATGATTGCGACATGATAAATAGAGAATAGTCCGGCACTGAATAAATATGCAAATTTACGACTAGAAACTTGTTTTAATGTTAAAAATGCAAACCCTCGAAAGAAAAATTCTTCTAATAATGAATTAATAAAGGAAATGTACAAGGCTACAAAAACAAAATTACTTTTAGATACACCGATGTTTGACTCAAGAGATGATGTGATGTTGGATAAATCAAAAAAAGGACCGATTAAAAAGTAGGAGCTTACTATAAGTGCATAGATGCCTATACCTAGAAGGATGGGGAATAATATTGTCTCTTTTTTAAAAATAAACAAACGAATAAATGAAGTGTTTTTGTCCATTAAGGTATAGAGAATGGGTAATAGCAAAAATAAGAGTAATTTAATTGCAGACTTAATCTGATAATCTGGTACCCAGATCGCATCAACCCAAGCCATAACAATACATCCAATAGAAATAAATAAAATAATGGAGAACGCATGTTTAGGTCTGGCCATGTTTTATCCCTCTTTGTTATACATTGATATCTTGTATTATACCATTAAGCTTATTTTTAATGAATATTTCCAATGATATGTTAATAAATAAGAAATAATGATAAAATAATCCATAGATGTTTTTTAAAGGAGGAACAGAATGAAAGAAATGTTTGATAAGCCAATGCGTTTTGCACAGATTTTAGAAACAACGATTCAAATTACCAAAAAGCACTTTTCGAAATTATTTTTAATTGCACTTATTTTTATGGGACCAATCATATTATTACAAGCATTAGGTGAGTTAATTGGCGGACGTGGTTTCTTTGTTGATATGAATTATAGCCAATTGCTGGATGCGTCCTTCGAAACTTATGAAGATCCTATGTTAGTCACATCACTTCCAGAAGATATTACGATGACTATTATTACTTTATTGGCGCTCATTTTTTATCCGATTTTATCTGCGTCGATCATTTTATTAGTGAAACGAGTAAAAGACGATGAAGCCTATACGGTTGGTGAATTAATTAAAAAGGCATTCACACGTTTTTGGCCACTTTTATGGAGCACTTTGTTGTTGGGGGTTATTGTGTTTGGGATTTTATTTATCCCGACAATGCTTATTATTACAATTGGCATCACCACTATGTTTGCTGATCCGTTAGCAGGGATAGGGATCATTATTATTTTACTTCTAATCGGATTTGTTGGGTTTGGCTTGTTATTTACCCGTTGGAGCTTTTATTTACCGGCAGTATTGTTTGATCGTGTTGCTCCAGGGTTAACTGTAAGCTGGAATTTAACAAAAGGTAGAACATGGAAATTGTTCTTATTATATGTAGTATTTATTCTCATAACACTCGTAGTTAATTTGGTGTTTGAACTTAGCGGATTATTATTAGGGGCAAGTGTGTTGTATGGTATTCTAATCAATATCGCTATTTTGCTAACCACTTTGTTTACAACAGTAGGCGGTGCGGTCATGTATTTTGATTCAGTTACTAGAAAAGATATAAATAGCTAATTTTATTTTTTTAGTTCTTTAAAGATAAAGGTTCACTAATTAAAAATAGCGATGAGATGATAGTTGACTACATGAATAAATTGTTTCATTTAAAAGACTCTAACTCGAGTCTTTTTTTATGTAATAATTTAGAACCATCAAAGTTTGCACAGAAATTAATCTATGGTAATGTGATTCATGATAAAGGAGTTGAATCACTTGAATACGAGACAATATGAAATTCTTCGTTTGCTCTTGTTAAAAGAGAGAGAATATATCTTAATCAGGGATATCGCAGAGAAGATATCTTGTTCCGAAAAAACGATACGCAATGATTGTAAAATAATTGAAGCGTTTCTAGATAATCATTACCAAGCTAAGTTAATTAGAAAGCCTGGGGCAGGTATTTCTATAAACATAGAAAAAGACGAGTTAACGCAACTTTATCAGTTTTTGCATCAACAAAACAAACAGCAATTCGATCAGAATGATTTAGTAGATGATGACTTGATGGCATTAGCCTATCAATTAGTAATGAATGAATCTCCAACATCCATTCAAGATCTTGCTAAAGATTTTTATGTTGCGAAAACTGCTATAAAAAAAGCGCTAGAATTACTTGAACCGTGGTTTGCAAAAATAGATCTTCGCATAATGATAAGACAGCGTATAGGGATCTCACTTAAAGGTTCAGAACAGAACAGAAGAGTAGCTCTAGCTACGCTAGATCAATTAGATTCAAGAAAATATATTTCTTCACCTTTTGTTTATCGTTATTTTCAAGCTCATGAGTTAGATATTTTGAGAAAAAAATTAACCCAGTTTCAAGAAAAGTATTCTTTTTTTCTAACAGATGACAGCTTTGAAAACATCACAACGTATTTATTATTAATGGTTAAACGTTCTAAAATGAGGCAATTTGTCACTATTACAGAAAAAGAAGAAATATATATAAAGGAAAAAGCTGAATATAAGTGGATTAGTAAATTTGTTTATGAGATTGGTAATGCATTTAACGTATCTATTCCTCATAATGAAATAATCTATTTGTCTATGCAAATGTTAGGGGCAAAGATTCATATTAATAAGGCTGAGCCTCGATTATTAGATGTAGAGATGGAAAAGACAGCAATAGATATTTCTAATGAATTATCTAAGCGATTGACTATTATTACATTAATTCCATTTAAACAGGATCGTCAATTATTAGAAGGGTTGAAGATTCATCTATACACAATGTTTACTCGATTAAGCCTTAGTTTGCATATGCATAACCCTCTAGTGCAAGATATAAAGAAAATGTATCCTTACATGTTTAATACACTTCTATTTGTTTTGCAAGATATGAAAAGCAGAATACCTCATGAATTACCGGAAGATGAGGTTGCTTACCTGACCTTGCATTATCAAGCAGCTGCAGAGAGGATACGCCACAAAAAACAAAAAGACCCTGAAATTGTCCTTGTTTGCCATCTGGGAATTGGGGTATCTGAAATTCTTCGTTCAAAAATTAATGTGCGTTTTCCGTTTATAAAAATTTTAGCTACATTGGCAAAACGAGAATTATCTGATTTTTTGTTAGAGCACAATCCAGATTTAATTGTAACAACCACTCCAATTGGATTAAAGAAACATCGTGAAGTGACTGTTTCTCCTCTATTTACGAAAGCCGATGAAAACAAACTAATGCACATGTTTAAAGAACAATCAAATAAACAAGTAGATAAAAATGAATTAAGCCAATTTATTGATCCTGATTTTGTCTTTTTGCAGGTTAACGTCAGCCATTATTTTGAGTTAATTGAACAGCTAGCCACCCATTTATATGAAAAAGGCTACGTTGAAAAGGATTATCCCCATCAAGTGTTGATTAGAGAAAAAAACTCAGCAACAACAATAGGTGGTGGGATTGCCATTCCACACGCTGATCCAAATTTAGTTATACATTCAACGATAGCTGTAGCTACACTAGAACAACCGATCGATTGGGATGGAGAGAAAGTATCTCTAGTATTTATGCTAGCTATTAAAAATGAAGCAATTAATAATAAAGAGCTTTTTCGACGTCTGACAGTTTTGACAGAGCAGCCAACTCTTGTGGAAAGTTTGATAAAAGAAACAAATAAATTAAAATTCCTAAAAAACATTTAATTTAAAACGAGTATACCAATATGAATAAAACTATTTTTACCACAGAAACGGAAGGAATTAAAATTTTATTTGTTTTAATTTTAAATTAAACTACCAATGTAACAGTAATATGAAAGGAGAATTTTTTATGAAATTGGTAGCGATTACCTCATGTCCAAACGGTATTGCTCATACCTATATGGCTGCTGAGAATTTGCAGAAAGCCGCAGTTGAATTAGGTTTTGACATGAAGGTCGAAACACAGGGGTCTATTGGTGTCGAGAATGAACTGTCCGCCAAAGATATTGAAGAAGCAGATGGTGTCATTATTGCAGCGGATAAAACAGTAAATAAGGATCGATTTATCGGTAAGAAGCTTGTTGCTGTAGGAGTACAAGAAGGGATTCGTAATCCTGAGAAGTTAATAAAAAAAATAAAAGATAACAAAGCTGAAGTTTATCAAGGGAATTCTAATAACGGTCATAGTAAAGAAAAAATGCCAACGCGTGCAGATAACAATAAACAAAATCCGATTTATCGCCACTTAATGAATGGTGTATCATTTATGATTCCATTTATTGTCGTCGGTGGGTTATTAATTGCAATCTCCCTAACCATTGGCGGTGTACCTGGTGAAAGTGGCATTAAAATACCAGAAGACTCTATTTGGAAGACAATTGAACAAATAGGTGCTGCGTCCTTTAGTTTTATGGTTCCAATACTAGCTGGTTATATCGCTTATAGTATTGCGGATCGTCCCGGTTTAGCACCAGGTATGATCGGTGGTTTTATTGCAGCAAACGGGAGTTTTTATGGTAGTGAAGCAAGTGCAGGGTTTTTAGGAGGAATTATAGCTGGTTTCATAGCTGGTTATGTTGCGTTATGGATTAAGAAAATTAAAGTGCCAAAAATGGTACAGCCTATCATGCCAATTATAATTATACCTGTATTAGCTTCACTTATTGTAGGTTTAGCATTTGTTCTTTTAATTGGAGCTCCAGTCGCACAAGTATTTGAGTCACTGACAAACTGGTTAGCGAGTATGCAAGGAACAAGCTCAATCTTGTTAGCATTGATATTAGGTGCCATGATTTCCTTTGATATGGGTGGTCCAGTAAATAAAGTTGCTTTCTTATTTGGTTCTGCAATGATCGCAGAAGGAAACTATGAAATTATGGGGCCAATTGCTGTTGCTATAGCAGTACCACCAATTGGTCTGGGACTTGCTACGTTTATGTTTAAAAATAAATTTGAATCTGCACAGCGTGAAACTGGTAAAGCATCATTTACAATGGGTCTGTTTGGTATTACAGAAGGTGCCATCCCATTTGCTGCTCAAGATCCATTACGGGTGATTCCTAGTATTATGATTGGTTCAATGACCGGTTCTGTTATAGCAATGGTGAGTAACGTAGGTGACCGAGTAGCTCACGGAGGTCCCATTGTAGGATTTTTAGGAGCGGTCGATAATGTGTTTATGTTCTTTGTAGCAATTATCGTTGGTTCTTTTGTTGCGGCATTTATGATCAAATTACTTAAAAAAGATGTTTATTCTTCTAATGAAACTGTTGGAGCAGAGGATAAGGCGAAAGGTGAGGCGGAAGACAATCATCACACTGAAGAAATAAAACAGACTAAAAGTGAAGAGAATAAAGCACAATCCGTTGAAATAAATAAGCTGACAGATATTTTAACAATAGATTTAATTGATACGGAATTAAAAGCTGATTCGAGAGATGATATTATTGATGAAATGATAGAAAAACTTGATGAAAATGGTGCTGTAACTTCCAAACGGAGCTTTAAGCAAGCTATCTTAGCTCGTGAAGAAGAAAGTAGTACAGGGATCGGTATGAATGTTGCTATACCACACGGAAAATCTGATGCTGTTACAAAGCCTCGTGTTGTTTTTGGAATTAAATCAGAAGGTGTAGATTGGTATAGTTTGGATGGATCTATGGCTAAGCTGATCTTTATGATTGCTGTACCAAAGCATGCAGAAGGGGATGCGCATTTAAAAATACTTCAAATGTTATCACGTAAGTTAATGGATGATGCATTCCGTGACAAGTTATTAGATGTACGCTCAAAAGAAGAAGCATATGAATTGTTAGATGAAATTAAATAGATGATGAACAAAAAACAGTTAGTACACGTGAATCGTGAGCTAACTGTTTCTTTTGAGAGAAATATAATTAAAATATATGCTGTTTAGCTTAGTTAATCAAAGCTTGTAATGGAGCCGGAATTCGTCCGCCTCTTTGGATCATTTTTGCTGAACTAAATGGATTGACACCCATTACTGGAGCGCGGCCTAACAATCCACCGAATTCAACCGTGTCACCTTCTGTTTTCCCGATGACAGGAATAACGCGTACGGCTGTTGTCTTCTTGTTGATCATTCCGATTGCAGCTTCATCTGCTATGATTGCTGACAATGTTTCTGGTGAAACATCACCTGTTAGTGCAATCATATCTAATCCAACTGAACAAACACATGTCATTGCTTCTAGTTTTGATAAAGTAAGGGAATTATCTTCTATCCCTTTAATCATTCCATTATCTTCACTGACTGGAATGAACGCACCACTTAATCCACCAACATACGAACTAGCCATCGCGCCACCTTTTTTAACTGCATCATTCATCAATGCTAATGCGGCAATTGTACCGTGTGTACCAACACGTTCTAAACCAATTTCTTCTAAAATTTCAGCGACACTGTCATTCATTGCATTGGTTGGTGCTAAGGATAAATCCATAATACCAAATGGAACATCAAGGCGTTTCGCTACTTCACGACCGAGCAATTCGCCAGCGCGCGTAATTTTGAATGCTGTTTTCTTAATAATGTCTGATACTTCACCTAAGTCAACATCAGGATAACGTTTCAATGCATTAAGAACAACACCAGGGCCACTTACGCCAACGCTCAATACAGCTTCTCCTTCTCCAGCGCCATGAAAAGCACCAGCCATAAATGGGTTGTCTTCAACTGGGTTACAGAAGGCAACAAATTTTGCACAACCGATACTACTATTGTCTTTTGTATTCTCAGCTGTTTCTTTAATGATCGTTCCTAACTGTTTTACTGCATCCATATTAATCCCTGTTCTGGTTGTACCAATAGATACAGAAGCACAAACACGTTCGGTTACACTTAATGCTTCAGGTAATGCATCAAGTAATGTTTGATCTCCCTTTGTAATCCCTTTATGTACAAGAGCAGAAAAACCACCAATAAAATCTACGCCAACTTTTTTAGCAGCTTGATCTAGTGTTTTTGCTAGTTCAACTGCTTCTTTGGGTGTATGGTTTCCAAGAATTTCAGCGATTGGTGTGATGGAAATTCGTTTATTAATGATTGGAATACCATATTCTTTTTCTACTTGTTCAGCTACAGGCTTCAAATTTGCTGCATAAGTTGTTATTTTATTGTAAACATTTTCTTGTACTTTTTTAAAATCCGAATCGGCACAATCACGAAGGCTGATGCCCATTGTTACTGTACGTATGTCCAAGCTTTCCATTTGTACCATACGGATCGTTTCTTGAATTTCTGTAAATGCAACTGCCATTTTTAACTCTCTCCTTTACACACGGTGCATGGATTTAAATACATCTTCTAATTGAATGCTAATTGTTAGATCAAGTTCTTCTTCGATTACTTTGAAATCTTTCATTAGATGATCTAAATCTGCTGTGTCCTTTATATCGATGAGCATAATCATCGTAAAGAAATCTTGTAATATAGTTTGGCTAATATCAAGGATGTTCATGTGATTATTAGCTAGAACGGTCGTTACTTTTGAAATAATTCCAACCTGGTCTTTTCCAAGTACACTTACTACTGCACGTTTTTGCATTTTTCTTTCACCTCATCAGTAAATTAAAATAAAAAAGATTGAAGAATGTTCTTCAATCCTAGCGACAATAACAGCATACATACCATTGTGTTATGTCTTCTGTCCTGTTGCCTGAGATTGTGAATCCTTCGGCGCCGCTAGAACGAACTCTCCAGAAGTTGCTCCTATTATAGTGTAACCCATAATAATCATCGCAGTATATAATTTATTTCGATCAATAAAAAGATAGTAACAGTTTCATGTAGGAACGTCAATAGATAAGCCATTAAATTGGAAAAGGGACACGCGATTGCGTATCCCTCATAAATAACTTACCAATTTTCACAAGTGTAAAATTAAATTTAATTGTTTTTGATTAAATTGCCGCGGTATGTTCCACCTGGATGCTTTTAACCTAAACGATATAAGCCCTACCTCTCTTATATTCTTACGACTCCTAAGTCGATCCAGTGTGAATAAGTCTTGCTATTCGTATATAATGTTCCGTTTTACATACATTGAAAAACATTGGCAGATGCCAAAATTCTAACTTGCTTCATAAATATCTAGTAAAGCGTTACATGCTATTATCTAATAAATATTGTTGTTTGTCAAGTATATCTTTATATATTATTCGTAATTCATGGTATAGTTAGTGTAGCGAAATGAATGGAGGGTTTATCTAATGAATGAAAAGAATATTCGCTTAATTGCGTTAGATTTAGATGGGACAGTATTACATACGGATCATACGGTTTCAAAGGAAAATGAGCGCGCAATCAAACAAGCGATAGAAAATGATGTGGAAGTTATATTTGCAACCGGGAGGCATTATAGCACCTGTGTGGATTATGCCAGAACATTGGGAGTGAAGTACCTCATAACTGTTAATGGGGGAGAAATTTGGACAACAGATGGTGAGCTTTTGGACAGAAATCCATTGCCGCAACAAGCTTTGGATAAATTTAAAAAAATTCATCATACATACAGTCCTTGGACTTGGTTAGTTTCGACTGATAAAGTATGGAGAAACGAACACCCAAGTGATTATGATGCGCACACATGGCTAAAATACGGCTTTGATATAACAGAAGATAAAGTTAGAGAAAGTATTATAGAGGAATTAGCCGTTGAAACAGATATAGAAGTCACTAACTCAAGCCCTACTAATTTAGAGGTGAATGCAGTTGGGATTAACAAAGCTAGAGCGATTGAGAAATTATGTGCGAAACTAGATATTAATATGAAGCATGTGATGGCGATGGGCGATAGCATGAATGATATCAAGATGATCGAAGAGGCTGGTTTTGGTGTTGCGATGGAAAATGCGCAAGACGAAGTGAAAAAGGTAGCTGATTGGGTTACAACGCACCACACAAAACATGGTGTAGCTCAAGCTATTAATAAATGGGTGATTGAATAATTGGACTTTTCTAAAAATTATTTATTGCATGATTGGGCGTTTTGTTATAAGTTAGTAGATGGAGTATCAGTTGCATGAAGGCAAGTTTCCACGTATCATAGAAAACGGAATACATAACAAAGGAGCGAACAAAATGGCAAAACAGCAATTTGGAGTTATAGGCCTAGCTGTAATGGGTAAAAACCTAGCGCTTAATGTTGAAAGTAGAGGCTACGGTGTTTCTGTATTCAACAGAACATATCAAAAAACAGCGGACTTTTTGAATAATGAAGCAAAGAATAAAAACTTTGTAGGTGCGGAGACAATTGAAGAATTTGTTGACTCTTTAGAAAAACCTCGCAAAATTATGTTAATGGTAAAAGCCGGTCCTGCGACGGATGCAACGATTGAGTCGTTAAAACCGTTGTTAGATAAAGGGGATATTATCATTGATGGTGGAAATACATTTTATCAAGATACCATTCGTAGAAATAAAGAGCTGGATCAATCAGGCATTCATTTTATTGGAACAGGTGTTTCTGGTGGAGAAGAAGGCGCGTTAAAGGGACCTTCCATTATGCCAGGTGGACAAAAAGAAGCTTACGATTTTGTAGCGCCGATCTTTGAATCTATTTCTGCAAAAGTAGAAGGTGAATCTTGCGTTACTTACATCGGGCCAAATGGAGCAGGACATTATGTGAAAATGGTCCATAACGGCATTGAATATGGTGACATGCAATTAATTGGTGAAGCATATTTCATTATGAAGCATGTATTAGGGTATGATGCGGATAAGCTACACCAAGTATTTGCTGATTGGAACAAAGGCGAGTTAGATAGTTATCTAATTGAAATTACTGCAGATATTTTTACGAAAAAAGATGAAGAGACTGGCAAGCCGATGGTTGATGTAATCTTAGATACAGCTGGTCAAAAAGGAACTGGAAAATGGACAAGTCAAAGCTCATTAGATCTTGGTGTTCCATTACCAGTAATTACAGAGTCTGTGTTTGCTCGTTTTATTTCAGCAATGAAAGAAGAACGCGTGAAAGCAAGCAAAATTCTTCAAGGCCCATCTGCACAAGATAAGGCATATGAAGGTAATGAAGATGAGTTAGTTGAAGCGATCCGTAAAGCTCTTTATATGAGTAAGATCGTTTCCTATGCACAAGGTTTCGCACAAATGCGTGCAGCTTCTGAGGAAAATGATTGGAACCTACGCTATGGAGATATTGCAATGATTTTCCGTGGCGGATGTATTATTCGTGCACAATTCTTACAGAAAATTAAAGAAGCATATGACCGTGATCCAGCATTGGCAAACCTATTGCTAGATCCTTATTTTAAAGAGATTGTTGAAACATATCAGTCATCTCTTCGTAAAGTACTTGCTATTGCGATGGAACGTGGAATTCCGGTTCCAGGTTTTGCGAGTGCCCTAGCATACTTTGATAGCTATCGTACAGAAACGCTTCCGGCAAACTTATTACAAGCACAACGCGATTACTTCGGTGCTCATACGTATCAACGTATTGACAAAGAAGGCGTATTCCATACAGAATGGCTTGACTAAGCCTATTAAAAACCAACTCATAATTGAGTTGGTTTTTTGTTTCGAAGCGATGTAAGTAAACGGTAATTAGATGTTATTTTATGTTAAAATAAATATGGAGTTTGTGAAGGAACTTTCTTAAACTAACGGAGCGGGTTAGTTTAAGAAGAACAAATAAATATATGGTGAAATTTTAATGAAAAATAGGGGGAATGAAATGAGTAATTCTGTAAATTTTAAAATTTGGACGATCTGCATGATTCAAAAGGAAGACAAAGTTTTACTACTTGATAGACAACACGATAATTTCAAAGGATTTATTCCACCAGGTGGAAAAGTTGAATTTCCTGAAAGTATAGTAGATAGTGCGATTAGAGAAGTTAAAGAGGAAACAGGCTTAGAGGTATGTAACCTCATTTATAAAGGTCTTTATGAATATGTAAATCCAGTTGCTATGGATAGATATATGATTTTTAATTACATTACAAAAGATTTCAAAGGGGAACTACTTGAAGAACCACCAGAAGAAAAAGTAGTTTGGGTAAATATAGAGGAAGCATATAACCTTCCAATGCAAGAATCTATTCGAAGAAGATTCCCATTGTTTTTTGAAGACGGAACATTTGAGGTTCAAGTTGAATGGAATCATGAAGATAATAAAGAGGGTAAAGTCACAATAAAGAATACATAACGAAAAAATCTTGTTCAACTAAAGGGTGCGTTATTTTACCTTTTACACAAACGGAAGCTTTAATTTAACAAATTGTTACTACCGTTGTTATGCTAACTGGATAGTTAGTGAGACAAGTATTGAAAAGAACAAAATAGGATTATATTTTTGTGTTTGACGGGATAGGGTTGTTTGCTTCTTATTTTATTTGTTTTGTTTTGGCTATGTGATGGGGTAAATGTGCGTTACGCCAATAAAGATGATATTAGTGGAACAGAAAATATAAAAAAACAAACGCTTGGACATTAAAATGCACAAGCGTTTGTTTTTTTAAAATAAATTATAACTCCCACCAGTGATGGTTACTAGCTTCTAGTAATTCATCAGCTGCTTTGGGACCGTTTGTGCCTGATTTATAGTTTGGAAAATCGGCTTTTTTCTCTTCCCATGCTTTAGAGATGATATCAATGTACTTCCAAGAGAGAGCTACCTCATCCCAGTGTACGAAGTTCGTTGAGTCACCATGTAAGCAATCGTTTAATAATACTTCATATGCTTCTGGTGAGTAACTATCTTTTGCATAATTTTTATCATAATACATGGTAATCGGTTTACTTGTCGTATCATAATCACCTTTTTTAGCATTCAAGTGTAAGGTGATCTTCTCATTTGGATGTGCTTGAATAACTAGCAAGTTTGGATCAATTGTGTCGCCTTTTTCTTTATAGAGGTTGATCGGTAAATCTTTAAATTGGATCACAATTTCTGTTGACTTTTTCGCCATGCGTTTTCCTGTTCGAACATAGAACGGAACGCCAGCCCATCGGAAATTATCAATCATAAATTTAGCGGCAACATAGGTTTCAGTGTTGGAATCAGGATCAACCCCGTTACTATCGCGATAAGCGTCAACCTTTTCGCCATCCAATTCTCCCTCATCATATTGCCCACGAACAAAGTATTGATCTACATCACTTTCATCAATGGACTTTAAGCTACGTAATACTTTGATCTTCTCATATCGAATATCATCTGGATTAAGTCTAGCTGGTGGTTCCATTGCTAACAAAGAAACCATTTGTAACATATGGTTCTGGACCATGTCACGCAATGCACCAGACTCATCGTAATAACGTCCGCGTTCTTCTACTCCAAGTGTTTCACTGGATGTTACTTGAATGTTTGAAATGTATTGGTTGTTCCATAAAGGCTCAAACATTGCATTAGCAAACCGTACAACTTCAATATTTTGAATCATATCTTTGCCTAAATAGTGATCAATTCGATAAATTTGATCTTCATCAAAAGCTTGACGAATTTGGTTGTTTAACTGTTGCGCAGTTTCAAAGTTATGACCGAACGGTTTTTCAATAATTAGTCGTGTCCAGCCTTTATTGTCTGTAACCCCTTGTGATTTTAAATTAGCTGCAATTGTTCCAAAGAAATTAGGTGCCATAGCTAAATAAAATAATCTATTACCATTTGTTTCGTGTTTCTCATCTAGTTCATTAATTAATGCGTTTAGCTTTTGGTAATGCGTAAGATCTTGCACATCAAATGGATTGTAATGGAAGTGCGAAGCGAAATCATCTGGGTTAATATGAGGGTCATCAAATTCCTCAATTGATTTCTTTATATTATTACGAAAATCTTCATTTGTAAGTGGTCTTCTAGCAACACCAATTACGGCGAAGTTCTCAGATAGCTTACCATTTCGGTATAAGCGATATAGTGATGGATAAAGCTTACGGTTCGCTAAATCACCAGTCGCTCCGAAAATAATCATTACTGCTTTTGGCGTATGGTATGTCATTGACTATTACTACCTCACTTTTTTAATTTAATTAAATAAATTGATTTAACTACATGACTATCTCAAAATGTTATACAATAAGAGATAGTATGTGTAATTGTAGAAACGAAATTAGTTACCTAATATACAATATCATGTAACGAAATGTAGTTAAACTATTTTACACTGTGTTATAGAAACGGATATATTTTTTAGCTATGTACTATAGTATCATGTATTCAGAAAATAACAAATATTTTTTAAAATTTAGCTGGAGGTTTATTATGAAGCAGTATAAAGGTTTTTTAATTGATTTAGATGGCACGATGTATAAAGGTACAGAGAAAATTGATGCGGCGATAGCTTTTGTTAAAGAATTGCACGACAAAAATATGCCTTATCTATTCGTGACGAATAACTCCACAAAGCATCCAAAAGAGGTAGCAGAGAAATTACAAGACATGGATGTACCAGCAACTGAAGAGCAAGTATTCACGACAAGTATGGCAACAGCATCCTACATAGCTGAACAACAAGCCGGTGCGCGTGTGTACGCGATTGGGGAGGAAGGTTTGCACCATGCTTTAGCTGAAGAAGGTTTACAGTCAGCTGACGAAGATGTGGATTTTGTAGTCATGGGACTGGATCGTTCGATTACATATGAAAAGTTAGCAATCGGTGCGTTAGAAATCCGGAAAGGTGCAACTTTTATCGCAACGAATGGTGATGTAGCATTACCAACAGAACGAGGCTTCTTGCCAGGTTCAGGTTCATTAATTTCCGTGTTGTCTGTTACTACAGGTGTAAAACCAAAATTTATTGGGAAACCAGAATCGATTATAGTGGAACAAGCTTTGGAAGTGCTAGGCACTAGTAAAGAAGAGACACTTATGATTGGTGATAACTATCATACAGATATTCTAGCTGGAATAAACGCTGGAATTGACTCTTTATTAGTTTATTCCGGTGTCACAACGAAAGAAGAGGTAGAGACGATAGAAGTAAAGCCGACACACTCCATCGACAGTTTAGCTGAGTGGACAATAGAATAACTTAAAGAGAATGATCTCTGCCGTGTCTCTTCTATAAATAATACGTATTGAATATGGTGATGGTTATTATCTTGTTCTCTTTTGGAGTTCAAAGAGATCGTCCAATTTTTCAATTGCATAAGCATGTGCATCATCAATTGCTTGATTATAAATAATCGGCGCAATCTCTTCAAGAATGAAATCAAGTGTAAAAGAGGCAGCTAATTCGCCGACTTCTAGATCGTGAGTTGCTTCATAATGATGTTGTATTTGTCTTATTAGTGCTTGTTTTGTTTCTTTCGTTAACGTTATTGAATGAGACATTACATTGCTCCTTATCTATTTTTATTTAGTATATCAAAGGAAAAGGTGGATTAGTATGGCGAATATAAAATATGAAATTGTAAAAACTATTGGTGTCCTTTCAGAATCAAGCACGGGGTGGAGAAAAGAATTAAATCTTATCTCATGGAATGAGCGCGAGCCGAAGTTTGACCTAAGGGACTGGGCACCTGATTATGAAAAGATGGGAAAAGGAATCACCTTATCTGAAGAGGAAGTAAAGCAGTTAAAAGCTTTATTAGAAACATTGGATTAGTTTTATTTTAATTTTTAGCTTGTCGTGTTGTAATAACGGGTATAGGTTATTAATGATCACAATATCTTTAGTCAGAGGAGAGAGTTTTATGTTTAAAAATCTTTTTGGAAAAAAAGAAGAAGCAGCTAATACAGAAGTTGTGCTTGCACCTGTAACAGGCGAACTTGTTTCTTTAGAGGAAGTACCAGATCCAACCTTTTCAGAAAAAATGATGGGGGATGGGATTGCTTTTAAACCTACGAATGGTGAATTTGTTGCTCCGGTTTCAGGCGAGATTGTTAATTTGTTTCCGACGAAGCATGCGATAGGTATTTTATCAGAAGCTGGCGTGGAATATTTATTACACATTGGATTAGAAACAGTTTCTTTAGAAGGACAAGGATTTGAGGCTCATGTGAAACAAGGAGACAAAGTCAAAGCAGGCGATAAATTGGTAACAGTTGATTTAGATTTTGTAGCAGAAAAAGCAGCTACCATTACACCGCTTGTTATAACAAATGAAGTAGAATCACTAGACAAAGAAACTTCCAAAACCGTCACAAGAGGAGAAACAACCGTACTAACCGTACACACAAAATAATGGGACAAAGGGGTCAGACCCCTTTGCCCCATTATTTTGTTGCTTTTTGTAGTTTTTGAATCATTTTTAAAGATTTTCCTGTACCGATGGCAACGGATTCTAACGGATTGTCAGCCAAGTGAACAGGAACATGAATTTTACTTGATAACCATTCTTGCATGCCTTTTATCAATGCGCCACCACCCGTGATTGTAATTCCGTGATCGACAATGTCACCACTTAGTTCAGGTGGACAGCTTTCTAAAGTAGCGTGTATTGTTTCTAGAATGGATAATAGCGATTCTTGTAAGGCGTCTTGGATCTGTGTGGAGGTTACCGTGATCACATGAGGTAATCCTGTTACTAGATCACGCCCTCTTACTTCCATGGATTCTTCAGGATGGTCAATAAGCGCATAGCCAATTTCCATCTTTATTTTTTCAGCCGTACTTTCCCCGATCAAGATGTTGAAATGACGACGAATGTACTGAATGATTTCTTCGTCTAATTTGTCACCGCCGACTCTGGCGGATTTACAAGACACTACGCCACCAAAAGAAATAATAGCGACTTCACTAGTTCCTCCGCCGATATCAACAATAACACTAGCAATTGGCTCATCTACCGGTAGGTCAGAACCGATAGCTGCTGCAATGGGCTCTTCGATTAGGTGTACTTCTTTAGCGCCATAGCTTTTTACTGCATTATGGATGGCTCTTCTTTCTACTGATGTGCTCCCTGAAGGTGTACAAACAACAACAGTAGGCTTTCGCATGGATACACCAGCTTTTTTACTTACTTTCTTTAAAATTTCTTTTAACATTTGTGCTGTAATATCATAGTCGGCGATTACCCCATCTCTTAATGGGCGAATCGGAATGATGTGCCTGGGGGTTTTACCGACCATTTCTTTTGCTTCTTTACCAACAGCAACTACTTGATTATTTTGAGAGTTAATAGCAACCACTGAAGGTTCATTTAAAATAATTCCTTTTGATTTTGTATATACTAAAATATTTGCTGTTCCTAAATCTATTCCAATTTCAGCATTTGATAACATGCGACTTCCTCCAATGATGTTCATATTTCAATCATAGCAATTCTTAGTTTTACTAATTTTTATGGGGGTCGGGTAACATTTCGATAAATATTTCCCTTTAAATATGATATTGTACCCGTACATTATTGTCTTAGTTTTAACAAAAAAGAGGTAGCTATACGAGCCACCTCCGTGTTTAGGTTAATTTTGTTTTTCGTCTAGCAAATTTGCAAGGACTGGTGTTTTGAATTTTTCAATTTTCCTACCTTCCAAACGTCGAATGCCAATACGCTTTAACTGCTCGACATACCAACCTTTACTTCCAATATGCATATTGCTCATCCTTTCATTTCAAACTTAACGGCATTGTAACATCTGAATTGATTCACGAAAAGTCATGTGCATTCCATCTTTGGAAAAAATATTTTATAATAGAAGGTGGACTGTTTATTTCTAATATTTTATCTGAGGAGCGCTATGGAATATGGCGGTTTTTATGGGATAAAGGTCTATGTCAAATTAAAAAATATAGAGCTGAGATATAGATTCAGTTGGAGAGGTGTAGTTTTGAAAACAATTATTATTTATTTGTATGCGGGGTTATTAGTTTTAAAAAGTTTTCCTAAATTAATGAAGGTAAGGCGTATACCGGATCATGTTCCATTTAGTGAAAAGAGAGGTCAGATTTTCGCAACACCAAAAGAAGTGTCGCAAAAAGTATTTAAACGAACGAAATCAACCATTGATGTTGAGGGGATGGATAAGCTTCCAGAAGGACCGGTGTTATTTGTTGCGAATCACCAAGGAATGTTTGATATCCTAGTTCTCCTAGGCTATGTTGATAAGCCATTAGGGTTCATCGCAAAAAAAGAAATTAAGAAAATTCCAATCATATCTTCATGGATGGAAGAACTGAAATGTGTATTTATTGATCGTTCAAATAGAAGGGCTGCGATCAAAGTGATTGATGACGGGATTGCAAGCTTAAAGGCAGGTCAATCTATGGTGATTTTTCCAGAAGGAACTAGAAGTCGTGGGGGAGAGGTTCAAACCTTTAAGTCAGGTAGCCTTCGCTTAGCAACAAGAGCAAATGTGCCCATCGTTCCAATTGCTATAAATGGTACATATAAACTTCTAGAAGCAAATGATATGAAAATGAAAGGTGACCATGTTCGTTTGACGGTATGTGATCCCATCATGCCAGATCAATATAAAGAAATGAAAAGTCATACAATAGCAGAACAGCTTCAGCAGACCATTCAATCTGCTATTTCAAGCCAGTCCAAATAGGCATCATGATGTTTAGGAATAATAAGCCAAATATTTTCAATAATAGCAGTTTTTTCGTATAATGAAGACTAATTTAACAGGATAGGTGGTATAGATATGATAAATGTATTATTTGTTTGTTTAGGTAATATTTGTAGATCTCCAATGGCAGAAGCGGTTTTTCGTCGATTAGTAGAAGAAGAGGGCATTGCTGATAAATTCCATATTGACTCTGCTGGAATTGGAGACTGGCATGTCGGTAATCCGCCTCATGAAGGAACAAGAAAAATTTTGGAGCAAAGAAATATCTCTTATGAAGGTATGCAAGCAAGGCAAGTTGTGAAAGCGGACTGGGAAAAGTTCGATTATATTGTTGCGATGGATCAACAAAACATGCATGACTTAGAAGCGATCGAGAAAGAGGTTGAGGGTGTAAAGGTTGCTAGATTAATGGATTATGTAGAGAAAGCAGAAGAGGAAAATGTGCCAGATCCATATTTCACAAAGAACTTTGATTACACGTATCATTTAGTAGACAAAGGTTGTAAAGCGCTACTTGCGGAAATTAAACAAGAGAGAGGTGTATAAACATGAAGAAGAATCTATTAGCAAAAGGAATGATCGTAGGTGCTGTTGTTGGAGGCGCGTTAACACTTCTAGACCGTGATACACGAATGTCTGTGAAAGGGAAATTGAAAAATGTTAATCAAAAAACAACCTTTTTCATGACACATCCATCTGATTTTGTTTCCGAAGTTAGAAATCAATACGAAACGGTTTCTAGAACAATGCTTGATGGTTTTGATACAGCGATCGCTTTAATTAGCAAATTTGAAAAAACAGTTGAGCAAATCGAAGAAAAAAGAAACATAAATTAAATAGTGTCATCATATGTTGAAATGTTGGTTCATACGGTGGAGCGCAGAAAATAGTTGAGAGGGCGAATATAGGGTATGCAAAAAGCTGCTTCTTTTATAAAACAATTGATTATACGAATAAATGAAGATGATGTAGCTGGATTGTCGGCACAATTAGCTTATTTTTTATTACTTTCTCTATTTCCCTTCTTAATTTTTTTGGTGACTTTGATTGGGTATATTCCATTAGATAACGTAGATGTTATTGGATTCTTTTCTGCGTACGCCCCGGCTGAGATATTAGAGCTAATTGAGACAAATATTGATCACATATCAGAACAGCGTAATGGTGGTTTGTTGTCTATCGGGATTATTGGTACGCTATGGTCAGCGTCCAATGGAATCAATGCGATTATGCGAGCATTTAATAAAGCATATGATGTAGAAGAAAATCGTTCTTTTATTGTTTCGCGCCTGATCGCGATCGTCTTGACTATTGCCATGCTGCTGGTTATTGTAATGGCATTCCTTCTGCCTATATTCGGAAAGCAAATAGGTATTTTTATATTTTCATTTTTGGGCTTATCAGCAGGTTTTCTTGAAATTTGGAACACGTTGCGTTGGGTGATTTCTTCTTTTGTCTTGTTTGTTGTTCTTTTAGCACTATACAAGCTTGCTCCTAACAAACGGGTGAGTTTTAGAAACGTTGCAGTAGGTGCTGTATTTGCTACAATTGGCTGGCAACTTGTATCCCTGGCTTTTTCGTATTACGTGACGACGCTCGGAAATTATTCGGCTACATATGGAAGCTTAGGTAGTGTCATTGTATTAATGATTTGGTTCTTTATTTCCGGAATGATTATCATAGTGGGTGGCGAGATTAACGCCTTACTAAAAGAGCAATACCCTAAAATAAAAGGCAAATAAAAAGGCTAAGACAAAATGTTATTTCATTCTGTCTTAGCCTTTTTTGGTTGTACAACGATCTTATTAATTATTATTTAAGTAATCGCAATCCGTTTAATATAACTAGAATTGTACTTCCTTCATGTCCAATAACTCCAAGCGGCAAATCAATGGATTGTGTAAGGTTAGCCACAATTAGTGTAAGAATAACAGCAATAGAAAAATAAATATTTTGTTTAACAATTCGATTCATTCGCTTGGAAAGCTTTCTCGCATGTACGATTTTACTTAATTGATTTTGCATTAGAATAATATCAGCTGCTTCAATCGATACATCTGTTCCTGCCCCCATCGCAATTCCAACATCTGCTGTAGCAAGCGCTGGGGCATCATTAATTCCATCACCAATCATAGCAATTGAGTCATGCGATTTTTTTAATTTATCAATCTGTTCTTGTTTGTCTTTAGGCATACATAAAGCAATATACGAGTCAATGCCTGTTTCTTCTGCAATTGCTTGCGCTGTACTATTGTTGTCTCCCGTTAGCATTACCGTATAGATTCCAGCTTTTTTGAACGCTTGAATTGCCTCTTTCGTATCCTGTCTCACTTCATCCTTTAGTGCGATAAGTCCAATGATTTGCTGGTTTTTACCGATATATACAATCGATTTTGCTTGTTTCGCTAATCCTTCCCCTTCCTTAATAAAGGATAATGATTGCTTATCTTTTTCAAACAATTTTTCATTCCCGATCTGCCATGTATCTTCTTGATATCTAGCATAAACGCCTTTTCCTGATTCTTCTTGCATTTGATCTAATGAAATATCTGATCTTATTTCGTTTTGATTGCAATAAGTAACGATTGCTTGTGCTAATGGATGATTTGATTCTTTTTCAATTGTTGAAACGATAGATAGTACTTCATTTGCGTTTACGGATGAATCAAATAGTGTGTCAGTTACCGTAGGTTTCCCATATGTGAGTGTACCTGTTTTATCAAATGCGATGGCATTAACTGAACTTAGTTGTTCAATGTGTACGCCGCCTTTAAATAAAATTCCATTCCTTGCTCCGTTCGAAATAGCGGATAAGCTTGCTGGCATGATTGATGCGACAAGTGCACAAGGTGAGGCTACAACAAGTAAAACCATTGCTCGGTAAAACGTGTCAATCCAGCTCCAACCTAATAAATAATGTGGCAAAAACATCATAATAGCAACACTAATTAAGACTACTTTGACATAGGTACTTTCAAATCGCTCAATAAATAGTTGTGACGGTGATTTCTGTTGTTGCGCAGTTTGTACAAGCTTTATAATTTGCTGAACAAAAGAATCTTTTATTTCCTTTGTAATGGAAATATACAAACTGCCACTCAAGTTCACTGTTCCAGCATAAACTTCATCACCATTCGTTTTAGTAACGGGAAAAGCTTCGCCAGTTAGTGCGCTCTCATCTAACGTGGAAGTTCCTTTTTCAATACTTCCATCTGCCGGAACGCGTTCACCAGGTTTGATTAATATGATATCTCGTTGTTTTAACTCATCAACGGGAATCAGCTTTTCTGTCCCATCTTGGATGACTAATGCTTGCTTTGGTTGCAAATTTATAAGAGAAGATAATTCTTTTTCGCTTTTTTGCATGGTATATGTTTCTAGAGCACCTGATAAAGAAAAAATGAATATAAGAATTGCGCCTTCTTCCCAATAACCAATAGTAGCTGATCCAATAGCAGCCAAGATCATTAATAATTCCACATTCAATGTTCGATGTTCGATTGTATCTTCTATGCCCTCTTTTGCTTTGGCGTATCCGCCGATAATAAAAGCAGCTATCATTAAACTAACCCAAAACGGATAAGGGATGATGTCTTTTATTAACCATGCTACTAAAATAATTAAGCCGCTTCCGATAGCAGCAATTAATTCATGGTGTTTTTTAAGAAAAGTTAGTGATAGACTCTTGTTGATAATCATTATAAATAACCCCTTCGATATGATTGTTTTTTTATTCTAATTGATAATTAATATAATTTAAGATAAATATACAGTTGATTTTATTGCATTTTAAGATAAATTCTAGTGGGATAGTTTAAAATTATTATAAATTACTACTATCTTTAGCATATTCTATTATCAGAAAAGTGCAAGTCATAAAAAGCAAATTTTTAAAAGAAAGTTTGACAATTTAATAGATGTTGACAATGATAATTAAAGTCAATATAGACAAAACGTATGTGTTAGAATGAAGATTATAAAAAAGACATAAAAGAAATATGCTGGGGGGATGGGCAGATATGTTTAATGTGAAGTTGGCGATTGAAAATTTACCTTTTGTTTTAAGCGGGTTACCGATGACGATCGCTGTCGCGTTTCTTTCTATGGGGTTAGGATTAATACTCGGGTTATTTTTAGCGCTAGGTAGAAGTGCTAGTGCTCGAGTGATACGATGGCCGGCACGTATATATATTTCATTCATGAGAGGTACACCTATTCTTGTATTCTTATTTGTTTTATATTTTGGGTTACCTGAGGTCGGGATTGAGCTTACGGCTTTCCAAGCTGCAGTTGCAGGATTTGGTTTGAATAGTGCCGCATATATTGCTGAAATTAATCGTGCGTCAATAAACAGCATTGATCATGGGCAGTGGGAGGCTTCATCGGCTTTAGGTATTTCGTATTGGCAAACATTAACGGGTGTTATATTACCTCAAGCAGCAAGGATTTCGATTCCACCAATAACAAACGTTTTTCTAGACTTAACGAAAGCAACCTCATTAGCTGCGGTTATAACAGTGCCAGAAATGTTACAGAAAGCACAAATTGTTAGTGGTCGGTCATATGACTCGTTAACGATGTATATTACTGTTGCATTGATATACTGGCCTTTGTGTATTCTTATCGCTGCATTTCAGGAAAATTTAGAAAAAAGATTTAGTCGTTATTTGAATGACTAAGATATACGAACTAAAACTGATTAAAAGTAGGCAAACAAAGAGAAACAGGAGATATACTGCTCACACTGACACAGTATCTCCTGTTTCTTTTTTTGATCCAATAGCAATAAGTACAAACAATAATAAAAAGACAATAACATAGAAAAATGAAGTATTAGGAAAAGTCTCAATAAACAGTCCACCTAAATATGGACCAGTAATACTACCAATACTAAAGGCAATCCCACACATAATGTTACCTGCAGGAAGTAATGATTTAGGCAATAAATCTGCCATGTAGGAAACACCTAGAGAATATAACGAGCCAACAAACATGCCAGCAAAAGCAAAAGTGAAAAATAAACCTATAACCGAATGCTCAACTTGCGCACCGATGACAAAAATACTAATGCCTAAGCTGATAATGATCAGTAACATTTTCTTTCGGCCAATTTTATCACTCCATATCCCAAGTGGAATTTGCGTAATTAAACTAGCGAGTGAAAAGAAAGGAATAACGAGTGCCAATAATTCGACATCATGTCCAATTCGCAAACCATACACAGGAAAGATTCCATGTAAGGTGGACTCTAATAGCCCATAAGCAAACGGAGATAATAATGCTACCCATGCTATTTTTCCTGTTTTAATAAATCTTCCAATTGAAGAGGATACTTCGACTACTTCCATCTCATCATTCGTATTAACGTGTTCATTACGAACAAACAACATGAGTAACCAAATAATTAGACAAAAGATTGCAGATACGATGAATGGAAGACTTTCATTAATGGCAAGTAGTCTTGTCATCATTGGACCAAGCGAAAACCCTAAACTGAAAAACAAACCATAAAAAGCAATGGTTCTACCTCTTTTATCAGGAGCTGCGGTGGAAGTAATCCAGGTTTGGGTGGAAAAGTGAAGCATATGGTCACCAATACCTACCAACAGTCTTAGAATGAACCAGAACCAAAGTACTTCCCAAATTGGAAAAACAAATAACGAACCAAGAACGAGAAGTCCACCAATTAGTATAATGGGTTTATATCCTAGTTTTCGTAGCGGCTTTTCCATAAAAGGAGAAGCAATTAATACACCAATGTAAAGCCCTGTGGCGTGTAAACCATTTACGGAAGAAGGAACCCCATTTTGTTCTAGAATAATTGCTAATAAAGGGAGTAACATCCCTTGTGAAAATCCTGATACTGTTACGAAGCTAATTAAGATCCAAAAACGATTTCTATCTAAAAACATGTAAAAACCCCCGCTTGCACTAATCTAAAATCATATTATACGCTAATTGGTGAAATAGAAAAGATCGATAACTAATTTTCTTTTGAAATGTGTTATAGTTAATAGTAACGGGAAGCATATATATAGATTAGTCGAAGGAGTTGGTATTGATGGAATTTCAATTTAAAGAAGCTGGTGTTCGTGTAGACCTACCTTATGGAATCTTAGACATCTCAGGTAATGAAGATTATGGTTATCGTCCGTATCAATTGATGGTTGGATCCATAGCGGGATGTAGTGCTTCTGTGTTTATGAAAATTTTAGAAAAGCAGCGTGTAAACATTGACGATTTCATTGTTCGAGCGGATGTAACTAGAAATCCAGACGAAGCAAATCGTATTGAGAAAATCAAGCTGCATTATGTGATAAAAGGAAAAAACTTAAGTGACGAAAAGCTTTATAAAAATCTTGCACTAGCAAGAAAAAATTGTTCCATGATTCGCTCTGTTGAAGATAGTATTGAGATAGAAGAAAGTCTTGAAACAATTCAATTAAGTCTATAAAATAAAAGAGCCTTATTCAAATAGAATAAGTGCTCTTTTATTTGTATAAAAAGCTTGATTACCATTATGACATGTATAAGAAAAGTGGAGGGTTACTTATTGAAAAACATACGAGCGAGAATTTTATTTTTTATCATTGGTTTAATCATTTTATCCTTCGGGGTGTCAATGACAATTAAAGCAGACCTTGGTGCAGGTGCTTGGGATGCGTTAAATGTTGGATTATCTGAAATCACAAGCCTTACTGTAGGGAATTGGGTCATTATTATCGGTTTACTGTTAATGTTTATTAATGCAATGATTATTAAAGCAAGGCCGGATTTCTTTGCGCTTATAACTGTTTTTCTTATTGGATTTTTGATTGATTTCTGGCTCTTAATTGTGATGGATTCATGGGAGATTAATGGATTATTCTTTAAAATAATGACATTAACTATTGGCATCTTCATATTAGGTTTGGGTGTTTCGTTATATTTACAACCGAAATTCCCGCTCAATCCTGTCGATGGATTAATGGTTTCGTTGCAAATGAAGTTTCATTTAAGTACGGGTGTTGCCAAAACAATAGGAGAAGCACTCGCTTTTATTCTAGCGTTATTAGTTGGCGGTCCAATTGGAGTAGGAACATTTATTATTTTATTTGGAATAGGACCAGCCATTCAATTATTTGAACCAACAGCAAAAAAAATTGCAACCCAATTAGACCAATCATTCAGTGCTTAATTGAACCGATCGTATATTTTTCTATTCTAAGTAAACACTACAATCGATCAAGTTATTGTAGGAAGGGATAGATTAATATGAAACATACTAAATTAAAATTATTTATTGTGTGTTGCGTAATATTTTCTATGTTTACCATACCAGTTATAGCAAAAAAGAAGGACGTTGAACTCCCGTCACATGTGTTAACAATTGCAAATGAAAATACGTACTCCAATTCAACAGAAGATGAAGTGATTCTCGAACCAAGTCCATTTGTTGAAAAGCTAATGGAAGACGCGGACATTCCAATTGAAAACGCAAAACTAGTAAAGCTGCTAAATGAATCGTCCATTAAAACCTCCCCATTCGCTTTTGGGTATCGGGGAAGCATTTATCTGGGCCATTGGCCATTGAATTACAAATCAGATAAAACAAATATTAATTGGGAGTATCAAAAAATTAACACAAATGAATTGACAAATGCCGGCGATGATGTAAACAAAACGTTAAGCTATAATCAGTTAGAACAAGCAGAAATTAAAGGTGCGTTAACAACAAAAATAGATAAGCCAGAGCAAATAAAGAAGTTAATTTTATTAAAAGTGAAGCAACATGTTACCTTACCGTTATCGTTTCATACCATTATTGGAAAAGACACAAAAAAAGCTAATACCTATACAGTCCCGAACAATAAAAATGGTCAGTTAAATGCATACGTTCCAGCTATAAGCGAAAAAGGTTCAATTACCTATGGAGATATTTATATCGAATTAAAGGGATCGAAGAAAAAAATTGTTGTAAAGAATGTTACAAAACAAAGTGTAGGAGCATGGATTCCAATACAAGATCACCTATCCTTTTCTTTTGAATTAAAATAAGGAGTAGTCTATTGTAATGACTACTCCTTATTTCTTATGTCTGATCGCATATCAATATGTTGCTCTGCCATCTGAATACCATGTTCAAACATCGTTTGAGCCATGATTCGGCGTGTTTCTTTTGCCGCAGTAAAGTAAACTAAGTCTTCGCAAAGTCCAGTTATCGTATATTGATACCCGCGGTAATTATCGTTTAATGAGCCCATGCCATAGAGAGTAAATGGTTCGATTGGATTACCAGTGAAATCTTTCTTTAAGTAAGATCCTAACTCCTCATTTAATCGCTCACAAGTTTGCTCTAGTATTGCAAATAATTTCTTAGGGTCTTCATAGAAACTTACAGTAACACTCTCAATGACGCGCATTTTGTTCATATTATAATTTTCAATCGTCTGAATCTGTCCACTGCTTATCGTTACTAATGTGCCAGACCACTGTCTTACTTTTATCACACGAAAGCCAATTTCTTCAACTAGTCCTTCAAAGGTTTGGTTAACTTTAATCCAATCCCCTTGCTGCAATTGTTTTTCATATAATAGAAAAATTCCAGCAAATAGATCTTGCACTAAACTTTGTGCGCCGATACCAATGACAATACCAAGTACTCCAGCACCTGCTAATAGGCTTTCTACTCTAATACCAAAAACAGATAAAATATAGAAAACAAACCCAATTGTTGCAACATACTTAATTATGGAATTTAACATAGATTCAATTGTTTTTTCTTTTTTATCATCGACAAATCTAGTTCGTTTAAAAAAAGATCGGATGATTCGGCGTAAAATAATTACTACAGCAAAGGTGATAACCCCACCAATAATTATTTGGGCTATATTTGATTCTAAAATACTCTTAATGAATAATAATATTTCTTTTATGCTCATTGTTTTCCCTCCACCTAACACGGATCTGGTTTATTATAGCATAAATGAATACTGAATTCTCGATCCAGCATTTTCATTTGAACAATAACACGGTATAATGTTACAAGTAAACTGGACATAAAGGAGTATATGATGGTACAAGAAGAAAAAATCAGTCAATTGAAAGCACAATTACAAACTTTCTTAGATCAATTAGACCAACTTGATCCTAATGACACCTCAGTAGAAGATGTGGATCAATTACTTGAGTTAATTGAGAAGATGGAGCAAGCTTTACAAGAAAAATAATTATAAAGAAGACAATTTCTAGCTAATTAGGGATTGTTTTTTTGGTTTCCATACTTTATCATAGTAAAGTATTAGATTGATAAAATGTTTGGGGGATTTATTATGAGTTGGGTAGTGATCGTATCTGTATTAGTTATGATTCTATTAAGCTTAGCAAGAATACATGTCATTATTGCAATTTTAACTGCTGGAATAGTTGCTGGATTGATGTCAGGACTAGGTGTAGTAGAAAGTGTAGATTTACTTGTTAAAGGTATGGGCGGTCAATCAAAAACTGCTTTAAGCTATATTTTATTAGGCGCATTTGCTGTAGCAATCAGCTACACAGGGATTACTAATGTTTTAGTGAATTATTTAAAACGCGTGCTCATTGGAAAACGATCGATGGTTGTGTTAACTATTGCTGCAATTGCCTCGCTATCACAAAATGTTATTCCAATTCATATTGCCTTTATACCTATTTTGATTCCGCCGTTACTAAAATTATTTGATCAAATGCAATTGGATAGACGTGCGATTGCCACTGCTTTAACATTTGGTTTAAAAGCACCTTATATTATGATACCTGCTGGATACGGCTTGTTATTTCATGAAACCATTTTTGAAGCGATGGAAGCGAATGGGATAACGATATCTATGGAACAAATTAATTTATCGTTGTTACTTCCAGGGGCCGGAATGATTATCGGTCTATTCATTGCTGTTTTTATCACGTATCGTAAACCTGTACAAAAATATGAAAAAGAGGATCAAAAGCAGGAAGAAGAAGTTGTTACTTTTAATCGTGATCATTTATTAACAGTAGTTGCTATTATTGGTGCATTAGTTTTGCAACTAATCACAGACAGTTTAATTATAGGTGCACTTACAGGTCTTGTTCTTATGTTTGTGTTTTTTGTTGTTCCTTTTAAACAGGGCGATAAAATTATTACAGAAGGAATCACCATGATGGGGACGATTGCTTTTGTTATGTTAACTGCTTCTGGATTTGGCCATATTTTAGAAGAAACTGGTGCAGTAACTGCTTTGATTGAATCGACCTCTGGCTTTTTAGATAGTAATAAAGCATTGATTGCATTTATTTTACTTGCTGTTGGTTTAGTTATCACGATAGGAATTGGCTCGTCGTTTGGAACGATTCCAATTATTGCTGCACTATATGTCCCGATTGGTATAGCTGCGGGTTTTTCGCCATTAGCAATAGCTGCATTAATTGGGACAGCGGGTGCATTAGGAGATGCTGGTTCCCCTGCAAGTGACAGTACAATGGGACCAACGTCAGGGTTGAATGCGGATGGACAACACCACCATATCTGGGATACGTGCGTTCCAACCTTTTTACATTTTAATATACCATTATTTATTTTAGGCTGGATAGCAGCTTTAATTTTTTGAAAAAATAGTATCATAATCCTGCAAGAATAAAATATTCATTACTTGGCACAATAAAAGAAAAAACGGGTGATTTTTGTGCTGAAAAATTGGATGATACGAATAAGTTTAGTCTTTATTTTTGTAGGAGGGTTAAACCCTGCTTTAGTAAATGCAGAAAGCTATGGGTGGGGATATAAAAAAGGAACGAATCATATCCCACCAGAAGTAGGGAAGTACGGTAAGATTTTAGAAGAGAATGGCGGCTATTATATGGATCAGTCAGGTGATAAGGTCGTTTATTTAACCTTTGATAATGGCTATGAAGCAGGCTATACAGAACATATCCTTGATGTATTGAAAGATAAAAAAGTTCCTGCAACCTTCTTTGTTACAGGGCACTATGTTAGAAGCGCACCAGAATTAATTAAGCGCATGGTTAAGGATGGTCACCTGCTAGGCAATCATTCGAACCATCATGCTGATTTTACATCTATTTCTAAAGAAAAAATGAAAGAAGAACTAGCTTTGTTAGATCGGGCAGTTGCTTCAATTACAGATGTAGAGAGCTTACAATATGTTCGCCCACCAAAAGGAACATTTAATGCAAGAACAATTCAGTGGGCTAATGAGCTTGGCTATACACATATGTTCTGGTCACTTGCTTTTGTTGATTGGCATTCAGACAAACAAAAGGGCTGGAAAAGCTCCTATCAGCAAGTTATGGACCAAATCCATCCAGGAGCTGTAATTTTATTGCATACTGTTTCTCCTGATAATGCAGATGCGGTCGAATATTTTATTGATGATCTAAGAAAACAAGGCTATACGTTTCGATCTCTAGATGACTTAGTGATGAAAGATAAATTACCTAAGCCGATTTTTGGTCTTTAATTGGAATTAGAAAAGGAATGCTCGTTCTATTATGCGAGCGTTTCTTTTTTTATAGGTTACCTAGGATCTAATAAAGATGGAATAAGTGAAAAGTATTAATTCGAACAAAAGAGGTACGAAACGGGTGTCTAATGACTGAAACCGATGCTGATTCGAACAAAAGAGGTACGAATCGAGTGTCTAATGACCGAAACAGATGCTGATTTGAACAAAAGAGGTACGAATCGAGTGTCTAATGACCGAAACCGATGCTGATTTGAACAAAAGAGGTACGAATCGAGTGTCTAGTGACCGAAACCGATGCTGATTTGAACAAAAGAGGTACGAATCGAGTGTCTAATGACCGAAACCGATGCTGATTTGAACAAAAGAGGTACGAATCGAGTGTCTAATGACCGAAACAGATGCTGATTTGAACAAAAGAGGTACGAATCGAGTGTCTAATGACCGAAACCGATGCTGATTTGAACAAAAGAGGTACGAATCGAGTGTCTAGTGACCGAAACAGGAGCTGATTCAAACAAAAGTGGTACAAAACAGGTAGCTAGTGACCGAAAAAGATATTAATTCGAACAAAAGCGGTGCCAAACAAGTCGCTAGTGACCGGAAAAATGATCATTCAGTCATTCGTATCACCAAAACGAGTGCATATGACTGTTAAATACTATTCATACTACAAATTTTAATGAAAAACAGTGGAGCGAAATCACTCCACTATTTTTCAAAAAGAATCGATAATCTTGCAGCCTAGCTTCACCCAATTAAATTAGTGATTTAACCATATTTTTGAGTCTGTATTAATAAATCCTCATAATTTTTAGCTTCTGAAAAGTCACCGCTTTGTTTGAGCAAGTCTATAACGGCTTTCATTGATTTTAAGTTATTTGGATCAAGCTCAATTTCCCATTTAAAACATTCTATTGCTTTATCTAACTGACCTAGGGAAAGATATAATTCACCAAGCTTATATTGTTGATCGGGATCATTTTCAAGTAATGCTATATTATTCAAGTTTTTTTCGATTAAATACTGTTCATCTTCTATTTTAGTTTTCACTATCCATTCTTGAACTTCACCCAAGGAATAGGTAGATAAAAAGGCTTTTACAAACGGTACAATAATTTGTTCAATTTGCTTTTTAGGGATTAAGTGATGTAATTGTTTTATTTTCTTCTTCGATTGGTGGAAATAATGTATAAGCTTTTGAGAATCAACTTTATTTAGATGGTCAATCAGTTGTGTTGTCTCATTTGTTGTTGGTATATACTCATGCTCGATAAAAAAAGCAACTGCTTCATTATGATAGGAGGAGCCTAGTAATTTTGAAACAAGTTCTTTTTTAATTGTAGGGTGAGGGGATGTTTGGTTTAACTCTAAAAAACTGTATATTTGTGTCTCTGTATCGTGTTTCGCAAGGTAAGCTAGTAGCCCATCCCATGCTGATTGATTAAATTGTTTCTTTAATATAAAGGTGCGTAGAATAGCTGCGTCTAAGGCACGATTGTTATTGTCATAGAAGCCAATTAATTTAGTGAGGATTTCAGGATTTTCGAGTTGATTGAAACAAACCGATTCAAAGTGGATTGGATCGCGTTGCTCCAATGAATCAAGTGATTGATAAATTGTTCTTTCATTTTGAAATTCCATTTTCCCGATCATATCTAAAGCAAATGTGTCGGCTGGATCCATTTGATTTAAAATATTCAACACTTGAAAAGCCTTACGTAGCTTTCCATTTCTTCTATAAGAATAAAATGTTTTTTTAAGTAATTTTTGTATCGCGTCTGGGGATGTGAAAGAATCAAAAAACGACAGAATTAAGGCAGTTTCCTTAGGAGGGTAATGTTGTTGCAACTTTGTATAGAGCTGGTTGAATTTTATACATGGATATGTATCTCTATTTAATACTTCCTTTACAAAAGGATGATTGCTTTCTGTTGTAATACCATGCGTTAATGCTCGGTGTATGTGTGAACCGAGTTTTATTTTCGTTGCCTTTGCACCATTTATATACTGATTATGATAAAAAACAAGATAAAAATAACGGTTATTCTTGTCTATTGTTTCAATCACTTTACTTTGCTTGTACATATACATTTTCAAAACGTCAACTTGTTTGGACTTTTTATTGATTGTAAGGGTGCATTGCATGAAGAAAACCTCCTTTTATATATCTCAATCATAACATACTGTTTTAAAAATAAGGAATTAATAGTTAATTTTAATTTATTGTTAATATTATGTAATGTTCAATATCTTCTATTTTATATTGATATTTAGAATTAAAATCTGATATAATGACATACAATTAGTACCTACTACTAAATGTATGGTTTTTTTATCATGCAAATAAAGAAGGGTGAATAATGAAAAAACAAGAGTTGATTGCTCCAGAACAATATAATATCACAATGGAAATGGAGAAATTTGCACAAGAACCAAATCGTACTGCGATTATTTGGCAGGACGATGACGGTAATGAAAAGCATGTTACTTATCAGCAATTACTATATAACGCAAATAAAATTGGCAATATATTTTTAGAGCGAGGGTTACAAAAAGGCGATAAAATTTTAGTGATGATGCCTCGTTTAATTGAAACTTATGAGGTTTATCTTGCAGCATTGAAGACTGGTATCGTAATTATTCCTAGTTCCGAGATGTTGCGTACAAAGGATTTACAATATAGGATTACCCATGGTGAGGTTAAGGCGATTGTTAGTTATGATCCGTTTGTAAAGCAATTTCAAGATATCGAGCAAATTGATATGTTGGAGAAATTTACAGTAGGAGAAAAAGTGAATAACTGGATTTCAATTGATGAATGGAAAGAAGAAGCCTCAGGTGAATTATTGATGGCAGATACATCACGTGATGATCTTGCTTTCTTAGCCTATACATCTGGTACGACGGGAAATCCAAAAGGTGTTATGCATACACATGCTTGGGGGTTTGCTCATTTAAAGACAGCCTCACAAAATTGGTTAGCGATTGAACAAGGTGATACTGTTTGGGCGACTGCTGCTCCTGGTTGGCAGAAGTGGGTTTGGAGTCCACTGTTATCTATTTTGGGTTCGGGTGCAACTGGATTCGTTTATAATGGTAAGTTCAATCCAAAAAAATATTTGCAGCTACTTCAAGAAAAACAAATTAATGTATTATGCTGTACACCAACAGAGTATCGCTTGATGGCGAAAGTAGATAATTTAGCCGACTACCAGCTTCCGTCCTTGCATAGTGCAGTGTCTGCAGGAGAACCATTGAATCGAGAAGTAATCGATACTTTTGAACGTCAATTTAACGTAACTGTTCGTGATGGATATGGACAAACGGAAAGTACGTTACTCTTAGGTTTTCTAAAAGGAATGAAAGTAAAGCCTGGTTCAATGGGGAAGCCTACACCTGGAAATGAAGTTATCTTGATTGATGAAGATGCAAATCCAGTTCCCGTTGGTACGGTTGGAGATATTGCCATACCATTGGATACACCGGCTCTATTTAAAGGTTATTATAAAGACGAAGAACGTACAATGAAGGCAAGACGTGGTGCCTACTTTGTTACAGGTGACCAAGCGATGTTAGATGAAGAGGGGTACTTCTGGTTTGAAGGAAGAAGTGATGATATCATTGTAAGTTCCGGTTATACGATTGGGCCTTTTGAGGTGGAAGATGCGTTGGTTAAACACCCTTCTGTAAAAGAATGTGCTGTTGTTGCAAGCCCAGATGAGATTAGAGGAAATGTAGTCAAAGCCTACATTGTTTTACAAGATAACATCAACGAACATGATCCAGCATTAGTAAAGACATTGCAAGACCATGTGAAGCAAATGACTGCACCATATAAATATCCAAGAAAAATAGCGTTCATTGACGAATTGCCTAAAACCACTTCTGGTAAAATTCGTCGAGTAGAATTACGCCAACTTGAAAAGCAACTTGTATAATAAATCATATTCATGAAAAAAAGCAAAAACTAGCTGATTAGTTTCTGCTTTTTTTTATTTGAATTTTAGAAAGGGTACGGATGCTTTGTGAAGTTTTAGCTAATTTTTCTTTACTAGTATTCCATATTTGTTTTGCAAAAGTAATCGTTTCCTCTTTTTTAAACTTATACAACACGAAGCTAATGAGAATGAGTTGACTAATGAGTATGAGCCAGACTCCAAGTTGAAGCCCAATGTAAGAATGGGTTAACTTAGTTGGAAATGTGTATAAGAACCATACAAAGATAAAAAGCGAATGGATAGATAATTGCATCACACTTGCAGTAATCACATTTGCATGTAGGTGTATGGTCGAATGCTCTCTCGTATAGTGAATATAATAATAACTAACTAGAAAAGCAATAACAAAGCTGGCGATGTATAGACTATATGCTAAGAAAATCATGATTTCCTCCTTTTTACGAGCTTAATAGATTTATAGATTAAGTATTCCCGGAAATATATAAATTAATACAATCTATGCAATAAAACAGTAAATTATTTAATTTTAAACTAATTAGTCATTTTAAAAATAAGGTGATTAAATGTTTAAAATGAAAATAAAACGGTAAATATATATGCAAAACACTTGAAAGTCAAAATAGGTCAGACTATAATGAGGTTAAAGGTCAAAGATAGTCAAATAAGATCTTGATCAAATTTAACTTAAATTAAGTTGAGGAGGAGTTTATCAATGAAATGTCAACAATGTGGCATTCGTCCAGCTAATATTAATGTAGCCCTTCGATTTAATAATCAAACACAACAAATGCATGTCTGTGAAACATGTTTTAAAGAGATACAACAAAAGGCCGCGCATCCGTCAGGAATATTCGGAGGCCAAGGCCAAGGACAGCAAGATTTTCAAGACTTTTTTGCTGGCTCTAATTCAAATGGGGCAAAACAAAGCGGAACAGATCAATCCGGATTATTAGATGAGCTAGGGAGTAATCTATCACATGCGGCAAAAGCAGGAATTATTGACCCTGTCATTGGTCGGGATAAAGAAGTAAAACGTGTGATGGAAACATTAAATAGAAGAAATAAAAATAATCCAGTATTAATTGGAGAACCTGGTGTAGGTAAAACTGCAATTGCAGAGGGACTTGCACTCAAAATTGCAGAAGGGAATGTACCCTCAAAGCTTTTAGATAAAGAAATCTATTTATTAGATGTTGCTTCACTCGTTGCGAATACTGGTGTTCGAGGACAATTTGAAGAACGCATGAAGCAATTAGTTTCTGAATTACAAACGCGTAAAAATGTCATTTTATTTGTAGATGAAATTCATTTATTGGTTGGCGCTGGTACAGCAGAAGGCTCACAAATGGATGCAGGTAATATATTAAAACCTGCGTTAGCACGAGGTGAGCTACAATTGATTGGTGCAACGACATTAAAAGAATACCGCCAAATTGAAAAAGATGCAGCATTAGAACGTCGTTTTCAACCTATTATGGTGAAAGAACCGAGCTTGGAAGAAGCGGTTCAAATTTTACAAGGATTACAAGAGCGTTATGAAGCATATCATCATGTAACTTATACAGAAGAAGCGATGGAAGGGGCAGTTACGTTATCAAAACGTTACTTGCAAGATCGCTTTTTACCAGATAAAGCAATTGATTTGATTGATGAAGCAGGTGCTCGTCTAAATCTTGCGTATGCAGGATCAGATAAGGAAGCAATTCAGAATCAATTAGATAGCATTGCAAAAGAAAAACAAGAAGCTGCAGAGAAAGAGGATTATGAACGTGCCGCAAACTTAAGACATCAAGAGCTTATGTTAGAGAAGAAGTTGAATGAGTCAGATGAACAAGCAGAAGTATCTGTAACGGTTGAAGATATTCAACTAATTATCGAAGAAAAAACAGGTATTCCCGTACGAAAAATTCAAGCTGATGAGCAATCAAAAATGCAGCACCTGGCTACAAACTTAGGTAAGAAAGTAATTGGACAGGATATTGCAGTAGAAAAAGTAGCAAAAGCTGTTCGTAGAAGTCGTGCAGGATTAAAATCGAAGTATCGCCCAATCGGTTCATTCCTGTTCATAGGACCAACAGGTGTAGGTAAAACAGAACTAACAAAAGCATTAGCAGAAGAGTTATTTGGAATGAGAGATGCACTGATTCGTCTAGATATGAGTGAATATATGGAAAAACATGCTGTATCAAAAATAATTGGTTCACCACCAGGATATGTTGGACATGAAGAAGCGGGTCAATTAACAGAAAGAGTCCGCCGAAATCCGTATAGCTTGATTTTATTAGATGAAATTGAGAAGGCACATCCTGATGTACAGCATATGTTCCTTCAAATTATGGATGATGGTCATTTAACAGATAGTCATGGTAGAAAAGTAAGCTTCAAGGATACAGTAATTATTATGACAAGTAATGCTGGTAGTGGTGTAAAGAACATTACTGTTGGTTTCAATAATGATAAAAATGAAGCTGTATCTACATTAGAGTCTTTAAATGATTACTTTAAACCAGAGTTCTTGAACCGTTTTGATGCGATCATTCCATTTAACGAATTACAAGAACAAGACCTTATTCAGATTGTGGATATTATGCTAGGTGAATTAGAAGAAAACGTACAAGAACAAGGGTATACAATTACTGTTTCAGATGAAGCAAAACAATACCTTGCAAATAAAGGGTATGATCCGAGGTTTGGTGCACGTCCATTACGTCGAGTGATTCAGGACACAGTAGAAGACGGTATAACGGACTTACTATTAGAAGAAGAACAAGTGCTTGATATTCAAGTTGAGTTAGTTGATGACGAAATCAAAGTGAAAAAAGCATAAGAAATTTATTTTAAAGGTGTCACTATTGTAGTGGCATCCTTTTTTGTTAGCCAATTCATAAAAACTTGAAATTTACTTATCCTATGAATGATCATTTGTCTTCTTATGATAGGAGGGTAAACAAGATTTATGAAGAAAATTCCATTCATTATTCTTTTTAGTATTGCTCTATCTTTTCAGCTAAATCAAGATATATTATACGCCAACGAAAACGTAATGAAAGTACACTTTATTAATGTCGGACAAGGAGATAGCATCTTTATTCAAACGCCTGAACAAAAAAATATTTTGATCGATGGTGGACCACCTGCAGCAAGTAAAAAAGTACGCAACTATTTAAAAAAATACAATGTACATGAATTGGATTTATTAATTGCAACGCACCCCGATATCGATCATATAGGTGGACTGCTTCCGATTATTAAACAATTTCCTATTAAAGAAATTTGGGATAGTGGAAAGTTTTATTATACAAGGACTTATCAGCGTTATTTTCGAAGTATCAAGGATAAAAACATACCAATTCATATTGTGAAATTGAACACTGTAAAGGCATTAGCAGACAACAGCTCACTCATTGTACTGAATGCAAATTCGATCTTGAAAACAAACAATCAATCCTCTTTAGCCTTACAATTGACAATCAATAAAATTGATTTTCTCTTTATGAGCGACGTAGAAAAGAAACAAGAATTAAAAATAATGCAACGAACAGATGTAGATGCAGAGATTATTAAGGTAGCTCATCATGGTTCAGACACATCAAGTTCATTTGCCTTTTTACAAGCGGTTGATCCAGAAATTGCTGTATTGTCTTATGGAAAAGACAATACCTATGGCCATCCAGTCGAAGAAACTGTCGACAATTTATTAGCAGTTGGTGCAACGATATACTCTACTGCGAAAGCTGGTGATATCGTCATAACGACTAATGGAGAGGAGTACACCATTAGCAATTCTGGTGTTGAGAATCTAATTATCAAACCTATTCACTAATTTTTGTTATAATAAAAAGAAATGAAAAGATAGAGAGGCAAAAGGGAGGTCATGTTTTTGGAAGCGAATCAAAAAGTAATAGTAGATGAGGTAGGTTGTGCGACTGAGTATGGTAGGTTGGAAAAGGTAATTGTTTGTTCACCTGCTTACATGAAAATAGGAAAGATCATTAATGAAACGCAAAAGCATTATAAGTCTGAAAATATTGATGTGCAAATTGCTATGAAACAGCATGAGCAGTTTGTTAAAACGTTGAAGGATCAACAAATAAAAGTGATGGAACTAAAACCTAATCCTGATCTACATGAACAAGTGTTTACGCGTGATATTGGGTTTTGCATTGGAAACACTCTTTATACTTCAAGTATGCAACGTCCAATTAGAGTTCCGGAAGTTAGTGAATTAGAGCAATATTTAGCACAACAACTAATCCCATTCCAATCTATTGAAACTGCATCTATAGAAGGTGGAGATGTAATTATTGATGGAAACCTCATTTGGGTTGGAGTGAGCGAAAGAACAACAATGGAAGCCATTCACATGTTACAATCACAATTACCACACCATCAGATTATTCCTTTATCGTTACCCAAACACATATTACACCTAGATTGTGCATTTAATGTTATTGCACACAATACCGCACTTATTTATCCTGATGCATTTCAAGAAGATGATTTGAAAAAAATTGAACAAAAATATGAAGTTCTTATCAAGGTGACTGAAGATGAGCAATTTACGTTAGGGACAAATGTATTGCCAATTGGGAATCATACGGTTATTAGCTTACAGAAAAATAAAAAGGTTAACCAAGCTCTTCGCTCACATGGATTTACAGTGATTGAGGTGCCATTTAGTGAGATCATCAAATCAGGCGGATCCTTTCGATGCTGCTCCTTACCTATTAAGAGAGTAGATTAGCTTTGGAGTAAAAGGACTTTAGGTAAAAGAATAATTTTCCTTGAATAGATAAATTTAAAATGAAAATAGTAAAAACAATCAAACTTTCAAGGAGAACAACATATGGACTTTGTATGGAAAGCAATAATAATGGTTCTTTCTGGATTTTTAATCTTACGTTTAGCCGGTAGAAAATCTATTGCACAAATGACGGTTACAACAACAATTGTTATGATTTCAATTGGATCAATTATTGTTCAACCAATTATTGAAGATAGTGTAATGAAGACAATTATTACAATTATAATTTTTGTAACAACTCTTGTCTTAATAGAATATCTCCAAGTTAAATTTAATTCGATTGAAAAGTTTTTTACTGGTAAATCCATACCTGTAATAGAACAGGGACAATTAAATAAAATCAATTTGAAAAAGTTGCGAATAACTGTCGACAAACTGGAAATGCAATTGCGTCAACAAGGGATATCCAATATCTCGGATGTGAAAAATGCAACAATTGAATCAAATGGGAGAATAGGATATGAGTTAATGCCTGAAGCAAAGCCTTTAACAGTGGGAGAATTTAAAAAATTAATGGGGATGACCTTTGTAGATCCTCCGTCACTTACTAATAAATCAGGTAGTTTGTTTTATGAAGTGACAGGGAAACAGCATATTAAACCACACAATAAAGAATTAGATTAATTTTTTTATAAAAAGGAGGCTGGGACATAACACTATTTCTCTTTTAAAAATCCGAACGAATAATTTCCTTGCAACAGAATAAACGCCGCTGTGGAAATATACTCGCTTTCCGCAGGCACGGCTTCGGGGCCACATGACGTGGGTCAGTTAGACGTTGTCACAGGACGTGACGGGTTTAGTCTAACTTCCATTTAAGATTACGGAGTGGATCTTCAGCTCGCGCTATTCCTGCAGGACAAGGAATGCTACGGCAGCGATGCATCGCACGAAGAAAATTGCTTTTTATTTTCGAGGAGTCTCGTATATTTCCGCAGCTAATTTATATGCTCGAAGAAAAGACGGATAATAATCCTTAAACAAGGTATTATTATCCGTTTTCTACTGCCCTTTATTTAGTTGTGTCCCAGCCTCTTCTAGTTAAGCGAGTTCTTTTTTTCTAAAGATAAGAACAGCAATCAATAAGATTATTAGGCTAGATACAATGGTAGTAAGACCTGCACCCCAGAGTGTGTTAGGGATCGTTTCAGTCTGTAGCATCTCACCAATGTGTCCACTTAAGCTATTCGGAAACCAGCTTAATTTATGTGAGAATACACGATAAATAGCAAACATACTTAATAATGTAACAATGGATGTACCAAAGACCGCTCCTGGTGATTTAAATAAACAACTAAAGAAAATAGTTATAGTGACAACAAGCACGAACCATAAGCTATAAAAGAAAATCGCTTGTATAATTAAAGTAAAGGAAAGCTCACCAAATAATAAATTGATATAATACCAACTGGTTAAAAGTCCGATGCTAGCTGAAACTAAAATAACGGTTAATTTAGCTGCCCATTTGCTTGAGATATATGTTCCGTAATGTACCGGTTTTACTAAAATAAGTTCTACGACACCACTTTTCCGCTCCCCGGCAATCGTTCCCATAGTAAATAATACAATTACAAGTACACCAAACATACTGTATTCACCCAAGCTCATCATAAATGCATCCACAGCAGTAATATCAGGCATTTCAAAAACTGCTCCTTCAGGCATTCCGCCAGCTTTTTCTAAAATGATAGGCATATAATAAGTGGTCAGCGGATCCATAATTGCTAGGATAATAAAGACAATTGGTACCCATACCCAACTGAAATTACGACAATACTCCAACATCTCTTTTCGAAAAATTGTACGCCACTGCATTACTTATTCACCACCTTCATAAACAAATCTTCTAGTGATGCACGACTTACTTCAAATCTAGTAAGTGGCCATTGGTCAGTTGCTATTTTTTCTAGTAACGCTTGTCGTGTTTGTTCCATATCTTCAATGACACAAACAATGTCCTCACGATCAAGATAACAAGTTTTGATCCCAGGAAGTTGTTCAACCATTGGAAGATAGTTTTCATTCGATTCATGAAAAGATAAATTGATCTTAGAAGTTTGATGTTTGTGGCGTAGTTCGTTTAATGTACCAGATTCAACGATTTCTCCCTTATGCATCAGTAGTAAGTCATCACTAACTTCTTCCGCGTCACTTAAAATATGTGTCGAAAATAGAATGGTTGTTTGTTCTTTTAATTCTTCCATTAACGTTAACACTTCTCTGCGTCCGATTGGATCTAATGAAGAAACAGGTTCATCTAACATAATCATATTTGGACTATGAATTAATGCTTGCGCGATTCCTAAGCGTTGTTTCATTCCACCAGAATATTTACTAATGCGTTGATCTTTTGCATCCAAAATACCAACTCGTTCGAGATAATAATCAGCAAGTTCGGTTGCTTTTACTTTTGTTAAATGAGCAAGCTGTCCAACGTAAATTAAGAATTCCTTCCCAGTCATCCAGCCATGAAAAACAGGGTGTTGGGGGAGATAACCGATATGGTTGCGCATATCCGCTCCTAGCTTCATTCCTTCGAATGCAATAGATCCACTTGTTGGTTTTAACAATCCGGATAACATTCGTAATGTTGTTGTTTTTCCTGCCCCGTTCGCACCGAGTAGTGCTACACATCTACCAGATTCTAAACGGAAAGATATATCATTTACTACAGGGTTATCATTAAACTTTTTAGTTACATGTTGTACGGTAAACATGGAATTATTGTTGCCTCCTTCCGATTGTAAAGAATAAAATTGGACCAATAATTTGTATCAATAAGATAATAATTAACCATAACCATCGAGGGCCATTTGTTTTTTCTGTTTTAAACCAAGCGACAAGTGCGACAATCGCCAGTATTACTTCTAAAACAATTAATGGTGCAAATAATAAAAAAGTATCCAATACCCTTTCACCTCCAAATGAATATACGTTATTAATGAAGCATAAGTTTCAATATTATTTGTATTTCACTTAAATAATAGATATAATACCATTGTATTTTAAAAAGTAAAAAATTCCTCGATGTTTGTGTGAAAGAACTTATTTTCTTGGGGCATTAGCTCAGCTGGGAGAGCGCTTGCATGGCATGCAAGAGGTCAGCGGTTCGATCCCGCTATGCTCCATTTTAATGTTAGAAGTCACTACTTTAAAAAGAACATGAATTTCTTATGCTAAGATTACTGAAACGTAGTCTTTTTTTGTTGTTTATATGAAAAAACAGCCCACTGATTTATTGTGAACAATTAGTAGGCTGCACATGGCTTAAAAGTATATCTTTTAAAACTTGTTGCTGTAGTTCTGAAGTGAACTCTTTCTCTGGATAAGTGATCGGCTCTTTGAGGATGATATTGCTGGAAAAGGTGCCAAAAGCATTAATTATCGTCTTAATTGTTGCTTCGATATTTATATCATTTCTAATAGAACCATCTGTCTTTCCGTCCTGCATAATTGGTTGTAAAACCTCTATAATCTTCTTCTGTACATCCATATAGTCTTGTACATCTTCAAGCGGTTCTCTTGTGAAAGAGGCATAACTTTCAAATGCTTCGCGAAATTTTATTGCTCCATGTTTATCTGTCGATTGTTTTTTGAATAAATAATCCAACACATTTTCTAACCGTTGAAAAGCCGTTTTCTCCGAACAGGCAATGGAAGCTAAATCATCCATAATACCAGCTAAGTTTTTCGTGGCAACAGCTACAATAAGCTGATCCTTTTTAGGGAAATAACGAAATAATGTTGCGATTCCAATATCAGATGCTGCTGCTATATCTTTCATTTGAACGGTGTCTAATCCATGTTTAACGAAAAGTTTTTCAGCAGCTGCCACAATTTTCTGATGGCGTTTCCACTTGTTTTGTTCTCGTATACCTATATTCATTGTAAATCCTCCTAGTTAACTTATTATACTTCTGAGTGCGTAAAGTTTGCAAATTGGAAAAAGGGTGTTAAAATAAAACTTGATAGTTTAACTATCACAATTTATTTTTTTGGGGTGATTATAATGAGATTAGAAAACAAAGTAGCTATTATTACTGGAGCAGGCAGTGGTATGGGAAAAGAAGAAGCACTTCGTTTTGCTAAAGAAGGTGCGACTGTTGTATTAACAGATATCGCTTTTGATGCGGTTAAGAGTGTGGAAGAAGAAGTTAAGCAGTCAGGTGGGAAAGCGCTTGCTATAAAGCATGATGTATCTTCTAAAGAAGGTTGGGAAAAAGTAGTTAATGAAACAGTAGATGCATTTGGTAGATTAGATATTCTAGTAAATAATGCTGGTATTTCATTAGCTAAACCATTTATGGAACAAACAGAACAAGATTGGGCAAGAACGTATAACATTAACATTAATAGCGTAATGTATGGTATGCAATATGCTGTTCCTCAAATGGAGAAAAACGATGGCGGTTCTATTGTTAATATTTCTTCTATTTCTGCTTTAATCGGAATGGCTGGAGCAGGAGCATATACAGCATCTAAAGGTGCCGTTCGCTCAATTACAAAAGCGGCAGCAGTTGATTTTGGTAAGAAGAACATTCGTGTGAATTCTGTACATCCTGGTTATATTGTTACACCAATGAGTGCAAAATCAATGGAAGAATATAAAGATTACTTCTTATCACAAGTAGCACTTCCAAACTTAGGTAATGCAGAAGAAGTTTCAAATGCAGTATTATTCTTAGCATCAGATGAAGCAAGCCATATTACTGGTATTGAATTACCTGTTGACGGTGGAGTTACAGCTAAATAATGTTTTCTAATTAAATATAAACACATTTTATTCATTATAATGATTCCTCAATTCATAGATAGAAGTTTTGAGGTCAAACAAAGGGGTTAATGAATAGATTGATTCATATGTTTATATGTTTGATTAATTATTGAATAGATAGATTATATGGTAAAGCTAGCCTAGTGGAATTTTTGTTCTGTTAGGCTAGTTTTTTTGTGTCTAAATATTGTTAGGATTAATAAGTGGGAAGTGATGAGAAGTGTTTAGTAACATAATCTGACGCGTTCATTCTGATGATTCGGGATATGTTTTTTGTAAAAAGGTAACAGATTGCTTGATCAATTTTTTTAGTATGTCTACATCAATATCAGCTAATTTATTAATGTAAACACATGCTTTTCCACTCGTATGTTTACCGAATTGTTTTAACAATGCGTCACGATCAGTGTCACCAGTTGCAAAATATAAACTGATTTTTGCTTTTCTAGGCGAAAAGCCAACAAGTGGTGCATCTCCTTCATGACCTGTAGGATACTTATAATGATAAGATCCAAATCCAATAATACTCGTGCCCCACATTTTAGGCGGATACCCAGTAGTTTCAGAAAAAATTTCTAAAAGACTATAGGCATCTTTTCTCTTTTGGGGACTTTCCACATTTTCAATGAATTCTATTACATCTCCATCGTTTTCTATTGTCTTCTGTTTATACATAAAAAATACTTCCTCCTTATGTTAAGCTTTTGTCGTCTAGAGGCATAACTTTCATTAAATGTAATCTCATCATACTGGTAAGAACGCTAATTTTGCAAGAAACAAATAAATTGACAATGCTTTTTTTGTGCCATACAATAGTTTAATTGCGCAATTAAAGTTACATATACTAATATAAGATATTAAAAATAATTTATAATATAAGTAGTTAATAGAAAGTAGGAATATAAATGAATAAAGAAACCAGTCATATGGTGGAAACAAAGGCAATTAATAAGGTTCCGTTATTAATTGTGTTAATCTCAGGTGCGTTCGTTGCAATTTTAAACCAAACATTACTTGCAACAGCATTACCGAAAATTATGGTGGATTTATCATTAGAACCTAATACAGTGCAATGGCTACAATCCATTTTCTTACTTGTAAATGGAATTATGATACCAATCACTGCTTTTTTAATTGAGAAATTCACAACTAGAAGATTATTCTTAACAGCGATGGGATTATTTGGACTAGGAACCTTGGTCGCAGCGGTTGCGCCTGGATTCTCTGTATTGATGGTTGGACGAATTCTACAAGCATCAGGTGCTGGGATTATGATGCCATTAATGCAAACGATTTTGTTTATTATTTTTCCTGTTGAAAAGCGTGGTGCTGCAATGGGAATGTTTGGGCTGGTCATTGCATTTGCGCCAGCGATTGGACCAACTTTATCTGGTTGGTTAATCGATCAATTCCCATGGAGAAGCTTATTCTACGTTATTTTACCTATTGTTATTATTGATCTTGTTGTTGCTTATTTCATTTTACAAAATGTTACAGAGCGTAAATTTCCAAAACTCGATCGTTTATCCATTATTTTATCAACGTTTGGGTTTGGTGGTCTGTTATATGGATTTAGTATAGCTGGTACTGCTGGCTGGGCTAGTTGGTCTGTTATAATTTCACTTCTTGTTGGTGCGATAAGTTTGACTACGTTTATTATGCGACAATCTAAACTAGAACAACCAATACTTAATTTTTATGTATTCAAAAATAAAGTATTTTCGATAACTACAGCTTTAGGGATGGTTGTTTTTATTGCAATGATTGGCGGTGCAGTTATTCTACCATTATTAACACAAGATATGTTAGGTTATACTGCGACACAATCTGGTTTAATGTTGATGCCCGGAGCCATTATTATGGGAGTAATGAATCCTATTACGGGTCGATTATTTGACAAGTATGGTGCAAGGTGGCTTGCTATTATAGGCTTATCCATTGTTACATTATCCACGTTTGCTTTTTCTAATTTATCAACGGAAACAACGATTACTTATTTAACGATTATGCATGCGTTTCGGATGTTCGGTATATCCATGGTAATGATGCCAGTTACAACTGCTGGTTTAAATCAATTACCTCCACACCTTATTCCACATGGTACGGCAATGAACAATACGATGCGTCAAATTGCTGGAGCTATGGGTACTGCCCTTTTAGTTTCTGTGATGACGAATAGTGCAATACCAGCTGATGGAGTTGCTGGTGCAATACACGGAGTAAATGTTTCCTTTATTGTAGCCGGTATAATCTCTATTGTTGGCTTAATATTATCGTTTTTTGTAAAAAGCAAAAAACAGTTGAATGCAGAAAACAATTAAGTGTAAATACGGTACATAATAAATCTTCTTATAGTAGACACAAGCCATCATGTATATTAGGCTTTCTACTATAGGGAGATTTTTTACATAACGAATACGTGTTAATTGTCACATACCAAAAGGAGACTGTTGAGATGAAGGTAACTAAAGTATATAAAAATGGGTCAAGACCAATAAATGAAGATCGTTTTGTTATAAATGAACAAGCGAACATTTATGCTGTAATTGATGGTGCGACAGGTTTGGACGGAGGACTACCTGGAAAACTTGCATCAGAAACTTTTCAAACACATTTAGCAGATGCAGCAAGTCAGGATACATTATTGCCTCAAATGAAACAGGCAAATGATCAATTAAATAATCTAGTTGTTTCTTATTATAAGCAAAACTTTGAAAATTCAACTGATGTTACAGCAGCAGAGTCAATACCAAAACAAAAAAGAAGTACTACTGGAATTGCAGCAATACAACTCAATAAGACAAATACTAGTTTTGAATATGTTCACGCAGGAGATTGCATGCTATTTCTTAAATTTGATGATGGTAAAATAAGAACGGTGACTTATGATATGGTGCATCATTTTGATCAACTAGCAATCAATCAAATCCGTACACTGCGAGAACAGTATGGAGAAACAGCTGCCCTTAGTGATCTTAGAAAACAAGTAAATCCTATCTTATTAGCTAACAGGGAAAAGTACAATACACCAGAAGGGTATAGAATTTTAGATGGTACGAAGGAAGGTTATGAACAGCTTGAATATGGTCAGGTCCATTTGAATAAGGTTAGCCAAATCTTGTTATTAAGTGATGGGTTATTACTACCAAGTAAAGACCAAGAGAATAATGGCTGGGAAGCAACTGCAATGCTAGCTTTTTCATCAGGGTTAGACGCGTTATTAACAGAGGTGCAGAAACGAGAAGTAGAAGATGAAGCTTGTATTATTTATCCACGGTTAAAACAACATGATGATAAGACAGGCATTTTGATCGAAATGAAATAATTAATTCATAACAATAATAATCCCCTAAAGCTTGAGGAATCACTCAAACTTTAGGGTTTTTAATAGCTTGTTTTTTTCGATATTTTGTAGGTGATTGTAATTCATATTTCTTAAATACTTCAGAAAAGTAAGTTTGAGATGAATAACCAACAATAGTAGCGATTTGAGAGATCATATAGTCTGTTGTTAATAAAAGTACTTTGGCCTCTTCAATTCGACGATGATTGACATAATCAATAGGCGTTTGGCCTAATGCATCTTTAAAAGCGTGTGACAAATAAAATTTATTTAAATGAGTCAATTGCGATAATTTATTTAACGAAATGTCTTCTTTAAAATACTGATCGATATATTGCTTCGCTTGAGCAATTTCTTTACTTAAACTTGTCTGCTTTTCTGCTTCGATTTCCAACGTTAATTGTCTTTTTAGCAGCATGATTAATGCACCTAATAAGTAGTGACACATTGATTCATAATGATCAGATTGTCCTTGTGCTTCTTGATAAATCGTTTGAAAATAAAATTTAACGTCTGTTTGTTGATTCGATAATTTGTGAATGCTAAACGATTTACCATCGTCTGATAAATTTGTTAAGTTCAATCCTTCCATTCCAATTACAATGCATTCAAGTGGATCCTTAGTAGAAGAGGATTCCATATGTGCAACATTTGGATTGACAATAAAAACACTACCTTTACTTACCTCAAATGTATTCTTATGTGTAGTAATCGAACCACTACCTCTTATAATGTAGAATATCTCTGTAAATGGATGCGTGTGAATTAAGCTAGCCCATTCAGCGCTATAAGTTAATTTGGATGCGTAAAGTAAAGAAAACTGCTCTTCTTTGTTTGATTCTGAAATGGAATAGCGTGTGGTTGTCAATGCAATCTCCCTCCTTCATTGAACGATTTAGGAGCATTGTTAAACATCATTATAGCAAAAAAACTATTAAAAAAAACAATTATGTTAATGATATAACTATGTAAATAGACTAACCTATATGTATAGTGTTTAAAAAGTTTCAATCCTATTTTTCAACATGAACATGCAAGGAGGATTACAATTGGTGAACGATAAAGGTCGGGTGACATTACCTGCTGAAGAAGGATTAGAATCAGAAATTGCTACAATTATTGATAGGTGGGGAGCGGATGCAGTACGTGATTCAGATGGAACAAAGCTAACACCAGAAGTTAAAAACATGGCGAATAAAGTATATTCAAAGTATTTTTTTACCCGTGGAGATCAGGAATGGGCCAAAGCAAATTTAGATGAGAGACAACATTTTTACTTAATGTCTGAGCCTGTAACTGCACGTGCAAATCATGTTGACATACCTATTATGACGGGATATTTCGATCAACAAGTAAGTCCGGATACGGATCATGATATAAAGACGTGGTGGGAAGTAATAGATAGAACAACAGGAGAAACCGTAGCGCCTGAGCAATGGACTTATGAACAAGATGCGAAGGTAGTAACCGTTCTAGAAGCAAATAAGTGGCATATTTATACAGTTAGTTTTTTAGCATATCAGCTTTGGGATCCTGTACATATGTACAATCACGTGACCAATAAATGGGACACCGAACATCATATACCATATGATCCGAGGTATCCAAAAACGAGAAAGCACATTATTAAACACTTAAAAAAGTGGTTAGATGAGCATGAAGATACGAATGTAGTTAGGATAACAACGTTTTTTTATAATTTTACATTAGTCTTCAATGATGCTGCACAACAGAAATATGTTGATTGGTTTGGTTATGGTGCAACAGTCAGTCCACTTGCATTACAGGCTTTTGAAAAAGAAAAAGGATACAAACTTCATCCAGAAGATTTTGTTGATGAAGGATACTATAATTCTCCATTTAGAACACCATCCACAGCATTTCTAGATTGGATCGATTTTCAACAACGCTTTATTAGTGAACTTGCAAAAGAATGTGTTGATATTATCCATGATTATGGAAAAGAAGCCATGATGTTCCTTGGAGATCATTGGGCAGGGACAGAACCTTACGGAAAGTACTTTAAAAATATTGGTCTTGATGCAGTAGTTGGCTCAGTAGGCGATGGTGTAACGTTACGTATGATTTCGGATGTTCCCCACGTGAAGTATACTGAAGGAAGATTCTTACCTTATTTCTTCCCAGATACGTTCAAAGAAGGTGGTAATCCAGTTGAAGAAGCGAACCAAAATTGGTTGCAAGCAAGACGAGCTATCTTACAAAGTCCAATCCAAAGAATGGGGTATGGAGGATATTTGAGTCTAGCGCTAAAGTTTCCAGATTTCGTTGATCGCGTAGAAGAGATAACGAATGAATTTAGACAGATTCATTTGAAGTCTAAAGAAACATCTTCTTACAAGGCTCCATTTAAGATAGCTATTCTGAATAGCTGGGGAGGAACTAGAAAATGGATGAGTCACCATGTGCACCATGCCATTTGGTATAAACAGTGTTACTCATACTATGGAATACTTGAGAGTTTAAGTGGAATGCCATTTGATGTAGAATTTATTAGCTTTGATGATATAAAAAATAACGGTATATCTGATGATATCGGTGTAATTATTAACGCTGGAGATGCTTATACCTCATGGAGTGGTGGAGAAGCTTGGTTGGATCAAAAAGTTGTTTCTACTATTAAAGAGTGGATCGATCAAGGAGGGGGCTTTATCGGTGTTGGTGAACCAACCGCCTGTGAGTTTCAAGGAAGATTCTTTCAATTGTCTGATGTGTTAGGAGTCCAAAAAGAGATTGGATTCAGCTTAAACACAGACAAATATAATTCACTGTCTCATGAAAAGCATTTTATTCTAGAAGAGAATGACAACCCAATAGATTTTGGTGAAGGAATGAAATATGTATATCAAACGAACCAAGATACGATGGTATTGGATATGGTCGACTCTGATGTTACGATAGCCGCTAATCAATTTGGTTCGGGTAGATCTGTTTATTTAGCGGGACTTCCATTTAGTCCTGAAAACACTCGGTTACTATTAAGAGCGATATACTGGGTAGCATCAAAAGAGAGTTTAATGAAAAAATGGTATACATCAAATGTTCAAACCGAATGTGTAGCTTATCCTGAAGCACATTCATTTGTTGCCATTAATAATTCCTATGACATACAACAAACAACGGTTTGGAAAGAAGATGGTACAACAGTTGAAATAACACTTGAACCAATGGGTTATGAATGGTTTGAAATTTAACGTGAAGTCAACAACTCGTTTCCGACTGTATTGATTAATCCTCGATATTCCGGATTGATTTAAGAAAGATCAAACTATTGAGGGGAAAGCGGATTAAAGTGTAGATGAAAATCAATATAATTTTTTGGTTTTTGCCATATGAAATAAGTAAAACGGTGAGTATTAATCACACCGTTTTACTTATTTTTGACACATCGCGGTGCTTCGGCCATTTAACCTGACATTAAACGTTTTCAAAACCTCAGTCTAGCTCTCATTTGTATATATAACAGTTTGTAATTTCATTTCATTTGGTAAACTCTTTTGCAATGAGTGAATTAATTTGTTCGCGTTTTTTAAGTAACCACTCAGATTCACCTGGATATTGTTTAAAAGTAATTGGATGTTCGATCTCTTTTTCTAAATGGGAAATCACACGCTCTTTTCCAATCTTCTTTTCTAGTAATTTTAAAGCACGTAGATCCTGTAAAGCTTCATAAAACACTTCCAGACGTATCGATTCAATTGGTCCATTATCACCTGGATAAACTAAAAATGCATCTCCTGATGCGAAGGCATAACCAGCATCTGTATTTTCAAAAGGATTGATTACCTTTTTAGAGTATTGTGTTAACCAGAAGTTATATCCCCAATGTAAGAATCCTTTTACATCAAATTTATATAGCTGTAAACCTAGAACTCTATTCCTTGAAGAAGGGAAATTGAAAAAACGATTTGAAACGTCTTTGTATTGTACACAACAATAATATGTCCATAAATCATTTACTTTGTTTTCAATAAACGATTCAATGTGATCATTTGCTGGAATAGGATGTTTGACATAACCCTTTTCATAAAATTCATAGTCTGATAGAGCATCCATAATCGGAAAGTCTGCTAAGTGTTTGTGAATGATAGCACTCGCTTTTTGATATGAATCCAAATGCTCGAGTGTTGGCTCATCTGATACATGAAAATAAACATAGTCTTCTAGATCTTGTTCTTTTATAAAGGATACTAGTTGCGGAAGAAATTCTGAAAGAAATTTGCTATACTCTTCACCAGTTGCATCTGTTTCCCAACCAAAAATTTTACTTTCTACATCATTCTCACTAGCAATAATCTTAGGAGCGTGCTTTGCTCCCCATTGTGTGAATAAATGGGAAAATTCGAAGTACTTTATACCATGCTTCTTACACATTTTGATCCAATTTTTAAGTTGGGAGAAATTAAATTCATAATTTTTGCCGACTTTATTAACGCCTATCAATTGAACGGTTAGACGTTCACCACCAATCTCTGTATCAAGTGGAGGAGTGAATAAAGGTGTGTAAATCATATTCATACCGTGTTTAGCAGCAGTTTGTATATATTTATCCATCCATTCCCAATGTTTTTCACTAAAAACTTCAACATTATATTCGATAGCTAAACAATCGGCGTGAAACCACTCAGTATGAATCAGTTTCTGCTCAGGTAAAGAAACGGGAATAACATTTAATTTAAATACTTCTTCCGCAAGTGGTTGACCATCTTTCATTTTAAAAACTATTTTTATATTGTGAGTGCCTGGAGTTGCTTTTTCATTTAAATTGACTGTTATCCAAACAGATCGCCATTGGTTTGGCAGACCAACTAAACCATTTTCTTCAATTGGATAAAGCGGATCTGGATATAACCCTGGTGTTTTCCGTAATATATTGTCGTCATGATCGGCGTAGCACGGTAGTTCGGAAGGTACCAAGCCGACAGACCTTAAGGTAATTAGATCCTGTAGTTCTGATTCAATTTCAATAGAAATTTGATCAAATAAGCTTTGTTTATTTCGATAAGCTACTTGAAAGGAGTAAGTTTCATTTAACAGTGCCGATGCTTCATTGAATGAACTGCAAGTTAATTCTTCATCAGGAAATACCTTTTCTAATGAGCTAATACATTTCGTCTCCAATATACGGTTGATTTCAACCAAATAAATCCCTCCTGTTTTCTCTTGCGAATTATAAAACTGATATTCAAATCCTTGTTTAGTAGTTTATTTTCCCCTAGTCTAACGGAAAATAATATCTTTATGTCCACCACAAATGAAAGCGTTCTATTAAATCAGTTTATTAAAGTACACCTTATAACCTTTTAGTTTGCATGTCAATTTAGATAATAATTAATAATTCAAATGTTTAAACCAAATGTGTAGCTTATCCTAAAGCATGTTAATTTGTTGTCATTAATAATTTCTATGACACATAACAAACGATGGTTTGGAAAGAAGATGGTACAACGCTTGAAATAACAATCGCTTATAATGGAGTATAAATGGAATGACATCTAATTTAATTTATCTATGTGAATAATAAATTAACTGTAGTGGTAATCTATATTTACAAGAAATAGTAAGTTAACTTTCTATAAACAGCAATATACTTAAAAAAAAGAACAAGATGTTTATTGTGGAAGCGCTTCATTGAGAGTAAGATTAAATTGTAAAGAAAAATATTTAGGAGGGGTCTTATTATGAAACTTAAGAATTTATTACTCACTATTACTTTACTTGTTTTTTCACTAGTTCTAGCAGCTTGTGGAGGTTCAGATGATAATGAGGAAGCAGATACACCGACAGATGGTGGGTCAGAAAAAGTTACACTTGAAGTGGCTGCGTTAGAATCTGCATATGGTGCAGAAATGTGGGAGAAAATCGCAGATGCTTATGAAGAAATCAATGAGAATGTAACAATTGAATTAACTGTTGAGAAGAATTTGGAAGAGGTTGTTCGTCCGAACCTTCAAGCAGGCGAATATCCTGATATTTTCCTATTAGCTACAGGTAGAGAAGAAGGTTTGACAGATACTTTAATTAAAGAAAATGGTATAGAAGAAATTACTGATGTGTTAGGTATGACAGTTGCAGGAGAAGATGTAACAGTAGAAGAAAAACTACTTGATGGTTTTACAGATACACTTGCAACAAACCCTTACGCTGATGGTAAAACTTACTTAGCGCCGATGTTCTATAGCCCAACTGGATTATTCTACAATGCTAATTTGTTAGAAGAAAAGGGATGGGAAACTCCAGCAACTTGGGATGAAATGTTTGCTTTAGGTGAAAAAGCGAAAGCTGAAGATACTGCTTTATTCACTTATCCAGTTGCAGGTTACTTTGATTCACTAATTCCATCGTTAATGTATGCTGCAGGCGGACCTGAGTTTTATAATGCAGCAATGACCTATGAAGATGGTATTTGGGAAACACCAGAAGCGAAACAAGTATTAGAAACAATCGTAAAATTAGGTGATTATGCACACCAAAACACAGTAGCAAACGCTAATCCTAATGACTTTACGAAAAACCAACAAATGATCTTAGACAATGAAGCGTTATTTATGCCAAATGGTACATGGGTAGTTGGCGAAATGGCTGAAGCACCAAGAGCTGATGGGTTCAAATGGGGTATGATGCCAGCTCCAGCATTTGGAGAAGGTGGAGATCGTTATGCGTTCACATTCTTTGAGCAAATGTGGATTCCGAAGCAAGCTGAAAACGTAGATGCAGCAAAAGAATTCTTGACATTCATGTATTCTGATAAAGCAGCTTCTATTTTCTTAGAAGCAGGTGCAGTACAACCAATTGATGGTATTACGGATCAACTAGAAGGAGACCAAAAGTTATTCTATAGCATTTATGATGAGCAAGGTGCACTTCCTGCTATGGGTGGTTTTGCTTCAACAGAGCCAGTACCAGGTGTAAACATGCATGACACATTATATAAACAAATTGACGGTGTAATAGCTGGTTCAGTTTCTCTAGACGAATGGCAATCAGATATTGAATCAACTAGCGATAAGCTAAGAGATGCAATGAACTAAGCCGTACGCATCTTAGATGGTGTATAATATAAAAAATGAAACGGTGAGTATAATGCTCATCGTTTTATTTTTAATGAAAAGAGAGGCAGGTGTACGCCATGAATAAAAAAGTATCAAGAAACCTATTTATTGCAGTATGTGTTGCGCCAGCAGTGCTTTTGCTAGCGACGTTTATGATTTTACCAACGATTGAGGTATTTCGTATGTCTATGTATCGTTGGGGCGGATTCTCAAATACAAGAGAGTTTGTTGGTCTAGATAACTTTAAAGTGCTGTGGAATGACATGGACTTCATTCAATCGTTCCAAAACTCGATTCTATTGATTGTGCTTGTAGCAATCATTACGTTGATCTTTGCGGTATTCTTCGCAGCGGTGTTAACGAAAGAACAAGTAAAAGG
>NZ_JACEFA010000014.1 GCF_014083865.1 Paraliobacillus salinarum | reverse complement strand
CCAATATTGGAATTGTGCTTTGGGAATAGCCATTTGTTTTGCATATTCACTTTGAGACATTACTTTTGGGGAATAGCCTTGAATAACATTTAATTTGATATCACTTGTATATTTGCTCATATAAAAACTGCACCTCCAATTGTTAGGTAGTGTCTAACAATTGGGGTGCAGTTCATTACCTTGACTTTTTGCTTATTTAAAAACCTCTTTTGTTGAACTTCGGTAAACAATTTCGTGTGGAACAATAATGCGTTTTGCTGGTTCCTCTTTATTAGTAACCCTCTCAATTAAGCATTTCGCTGCTTGAACACCTAACATAAATATTTGAATATCAACAGTTGTTAGCGCTGGTCTGGTAATCTCTGATAAATATAAATTATTAAAGCTAGTAATGGAAATATCGTCAGGACAAGCGATGCCAAGCTCTTCTAACATATTTATAACACCTAGACTCATGATATCGTCAGCGATAACAAGTGCTGTAGGTGGCATTTCTAATGAGAATAATCGTTCTACAGCTTTGCGACCGCCTGATTTTAAAAATTCTGCATGGACGATATAATCTGGATTTGTTATTAAACTTGCATCCTTTATCGCTCGTTGATAACCGTGAAGACGATCGACAGTTACTACTAAATCATTAGATCCACCAATAAAGGCAATATGTTCATGTCCTAAATCAATTAAGTGATTTGTGACATCTTTACTTGCACTGATGTTGTCATTATCAACATATGTTATTTTGCTCTCATGTTCATACGGTTTACCAACAACGACAAAAGGGAAATTTGATTCTACTAAAAAATCCATAATCGGATCAGACATACGTGAGTATAACAAAATGATGCCATCCACCCGATTTCCGTACACCATCCTTTTTACTTCTTCGAAAAGCTGTTCTTCGTCTCCGCCTGTAGATACATACAAAGAATATTCTGTTTCGTGTGCTAAAGTCCCCACTCCACGTAATACTTCTGGGAAGAAAGGATTTTGTAGTGCGGTTTCAGCAGATGTTGGCATAATTACTCCAATTGCTTTGGTTGATCGTACTGCTAGGTTTCTAGCGTTGACATTTGGGTGGTAGCCTAAATCCTTCATTGCTTTACGTACACGCTTTTTCGTATCGGCACTAATACGTGGACTATCTGCGATGACACGTGAAACTGTAGAAGGGGCTACATTCGCTTTTTTTGCTACATCTTTAATCGTAACTGCCATATACATTCCATCCTCTGAAAAATTAATCATTCTATATTCATCCATATTATAAACGAATATCCCCTATTTTGAAAACAAACTTTAAATCAAAATGAAAGGGTATTCGTTGCTTAAATGCCGATGTTTCTTATCCCTTTGTTGCCCCTGCAGTTAATCCGCCAATTAGATAACGTTGTAACAATAAAAATACAAGTGCTATTGGCACAGCGATTAAAATTGCTCCAGCGGAAAAACGTGTAAAGTTAGTTGAAAATTGATCATTTATAAAATTGTATAAACCAAGTGCAAGCGTGTATTTTTCTGGACTTGTCAATACAATTCGTGGTAATAAGAAATCCATGAATGGTGCCATGAAATTAAATAATGCAACAACTGCTAGAATTGGTTTGGCTAGTGGAAGCATGATTGTTGTGAAAATCCGTAAATGTCCTGCTCCATCAATTTTTGCTGCCTCGTCCAATTCTCTAGGGATGGTATCAAAGTATCCTTTTACTAGCCAAGCATTAAACGGAATTTGTCCACCTAGATAAATGATTGTTAGACCAATCAATGAATCAGCTAAACCAATTGTTGTTAATAAAATGTACAGTGCAACCATTCCCATTAGTGCTGGGAACATTTGTAGCAGTAAGAACATGTATAATCCGTATTTACGACCAATAAATTTATATCTTGAAAATGCATAAGCGATTAAAGAAGTGATTACAACCGAGCCTAAGGAATTGGCAATAGCCACACCTAAGCTGTTACGGTACCAGATTAGATAATCGCTATTCGGACTAGTGAATAGCCATTTATAATGCTCTAATGTTGGACTTTCCGGTATAAGTTGTGTAACTAGCATGTTTGTTCCTGGATTTATACTCATCATAACAGTCCATATGAGTGGATAGCCGATTAGTATAAACATGATGATAAAGAATAAGTAAATGAACGCTACTTCAACTCTTGATTTTGTTTTTCGATTAATAGCCATTAGTAACGTCCCTCCTCTTTAAATGATGCTGTTTTTCTAAATTGATAAAATGCGAATCCCATAACGATGACTCCCATAATAATTGTGATAGCTGCGGCCATGTTGTAATTGTTCGTTTCGAACGTTAGTTTGTATACCCAAGAAATTAGAATATCGGTCCCGCCTGCGTTTTGGCCTCGGACTGCTGGTAGTCCTTCGTTAAATAAGTAAATAATATTAAAATTATTAAAGTTTTGTGCATACTGCATAATCAAGAGTGGAGCAGTTGCGAATAGTATATGTGGTAAAGTAATAAAACGAAATTTCTGTGCTCTTGTTCCGCCATCTACATCTGCTGCTTCATACATATCAGACGGTACACTCTGAAGAACGCCTGTAAAGAGTGCGAATACAAACGGGAAACCTAACCACGTTTGGATCATAATTAATGCAATCTTCGCCCAAAATGGATCAGATAACCACGGAATGATCAAATTAAATTGACTAAGAATATCTCGGTTGATTGCCCCAAACGTAGGGTTGAATAATGCTGAGAATATTAAAATAGATACGAATGCTGGAACAGCCCAAGGTAAGATCAATACTGTTCGGATCGTTCGCTTAAATTTAATTCTTTTGTCATTTACTAATAGAGCTAAGAAAAGACCAAGTACAATTTGTAATGTAGTTGCAACTACAGTCCAAACGATTGTCCATGTAAAGACGTTTAAGAAGGTATCTTGCCAAATATCAATATTAATTAAGTTAACAAAGTTGTCGAACCCTACCCAGTCTAATAACTTTCGGGGTGGGGCGTTGTACTGATTGTAATTAGTGAATGCTAAAGCAACCATAAACAAAAGGGGTAAAACTACAATGAAAAGTAGCATACCTAACCCAGGTAAAATCATGAAATAAGGAAAACCGTTATTATAAAAATCACGAACGCCTTGCAGTAATGTCGGATTTGGTTTGCCTTTTTCTATGGCAATTGCGTCCTTGCGTGCGTCGCGAAGGTTATATACGTAAATTGCAATTCCGAAAGCTAATATTATTAAAGAAATAAATCCTTGAATCAAAAGTTGGATAGAATGGTGCTCTCTTGGAATGGTTCCAAGTGTGAAAAGCCCCCAAATACCGATATCAATATAATTCCAAGTTGTTATTAAAAAAGAAATGGTAACAACCATGAGGAGTATCCCTTTTAGGAAACGTTTATTATATAATTGCCCTAAACCTGGGATGATAGATAGTAACGTAGCTCTGTTTCGTCGTTGACTTAGATCGAATTTTTTTTGCGAAGCCACTTTATTCCCTCCCTTAATGAAAATACTATATGGAGAGGATGGCTCTCCATATAGTACAACTTATTTATTCTGTAGCACCGGATGCTTCAATATTATCTGATATTGTTTGAACAGCTTCATCTAACACTTCTTCTACAGGCTCTCCTTTAGAAATAAACGAGAGTGCATTGTTGATAGGATCCCAAACTTGTTGCATTGCAGGAACACCAGGCATTGGTTCACCGTATGTTGCTTGTTCTGCAAATGCGGAGTAAATTGGGTCATCTGCAATTGCTGGATCATCAATTGAATCTACACGAGCTGGCATTTCGCCGGCAACATCATAATATAGCATCGCATTTTCTTTATTTGTAATATATGACATGAAATCTTGTGCCCATTCTTTGTTTTCTGAGTAATAAGATAATAAGTAAGCTTTAACACCTACAAATGATTTTGGATTTTCTCCATTGTCTAATTTAGGTAGTGGAGCTGCTTGTAAGTCATCACCAAGTGCATCTTGGTATTCTCTTACCATCCAAGGTCCGTTAATAACTGCGGCTACTTTTCCTTCTTTAAATAAACCGTTCATAATATCAGGTGTTAAATCTTGAGGGATGTAACCGTTGTCAAACCATGACTGAATTAACTTCCCGCCTTCAACAGCGCCGTCATTGTTTAAACCGATATCATTAATATCGTATGCCCCGTCGTTATTGGCAAATACATAAGCCCCGTTACCAGAGAAGAATGGATATGTGAAATAAAAATTCGCTGCCTCCATTAAAAATCCATACTCATCATTGCTAGCGTTTGTTTTTTCTTCAGCGATTGTCATTAAGTCATCCATCGTTTCGGGTGAACTATCAACTAATGCTTTGTTATAGAAAAGAGAATATGTTTCAGTTACTGCTGGATAACCCCAAATTTCTCCATCGTTTGTTACAGCGCTAATCGCTGCATCTGTATATTCTGATGCTTTGTCATTTAAATTAATGGGATCAATTAGTCCTCGTAAAACTAAGTCGCCAATTCTATCGTGAGGCTGGAAGATAATGTCCGGTCCATTTCCTGCAGGCCCCTCAACATCTAGCTTTTCAATTTGGTCAAGCATATTAATCGGAATTGCCTCAATTTCAATACCGGTTTCTTCTGTGTATTTTTCGGCGATCTGGCCTACAGCTTCCTCTTGCTTTTCTTCAGCGTTTACCCAAATGGTTAGTTTTTCTGGTTTTTCAGGCATTTCAGCAGTTTCTCCTGATTCGCTGTCATTACCTTCTTCTCCAGTATTTTCTGAACCTGATTCGTCAGGCCCGCACCCTGCTAGTATACCTACTAAGAAAAAAATCCCTACTAACGATAAAAGCCACTTCTTCATACTAAATGAACCTCCTTGTAATTTAAAATATACAACTTGTGCGAAAACGGTTGCACATGTTCCTTGTGGATTATTATAACTTGCCTAGGCGTATTTGACAATACTAAATATAAATAAAATTTGTTGATTTTAAAATAAATATAACGCTTACAATATAAAAATAGATAATGTATACTATATTTATATATGATTATTGACTGAATTATTTTATAGTAATCATATGTGAGAAATGATACATTAGTGCAATCGATTGTTCATATAGTGTATAGGAGGAATAGATATGTTTATGGAATCTATCTATCATCGTGCCATTTCCCCATTTGTATACAATTATCAAAATGGAGAACTGAACATTATGCTTCAAACCAAAAGAGACGATTTAAAGAAAGTAAGTTTAATTTATGGTGATCCTTATAAGTTTGATGGAGATAATTGGGTTTGTGATATAATTCCAATGGAAAAAACAGGGGCGACTGATTTACATGATTTTTGGAAAATAACTATTACGCCACGATATAGACGACTGAGGTATGGGTTTTATTGTCAGGGGCTAATGGAAGATCAGGTCTATTATACAGAAAAAGGTTATTTTGAAGAAATGCCACAAGATATTGGTAACTATTTTTGTTTTCCTTTTATACATCAAAACGATAGCTTTCAAGCACCAGAATGGGTTAAGGACACTGTTTGGTATCAAATATTTCCTGAAAGATTTGCAAATGGAGACCATTCAATAAATCCTGAAAATACGTTGGATTGGGGGAAAGAACAACCAACTCCGGAAAACTTTTTTGGAGGTGACTTCCAAGGTATCATCAATCACCTCGATCATTTACAAGAGCTAGGTATTACAGGTATTTATTTATGTCCCATTTTTAAAGCTTATTCAAACCATAAATATGACACTATTGATTATATGGAGATTGATCCACAATTTGGAGATAAGGAGACTTTTCGTGAGCTAGTGAAGCAATGTCACGATAGAGGGATTCGAGTTATGTTAGATGCGGTTTTCAATCATAGTGGTTTATATTTCGAACCTTTTCAAGATGTTTTGGGAAAAGGGGAGCAATCAAATTATCGCAATTGGTTTCATATATGGGATTTTCCTATTCAAACAGAGCCTGCACCTAACTATGACACGTTCGCTTTTGTTGGAAGCATGCCAAAATTAAATACAACCAATCCAGAGGTAAAAGCATACTTGCTTGATGTTGCTCGATATTGGATTGAAGAGTTTAATATTGATGGCTGGCGTTTAGATGTTGCAAATGAGATTGACCACAATTTTTGGCGGGATTTTCGAAAGGTTGTTAAAGAAAGTAAACCAGATGCATATATTTTAGGAGAAATTTGGCATGATTCATTACCATGGTTACAAGGTGATCAGTTTGATGCGGTGATGAATTATCCATTTACGACAAGCGTAGTAGATTTCTTTGCTAAAAAAGAAATAACACCAATTCAGTTTGCAAACAGCATTACAGGTTTATTGCATATGTATCCACAACATGTTAATGAAGTCGCTTTTAATCTTTTAGATAGTCATGATACAGCGCGTATTCTAACTTTATCCAATGGGGAAGAAGAACGTGTTAGACTGATGTATGTTTTTCAATTTTCTTTCATTGGTACACCATGTATATACTATGGAGATGAAATAGGGATGACTGGTGGAGATGACCCTGCTTGTCGTGCGTGTATGGAATGGGATGTGTCCAAACAGAATCGGGATTTATTTCAATTCATTCAACAGTTAATTCGTATGCGTAAGGAAGTATCGGCGTTTGGAAATCAAGGATCATTTCGTTTTATACAAGTAATAGATGAACAGAATGTAATTGTTTACGAAAAAAAGAATGATGAGCAACGCTTGATTTTTGTCTTGAATAACGGCAACAAAGTACAGAATGTATATGTTGAGGCGCTAGCAGGACTGAAAACGAAAGAATTATTCACTAACGAACAAGTAATGTTTAATGAACAGTCTGTTGTAAATCTTCAGTCCTATGAATTTGTTTGCTTTCAAATAAAGCATAACATTGTGTAGTTGCCTCATTCTCTGTTCTGCAGATAACAATTTCGTTAAGCAATTGGAAAACCTTGTCGTTGTAACTGATTGTAAATATATTGTTCCAATGCGTTTGATTGTTTTTGCTTTAGGTTCCATACCTTATTCTCTGTTAAATTTAATGAAAAGCATCGGTAAGAGTCATCTTTAATTGCCAATTGGTAGATTTTATTTTTATTCGTTTTTTCAAAATGGAAGGTATATCCTTCTTCGTAATTTACTAATAGTTTTGAAACAACCGTGATTACTTCTGTGAAAAATAATTTGTGTTGATCTGTTCTTTGTTTGTTAGCCAAATAAATCACTCCGTTTTTGATAAAAATTCAACATATATAAAAGAGTGACAAACGAAAAGCCCCTCTTCGTCAAAATGATGAAAGAGGGGTTACTTAATTAACCGTTATGATTCATCATCCAAAGCAGTTGCTTTGCTGGTTGGGGCACCTTGCTAATTGTAGGTTGCCGTGGAGTCATAGAGCCAGTTCTCTCGTCCACTCTTTATAAATATATGTTGTAAAGTTAATCATAACATATTTTTGCAGGAAGTGTCTGAAAAACAATTTAATATTTCTTTTTTTTACACATATACTCTGTAAAGATGAGAGGAGGCGTTTGGAAAGTGAAGCAAGTTTTATTAATAAACGGCCACCAATGGTATCCCCACAGTAAAGGTAAGCTTAATCAAACGATATTTGAAACGATACAAGAACAATTAGAAAAAGAATACATTATTACAACAACAATTATTGATCAAGGATACAATGTCGAAGAGGAGAGAGAAAAATATTTATCTGCTGATATAATCATCTATCAGACACCGATTTTTTGGTTTAGTTTACCTGGAAAGTTTAAAACCTACTTTGATCAAGTATTAAAACGCGGTGTTTTTTATGAAAAGGGAGAAAGGTATGGAAGAGGAGGCCTTTTAACAGGTAAGAAATATATGATTTCTACAACGTGGGGTGCACCATTAGAAGAGTTTGAAACAGAAGATGGCTTTTTTAATGGTAAAACAGTAGAGGACGTTCTTTTTCCGATTCACTGTATGCATCGTTATATCGATATGGAGCAACTAGAAACCTTTTCTGTACACAATATCTTTAAAGATCTACAGGTCGAAAAGTATGTAAAAGATATTAAAAATCATTTAGCGAAAGTACTATAAGCATTATATGTTTGATAAAGAAAATGAAATGAATCAAGTGAACAGCGAACGACATGCAAGTAAAATGATCGTTCGCTAGCTTTTTTTAAAATTTATGTGCAATAATGTACTTTATGATAAAATAATGTACAAGTGTATGTATTTTATAAAAGGAAGGTAAGTTCATGTCCGAAGAAAATATAACAAGAATAGAACAAGATGGAAAAGAATTTATATTGATAGGGACTGCACATGTGTCAAAAACAAGTGCAGAACAAGTAAAAGAAGTAATTGAAAATGAGCAACCAGATGCTGTGTGTGTAGAGCTAGATAAGCAACGTTATCAATCCATTATGGATGGTAACCAATGGAAAGACATGGACATCTTTAAAGTAATTAAAGAGAAAAAAGCCTCACTTTTATTGATGAATCTTGCTATTTCATCTTTTCAGAAACGTATGGCTAAGCAATTTGGTATAGAGGCTGGACAAGAGATGATTCAAGGTATCACGTCTGCGAAGGAAAATAATGCGCAGTTAGTTTTAGCTGATCGTAATATCCAAATAACTTTTGCAAGAATTTGGGGTGGCGTAGGTTTTAAAGGGAAAATGATGCTCTTAGCTCAAATTTTTGCTGGAATTTTTTCGAAAGAAACCATCACAGAAGAAGATTTAGAAAAAATGAAAAGCCAGGATTCTATTCAATCAATATTGAATGAATTTACAGAGTCATTCCCACGATTAAAAAAGCCGTTAATAGACGAACGGGATCAATATTTAGCGCAAAAGATTAAATATGCGCCAGGTCAGAAAATTGTTGCTGTACTAGGTGCAGCACATGTTCCTGGTATTACAAAAGAAATAAAGAAGAATCATGACTTGAAAGCTTTAACAGCTGTCCCACCAAAATCTAAGGTGCCTAAAATTATTGGTTGGTCGATACCGATTTTAATTATTGCTTTGATTGTATTTACTTTTCTGAATAACCCTGCAGCAGGCTGGCAACAAATGCTGAGCTGGTTATTGTGGAATGGTACATTTTCGGCGTTAGGTGTAGCAATTGGGCTGGGTCATCCATTAGCGATTGTTACAGCATTTATCGCTGCTCCAATTACTTCCTTAAATCCATTGATTGCAGCTGGCTGGTTTGCTGGTTTTGTACAAGCCTATGTCAAAAGACCCCATGTTTCTGATTTTGAAAACTTATCAGAGGATGTATTCACTGTAAAAGGATTTTGGCGAAATAAAGCAACCCGTGTATTATTAATTATCGTCCTAGCTAATCTAGGTAGTACATTAGGAACGATCATTGGTGGAGCGGATGTTGTGCGACTATTTATAAATAATATATAAGAAATAAAATCTCCACATTGCTTAAAGCTGTGGAGATTTTTTTACTTCTTTAGTTTTTGCAAAAAGGCTTCAACGTTTTTCTTTTCCTTCATAATAGGTGACACAATATAGGAAAACGTTCGTGTCAATGGCTTATTGTTGACTTGTAGTTTTACTAAGTTTCCTTCTAATACCTCTCGCTCAATGACACTTTTTGAAAGTAACGAGATACCATTCCCTTGCATTAATGTTTCTTTAATTGCTTGATTACTGCTGATCGTGAGAAATGCTGTTGCTTTTAATCCTTCTTTTCGAATAACGTGATAAAGGTACTCTCTTGTTCCAGACCCTTCCTCACGGGTAACCCAAAGTTGATTATCCAATGCTCTTATCGATAGCTTTTCTTTTTTTGTTAAATCGTGATTTGCTGAAGCGACGAAATAAAGCTGATCCTCCATAAATGGATATACTTCCATTTCTTTTTCGTTCGTTTGCCCTTCAATTAGTCCAATATCTACTTGCAATAGTTTAACCGATCGAACAATTTCTTCCGTATTTCCGATCACAGCCTCTAAAGTTAGATTCGGGTAAGCTTCTTGTAATTCAATTAGCAAAGAGGGCAGGATGTATTCGCCAATGGTAAAACTAGCTCCGATAGTTAAAGATCCCGATACTGCGTGATGATGACTACGTATTTCCTGTTTGGCATTGTTGTAAATGGACAGTAATTGTTTTGAACGATGATAAAGAATCTCGCCTGTAGGTGTTAATCGAAATCCTTTTCGTGAGCGATCTAACAGTTGTGTATCAAACGTGTTTTCGAGATTTTTAATATGTAAGCTAACACTTGGTTGTGATATTAATAGTTTTTCTGCAGCTTTTGTAAAATTACCTACTTCTACTAATGTTGTAAAAGTCTGAAGTGCATCTAAGTGCATATTGACCTCCTATTATTAAAAAAACTAATAAATATAATTAGATATATGTATTTTACTAATATATTATTCAGGCGTAAAGTAAAGAGGAGAATAAATAAGGAAGTGTTATGATGATTAAAAAGATAAATAAAGGATTTATACAAGGAATTGGTTTGACCTTATTACTTGCAATCGTAGCAAAATTAATTGCACGGTTACCTTTCTTTTCGATTTTAGGTGCATTGGTGATCGCTATTTTGCTAGGTGCAGTTTGGAAGTTTGCAATCGGAAAAAAAGAAGCATGGGAGCCTGGTATTGGTTTTTCCAGTAAGAAATTATTGCGCGTTGGTATTATATTATTAGGTATGCGTTTGAATTTAATTGATATTTATCAAGCAGGAAGTAATGTTTTTTTAGTTGCTTTAATTCAAGTAACCTTTGCATTAGTCGTTGTTTATAGCTTAACACGTCTATTTGGTGTAGAGAAAAAGCTTGGTATTCTAACAGCTTGTGGTACAGCGATATGTGGTGCAGCAGCTGTTGTGGCGATTGCTCCGTACATTAAAGCAAAAGATAATGAAACGGCAATTGGTGCTTCTACCGTAGCGATATTAGGTACAATTTTTACGCTTGTTTATACTGTACTCTACAGTGTATTAGGTTTAACTCCATTAGGTTATGGGGTGTTTGCTGGTGGAACGTTGCATGAAGTGGCGCATGTAATAGCGGCTGCAGATGTAGGTGGAGTGGCAGCCGTTGATATGGCAGTTATTGTGAAGCTTACTAGAGTCGCCTTATTAGTACCAGTTGCGTTAATTGTTGGCTATTTCTATCGAAAATCTGAAGGGAATCATTTAGGTGCGAATGAAAAGGCGTTCTCCTTCTCCTCTGTTCCATGGTTTATTTTAGGATTTTTAGCAATGAGCGGTGTGCATACATTAGGAATCTTTTCAGAAGAAATGGCGTTACGAATTGTTGATTTAGCGTATCTGCTGATAGGGATGGCGATGGTTGGCCTAGGGTTAAATGTAGATCTTAAGACATTCAGAAAGTGGGGTATGAAGGCATTTGCAGCTGCATTCATAGGTTCAATACTTTTATCCATCTTAGGTTATATTTTGGTACGATTATTAGGTTTGCAGTAGCAGATGTTTTAGTATGACAATTTAAGGATATAGCATAACTATCTATTAATTTACGAGGTGAATGTTATGTCATCCTATAAAAAAAACAGTATTACGCTTCCTGGTGCAGTAGGGCTTGGTACAGGAGTGATGATTAGCGCAGGAATCTTCGCTTTACTTGGTCAGGTTGCCGCTTTATCTGGGGCTTGGTTTCCGCTTATTTTTATAATAGGTGGAATCGTAACAGGTTTTAGTGCATATTCATACACAAAGTTAAGTCAAGCTTATCCATCAGCAGGTGGAATTGGTATGTATTTAGTAAAAGCTTATGGAAAAGGTACAATAGCCGCATCTGCTGCTATGTTAATGGCGTTATCAATGGTAATTAATCAAAGTTTAGTTGCAAGAACTTTTGGTACGTATACATTGCAATTGTTTGATGTGCAATCTACTGATTTATTAGTACCAGCATTAGGGGTCGGATTATTGCTATTTGCATTTATAGTTAATATCTCTGGAAATACTTTTATTCAATCCTTTACATCCATTGCATCTCTAATAAAAATTGTTGGCTTATTACTATTTGCTGTGAGTGCACTTTGGGTAGTTGGCTTTACGTTTGAGCCTGCAGAAGCGGGGAATAATCCGCCTAATCCAAGTAATGTTAGCTACGTTGCGGCAATAGCATTGACCATTCTTTCTTTTAAAGGTTTTACAACGATTACAAATAGTGGCTCAGAAATTACAAAACCAAAGAAAAATGTTGCTAGAGCAATTATCATTTCTATCATCATTAGTTTATTTGTCTACTTGATGCTAGCTTGGGCTGTTTCTAGTAATTTATCTCTGACAGAAATAATTAAAGCACAAGATTACGCGTTGGCTGAAGCTGCTCGTCCTGCATTGGGGAGTTTAGGGGTTTGGTTTACCGTTATTATCGCTGTAATAGCGACAATCACAGGAATAATTGCCAGTGTATTTGCAGTTTCTAGAATGTTAGCGATGTTAACAAATATGAAGTTAATTCCGCATAGTCATTTTCATATGCCTGGTAGTATTCAAAAACATACACTCGTTTATACGATTGCTATCGCTATGGTACTTACCATATTCTTTGATTTAAGTCGTATTGCATCCATGGGTGCGATTCTTTATCTGATCATGGATATGATTATCCATTGGGGAGTATGGAAGCATCTACGGAAACAATTAGCGGCTAACCAATTGATTGTTTTAACCGCACTTACATTAGATGCAATTGTATTAGGTGCGTTTGTTTGGGTGAAATTAATGAATGATCCATTAATTGTAATTACTTCTCTAATGATAACATTAGCTGTTTTTATCGGCTTATCTATATATTTAAAGAAAAAAGAGAAAGAAGCATAATCTGTCGACAAGCATCCTTAATGGGTGCTTCTTTTTTGCCGCTTGATTGTGGTTTAAGCCCTATAATTAGGGGAAATAAATAAAGATAGCGAAAGAAAAGAGGTTGTAAGATGACAGACAAAAAAATTATTGTTTGGTTTAGAAAAGACTTGCGTTTATTTGATAATCTAGCATTTACTTATGCAGCGAATGAAGGTAACGTTATCCCTGTTTATATTTTGTCGGACGAAGAAGACCGAGCAATTGGTGCAGCTAGTAAGTGGTGGTTACACCATAGTTTGGCGCATATTAAAGAAAAATTAGCTCGATTTGATGTTCCGTTAATTATTAAAAAAGGATCACATGTGAAGGTGTTAGGGGAATTAATAGATGAAACCAATGCATCGGCGATTTACTTTAATTCATGCTATGATCGCATTGGTAGAGTTGCAGAAGAAAAGGTTCTAAACCAATTAAAAGAAACTGTAACTATAGAAAGATTTGAATCTGAATTACTTTTCACTCCCGGTTCAGTAATGAATCAAAAAAATGAACCGTATAAGATCTTCACACCATTCTGGAAGCAAGCTCGGAAACAACATGTTGCTTCTCCTACCCATTTACCGAAACGAATTAAATCAGGTGTTGCTATAGATTATGACATCGGAGAAGTAAATGATCTTGATTTATTACCGCAACACCCTTGGGCAACTAAATTACATAATTATTGGACACCAGGTGAACAGCAAGCAATCGATCGATGGAATGATTTTCACGATGAGGATATTATGAGCTATGATAAAGAGCGAGATTTCCCGGCAAAAGATAGAGTTTCTCGTCTTTCTCCGCACTTGGCATGGGGGGAAATTAGTCCGCGATTCATTTGGCATGATATTCAAAAGAAGTTAATACAATTAGATAGTAGGGAGCAGCAAGAAAGTCACGAACAATTGGAATCGTTTGCAAGACAATTGGTTTGGCGCGATTTTGCTTATCACCAATTGGTTACTTTTCCTCATGTAGAAGACGAGCCTTTAAAAGAAGAGTTTAAATATTTCACTTGGAAAAAGGATCAAGACCACTTCGATCGGTGGAAATATGCAAAAACAGGTTATCCAATTGTGGATGCTGGGTTGCGTGAATTATGGGAAACTGGTTGGATGCATAACCGAGTGAGAATGATTACAGCATCTTTCTTAATCAAACACTTGTTGATTCACTGGAAAGAAGGTGCGAACTGGTTTCGCAATACGCTAGTAGATCATGATTCAGCAAACAATATTATGGGTTGGCAATGGGTTGCAGGTTCAGGCTATGATGCTTCTCCTTACTTTCGTATTTTTAATCCAATCACACAAGGAGAAAAATTTGATCCCCATGGTCATTATGTTCGAAGATGGGTTCCGGAAATTGCGGACCTTCCTACGAAATATTTGTTCTCCCCTTGGACTGCACCGGCGGAAGTGCTAGAGGAAGCGGGTATTGAATTAGGACAGACATACCCTGAGCCGATTGTAGACCATAAAGCAAGTCGAGAACGAGCTTTAGCAGCTTATCAAGACATGAAAAATTATGTTGATGTATTAGGTGAGAAGTAGCCTAAAAAAAGACGTGAGGAGGAAAATTTATGAAGGTGTTTATATCTAATCTTGTTGCGATTTTAATGGTAATTGCGGTTAATGGACTTGCAAACATCTTGCCGATTAATGGACAAACTACAGGGGAAATATCTAATCAACTACCAGTTTTATTCACACCAGCAGGATATGTTTTTAGTATATGGGGATTGATTTATGCGTTGTTAGTCTTGTGGGTGCTGAGACAGTTGCCATCTCAAAGACGTGACTTACCATTGTATCAAGAAACATTTGGGCTATTCTGGATTAGTTGTGTGTTAAATGTAGCTTGGATTCTATCGTGGCATTATAATTACTTTGCGGTATCCGTTATTGTAATGATTAGTTTATTGATTACATTAATTGTAATGTATCTAAAGGTAAAAGAACGAAAACAAAATACTTTAGACTTATTACCATTTTCCATTTATCTAGGTTGGATCAGTGTTGCTACGATCGCAAATATTAGTTATTACCTTATCTATATTGATTGGAACGGCTTTGGCTTATCTGATCAAATTTGGACAATGATCATGCTTGTTATTGCAGCAGTCCTAGCAATTTGGTTTCGCTCATCGGAACGTGATATTTTTTATCCACTTGTATTTGTTTGGGCAATTATTGGAATAGGCGTAAAAAATCAAGCGACCTATCCTGTTCTTAGTTATTTTGCGTATGCTATTGCGGCAATCATTTTCATATCTTTATTTATTCGGAAAAAGGAACGTATGTTTAGCTAGTTTGAAATGAAAAAAATTGCGTTAAATCTAGATGTGTTTTTTCGTTGTCATCTTTATGAATGAAGGTATCTTTATATGAGTTATAAATATAGTCTTTTTCCCATTGATTAGCATGCTGCTTAATCTGCCTAATTGCTTTTAATATAAGTATTACTTCCTGATTAGACATGGATGGGTGTATGGATATACGCACCCATCCTGGTTTTGTGGAGAGGTCGCCCTTTTCTACCAATTGTGCTATTTTCTCGGATTCGTTTGCATCAATGTTTAATAAATAATGACCGTATGGACCAGCGCAAGAACACCCTCCTCTAGCTTGGATACCGAATCGATCATTTAATAGCTTAACGAACAAATGATGGTGTACTTCTTTTGCACAAAAAGAAATAATACCTAAACATGGTTGAGTAGATGGATAGCCTAACATTTCTATTCCATTCATTCGATCTAACTCTGGTACGAGTATATTTAGAATTTCTTGTTTACGATAATACATTTCTTCTATTCCCATCGCTTCTTTTAATTTAATTGCGAGGGCAGCGCGGATAAGCTGCAGAAACCCAGGTGTTCCGCCATCTTCTCTAGCTTCTATCTGTGTATTATATTTATAGCCTCCCCATTTATCTGTCCATAAAACAGTGCCACCACCAGGATTATCAGGTGCCGTATTTTCGATCAATTTTTCTGCCACAATTAAAATACCACACGTTCCAGGGCCACCTAAAAATTTGTGTGGAGAAAAAAGAATACCATCAAGTCTTTCTAATGAATTGGAAGGATGCATGTCAATCGCATGATAGGGTGCAGATGCAGCAAAATCAATAAAACAAATACCGTCATGTTCATGCATTATTTTTGCTAATTGATGATAATCGGTTTGAAATCCTGTAACATTGGAGCATGCAGTAAATGCACCAATCTTCGTCTTACGATTGGAATAAAGCTGAAGTTGTTTTTTTAATTCATTCACATCTACGGCACCATTTTCATCAGGTGGTAGCATAATTACATCACCAATTGTTTCTTTCCAGGATAGATAGTTGGAATGATGCTCCATATGACTTACGAAGATAATCGGTCGATCATTCTCTTTTATTTTAACTCTTTTTTGAATGTTCTCCGGAGCTTTCATTCCCAATAACCGCTGTAATTTATTTACCGCATCGGTCATACCAGTTCCAGTTGGTATTAAAGCATCATCTGTTCGAGCATTCACATGATTTTTTATAATTATTCTTGCTTGTTCGTATGCCTTTGTTGTCGTCATACCGGTAACGGTGGATTCTGTATGTGTATTTCCAACAAACGGCCCAATTATGCGCAATAATTTTAATTCAATTGGTTCATATAACCGGCCGCTGGCTGTCCAATCTGCATAAATCATTTGTTTGTTTCCGTAGGGTGTTTTTATCCGTTGATTATAGCCAATTGTTTGTTGGCGATAAGGCTTAAAATATTCTTCCAATTCTCCATTCGGATAATGTGTTTTTGTTCCAATTTTCGCTTTAAACATTCTAATTTCACCTCTCCGATCCATCGTGCTATATCATTAGCCTATGCTCGGTGAAAAAAAGTGTTAGAGTGAATTTTATCTAGAACTATAATTAGATGAACAACTGCATATTTGATTGCAAGGCATCCTTTAAGTATGTTTTCGCATCAACAATTTCTAACTCAGGAATGAGCTCTTCTTGTTTAAAACCCATAATTTCAAGTGATAGTTTACAACCATAAAACTTTACATTCTTTTTTCTAGCTCCTTTCAAATAATGAATCACGTGTGGGGCATGGTGATCATCCATCATATCGACTAATAGTTTCTTACCAATTCCATTGAAGTTCATTTTAGACAGCGGTAGATCCTCAGCTCCTTTAGGGGAAAAGGTGCTAAACATTTTTTCATATATTGATTTATCTTCAGTTGAAATTTTTTCGGGATCGCGTACAAGCCATAATCCCCAAAAAGCAAAAAACATCGTTACTTCTACGTCTATTTCTCTAGCTGCATTTGCCAAAATTAAACCTGCCATCGCTTTGTCGTATTCACCACTAAACATTAATAAGTTCATTTTTTCTGACATTGTTTGTCTCTCCTTTGTATACTTGAAGTGAATTTACTTATTAGAATGCGTTAATCGTGGTGGAACATGTAAAATTATTTCAACTTTATTAAAAGTAAGAAAAAGTATAGATTTTTTAATGTGACATGATATTATTATAGTAAGCATAATTTTCAGATAAAGGAGGTAGTCAGATGCAACTCTGGTTGAAACGGTTATTTGTTACATTTGTTTCGATTGTGACATTAGGCTTATATGTACCACCAATGCAATTACATACGGATGCAGAAGCTAGTAATAAAGAGATCGAGCCTTCTGATGAAAATCATAATAAACAGAGTATGGCTGTTGTATTCGATCAGTTTGATGATGCATCTATTTATACTTCCTCCATTGAACGAGATCCTATTGATCAATTAATCGAACAGGCTAAATCTCAATCATTACTGAAATTAGGTCCGAAAATAACAAAACAAATTGAAGCTGACTTTACTACCGATATTTTACCTGGCATAGAATCAGTGTTGGAAACCGTTTTGAAGGATTTACCTGAGGAGCAAATCAATTATCTCCATATTACTGAAGATCAAGTTGCGGGCTATGGTGAGAAAATATTTGATGTATTTAATGCGCAAACAGGTGAGGATCTAATCAGGTTTCATGTGAGACGAGACATTAGACCTCAAGAAGGATATTGGTTTAATTTTCACTATCATATGAAACAAGATAAATATGAATCACATCATACAATCGGAGAAATATATTGGAGTAAAGATACACCGCCCAAGTGGATGGCGTAGTAGCTAGTATAAAATAGTTGTAATAAGTAAGTCCTGAAGTTATGCGTTGATGAAGCGCTAATTTCAGGGCTTATTTGTTTTATTGTTATGGAATCGGGTAAGCCCATAGTAGAGGTGATCCGAAGTGAATGTTTCAATAAAAAGAGCATATCAATCTGTTAATCAAAACGATGGAAAACGAATATTGGTAGACGGTATTTGGCCTAGAGGGATAGCGAAAGAAGATCTGGCTATTGATTTATGGCTAAAAGAAATTGCTCCATCAAAAAAATTACGAAAATGGTTTGATCACGATGCAGATAAGTTTCAAGAATTTAAAGAAAGCTATAAAAAAGAATTAGAGCAAGATGATGAAAAAAAGGAAGCACTTCAGAAACTAAAAGAATGGAATCAATCTTACAAGAAGATAACGCTAATATTCGGAGCCAAAGATGAAGAGCACAATCAAGCTGTTGTCCTAAAAGAATTGTTGGAGAAAAAAAGTTAATACTTTAAACATTTTGTTTTAACCAGTAGATAATGGGTATATTAGTTATTAATAAGACGACAAACCAAAAAGGGTGAATAAAATGTATAAACAATTACAAGCTTATTTTAGAAGTGAAAATGATGCGGAAGACGTTCGTGCGAAATTAAATAAGTTACATGTGCAAAATGTCCAAGTGGATACATTGGAAACAGACTACGATTCTACATTTACCGCCCCGCTTATTGCAAGAATAGGTACTACGCCTAACACGGCTGGCATGCCTGCATACCCATTCAAAGTTATGGATGATGATATGTTGGATCATAACAATGAAGGTCGAAATGTTTCACTTGAGTGTGAGGTGCATGAAGAAGACTTTGCTGAAGCTTTAAAAATATTATCTGAAAACGATGGTTATGTGGATAGAGAACAATTCAAATCATTTTAACTAGTGATCTAACTCACAACCTCCTAATTCGATGTGCGTTATACTTTTAGCGATACATTAAATTAGGAGGTTTTATATATGCATACATTTAACATAGATCATACGCCAGCAGAGATTGTGCGTTTGTTTCCAAAGGCTAGTGATTTGTTTAAAGAGAATAAAATTGATTTCTGTTGTGGTGGAGACAAGCCACTACGTGAAACATTAGCTAAAAAGCCAGCCATTAATGAAGGGGAATTGTTACAAGTATTAAATGACACATATACAGAATGGAAAGAAGAGGGAAACAAAGAGGTAGATTGGGAACAAGTTTCAAGAATAGAATTAATTGATCATATTATGAAGGAGCATCACCAGTATCTTCATCAAGAATTAGATCCATTAAGTCAATTTGTAACAAAGATATACCGAGTACATGGTCAAGCTAATCCGCATTTAAGGCAATTACACAAGTTATATCATCAGTTTAAAGAGGATATAGAAGCACATTTGGTAGAAGAAGAAACACAATTATTTCCTTTAGTACGCCGATATGAAGACTCAGGAGATCCAGATTTAGCGGCGAAAATTGAGGTTTTAAACAAAGATATGGAAGAAGAACATCAAGCTGCAGGGGATTTATTGAAAGAAATGCGCGAAATAACAAATGATTTTGTTCCGCCAGAAGGTGCCTGTAACTCCTATCGTATTACCTATGCTCGTCTAGCGGATTTAGAATCGAATACTTTTGAGCATATCCACTTAGAGAATAATATTTTATTTAAATCATAAATGTTGGATGTAAAAAATAAGTTGGCATACTCCGAACTTGGAGGGAACCAACTTATTTTTAATTATATGAAATAAAAATCTTAAAATTAATTATTGACTAACTTGTATATACAGGATATAATGAAAGCGTAATCACGACATGTATATACAAGTTTTGTTTTTTGCGAGTAGAAGTCAAATGATTTATTACAAGAGAGGAGATATGAAAATGGCTAAATATACTGCTGCCGCTAAGGAGTTACTGAAGCATATTGGAGGAAGCGACAACATTTCTGTAGTGACCCATTGTGCAACAAGAATGCGTTTCGTATTGAATGATACGGAACAGGCTGACAAAGAAAAAATTGAGGGAATGGATATTGTTAAAGGAACATTTACGAACGCAGGACAATTTCAGGTGATCATTGGCAATGAGGTTGCTAGTTTTTATCAAGAATTCACACAAATTGCAGGCGTAGGTGATACATCAAAAGAGGATGCGAAGGTTGCAGCAAAGCAAAATATGAATGTCGTTCAACGATTGATATCACATTTAGCTGAGATATTTACTCCACTTATCCCTGCTTTAGTAGTCGGTGGTCTAATACTTGGTTTTCGTAATGTTATTGGTTCTATCCCTGAGTTTGGCCCAAATGGAGACCAAACATTAATAGAATTATCACAATTCTGGGCAGGAACTCATGCTTTTCTTTGGTTAATTGGCGAAGCGATCTTTCATTTCTTACCTGTAGGGATTGTTTGGTCGATTACGCGTAAAATGGGAACGAGTCAAATTCTTGGAATTGTTCTTGGTATTACGTTAGTATCACCACAGTTATTAAATGCTTATGGCGTAGCGGGCGCAGAGGAAATTCCGTTTTGGGATTTTGGTTTTGCAACAGTTGATATGATTGGTTATCAAGCCCAGGTTATACCTGCTATATTGGCAGGGTTTGTATTAGCATATCTTGAGCTTGGTTTACGCAAAATTATTCCAAATGTTGTTTCGATGATTTTTGTTCCATTCTTCGCATTAATTCCAGCTGTATTAATTGCACATGTTGTATTAGGTCCAATTGGTTGGGAAATCGGCTCTTGGATTTCTGATGTAGTATATGGTGGATTAACATCAGCTTTTGGTTGGTTATTTGCGGCAGTATTTGGTTTTGCCTATGCTCCACTCGTTATTACAGGTTTACATCACATGACAAATGCAATCGACCTGCAATTAATGAGCGAATTTGGTGGTACAAATTTATGGCCAATGATTGCACTATCAAATATTGCGCAAGGATCTGCGGTAATAGCTATGATTGTCATTAATCGTAGAGATGATAAAGAAAAACAAGTCTCCGTACCTGCAGCAATCTCTTGTTATTTAGGTGTAACGGAACCAGCAATGTTTGGTATTAACCTGAAATATGGATTCCCATTCTTAGCAGCAATGATTGGTTCCATGCTAGCTGCAGTCATTTCTGTTGGAAGTGGCGTAATGGCGAATTCTATTGGTGTAGGTGGAATACCTGGTATTCTCTCCATACAAGCACAGGATTGGGTAATGTTCTTTGTATCAATGGTTGTAGCAATTGTTGTCCCAATTGTACTAACTATGCTATTTTCTAAAATGAAAATGGGTCGAAACGCATTCCAACGTCTGGGAAAATAAAACATAATAACCAAGGTTAGCAACCGTATTTTTATGGTTGCTAATCTGTCATTTATAGGAAGGTGAAAAAATGAAACAACCTTGGTGGAAGAAAGCCGTAGTTTATCAAATTTATCCGAAAAGCTTTAAAGATACAACAGGAAATGGAATTGGTGATCTGCAAGGTATAATCGAAAAGTTAGATTACCTAAAGCAACTAGGTGTAGATGTGCTATGGTTGACACCTATATACCAATCTCCACAACATGATAATGGATACGATATTAGTGATTATTATTCTATTTTTGAGGAATATGGAACGATGGCTGATTTTGAACAATTGTTGATGGAAGTTCATCGCCGTGATCTGAAATTAATTATGGATATTGTGGTAAATCATACATCTACAGAGCATGCTTGGTTTAAAAATGCCAAATTATCTACAGACAATCCATATCGTGATTTCTATATTTGGAAAGATGGAAAGAGTGGACAGGCACCAACAAATTGGCGATCCAAGTTCGGTGGTTCAGCTTGGCAATATGATGAAAACGCTGATCAGTACTATTTACATCTGTTTGATAAAACACAAGCCGATTTAAATTGGGAGAATGAAGAAGTAAGAGAAGCTATTTACAAAATGATGGACTATTGGCTTGATAAAGGAGTGGATGGATTTCGTTTAGATGTTATTAATTTAATATCGAAAGATCAAGCTTTCCCAGATGATGACGGATCTGTTCCCCCTGGAGATGGGCGGAAATTTTACACCGATGGTCCGAAAATCCATACATTTTTACATGAAATGAATAAGCGTGTATTCTCAAAATACGATATGATGACTGTTGGAGAAATGTCATCTACTTCAATTGAAAACTGCATAAAGTATACAAAGCCTGAAAGAGAAGAGCTTGACATGACATTTAATTTTCACCATTTAAAAGTAGACTACCCAAATGGTGAAAAATGGACAAAAGCGCCATTTGACTTTTTGGAATTAAAGCGAATTTTGTCAGAATGGCAAGTCCATATGCACCAAGGTGGCGGGTGGAACGCCTTGTTTTGGTGTAACCATGACCAGCCGCGTGTTGTATCTCGATTTGGGAATGACAAGGACTATCATGAAAAGTCAGCCAAAATGCTTGCAACGACGATTCACATGATGCAAGGAACACCTTATATCTATCAAGGAGAAGAATTCGGGATGACAAACCCTGGATTCGAACGTATAGAAGATTACCGAGATGTAGAAACATTAAATATGTATCAAGCAAAAGTAAGCGAAGGAATGTCTGAGCAACAAATTATAGATATTCTAAAACAAAAATCGCGAGATAACTCTCGTACACCTGTACAATGGAATAATTCAAAAAATGCAGGATTTACAAAATCTGATCAACCTTGGATCTCTGTTGCCCAAAATTATGATACAATCAATGCAGAAGCGGCTTTAGAAAATAATGATTCTATTTTCTATCATTATCAAAAACTAATTGCTTTAAGAAAAACGTATGATGTTATAACGGACGGTAATTATCAGTTGATTTTACCGGATCATCATGCTATTTTCGCTTACGTACGAGATGATGGAAACGAAAAAATAATCGTATTAAATAATTTTTACGAAGAAGAAGCTAGCTACATGCTACCGGATGATTTAGAGCTGGACCAATTCAAAGTGTCTATTCTTCTTTCTAACTATGATGATTCTAATCTGTTAGCGCAAAGGAATGGTAAGCTTCGTCCGTATGAATCGATTGTCTATCATTTAAAAAAGTAATTTTATTGGGGACGTTTGAACATGAATAAATATTTAGTGATCTATCAAGAAATTGCAAGCGAAATAGACCAAGGAAAATGGCAAGCAGGAGAATTACTTCCGTCTGAAAATGAGTTTAAAGAACTGTATCACACATCAAGAGAAACCATTCGTAAGGCATTAAACCTTCTATCACAAAATGGTTATATTCAAAAGGTCAGAGGAAAAGGATCTATTGTCATTCCTCGAAATAAATATGACTTTCCGGTTTCAGGATTAGTAAGTTTTAAGGAGTTAGCTGAAAAAATGGGAACGAAGCCAAAGACAACAGTTCACCAGCTCTCTTTGATCAAACCTACAACGTTCATCAGGAAACAACTTCAAGTATCAACAGAGCAAGAAGTTTGGGAAGTGCTTCGTGTACGTGATTTAGAAGGGGATAAAATTATTTTAGACAAAGACTATCTGGTCAAAGATAATGTTCCGCAATTGACAGAGGAAATTTGTGCAGATTCAATCTATGCTTACTTAGAGGGTGAGTTAGGCTTAACGATTAGCTTTGCCAAAAAAGAGATCACAGTGGAAGAACCTACAAAAGAAGACCGAGAACTGTTAGACATAGAAGGTTATTCTAATATTGTAGTAATCAAGAATTATGTCTATTTAGATAATGCGACTCTTTTTCAATATACTGAATCAAGACACAGACCCGACCGTTTTCGTTTTGTAGACTTTGCTAGAAGACATCATTAGAAAAGTAAAGTGAGTTTAGAATAAATAGTAATGATTTATGTTAAAATGTGATTAGGACGAACAAAAAATGGGGTATTCAATGATGAGAAAAGTATTACGTGTACTCAAACCATTTGATATTGTGATCATTGCTTTGCTAATTGCTATTTCATTTATTCCGCTGACCGTATTTTCTATGACGAAAGCAACTGAGGCTGGAGATGAAGTGGTTGCAGTAATTATTCAAGATGGAGAGGTCATTCGTGAAATTACGTTAACTGGTCATGAAGAAAATGAACAATTTATTATAGAAGGTAAAGGTAATCAGTATAATTTGATGGAAGTGGATAATGAACAAATTAGAATTAAAGAAGATAATAGTCCTGATCAAGTCGGCGTGAAAATGGGTTGGAAAGGAAAGCCTGGAGAAACAATTATCTGCCTACCTCATAAATTATTAGTAGAGATTCAATCAAAAAGTAATGAAAATATAGACGATGAGATTATCTCTTATTAAATGATAAAACCGAAGTGATATCAATCACTTCGGTTTTAAAGTACATAAAAATAGACGCTTAGGAAATGTGCTAGTGTGCCAAGTAAAATAAATATATGAAAGATTTCATGAAATCCCATATATTTTGACTCTAAAAATCGTGGTTTCGTAGCATAGATAATACCGCCAATTGTATAAATTACACCACCTGTAATTAATAAAATTAACCCACCAGTAGGAATACTCGATGCTAATGGACCTGCAACGAAAATAATCATCCATCCCATTACGATATATAACGAGGTTGATAACCATCGTGGACAATGAAACCAAACCATTTTAAAAATGACGCCACTAATTGCCACCCCTGTAATAATGCTAAATAACACCCAACCAGTTATTCCATTTAAGGAAATCAAACAAAAAGGTGTGTACGTTCCAGCGATTAAAATAAAAATCATGGAGTGGTCTAATTTTCTGAGCCATGCAATGACTTTATCTCTAGCAATAACCATATGATATGTAGCCGATGTTGCATAAAGCAGAATCATGCTAATCCCAAAAATAATAACAGCTGTAATCGCCAAATTTGACCCCGAGGTAGATGCTGCCTTAATAACTAACGCTAATAAGCCAATGAAAGAGAGAAGGGCTCCGGCTAAATGAGTAAAACCATTAACTGGCTCACGAATAAATTGGTGCATAAAAAACACTCCGATCATGATATGTGGTTTTTGATACTACATATCATGATATAATATTTTCTTTACGTAGTCAACGTTTACCTTTGACATATTTCAAGCTATAATGGAGATACATTTGTAATGAGATGAGGTGTTGTAGTGGATAATCTAAATAAATTAATTCAAGATATTAGACTGGATAACCAAGTTAGATTGGAAGACATTCCAGCTATTGATTTATATATGGATCAAGTGACACAGTTATTTGAAAATACTTATCGCGCTAGTAAACGTTATGAAGATGATAAGGTTTTGACGAAAACGATGATTAATAATTACGCAAAAGGGAAGTTGTTATTTCCGATTAAAAACAAAAAATATTCTAAAGAACATATTATGTTGATTCAATTGATCTATCAATTAAAGGGTGCTTTATCGATCAATGATGTAAGAGTTGTTCTAGAAGAGTTAAATAGAAAAATTGATGCAGAACAACTAGAGCTTGAACCGATCTATCAGCAATATGTTCAAATGAATGATGAGCAAACACGCACATTTGAAGATGCTGTGAAAACGTTGCATTCAAATGTTCAAGAAAAAGTAACAGAAGTAGATACTGATAATCAAGCTTATATCGAGCAATTACTTCTTGTGACATCTTTGATTAATATGAGTAACATGTACCGAAAATTAGCTGAGCGATTGGTAGATCAGATGGATGCATCCATGCCTGAGAAATAAAAGTACAAAACGTTTAATGAAAAAATTTAACCGCAGTATACTATAGTATACTGCGGTTATCTGATATACTGTAGTATTTATTACCAGAAAAAGAGTGGTAATAATGCTAAAGTAGCTATAGAACCTAAGGCGACGCCCCATCCAAATCCAGGTCTTGGCCCCCAAAAAGGTGATCCCCAGTATCCATAACCATACCCGCCTAAATTAGAAGGCATTGGTTGAAGGTATACGTGGGAGTTGTTGACACGATGAATGATTCCGCGGTGTTCTTTGCCATCTTTTGTTCGGATGTGTACAGGACGACCAATGTTTTTATTGCATAGATGATAATAATTAGACATAAGCATACTCCTTTCTTGCCAAGTTACTATATTTTATGATAAACGTATAGAATTGTAAGGGATACATGCCGATGTTGATAACCCAATTTTATATGTGGTCTATTTCAGAAAGAATATGCTGTGTTGGGGTGGCCAGTAATTGTTTTAAAGAAGGCTTGTGTTGTTGTGTGTATTGATCAATTAAGTAGTAGCCAACAGCATACCCTGCCCACTGTGGAATTTCATCAGATCCATACATTAGTGCATAATGCTGCACATCCCTACTAGCAATTGCTAAGTTAGGTTTTATCCAATTTATCCACATTTCGTTCATTTGTTTGTCGTTATATAAATGAATCCAAGGAGAACAATGCTTTTTCCCTAATCTTTCTTTTACCGCAAACTCTGCGATCCCTTCTAAACATACCGCATCTGCAAGTGTTAGCATATTAATCTTTGAGGAGAAAGCTTGAAGTCGGCACACATGGTTGTATTCGTGAGTGAGTAAAGCGTGTAATTGAATGTCTGTTGTTTGATCTGTAATAAATAGGAATAATTTATCTGGAAAACTCAAACCCGATACACCGTTAAAATAATGTAATAATTGATTATTAGTAAAGTCAGAAGGAAATACAAAGAGTGTTCCTTTCCGTTTGCCCCATGCTGCTTCGAGTGTTTGTAATAGTTCTTCAACCTTGTCCCAGTATCTAAGTGAAATCATCTGATTAATGATGTGCTTATCTGTAGGACCGGGAAAGAACATACCATGTTGAATGAGGTGCTGTTGTATGGAAAGAGCATCTGCATGATCAAAGTAATCGGTTAGTGGTACGCATAACTTTTCTTCGTGTAAGCGTAGGTTATCCTCAAAATATTCTCCTTTGTTGTTCATATAATCTTGCAACCAAGCAGCAGTATTTTTTATTTTCATAGACAGCCATTCCTTTTATTATTTTTTGCAATAATAAAGTCTAGCACTCAATGTATCTTTAAATTTGTTAGTTAAATGATAATGTTTTGCCATCATTTCGAAATAACGTTCATTCATGTCTTCTTGTATATTAAAATCAATAATGTTTTCTAGATGTGTTGGAACAGCTTCTATTGAAATAATATGGAGTCCAGCTTTGTAAATGGCGTTACACCACATTTCTTCAGTCAATAGACGAGAGATATTATAAAAGTTTATAATCTCTGTTTGCTCTTCTTTTTTTAGTATATCATTCGCAGTCATTTCCAATAGCATTAGCTTTCCACCATCTTTCAAGGTACGAGCATACTCATGTAGAGATTGATCGATAGATGTAAAAGCAGTAACAGATTCAGATAAAATCAATCCGAAAAAATTATCTTGGAATGGGAGGTTCTCTATATTCGCTTCTTTAAGTGTAATAGTTGGATAATTTTCTAATCTTATTTTTGCGTTCGAAAGCATGTCTTGATGTCGATCTACACCATATAGCGGATTTGGTAATGTTTGGGCTAAATATTCTAACGTTTGACCGTTGCCACAGCCAACATCCAAAATTCTTTCTTTTTGGTCTAACTCTAGTTGATTAATAATATATTTTGTTGCACTTAAACCACCGGGGTGTGCACCGCCAATGCCAAAAGTAGCAATCATATCAGTGTAATTAATGTTCATTTCTAAAAGCTCCTTTTCAAGTCTCAAAACAAGTTTTTTGTTCATGAGATAATATATGCGCGGATAGATAAAAAGGGAAGATAAAGTTAGAACGTTTCGGTTATTTACCTATGCTTAAGTTTGTAGTACGATTAAATATAATTATCAAATTAAAATCTTATGTGTATCAATGAAAAGTGGGTGAACGACTTGGAAAAGAAAGAGCTAGAATTATTAAAGCTATTAGAAAAAAACGGACGCTTGGAAGTTGAAACCATTTCTAAGATGATTGATCTTACTGTAGATCAAACAAAAGAAATGATGGAAAAGCTGGAAAACGAGTGTGCTATTTTAGGTTATTCTACGCTAGTCAATTGGGCAAAGGTTCTTCAGTATGAGGGTGTTACTGCAATGATTGATGTGAAAGTTACACCAACACGAGGAGCAGGATTTGATAAAATAGCTGAACGTATCTATCGTTTTCCAGAAGTAAAAGCACTGTATCTCATGTCAGGAGCATACGACCTATCTGTTTCTGTTGAAGGAAAAACAATGATGGAAATTAGTCGTTTCGTATCCGATAAATTATCTACATTGGACACGGTTGTTTCTACAACAACACATTTTGTCCTGAAAAAGTATAAGCATGATGGCATTATTTTTGAGGAACCAGATGAACAAGATAAAAGAATGATGGTGTCACCATGACAACAGAAGGCAAAAATTTTGTAGCAGATCATATAAATGAATTAAAACCATCTGGAATAAGACGTTTCTTCGATTTAGCTTCTAAAATGGAAAATGTTATTTCATTAGGAGTGGGCGAGCCAGACTTTGTAACGCCTTGGAATGTAATTGAAGCGAGCTATCATTCGCTGGAGCGAGGATATACGTCTTATACAGCAAATGCAGGTTTGTTAGAGTTACGACAAGAAATAAGTAAATTTTTATCTGAAAGTTTTCAAGTGGAATATAATCCGGAATCACAAGTACTTGTGACTGTAGGTGCAAGTCAAGCAATAGATGTGGCTTTTCGCGCAATTATTAATCCCGGAGATGAAGTGATTATAGTAGAGCCGAGTTTTGTTGCTTATGTACCTGCTGTTCGATTAGCAGGTGGCGAGCCGGTTATAGTTGAAGCGACACAAGAAAATCAATTTAGGGTACAAGCACATCAAATTGAAGCAGCCATAACACCAAAAACAAAGGCTATTTTAATTTGTAGTCCTAATAATCCAACTGGTGCAGTATTAAGCAAAGAAGAAATGGAAGCAATAGCTACGGTTGTAAAGAAACATAACATTCTAGTGTTGTCCGATGAAATCTATGCGGATCTCACATATGATGAAGCATTTACTAGTTTTGCGGCTATTGAAGGTATGGCTGAACATACCATACTTATCTCTGGTTTTTCTAAAGCATTTGCGATGACGGGCTGGCGATTAGGTTATGCGACTGGGCCGAAAGAAATCATTCAAGCTATGACAAAAATACATCAATACACGATTATGTGTGCACCGACGATGGCGCAGCATGGTGCATTAGAGGCTTTGCGAAATGGCATGGATAGTGTTAAAGAGATGCGAGTTAGTTATCGTCAGCGTCGAAATTTTGTTGTGAAGGCATTGCGAGAAATGGGTCTTGAGTGTCATTTGCCAGGTGGAGCATTTTATGTTTTCCCATCGATTGAAAAGACAGGCTTGACTTCATCTGAATTTGCAGAGCAATTGCTACAGGAGCAAAGAGTTGCAGTTGTTCCAGGTGATGTATTTGGTGATAGCGGAAGAGGGTATATTCGCTGTTCTTATGCATCATCGATGAAGCAATTAGATCAAGCGATGAAACGAATGGACAAATTTGTACAATCAAAAATATAGCATAAACAGGCAGGGATTATTATAACCCCTGCCTGTTTTGTATTATTAAAGGAACTGATTAAAAATGCATCGTTTTCACCAAATCAAAAGGATAAATGTTATAATAATGCATAGATTGATAGATGGGTAAAGTATGACAATAAAATTGGATGGGAGTGTTCTTTAATGGTTGTACCTACAGATATCGAGATAGCCAATCAAGTCACGAAAAAGCCAATTAAAGAAATTGCAGAAAGGGTTGGATTGCGTGATTCGGAGTGGGAGCCATACGGTAAATATAAAGCGAAAATCTCACACGACGTTTTAGAACGATTGAAAGATACTCCAGATGGAAATCTTGTATTAGTGACTTCGATTAACCCTACGCCAGCGGGAGAAGGTAAGTCAACAGTCACTGTCGGGTTAGGGCAGGCAATGAATCAGCTTGGACATCAAACGGTTGTTGCATTACGTGAACCATCACTAGGTCCAACAATGGGGTTGAAAGGTGGTGCCAGTGGTGGTGGGTACGCGCAAGTTGTACCAATGGAAGATATAAACCTCCATTTTACTGGAGACATCCATGCTATAACAACCACTAATAATGCTTTAGCTGCGTTTATTGACAATCATATTTTTCAAGGGAATGAATGCGAGATTGACACACGTAGAATTGTCTGGAAACGTGTGGTGGATCTAAATGACCGTGCGTTACGGAATGTTGTAATCGGATTAGGTGGAATAAAACAAGGTGTACCTCGGGAAGACGGCTTCAACATTACAGTTGCCTCTGAGATTATGGCGATCTTCTGCCTTGCTAGTGATTTGGCAGATATGCGTAAACGTTTAGCGAATATTGTAGTCGGTTACCGTTCAGATGATACACCTGTAACTGTCGCTGATTTAAAGGTTGAGGGTGCGTTAACTTTATTGTTAAAAGAAGCGATTATGCCTAATTTAGTCCAAACACTTGAAAACACGCCTGCAATTATCCATGGTGGTCCATTTGCAAACATTGCGCATGGCTGTAATAGTTTACTCGCCACCAAAATGGCTAGTAAACTAGGTGACTATGTTATTACGGAAGCAGGATTTGGTGCCGACTTAGGTGCAGAAAAGTTTTTGGATATTAAAGCAAGGGTTGGAGAACTTGATCCAAAAGCAGTTGTTATTGTTGCAACCATTCGCGCGTTGAAGTTACATGGTGGTGTCGCTTTAGAAAATTTAGGCGAAGAAAATGTAGGTGCACTTCGTGAAGGAATACAGAACCTTAAAAAACATATGGAAACAATTGAGTCTTTCGGATTGCCATTTGTTGTAGCAATAAATCGTTTTGTCGATGATACTGAAGAAGAAATTTCCTTCATTCAGCAATGGTGTGAAGAACAAGGTGTCGAGGTTGCTCTAACGGAGGTCTGGGAGCATGGTGGTAAAGGCGGTATAGAGCTAGCAAAGAAACTAGTCAAAACAATTGAGCAGAAACAAGCTCACTTTACACCACTATATCCATTAGAAGACTCCATAGAAGATAAAATTAATCAGATAGCCCAAAAGGTATACGGAGCGAAAGATGTATCCTTTACCCCGCATGCAGAACAACAGATCAAGGAAATGACAGCACTTGGGTGGGGGAATCTTCCTATTTGTATGGCAAAAACGCAATACTCTCTATCTGATGATCCTAAAAAGCTAGGAAGACCAAATGATTTCACTATTACGGTAAGGGAATTGCGTCCATCCATTGGAGCAGGATTTATTGTCGCACTTACTGGCGATGTATTAACGATGCCTGGATTACCTAAAAAACCAGCTGCATTAAACATGGATGTAGATGATCAAGGAAGAGCGATCGGCCTCTTCTAATGGTTGGAATAAATAGATGCATTTGTATATAATGAATAGTAAAGCATGGGGTATATCCCCGTGCTTTACTATTTAAATGAAGTGGCATAAATATGTTGGAGGATGTTATGAATAGTAAAGAATATCAACGATTTGATGCAATTGATTTAGCGACACTCATCAAAAAGAGAGAAGTATCTAGTCAGGAATTATTAGATGCCGCATTTCAGCGGATAGATGAAGTTAACGGAGAGTTAAACGCAGTAGTTCGGAGCCGTAAAAAAAAGACATATGAAGAAGCGAAGAAATTACCCACTGCTCCATTTTCAGGCGTACCAATTTTATTGAAGGATATATCACAGGCAATTAGAGGAGAAGTATTAAGTTCTGGATCCAAGTTATTAAAGCAAAATATAGTTACACATGATTCTAATTTTACCGCCAGATTAAAGCAACTAGGATTCTTGCCAATCGGACAAACGAACACACCTGAATTTGGTTTAAAAAACATTACAGAACCCGAAGCTTATGGTGCGACGAGGAATCCTTGGAACTTAGAACATTCTCCTGGTGGTTCAAGTGGTGGGGCTGCAGCAGCCGTTGCATCTGGTATTGTCCCTGTTGCAGGTGCAAGTGACGGTGGTGGTTCTATTCGAATTCCAGCGGCATTTACTGGGTTATTTGGATTGAAGCCGACAAGAGGCCGTACACCTGTGGGTCCGGGTACTGGGCGGCAATGGCAAGGGGCTTCTATTGACTTTGTATTAACTAAGTCAGTCAGAGATAGTGCCGCTTTACTAGATCACATGCAAACCGTTCAGCCTGAAGCAGCATTTCAAACCCCTTTATTTGAAGAAAGTTATTTAGATATTGTGAACAGACGAGTTAGTCAAAAATTTCGGATTGGTTTCTCGAATGATTCTCCTGTAGGAACGCCGGTTGGTGAGGATGCTAAGATGGCTGTTAGTCGTGTAGTTCAGTGGTTAGCGAAAGAAGGACACGAAGTTGAGGAGTGCTCGATTCCGGTTAATGGTTATCATTTAATGAAGCATTATTACAAGATGAATGCTGGAGAAATGAACAGGGTCATTATCGGTATGGAACAAGTTTTGCAACGAGAAATAACAGCGAATGATGTCGATCCTTTTACTTGGGTACTCCATCAAACCGGGAAAAACATTTCAGCGGCGATGTACAGTGAAAGTTTATCAGGATGGGATCAAGCAGCAGAACAGGTGACAGGGTTTCATAATAAATATGATTTGTTCATTACACCAACAAATGCTTATCCAGCGCCTAAAATTGGTGAACTTAACCCGTCAGAAAAAGAAGTGGAACGATTGTTAAAGGTGGATGAACAAAGCCCGGTGGACCAACAAAAGCTCGTATATGATATGTTTTTACCTAGTTTAACCTATACACCATTTACGCAATTAGCCAATTTAACGGGACAACCAGCAATTAATATGCCAGTGCATCTTTCCCAAAGTCGATTGCCAATGGGGGTTCAAGTAATGGCGCCAAAAGGGAGAGAAGATCTTCTGTTTCAACTTGCTGCTCAAATCGAACAATCAGACTTGTGGCTGAATCCTTTTAATTAGTTATAGCATTCTGTAAATAAAATAGCCGCTAGACAAGCTAATTTAATGATCATTTGTCTAGCGGTTAAAAGTAATTGTTGTATTGTCGAGAAACTAGCTTTATTTAATCACAAAATCTATGTCATTGTATTTTCTACTATACTTAATATGAAAGTCCATTCCATCGAAATACCAAGCGTCAGAGCTTTCAACAAAAAAAGTGATATCGTTGGTTGTTACTAACAATGCTGGATCATTTGGTTGATCATTTTTAGCTATTCCTAAGGAGAAGCCTTTATGAACGCCGCCATGTCCACCGTACCGTACAAAAAAGCGAACATAATCATTTGCTTTTAAATCTAATTCCTTGATAAACCACTTTACAGCAGGTTGAGTGATTGATAATTCCATAATGAATAAATCCTCCTTCACCTACTACTATACCAAAAATCAGAAAGCTATCGTTAAAAATAAAGCGGAGGCAAGTGCATGTTTTCGTGTTTCTTAGAGAAATGTAATGTAAGATCTTCAGTTAGAGTAGCAAAGAAAACATCTTCTATATCTTGAACGCCGTTGCTTTGTAAGGCGTGCAATAGCCATACTTCATCTACATATAATTGCTTTAAAACGTTTGGATAGATTTTTCCATCAACAATAACGGGATAAGTAAATTTACTTTCTATATCGCTTGTTGCAGCATTGTTTCCAATTTGATTAGATGTATGTTTTTGAAAAACGCTTAATCGTCCATTTGCTTCAATAATCGCAAGTTCAACCTCAGCCAAATCAAATATGTTATTTTGTCGGAGCATGAGTAAGATACTATCCATAGAATATTTAATCTTTTTTAGATTTTGACTCACTAATTTACCATCTTTAATTACGATCACTGGTGAAAAAGTGAAATAATGTCCTATTTTTTGATTTAAGCGAAGTGATGCAATCATTTTTTCTAGTATAGCAATAAAAATAATCGCTACTGCGGTATGAATATGCTTTATATTTGGATCTGCAATGTCAGCCCCTACCACAGAGCCAAGTGTTAATACGATTAGAAAATCAAAAACAGGTAGTTCTCCGATCGCTCGTCTACCCATAAAAATGGTTACAACTAAAAGTAATGGAAGAATAGTGAAGATTCGTGCAATCACAGTCAATATTTCAGTTAACAATACGATCACCCTCCCCGGTGCGCTATATGACTAATATGAACCAGGGAGGTGAAATGTATGAAATATTTTTTAATTAAATAGATTTAAGCGAAATGTAAGAAGGAATGCGAAGGGTTAGTGGTTTTAGAATTATATAGACCAGTAACAATCCCGTGAACATGCATATGATCCATGTTGACAATGTATATTATTTCGTTAGATTTAGCTACTTTTAAAAACCAATTTTCTCCATCTTGTATTAATCGACCCATAAATAGCTGATCATCGTATGTGGCTAAAACAAACTGTCCGTTAAAGGCCTCTGTTTGATTTTGAACAATAGCCAATTCCACCTCTCCGCTTGGATCAAGATGAGGAGAGTGGGAGGAAGCAGAGTATATAAAGTCCCCCTTTTCTGCTAAAGCGTTAGGTATTGGGAGATACGTTTCAATGTCTTCAGAAGAAAGTAGCTCAGAATGAAGTGCTTCTTGCTTTAGTAAAGGTAATAAAGAGAAATGCTGCTGTATAACCTCATTATAAGAACCATTATGTAGTGTATATTCACTATAGAATTTAGCAAAAGCATAAACAAAATGTTGGTTTTCTTTTGGAAGATTTGCTACGAAAGAATGTAGATGGTTAGAATCTTCACTAAAAAAAGAATTTTGCCTATCATCATTTAGTTCAATAGTCCCCTTTAATAACCAATCTGTTGACACATTAAAATAATTAGATAAGGCAATAATGAATTTCCCACCTGGTATGCGTTTATTATTTTCCCAGTTACTTATGTTCGCAGAATCTGTTCCGATTGATTTACCTAGTGTGGCCATCGATACTTTATTTTCCTTCCGCAACTTTTTAATCCGTGCTCCTATTGTTTTCATATTCGAGACCTCCAATAGATAGTAGTTCCTTTATACTATCATAAAATAAATATAATTACCTATAAAACAAACAAATTTTAAATAACTTATTGTTATTTTTTAGCGTTTGATTGACTATATTGATATTAATCAGTAAAATTATTTAAGGGTAAGAATAGTAAACCTCGTTGCGAAATGTATGGATATGCTACTAAATGGGTTTATATTTAGGCAACAAGATAGGGGGAAGACTTTTGTTAATGCCTAATGCGGTAAGACAATCGGTGTTCGCTATATGGACACAATTAAGCAGATATACAGTTGTTAAATAAAAAAATGATAAAAATCAATATATTCATTACATATTTACCCGTTTTTTTAAAAATCAATCCTAATTTATGTATCTATTTTACTGCATCTTTAGACATGTGAAAAAATTGGATGGTCAGGTGATAAAAATTGAGTATAATCTTTATTAAACAGCCTTCATTGTTGCGGGAGGGGATTGTGACATTCTTGCAAAGAAAATGGCAAGATGAGAAAGTGTTTGTTAGTGATGGTACAGATTTAGAAAAGTATGAAAATGATTGTGACATAGCAATTGTAGATATTATATTAGACAGTCCGTCACTAGAAATAATTCAACATTTTCAACAGTTAGGTAAAAAAGTCATTGTTTGGGTTAGTGATGAAAAAAATCCACATCTGGCATGTGTGTTTAAATTGGGTTTAACTGGTTATTTCTATCAAGGAATGGAAGAAAAAGAATTAGTAGATGCTTTAAAGTCGGTTAAATTAGGTAAGACCTACATTCATCCTATTTTAGCGGCAAGTTTACTGGAAGCTTATGTTCGAGAAAATGATAAAGAACCGAAGCAGCCGATAGATATTTTATCTAATAGAGAATGGGAAGTACTACAATTACTTTCTGAAGGCTATAATAATTTAGCTATTGCCGATAACTTGTACTTATCAGACAAAACAGTAAAAAATTACATCAGTTCTATACTTAAGAAGTTAAATGTACCAGACCGTACTAATGCGGTGTTGAAAGCCGTCAAAGAGGAATGGCTACACATATCATAATCATATAGCTTTTAATGTTTCTCTTACAGAAAGTAAATGAAATCATTATTTTTGAAAAAGCTTTGTAACCCGTTACAAAGCTTTTTTGCTTTTTACTTAATCTAATTAGCAAATAAAAAATTGATCCTTTTCTTTTATCAATCTACACATATTTTTTTCAGAATAACGGATATTATCTGTAGGAGGGAAAAAACATGCTAAAACATATGATATATATAGTGCTAATTGGATTATTATTTATGGGATGTACAAACAACAGTGCTGATCAAGCAGAAAAAGATAGAAATCAATTAGATACCGAGCCAATTAGCTTTAGTGGTGAAAATCCAGAATCGAGTAAAAAAAATGAAACCAATAGACAACCGTTACCAATCAGACCAGGACGTGAGCAGAATATTTTTACAAATGAACAGGGGATTCGAACTGCGCCGCCAGAAGAAAGCCGTAATAAAGAGAATGATCAAATCCAAGTTGATTCATCCTTTCAACAAGCAGTCATTGAACTAACGAATGCAGAAAGAAAGAAACAAGGATTAAGTGAATTACAAATGGATAAAGAACTAGCGCAAGCGGCTCAAATGAAATCAGAGGATATGGAGAAAAACAACTATTTTTCTCATACTTCACCGACTTATGGCTCTCCTTTTGATATGCTACAGAACTTAGGGATTGACTATACAACTGCAGCAGAGAATATTGCTGCTGGTCAACAATCTCCTGAAGAAGTAGTAACTGGATGGATGAATAGCCCTGGACACAGGAAAAATATCTTGAATAATAAAGTAACACATATTGGTGTTGGTTATGCTTCCAACGGCGCTTATTGGACACAACTTTTTATAGCAAAATGATAGTAGAAAGACTTATCACTGTCGATAAGTCTTTTTTTTGACAAGAAAAAAAGATAGTAGTATATTATTTCGTATACGAAATATTCGCATACGAAATAAATGAGTGTTAGAGGTGAAGAAATGAAAGACTATGCAGGTACTGAGGTTGCTACGTTAATTCGAGGAATAAATGCTGGAATTAATCAGCAGATGCGCGAAATATTTAAGGATGGTCCGTTGACGCCTCCTCAAATGATGATTGCTTTTATGTTGGCAAAGAAAAAACGTTTAAAGGTAAGTGAAATTAGTAAGAAAATGAGTCTTGCGAATAGTACAGTATCAAGCATATTAAATCGACTTGAGAATCAGGGATATATTGAACGTGTGCGTAGTGATCAAGATAAACGAGTAGTATATGTTCAAGCGACTGCATGTTTACGTGAGTTGCATGACCAACATCATCGTGTGATAAACGATTTTCTAGCTGATCTTGTCTCTGATGTCTCTGAGGAAGAATTAACTTTAATTCTTAATGGTTTAAATACATTGAATGATTTGTTGAAGGAAAAGAGAAAGGGTGAGTGAACAGTGGGAAAAAATATTGTTGAAGTGACTGGTTTGAAAAAGTATTACAAGGATTTTCAAGCAGTCAAGGGAATTGATCTTACCGTTGAAGAAGGTGAAATTTTTGGCTTCTTAGGACCAAATGGAGCTGGTAAGAGTACAACAATCAATATGCTCTCTACGATTACAAACCCTACTGGTGGTACAGCGAAGATTAATGGTTATGACAATGTCAAAGAAAAGAATAAAGTTCGAGAAAGTATAGGTTTAATTTTTCAAGAATCTACTTTGGATGAAAAGTTAACAGCAAACGAAAATTTGATGTTACATTGTAAGTTTTATAAAGTTCCAAAAAATAAGCGGGAAGAACGTATAAGAGAAGTACTACAAATTGTAGATTTAGAAGATAAACGTTCAAATATCGTAGAGACTTTTTCTGGAGGGATGAAACGTCGTTTAGAGATTGCGCGTGGTTTGCTACATTATCCTCGTGTACTATTTCTTGATGAGCCAACTGTTGGTTTAGATCCGCAAACACGAAATCATATTTGGGAATACATTTTAAAATTAAAAGAAAAAGCGGGAATTACTATATTTCTTACAACTCATTACATGGATGAAGCTGAAATTTGCGATCGTGTTGCAGTAATGGATCATGGTGAACTTATTGCACTAGATACACCAGAGAAATTAAAAAATGATGTTGGTGGAGATATTATTGAAATTTCAACAACTGATAATCAAGATGCAAAGAAAAAAATTGAAGAGAGCTATCAAGTTGATGTAACCGAAACGAGTGAGGGAAAGCTTACTTTTCAAGTGAGTGAGGGTAGTTCTTTTATAGTCGACTTTGTTAAAGAGAGCGATATACCAATTCAAACAGTTAATTTAAGACGTCCGACATTAAATGATGTTTTCTTACATCTAACTGGTAGAGAGATTCGTGAGGAAACGGTTTCGCAACGGGATTTAATGAAACGTAGTATGAGGGGGCCACACTAAAATGGAAGGTATTTATGCTATATGGCAACGGGATGTTATAAAATTTTTCAGAGATAAAGCTCGATTATTTGGATCTTTTGCTATGCCATTTATGTTCTTGATCTTATTTGGTAGTGGTATGAGTGGAGCATTGTCCTCAATGATCGGAGGAAACACAGCTGGACCGTTAGCTGATTTTGATTTTGTTGAGTTTATGTTCCCGGGTATTATTGGGTTGACTGTTTTTAACACAGCGATTTTCTCGGCATTGTCCGTCGTGCAGGATAAAGAATTTGGCTATATGCGTGAAATTCTTGTTTCTCCCATGTCGCGTGTAAGCATTGCGATTGGGAAGGTGCTCGGAGGGAGTACAGTTGCTGTTATTCAAGGACTAATGATGCTTGTTTTTGTACCGTTTATCGGTGTGTCTATTAATTTTTTCATGGTACTGAAATTAATACCTGTTATGTTTTTAGTTGCATTCGCGATTTCATCGATTGGCTTGTTAATAGCTAGTTCATTAAAAACATCACAAGGATTCCAAATGGTTGTACAAATTCTTATTTTTCCAATGTTATTTTTATCAGGAGCAATGTTTCCGCTTAATGGTATGCCAGCGTGGATGGATGTCATCGTGAAGATCAATCCATTAACTTATTCCGTTGATATGTTTAAGAAAATCATATTACAACCAGAGCAAATGGCTCCAGCTCTCAGAGAGGCGATGGGTCTCGATTTAACTATTTTTGATCACGTGATTACATTTTCACAAGAAATAATTGTTGTGCTAATAATTAGTGTTATTTTTGTTACCTTAGCAACCATTAAGTTTTCAAAATCTGAGGGATAGATAATTGTACAAAAAATCATCAAATCAAAAGGTTTGGTGATTTTTTTAAAATAAATTTTATTGTATCAATGAAACCACGTGAAATCTCTTGAAAACTCCTTTCTTTATCTAATATTAATCCGTATAATAGTATATCAATACAACGGTTGTTGACATAGGGAGAGACGTTTTGTGCATAATAAAGAGCAATCACTTGTTCCGTTAAAAATGTTACTATTTAGTTTTCACGGAGCTAATACAATAGTTATTAGTTTTTTACCATTATTACTACAGTTTAGAGGTTTGACAGGAACGGAAATTGGCTGGGTGTTGGCGGTAGGCCCAACCGTATCTATTTTTTCACAGCCTTTTTGGGGTTACATGAGTGATAAATACCAGACCGTTAAACAAATTTTATTAATTTGTTTAGTAGGTCTATTAATTAGTAGTGTTTTTTTCTTTCAAATGACTGTACTCCCTCTATTATTGATGATGGCAGGGATTTATTACTTTTTCACCGCTCCAATTGGTGCGTTGGCAGATAGTCTAGCACAACGAAGAGCGGATGCTTTAGGGATTTCTTTTGGGTCGATTAGAACTTGGGGATCATTAGGTTTCGCCGTGTCTTCACTTGTGATTGGGCAAGTTCTAGAAATAATCGGCATTGAGAATCTTGTCATACCGTATTTCATTATGGGTGTTTTAACCCTAATTTTAGCATTTCGCTTGGTTGATGTGAAAGTAGACGTTGATCCAATACAATTTGGCGATTTGAAAAAGCTTCTTAGCAATCGGCCATATATTATTTTCTTAGTACTCATATTATTCATGACCGTGACACATAGAACAAATGATAGTTATATTGGATTATTTCTTGAACAGCTAGGTGGAAATGAGAGTCTCATTGGTATTGCTTGGTTTGTTGGGGTTACGAGTGAAGCATTGGTTTTTGCTTTTGCTCATTTATGGTTTAGAAAATTTCATCCGTTAATGTTTATCATTGCTGCTGGTGTAATGTTTACCATTAGATGGTTCTTGTACGCAATGATTAACGAACCATTTATCATTGTAGGATTACAAGTTTTTCATGGATTAACTTTTGGTGTGTTTTATTTGTCGGCATTTCATTATATTACACGTCTTATTCCAAAGGAGCTACAGTCAACGGGTCATTTAGTATTTATGTCAGTCTTTTTTGGAATATCCGGAATTATTGGTTCTTTAGGCGGGGGAGCAATCATTGATTGGCTTGGTGGAAATACATTATACTTCTTTATGGGAATTACCGCGCTTGTTGGTACAATATTAATGATAGTTTATCATCTTTTGCCTTTTTGGAAGAAATAAGGATTTGCTGTACGTAAGGAGATGTATTCGTGGATGAGAAAAAAATAACAAGCGTTTGTTTATTGGCTGGAAAAATTATGTTAAAAAGTGGTGCGGAAACCCATCGTGTAGAAGATACGATGGTACGGATAGCTATTGCTTTTGGAATGGATAAAGCTCAAAGCCATGCAACACCAACTGGGATTTTGTTCTCTGTGGAGGAAACAGCACCTACTAACTTTACACGCATTGTTAAGCGTTCAACAGATTTACATAAAGTAACGCAAGTAAATAGTATTTCGAGGAGTATTTCCGAGGGCTTAATCACAATTGATCAGGCGCTCCAGCAATTAGAACAGATAGAATCAGAAATACATGCCTATCCAACATATATTCAAGTCACTGCTGCTAGTTTGGCAAGTGGATGCTTTACCATTATGTTTGATGGTCAATGGATAGATTTTTCACCTGCTTTTATTGCTGGTGGTATAGGTTATTCAGCTATGGTTTATCTTCAACAGATAGTAGAAATACGCTTTTTTGCTGAATTTTTGGCATCCTTTTTCATTGGTGTAGTTGCAGCTTTTTTTGTTCATATTGGAATCGGTGTAGCATTGGATAAAATTATTGTTGGATCTGTCATGCCACTTGTACCTGGTTTGTTAATTACGAATGCAGTACGTGATTTAATGGCAGGGCATTTGGTTTCTGGCTTGTCAAAAGGAGCAGAAGCCTTTTTAACGGCATTCGCAATTGGTGCAGGCGTTGCGGCTATTTTCTTAATTTAGTGAGGAAGTGTTGATTATGATTATTGGGCAATTCGTTACAAGTTTTTTTGCTTCAAGTGGGTTTGCGGTTATTTTTAATGCACCAAAAAGATCCTTGTTTCAATGTGGTATGGTTGGCATGCTCGGCTGGAGTGTGTACATCATCTGTATCGATCAAAACATAGATGCTGTGGTCGCAACATTGGCTGCTTCTATTTTAGTAGCTGTGTTGAGTCAGTTATATGCAAAACTACAAAAGATGCCAATTATAATTTTTAATGTAGCTGGAATTATTCCACTTGTTCCAGGAGGTTTGGCATATGATGCAATGCGCCAATTTGTTGAAAATGATTATAGTTTAGCAATCCAACTAGCTGCGAAGGCATTGTTGATTTCAGGTGCAATTGCACTTGGTTTAGTATTCTCTGAAATTATTAATCAAATTATAAGAAGAATAAGATGGAAAAAATTGAAAGAAGTATAAAATTTAGAAAGTAAAGGTGTTCGTAATGGAATTTATAACAGTGTTAGTTCCAATTTTTTCTGTGTTTGCACTCGGATTTATTGGAAAGAAATTATTGGGGATTGAGGTAAACTCAGTGGCAACGTTGGCCATTTATATCCTCACTCCTTTTTTAGCATTTCAAACTTTTTATCAAAACGCAATTAAGCTGAATCATATCTATATGTTTATCTATTTAGCACTATTAGCCCTTTTTACTATTTTAATTTGTTATATGGTTGGATTTATTAAAGGTTGGTCGAAAAAACAACGAAGTAGCTTTATTTTATCATCTTCTTTTATGAATAATGGAAATTATGGTGCACCGCTCGTTCTTTTAGTTTTTGGAGAAACAGGTTTTCAGTATGCTGTCATTCTTATGGTGTTACAACAACTCATTATGAGTACGGTTGGAATTTATGTAGCGGCACAAGGAAGCCAAGTTGAACAAGCATATTCTCCGTTCAAGGAAGTCTTGAAAGTCCCGATTATTTATGGGGCGATAGCAGGCATCATCTTCAATGGACTAGGTATTAATCTAGCTCAAGAAATTACAACAGTAGTTAATATGGTGGCAGATGCAGCAATTCCAACTGTAATGATTGTGCTTGGTATGCAATTAGCAACTATTTCATTAAGAAAAATGGAATTAGGGAATTTATCTATAGCGCTAGTAATTCGGTTAGCGATTGCACCACTTATAGCATTTGTTATTACGTTATTTTTACCTGTCGATGAAATGGTCAAGCAGATAATGATCTTAACAGCTGCGATGCCTACAGCTGCAAATACGACAATGTATGCTGTTAAATTTAACGCCAACCCAATGTTTGTTTCAAGTGCTACGTTAATCAGTACGCTATTAAGTGTTGTCACATTGCCCATTGTATTAGCAATTATCATGTAGAAGGTCGGATCGCGATTAAAATGATACGATTCTAACAACGAGTAATGTGCTAATTTCATTTTTTGTTCAATAAGTAAGGATGAAAATGTTTGTAAAATACAATATAATGTAATAGAGTGCCAATTTATCAAGGAGGATTACTAATGAAGAAAATACTACTTGCATGTTCGGCTGGAATGTCAACAACGCTTTTAGTTTCAAGAATGAGAGAAGAGGCAAAAGTACGGGGGATAGATGCAGAGATCTGGGCCGTTACACAAGATCAAGCACCGTCTGAAATGGAACAAGCTGATGTATTATTGATCGGCCCGCAGATGAAATTTTTAAAAGAAAAGCTATCAAAAATTGCCGATGAATTAGAAACTCCACTTGATGTGATTGATCCTAAGGCCTATGGGAGAGTGGATGGAAAAGGTGTCTTAGATCAAGCTCTAGCGTTAATAACAAAGTAACTTATTGTTTTAATAAATGAAAAAGGAAGAATATTATTGTCTACTATAAAAGAAATTGCTGAAATGGCCGGCGTGTCACGTTCAACTGTATCAAGAGTTTTAAACGACTCAGGCTATGTTAGCGAAGATGCAAGAAAACGTGTAGAAAAGGTAATTAAAGAAACCGATTATATGCCTAGTGTACAAGCAAAATCATTGCGAACAAAAAAAACAAAAGTAATCGGGGTTATTGTTCCAACTATTCGAACGGAAACCTCGAGTAGACTTGTTGCAGGTATGGATCATGTTTTAGCAGCGTCTGGTTATCAAATTCTACTTGCAAATACAAATCAAAATAGAGAAAAAGAATTAGAGTTCTTGCAATTGCTTAAAGTTAGACAAGTGGATGGAATCATTTTAGCTGCAACAAACACGAACCAAGCACTTGTTGATAAACTAAAAGCCTTGGATGTTCCGCTTGTCGTCATTGGTCAAGAGATTGATGGTGTGTCAAATGTATTATATGACGACTACCATGCGGCCAAAGACCTTACACAATTATTAATTGAGAAAGAACATAAGCGAATTGGGTTTATTGGTGTAGATGAAAAGGACCGTGCGGTAGGGTACTTGAGAAAACAAGCATTCATAGATACGATGAATCAAAATACGATTAATATAGAAAAAAATTGGATTCAAGAAGCAGTTTTTGATATACAATCGGGGTATCGTGCGATGGAAAGAATCGTGCATGATTCTAATGAAAGACCGACAGCGATTTTTGCTGTGACTGATCGTCTTGCAATCGGTGCAATGCAGTACTTGAAACAACATAACTATCAAGTCCCGACAGATATGGCAATCGCCAGTATTGGTGCATCTGAAGTATCAGAGCATATGACTCCTCCGCTTACAACAGTTGATTATCAAAATGAACTTGCAGGGGAAGAGGCAGCGAAGCTATTAATGCATGAATTAATCAATCAAGAAAGCGTTTCAAAAAAAGTGATGTTAGGTTATAGACTTTTAATTAGAGATAGTGTATGATAAGAGATGAAATCGATTTCATCTCTTTTTTTATGATTAATGTGGGATCGATACCATATATTTTTTTATTTTTATGGGATCGATCCCACAAAAAACACAAAGGAGTGAGTAGATAATGTCAGACAATCGTAGAGTAGCAGAAGAAATTATTGAAGCAGTAGGTGGAAAGGACAATATTTCTTCCGTCGCACACTGTGCGACTAGACTTCGACTAATGGTAAATGATAAAGAAGTCATTGATCAAGAAGGGGTAGAGGGAATTGATAAAGTGAAAGGTGCATTTTTCAATTCTGGACAATATCAAATTATTTTAGGTACTGGTACGGTTAATAAAGTTTATGAAGAAGTGCAAAATTTAGGATTGGAAGGTACATCTAAAGCAGATCAGTCGAAAAAAGCTGCGAAACAAGGGAACATTTTGCAGCGCTCGATTCGAACCTTGGGAGATGTATTTGTTCCAATTATTCCAGTTCTAGTTGCAACCGGTCTTTTCATGGGTCTTCGTGGTTTAGTTATGCAAGAACAAGTTTTAAATATCTTTGGGTTATCTCCTAGTGATATATCAGAGAACTTCTTATTATTCACTCAAATTTTAACAGATACAGCATTTATCTTTTTACCTGCTTTAATCGCATGGTCAGCTTTTCGAGTGTTTGGTGGTTCACCGATTATCGGTCTTGTATTAGGGTTGATGCTTGTTAGTCCATCTCTACCGAATGCTTGGGGAGTTGCTGGTGGAGAGGTAGATCCTATTTACTTTATGGGATTCATACCAGTTGTAGGTTATCAAGGTTCCGTATTGCCAGCATTTTTCGCAGGTTTGATCGGAGCGAAAGTAGAACGTTTTATTCGAAAGCGAGTTCCAGAAGCGCTTGATCTTATTGTAACGCCATTTTTAACCTTATTAATTATGATTGGCTTTGCCATGTTTATTCTTGGACCAACTTTTCATGTCGTAGAAGAATACATTCTACAAGGGACGTTAGCTGTATTAAGTTTACCAATCGGTCTAGGTGGGCTGCTAATCGGCTTCTTAAATCAAATTATAGTAGTAACAGGTGTGCATCATATCTTTAATCTACTAGAAATTCAACTGTTGGAAAGTATCGGAAACAACCCATTCAATGCAATTGTTACAGGTGCTATTGCTGCACAAGGGGGAGCTGCATTAGCAGTAGGATTAAAGACAAAATCTAAAAAAATGAAGGCATTAGCTTTGCCATCATCTTTATCTGCATTTTTAGGGATTACAGAACCTGCGATCTTCGGTGTGAACTTAAGGTTAGGTAAACCGTTTTTAATGGGACTAATTGGTGGTGCTGTAGGTGGATTCTTAGCATCTCTATTTGGCTTAGCGGCGACAGGGATGTCTATTACAGTTATCCCGGGAACATTGTTATATTTGAATAATCAACTATTTCTATATATCTTTGTTAACCTTGTATCTATTGCAACAGCTTTTGTGTTGACTTGGATGTTTGGTTATAAAAATACAGAAGAATAACACATTTGCTTGGGGGACGCTAAAATGCAAAGAAATAACAATCAAGCGAGCATGGTGCTTGATTCACAGTTACAAGCACAGGCGGAAAGAGAGATTACGCTTAAAAGCGAACGGGTCATAAAAGATCCATTTCGATTACATTATCACATCATGCCACCTGTAGGTCTGTTAAATGATCCAAATGGTTTTGTGTATTTTAAAGGAAACTATCATTTGTTTTTTCAATGGAATCCGTTTGCTACAGACCATACGAGTAAATTTTGGGGGCATATGACTTCTCCTAATCTGGTCGAATGGGAGTGGCAACCGATAGCCTTGACCCCTAGTGAGTGGTTTGATAAAGATGGTTGTTACTCGGGTTCAGCAATCGAACATAAAGGGAGATTATATCTTTTTTATACTGGAAACGTACGTAATACACAAGGGGAGAGAGAATCTTATCAATGTTTAGCTGTGTCAGATGATGGCATTCATTTTGAGAAGCGAGGTCCATTGTTTGATGTTCCGACTGGATATACTGCGCATTTTCGAGATCCGAAAATTTGGAAAGAAGAAAATCAGTGGTATCTTGTGATTGGTGCTCAAACAGAAGATTTAGGTGGTTGTGCATTATTATATTATTCCAGTAATTTAGTAGATTGGGAGCTTAAAGGTGAAGTAAAGGATCCAACTCAAGATTACTCAAAATTTGGTTACATGTGGGAATGTCCAGATCTTATTTCCTTTCAACATCAAGATGCCCTATTGTTTTCACCACAAGGAATGAAGGCGGAAGGATTTAAATATCAAAACATTTATCAAACAGGCTATCTACTAGGAGATTTAAATAGAGAGAATGGTTGTTTTAAACATGGTTCTTTTGAAGAAATAGATGGTGGTTTTGACTTTTACGCACCACAAACTACATTAGATCAAACAGGTCGGAGAATTTTATTTGGTTGGATGGGATTACCAGATGAAAGTGAAGCACATCACCCAACCAAGGCATATCATTGGATTCATGCAATGACTATTCCTCGTGAGCTTGCATTGCATGGCCATAAGATTTACCAACGTCCCGTAGAAGAGCTAAAGCAATTAAGAAATGAAAAAGTAGTGGAGAAATCGGAGACAATTAGTAACGGTGAAATAAATTATCTACCCCAAAATGCTGAGGCTATGGAGATATGTTTTCAGGTAAAGCAGTTCGAGGGAGAGGCTATCATTTTAAGATTTGATCAAAATACGACCCTGTATTTTGATAGCGCTGAGCAAACATTAACTTTAACACGTGCTAATTTCAGAACAAAGCAAAAGGAGTCTCGCACAACCAAACTACAATCATTAAAAGATTTGCATATATTCCTTGATACATCATCGATTGAAATATTTATTAATCAAGGAGAAAAAGTATTTACTGCAAGATTGTTTGAAGAATCTTTAACCCGTCATTTAGCTATGGAAGTAACAGGCTCACTTGAATATCATTTTAGAGGATGGAAATTAAATAAAGTTTTAAATTAGGAAGAAAGCAGATAGATTAGTTATCTGCTTTTTTTATTTCATTTTGTAATTACTAACCTATTTTTGGTCATTTAACGATTTCCGTTATGAAACGGAAAAACAATACATGGTAATGAAAACGCTTGTAAAATACAATGAGATTATAATTAAGAAATATAAATTATAAAAAGGAGGAGATAAAATGATGAAAATTCTATTAGCTTGTTCAGCTGGAATGTCCACAAGCCTTTTAGTGTCTAAAATGGAAGAAGAAGCAAAAACACGCGGGATAAGTGTTGACATCTGGGCTGTCGCACAAGATAAAGCGCCATCAGAAATGGAGCATGCAGATGTACTTTTAATTGGTCCTCAAATGCGCTTCTTAAAGAAGAAATTTGAAAAAAGAGCCGAAGAAGTAGGAATTCAACTTGATGTGATTGATCCTATAGCATATGGACGTATTGATGGGAAAGCAGTTTTAGATAGAGCTTTATCATTATCGGGTGAATAAATAGAATGTTTAATATTTTATATCCACACATGTAAGTCGGACCGTATTATTTCGTTTAAAAAATATAAAGGAGGACGAATTGCATGAATCGATTTATGGAAGTATTAGAAAATGTGTTAATGCCAGTAGCAGATAAGTTAAATAATAATCGTTATTTAACTGCATTACGAAATGGTTTTATGGTTGCTTTACCTTTAATCATTTTTGGTTCAATCTTTGTTGTAATCGCTAACTTACCATTTTTAGACCGTTTATTAGGTGAAGAAGGTTATGCAACGTATCAGAATGCCCTAGGCCCTGCGTCTGCTGCAACTCTAAGTATTATGGGACTATTTGTTATTATAGGTATCGGTTATAAAATGGTTGAGCAACGTGGTGGAGAGGCTATCTATGGCGGTGTAGTAGCTATTGCATCCTTCTTAGTGTTAACGCCACAAGTAGTAGAAGATGTATCAGGAGGTATTCCTACTTCTGTATTAGGTGCTCAGGGGATGTTTTTAGGAATTTTTACTGCTTTTTTTGCAGCAGAAATTTATCAATATTTTGTAAAACGAAATTGGACAATTAAAATGCCTAGTGGTGTACCAAGTGCTGTATCACGTTCATTTAGCGCATTAATTCCTATTACTATGACTTTAACAATTTTCTTAGCTGTACGCATTATTTTTAGTTATACATCATTCGAGACAGTGCAAAATTTTATTTACACCATTATTCAAGAACCATTAACCGTTTTGGGGAGTGGATTACCAGCGACAATAATTGCGGTGTTGTTGATACAGGTGTTTTGGTTCTTTGGTTTACACGGGCAAATTATTATTAACTCTGTATTCGATCCAATCTGGTATGCATTAAATGACCAAAACCTTGCAGCTTTTCAAGCTGGTGCAGAACTCCCAAACATTGTAACAAAGCAATTTATTGACACATTTATTGTAGGTATTGGTGGGTCAGGTATGACTTTAGCCGTAGTTATTGGTATTTTTGTTATTGGTAAGAGTCGTCAATTAAAAGAGTTAGGAAAGCTCGGTGGCCCTGCTGGAATCTTTAATGTTAACGAACCAATTATTTTCGGTTTACCAATTATAATGAATCCTTTAGTTATTATTCCATGGTTGTTAGCTCCGGTTATAGTCGCCTTGGTAACATATTTCTCAATGGCAACAGGTATTGTTCCAAAACCGGCTGGGGTGATTGTTCCATGGACAACACCACCATTTTTAAGTGGAATTCTAGCAACAGGTAATAATATTATGGGAGGGGTTTTACAATTATTCAATATGTTAATTGTATTCATTATTTGGTGGCCTTTTCTCAAAATTATGGATAAACAATACTATGAAAATGAGAATAAAGCAGCTTAATTAAAATATTAGATAGAATGATACGTATTTCCTAACTATTTAAGTAGGAAATACGTATTCATTTAATAATATATAACAGGGGAGACAACAATATGGAGAGCACAATTACAGAAATTGCATTTCAAATTATACTTTATGCTGGGAATGGCAAATCAAGTGCAATGGAAGCGATTCAAGAAGCAAAAGAACGAAATTTTGAAGAAGCAGATCGTTTGATTGAAGCAGCTGGTGTAGAATTAGGAAAAGCCCATGGCTATCAAACAAAGCTATTGCAAGAAGAAGCAAATGGTGAAGGTTCTTCTGTAAACATTATTTTAGTTCACTCCCAAGATCATTTAATGACAGCGATGACTGTAAGAGATCTTGCTATAGAAATAATAGAGATTTATCGGAATAAATAATAAGGAGGACTTAACCATGACGGTAACATACAAATTTCCAGAAGGATTCTGGTGGGGTAGTGCGGCTTCAGCAACACAAACAGAAGGCGGCACAAATGAAGATGGTCGAGGGAAAAATATTTGGGATTATTGGTACGAGTTAGAACCAAACCGCTTCTTTGAAAGTGTTGGCCCCGAAACGACATCTGATTTTTATCATCGCTATAGAGAAGATATTAATAACATGAAAGAAATTGGTCATAATTCTTTTCGTCTATCTATCTCTTGGTCTCGTTTAATACCAGGAGGTGAGGGTGAAGTAAATGAAAAAGCAGTTACGTTCTACAACCAGGTTATTGATGAACTAATAAACAATGATATTGAACCATTTGTTAATTTATTTCACTTTGATATGCCAATTGAGTTACAAGAAAAAGGTGGATGGGAAAATCGTGAAGTAGTAAATGCTTATGTGGAATATGCACGTACAAGTTTTAAATTATTTGGAGATCGCGTGAAGAAATGGTTTACTTTCAATGAGCCAATTGTACCTGTTGAAGGTGGATATTTATATGATTTTCATTACCCTAATATTGTGAATGCAAAAAAGGCATTTCAAGTAGCTTACAATACTATGATAGCTCATGCTAAAGCGGTTAAAGTCTATCATGACAATCAAGATGGAAAAATTGGTATTATTTTAAACTTAACCCCTTCTTATCCTAGGAGCGAGAATTCAGCAGATCTAAAAGCTGCTCATATTTGTGATTTATTCTTTAATCGAAGTTTTTTAGACCCAGCAGTTAAAGGTGAATATCCAGTGGATTTAATTCACTTATTAGAAGAGTACGGGCAATTACCCACTACTGAAAAAGGTGATAAACAGTTATTGAAAAATAATATTGTTGACATCTTAGGGGTGAATTACTACCAGCCTCGTCGTGTAAAGGCAAAAGGTAATTTGCCAAATCCATATAGTCCGTTTATGCCTGATTGGTTTTTTGATAATTATGAGATGCCTGGTCGTAAGATGAATCCTTATCGTGGGTGGGAGATCTATGAAAAAGGCATTTATGATATTATGATTAATTTAAGAGATAATTATAGTAATATTGAATCGTTTATATCAGAAAATGGTATGGGTGTTCAAAATGAGGATCGTTTTATTAAAAATGGACGAATTGAAGATGATTACCGTATTGATTTTATAAAAGATCATTTAAAATGGTTACATCAAGCTATTGAAGAAGGATGTAATGCAAAAGGGTATCATTTATGGACATTCATGGATAACTGGTCATGGATGAACGCATATAAAAATAGATATGGGTTCTTTTCTGTTAATATTGAAACAAAAGAACGTACGGCCAAGAAAAGTGCTTCATGGTTTGCGGAAGTATCAAAAAATAATGGTTTTCATGCTTAACCGTTTTAACAGTACTATTAGAAAACGTAGCTGACCAATAGGCTACGTTTTTCCTAGTAATAGAAAGTATGTAATGACCATGAACTGCATTATATTTCCATGATTTTTTTGATAATATGATATCATCTATAAGTGGATGGGCAGAATGTAAAGGGGATGATGAATTGAGCTCCCGGATTAGGCGGATTTTACGCGAATTAATGGCTACAGATATGCCGATAACAAGTGAATATTTGGCCGGCGTTATTCAAGTAACTTCACGTACAATTAGAGAGGATATTAAAATTCTCGATCATTCATTGCACATGAATGGTGCCAAAATTCGTTCTACTAGAGGTACTGGATATAAATTAATTGTTGAAGATGATCAGTTGTTCCGAGCTTATCTGCAAAGCTTTGTGGAACAAGAAAAAGTAGAAAAACTGGTTGTACCCGATTCTCCAGATGAGCGGGTTAAATATTTAACTCGACGATTCTTATTAGCAGAGAGTTATCTAAAGCTAGATGATCTTTGTGATGAAATGCATGTTAGCAAATCGACTATTCAAAATGATTTGCGACAAGTCAAAAAAGTATTGAATCATTACGACATTTATTTAGATACACGACCCAATTATGGGTTGAAAGTAAAAGGTAGTGAAGTGAAATTACGTTTTGCCTTATCAGAATATGTTTTTGATCGACAAGTAAACGTAGTGAAAGCAATTTGGCAAGAACAGTTATCTTCTCTTATTCCAGGTGAAAATTTAAAGGAGATTTGGAATGTAATTTTAGATCAAATTAAAGAAAATGGGATTACACTATCTGATATTGCTATAAATAATTTATTTGTTCACATTGTTATAGCATACAAACGTATTAGAAATGGTCATCACGTATCTTTATATAAAAAAGAGTTAAATGAAATAATTCATAAAAAAGAGTATCAAGTAGCTGGAGAAATTGTTAAAAGGACTGAAAGTATACTAAACGTTAATTTCCCGAAAGTAGAAGTTGCTTATATTGCTATTCATTTATTAGGAACAAAAATGATTACACAGACGAATTTGACTGAAAAAGAAATAAGCCAAGTGATTGAAGAAGAAATTTACCAATTAACTATGGACGCCTTAGAAGCGATCGAGGAAAAACTACATTTAGGTATACGACATGATAAGGAGTTAATCATAGGTCTTGGTTTGCATTTGAAGCCAACGATAAATCGCTATAAATATGGAATGAATGTAAGAAACCCGATGATTGATGCTATTAAATCGAATTATCCACTTGCTTTTGATGCCGCAATTGTAGCAGGAAGAGTACTGGAAAATAAAATAAACGTTTCTATTGACGAGAATGAAGTGGGATATATTGCACTTCATATAGGTGCGGCAATGGAGCGGCATAAGCTGCAAAATGCACCTAAAACCTGTATGATTGTTTGTGCATCAGGTTTAGGAAGTGCCCAATTAATAAAGTACAAATTGAAATCTGAACTTGGAGATAAATTAGATGTATTGGGCACAACGGAATACTATAATATACAAAAGATTCCTTTTGAAAAAATAGATTTTATCATTAGTTCTGTACCTATAAATGAAAGGCTCCCAGTACCTGTCATTGAGGTGAATACCATTTTAGGCGATAGGGATTTAAATAAAATTGAGTCTGTAATTAATAAAGATTCAAATCATATATTTGAATATGTTAAAAAAGATTTAGTATTTCTTAATAAATCTTTTCAAACACGTGATGAAGTATTAACTTTTTTAGTTAGTCAGTTAAGGTATAAGAATTTAGTACCGAAAGATTATTTAAATCTGGTGTACGAAAGAGAAGCGATAGCACCTACTGCTTATGGTAACCTAGTTGCCATTCCGCACCCAGTTACAGCCCAAACTGACCAAACATTCTTAACTTTATGTACATTAGAAAAACCAATTGATTGGGTTGATAAAAGAGTGCAATTTGTGTGTTTATTAAATATTGCTAAGAATAGTCAAGAAAATTTACAAAGTATGTTTGAGATGTTAGGTACAATGATTGAGAATACTCATTTAATCAATCGCTTAACCAAATGTACAAGCTATCAAGAATTTGTTGGTATTTTGATGGAATAACAGTATTTTAAATTATACAATTCAAAACCCTATAACCAATTATTATGCGGTTTTGAACATATAATTTAGTAAAGTGATGTTAGGTCTTTTTTGGGAAGTGTCAGTTTGAGTGTAATTTGCTTTAAAAGAGGGAATATATACAAAAGTAAAATACTTGGAGGGATAGAGTTTATGATTACATTAAGAAAAATCAAAGATCAACCACATACGATCACTAATCCAAAAGGTGTAAAATCAATAGCGGCTTCATCCGGAAGTGACATAGAAGGATACAGTCCAGTAGATTATCTAGCCAGTGGAGTTAGCTTTTGCATGGGCCTAACCTTAGATGCATTGATCAAACGTGATGAACTTCCGATTGAGTCATATGAAATTAAAGTAGACGTAACAAAAGCAGAAGGAAGACCATCACGATTAGAGAAGCTAGATGTGGAGATCACTTTCGATACGGAGCTTGAAGAAAAAGTAAAGGATAAATTAATTCGTTCAGCCAAAAGAGGTTGCACAATAGGTAATACAATAGAACACGGTGCCGAAGTAAATGTTATAGCAAAATAACAAGTAAGAAAAGACTGCATGTCAAGGTAATGAGATGCAGTCTTTTTTTATTTGATCATTTTTTTAAAATATTAGTTTTAAAAAAATCAGAATTTTTATAAAATAACAGTTGTATAAACATACATATTAAAGTATAATAATTAACTACCATTAGAAACGAGATAGGAGTGCTATTGAAGATGAATGTAGCTATAATAGGTGGTTCTGGTTATGGGTCTGCAGAGTTATCACGCTTGTTAAATATACATCCATATGCAGAGTTAACGACAATTATTTCTCATTCGAAAGCTGGAACAGACTTTTCAACGGTTTATCCACATATGAATGACATTATTACACTCACGATGGAACAACTTAATATAGAAAAATTAGCTGAAACAGTTGAACTTGTGTTTTTTGCAACACCTTCAAATATTAGTAAAGATATGATTCCGGATTTCTTAGAAGCTGGTCTTATTTGTATTGATTTATCTGGAGATTTTCGTTTGAAGTCACCTACTATTTATCAACAATGGTACCAAGCGGAAGCTGCTGCTCAAGCTTATTTAGATCAGGCTGTTTATGGGCTTAGCGAAATCTTTTCAGACAAAATACAATCAGCCAAATTGCTTGCCAATCCTGGTTGTTATCCTACCGCCGCGCTACTTGGTTTAATACCAGCTGTACAGCAAGGATGGATCGATACAAACAGTATTATTATTGATGGTAAAACAGGGGTGTCTGGTGCAGGGCGCGGGCTTTCTTTAAATGTTCATTTCTCTGAGATGAATGAAAATATCAAAGCATATAAGCTCGGGGAACACAAACATGTTCCAGAAATAGAACAGACGCTTCAGTCATTTGTACAAGAAGAAGTGAAGATAACTTTTACACCGCATATCGTACCGATGACTAGAGGGATTATGGTTACTTGTTATGCGAATTTAAATGAGAAAGTAGATCAAGAAACAGTAAAATCATTTTATCAAACATTCTATCAAGATCATCCGTTTATCCGACTTCGATCAGAGCTTGCCTTACCTGCAACGAAAGAAGTATACGGAAGTAATTACTGTGATATAGCAGTGCATGTCGATGAGCGAACCAATCGATTAACTGTTATTGCAGTAATTGATAATTTAGTAAAAGGTGCATCTGGCCAAGCGATCCAAAATATGAATGTGATGTGTGGATGGGATGAAACAACTGGGTTAAACCATGCTCCTATCTATCCTTAATATACAGAGAGGATGAGACGATGAGTCATTTAATGGCATTAAATAAAATTAAAATAATAGAGGACGGAGATGTTACTTCTCCAAAGGGGTTTTTAGCAGGTGGTTTACATTGTGGCTTACGCAAGAAGAAATATGATCTTGGTTGGTTATATTCAGTGAAGCCGGCGACTGCAGCGGGTGTGTATACAACCAACTTATTTCAAGCAGCTCCATTAAAGGTAACACAAGAGAGCATCGCAAAAGGTCATAGCTTGCAGGCGGTTGTAGTTAATTCGGGAATTGCCAACGCATGTACTGGTGAAGAGGGATTAGCAAATGCGTATGAAATGAGACAATTACTTGCAGATAAATTCGATATTCCACTACATGAAGCAGCCGTTGCATCTACTGGTTTAATTGGAGAACAGCTACCTATGAAAAAAATCCGTTCTGGTATTGACCAAATAAACCAGCAAGAAAGTAAACAAACGAATGCTTTTGAAACAGCTATTTTAACAACTGATACAAAAGAGAAAAAGGTAGCCGTTTCTGTGGAGATAGACGGAAAAACAGTCACAATAGGTGGCGCAGCAAAAGGATCAGGAATGATTAATCCGAATATGGCAACGATGCTAGCCTTTATTACTACGGATGCTAACGTAGAAACGGAGTCATTAGATCAAGCATTGAAACAACATACAAAACAATCATTTAACATGATTACAGTAGATGGAGACACAAGTACAAATGATATGGTGTTAGTGCTTGCAAATGGAATGGCGGACAATCAATTGCTAAATTATGATCATCCAGAGTGGCAGATTTTCTTGGAGGGATTGTACAAAGTGTGTGAGATACTTGCCAAGGAAATAGCGCGAGATGGGGAAGGTGCAAGTAAGCTAGTAGAGGTACATGTAGCAGGAGCGACTACAAATGAAGCGGCACAAGTGATTGGTAAAAAAATAATTGCATCAAACTTAGTGAAAACAGCAATACATGGCTCAGATCCAAACTGGGGACGAATTGTAACAGCAATTGGATATAGTGGACAAATATTAAACCCAGATGATGTTTGTGTTTCATTAGGAGAAATTGATGTAGTAACAAATGGTATGCCTGTTTTATTTAATGAACAGCAAGCGAAGGATTATTTAGCTAAAGATACGGTCACGATTTATACAAAAGTAGGTCATGGCTTAGGAGAAGCAACTGCTTGGGGATGCGATTTATCTTACGAATACGTCAGAATAAATGCTTCGTATCGCACATAGGAGATGAAAAGATGGAATATTTGGTGATTAAATGTGGTGGAAGTATTGTTAAACAATTAACAGAAGACTTTTATAAAAATGTTGTGCGATTACAGAAAGAGAAACAAATTACTCCGATTATTGTTCATGGTGGTGGACCGATGATCACCACTTATTTGAAGCAAATGGATGTAACTACGACGTTTGTTGATGGCTTGCGAGTCACTACTAATGAGGTTTTAGATGTAGTAGAGATGGTATTAAGTGGGGCTATTAATAAGCAGATTGTAAGAAAGTTAAACAATCAGGGAGCCAAAGCAATTGGTATGAGTGGAATTGATGGCAACTTATTTGAAGCTGTTCCAGTGAAAAATGCCGATCGTATTGGTTATGTTGGAAATATTAAAAAAGTGAATGCAGAAGTAGTCGAAGCCATGATAGAACAAAATTATATTCCGGTAATTTCTCCCATTGCATTAGGAGAGAACAATCAAAGATACAATATCAATGCAGATATTGCTGCGTCAGCTGTAGCACAAGCACTGCAAGCGAAATTATGCTTTATTAGTGATATTCCAGGTATTTTAATCGAGAAAGATGGTAAGAAGCATATACTTCACGAGACGGATGAACAAGAAATTGAACAGCTCATCCAGACAAAAGTTATTTACGGTGGAATGATCCCAAAAGTTAGAGCAGCTTTAATGGCGTTAGAAAAAAATGTGCCACAAGTAAGTATAGTTAACGGAATAAAGCCAGATACGTTAATTGACTTTATCGATGGAAAGAAAGTAGGAACAATGATTCAATTAAAGGAGGTTTCTCATGCCTAACCTTATAAACGAACAGATCCATTCATCTGTCATGCCAACCTATAATCGCTTTCCTATTACATTGAAAAAAGGAAAGGGAAGTTACGTATGGGATCAAGAAGACCAATCGTTTCTTGATTATACCTCAGGCATCGCAACATGTAACTTAGGGCATGTTCCGCCAACGGTTAAGTCAGCACTAGAAGGTCAATTAAATGAGCTGTGGCATTGTTCCAATCTCTATACTATTCCCTCACAAGAGATGCTCGCTAAAGAGTTAACAGATCACACAATATTTGATCAAGTCTTTTTTTGTAATAGTGGTGCAGAAGCGAATGAAGCGGCGATTAAGTTAGCCAGGCGCTATGCACAAGAAATAAAACAAACAAACAAGTATGAGGTTGTAACGTTTAACCAATCATTTCATGGTCGGACCTTAGCGACTCTTGCAGCCACGGGTCAAGCGAAAATTCAATCTGGTTTTCAACCTTTAATGCCAGGATTCAGGTATTTACCTTATAATGATAAAGAGGCATTAAAAGATCTTGTTCGACCAGAAACATGTGCTGTCTTATTAGAGTTAGTGCAAGGGGAAGGTGGAGTAATACCAGCAGATTTTTCATGGGTACAAGAGCTAGTACGATTATGTAAGGAAAACAATGTATTAGTTATGATTGATGAAATACAGACGGGAATAGGTAGAACTGGCTCCCTTTTTGCTTATGAAAAGTATCAGATTGAACCAGATGTCATTAGTGTTGCAAAAGGATTAGGATCAGGTTTCCCAATTGGAGCGGTTTTAGCAAAAGATTATGTAGCGAAAGCTTTTCAGCCAGGCTCACATGGAAGTACATTTGGAGGGAATCCATTAGCAACGACGGCAGGCCTAGCAACGATACAAACCATGATGAATACAGAACTGTTAACAGAATTGGAAGCTAAAATTGCCTATTTATGGGCTGGTTTAGAGGACTTGGCTAACCAGTCATCAGAAATATTGCAGTTAAGAGGAAGAGGCTTTTTAATCGGAATAGAAGTAAAAGGTAAAGCAATCGATTATGTCAATAAAGCGAGAGATGAGCACCAATTATTGCTGTTGGCTGCTGGAGAAAGCGTCATTCGTATCTTACCACCATTAATCACAACTAAACTCGAGATGGATTTAGCTTTAAACAAGCTAGCGGCAATATTCGTTCAAGCAACTAGTTGACAAAAAATAACTTGATCGATATAATTGCTTGAGTAAATGGACGAGTTCCGTTTTATATAAGCGAGAGGTTCTTAGCTACAAACCCTCTATAAAAAACTAAGGACATATGACGTGATCAAGCCATATCCTTAGGAATGGCTTTTTTTGTGGATAATTTTAAAGAGATAGAAGGAGGCTACCACAATGGCAGGAAGAAAAGATGAAGATTTGCAGGATCTGTCCTTATTAGGCAGTCAAGGAACAGATTATCGATTTGATTATGCACCAGAAGTACTTGAAACCTTTGATAATAAACACCCAAATCGTGACTACTTTGTGAAACTAAACTGTCCTGAATTCACAACACTTTGTCCGAAAACGAGACAACCTGACTTTGGTACAGTTTATATTAGTTATATACCAGGTGAAAAGATGGTTGAAAGTAAATCATTAAAACTATATTTGTTCAGTTTTCGTAATCATGGTGATTTTCACGAGGATAGTATGAATATCATTATGAACGATCTTATTGATTTAATGGATCCTCGTTATATTGAAGTTTGGGGTAAATTCACGCCAAGAGGTGGAATTTCCATTGATCCATACTGTAACTATGGAAAGCCAGGAACTAAATTTGAAGAAATAGCTACACACCGTCTAATGAATCACGATATGTACCCTGAGAAGATTGACAATCGCTAATGAGGGTTAGCGCAAAGAATCTCCTTTTCCATCCATAAAAAAGGAGAATGTATAATGTTTATTTATTTAAATGGCTTATTTGTAGGACTATTGATTTTATCAAATATTATAGCTGTAAAATTAATTACGATTGGGGACTTCGTTTTACCTGGAGCCGCAATCGTATATGTTGTAACCTATTTAATCACAGATGTAATTGGTGAGGTTTACGGTAAAAACGCAGCCATGAAGACAGTTCGCGCTGGATTTATCACTCAAATCGTTGCTTTACTCTTCATATTTGCGTCTATCCATTTACCTGCTGCTTCTGCATTTAGTATGCAGGCTGAGTTTGAAATGATATTAGGTGGAAGCTTCCGTGTGATGTTTGCTAGCTTACTTGCTTACTTAGTAAGTCAGCATATAGATGTTGCGATTTTTCATAAATTAAAACAACGTCATGGGGATAAAAAATTGTGGTTGCGTAACAATTTATCAACCGTATCTAGTCAGCTACTAGATACAAGTATCTTTATTGTTGTTGCATTTATTGGAGTTGTCCCAACGAATGTATTAATAGGTATGATCGTAACACAATACATCTTTAAGTTTATTGTAGCGATTATAGATACACCTATAACTTACTTGCTTGTTCGAATTGCTAGAAAAGAACAAAGCAAACTAGAAAAAGCGAACACTGATAAAGGCAGCACAGTTATACCTGCTAATAGTTAGACTATAAATGACCGAATGATAATGAATCGTGATTATCATTCGGTCATTTTGTTTTCTATGACAAAATAGTGAAATAGTTCGTATAGGTTATTTATGAGTGATATGATATTAGTTGCAAATGTATATCTTACCATTGTTTGTGTTCATCTATGTCATGTAGGGTATAAATAAGAAAAGCAATATAAAAAATACACGCAAGGAGGATTATCGTGGCAAATACATTCCGAGCATATCAGTTAACAAAAAAAGAAGAGAAAGTAGTAGGAGTAGTGCAAGAGCTAACGATAGATGATTTACCAGAGGGAGAAGTCTTAATTAAAGTACACTATTCAAGCATTAACTATAAAGATGCAATGGCGAATACAGACAATAGCGCCATTGTAAAAAAATACCCATTTATCCCAGGGATTGACCTGGTTGGTGAAGTAGTGGAATCAGCAGATGATCAATTTGAAGAAGGTGATCGTGTTATTGCGACAAGCTATGATATTGGCGTCTCTCATGATGGTGGTTTTAGTGATTATGCAAGAGTCTCTTCTGCATGGGTACTTCCATTACCAGAAGGTTTAACAATGAAAGAAGCGATGTTATATGGAACTGCTGGATTAACTGCAGCTCTTTCAGTAGACCGTTTAGAACGCAATGGACTAACCCCGGAGCAAGGGAAAGTACTTGTTACCGGAGCGACAGGTGGAGTAGGTAGTTTTGCGATTGCGATGCTTGCACAAAGAGGCTATGATGTTACCGCTAGTTCCGGAAAGGAAGAGGCTGTAGATTTTCTAAAATCAATTGGTGCAAGTGAAGTAATTGGAAGAGATGCGGTGTATGAGGAGAAAGTTCGTGCACTAGATAAGCAACAATGGAGTGCTGCTGTTGATCCCGTTGGTGGACAAACATTAGCTTCTATTTTAAGTAAATTAAACTATGATGGAGCTGTTGCTGTAAGTGGTTTAACAGGTGGGATAAAGGTCCTGACCTCAGTCTATCCATTTATATTACGAGGTGTTAGCTTGTTAGGTGTCGATTCTGTATATACACCAATGAGCAAAAGAAAAGAGATTTGGAACCGTATGGCAACAGACCTAAAGCCAGCAGCAAATATATTAGATACGATCTTGCATAAAGAAATTACATTAGATCAATTATCAGAAGTATTACCAACCTTACTTGAAGGAAAGTCGCTAGGGCGTATTATTGTAAGTTTGCAGTAAGTTGTTATTTATTATGTGGAAGAGGTGATTACATGTCACAAGTAGCTGATCTGGCTAATGCAATAAAAAAGTCGAATAGAATCACCTTTTTAACTGGTGCTGGTGTATCGACCGCTAGTGGCATTCCTGACTTTAGATCGACCAATGGGTTATGGACGGAAGATCAATCACGTGAATATTATATTTCTCGTCATTATTTTATGAAGAATCCTACAGATTTTTGGTTGAAGTTTAAAGATATCTTTCGAATTAAATTACTTAAAAATTATCAGCCAAATAAAGTCCATCGGTTTTTAAAAGAGTTAGAGGATCAAGGAAAGGAAGTAACGATTGTTACACAAAATGTGGATGGACTACATGAACAGGCTGGTAATCAACATGTGTTAGAGTATCACGGTAATTTAAATACTGCAACTTGTCCTGTGTGTGGCACATCGTATGGGTTGAATGATTTATTAAAGTCAGATGTTCCGGTGTGTAAACAAGAGGGTTGTGGAGATATATTAAAGCCAGATGTTGTTCTGTTTGGTGATCCAATCACACTTCACGAGGAAGCAGAACAGGCAATCAAGCAAAGTGATCTGGTTGTTGTACTAGGAACATCTTTATTAGTCACGCCATTTAGTTTATTACCATACACTGCTGCTGGATCCGGTATATCGTTAGCTTTAATTAATAGAGAGCCTACGCCGATGGATACGGCATTTAATTGGATTATCCATGAAGACCTCCTTAGTACAATCGAGAAAATAAAGCAAGCTATCTAAAGTGAAACTGCAATCAGTGGGGGTTATCCCTCACCTATTATTAGTAGAACCAATCAGGCTGTTGCAGACAGTTACACTGTGAGAAAAACTCATACATCTGGAGTTTCGGCTACGGAAATATACTACGCATTCCTGAGGGACAACCTTAGCTAATTTTCAGAAGAAAAAAGCTTCTGAAAATGGATCTTCGGTTTGTCCTGTTCCTCAAGGAGTCTTCGTATATTTCCTTCGCCTTTATTCAGTTATATACTGTTGCTATCTTCATATAATCTTTAAAGGAAAGTTTGAAATCCCAATGTCATAATACTATAAAGGGATATATGGCATAGAATATCGTGTTTCGGATAGGCTCTAGTTGAATAATGGTACGATTTTAAGCATATCCATCATAAATGACAAAGTCGGCTATGGAAATAGACGAAGACTCCTGTGGGAATAGCGCACGCTGAAGATCAACTCAGCAATACGTTTGTTGCTTTGCTGAGTTAGCTGAAGCCGTGCCCCATAGCCGTCAAGTTAAGCAAAATGGTTTAAATCCTAAAGAATTATTCGTTATTCTTGAATTAAATCAAGATAATTCGGAGGGGTTTTTTCATGGCTAAGTACAATGATTTTCATTTATTTGCAAAA
>NZ_JACEFA010000013.1 GCF_014083865.1 Paraliobacillus salinarum | reverse complement strand
CTAAGCAATAAGTAAGAAAATGTAAGAAAGGCTAATAACAAACCATATAAGGATACCTATTTAACTGGAAAATAATGTTTTATATGATAATCTTGACTTTCAATGTTTGCTTAACTTGACGGCTATGGGCCGTGCCCGCGGAAAGCGAGTGTATTTCCTCTACGTTTCAAGCATGAATGTTTCATGAATGTTTGTTTTGATAACAATTATTAAAACTAATGTAAATTAATTACATTGGCGCAACGCTAGTGGGTCAGACCCCCCCGCCCCATCTAGAAGGAGCTATCACATGAAAATAACTCAAGTCACATCTAAAGAACAATGGGAAAAGGTTTATCAACTTCGTAAAGAGGTATTTGTGGATGAGCAAGGCGTTCATATCGAAGACGAATTTGACCAACATGACGATGATCCAAACACCATACATATTTTACTAAAAACAGACAATAGCCCTGCAGCAACTGGACGCTTGCGTTTCGTGAACCAACAAGGGAAATTAGAGCGCATTTGTGTGCATTCTCGCTTTCGAAAGCACGGATTAGGAAAAGAAATTGTTCTTGCTTTAGAAAAGATCGTGCGAGACAAAGGGTTAAATGCAGTTTATTTACACGGTCAAACCCAAGCAGAAAAGTTTTATCATAAGTTGGGATACGAAACAAAATCAGAATCTTTTTTAGAAGATGGTATTCCACACTATGTAATGATGAAAAAATGGGACAAAGGGGACTGACCCCAATGTCTCATTATTTGATTAATAGATAGATAAAGTATGGTGCTCCGATTAATGCTGTAACTATTCCTGCGGCAATGCCATCTGGTTCTAATACATTCCTTCCTATAGTATCTGCGATTAGCAATAATAAACCTCCTAATAGCATGGCAACTGGAAGAAATAACTGAAATCTTGGCCCTACAAGCCTTTTTGCAATATGTGGAGCCATCAATCCAACGAACGCAATGCCACCAGTTACAGAAACTGCCGCAGCTGCCAATGCAACTGCCACACCAATTAAAACAAATTGTTCTCTTGATTTATTTATTCCTAAACCAACTGACACATGATCGTGTAACGTTAAAATATTTAAACGATTTGCTTTATATAAAACAAATGGAAGCAACACCAACAGCCAAGGCAACATGGCTAAAATAAACGGCCAATCCGCACCCCAAATACTACCCGCCAACCAACTAGCAATAAAGTCAACCTTTTCTCTTTCAGCTGAAGAAATAATCACAATCATTACACCAGATAAGGCCATCGATATACCAACACCCATTAATACAAACTTTACTGGTTGTAGTCCTTGATTTTTTTGATAGGAAAGCTTAAAAATTACAATCGCTGTCAAACAGGCACCAAGGAAAGCAACGATTGGTAGTAGATAAACAAAAACACCCGCTTCAACCGGGAAAAACAGAAAAAAAATAGCAATTGCTACACCAGAACCAGCATTTATTCCTATAATCCCTGGATCCGCCAAATCGTTTTTTGTAATACCTTGCAGAATTGCTCCAGAAGTAGCTAGCGCTATACCAGCTAGTATTGTAATCAAAACTCTTGGTAATCGTAATGTAAATAAAATAAATTCTTCTTTCATTGTTCCTTGACCAAATAATATAGGCAGTAATCGACTAACCGGTAGCGAAGCATATCCTAGTGCAATACTAATAAAAAATGTGCAAATAATTGCAAGAAGCAAGATGAGAAGAACAATTCTTTGTTTTTTTATGATCGACGGATGAATCATGAGAAAGCTTTCCCTCCTTTATGCACTAGAAAAAGAAAAAACGGTAATCCGAGTATGGACACAATTGCAGCTATTGGTGTCTCATATGGCGCATGCAACGTACGAGCTAATGTATCTGCTAACAGCAAAAAGCTTGCTCCAATAAACGCTGAAATAGGAATAATAAATCGATAATCACTACCTACCAATGCACGAACAATATGCGGAATCATAAGTCCAACAAAGGTTAGATTACCAACTAATGCAACAGACGCACCTGTTAGAATGATAATAACAAGGAACAAAAGACCCTTAATAAAACGAGTCCGCTGACCTAATCCAACAGCAACTTCTTCGTTAAAACTAAGTATTGTTAAGTGTCTCCCAAGAAATAATGTGACAATCGTTGCACCAATCATACAAGGAATAATAATAACTAATTGGTTCCAATTTGATCCAATCAATCCACCAGCTGTCCACATAGAAATATCTTTTGAAATGTGAAAATACAACCCTATCGCTTCTGCAATAGCACCAAGAAATGCTGAAATAGCAGCACCTGCTAATACAATTCTAAAAGAGGAAAAGCCACCACGTTTGATTGAAGCAATACCAAATACAAGCGATGCACCAACACCGGCTCCAATAAAACAAGCTAATAAAATCCCAAAATAATTAACAGTAGGTAGCCAAGCTAATGTAATTGCCAAAGCTAAGTTTGCTCCTGTCGTTAATCCTAACAAACCAGGATCGGCCAATGGGTTACGAGTTAAGCCTTGCATTACAGCACCTGCGACAGCTAATCCCCCTCCAACAAATATCGCTGCAACTTCACGCGGAAAACGAATTTCCCAAATAATTGAGGCCATATCCGTTTTGCTTGGATCAGTAAAAGCATACCAAAGGTCAACAATTGTAATATCTGCTGCTCCAAAAACTAGAGCGATTAACAAAGCTATTAGCATGAAACCACACGCTAGAATCAATTGAAATATAAACGGCATCTTTTTCAGCAAAAATAATCGCTCCCTTACTCAAGTAACTCCAATATAAAATCTATGTATTAAAGACAGAAATCCATTATGTAAATCTAAATTATTCTCAAATGATTTTAACATAAACATGTAATAAACAGGATTCTAATATATTAGAATCCTGTTTATCCACTTACTCATTCCCTAAAAAACTTTTTTTAAAGAAATCTAATTGATAATCTAATGTGGTTGCATCGTTAAAGTAAAAAGTTTGTGCATCTACTTCATATACACGATCATTTTTTACAGCTGGAATATTTTTATATGTTTCTGTTTCTTGAAAGGATGTGTCTGTTTCAGTATTCTTACTAAAAATCATATAATCACCTGCATATTCAGGCAATACTTCAGGAGAGATGGCATAATAACCGTCAGTTAATGCCATTTCTTTTACCTTCTCTGGCATTTTAAGACCCATTTGTTGATACAGAATCTCTGTGCCACGACCCCAATTGTCTCCAAAAACATATAATTGTTTTTCGAAATTTTCAATTACTGTAACCGTAGCATCTTCACCAATTTTAGCTTTAATATCTTCACCTATACTATTCGCACGCGCTTTAAAATCTTCAACCCATTCTCTTGCTTCTTCCTCTTTGTTTACTAATTTACCAATCTCAATATGTTGGGTAAGATAGTCCACTTTATTGTAGGTAAAAGTAACAGTAGGCGCAATTTCTTTTAGCTTATCTACATTTTTAATATTTGATAAACCGATGATTAAATCTGGCTCTAGTTCCAATAATTTTTCTAAACTCTCATCAGAAACTTCTTCTACATCTTCGAGTTCTTCATCAAAATTTGGATTCATTTTAGACCAAGAATCTACACCAACTAGGTTGATATCTAATGCCATTAAATTCCCTGCGAATGTAGATAATACTGCAACACGCTTAGGATTAGCGGGAACTTCCACTGGACCATTCTCTGATTCATAAGTAATTGTTTCTGCTGCCTTGTTCTCATCTGTATTTTTCGTTTGATTTGTGCATCCCGCTATAAACACGAGCATTACTAGTAATATAAATATTTTTTTCATCATATATTCTCCTCTTAATTTGCCTGTTTCGTTATTGATTGTTTAATAAGGTTATAGGTCATACACATTGGTCGGTTTGAACATGGATCTTGACATACATTCGCATCAATATGAAACACACGTCTTAATACATCATGACAAACGACATCATCAGGTGTTCCTGCTTTTACAATCTCACCTTGTTTCATCGCAACCATATAATCAGCGAAACGAGCAGCTTGATTAATATCATGTAGAACCATAACGATTGTTCTTCCTTCTGTTTGATTTAAATACTGAAGAAGTTCTAAAATTTCTAATTGGTGCGCCATATCTAAATAGGTAGTTGGTTCATCTAAAAATATGATTTCAGTATCTTGTGCAAGTGCCATTGCAATCCAAACCCTTTGACGTTGTCCACCTGATAATGTATCAACAGAATCGTGCTTATAGGAGAGCGTGTTAGTCACTTCTAATGCCCAATTAATCATCTGCTTATCATGCTTTGTTAATCTTCCAAGTCCTTTTTGATAAGGAAATCGCCCATACGATACTAATTCGCCAACGGTCAAATCGGGCATACTTTCTGGTGTTTGAGGCAGAATAGCTAATTTTTGAGCTAATTCTTTTGTGTTTTGGTTATGAATTGAAGCACCATCCAAAACAACCTTCCCTTGATTTGTAGTAATGATCCTAGTCATTGCTTTTAGTAATGTTGATTTCCCACAGCCATTGGCTCCAATAATCGCTGTAATTTTCTGATCAGGAATAGTAATCTCCATATTTCTAACAATCAGGTCATCACCGTATCCAACAGATAACTTTTCTGTAAATAGTCGAGACACAATCGTACCTCCTAACTTTTTGCATTGATAACGATTCTCATTTTCGTTTATAATGATAATATACTTACCATAAGTAAGATTTGTCAACTTAATTTTCAAATCATATGATTTAACATATTAGAAATGGGGTAAATATAGTGACAACAAATACAACATATGACGTAACTATTATTGGTGGTGGCCCTGCTGGATTATTCGCAGCTTTTTATAGTGGTTTACGTGGATTAAAAACAAAAATTATTGAATTTCAACCATACTTAGGTGGCAAAGTACATGTTTACCCCGAAAAAATGGTATGGGATGTTGGAGGTGTCCCACCACTATCCGGCGCCAAATTAATCGAGCAAATGGTAGAGCAAGGATTAACATTTGACCCTACCGTTTTATTAAATACAAAAGTGACCTCAATAACACAAGATGAAAGTAAAATTTTTCACTTACATACTAGTGAATCTGTCACACACACAACAAAAACTGTAATTGTGGCAATTGGTGGTGGGATATTGCAACCACAACGTTTGGAGTTAAACAATATACACCATTTCGAACAAACTAATCTACACTATTTAATGAAACCATTAGCATATTTTAAAGATAAGGATGTCTTAATCTCCGGCGGTGGACACTCCGCTATAGATTGGGCGGCAGAATTAGAACCTTTTGTTAACAAAATTTATTTGACCTACAGAGGTGAGAATTTCAAAGGACATGAAAGAGTTACGGAACAATTATTATCGAGTAAGAAAGTAGCCAGTTTTTTTGAAACAACTATTACTAACTTCACTTCTTCTCAATCAGGAGATACAATTGAACAAGTAGAATTAACTGAGACTAAGACTAACAAAAAACACACTTTATCAATTGATGATGTCATCGTTCACCATGGCTATCTTCGAGATAAAAGTTTACTACAAGATAGTCCATTACCAATTAAACTACATGATGATTATTTCATCGAGGGAAGTTCATCTAGTGAGTCATCAATAGATGGTGTATATGGAGCCGGAGATATTCTTCATCATGATGGTAAATTACACTTGATTGCCGGAGCATACCAAGATGCAGCTAATGCAGTGAACATGGCGAAAAAATATTTGGATCCAGAAGCTGCTAAAGGTGCAATGGTATCTTCACATAATAATAGATTAAAACAAAAAAACAAAATAATTATCGAGCAACAAATGAAAAAATGGGACATCGGGGACTGACCCCAATGCCCCATTTTGGAGGTGGATATATTGGGTCAAATAGATTTACTTTTTGATGATCAGGTAACATTTTTCAAGAACGGGGAAACAAAGTCATTATCTTTTCGGTTTCAGGCGTTGAATAATCTTAAACGAGCAATTAAACAGCAGGAAGATGTGATTCTATCAGCAATCCAACAAGATCTAAACAAATCAGAGTTTGAAGGGTTTCTAACAGAGATTGGAATCTTGTATGAAGAAATAGATTTTATGAAGAAAAGGCTAAAAAAGTGGATGAAACCAAAACGTGTAAAAACAGCACTGACACATATTGGTTCAAAGAGTGTCATTTATCCAGAACCTTATGGCGTTACTTTAATTATTGCACCTTGGAATTACCCCTTTCAATTAGCTATTTCTCCATTAATCGGAGCGATTGCTGCCGGTAATACAGCAATCATTAAGCCTTCTGAATTGACCCCTCACACTTCAGCGGTATTGACACGATTAATAAAAGAAACGTTCGATTCAAATTATATTACTTCAATAGAAGGCGATGCAGAAACAAGTCAGGCTTTATTAAAAAAGCCATTTGATTATATCTTTTTCACAGGTAGTACGCCTGTAGGGAAAATTGTAATGGAGCAAGCAGCAAAAAACTTAACACCAGTTACATTAGAACTAGGCGGAAAAAGTCCTTCTATTGTACATGAAGATGCTAACCTAAAGCTAGCGGCAAAACGAATTGCATGGGGAAAGTTCACGAATGCCGGGCAAACGTGTGTTGCGCCGGATTATATCTATGTGCACGAGCACGTACAGGCTGATTTTACAAAAGAACTTCAACAAGCAATCACAGAGCTGTACGGTAAAAAGCCATTAGACAATCAAGACTTTCCGAAGATTGTTAATGAGAAACACTTCAAGCGTCTGCACCAACTTATCGATAAAGACAAGTTGATCTATGGAGGAAAGTCAGATCAAGAAAAAATTAAAATCGAGCCAACGATTTTAACAAATATTAACTGGGATTCACCAGTAATGAAAGAAGAGATATTTGGTCCAATATTACCTATCATGTCCTATAAAGAGCTATCAACTGTTATTCGTGAAGTATCAGATCAACCAAAACCATTAGCACTGTATCTATTTACAGAAAATAAACAAACCGAACAACAAGTTATTGACCAAATACCTTTTGGTGGTGGATGTATTAACGATACAATTTATCATTTAGCGACACCTTATCTTCCATTTGGTGGGGTTGGGCACAGTGGAACAGGCTCTTATCATGGTAAAGCAAGCTTTGATACATTTAGCCATTATAAAAGCATTTTAAAACAAACAACAAAATTTGATGTACCTTTGCGATATCCTGGATCAGAAAAAGGATTTAAATTAATTAAAAAGTTTTTTAAATAATGTTTATAAACGTGCGATCACGGTGATATACCTATTAGAGGTGAAGACGTGATGGCACATTTTTTTGTTGGAGCAGCAATTATTTTTATTGGTGTAAACCTATATTATTTTTTTATGAATAAGACGTATCGAAAAAGTTATTTTAGTACAGCCTTATTCTTTAAGCTGTTTTTCGTATTAATTGGAATTACCTTTGGATTTTCTGTGCTTTATTACGCACTAGCACAACAAGATATTATATTAGTTGAGTCAATTTCCAATCGTAAACCAATTGATCACAGCTACTCTAATCTTCTATATTTTAGTGGTGTTACCATTCTGTCAATTGGTTATGGCGACATGCTACCAGTTGGACCAGCTAGATTTTTTTCTATCATTGAAGCGGCAATTGGCGTATTATTGCCAACTGCTTACTTCCTCAAAGCGCTTGATCGATCAAAAAAAGAGAATGATGAATAATTTAATTTTATAAATCCCTTGACCCTAACGTTACGTCATAGATTATGCTTAATTTACAAAGGAGGCGAAGAGAAAATGAAAGTCAAAGAAGTAGCTGATTTAGTCCATATTAGTGTGCGCACACTACATCATTACGATGAAATAGGGCTTTTAAAACCGGATAAAATAACTGAATCAGGGTACCGTAACTATTCTCAGAAAAACTTGGATGACTTACAACAGATTCTCTTCTTCCGAGCACTCGATGTTCCTTTGAATAAAATTATAGAAATCATGCAAGATCCAACCTATGATCGAAAAAAGACATTACAGCTACACCGACATAATCTTTTACAAAGACAAAAGCAAATCACTCAAATGATTGAAACAATTGATCAGACATTATTGCATGATGAAGGAGAGATCATGATGACGAACGAAGAAAAATTCAAGGGATTCAGCTTTACTAATGGGAATCCTTACGAAAAAGAAGCAAGGGACAAATGGGGGGATCAAACAGTTGATCAGGCAAATAAACGAATAAAAGGAAATGAAGAAGTATTGACTAATCGAATGAATCAAATTTATGCTGATCTAGCTGCTATTCGTCACATGTCCCCAACATCTGAAGAAGCGCAAGCACAAATTGAAAAATGGTTTTACCTTCTAAATGAAATGGGAAACTATTCACTAGAGGCTTTTGCAGGTTTAGGGGAAATGTATGTAGCAGATGAACGATTTACCCAAAACATTAATCAATTCGGTGAAGGATTAGCGACTTTCATGCGTGATGCAATGAACATTTATGCCAGAAACAATAATTAATTGAGTCTTTCATTCTTATCACTATTAATAAACAAAGATTTTCATTTATTACTAACATCATCCACCATTTCTACAGGAAGTGGTGGATGATGTTTTTTCCAAATTTATGTTAAAATTTAAAAAAGGAAGTGATCTTATTATAACTAATTTTAAGCAATGGTTATTAGACTCTAAAAACGACTTGGCTTGCCTACTCTCCATTCCGATCGTCTTAATATCATTTAATTTAGTATTAGATTCTATCGATCAATTAACTATATTATTAGGAATTATGCTGGCTTTTATCACTTTCATAACCTTTAGATTGATAGAAACAGCAATGCGTTTTATTTTAGGAGATAAAAATAAAGATTTTTCAAATTTACCTTTTCTATTATTAATAGTAATATTCATAACAGCAATAATAAATAATGTGGTTTTTTAATTCTAATTTTGAACTTTTGTCACAAAAAATAATCCATCTATGCGTGGAGCATTCGACGGATCATTACCCTTTAAACTCATTAAGAATCACACTTGTTCCACTAGTAGACGGCTGAAGATCTAAGGCTTTTATTCCAGCTACTTGCCATGCGTCTCTTAATTGTGCGCTTTTGTTCTCACCCTCAACAAAAGCAATGCCACAATCACCACCACCAGCACCGGATGATTTGCCACGACCATATGCTGCAGCAATTTCGGCTAACCTTTCTAATTGAGGTGTTTCAATCTTCACGTTTGCTAATTGACTAATCGAACGTAAAACTGACCGATTATACTCAATTCCATCAAGCACAAGCGAAATCTTATTCTCTTTACAGCCTTGAACAATCAGTTGAACAGCTGCTAAAGAATCCCTCAAAAATGCATGATAGTTTTTTGGATTATTCCTTTGATAACTACGAATTTTATTGACCATTGGAGCGGTTGCTGCCGATTCACCAGTCCACCCTACACAGAACTGCAAGCCTTTAGGTAATTGCAATCGTTCAATATACAGGCTTGGCCACTTTACCGAAACTATTTTCTTGATCGATAATGGTTGATCTAGTTGCTCCAATAACCAAACTCCATCAAACGCAACATAATATAACCATCCACCATATGTAGAAGCGGCTATATCTGCACATGAACCATTTCCCTGTGTTTTAAAATGTGCAATTGATGCAAGTTTAAAAATTTCATCATCCGTTGGCTTTTGTTTTTTCAGTAATGTCAACATAGCTGTTATGACCGCCACAACAATGGCTGCACTAGAACCCAGTCCATATTTCTTTCCGGAATCATCGTCCAGCTCACTAGATACTATTAAATGAAATGGAGTGACTGAATTAGATAAATAACGATAAACCACTTGCATTGCTTGCTGAATAAATCGGAGCTTATTATTGTTCACAGAAAAATTCACTTGTTCATTTTCATATTCCCAAGTAACATTCTCCATCCCTAGCTGCGGCAAATCGATTTGATTACAACTAGCGTCTTTAATTTGCACAGTCATATATCGATTGACAGCAACGACAATACCAGGTTGGTCTGGTTCAGTTACCGCGTATTCTCCTGCAATCAGTAATTTACCTGGTGTTTTGATTTGATAAGAACGAGCTTGCATAAAAGTTCTTCTCCATTCCTAGTTTAATCTGCTATATACGTAATCCCCGGACCTACACGACAGTGATGAATCTCATTAACAACCGGTAAAGCGTTAAGTGCTTCATGAATTTTCTGCTCATCATCAGGCTGACAAACGACCTTTACATTCGGACCAGCATCAATCGTAAAGTATGCTTCAATGCCTTTTTCACGAAGTGCTTGTACTTCCTGCATCACTTCTACTGTCGCACTCTGCCAATACATAAATGGCGGGTTAGCGCCGAGTGTTGTTGCGTGCATCTTCAACGCATTTGCTTCCACCACTTGTCCAAGCTTCGTAAAATCTTTCTCTTGCAGCGCTTCTTTTATCGTAATTAAGTCTTTGTCCACCGCTTCTAACCATCCAGCAAAAAATGGCGACGTTTCTACCGTACGTTTCATTCCCTCTCGAGATAACACTTTCTTAGCCTTTGTCGTTACCTCCACAGACAGTACGCGTAAATCCCAAGCATCTCTATCTAAAATAGGTGTGGCATAACAATCAGAACCATCTGATTCCATCCCTTTTTCCCACTCTACATAACCACCAAAAATCGATCGACTAGCAGACCCTGAACCTTGCCTTGCCAATTGAGATAGCTCACGTTCATTCAGGTTTAAACCTATCGCCTTAGCAGCAGCTGCGGCTAAAGCAGCATAACCTGAAGCAGATGATGCGAATCCAGCAGCAGTTGGGACATGATTTTCAGAAGTTACTTTTGCAAATAATGTTGAATTCGCTTTTTCTCTCACTCGATTTAAAAAAGTAACAACCTTCTTCGTTTCCTTTGCTTCTGCTTCGTTACCATTTAGATAAAATTGATCAGATGTTAGCTGCTCATCAAATTCTACCGTTGTAATTGTATAAAACTTATCTAGCGTTACTGACAAACTATTATTTGTAGGAAGAAACAACCGCTCGTCTCGTTTACCCCAATATTTAATTAGTGCTATATTTGTATGTGCTTTAACCGTTGCTTTCATCATCTAGCTCCTTTAATATTACGATCCACTGACAGATGTTGTGTATTGCTCTTCATCTTGGCCAATTTGAAAGTGCCATGTTTGATCGGCACCTGCGTGCACAAATTTCTCTGCTAAAGCTTTTGCATGAGAGGCATGCTTTGCGAGCGCGATGATGCAGCCACCCCGACCACCACCAGTTAACTTTGCACCTAATGCTCCAGCTTGATTAGCAATTTTAACTAAATGATCGATTCCTGCATCACTGACTCCTAAACTAACCAACTCTCTTTGCGCACGGTTTAATATGTCGCCTAAAACAGAGTGGTTCCCTTCTTGTAAAGCTTTTTTCGTTTCTTTTGTTAAGTGTCCTAACATTTTAATGGACTGTTTTGTTTGATCCGTAATTGATTTATATTTCTCTTTAATGCTTGAAACAGCTGCATGGGTATCACCAATTCGCCCTGTGTCTGCCACAACTAAATGAAAAGCATTTTTAATTTCTACTTCTTCAACTAGTTTACCCTTTTCAAACCAAATTGGAACATCACTACTCACTGCTTCCATATCAATTCCACTCGGGCTACCATGCGCATAGGTTTCCGCTAAATGAACAAGCTCTAATAAATCACTTTTGTCTAACGGTTGATCAAAAAAGTTGTATAAACTACGCACAACAGCAATAGCAATTGCCGCACTAGAACCGAGGCCACGACCAATAGGAATCGTTGACTTGATGTACATTCGGAAATGATTAGGTTCTTTATTAAGCTTTTTGCATGTCTCTTTAATACAAAGTGCAATGCCTTTTAGTTTTTCCGGAATACTATTAAGCGGACCTACATAAAAACTGCTTTCTAACAAAACAGGACCCTCATGTGGTGTCACTACTGATTTCACATGAATAGACGGAAATGGCAAAGCTATTGCTGGCTCACCATATACTACCGCATGTTCACCTACTAAAATCAGTTTGCTATGTGCGCTACCTATTGCTGTTTTCTGTGGTAGTTCTAACATATTGTTGCCTCTCCTTTATTTATCGCGTTTTCTACTATTGTTTTTAGAACTATTCCAACTGCTTCTTTAAGATAAATTCGCAAGTTGCGAAACAATCCACGGTGCAGCGTATAATACCATAAATTGCACACCATAATTGATTCCTAAACGATGCATAAAACCAGCAACTAAACCGATTAATAATACACCACCAATATTAACTAGCCCACCATCCATGAATGCTAATAGTAGAACTAATCCAAAAAACAATCCAAGCATGGCTTCATGTGGTACCCATCTAAAAACAAATGTACAAATTTGTTGTGCGTATTTTACAATGACAAAATACGTTATCCCAATTGCAACGACCGCTCCAATAGTTGCAGCCCAAATAAAGTCGGTATTAGACAGAATATGGTGCATATTATGTTCTAATGTAAACACTGGTGGCGCATTAAACAATGCATTCGCAGGACCAATTGCCACTGGTGACAGCGGAATACCTAGAGCAATTAAAGGGATAAGTGTTCCAGCAATATATGAAGCATTTGTTAGTGCATCCATGCTCGAAATTGCTAGCGAACTCTTCTTTATCGGATCTTTTACACGTGAAGAAACTAATTCTCCTAATAAAATTGTAATACCTACAGGACTTAAAATAAAAAGGATAGATCCGAAGAAAGAAGCTAGTGTACTAATACTTAATTCTTGTTTAGTTAGTATTTTAAAAGGATTCGGTAGTCCTTTATGTTTAGCATCTTTATTTAAAACAATTGATTTTAATCCATAACGTTGCATAGACTTTCGTTTATCTTTATTCAATAACTCAAATAATATCAAAATAACCGGGCCAATTGTAATCCCCAAAAAGAAAGAAACAAAAACATTCGTACCTTCTGGGACTACACCTAAACCCCAATACAAATGACGTAAGCCTTGTATTAGTATAGCAAATGGTACAATCGACGCAAGAGCTATCCACCTATTTCTTGACATTAAGGCTAAAAGAATTGCGCCTCCGAATAGAATTTGATTCGTATAGTTCTGAATCACATCAGAAAAAGGAATTAAGGCGTTTGCCAATAATAAACTTAATGGCACAGCGACAATCGTTCCAATCACAGATCCTGACGCCATCTTTCGAATACTGAGATCAGACTTACCGTATTGCTTTAGAACCAAAGCATGCTCTACCATTGGTGCAGCCATTACGCCCCCTGGCACACCTGCAACAGCAACTGGAATAGAGTCGGTTAGCTTCTTAGCGATAATCGATGCAATGAAAAATGTCAATATAACGATTGGCTCCAAACCTGTTAATACTAAAACCAACGTTACCGGTGCCAATACGGCAGTTTCATCTGTTCCTGGTGCTATACCTATAATTGTATAAATAAGAGTCCCTGCAGCAGCTGCTAGAACCATCTGCATAATTAACGTAATATCCATTATATGTCCCCATTCTCAACTGTTTCAAATTTTCTTTTTGGTTTAATAAGAATACTAGAAATAATAAATCCGACTATTGATCCAATTAAGCCAAAGTATAATGGTTTTGGGGGTTCATTCGGCGCAATAAAATATGCACCTAAAGTAAAAACACTAGTAATAATTAATGCTAAGACTAAATCCTTAATATTTACTAAATCTGCCCATACTTCAATATTTTCTTCTTGTATAGGTTGGTTTTTTTCTTCCATTTCCTTCACCCCTCTATTTGAAAAATAATAAGAACAAACTGAAGTTTTATTATAATGTTATTAGTTAGTGCAAGCAAATATAATTGAGTGATATCGATCACAATTTTACCATGACATAGCCTCATTCTTGAAATGGTTTGCACTTTTACTTTTATATTTAAAAGCAAAGCTAATAGTTATTCTAATTTTTCATCTTCTCTCTAGTGTGATAAAGTATATTTAAATATAAATTTCTGTTCGATTTGGAGGGCACTATTTTGAAAAAAACACTAACACTAGCTGGTTCTGATTCTAGTGGAGGAGCTGGCATTCAAGCAGATTTAAAAACATTTCAAGAGCATCAAGTTTATGGCATGACTGCACTAACTTCTATCGTTTCTATGGCACCAGAGAATTGGAGCCATCAAGTAACACCTATAGAAGTAGCAACAGTTGAAAAGCAACTGAAAACGATCCTATCTGTTGGCATTGACGCTATGAAAACAGGTATGCTTGGATCAGTTGATATTATAGAACTCGGTGCAAGAGAAATCAAAGCACATGGCATTGATAAAGTCGTTATTGATCCAGTGATGGTTTGTAAAGGTGACGATGAAGTATTACAACCAGAAAATACAGATGCGATGCGCGAGCTGTTATTACCATTGGCAACTATTACAACACCTAACTTATTTGAGGCAGGTCAATTAGCACAGACAGGGCCACTAAAAACAATTGATGATATGAAACACGCTGCTGAAAAAATTATTGCATTAGGTGCACAAAACGTAGTAATCAAAGGCGGTAAAGCATTAGATCACGATAAAGCCATTGATTTGTTTTATGACGGTAAAGAACATACAATTCTGGAGCATGAAAAAATCCATACAAATTATAATCATGGCGCTGGTTGTACATTTGCTGCTTCAATTACTGCTAATCTAGCAAATGGGAAAACAGTTAAAGAAGCTGTCATTTCTGCAAAAGATTTTGTTCACGAGGCTATTAAGCACGGTTGGAAATTAAATCAATTCGTCGGTCCAGTAAAGCATGGCGCATACAATGATAAATAAATTTTCTGAAAACGAAGTCGATTGGCTTCGTTTTTTCAATAAAGTATAGTTTATCAATAGTGTTTAAGGGTAAATCCTCTAAAAAGGAGGAATTATAATGCCTTGGGACACTACCGATTATCCAAGCTCTTTAAAACATTTAGATACTGCCGTTAGAAAAAAGGCCATATCTATAGCAAACGCCATGGTGAACGAAGGTTACAGTGAATCACAAGCAATTCCAATCGCTACAGCCCAAGCAAAAGAATGGCATAAAAACGCTAGCGAAAAAGAAAGAAACAGTGTCTTACAATCGAGTGATGAATCCTTAATAGAACGAGATCGCGAACCAGAAAATGCCCGTCCTGAATTAATGAAAAAAGGAGAGCATGTCGTTCCGCACAAAGATGGCTGGGCTGTAAAGACTCAGGCAGCAAAAGTACCATCAAATGTTTATACAAACAAAAACGATGCGATTAATAGAGCAAAAGAAATTGCTAAAAATAAAAAAACAAGTGTAATTGTACATTTTAAAAATGGACAATTAGAATATAGACATGATTACTCAAAATAATTTAAAAATAGTTAATAATATAGCAAGGTACCGTTGTAGAAGGATTAACAAGACCAATCCACCTCTAAAACGGTACCTTTTGTACTTTTTAACTTTATAATTGAAGTTTAATAATCACTTGTTGATGTTTTCCCTTGTACGATTGCAACACTTGCACTAGCACCAATACGAGAAGCTCCCGCTTGTACCATTGCTTCTGCAGTTTCTTGATCACGTACTCCACCAGAAGCTTTTACTCCAATATCTTTTCCAACAGTTTGACGCATTAAGCGAATATCCTCTACCGTTGCGCCACCCGTGGAGAAGCCAGTGGATGTTTTTACATAATCTGTACCTGCTTCAACAGCTAATTTGCACGCTGTTTCTTTTTCTTCATCGGTTAATAAGCATGTTTCGATGATCACTTTGACTAGCGCTCGACCTTTAGCAGCCTCAACGACAGCTTGGATATCCGATTTAACTAGCTCTTTGTTACCATCTTTTAATGCGCCGATATTAATAACCATATCAACCTCTGTTGCACCATTATCGATCGCATCTTTCGTTTCTAATGCTTTCACATTAGATGTAGATGCCCCTAAAGGAAAACCGATAACCGTACACACAGCTACATCTGAACCAGCCAACAAATTAGCCGCTTCCTTCACCCATGTTGGATTTACACACACAGAATAGAAACCATGTTCTCTGGCTTCCTGACATAAGGTTGTAATTTGTTGTTTTGATGTATCTGGTTTAAGTGCAGTGTGATCAATTTTATTTGCTAATTGATTTGCCATTTTAATCTCTCCTGATATTAGATTTACTTTATTATTATTAGTTATTTAGCATTGGATAGGTCATCTGATACAAAAGCACCTGGTAATAACTCACTTACTGTTGTCTCTTGGATGTCGCCATGTAAATTTGTTAAAACGACCTTCATATCAGGTGCACATAATTCCGCCAGCACTTGACGACAGGCACCACAAGGGGATACAGGTCGATCGGTATCAGCAACAACGACAAGCAAATCAAATGAACGAGCACCTGAAGCATATGCATGGAATAAAGCTGTTCGCTCTGCACAATTCGCTAAGGAATAAGCAGCATTTTCAATGTTACAGCCATGAAAAATTTCACCATCAGTCGTTCGTAATGACGCACCTACTTTAAATTTTGAATAGGGTGTATAAGCCATTTCCCTAGCCTTCTTTGCTTCTTCAACTAGCTTTTCTTGGATTGCCATTGTATTTCCTCCTCAGCTTAGCATTTTAACTCATACGAGCTAACACATCTTTAACAAAACGTAAAAAAGAATCTCTTACTTTCTCTGTTGTTTCAATTACTTCATCGTGTGATAGTGGTTGGTCTAAAATACCTGCTGCCATGTTTGAAATACAAGAAACACCTAAACAATTCATTCCTGCATGTCGTGCCACAATAACCTCTGGGACTGTCGACATACCTACTGCATCTCCGCCAACTTTTTGGAGCATACGAATTTCTGCTGGCGTTTCATAGCTTGGGCCAGTATTCCATACATAAACGCCTTCTTTTAAGTCTAAGTTCATTTCTTTAGCTACATCACGTGCAACTTCTTGTAATGCTCTATCATACGCTGTAGACATATCTGGGAATCGAACACCTAACTTAGATTCGTTTGGTCCAATTAGCGGATCCTGTCCTGTATTATTTATATGATCAGTAATTAACATTAAGTCACCTGGATTTAAAGCTGGGTTTACACCACCAGCTGCGTTTGTTACAACAAGCTTTTCTACGCCTAATGCTTTCATTACTCTTACAGGGAAAGTTACTGCCTCTAATCCATAGCCTTCATAATAATGAAAACGGCCTTGCATTGCAACAACCGGTACACCCATTAAAGTACCACTTACAAGTTGTCCAGCATGTCCTTCAACAGTCGAAACTGGAAATCCTGGTATAGTTTCGTATTTAATTTTTACTGGATTTTCAATTTCATCAGCAAGCATTCCTAAACCAGAACCTAAAATCAAACCTACTTTTGGTGAGATACTTAATTTTTCAGTTATATAAGAAGCTGCTTCTTGAATGTTTTGTATATTCATTTGTTGATCCTCCTTATTTAATGTCTTTTAAAAAGCTAACACCATGTTCTGGCATTTTTATTTCAAAGTTATCTGCAATCGTTGCACCTATATCTGCAAATGTTTTTCTTATTGGAAGCTCTTTTCCTTCCGTAATCCCTTTATGGTGAACAAGCAATGGTACATACTCACGAGTGTGATCTGTTCCATGATGAACAGGGTCGTTCCCATGATCTGCAGTTATGATTAATAAGTCATCTTCTCTTAATTTCTCTAACACTTCTGGTAGTCTTTCGTCAAATGTTTCCAACGCCTTTCCATAACCTTCTGGATCTCTACGGTGACCATATTTCGCATCAAAATCTACTAAGTTAAGGAAATTTAACCCTTTAAAATCTTTGTCAATAGATTGAATGAATTTCTCCATGCCATCATCATTATCTTTTGTACGAATAGCTTCCGTTACTCCTTCTCCGTCATATATATCTGAAATTTTCCCAAGAGCAACGACATCATAATTATTATCCTTCATCTCATTCATTACTGTACGTCCAAACGGTTTAAGTGCATAGTCATGACGATTAGAAGTTCGTTCAAAAGCGCCTGGTTCACCAACAAATGGACGAGCGATAATGCGACCGATCATATATTTGTCATTCTTAGTCAAAGCACGCGCGATTTCGCATATTTCATATTGTTCCTCGATTGGAATTATATCCTCATGAGCAGCAATTTGTAATACAGAATCGGCTGATGTATAAACAATTAATGCACCAGTTTCCATATGCTCTGGACCTAATTCATCAACAATCTCTGTACCAGATGCAGGCTTATTCCCTATAATTTTACGACCTGTTTTCTCCTCCAACTGTTGTAATAAATCATCTGGGAATCCATCTGGGAATGTTTGGAATGGTTGATCGATATGAAGGCCCATGATCTCCCAATGACCGGTCATCGTATCTTTTCCATTTGATGCTTCTTGCATTTTTGTGAAATGTGCAAGCGGCTTCGCTGCCTTATCAATCCCTTTAATTTCCCGAATATTACTTAAGCCTAATTCTCCTATAGTCGGCATATTAAGTCCCTTCATTGCTTCAGCAATATGACCAAGTGTGTCCGCACCAATATCATTAAAGTCTGCTGCATCAGGTGCTTCCCCTATTCCCACTGAGTCCATAACTACTAGAAAAACTCGATTAAAAGGTTTATTCATTCTTATGACTTCCTTTCTATTTTAAATTAAAGTTCGTATCCAATCTCCAATAAAGCCACCTAGATATATCCCTACAATCCCCAGCACTCCTGTTAAAACAGGTGGTGCTGGTAATGGTAACTTTAAAAATTTGAATAAAACACCTACAATAATACCAGCAACTATACTTAAAATAAGTTCTTTCATCGGCACTCTCCTACCTTATTATATTGTACCTACAGCATGGTGCGATGTCCAACCTTTCTAGATGTCTTTACGAATGAATGACGCTATAGATCAATTCATTTGTTATAGGTGATTTTCCATCAATTGTATATGCTTGTTGAATCTTCTCTATCACTTCATCTACATTCTCTTGATTGCTGTGAATCGTAACAATTGTTTCGCCCTCTTGCACTGCATCACCAATTTTTTTCTTCAACACAAGACCAACTGCCAAATCAATTTCAGAATCTTTTGTCATACGTCCTGCACCAAGCATACTAGCAGCGACACCAATTTCATCTGCAATAATTTCAGTTACATACCCAGATTTCTTAGCTTTAACCTCAATTTGATTAGCGGCTGTCGGTAGTCTACTTGGATCATCAACTATGGATGCATCTCCACCTTGTGAAGCAATAAATGTTTTAAACTTTTCAATAGCTTTACCTGAACGCATAACATCTTCTAACAACTCACGTGCATGTTCAATAGAGTCTGCTTTATCAGCTAAATAAACCATTTGACTGCCTAATGTTAAGCAAAGCTCATGTAAATCAGCTGGACCATTTCCTTGAAGCGTATCAATTGCTTCTTTTACTTCAAGTGCGTTTCCAATTGCTAATCCAAGTGGTTGATTCATATCAGAGATAACAGCAATTGTATTACGGCCAGCACCATTACCTATCTCAACCATTGCTTTTGCTAAAGCTTTTGCATCATCCAAATCTTTCATAAATGCTCCAGAGCCTGTTTTTACATCCAATACAATTGCATCCGCTCCAGAAGCAATTTTTTTACTCATAATCGAGCTTGCAATTAAAGGTATAGAGTTAACAGTTGCAGTAACATCGCGCAAGCTATATAGTTTCTTATCAGCTGGCGTTAAATTTCCGCTTTGACCAACAACAGCAATTTTGTTCTCGTTGACCAATTTATTAAACGTTGGACCATCTAGTTCAACTTGAAATCCTTCAATCGATTCTAATTTATCTATTGTTCCACCTGTATGACCAAGTCCTCGACCAGACATCTTAGCCACTGGAACACCTAACGCTGCGACTAGTGGTGCTAAGATTAATGTTGTAGTATCTCCAACACCGCCTGTACTGTGCTTATCTACCTTAATCCCATCAATATCGGATAGATCAATCTGGTCACCCGACTCTACCATTGCCATCGTTAAATTTACGCGTTCATCTTTTGTCATATCTTGAAAATACAATGCCATCGCTAAAGCTGAAACTTGATAATCTGGTATTTCATCGTTTGTGTATCCTTCAACAACAAAATCGATCTCTTCTTTTGTTAATGCTTTTCCATCTCTCTTTTTTGCAATAATATCTACCATTCTCATGTTTATCTTCCTCTCTTATAAAGAAAATATTTTATTTAAAGTTTAAAAAAACATACCAGCGACAGCTGCACTTAATAACGAAGCTAACATACCAGCAGCTACAGCACGAAGACCTAGAGTAGCAATATCTTTACGACGATTTGGAGCTAAACCTCCCAAACCACCTAGCAAAATGGCCATCGAGCTTAAATTAGCAAATCCACATAATGCAAAGCTCACTATTAAATTCGTCTTTTCAGATAGTGAACCCATCTCAGAAGTAAAAGAAGCATAAGCAACAAATTCATTTAAAACCAACTTTTGTCCAATAAAACTTCCAGCAGTTATTGCTTCAGACCAAGGAACACCTATTGCAAATGCAACTGGAGAGAAGATATAACCTAGGATTCCTTCTAAAGTTATACCGCCAAATATACCTAAGATACCGTTTACTAAAGCAATTAAAGCTATAAACGCTAGAAGCATTGCCCCTACATTTAGGGCTAACTTTAACCCATCACTGGCACCTTTGGCAGCAGCATCAATCACATTAACCGTTTCTGTGTCTTTTTCTAGCTCAACTTCATCTGTCGTTTGTGATGTTTCCGTTTCAGGCATCATCATTTTAGCCATAACTAACCCTGAAGGTGCAGCCATAAAACTAGCAGCTAATAAATATTCAAGCGGCACACCTAATAATGAATAACCAACTAATACAGACCCAGCTACAGAAGCAAGACCACCTGTCATTACTGCAAAAAGTTCTGACTTAGTCATTTTTTCCAAAAATGGACGAACAACTAACGGTGCCTCTGTTTGCCCAACAAAAATATTAGATGCTGCAGAAATTGACTCGGCTTTACTAGTCCCCAATAGCTTAGATAATCCACCACCTAATATCTTAATAAACTGTTGCATGATCCCTAAGTAATACAAAACTGATATAAGCGCTGAAAAGAATATAATAATTGGTAACACATGAAAAGCAAATATCGTTCCAAATTCATCGCTATCTGCTAATGAACCAAATAAGAAACTAATTCCTTCATTTGCATAATTTATTATATCCTGCACGCGTAAAGTAAACCATTCTAATCCTTCTTTTCCTTTTTCCCACTTTAATACAATAAAAGCAAAAGCGATTTGAATGGATAAACCACCAATGATCGTTCGCAATCGTATTGACTTTTTATTTGTTGAAAAAAGAAACGCAATGGATAACACTACAGCTATCCCGAAAATACCCCATATTAAATTCATGCTGTACACTCTCTTTCTCTCTGTAATTTCGACATCTTCATTTATTTTATCCCTTTTATATGCAAGTAAAACATCCAAACAAACCCCTTGATGTAATCCCTTACAAGCTATCTACTCTTATGATAAAGGTTAGACGTCCAACAAGTCAATTGTTTTCATGAAAAATTAAAACTTTTATAACAAAAAAACCTGATAACATTTTTTATGTCAACAGGTTTTTATAATTATAGAACTCTTTTCCGAAATACGTTAAAGCTCACTTGATCAGATCTAAAAAAGTTTAAAGAATATAAAATTGGTTTATCACTTGTATCAAAATGAATTTGTTTTAGAACCAATAAAGGAATACCTGACTCACACTTTAGTATACGCGAGATTTCTTTGTGATAACCAACCGTTTTTATATCCGCTTTAGCATAACTAATTGTAATTCCTGCATTACGGTGTAAAGAATCAAAAATAGACTCTCCTTCTAACTCAAATCCATCTTCTAATAGTTTGGCGGGAATTTTATCTATACAATAAACCAAAGGATCTTGATTAGCTGTTCTAACACGTTTGACGAGCATTACTTTTTCATTTGAGTCCATTTGCAATTCAGTAACATCATCTAAATGTGGGTCAACTAAACCAGAAAAAAGCAATTCTGTTCCCGGTTCTTTCTGCTCACCTTTTATCATATCAGTAATGCTGAATAACTCTTCTAATCCCCCTGAAAAAATTGGCTTTTTATTTACGAAGGTACCCACACCATGTTTTCGAATAATAATATTCTCTTCTTCTAATATTCGTAATGCTTCTCTTAATGTGTTTCTTGATACGTGTAATTCTTTAGCGAAATCAGTTTCTGAGGGTAAACGTTCGCCTGGCTCCAATTCGCCTTCTTTAATTTTTGTCTTTATTTGCTCAATCACAACGAGATATCTTGGTGTTTGATAGTTATAAACCACTCTGTTTCCCCCTTTATTTACATATTTCTATTCGAATACGCTTTCATGTTTGTTTTATTATAGCACGGATTACCGATCTAATTAAGCTTACTAGTAAATAAAATTATATTGGAACATTTGCCCAATCAGAAAAATAGCCAATAGCATAGGATGTACTGTAGATTTACAATAATTCGTTACGGGAGGAAATCAAAATGAGTCATTGTGGTGGATATGATAATACGTTTGTTTTAATTGTGGTGCTGTTTATTCTTCTCATTATTGTCGGTGCTACTTTCTACGCATAAACCAATACAATCAAGAAGAGATTTTTTTACATTCTCTTCTTGATTGTTTTTATAGGACATCAACCCAAGAGTTTTTGCCTATCTCGCATAAGATATACGGAAACTTTTAATTAACCATTATGTTACTAATATAGAAGGATTCGAAAGGAGAAATAAAATGTATCGTTATAACAACTTGCACGATCTGCCTTATCAACAAGGTTATCGAAGAAGACCGGGATTCGGATTTGGCGGTCCCTACTCAGGATTCGGGGCATTTCCGGGTCCAGGATTCGGACGCCCAGGTTTTGGATTTGGTTTTGGATCACCACTAATAGGTTTTGGTGTACCATTCTTGACTGGCGTAGCAGCAGGATCATTATTAGCCCCAGGTTATGGACCACCAGGATATGGACCAGGCTACGGACCGGGTTATGGTTATCAATCTTACCCTTATTATTAAAAGGTTTCTCTGAGCTTTGTTAACGCAACAAAGCTCATTTTTAATTTATTTGCATATGGGTAAACACACAATTTAACAGGTACAAGTTAAATTTTCATGCTTAAAACATAGGATGTGATAAGAGTCCAATAGGCTTTAATATAAAATTATTTCTGCAAGGAGTAGATACCATGTATTCAGACCATTCATATGGATATCATTACATGCACGATCAAAATGATTGTTATCATTGCCCACCTCAGGAATCTAATGATATATATAACGAATTAAATGACCAACGACAATTGTTTCCGTGGCTTCCGACGTTCGGAGGCGGACCAGGTGGACCAGGCTCTCCACCACCATTTCCACCTCCAGGCCAAGGTTCACAACCGGGACCACCGACGGGGCCACCACCAGAATTCACGCCATCCCAGACACAACAAGCACAAACTTTTGCGGTGGATCCAGGAAGTATTCGAGGATGCTTATATCGTTACACCTATGTTTGGCTTAGAGGTTTTCAACAGTTCTGGTTTTATCCAACGTATGTAGGAAGAAGATCTGTTTCAGGTTACCGATGGAATGGATTTAGGTGGGTTTATTTCGGCATCGACCTACGTGAAATTCAATCATTTATCTGTGTCTAAATTTTTCAAAAAAGGTGGCATGATCATCAACTGATCTGCCACCTTTTTTACTTAACGATTAACGTTATCCTCAGATTCCTTTTTCTCAGCTACTTTATCTTGCATTTTACCTTTTGCTTTATCTTTCTTTCCTTCAGCTTGAAGTTTAGGATCATTTGTTGCGTTTCCAATCTGATCTTTCGCTTCTCCTTTTAACTTGCTAACCGCACCTTTCACTTTATCGCTTATGCCTTTTTGTTCATTCATCAGTTTACACTCCTTTTTTAAGTGTTGGTATATGTTTACCACATAGAAAAACAAATAAAACATTTGATAATAATAAAATGATTCTAGCTAACAATAAGGTTAACTTACATATAAACAGGGAGTGTTCTATTGTGGAGGAGTTTCCGATTATTCATACGAATTTCTGGGATGCAATACTTGCTGTACCAATTGTCGTCATACTTACACAAATCATTAAAGTATGGTTACATATTAAGCCTGTTCTTGTTCCAACAATAGCAAATATCATAGGCTTACTTATCTCTATATTTTTTGCGCATAAAAACAATATATGGGCTGGTATTTTTATGGGTTTCTTTTATGGAAATGCCAGTGTCGGTGTCTATGCATCACTTAAAACAAGTCTAATAACATTTAAAAAGAAACGACTGCAAAAATAATTCTTCTCTTTTCTTAGGTCATGAAAGAACACACCGTTTGAATAGGGCATAACCTAGTATAAATACAACAAACAGGAGTGTGTTAAATGGTTAAAGATGAAGTGCAGCAATTACTGAATCAATTAATTCAAATTGAGCAAATATCGACCACATTATATTTAGCTATGTCGGCCTATATGGATAGAAAAAACTACACAGGTATGACCAAATGGTTAAAATTACAATCTGACGAAGAACGTACACATATGTTAACGTTAATTGATTATTTATCCGGAAAAGATGGTGTAGTAAAGATTGGTGAAATTCCAGCACAAGCAAGCAACTATGGGACTCCGTTAGAAACGTTTGAAAAAGTACTTGAACACGAACGATATGTTACAGATGCTTATCGTCAAGCTTATGATTATATTAAACAAATTGATCCACAAACAGCTGTCATTGTTCAAGACTTTCTCCGCGAGCAAATTGATGAGGAAGCACAAGCCTTAACAATTGTAGAACGTCTAAAACTAGCAGGGAACAATTCTTCAGCCATCCTACTTATAGACCAAGAGCTTGGTCAAAGGCAAGCTAGGGTATAAAGAGAGCACTTAGTATTTTGATATAAAAGGAGTAGCACGGAGCCTATTCAAAGTATTAAAGACAAAAAATAACATAAATATCCCACAAGGAGCAAAATGAGGTATCTATTCTTCCTACGCTTAGAAAAAAAGAACCAAGTCCTGTAAAACAAGAGCTTGGTTCAAGCGTTATTTTATTCGTTAATTAACGATTCAATTTCTTTAACATTAAAGGGTTCTTCTACTTTCACTCCGTTTACAAACACACTTGGAACGGATTCAATCCCTAAACCACGAGTGTATTTTCGAGTAACATTAATAGGATCCATTTCATTGTCTTGAAGCATCATATCCTGATCAAGATCGTATTCCGAAATGATATCTTTAATGTATTGTTCTGTTCCCCAAATTCCGTCTTGGCTTTGCGCATCGCTCATAACTCTCCTAGCAATCTCGTAATATTTTTCTTTATTATAGCGAATGAGATTTTGATCAAATTGAGACAGTCGTAGAGATGCATCGTTCAAATAAACCATTGATTGCATTCTAAATTTAGCCTTACCAGTTTCGATATATTTCTGCTCCAATTCAGGTAGCACTTCGCCCATCCAATTCTTGCACGCTGGACATGAATAATCAAATGCTAAAAAGATTTCATTATTAGCATCCTCTTCTCCTAAATATACGGTTTTTTGGCCATCAATTGGGGTAGTTTTGAATTTTTCCACAGAAGTCGTGCTAATACCTAATAGAATTGCGGCGCCAATAACAACAAAAGCAAAAATCGATCCTATTATAATTAATGGTTTTTTCTTCACTCATTTCCCCTCCAAACATGCTCGTTTATTATAACCCTACTTTACTCCATAATGAATATTTTTTCCACTAAAAAATGGGACACTGGGGTCAGACCCCAATGTCCCATTTGAAAATATTTAATTAATATTAAAAGAAATTTCTCGCATAGCTATTTTATTGCCCCATGTGAAGCCTGCATCAGTAATAATTATTTTTATCTTTGATGTATTAACAGAATCAATATTGACAGCTAAAGTCTCACCGGCCTCTGTTTTTCCTGCATCAGTCCATGGAATAGTATATTCCTTATTCAAAGTAACCCACTGATTTCTACTTGAATCAAAGGATGCTACCTTAAATTTTCTAATTCCTTGATCTTGACCATAATTGGTTGTAAATGTAATAGTATCCAATGTAACTTCTTGCTTAAAGTCATACATTATATTTACTTCTTTATCTGTAGGCAGATAACTATTAGCAAAAACGAACTCGCCACTATTGCTTGCTAAATTACCATCAAAAAGCTTAGATAATTCAGCTTGATTGTTATCGATTCCTAAATTCTCACTTGAATATGGTGGAGGAGGAGTTACTTCCACATGTAACACTGGATTAGGAATGTTAGATCCTTCTTCTACATGAGGAAGGATACCGTTCTTAGTAATTGATTCTCCATTATTTAACTTTACTAAATCCTCTTCTGTAATAGGATCCCATTTCACAAATTCTTGTGTAACGATGCCATCATTCCAAGTTACATCAACATAAGAAAGTGTATCTGGCAAATTAGGTTCTGTGTATACTTGTCCTTCCTGTCCATTTACAGCTGAAGTATATTCTGTTAACTTTGCCTGTCCTTCCTGAACGGTTACTGTTGAATCTTCAATATGAGAAATCACTAATTCATTCTCAGGTAGTTCTGGCTGGTTCTCTGGTAGTTTCTTATATACTCTAACATAGTCAATGTTAAAAGAGTTTGGATATGGCATCCACTCCCAAGGGCCAGTCCATCCTCCAGCTCGCTTTTCATAAAGAGAGAATAATTGAATCATAGGATAGTCTATATTCACATTTTTACTACCTACTTCTACACCATCAATATAAAATACTAGTTTATCAGGAAAATCTCCAGATCCAGTCCCTTCTTGCCAATCTAATCCAAAAGTATGCCATTCATCATGGAAATTCGCATTATAATCTGTAAAATTCTCTCCTGAATCTTTAACATTAAAAGCATCCCCATCATTCCAATTATGGTAAGCCCGAGGTACTTTTGTAGCATTATTTCCTAATATCTCAAAAATATCAATTTCTGCAGAGTGTTCATTTCTGTCTTCAAAACCTAATAACCACCAAGCCGAATGTCTAGATGAGCCAGCTTGACCCTTTGATCTAATTTCATAATAACCATACTGATTAATGTGCGTTAGTTCTGTTTCAACTGGATTTCTCACTACATTTGCACCAGTCCAATTATGCAACGCATTTCTATTACCTGTTGTAAAGCCACTTACTACTGTTTGTCCATCAAATTCTGTTGCCCAAGGTTGCGTTTCTTCTTTTATTTGTAAATTCATTACTCCATTTTCTAAGTTATACGTCGGGCTAGCATGTTGGGGTGTTTTTGTCCAAGATGACAAATATTTATCTACCCAGTTAGCAGGGTTTAAATTGCCATCAATATTATTAAATTCATCATTAAATATAAGACGATACCCTTCTTTTTTTATTGGATTTGAAGGTATATGTCTCCCCCACTTTGCTATTAAAGTGATGTCTTTATCAGTTGAAAATGGAAAAATAACTTCATACTTGTTATTGTCTCCATAAAACCACCCTAGAAAATCATAGCCTTCTTTATTTAAGTCGGTAAAAGGGACTTGTTCTTCCTTCAGTGTTTCTCCTGTCAATAGATTAATCTGCTTTTCTAGTTCTCCGTTGTTAGGATTGAATGTAATTACATTGTCTGTCGCACCCAAAACACGTTCTGTTAATCCTTCTGCATTACTAAGAACGAATAAAATAATAGATACTAATAGAATCTTCGTGATTTTTTTCATTATCATCTTCCTTTTCAAGTAATGGTAATGACGTATAATCTCATTTATTCATTAATATTATATTAAACCTTATAGTAATTAACCTTTTACAGACCCTGCTACTACTCCTTCTATTACACGTTTTTGCATAAAAATGTAGAAAATGACTAGTGGTAATGTTGACATAACAAGCATTGGGAAGAACGATGTCCAGTCGGTTGAAAATGGACCAACGTTTCTATAAACCTGTTGTAACAACACCTGTTTTTCTGGTGATTGTATAAATAATAAAGGAGTCAAAAAATCGTTCCAAATTGCTAACGTATTTAAAATAACAACTGTCGAAACAATTGGTTTTAACAAAGGAAATATAATAACCCAAAAAGTTTTAAATGTGCCACAACCATCCATGAATGCAGCTTCTTCCAACTCAATTGGAACTGTGCTAATAAATCCACGCAATAAAAAAATTGATAATGGTAGATTTATACAAAAAACATTAACCAAAATAACACCTAAATGTGTATCCATTAAATTCAAACCAGAAATAATCTGATACAATGGTACAACAGCAATTTGAAAGGGAATGATTAATCCCACTAGAAAGATAGAATACATTACTTTAAAGATTTTCTTTTGACTTCTTGCAATTACATAGGCCGCCATCGTAGCGAAAAACACTAATAAAAGAACAGCAACAATAGTAATAATCAAATTATTCTTTAATGCTTGAAGGTAGTCCATTGCCTCTAAGGCTTTCGTATAATTTGAGAAATCTAAGGCTTTTGGCAAACCTAAAGGGCTAAGCGCCGCTTCTTCTGGAGATTTAAATGTTGTGACAACTAAATAATAAATTGGCACAATCATAATAATACAAATTATCGTCAATCCAATGGTATATAGCGATTTTCCAAGTATATTCTTCTTCATGATATTTTCCTTTCCCATTTATTTAAAAATGCAATTACTATCCTTGATAAGATGAATACCGCAACAAAAAATACTACTCCTAGAGCTGATGCATAGGCATTTCTTCCACTATTAAATCCTTCTCTAATAAGCGTAGTCATTATTGTCTCCGTTGCATATCCTGGCCCACCTTGTGTCATCGCTAAAATTACATCAAAGACTTTCATTCCATTTATTAAACTCAAAAGGATATTAAATGAAGCCGCTGGATACAACAAAGGCAAAGTAATTTTAAAGAATTTACTCATTTTGCTAGCTCCATCAATTTCCGCCGCTTCATAAAGTGCTGTGTCTATGCTTTTCAGATTCGCTATATAAATTACCATCAACCAACCGCTCCACTGCCAAACTTGTGTAGCTATTACTGAATACAGCGCAATATCTTTATTACCTAACCAATTAACCGGATCTCCACCGAAAAATTGTACAATGTTATTTAATAACCCATAATCCGCTGATGTCATAATATATTGGAATAGAAATCCTACCACTAGAATACTTAAAACTGCAGGTAAAAAAACTAATGATTTAACAAAGTTAGCTGACTTTGTTTTCTTATCTAGAAACACGGCCAATACGATAGCTATAGCATTTTGAACAACAAGCGTAATTAGAGCATAGATAATTGTATTTTTAATTCCGGCCAATGTTTTTGAGTCTTCAAAAAGCATTTTAAAATTATCTAATCCAACAAATTGAAGATCAGCGTTATATACAGACCAATTCGTTAAACTATAAAAGAAACTCATTGCTGTAGGAACAATATAAAGAATGAAAAACCCAATAAATGTTGGAAGAATCATCAACATAAAAACTCTTTGACGATTTTTGTTGTACATATCTGTCCCCTCAATTCTCTGTTTTACGTTTAAAATTTAAGAACAGTTGTACAGAAAACGATTGCAAAAACATGTTTTCTGTACAACTGATCATTTATTTAGTTTAGTGTGTTTCTTAAATTATCATTGGTTTCATCTGCATCTTGAAGTGCTTCTTCAACAGTTTTTGCTCCAGCTAGAACTTCTTGTAGTGATTTTCCATAAGCTTGTACAATTGGATTTCCTGAAGTCCAAACAGCTGTCCATGGCGCATAAACATTACCTGCTTTAAACGCCTCTTCACTATCTGTATAAATCTCTCCCAAATCTACTTCAACACCTTTTAAGAAAGAACTTCCAGCATTGTCTTCAACAAGTGCTAACTGCGCTTCTTCTGTCGCTGTTACCTCTAATACTTTAAGTGCTTCATCAATGTATTCAGAATTTGCATTAATTGCTAAAGCCGACCCTGGTCCACCTATTAACCAACCAGGACCTTCTTCTTTTCCTGGGATTGGAAACATACCAAGTTCTATATCTGGATTTTTCTCAAGAATAGTTGGCACCGCCCATGGTCCACTTTCCCACATTGCAGCCTTTCCAGTTGCAAATTGATCTAATGCTTGATCATAACTTAAACCGAGCATATCATCTGTTAGAATTCCTTCATCAATAATTTTAGACCATTCCTCTACAGCTGGAAGCCATGCCTCCGCTAACTTTGCTTCCCCTTCATTAAACTTATTATCAAATTCACTATTTGCTTCATCCGCATAGAATTCATTGTTTACTAACCCAATACTTTGTTTCATCATTGGCTCCCAAGATTGAGCACCCATTATTTGTGGTTTCACACCATTTTCATCTAACTTTTTACTTATAGCAATTAACTCATCCCATGTTTTAGGAACTTCTACACCATTTTCTTCAAAGATTTTTTTATTATAAAAGATACCTTCGAACCATGATTGTAATGGAGTTGCATAAATACCACCATCTATCGAATATGGCTTAAGACCTGCATCTGCATATTTAGAAGTGAAATCTTTATCTGAAAGATCTAGTAAATAGTTAGCTTTAGCTAGAAGTTTTGCTTCGCCACCCACTTCAATAATGTCTGGTCCTTCTCCAGCCTGTAGCTGTGCGTTTAAAACATTGTTAAAATTATCAAGTGCAACAAATTCAAATTCAATATCAATATTAGGAAGTTTTTCATCTAACATTTTTAAATACGTTGTTCTTGTAGATTCTGCATTATAAGCCATCATTCTAAGCTTCACTACTTCATCTTCCGAACCAGAATCTGTTTCCTCACTTCCTGACTCACTCGAACAACCTACCAATGCACCAACAAGCATAATCAAACTTAACAAAAATGCAAACGTTTTCTTTTTCATTTAAAACCCCTCTTTCTTTGTGATACATATATTGTAACCGCTTCATTAAAGACAATAAATAATCAATATTACGCTCTTAATGCGAAAAAAATACTATTTATTTAAGTAAATAAATAGTATTTCTTCATCAATAGTCATTTATATAACTATATTACGATTTCACCCGTTCTATTGTGATAGGAATACCTGGTGAACTAGCAAAATATAGATATTCACCTTTACTCTTTAATGTTTCTTCTCCATACTTCCATTCTCCTATTGGAATATAGACTTCTCTACCCGTTGCGCCTTGTTCATATACTGGTGCAACAAGTACATCGTCGCCCAACATGAATTGATCAATAATTTGTTCTACAGGCTCATTCGGAAAACAATAGGTCATATAACGAATAATAGGTTCGCCTGTTTCTTTTGCATGCGTTACTAAATCCTCAATAATAATTTGATATTTTTGTCTAAGTTGAACACTTTTTCTTATACTTTCAAAGCGCACCTCATCTAAAATGCGATAAGGAGCAGCTGAAAATTGCATCGCTGGCATTAAACACGCAATCTCACTATGTCGAACAAAAAGTTCAGCATCTAGTAAATGATCTGATCGATCTATAAAATTAAGGTATTCTCCACCGCCAATCATATCCGGACAGCTAAATGGATGACCTGTAATACCTTGTAACAGACTATTAGGAATTAAAGCATTAATTCCAGTATCTCCCCATGAATGTTCCTTATCACATAAACGTTGCAATAATGACATTCCACCTGCTTTGGTAGTAACACGGTATTCGTTTAGCGCATATTTTTCTCCAAACTTAGCCCACAGTAAAGATTGTTCATCAGGAGTAACATTGCCATATGTTACATTATCTTCATGATAGTAAAGGCTATCTCCCCCGTCGAACTTGAAGCCATCTATCCCTATTCCACTTAATTTTTCTAATTGTTTTTCCATCCAAGCTACCGAATTCGGATTAGAAAAATCTAAAGCAGCTGAGTATCCATTCCACCACTCCGTAATAAACGGTTTACCATTTTCATTTTTTATTAGTAAATCTTTATCTCTTGTTTCACGATATTCAACCGTGTCAGGTGTTATATATGGACTGATCCAAAGCATGACCTGAAAGCCTTTTTCATGTAGTTTGTTAATCATACTTTCTGGATTAGGAAATTTCTCTTTATTAAACGACCATTTTCCATAATAATCTGACCAACCATCATCTATCATTAGTACACCAGCTGGTAGATCATTGGTAAGAATATCTTCTGCATACTTTAAGATATCGTTTTCATTTTGATCAAACGTTAACTCAATCCAAGTGTTATAGATAGGATTTCTGAATAATTCCATACTTAAATGGTTACCCTGAAACGGAAAATGATCAGCCATTGCAGCTAAATAGGCACCTTTTAAATCCTGTTTACCCTCTACTAATTCTACACCCTCACCAATTTCTATTATCCCTTTTTCAAAGGTAACAACAAATCCTTTATCCGCCCAAATATATCTGCCCTTTGTTGAAAGAAAAAGTGGCATTACTTGATTTGGTGTTTGATTTAAAAATAAATCTACCTTATACGTATCTTCTTTTCCAATAGGCTGATTGATTCCTTCGTGTACATATCCACCATACCAATACTCATTTTCTAGCATTTTTATTTTCATTTTGTTCCCTCCTAGAATGAATAGCGACAAGAAAAAATTAATTCTTAGTTACTGTTCTGTCGATATACAGCAACATGATTACATTAAGATTCTCCTTCACTATAAAGAAGGTTATAGAATAAAAAAAGTAAGTAAATTATTCATTTCTACAAGTTTATTACTGTTTCTGTATCTGCACATGTTTGCGATATTCATTTGGTGTCATTTCTTCATATTTTTTAAATAATTTCGAAAAATAACTCGGATTATCATAGCCCACCTGAAAAGATATCTCATAACTCTTCATATCAGTCTCTAGTAAAAGCTCCTTGGCTCTCTTTAGCCTGAATTCGGTCAAGTAATGCCATAAACTAATACCGACTTCTCGTTTAAATAAATAACAAAAATAATTTTTACTAATTGAAATTTCATTACAAATATCTTCTAAAGAGAGACTTTTATTATAATTATTTTCTATAATCGTTATACCTTCCTTAACCAGATCACTATATGGCTGCGTGTTTTGCTCATGTTGATTTAGAACATCTGTTATTAATTCCCACATGTAATCTTTAAGATTGTTTATTGATTTCAAATCTAATACATCTTGATATGAAATGTCGGACAAATAGTCCATTTGTTTACTATTACTAGGTATACTTTTCTTTAAAATCATAATAATTTCAAAACAAATTTCATAAATAAGATCTAGTTCAAAAGGGTTAATTTGTTTAGATAAGTGAAAAATCTCATTTAATAGCCTCTCTGCACCGGCAATATCCCTTGCTTTTAAAGCTTCTTCCACTTCATTCATTAATGTATTACGTTGAATTTGCTTAAAATCTTCTTCTTTACAGTTGTAACCGTAACCTAATATATCTTCCTTATCTACATAAAAATTATATCTACACAAAAGCTTTGTTTGCTTATATTTTATTGGTAATTTTTTAAAATCACTTATTGTGTCACTAAAACACACTTTCACATTTAAGTTAAAGTCATCCTTTAATGTCGTCATTATTTCCCTACTAAGCTGAATAAGCGTTTCTTGATTAATATCAGAGAGCAAGGCTATCCATGAGTTACCATCGAATTCAAAAAAAATATTTTGATAGTCATTAAGCTTATTGTTCATAACACGAGTAATATAGCCCATCTGTAAAGATTCAATATTTTGCATATTAACGAATTCGTCAATCGTATTATAATACAGTTCAAAAATTAAAATATAATAGCTTTTAAAATTTAAATTTAATCCTTTTTGAAGCTTTAAGATATGATTTTTATTCACCCCTGTTTTCATGTAATTCCAAAGCTCAAGTTTTCTGATTTGCAATTCACTTTGAGTAATCATACGCTTTTGTTCTTCTTCAACGTCAATTTTTTCTGCGACTCTTTTTAAAGCTTCATTTAACTCTTGTTCATCGATTGGTTTTAGTATATAGTCTGAACATCCCATCTTCATAGCTGCTTGTATATTCAAAAAATCACCATACGCACTGACTAAGATTATTTTTGTTTGTTTATTACTCTCTCTAACTTTTTTGATAAACTCCATCCCAGTCATATTAGGCATTTGTATATCAGTAATAACAATATCTGGTTCACACTTTAAAAAGACATCATATGCTTCCATGCCATCCTTTGCATAACCAACTAACTCAAAATTAAACTTTTCCCAATCAATTAAACTTTCCAACATACGAATAGTAAGCAATTCATCATCCACTAATAAGACTTTTAACATTTTGGCCCCCCTCTATCTGATATATGGAAGATTAATAATAACGGTCGTTCCTTTTTTATTCTTAGATATAATTTCTAAGCCATATGCTTCCCCAAACTCACTTTTAATTCGTTGATTTACGTTCAACAACCCAATACTTTTATGTGATGAATAGGAATCTTTATAGCGCAATTCTCCATTTATAAATGTCACAGCATTGTCTTCCATTCCTTTCCCATCATCTGTAATAAGAATACAAACTTCCTCACCTTCTTTTTCAACAGAGATGTTTAAAAATCCTCTCTCCCGATTCTCAAATCCATGTTTTAAAGCATTTTCAATGATGGGTTGAATAATTAATTTAGGAACCTTTACATTTTTTAATTCCTCGTCACAATCGATGGAATAAAAGAACTTCCCTTCAAAGCGAACATTTTGGATCATAATATAGTGCTCTATATATTCTAACTCTGTTTGCAGAGCTACGTGTTCATAGGGTTGATAAACAGAGTATGATAGCATTTTACCTAATAAGGTGCTTAATTTTGAGATTTTATCACTTTCACCATTGATTGAGAGTGCTTTAATTGATTGTAAAGCATTGTTAAAAAAATGAGGATTAATTTGATTTTGTAACGATCTAATTTGTGCTTTTGAAAGTTTTTTCTGTTCTTCCAATACCTTGTTTGAAAGTAGTAGCATATTTTGAATCATGTTGTCTGCTGACCTTGAAATCTTAGATATTTCCTCACTACTTTTGTCTTCAAACTTAACTGAATAATCACCTTTAGCAACTTTATTAAAATCTCCAATTAGTTGGTTCACAGGATTTAAGATTGTTTTAGAAATAACACCTGAAACGATTGCAATAATCAGCCCCGATATAATAATCATTGATATAATAAACAAAAGTACAGTTATCTTCGTGTCTTGTATTCCCTTAAGACTTTGAATACCTACAATGTTCCAGCCAGTTGTATTTGTCGTATTTCTTACAACTAAGAGATCATGTCCTTTTCGCCCATTACTATCTATCAAAAAATATTTCTCATCATTAGCTATTTTTCTTTTTATTGCTTCTAACTGTTGATTTGTTACACCCTCCATTTTAGGTAGATGAATCCATTCTGAACCATTGGTAATTGCCAGCTGCGCCCCATCTTTTCTTGTATTTTCTAATAAAATAGATGAGATATCTACATCAGATAAGAGATAAGAACTATTTTTAAAATCAAAGGATTGCTTATTTAAGATTGGAGTGACCATCGATATCGTTTCTTTTCCCTTATTATTTTTTAAGTAGTCCGTATTATGATAATCAGAAAAAAAGCTATCGAAGGAAGCGCTTTCTTTTTCCCGCATTTTTTTAAACCATTCTTGTTCTCCAAAATTATAATTTTCATTAACCGTTTCTTTATAAGAATAGATTCCTTTTTCATTACTACTAATAACTACAGCGTTTGTAACATAAGGAAACATTTTGAGATGCTGTAATTTTTCATCTACATTCCAGTGATTATATAATTCTATCGAATAATCTATTTCTTCAACTTGATTTCTATAGGCCACTGCAGTTCTTACATCTTGATCACTAACTATAATTTGAGCCACATTTTGCAAACTACTAAAATATTTGTCTAATAAACTAATATTGGATTCTACTGTTTGCTTCAGATATTGATAGCTCTGCTCCTGGTATTTTTCATTACTATAATGCATAATACTAAGACCCAGCAATATTATCGCCGAAAAAAAGATAAGTGAAAAATAAACCTTCATTTTATATTCTAAAGTATTTTTCTTTTTCATTAAATGATTCCTTTCCATTTAAACCTTATATAATCTATACTATAACATAAGAATGGGACACTGGGGTCAGACCCCAATGTCCCATTTCCATTAATCTTCGTCTTCTTCGTCTTCCTCATCATCATCGTCTTTGTCTTTTTTCTCTTCGGCTTTTTCTTTTCTTTCTTCCTCACGTTCTCTTGCTTCTTCTTTGCGCTCTTCTTCTCTTTCTAGACGTTCTTCTTCACGCTCTTTTGCAGCCTCTGCACGTTCCTCTTCTCGTTCTTTAGCCTTCTCTAAGCGCTCTTCTTCACGCTCTTTTGCTTTTTCTAAACGTTCTTCTTCTCTTTCTCTAGCTTCCTCTTCTTTTTCCTCTTTGCGTTCTTCCGCTGCTTCTTTTCGTTCTTCTTCACGTTCTCTTGCTTCTTCTAATCGCTCTTCAGCTTTCTCTACTTCATCTTCCTCGCGCTCTTCAGCATCTTCTAGTTCATCTTCTTTGCGGTCTGCTTCTTCTTCTTTCCGTTCTTCCTCACGTTCTTTTCGCTCTTCTTCTCTTTCTTTTTTAGCCTCTTCCCTATCCTTCTTTGCTTCTTCTTTAAATTGCTTAGCTAATTTTTTCATTTCACTTTTAAACTCTTCTTTGGTAATTTCTCCTGAAGCAAATTTAGCTTTTAATTCAGCTCTTTGTTCCGCACGTTCTTTCAAATTATCCAATTTTTCAATCACATAAGAGATATTAATCTTAGCTTGTTCTGGTAAGTCATCTCTGTCTAACAAAGCATTCAATGTCTCAATGCGTTCTTCTAATCGGTCTGCAAGCGTACTTTCAACCTCATCTATATCTTCTGAATCATTGTCATCATCCGTTGATTCTGCTTCAGTTAAATCCGCATCTGCTTGATTTGTGCTTGCTTGTGATTCTTTAATTAATTGCTCTACTTTATCCATATCTCCATTTTCAATAGCTACTTCGACTTCTTCCATTCTTTCTGTTGCATATTGATCCTGAAGAATTGCTTTACCTACTTTATTCTCTGTTAAATCATATTCAATTTCTTCCATTAAACGCGTTGTATCATATAATTCTGCTTCAGGGTTGATCACTTCTTCTGCTTCATCTGCAAAAGCTTGTCCACCACCTACTAACAATCCTACACTTAATACCAAACCAAATAACTGTTTTTTCATTGCCATCTCTTCCTTTCTATAATTGTTTAATATGTTTTAACAAGCTCTTCACACTAGGTTTCGCTTGTTCATATGCTGATTCAGGTGACATAAAAATAATAATTAAATTAATAGAGCTATTATGTTCTTTAAAATACACATCTGTAAGGATAGCATCCTCTAACGTTGATTGATAGGATAGCCGATTATTGTCTTCAGAAATGATTTTAATATTCTTTGTGCTAGCTTTTAATTCCTTTTTAACAGCTGCAAATTTTCGATCACTCGAAACAGAAGAAATAATTGCTTGAGACTTCCCATTACGAAGGATGACATTAAGATTATCTGTGTTTGCATCAGACTTTAATTCCCAATCATCATTTTTCTCTACCACAATATCATATGTTGCATTTTTATAAAGAACATCTTTACTTGTTGTTTCAGCTTCTACATCTTGTGATGACTCGTCTGTGTTACAACCAACAACTAATAATAAAGCTAATATTGCTAGTAAAATAATGATTAACTTTCTATTCATGATGAACCTCCTCTCACAAAAAAGCACACTTCCGCTAACAAGGAAAGTGTACTTGTTTAACGGTAACTGGCTGGCATAGACTGATTCCTTAGCCCCTAAAGTTTTGCGTCCCAACCTTTCAGTAGGTTTGCCTTTATCTTTTTTTATAGATAATGATTGTTTATTCTTTTTCAAATTTTAATATATTCTATACAAGTTAATAATAACAAAAAAATGATTATTATAGTACAGGTAATTTAGCATTTTTTAGTCTACCTATTTAGTAAAGTTCACTTAAAAACAGAGTTTAATTAACTACATATAAGAATCTTTTTTCCATTTTAATCATCAATCCGTTTCTTCTACCAATTTCCTAGCAATCTCAAGTGAATACGCTGTCGCTTTTTCTGCTCCAACTAGTGTTGTCATGGAAGTCGCTCCCTCAAGCAATAGAGTAAATTGATGGGCCAAGTCTTGCTCCATTTTTTCATCTTTTATTTGAGCTATTTTTTGAAAATAGTTTAAAAGTTTAATCTTGTGACCTCTTGCAATGTTTTCAATCTCGTTATCTGCCCCAGCATAATCTGCTATTGCCCTTAAAAACATGTCCCCTTTGTAAGACTCCTTTTTTAACCAACAACCATGTGCTTCAACAGCCTGAATAAAAGGAGAATCACTATCAAATGTGATTTGCGAATCTAAATAAGACCAATAACGATTTTCTCGCTGTTTAAGAACTTCTTCGACTAACTTTTCCTTGGAGGCAAAATGATTATAAAGCGTCATGTTTGCCACATTTGCTTCTTTAATTATTTGCTTTAGCCCCACACCACGGAATCCATACTCATAAAATAATTGTTCAGCTACTTTAAGTAGCATATCCTTTTTTTCAGATCGACTCATCTAACCATCGTCTCCTTTAATATGTCACTCCACTTATGTATTTCAGAATACCGTTTGCTATTTTCTTAGTCAAACTTCGGGTTACGTTAGCAGTCTATCTATTCACTATTTAGACAAACTTGATAGTGTCTTATAGTTGATAACCTATGTATCTTATGTTAAAAATAGAAAGGTCGTTCTATATATTTAATGGATTGCTTTGTATTTTTTTTGGTTAAACTATTTTGAAAAAGGAGGATTTTCTCTATACAACAAAATGGTTGTAACCAATTTATTCTATTAAATACAAACAACTACGAATCAAACAACATGTTAAAGAGAGGGCTTCTTTATGACTCAAATTGGAAAAGTTTTTTGGATATCATTAATTATATCAGGTGTTTTTGTACTGTGGGGCGTTGTTGCGCCAGAAAATCTTGAAACAATTACTTCGAACATTCAATCCTTCCTAACCTCACAATTTGGTTGGTTTTACATACTTTCTGTTGCTATCTTCTTACTATTTTCTATCTACCTGATGTTCAGCCGTTATGGAAGTATCCGCTTAGGGAAAGATGGAGATAGACCAGAGTATAATACAATCACATGGTTTGCTATGTTATTCAGTGCAGGTATGGGAATCGGAATTATATTCTGGGGAGCCGCAGAGCCACTTGCTCATTTCGCCGCACCTCCAAACGCAGAGCCAGAAAGTATTGAGGCAGCTAAATTCGCTTTAAGATCATCCGTTTTTCACTGGGGGTTACAAACGTGGAGCATTTACACAGTGATCGCATTATCTGTTGCCTACTTTAAATTCAGAAGAGGTGCTCCAGGTCTTATCAGTTCAACTTTCCAACCGTTAATAGGTGATCGAACAAATGGATGGATTGGTAATTTAATTGATATTATTGCAGTATTTGCTACTATTTTTGGTGTTGCAACCTCACTAGGGTTAGGTGCTTCACAAATTAGTGGAGGTCTGTCTTACATATCAGATATTAAAAATAACTTTACAACACAGCTGATTATTATTGTGATTGTAACTATCTTATTTATGCTTTCTGCTTGGACAGGTTTAAGTAAGGGAATCAAGTACTTAAGTAATACGAATATAGTATTGGCAATATTACTTCTTGTACTTACAATTATTTTAGGGCCAACTACTTTTATATTTAATACATTAGTTTCTACAATAGGTGACTATTTAAGTGCTCTTCCATCCCTTACATTTAATACAGCACCTTTTGACGAGAATACTAATGGTTGGGTTCAAGATTGGACTGTCTTCTATTGGGCATGGTTCATTGCTTGGTCTCCGTTCGTAGGTACCTTTATTGCCCGTGTCTCAAAAGGGAGAACCATTCGCGAGTTTATTTTTGGTGTTCTATTTATTCCCACAATCTTTTGTGCGTTATGGTTTGTTGTTTTTGGTGGATCTAGTCTATTCCAAGAATTAAATGGCATTAACACGGGTTTAACAGAGCTAGCAAAAGAAGAAACTTTATTTGGTTTATTTGAAGGATTTCCTTATGGTTCTATATTAACAATTGTTTCTATCTTATTAATTAGTACATTTTTCATAACATCTGCGGACTCAGCAACCTTTGTATTAGGTATGCAAACAACAAATGGAAGCTTGAACCCACCAAACAAGATAAAGATGATTTGGGGCGTTATTCAAGCAGCAACTGCAGCTGTTTTACTTACTTCTGGAGGACTGGAAGCTTTGCAAACTGCCTCTATCGTTTCAGCATTTCCATTTGCCTTTATATTGCTGATTATGATTGTATCGCTTGTCAAAGCACTAAGGGAAGATTATCAAGAAAAAATTTAAATATAATGAAAAAACTACACCCCTAGAGTTAAAGTACAAAAACTAACTTTAGGGGTGTTTTGTGTTTACTGATTCACTTGTTAGCATTGTAATTACTGAATCACTTCATTTATTAACGGCTCTCCACCTTCATGTATATCTAATAATTTCAATCGCTTTTCATCTTTTACATAAACAGACTTATAATGTTTTTGTCCATCTTTAGAATACAATATTACGCGCGAACCTTCGTTATCCGTCTCTACCATCATTTCATATTGGTCAATCTCTATTTTATCGCTTATATATGTTATTTCTGGAAAATTGGATAGATCTTCATTTGATTCACCGTCATTGGCTTGTTCTGCATCTTCACTATTATCTTGATCCGTTACCGTTTCTTCATCAGTATTTTGGCTATTCGAATTTTCGTCTGCTTCGTCTTGCACACCAGTATTACAAGCAGACAATAGAAGTAACGCTATGAGAATAAATAATACATTTTTGAATCCGCTCATTTTTACCCCTCATTTTCTTTTAACGCTAGTTTAAATAAATACTCATTGTTTATCAATTTTTTGACGTTACAATCGCAACAAATGAACCGTAATGACTAATTTAATAAAGTATTTGACACACATATTAGTCATTGCTAATATAATAACATCAAAACATATTAGCACGAACGAATATGAAGGAGGAAACTTCCTTGGTTAAAATTGATAGTCAAACGAAGATGAAATTCTTGCATGGATTTTCACATAAAACAAGGGTTCAAATACTTGAAAGTGTAAAAGAAGAAGAAAAAACTGTTTCACAAATTGTTAACGATCTAAATGGCAATCAATCAAACATATCTCAGCATTTGGCATGTTTAAAAGGCTGTGGGCTTATTGTAGGTAAAAAAGACGGAAAATATGTTTACTATAGTGTACGTAATCAACTTGTACGTGATTTATTAACGATGTTTGACGTAGTACTTGAAGATATTCAAAACGATATTGCTTATTGTGAAAAGCATATTGATTAATGGGGTGAAACAAATGAGCGATAACTGTTGTGATTCTAATAAAGAAGCAATTACTTCCGAAGATAACAGAAGTTGTTGTAGTCGAGACGTTGACAATACAACTATAAATGAAGAGGAGCCACAAAATACGCGAAACAACAATGCGAGAACCTATAACGTGATTGGAATGGACTGTAGTAGCTGTGCTAAAAGCATTGAAAATCATTTAAATACACTTCCTGCTGTTCATTCTGTTACAGTAAATTTTTCTACTGGAAAAATGCAGATAGCGCATGAAAACAGTGATGATAAAGTTATTGAAGAAGTAGGCAAGCTTGGTTATAAAGCATCTTTAATAACGAATGACAATACATCAGTAAAACATAAAGAAGGCTATGGTTTAATTACTTTTACTGGAATCTTAATTGGTTACGGATTTATGGGTTCATACAATGGTACATCTTCTTTATTTATTACTATGCTGTTTGCTATTGCTATAATTATCAATGGCTACAAGCCAGCGAGAAGTGCTTATTATGCAATAAAAAGTCGATCATTGGATATGAACGTTCTAATGACAGCTGCTGTAATCGGCGCTGCATTTATTGGTGAATGGTTCGAAGGTGCAACAGTAGTATGGTTATTTGCCTTAGGTAATGCTTTGCAAAATCGCTCCATTGAACAAACAAGAACATCAATCCGTAATCTAATGAACCTAGCACCATCGGAGGCTTGGGTGAAGGTAGGATCAGAACTTGTTAAACAGCCAGTGGGTGACATTGCAGTAGGACAACAAATAGTGGTTAAACCAGGTGATCGTATTCCATTAGATGGTGAAATCATACAAGGCGAAACTAGTGTCAATCAAGCACCTATTACTGGAGAGTCGATCCCTGTTGATAAGTTAACAGGAGACACGGTCTATGCAGGAACAATTAATGAAAGTGGATCAATTGAAATAATAGTTACTAAACTTGTCGAGGACACGAGCCTATCAAAAATTATTCACTTGGTTGAGGAAGCGCAGGAACAAAGAGCGCCAACGCAAGCATTTATTGATAAGTTTGCTAGTCTTTACACACCGATTGTTTTCATAATTGCATTAGCGACCATTGTGATACCACCTGTGCTTGGCTTTGGCACTTGGGACGAATGGATTTACAAAGGGCTTGCATTATTAGTAGTTGCCTGTCCATGTGCATTAGTTATATCCACTCCTGTAGCTATTGTTTCTGCAATCGGAAATGCTGCAAAGAATGGCGCTTTAATAAAAGGTGGAACGTTTCTTGAAAAAGCAGGAATCATTGATGCGATAGCCTTTGATAAGACAGGAACACTAACAGAAGGAAAACCGAAAGTCGATAAAATTGAGCCCTTAACTATCTCAAATGAAGACTTGATTTCCTTGGCATTAACACTAGAAATGCATTCCACACATCCAATTGCCAAAACTATCGTTTCACATGCAAAAGAGCACGATATTCAAAGTAAAGATGGAACATTATTTAAAAACATCGTTGGTAAAGGTGTGCAAGCGACCATTGATGAAGAAGTTTATTATGCAGGCAACATAAAATTGTTTGAAGAATTGAATGTACTTTCAGATCATCTCAAGAAAAAAATAAACAACATACAAAATCAAGGTAAAACAGTAGTAATCATAGGGACAAAAAATGAAGTAATGGGTATCATCTCTGTTGCAGATTCCATTCGATCTACTACTTTAACAGCATTAAAACAATTAAAGCAAGTTGGAATCAAGCAATTAGTTATGCTAACTGGCGATAACGAAGGCACAGCCAAGACGATTTCAAACGAAACAACTGTTAATCGCTATTTCGCAGAATTATTACCTGAAGATAAAGTAGATGCCATCAAAAAACTACAGCAAGAGGGCCACAAGGTTGCTATGGTTGGTGATGGTATTAATGATGCACCAGCACTTGCTACTGCCGATTTAGGAATTGCCATGGGAGGAGCAGGAACAGATACTGCAATGGAAACTGCTGATATTATCTTAATGGCAGATAATCTAGAAAAATTACCACATACCGTTAAGCTAAGTAGAAAAGCATTAACGATTATTAAACAAAACATTTGGTTCTCTATCCTCATTAAATTAATCGCACTAGTATTTATATTCCCAGGCTGGCTGACACTTTGGATGGCTGTTTTAAGTGATACGGGTGCAGCATTGCTAGTTATTTTAAACGCACTTAGATTACTAAGAGTTAAATCTTAATCTGGAATGAGAATAGCTAACGAAAAAAGGTTCCGAGCATTATAAAAAATGTACGGAACCTTTTTTAGGTTATTAATAGGATTTCATGCGCATTCATTTTCTAATTGGCATATTTCAATTATCTTTTCTTTTTATTTTGTTCTTTAATGAATTTTTTGGCGTTTTTCATGCCACCCACAGCACTAAACATTTCGTTTGCTTTCTCTTTTTCAATCATTTTAGCATTCATGCCTTCATACTTTGTTTCTTTTTTCAGCTTCCAGTAACTTTCTAGCCGTTCATGAGATAATTCACCATCTTTAATGGCTTGCTGGACTGCACAACTAGGCTCATTCTTATGCGTACAATCATTGAATTTACAATGTTTCGCCAGGTGATCAATATCAGCAAAGGATTTTTTCAAATCCGCATGAAAAATACCAAGCTCTCGCATGCCAGGCGTGTCGATCACCACTCCCAAATTCGGAACCATAATCAGTTCACGTCTTGTGGTCGTATGTTTACCCTTATCATCATTTCTTAGCACGTTGGTTTCTAAAATATCCTGACCAATCAAACAATTAATTAAGGTCGACTTCCCAACACCTGATGATCCTATTAATGCTACTGTCTTGCCATTAGAAAGATATTTTTTTAAGGATTGGTAACTGTCATCGGACGTGCTTGTTGTAACAAGAATATCCACACCGATTGCAATGGAAGATACCTCATTAACTTTTGCCTCGATATCCTCACATAAATCTGATTTTGTAAGAACAACAACAGGCATTGCACCACTATCCCAAGCAATAGAAATATATCGCTCTAATCTCCGAAGGTTAAAGTCGTTGTTTAACGACATACAAATAAAGACGGTATCAATATTTGTAGCAACTACCTGTATATCTCCCTTTGTCCCTGCAGCTTTCCTTGCAAAAGTGCTTTTACGTGGCAATATATGATGAATAATTCCATTGCCTTGTGAATCATTTATTCTATCCATCATAACGAAATCTCCCACAGCAGGGTAGTCAGAAGGATCTTTTACACTATAATGAAACTTCCCTGATATCTCAGCAGCCATTTCACCATTTTCCGTAATCACCTTATAGACATTTTTATATTGCGATGACACACGGCCAATATAAAGGTTGTTATGTTTATTAGACTCCTCGATAAATGCTTCAGTAAGTCCTAAGTTTTTCATGTTAATTGTATTCAATTTCATTTCCTCCTAAAGTTTAGATAATAAACGTTTGGGAGGTTAGATGCAGACTATTTTGTGCATACCTCCCCGTTTATTACAATCTCAGCATTTCGTTTGTTATACATAAATACAACATCTCCTTTCCTTCCTTATACGGTTTACTATATCATAAAGCTCCACTATATTAAGTTGATAATGTTTTCTATTTATGATCAAATAGCACCTATAATCAATTAAATCTTTTAGAATTTTTCACATCGAATAGAAATTTGTGTAATGTAATCATCCATACTAGCAATTGTCATTTCATTTATTCCTTCTTCATAAGCATAGCCAGTCAATTTCCAGCTATCATTTTTTGCAAAAGAAACAATTTTTTCATATACATTAGGTAGTTGCTCCCAATTTCCTTTAGAAAAAATTCGAATGTAAGTTCCAGCCGGCTTAATAGAAAGACGGTTATTTCTTTCTCCACCATCTATTACACTATAATAGTAATTATAACTATGAAACGCTTTCTCTAAGATTTTCTCTACCGAAATCATGGTACCATATCTTTGATTAAACAACCGATAATCTTTTGCCTTTTGCATATGTTCATTCAAGATAGCTAAGTCATCCTCGTCAAAAGAGCTGGTGAGAGGAGAGCTTAAAAGTACATAATCTTCAGAACATGTAATAATCTCAATGGTATCAAGTATGACGTGTTCAGAAAGCGTAATTTGCTTCTCTTTTTCTAACAATAATTGTCGCAGTTGTGTCAGACGCTGAATCGTCGCATCAATGTCAGTCATTTTCATCTGCAAAATATTGCGAAATGCATCTGCAGAACGATTATTCATATATGCATCGATTTCTTCAATCGACATGTTTAACTCTCGCATCGCTAATAGCATTTCAAGGATGGGACTTTGTGAATAAGTGTAATAGCGGTAACCATTCTCACCTTTGTGAGCTGGAGAAAACAATCCAATATCATCATAATAATGTAGTGTGCGATTATTGATATCATGCATCTTTGCAAATTGCCCTGTTGTAAATAGTTTCGTATTTTTAAATGCCACAATTATTCCTCCATTTATTCCGTTGACCTTACAGTGACTGTAAAGATTATACTAGTTAACATAAACAATAAAGTCAATTATATGGAGGAACACAATGAAACAATCAACGTTAGAATACCGACCATTTCAGACATCTGATTATCCTGCACTCGAGGAGATTATTTTAAAGACTTGGAAATATGATCGTATGGGAAGTTTAGAAACCGCTAAAAAAATAGCAAAAGTCTATCTTGCTAGTTGTTTAATCAATCAAACATTTACATGCGTTGCTGTTTCCGACGGCAAGCCAGTTGGTGTTGTTATGGGGAAAAATAAGCAAACGCATCGTAAGCCTCTGCGCTTCCGTATCAGGCAGTTTTTTGCAATCGTACAAATAGGGTTGTCTAAGGAGGGACGTAAATTAGCTAAGATTTTTTCAAGAGTTTCCGACATTAACGAGAATCTTTTAAAAAATGTTAACACCTCATTTGACGGAGAACTAGCCTTTTTCGTTTTAAGTGAAAATGTGCGCGGAAAGGGAATTGGAAAACAGTTATATCAACGCTTTTTGGACTATATGGCGTCAGAGAATCTAAATACCTTTTTCTTGTTTACAGATACATCTTGTAACTATAAGTTTTATGAGTATCAAGGATTGCAACAACTTACTAACCAATCACTTTATATTCAACAAAAACAAGAAAACATGGAGTTCTTCATATATGGACAAGTTGATGAAAAGAAGTAGGGTCACAATCGCCTACTTCTCTTTATTAGTACTTTGATCATTTCAATTTTCACCCAACAAAATTAAATTAGAAAAACTTATTTTTCTAATTCCCTTTTTTGTTTAAGGAGCCTTTGAAATTCTTTTTCTAATTCTTCAGATGGCTCCAGACTTAAACGACTTAGCACTTCAGATATTTTCGTTTCAAGTAGCAAATAATCATCATGGGGTGTATCTTGTTTTTCTCGTGATTGGCTCTGTTTGTACGCTTGGTAGTTACCTTCAAACACATGTATGGTCTGATTACGAACTTCTAATATTCGGGTTGCAATATTCTCGACAAATTGGCGATCGTGAGAAACGAATATTACACTACCCTCGTACGCTTGAAGCAGCGATTCCAATTCCTCCACAGCCTCTATATCTAGAAAATTCGTTGGTTCATCTAGAATCAATGTATTAATATCACTCACAAATAGTTTCGCGAGGGCGACTTTCACCCTCTCCCCACCACTTAAAACATCTACCCGTTTATAAACATCCTCGTTAAAGAAACGTAGTCTTGCCAGTACTGTCCGAATCAATGTCTCGCTTTGCTTTGACGAAGACTGGACATTTTCTAGAATCGATTTTTCATCTGCTAAGATATTTAGATTTTGACTAAAATAGCCTATCTTTACTGATGGAGAAACGGTAATACTAGATTTTTGATTTATAATCTTCCTAATCAGTGATGTTTTACCGCTTCCGTTCGGGCCAATGATCGCTAATTTATCGCCACCTTGCACATGGAAGCTTGTTTTGTCCCATAGAAGACGTTCGTTCACTCTACCCGATACATCCTCTGCACGAATGATTATTCGATTTTTAAACGTTTCTTCGTTTGGCACGTGCATCTTAAGTGACGGAAGTTCTTTCACTTTTTCAACCTTTTCGAGTTTCTCTAACCTTGTTTCTAAAGATGCGGCTGTCTTTTGTAATTTCTTTTGTTTCTTTGCGAAATATGGCTTAGCTCCTGCTATTTTCGCTTCAGACTTACTCACTTTTTTTGGTGTTTTAGTCGCTCGTTGTGCTTTCTTTTCTTTTAATTTTATCGCTTCTTCTAGCTGCTTTTTTTCCCTTTCATACTTTTCATAAGCGAACTTCCTTTGTCGCTTCTCTATATCTTTTTGATTAACATAATCACTGTAATTCCCTTTATATTCCGTTAATTTTCCTTCTTCTATTTCCCAAATCGTTGTACAAAGTGCATCTAAAAACGCTCTGTCATGCGAAACGATGACACATGCGCCTGGCCATCCTTTCAATTTCTTTTCTAACCATTCAATGTGATCTGTATCAAGATTTGTCGTCGGTTCATCTACAAGTAATAGTTCCGCATTTCCAGAAAGCATTTGTTGAATATATTCTTGCGTGACTTCTCCACCACTTTTGGTTGTACCTGTTGGTTTTAGTTGTGGCAATAGTTCACTTGAAGTATGCTCCGTCATTTTCATTTCTTCTGACGTAATCTTCCCACTTATGATTTGAAGTAACGTTGTTTTCCCACACCCATTGCGACCAACTAAACCAATACGGTCATCATGATGAATCTGCAGGTGATTTATATCCAGTAATAACCGATCTCGAACATAATGCTTTATATCTTGTACTTCGAATAAAAGCATCGAAACAACCCCTTTCTCCGAGTTTAGGGGAAACAAAAAGCCCCCATCTGCAATCAGAATAGGAGGCAATATAATATATAGGTGTACACCAAAAGAGACTACTCCCTTGGGTCCAACTACAAAAAGCCAATCCTATCCTGAAAAACGACAATGAAAGACATAATAAAATAAAGCAGGAATTATCTGCACATAGCCTTACATTGTTTGTTTTCATAAATAGGATTAATACTTCATGTAATTGGGTCACCCTTCCATTTCACTAAAGTTACTTTTAACGATACATCTAACTATAGATAATTGTCAACTGTACTTTAAATTTTGATTCATTAATTTAATCTTTTATGTAAAATACAACGTGAATACTTGTTGCGTATCAATTCCTTCAGACATATCGATGAAATATTCTTTTTGCCATTGTTGCGTCTTCATTGCGTTATTGTTTAGATCTGTTTCCCACGAAGGGTAAACTCTCGTTGCCATTTTCCCGTTAGAATTTTCATTTCTTAAAATCCCTTTTTTAAATAACACTGTCTTCGGAAAAATGAACTGACCTTTTCTTTCTTTATCTATGACTGTAATGATTAATTTATCGGGCATTTCATCAAATGAATATGCTTGATTTTTATTGTCACTCCCCTTTTTCCAAAAAACAACAAAGTATCCTTTCTTCTTTGGTGTTTTCTTAGCCAACCGGCTTCTAAATGTATAATTTTGAATACTAAATGTACAACCATCATATTCCTTATTTTGATTCTCTTCTTTGAGATTCTTTACATAATAATTATCCGTACCAGCGAATAACTGCCCTATTAATTCTAATGACTCCAAATACATACCCTCCTCTATATTTATTTGAATAAAATTGCTTTTCAGGACCATAAATTGGTAAACTTTTTTTTTATTTATCTACCATTCCATTCGTCCTCTAAAATACTCATCTCCACCAAGCTCCAATATTCATCACCGTTTTTAAAATTATCTCTTTGTAACCCCTCTTTTGTGAATCCTACCTTTTCGTAACAAGCAATTGCGGATGTGTTGAAATCAAATACACCAAGGCTAACCCTGTGTAATTTGAGCTCATTAAATGCCACTTTTAAAATTTCCGTCAACATGTTTTGACCAATCCCTTTTCCCCTAGCATTTTCATCTCCTACAATTACTTTAGCTACTCTTGCTGATCTATTTTTTCTATCAATATTTTTTAATGAAATATGTCCAACTACACGTTCAAGTTCTTTATCAAAAACGCTATAAATAAGAACATTAGAATGTTCTTTATTTGCATCTCTCAAATAATCTTCTAGTTGTTGTTCAGTTAAAGGAAAGTTAAAGTTAGGACCTCCCCACTGAAATAAAAAATCAGGTGTGTTGAACCAACTAATAAGCTGATTGAAATCTGATTGCTGAAAATATTTTAATTCGATCATTTGAAATCTCTCCTTTTTATTTAAGATCACGTAAATAAGTATGGCTCGACCTTTTCATCTCCAGAATTCATGTCTTTAATCTTAACCTGGTTGTTTTTGATTTCATCTTCTCCAATAATGATTACGTTACGAATATTTGCTTTATTTGCTTTTTCAAGTGCTTTTCCTAATTTTTTATTACCCATCTCATATTCAACTTTATAACCTTTTCGTCTTAAATCATTCGCCACCAGTAATGACTCCTTCTGCGTACCTAATGGAATGATATAATAATCTACATTCGAGCTTTCTTTTAATTGTTTATCAGATATAAACATAGCCGCATAAATAACATCTAAACCAAATGATATTCCTACAGTTGAAAAGCGTTCATTTGTACCGATTAGTCCACCAATTGCGTTATCATATCTACCGCCACTGCCAATGCTTGATTGAATCGTTTTGTTAGATAAGAATATTTCATAAATCGTACCTGTATAAATCTCTAACCCTCTTGCTAAAAACGGATTAAATACACATTGCTTATCAATACTTAGACATGCAAGATACGATTGTAATTCTATCAATTCACTTAAACCTTCTTTGACCTCTTCGTTCTGTTCAGCAAATGTTTCAAAATAACGTAGGTTTACATTTCCTTCATCTGTTAGAAACTGCTTGACTAACGTAATCGTTTCAGTTGATAATCCTTGTTCATCGAGTTCAGAAATCACAGCTTTTAATCCCACTTTATCTAGTTTATCTAAGATCAAGATGATTTGATTGATTTTTTCAGAAGTAGCACCGAACACCTCTAGCATTCCCTTTAATAATTTTCGATTGTTGTACTGAATCGTTACCTCTAAATCTAGCTTCTTAAATACATCCAATGTCATAACCATTAATTCAGCTTCGGCTATTTGCGAATCTACACCAACAATATCCACATCACATTGGGTGAACTCTCTAAATCTCCCTGCCTTTATCGGCCCATCTCTAAACACTTTACCTATTTCATATCTTTTAAAAGGCATCTTTAATGTCGGATTCATTGCGATTACTTTCGCAAACGGTATCGTGAGGTCATATCTCAAGGCCAAATCACGTTCACCTCTGTCTGTTAGAGTATACATCTCCTCTAGTATTTCCGCACCTCCACCATACTTAGAAGCAAGTAATTCAGTGTAATTTAAGATAGGCGTTTCTAAAGGTTTACACCCATATTGAATAAAAACGTCCTCCAATGTTCTTCTAATATCCCTTCTTACAACCTCAGCATTAGGCAGATAATCTTGTGTACCCTTCACATTTTGATAATTCATTTTTTTCACGGCTTTTTCCTCCTCGATTTTTTATGAAAATAAAAACCGCACTTGATTTAAGTGAGTCCTTAATTAAATACGGTTTAATGAGAAATAGCCTTCCTATTTGCGATTTTTATTAATCGAATAGCAAAGCTACTTTTTATGATGATGTAATTGTGGTAATACATTCGTTGTCTTCTTACATGAACACATATGCACTCACCTCTAAATTTTATTAAATATATCATATTGCCCAACCGCTTTCAATCTTTTACTGAAAGAAGTCATAAAAATACCCCCTTTCAGATTGAATACATCTAAAAGGGGGATTGCATGTGGTTATCTATTTAAAAAAATCATGACTTTATATTACTACTTACAATTCACTTACATCACCATACTCAGATTCAAAGCGATCAAGCAATGCACGTACTTGATCTGTTGACTCGGTGTGCATTAATTCATTTCTTAAATGACTTGACCCTCTAAATCCTCGGACATATATCTTAAAAAAGCGACGTAAAGGTTTGAACGGACGAGATTCTTCAGCAGTATAATTATCAAAAAGATCCAAGTGTAACCTTAATAAATCAAGCAATTCCTTACTACTATGCTCTTTTTTCTCTTTTTCAAAGGCAAAAGGATTAGTAAAAATACCACGTCCAATCATCACGCCATCCACACCGTATTTGTTAGCTAATTCTAAACCAGTTTGACGATCAGGAATATCGCCATTGATTGTTAAAAGAGTATCTGGTGCGATCTCATCACGTAGCTTCTTAATCTCTGGAATCAACTCCCAATGGGCATCTACTTTACTCATTTCCTTTTTTGTACGCAAATGGATAGAAAGATTAACAATGTCTTGCTCCAATATGTGTGTGAGCCAGTCACGCCATTCATCTACTTCTGTATAACCGAGCCTCGTCTTTACACTAACAGGTAGTCCTCCTGCTTTGGCTGCTTGTATTAGCTCTGCTGCAACTTCGGGACGGCGGATAAGGCCACAACCTTTACCGTTACCTGCCACGTTTTGCGCAGGACAACCCATGTTAATATCAACACCGCGGAACCCCTCTTTCGCCATACCAATACTCATTTGTCGAAAATATTCCGGCTTATCACCCCATATGTGTGCCACTAGCGGTTGCTCATCTTCGGTATAAGTTAAGCGTCCGCGAACACTTTGATGTCCATCGGGGTGACAATAGCTTTCCGTGTTTGTAAACTCAGTGAAGAACACATCTGGTCTACCCGCTTCACTTACTACATGACGAAAAACAACATCTGTTACATCTTCCATTGGTGCTAATATAAAAAACGGTCGTGGTAAATCACGCCAAAAATTATCTTTCATAACTAAATTTCAATCCTTTCATTATCGACACATTAGGACAAAATCCTATTATTATACAAAAATAAAAAGCAAAGATATCTTTGCCTCTTGTATACTTATACCATGCTTGAGCACCTTTTTTCAATCTATTTTATTTGGTAACTTATAAGTGAATTTTATTCGAAATTAAATACATATTAAATCTTAGGCGTCATTTAAATAGCCGTTTAATTCTTTTTGTTCAATATTTTTACCTTTTATCCACTCAGTGAAATCAAATTTCAATACTTCTCCATGAGGAATGGCAGTTAAAACTTTTCGCTCATCGAATAGGTAAGCAAAGGTATGGAGCGTTCCAAAGAATGCTTTATATGCTTCGTTATATAAAGGTGTGTCAGAGTCTCTAAAAGTATTAAAGAATGCTAAAGCACTTCTATTTTCTAACTCACTATTAGATAAAAAGTCCAATCGTTTCTTACTCCCAGCCAAATGCTCTCGATTTAAGCGACTCATTTCTTCCTTTTGAAAATGATTTGTACAAAATAGCATATTTTCATCTCTTCGCACCTTAATCTCAAATGGAGACTCTTCTACAACAGCTGTGTTACCCTCAGCATCTCCAATAGAAAAATTATAACTCCAAGAATGAGGCAGTTGTTTAATTTTATCTATAGCTTCTTCTGTATTTTTACATGTATCAAGTATTATTCTTATGACACTCGCCGCAGTAAATCCGTTTTGCGGTTCTTTACTATTAACAAAATGCAAAGCTATAGCTAGCCCTTTCTCGTTAACCCCTTCCAAACGACCTGTTACATGCAAACTGTGCCCAACGCTTGCGTAACCTTCTTTCGGCTGTACAAAAACAAGGCGAGCATCATATAACTCAGGTGAGAAATCATAATTCCTAACCAACATTTTATTATTCACAACAGAGGAACAGCCCATGCCTTTAATTTCAGGCGCACCATAGCCACTAAATAAAGCTGCTCTCTTAAATGGAATAGCCAACGCATCAGCTAATCCATACATCTCATCCAGTAAATGAGGGGCATGAATAGAATATAGTTTTTTTAATTCAGTTAGGTCTATTTCATCTTCATCTACTATTCTTGAAAACATGTCAATCAAGGAGGTATTTATTTGTTTCCCTTGTTCGTAACCAATATCATAAGCAGTGCCTCGATATTGTTCTATTGCTATTTTTAAAGGTTTCATAGTTATCCTCACTTTCATCATGTTTTATTCCGCAACTTGCGCGATAAAGTTATAACCCTCATTCACTAGCCTTAATAGTAATGAAACGTCCGTTTATTTCTTCCATTCCATTAAGTATTCTTGCTCATTGGTTTGCTCATCTGTTAATTCTATTTTTATAATAAATCCATTATTCTTGTAAAAACGAAGTGCAGATGTATTTTCTTTATATACTTTCAATTCAATCACATTTTTTCGTTCTTTGATAAAGTCTAACAGCGCTTTTCCAGCACCATGATTTTGGTGTTCTATATCAATGAAAAGAGCCGCTAAGTAATTGTCTACCATTGAGATAAATCCTACAATTTTTGATTCATTTGTTATGACATGTGTTTCTGACATTGGTATGTACTTTTCTTTCATATCTTTCATTTGCGCTTTCCAATAAGACTCATTTATAAAATGGTGTGCTTGTAATGATCCTTTATACCAAATATCAACCAAGGTATCTATATCTGTATCTTTATATATTCTTATCATAAAATTCCTCTTCCTTCCAAGAACATGCATTCTTATAATAACACAAAAAACGTTCACTATAGTAGCAAACGTTTTAGCTTTCAATTTTATATTTTCAAGGTATCTTTTAACCATTCACTAATTTAGAACGCAACTTATTAGAAATAAACTCAATAATAAGAATTAAAGCGACTAATCCAATCAAGATGGAACCAACTTGTGGCCAGCGGTAGCCTTGCATTGCAAAAATCAACGGCGCACCGATACCACCCGCACCTACTAAACCTAAAATAGATGCTTCACGCATATTCATATCGAATCGATAAATCATTACCGATAAAAATAACGACATCAGTTGTGGTAAGATGCCAAATCGAATCTTCTCAAATGTAGTACAACCCATCGAAGTCATTGATTCTAACACTTTAGTGTCCAAGTCTTCAATGGCATCAACATAAAGCTTCGCTAACATACCTATAGATGTAATACCAATTGTTAATACCCCAGCAAACGCACCAGGACCAGTCACACGGATTAACATTAACCCATAAACCAATGACGGAATAGTTCTAACAAAAATCAAAAATAATCGTGTTAATGCACTGACTGGTTTAGGTACAATATTTGATGCGGATAAAAAAGCTAATGGAACAGCTAAAATTGCACCAATAATTGTTCCAAGAAACGCAATCGCTAGTGTTTCAAGTAATAAGTACATTACACCTTGGTTTGTTACACTAAATAAGAATTCTAAATCAGGATTCAACAAACCCGAAAATATGTTTTGAGCGATCACCATTCCACGTTGATCAAGCGCTAAACTAAGCTCAGATACAGACCAAAACATTAACACGGAAAGGATGATGGCTATTGTCCATGCATATCCTCGATGCTTTGGCTCTACTTGAAGTTGTTTCTCTACTGCAGTTAATGTTGACATAAGCACATCTCCTTACACGAGTTTCCTTCTGAAATATTCACTAGTTGACTCAATTAGGTAAACTGTCACCACAAGCATAATAATAATCATGCCCAAGCTTGAGTAATCACGCCAACCAATTGTTTCATTAATCAATCGGCCAATCCCGCCAGCACCTACATAACCTAAAATCGCAGCATAGCGTACATTACCTTCAAAGCTATAAAGTGACGTTGATAAATAATTAGGAAGTATTTGAGGGAAAACAGCCGTGCGAAATGCTGATATTTTACTCATTCCCATTGCTTCCATCGCTTCAAAGCTTCCCATATCAACATTTTCTATTGCTTCATACATTAATTTTCCAACATAAGAGGTAGTAAATAAGAAAATGGCAACTGTCCCAGCTGTTTGAGGCAGTTGAAAAATATACGTTGCAATCAACGCTGTTACTAACGTTGGCATCGTTCGAACTATACTTAAAAATGTTTTCACAATCGAAACAATGACTCGCTGTTTCATAATGTTTACAGAAGCAAGTATGGCAAGTGGTAAAGCAACCACCGCTCCGAGGACTGAACCAAACAATGACATTTTCAACGTTGACATTAGTTCGGGCCAAATACCAGATATATAGCCCAAGTTAGGTTGTAACATTTGAAAAACAATGGTAAAGAATTCATTAATGCGCTGAACCAACTGAACCATATCAAAGTTTGTAACGATTGCAGAATAATACATCGCTATCGCAAGACCGATTAGAACCAATGGTGTCTTGGAACGTTTCTGATAGACAACAGAACCATTAGATAAAACAATCTTTTTGGACGGAAAAAGTCTATCCCACATAGTCCTTACTCTCCTCTCTGGCAGAGTTTAGTTCCTCCACATTACCTTCATAAATCATCTTTAATGTCTCGTCATCAACCGCTGAAGCAGCACCATCATAGACGATTTTTCCAGCACGAATACCGATAATTCGATCTGCATACTCCAAAGCCACTTCAACATGATGAATATTCATTAGAATGGTAATATTCATTTCTTTGTTTATGCGAGTAAAATCATTCATCACTCGTTTTGAAGTTACTGGATCAAGAGATGCAATTGGCTCATCTGCTAATATAACATCTGGATCTTGCGCTAACGTACGTGCAAGTGCAACCCGTTGTTGTTGCCCACCTGATAGTTGATCGACACGCATGTATGCTTTATCTAAAATCCCAACTTGATCGAGTGCTTCAAGTGCTTGTATTTTTTGTGCTTTTGTATAAATACCTGTGAACGTGCGCCAAATTGGGTTATCTGGTGCAAAAGCTACTAATACATTTTTTAAAACTGTTGTTCGGTTTACTAAGTTAAAAGATTGAAAGATCATGCCGACTTTACGTCTAAACTTTCTAATGGCTTTTCCTCTTAAGTCACCAACATTTATCTCATCCACAAGCAGTTCCCCGCCTGTTATATCGTGCATACGATTAATACAACGAATTAAAGTAGATTTACCGGCCCCAGATAAACCAATTACTGCGACAAATTCACCTTTATCAATTTGAAGATTAATATCTTGTAACGCCTGTGTTCCATTCGGATAGACTTTTTCAACATTATTAAACTCTATCATTCGATACCCTCATTTCACCTCAAAGTGTTCTTATCTTGATGAAGCAGTAAAAGCGAGACACACAATTAGATGAGTGCCTCACTTATAATACTCTCATAAAATTTGAAATTAATTATTTCAAATTACGCAAGAAGTCTTGTGCATCACGTTCTCCATCGTATTTGGCTGATTCAGCTTTTTGATAGCCTTCATGACTATAAATGCTAATCACTTCTTTTCCTTCTTCTGTTTTCGCGATATTAATGAATGCTTCTTGTAAAGCTTTCTTTAATTCATCATTCATAGTTTTAGAGTTTTTACTTACAGAGACTGTGTCGTTATAAATTGGTTGTGTGACACCGATAACGTTTGTCTCATCCCAAATAGATGCTTCACGAGCGAAGTCGCCAGTCCAGTTTTCTACGTTATCTCTTCTAGCATCGGCATATATGGTAACAATATCTACTTGTTCTGCAGCCAATTTAGCAAACGTATCACCGTAACCATTTGATTGAACAGACTGATCTAAGTCAGTAATACTCTTTCCAAACTTTTCTTGTAACCATAGAGTTGGGTAAATGTAACCTGATGATGAAGATGTTGATTGTACTGACCAACGAGCACTATTCACATCTTCCCATGTTAATTCTTCGCCATTGTTTACTTTTTCAGCTAGTTCCTGTCCTTTTTCAGACGGCCCAGCAACCATTAACCCGCGATAATACGTTGCTTGTTCATCTTCCAAACCTTCTGTAGGCTTGTTTTCATTCCAGTCAACTGGATTTTCAGAGTCATTCGATAGTGCAGCACGTGTCGCTGTTAAAATAACTTCAGCACCATCATCGTATAATACATATGTACCACCAGGAATTAATCCAACATCCGTTGTACCTGAAGATAACGCTTCTCCAACCGCTTCATAAGTAGTACCTACATTAATCTCTACATTGTTAACTTCTACACCTTGATTAGCTAATTCTTCTTTCAGCAAATTTTTTAAAGGCTCTGTTGCTGTTACAATTTCATCTGGGTCACGTGACGGAACAAATGATACCTTTAAAATATCTATCGCTTCGCTACCCTTGTCAGCTGCATCTTCCGCATCCTGCTCACTATCACTACACCCCCCGATTAAGATTGACATTAAAACTAAACCTAACAAAACTAATAATCTCTGTTTCAATTTCTTTTCCCCCTAACAAGATATTTGATCGAAAGTAACTTTCAGGTGCAGTATAGCATGGATTCATCGCTTTACATTGTTAATTTATTGCTAAAAATTCTTAACATTGTAAACCCTTGCCTACCAGGAAAAATAGTGCTTATACTAAAAGGACATAGGTGAACTAGAAGGGATGGCAATACTTTATGGCAAACATACAATCATTAATAATTCTTGCAACAAGTGACATCCACGGTCATATCTATCCAACAAATTATCGTGGTAATTCCAATCAACCACTCGGATTAGCAAAATTAGCTACAATCATTGAACAAGAGAAACAGAAATCAGCGAACACACTTTTGATCGATAACGGTGATATTATTCAAGGTTCTCCATTAATGTATTCCTATCATCATTCCACACTATCTACCAATCCGATTATTGAGGCGATGAATCAGCTTAGTTTTGATGTTGGTGTGCTCGGAAACCATGAGTTCAACTTTGGTAGATCCGCAATTGATAAAGCAGTTGGCGCCTCAGATTTCCCATGGCTCTCAGCTAATGTTTTAGATCAGGCCAGTAACCAGCCAATTTACGGTAAGCCTTACGTAATCAAAGAAACCGATAGCGGAATAAAAGTTGCAATCCTAGGGGTAACAACGCATTACATACCCAATTGGGAAAAGCCAGATCATATTAAAGGCGTACATTTTTCTGATGCCTTTGAGACAACGGACTATTGGGTAACATTTATTCGCGAGCATGAGGCAGTTGACGTTTTAATCGTCAGTTATCATGGTGGTTTTGAGCGTGACTTAACAACAGGGGAACCAACTGAAAAGTTAACCGGAGAGAACCAAGGCTACCGAATCTTAACTGAAATTGACGGGATTGATGTACTGTTAACTGGTCACCAGCACCGGAAGATCGCACAGATACACACCGAAAAAGCTGTTATCCAGCCTGGTGTGAACGGCGAGTCTTTAGGAAAAGTAACGCTAGATTTATCCAAAACAAACGATACTTGGACGATTAATCACAAGCATGCTGAATTAATTCCGGTCACAGATGAAACACCTGTATCTAATACTATCTCACTAATTGCTTGCGAAGCTCATCAACAAACCGATCTATGGCTAGACAAACCGGTTGGCTATGTGGATGGAGATCTGTCCGTCACCAATCCATTTCAGCTTCGATTAGCAACACATCCATTGATTACTTTTATTAACACTATTCAAGAGGACGTCGCACAAGTAGATATATCATTAACCAGTCTCTTTCACGACCAAGCTCCTGGGTTTTCAGGAGAAGTTACCATGCGTGAGATTGTCAGCAACTACATTTTCCCTAATACATTGACGGTTCTTGAACTAATAGGTAAAGATATTAGACAAGCACTTGAATTATCAGCTAGTTATTTTAAATTAGATGAGGAAGATCATTTAACGATTAATCCAGACTTCTTATATCCAAAACCAGCGCCATACAATTATGATATGTGGTCTGGAATTGACTATCAGCTATCCATTAGTCAACCGATCGGCAAACGAGTTACAGCTCTTTACTATCAAGGTCAGCCCATTAAAGAGGATGATACATTTCACGTGGTGATGAATAATTACCGTGCCAGTGGTGGTGGAAACTTTGATATGTTTAAAGATAAGCCGGTGATCAAAGAGATCCAAACCGATATGACGGAGCTGTTGGTCGAGTACTTTACAGAACATCCGGTTGTTGTTCCTCAGTATAAAACAAACTTTACTGTGACTCGCTAGATGCTTGTATCTACGCAAAGTGGAATCAAAGGTTTGGTAGTGCATCATATAGATATGTTGTTTTAACACTATCATTTAATTAAGCTTTTAATTACTAACTTGTTAGGCTTATATAAACGGCGAGCTTGTATCGCTACAAACAATGAAAGCCCGCTCTAGGAGTGGGCTTTTAATATTCTTAAACATAAAGATCAAACATAGTAACATCATAGCCAAGCTGTTTTAAATAGTTGAAAAATTGAGCCCGGTGATGAAATAGGTGAGAAACTTCCTCAACGAGCCAATGTGCTTGAATTTCACCTTCTTCAAGGTAAAATGGCTTTGTCTTTTTAATCAATAAATCCTCTTCAGATAAAGAAATTATATAAGACTTATACGCTTCAAACCCATTATGCATTGCTTTAATCATTTCTGCTGCTGATTCTAGTACATCATATTTTTCTTCTAATTTTTTAATTGTTTCTCCATCTTCCCCCTGAAAAATATGAAGATCTACCTCTGGAATGGATACGATATGTTTAGCAAGTTCTTTTAGACTCCTCATATTATCTGCCGGCTGATACTCCCAATCCTTCACTTGTACTTTTTTTAGTAAGCCTTCCATCGATCGAATACCTAATTCTAGTTCACCTAATAATTGATTTCTCAAAATATCTACCGCATTCATTGCTCTCACCCTTCCATTTATGATTGATTTCATACTATCATAGATATCATGACAAATTCTGTTACTTTAATCTAGGTTTTGGCACTCTATTTTTTTAAATAAACTAAAAAGTATACTAATAAATAATGAAAAGCTTATAATCAAAACGAAAGTAAATATATTAAAATACAAATTATTTAAGTGTATGTCCTTCCACCATTCCCACCAACTATTCATTGAATAATTTAGTTTTCTTTCTATACTATTTACAAAGTTAAGCTGTAAATATGATGAAATTAATATAACGATTAATGTAAAAAACAAGCTTAAGTATTTAATTAACATACTTTTATGTTTCCATCTGATGTAACCTTGATTAGCAATTAATATACTAAAGGATAAAAACAGAATCATAGATAATCCAATGTAAGGAATATGCGGATTCCCATTCCCGGAAGCTTCAGTAGGCGGAATAGTCAAAATGCTAAAGATTATAATGAAATTTAACATATTATAGAAAAATAAAATTAGAAGAGTTACTTTATCCTTTTTAGAAAGCTGGTCCTCTCCCCACAATTGATAAGTCTTTATAGTTATAACTAGACCAATAATTAAAAAGCCATACAACGCTACAAAGATAATCGAATCAGGTAGTAATCCAAACATCTGCCCCCTCCTTTATAATTTCATACTAATGTACTAATGTATACTATTAATTATAAACCAAAATAACCTATTATTAATCGAAAGTATATAAAAACTAACAATTTTTTCAATTCGTGCTAACTAATAAAAACACATTTATGTGATAACATAAATGTGTTTTTTCCTTTTCCATCCCTGATCTCTTCTAGTTTTCTACCCTTCTGTAACAATTTCATTAAAAATATATGAAGTTATTTAAAAACACTCCCCCCTTTTATAAAAGGGAGAAGTGTTTAAAAAATGCTATATTTAATTGGTGAATGATTTAAAAAACTGAATACCTACTTCCCTTACTCCACTGTCACACTTTTTGCTAGATTACGCGGTTTATCCACATCGCAATCTCGGTGTAATGCTGCATAGTAAGCTAAGAGTTGCATTGGTATAACACTTACTAACGGTGTCAGTAATTCATGTACCTGAGGCAATACAAAGGCATCATTATCTTGATGTAAACCTTCCATACTGAAGATACATGTTTTCGCTCCTCGTGCTGCCACTTCTTGCACATTACCACGAATCGAATAATTCACATTTTCTTGAGTAGCAATAGCAATCACTGGAGTACCTTCTTCAATCAAAGCAATCGTCCCATGCTTTAGCTCTCCACCTGCAAATCCTTCTGCTTGAATATAAGAGATTTCCTTTAATTTGAGTGACGCTTCTTGCGCGACAAAGTAATCAACGCCACGGCCAATAAAGAAAGCATTGCGTGTTTCGGTAAATAAATCTATTGCAATTTGTTGAAAGGTATCTTTTTGATCGGTTAGCGACTCCATTACACTTGAAACAATGGCTAGCTCTTGTAATGGGTCAAAATCTAACGTCATTCCTTTTGCTTTGGCGGTACCAACTGCTAATATCGTTAGTACTGCAATTTGTGCAGTATATGCTTTTGTGGAAGCAACTGCAATTTCTGGCCCTGCATATAAATGCAAGGTATAATCCGCTTCACGAGAAAGGGTTGATCCTGGAACATTGGTTATGGTGAGCGCTGAATGCCCTAATTCCTTAATGCGTACTAATACTGCACGGCTATCTGCTGTTTCACCGCTTTGTGATATAAAAATAAACAATGGTTTGGCAGATAGCAATGGCATATTATAAGAAAATTCACTAGCAATATGCACTTCTACCGGTATATTAGCTAATCTTTCTATCATTTGTTTGCCAATTAAACCTGCATGATAACTTGTGCCGGCTGCAACAATATAAATGCGATCTGCTTCTAACATCGCCTTTTCTACAGAAGCATCTAATTTAATGTTACCTTGTTGATTTTGATACGCTTTAATGATTTTACGCATGACAAATGGCTGCTCGTCGATTTCTTTTAACATAAAGTGCGCGTAAGTTCCTTTTTCAATATCAGCAGCATCTATTTCTGCGATATATGGCTCTCGCTCAACTGCTATGCCGTCTAGTTTTTGAATTTCCACGTAATTACGATTAACTAGTACGACTTCCTTATCATGGATTTCTAAATAACGATTGGTTTCTTTTAGTGTTGCCATCGCATCACTAGCAATTACATTAAATCCTTCACCTAATCCGATTAATAATGGACTTTTATTCTTTGCTACATAAATTGTATCTTGATCTTCTGCATCGATAAGCGCAATAGCATAAGAACCCTTTAACAAAGCTACCGTTTGACGAAATGCTTCTGCTACATCCTGATACTGATTATAGAGCACTTCCATCAACTGTATAATCACTTCTGTATCTGTTTCGCTTATTAAATTTACATCTGATAAATAGTCATCCCGAAGCTCATAATAGTTTTCAATTACACCGTTGTGAACAAGGGTGAATCGACCAGAAGAGCTCTGGTGTGGGTGTGCGTTTTCCTCACTTGGTTCGCCATGCGTCGCCCAGCGAGTATGACCAATTCCAATAGAAGATGCAACCGTCGTATCTACTTTTTCCCGTAAAGTAGCGATACGACCTTTCGCTTTAAACAAATGCAAACCATAATTATTAAGTGTTGCGATCCCAGCAGAATCATAACCTCGATATTCTAACTTCTCTAGTCCATTTAATAAAATTTCTTTCGTATCATTTTGTCCAATATAACCAACAATTCCACACATTTCGTTTTCCTCCTAAAATATGAAAGAGGCAAACAAACGAAACCTGTTATACATCGGGGCGTTTATTTGCCCCTTTCTCATGATGTTATTATCATCATCTACCATTATCCTTGTACAACGAGTCGCCTCATTGTTTTCGAATAATAGCCTATCGGTTGGAGATGTGTGCAACCGGGAGGTACCCGCCGACTTAATTCGAATGAACCTCCACCTCGTCAACTATTTTTCACCGCTCGAAAAATAGTTCAGGCGCTTGTATTACTTTTCGTTTAACGATCCACCTTTCTATGCTTGAATGAACATTCTTTTGAAAAAGAACAATTTCTATTTTAACCGAGAAAGTTTTTGCTAGCAATCTTTTTTTTACATGTCATTCGTATCTTTTCAATCATTTCTCGGCATTATAATATATGACATCTACTCACTGATCGTGAGTGTAATCATTGCTATTCAACTGTTTCAATCACGAAACAATATAACGGAAATTTTTAAATCCTATAACAATTTCTAGAAAACAGTTTTATTTTCAGAAAAACAGGATAGAACAGTACTAATAATTCAAATAAGAAACAAAAAATTCATAAGGAGGATTATTATGAAACCAACTGAAATGCAAAAAGGAGCAACACCGAAGCAAAAACAAAATAGACAGCCTGGTATTGAATCTGAAATGAACCCTTTACCTCATCAGCCTTTGGATTACAAAGGATCAGATAAATTAAAAGGAAAAGTAGCATTAATTACAGGTGGAGACAGCGGCATTGGCCGTGCTGTTGCTATTCTATACGCTAAGGAAGGTGCAAATGTAGCTATTTCCTATTTAGATGAGAATAGTGACGCCGTCGAAACAAAAAAACTTGTTGAAGAATATGGCGGTGAATGCATTCTATTACCAGGAGATATTAAAGACCCAGATCATTGTGTCTCTTTAGTAGAAAAGACAGTTAATTATTTTGGGAAATTGAATATTCTTGTTAATAATGCTGCCATTCAATACGTGAAGGAGGACATATTGGATATTCCCAATGAACAATTTGAAGAAGTGTTTCAAACAAATTTCTTCTCACAATTTTACTTAACAAAAGCTGCGGTTAAACATATGCAGGCTGGTGATTCTATTATCAACACTTCTTCCATTAATGCTTATAAAGGTAATGGCATTTTAATTGATTATACTGCAACAAAAGGTGCAGTAACTGCCTTCACACGTAGCATTGCACAAAACCTTGCTCAAAAAGGCATACGCGCTAATTCTGTTGCTCCAGGCCCTGTATGGACCCCTCTTATTCCATCTAGCTTTGACGAGGAAGCCGTTGAATCATTCGGTCAGGAAGGGCTAATGGGAAGACCAGGACAGCCATCAGAGCATGCATGGCCATATGTGATGTTAGCATCAGATGAATCATCATATATGACAGGACAAGCCATTCATATCAATGGTGGCGCTTGGACATCTTCATAAGTAGGGAAAAGTAAGAATAAACAGATAATAAAAAGGATAGCTAGTCTACTTAAAGACTAAACTATCCTTTTTCAGCTATTCCTTCATGCCTAATAATGCTTCAATTGTTTGTACGACTTCATCCGCTACCTCGTTACATCTCTCAATGGAAGGTGCTTCTACCATAACACGAACTAATGGCTCTGTTCCTGATGGACGAACTAAAACGCGACCATCGTCACCCATTTGTTCTTCTGCTTTGGCAATAACTTCTTGAATTCGCGGGTGTACAAGCGCTTGTTGTTTATCAATTACTTTAACGTTCTTCAATACTTGCGGGAACTTCTCCATCTCACCAGCAAGTTCTGACAGCTTCTTACCTGTCTCTTTCATGACATTCACTAATTGAAGCGCTGTTAGCATGCCATCACCTGTCGTAATATAATCAAGGAAAATAATATGCCCAGACTGTTCACCCCCAAGGTTATAACCGCCTTTGCGCATTTCTTCCATCACATAACGATCGCCTACAGCTGTCTTATCACTTTTCATACCTTCTGCTTCGATCGCCTTATAGAAGCCAATGTTACTCATTACGGTAGATACAACCGTTGAGTGGTTCAGTAATCCTTTACTGTTTAAGTATTTAGCACAAATATACATAATTTGATCGCCATCTACAATGTTACCTAGTTCATCAACTGCAATAATACGATCTCCATCACCATCAAAGGCTAAACCAACATCTGCTTCTTTGTCTAAAACAAATGCTTGTAGCGTTTCTGGATGTGTGGAACCGACACCATCATTAATATTCAATCCATCAGGTGATGAACCGATTGTCGATAAGTCCGCTTCTAAATCAGCAAATAAATGTGTTGCTAAAGTAGATGTTGATCCATGTGCACAATCTAAGGCAATATGTAAACCATCAAAATCATTATCTACAGATTGCTTTAAGTATTGAATATACTTTTGTCCGCCTTCAAAATAATCGTTAATTTGACCAATATCTGCCCCAACTGGTCGAGGTAACTCATCAACATCTCCATCAATTAATGCTTCAATTTCCAGTTCTTGAGAATCAGTTAATTTGAATCCATCAGGACCAAAAAACTTGATACCATTATCCTCAACCGGATTATGTGATGCAGAAATCATGACACCAGCTTCTGCACTCATCGCCTTTGTTAAGTACGCAACTCCTGGTGTCGAAATAACACCTAGTCGCATCACCTCTGCTCCAATTGATAAAAGTCCTGCTGTTAATGCATTTTCTAACATACTTCCTGACACTCTTGTATCTCTTCCAATAAGCACTTTTGCTTTAGCTGTCTCTTTTGTTAGTACATATCCTCCAAATCGGCCTAATTTAAATGCAAGTTCTGGAGTTAGTCCTTGGTTTGCAACTCCTCGAACTCCATCTGTACCGAAATATTTACCCATAATGTACCTCTCCTTTGTTCCTAATTAAACACGTTATGTAAGCTACTGTGTTAATAGTGTGGTCTTTCACTGTTAGTTTCATACTATAATAGTTATTCAATACGTATCATCACTGTTTTACTAGATATGTCAATCTTTAAACCATTTGGAGCATTGATCTTAATTGGAAGTTCATGTTCTCCCGGATTTAACCCAGATGCGTCAACAAATAAAGAAAAGTCAGAAGGCTCTAGCTTTTCCAATTCAGATTCATAACCAGTTACTTTAAAATCCACAGCTTCATCTGTATTTTTTACAAATGAAGCATCATATGGATTATCTACATCTTGTATATCAATCGAAACATCCTCAAACGTTCTTTCGATTTCTCGATCTACTTTAATATCTACTGTTATGGTGTTGGGATTAACTAATTTAGCAAACCCAGGTTGCTTTAGCTTCACTTCTATTGAAGTATCTTCTTTAATTTTACTCAAATCAATTGCTTCTGTTTCAATCTGGTCAAGACCTTCTAAGTCATCTTCTGGTGCAAAAACTTGTACCTCTTCCTGACTAGGTGTAATCGATGAGATCTTAATGCCGTCCGGAGCCTTTCCTTCCGTTTTCACACTTATTGGAACACTTTTATTTGGATTGTCAACATTGATCGTTACATCAACCGTTTCAGGCTCTACTCTAGCACTTAACTCATTACCTTCACTATCATACACTCGAATTTTCACATCATTGATTGTTACTGACTCTTGAATCCCTTCCACATCGACAAAAACTTTTACTACTGAGATACGATCAATTACACTTTTGGAACTCGTTATTTGAACAGTTGAAGGTTCTACAACTGCCTCTAGAAGTTCATATCCCGGAGCTAATAACTCCTCATTTGTATAATCTACTTTTACCTCAAACTCAGCTGTATCTTTTTCTTCAATAGTTACTTCAATAGATTCAGGATCGACCGTGACATTTAATCGATCTGAAATACCTTCATACTCCACCGGAACTGTATATGTCCCAGGCTCTAGATCCTCCAAATCAACAAAAACATCAAAGTTTCGTTGTGTTGCAGTAGACTGAACGACGCTCACCGTTCCTTCTAATGTAACATTAGCAGTGTCTGGCACACCACTCACTGCATATTTATCATCTAACTTTACATCAATCGGCATATTATTCACTACTTGTGTTTCTTGCGAGCTACTAAATAAATCTAAACGTAGCGCATCTCCATTAGTATCTTGGTTATCAAAACGAATGACTGTAAAGATAAGCACAGCCAAAATTAAGGAAAGCACACGAATAACCCAAGGTTTATTCAACCAATCATTCATTGTTTTTTCCCCTCCAAGTCCATGATTTTGTCGTAGGGGACTTCATAAAGTAAACTTCTAAATCCTTACGTAGCATATCCATTAACTTTTCTTGATCTAAATCTCGATGTAACTCTCCATTTTTTGTATAAGAGATTTGTCCCGTTTCCTCTGATACAATAATTGTTAGTGCGTCACTTACTTCACTGACACCCATCGCTGCTCTGTGACGTGTTCCTAGTTCCTTAGAAATAAACGGGCTCTCTGATAACGGAAGATAACATGCTGCAGCAACAATCTTATCTTGTTTAAGAATTACAGCACCGTCATGCAGCGGCGTGTTAGGAACAAAAATATTTGTCAATAATTGATGTGTTAATTGACCATCAATAGGAATTCCTGTTTGAATAAAGTCTCCCATGTTCGTATCTCTTTCGATTGTAATTAGAGCACCTATTCGACGCTTACCCATGTAGTTACATGATTTAGTAATTGCATCTATTACGTGATTTAAAATCTCTTCTTCAGAATTCTTATTGCGGGTAAAGAAACTGCCACGCCCTATCTGTTCTAAGGCACGTCTTAACTCAGGCTGGAACAAAATGATAATCGCCACTGGTCCCCAAACAATAACTTGTTCTATTATTACTTGTACGGTTTGCAAATTCAGAAAATAACTTATAAGGTAAAAACCCAATACAACAAAAATACCCTTTAGTAACTGAATCGCTTTCGTACCACGGATAAGCATAATTAATTTATATAGAACATACCAGATAAGGGCGATATCCACTACAATACGCAAAACCTTAAAAATATCTACTCCCCCATCAAGCATGGTTACACTTCCTTCTTCTCATTGATTATCGTCCCATCTGTTAAATAATGACTTAGTACATTATAGCATAAATAAAACAATGTTGATAAACATTACTTTAACAACACATGTTTCATTATAACAAAAATAGTTACATTTAAAGAATAGGACGAACAATTTTTTAAAAAAAGAACAGAGAAATGAAGTGATTTCTCTGTTCAACTATAATTAGTTAGTTTGCCCAATCAATGATACTTTTTGAGAATTTTTTCATATGATACCACATCCACTCGAACACTTGATTTACTTGTTCTATTTCACCACTAATGTTACCTGCAGAAGCCATTAAATGCTCGCCATTAATTAGAGTGACATTGCCATTTACACTACCGTCAATCTGCAAGTCAACATTTTTCACAACTAGATCCCCTTCAATCGTAACTCCTTCAGGTACAATCACTTTTCCATCTTTAATGACAACATCTTGATCATTCGAAACAGATAATTGTCCTGGTTGATCCCAAATTGAAAAAATACTTCCAAACATTAGAATGAAAAATATTGCGGCTGCAGTTAATGCGGGGTGTGCTTTAAACCATCGCATATACCCCCATCTTCGTTTTTCCTGTGGTAAATTAGCCATGACATTTTGGGTGAAATCCGACGATGGTTGCATCACACTGGTACTTCTAATTAATGTATCCGTACGAGTTAATTCGTGAAAATATTTTTGACAATCTTCGCATTGTTGAAGATGTAATCTTAAATGCTTTTCTTCCTGCAAAGTTAACTCTTCATCTAAATATTTGTGCATTAAATATATCATATCTTTTCTACAATTCATTGTATTCACATCCCTTTATACATCACGAAGTTTTTTCCGAAGAGCTTCTCTTCCCCTATAAACTCTAGTCTTAACTGTAGCAATTGGTATGTCTAAGATCTCACTAATTTCAGCCAAAGACAGTTCATCAACAAAACGCAAAGCAACCACAGTACGATATTTAGTAGGTAAACTCATGATTTGTTGTTGGATATAAGATTGCAGCTCTAAACTCTCCAGTTCCTCTTCGGGTAATGGCTGTTCTTCTGCTAGTTGAGAATACATTGTTAAACCATCCGTACCTTTTACTTCTGCATCTAAATAAAAGTCAGGTTTCTTTTTACGAATACGATCAATCGTAACATTCGTTGCAATTCGAAATAACCATGTGGAAAATTTTCGCTTATCATCGTATGACTGTATATTTACATATGCGCGAATAAAAGCTTCTTGCGCTAGATCCTCCGCTTCATGTGTGTTCCCAATTAAACGGAAGCAGATTTGATATACCTTGTCTTGATAACAAGCTACGATATCTTCAAAAGCTGATTGATCGCCTTTTTTTACTTGTTTTATTTTTTGTTTAATCTTTAAGTCCATATTATCAACAACCTCCGCTTACGTTGCGGTTTATTTATTTACGTTTATAACTTTTAAAAGGTTTCATTTTTATTATAAAGATTTAAATTTATGTAGCAATAGGTTTTATGACAAATTTTTCATTTAATGTGTATACAAGCTTTTGGTTGTTTTTTTTGGGGGGGTGATGTGTTGTCGCTCGATAGCTTATACATACACTTTTTTAGTGCATTTACTTCTATTTGTACTAATAATTACTTTTATATAAAGATATCTATAATTTTATTTGTTACCGAATGGTCTAAGTTACCGTATTTTAGATTTTCTATCTCCACAGGCTCTTAAAGCTGTTCTAAGAGCTCGTTAGTGTCTATAATTTTCTAAAACGGTAACTTAAAACCTTTTTAAGAACCTGTTTGCAACTATAATCGTCGCAAATGGTAACTTAGCTGTCTTAAATGAACAGGAAACATGTATTATATTTCATTTTAATTTTCACCAACTAAATCTAACAAAAGAGTCCAAAAAAAAGAACTGAACATTATCTATAACGTCCAATCCCCTTAACACATTATGTATGGTGGAGCCTAGCGGGATCGAACCGCTGACCTCCTGCGTGCAAAGCAGGCGCTCTCCCAGCTGAGCTAAGGCCCCGCATTGTGTTTGTTTTAATTGTATTAGTATGAAAATGGTGAGCCATGGAGGATTCGAACCTCCGACCCTCTGATTAAAAGTCAGATGCTCTACCAACTGAGCTAATGGCTCACAAAATGGCTGGGCTAGCTGGATTCGAACCAGCGCATGACGGTACCAAAAACCGTTGCCTTACCGCTTGGCTATAGCCCAATAAAATAACAGTGTTTTATCACTGTTAATACATTAATATAAAAATGGTGGAGGGAGTAGGACTCGAACCTACGAACCCGATGGGAGCGGATTTACAGTCCGCCGCGTTTGGCCAACTTCGCTATCCCTCCATATTAGTAAAGGTAAAACTGGTGCCGGCCAGAGGACTTGAACCCCCAACCTACTGATTACAAGTCAGTTGCTCTACCAATTGAGCTAGGCCGGCATATGGTGGAGGATGCAGGGCTCGAACCTGCGACCCCCTGCTTGTAAGGCAGGTGCTCTCCCAGCTGAGCTAATCCTCCAAATGGTGACCCGTACGGGATTCGAACCCGTGTTACCGCCGTGAAAGGGCGGTGTCTTAACCGCTTGACCAACGGGCCAGTTAAAATTTCATCACAGAGCTTCCAGCCGGACTTGAACCGGCGACCCCTTCCTTACCATGGAAGTGCTCTACCGCTGAGCTATGGAAGCATATGGCTCCACAGGTAGGATTCGAACCTACGACCGATCGGTTAACAGCCGATTGCTCTACCACTGAGCTACTGTGGAACAATAAATAGTTTGTTGAACTTGTTGCTTCACAAAGCTTATTAAAGACTTTAAAAGACTTGCCTAGCGACGGCCTACTCTCACAGGGGCAAGGCCCCAACTACCATCGGCGCTGAAGAGCTTAACTACTGTGTTCGGCATGGGAACAGGTGTGACCTCTTCGCTATTGTCACTAGACATTTGTTTTTGAAGGATGTACCTTCAAAACTAGATAAGACAGACAAGTATTCATATTTTTAAATATAGTTAAGTCCTCGATCGATTAGTATTCGTCAGCTGCACGTGTCACCACGCTTCCACCTCGAACCTATCTACCTCATCGTCTCTGAGGGATCTTACTCTAAAAGATGGGAAGTCTCATCTTG
>NZ_JACEFA010000012.1 GCF_014083865.1 Paraliobacillus salinarum | reverse complement strand
TATGTTTTTTCCTCATTAATCCCTCCACTCCAAATTTCTCAAATACCTTTACCCATCTTTTTAATGGTGAACTGCTTTTCATACCGTGCTTCCTTGCTAATATATCATAACCCAATTTTCCATCTTGATATTCTTTTACTAGCATTAATTTAAATTGTTCACTATATTTAGCCATAAAAATACACCCCAAAAGTTAGAATTTCACTCTAACTTTTGGGGTGCAGTACATTTCTCAATAGAAATCCGAACTTTTATTTTAGTTGAGTAGAACAAACATCGCTGTGGAAATATACTCTCTTTCCGCAGGCACGGCTTCAGCTAACTCATTAAAGCAAAAAAACGCTTTAATGAGTGGATCTTCAGCTCGCGCTGTTCCTGCAGGACAAGGAACGCTTCGGCAGCGAAACATCGCACGAAGAAAATAGCTTTTTATTTTCGAGGAGTATCGTATATTTCCACAGCTAATTTATTTGCTCAAAAAAACGGATAATGATCCTTAAATAAGGTATTATTATCCGTTTTCTACTGATCTTTATTTAGTTTTGCACAACCTCTTTTTATATAAAAAGCATTATTAGGCTACTACGTCATATCCTTGCTCTTCAATAGCATCTGTTAGTTGTGCTTTTGTTACTTGGTTTTCATCAAATGTCACGTCAACTGTCCCAGCTTCTAAATTTACTGTTGCTTCCGTCACGCCTTTAAGTTCATTTAATGCACCTTCTACACTTGTTTTACAATGTCCACATGACATACCTCTTACTTCTAAAGTTAGTTCTTTCATTTTATCTCACCTTTCTTATAGTATATTGAAGCTAATTAAAGCTTTACTCTTTTTAATCGCAATGCATTTGACACAACACTTACAGAACTGAACGCCATAGCCGCTCCTGCTACCCATGGAGCAAGTAAACCTACAGCTGCAATAGGAATGCCTGCACTGTTATAGGCTAAAGCCCAGAATAAATTTTGTCTAATATTTTTCATTGTGGCTTTGCTCATTTTTAATGCTTTGGGAAGTAAGGTTAGTTCTCCACCAAGAATAGTAACATCGGCTGCTTCAATTGCTACATCAGTTCCTGTACCGATCGCAATACCAATATCAGCTACGACTAGTGCTGGAGCATCATTAATTCCGTCTCCAACCATCGCAACTTTTTTACCCTCTGTTTGGATTTTTTTCACTTCATCTGCCTTTTGTTCAGGAATAACTTGAGCAATTACTTTATCAATTCCAACTTCATTTGCAATTGCTTTTGCTGTTGTTGGGTTATCACCAGTGAGCATAACTAATTCTATCCCTGCATCTTTCAACTGTTTTAATGCTGTTTTTGCAGTCGGTTTAACTGTATCTGCTACCGCAATCATTCCTTGATAGCTTCCATCTACTGCAATAAGCATCACTGTTTTTCCTTCCTCTTCTAGTTTGTGCATATCTGAAAGGAAGTCTTCAGCTGAAATAAGATGCTTTTCTAATAACCTTGGCGTACCTACCAATACTTGACGATTATCAATGACAGCTTCAATACCATAGCCAGGTATCGCCTCAAAACTTTCTGTGTCTTTGATTTCCACTTGCTCTTGCTTACCATAATGAACAATCGCTTCTGCAAGCGGGTGTTCAGAACTATTCTCTGCACTAACCACTAAGGATAAGACATCTTTATTTCCACTAAAATCTGTTACCGATGGCTTCCCTTTTGTAATGGTTCCTGTTTTATCTAAAATGATTGTATTAATTTTTCCTGTTTGCTCTAAGTGTTCTCCACCTTTGAATAAAATACCCACTTCTGCTGCTTTACCTGTTCCCACCATGATTGATGTCGGTGTTGCTAGGCCAAGCGCACATGGACAAGCAATAACTAAAACAGCAATTGCAGCAACTAATGCATCAGATACGACGCCCGGATTGACTAAGGTAAACCATACAATAAAGGTTATAATAGCAATCCCTACAACGATAGGCACAAATATACCAGAAATAACATCTGCCATCCGTTGAATTGGTGCTTTAGATCCTTGCGCTTCTTCAACAATTTTAACAATATTAGACAGTGCAGTATCTTTTCCTACTTTAGTCGCTTTAAATTGAATTGTTCCATTTTTGTTGATTGTTGCGCCAATAACAGAATCGTCAACTTTTTTCTCAACAGGAATAGACTCTCCTGTGATCATCGATTCATCCAATGCGGTGGTTCCTTTAGTAATCATACCGTCTACCGGAATCTTTTCACCCGGTTTAACAACAAGGATGTCACTTACCTGTACTTGATCCACAGGTATCATTTTCTCTTCTCCATTGATTAAAACTCTTGCTTCTTTAGCTTGTAAATCCAATAACTTAGAAAGTGCTTGAGTAGTTCTTCCTTTAGCTAATGTTTCGAAATATTTACCTAATAGAATTAAAGTAATTAAAATAGCACTTGTTTCAAAATATAAATGCGGTTCATATGCAGGATTACCAATTGTTTGAAAACCTTCATAAACACTATAAAAGTAAGCAGCACTTGTTCCTAAAGCTACTAACACATCCATATTTGCTGAACCATTTCTTAAGTTTTTATATGACCCGACATAAAACTGCCATCCAATAATAAATTGAACAGGAGTCGCTAATGCCATCTGAAACCAAGGATTCATAAGAAAATCCGGCATTGGCGCATTAAATAAATGAACGCCCATTGTAAATAATAACGGGATGGACAAAATAGCAGAAATAATTAGCTTCGTTTTCATTTTCTTTATTTCTTGTTGTTTTCGATCTTCCTTTTGCTTTTCTCCGGCTTGCTGTCTCGCACCGTATCCTAGTTTTTCAATACGTTCTATTAATTCTTCTTCACTCACTAGGCCAGGGTAATAAGAAACATTTGCGACTTCACTCGATAAATTAACAGAAGCATTAGATACTCCGTCCATTTTGTTCAAAACCTTCTCGATTTTATTTGAACAAGCAGCACAAGTCATTCCTGTTACATCAAAAGCTACCTTTTCAGGAGTGACACCATAACCTAGCTTCTCAATCTTGTTAACGATTTGTTCAGAGCTTACACTGTCTGAATCGTATTGAATCGATGCGTTTTCTAATGCCAAGTTTACTTTCGCATCAATTCCTTCCGTCTTATTCAAAACTTTTTCTATTCTAGATGAGCACGAAGCACAGGTCATTCCTGTAATCGTGACATTCATTTTTTTATTTTCGCTCATAGTAAAACTCCTTATTTTGAGAACTGCTTCACTACTTTCATTAACTCATCAATCGACGCTTCACCATTACCTGATTGAATGGCATTTGCCACACAATGTTTTGTATGATCTTCCATCAAAGAATAACCAACTTTTTTTAACGCTGCATCTATTGCTGATATTTGGACAAGTACATCGACACAATACCGGTCTTCTTCCACCATTTTTTGTACACCACGAACTTGACCTTCTATTCGTTTTAATCGATTAATAACACTTTGTTTCTGTGCATCTGTACGATGGTCAACTTTGTGATCTGGATGTAAATCAATATTATTTATTTGATCCATAGAAAACATCCTTTCTTTCCTTATTCACCTCTATACTATACCCCTCTACGGTATAAAGTCAAGTGGTCTTTCTTTTTCTTTAAAAAGAAACAGGACTAACCGTGTTAGAGGTTAATCCTGCTTTTTTACTGCACCTTATTCTTTTGTATGATTCATTTCATCTTTTAGTCGTTGTCAGAGGAGAACGGGGTTTTCGTTCTTTTTATTTTCAGATACCTCCAAATAATAAGTGGAACGAGCATAAGTGATAGATAAGCTCCAGTTAAGCCTAATACACCATAACTGGAATTAGCAACAATCACACTTGATGAGATACTACCAATGGAGCCACCAATTGCCACACCTACATCGATTGTTCCTTGGATTTTTGCTCGGTTTTTTATTGTTGTGGCATCCACGACGATTGCGGTTCCACTTAACACACCAAAATTCCAGCCTAAACCTAACAAAACAAGTGACAGTGTAATTAATCCAATCGCATTGCCAGGAGCAAATGCTGCAATTACTCCTGCAAGTGATAATATTAACGCACCTGCAACAACCATCTTCATTCTACCAAGTTTATCCACTAGCGTTCCTGTAACAAGCGATGGTAAATACATGGCAGCTATATGAAGCCCGATGACAAACCCAACCGCAGATAACGCACTTCCATTTTGTTCGATGTGTATTGGCGTCATTGTCATAATACCGACCATAATCACTTGTGCCAAAATTAATACAGTGGCACCAACTATAATACCTGATCGTTGGATGCCATCATTTGGTTGATATTGAATAGCAGTTTCTGTTTCTGATTGCTTCCTATTCTCAATTGCACGCGCAACAAGTAATGGATCTGGTTTCAAAAAGAAATAAAATACGATTCCTGCTAGGCTATAGGCAACCATCGCAAGTAAAAATGGTCCAGCTAGTGTCGGCATACCTAACCTTTCAGCTATATGCCCCATTGGGGTAACAAGATTAGGACCAGCTACAGCACCAAATGTTGTTGCAACCATTGCGATACTTGCAGCTTTTGCTCTTTGTTTTTCTCCTGCTAGATCAATACCAGCATATCTTGCTTGCAAATTTGTTGAAGTACCAGCACCATATATAAATAACGAAATTAAAAGAAACACTACATTATCTATATTGGCAGCTATAACAACCCCTAGTGCTCCTAATCCGCCAGTTAAAAAGCCAAAAGAGAGCCCAATTCTTCTTCCACGTGCTTGTGTAATTCGACCAACAAGATAAGCAGAAAATGCCGCTCCTAAAGTAAACAGTGCAGTAGGTAATCCTGCTAAGCTATCCACGCCTAACATTTGTTGTGCTAACAATGCACCAACTGTTATTCCAGCGGCTAAGCCCGCACCACCAAGCGTTTGAGAAAGTAATATTACTGCTAATGTTCGCTTATATAAAGCTTTTTGTAAATCAGGCGAACCTGCTATTTCTTCTATATCTTCAGTTTTAAATGTAAACATTAATTATTCTCCTTCAAACCTCATCAAGCTTATACAGATTTTGATAGTAAGTATGACATCTTATTTTTATCGACTTGCTTTACAATGCCCTGTAATGTCTGTTTTTTCAAATGATTTTCCATTTTCTTTTCTGCTTCTTCCATTACTTCTTGAATCAGACAATGATGATGATCATGTAAATCATTATTATTTAAACGACAATTAAATAACGTTGCTGACCCTTCAATTGCATGAATTATTTCTAACAACGTAATATCAGTCGTATCTTTTATTAATTGATATCCTCCCTTTACGCCTGGTGTAGATTGTATAAAGCCTGCTTTAACTAAATTGGTGAGTACTTTAGACAAGTATGTTGGTGATACATTTTGAAATTCAGCCAAAGGTCTGACACCAATCGTTTTTTCTTTTGGTATTAAAGCAAGAAAAACCATTGAATGAAGTGCGTAATTCGTCGCTTTTGAATATTGCATGTTTAGTCTCCTAATTATAGATTTAATGTATCTATAATATCCTCTTTATTTTTTCACGTCAATCTATTGTTCTTATAAGTTTTTCACTACTATATTTAATACTTTTCACCGTTAAATTTCCAAGCGCATTCTAGTGACCTCTCAATTAAAACGGAATTGTTCTTATTTACAAAACGGAATACTTACGATATAATACTAAAGAAATTTACATAGAAAGTCTGGTGTTTACATTGACATCTCCTATCGTTCGTTTTAATCATGTAAGCTATGCTTATGAATCAAAGCATGCTTTACAGGATATCAACCTTGACATACCAACTGGTGCATTTTTAGGATTAGTCGGACCAAATGGCGGGGGAAAAACAACTTTAATCAAATTATTGCTCGGCTTATTAAAGCCGCAACAAGGTTCTATTGAGTTATTTGGCGAAAAAATAGAGAATTTTAAAAAATGGAATAAAATCGGTTTTGTTTCTCAAAAAGCTAATTCATTTAATCGAGGCTTTCCGGCTACTGTTAGAGAAGTTGTTTCAACTGGATTAACTGCCAATGTTGGTTATTTCCGCTTCTTCACAAAGCAGCATAAACAAAAAGTCGAGCATGCTGTCGATTTAGTAGGCATGAAGGAATATTTAGATACTAATATCGGTTCACTTTCAGGTGGTCAACAACAACGTATATTTATTGCTCGTTCATTAGTAAGCGACCCATCACTACTTATCCTTGATGAACCTACCGTTGGAATTGATACAGAGAATGTAAAGAAATTTTACGATTTACTTCATCAATTAAATGAAGAGAACAACATTAGTTTACTACTTGTTTCTCATGACATTGGCACAATGACAAAACATGCCAATGGAATTGCTTGTTTAAATAAGCAGCTACATTTTCATGGAGACACGGAAGCATTCGCTCGCCTGTCAGACAATCAATTATCTAATTTTTACGGGCACCCGCTACAGGTAGTAACACATCAACATGAACATTAAAGGAAGTGACAGGTTTGCTTAATCTTTTTTTTACGTATGATTTTTTACAAAATACATTTTACACCGGTTTATTAATTGGGCTAATTGGGCCCTTATTAGGGACATTTGTTGTCGTAAGAAGATTATCACTTATTGCAGATGCCCTCTCACATGTCACATTAGGTGGAATAGCATTTGGCTTATTTTTAGAAAAAAAATATGGGGTGTTATTTCTATCTCCTTTTTACGCAGGGATGGGATTTTCGGTAGTTGGTTCGATATTTATTGAACGATTGCGTAGTGTATATAAAGCATATCAAGAGTTAGCGATACCTATTATTTTATCTGGTGGTGTTGGTCTAAGTGTTATTTTCATCTCCTTAGCTGATGGGTTCAATACAGATTTATATGGTTATTTATTCGGGTCGGTTACTGCAGTAAGTCGAAATGATTTGTGGAGTATTGTGGTCATCACTATTATTGTGTTAACTGTTCTTTTCTTGTTTTACAAAGAGCTATTTATGCTATCCTTCGATGAGGAGCATGCAGTGGTTTCAGGGATTCATTCAAAAAGAATACATTTTATCTTTATTGTTTTAACCGCGTTGGTTATTTCCGCTTCTATTCGAATTGTTGGTGTTTTACTCGTATCTGCTTTAATGACTCTTCCTGTTGCAGCTAGTATCCGTATTGCTAAAGGATTTAAACAAACTATATTTTTCTCTGTCATCTTTGGAGAATTATCTGTTATCATAGGTTTATTAACAGGCTATTATTTCGAGATCCCACCAGGGGGTACGATCGTATTGACGTCTATTATTATCTTAATTTTAACTATCTTTAGTAAAAAATTATGGAACTACTTTACACGAAAGACGGTGATTCAATGAAAGTAGAAGAGGCTTTATCCGTTCTGAAAAAAGAAGGATATAAATATACAGATAAACGAGAAGTAATGTTAACTTTTTTTAGTCATGAAAATCGATATCGCACTGCAAAAGATCTATTAAAACATATGGAACCAAATTTTGAAGGCATTAGTTTTGATACGATTTATCGTAATCTACATTTATTTGATCAATTGGAAATATTGGAGTCTACCGAGTTAAACGGAGAAAAGCACTTCCGTATGAGATGTGATCATCACCATCACCACCATTTCATATGTAAAAATTGTGGTATTACAAAAGAAATTCATCAGTGCCCAATGGACGATATTCAAGATGAGTTAAAAGGTTTTATGATAGATGATCATAAGTTTGAAATTTACGGGATGTGTCCAAGTTGCCAAGTAGAAGCACCTATGTATTAATCATTTTTATTGGTTCAGGTGGGGCAATTGGATCTCTATTACGATACGGAATGGCACAACTATTTTCAACAGATGCTTTTCCATATGGTACATTGATTGCTAATATTTTGGGCTGTTTTGTACTAGCGTTTCTGACAAACTATGCATTTATTAAAAAAAATGTGCCAAACGATATTAAGCTTGCTATTAATACCGGGATCATTGGTTCGTTTACAACTTTCTCAACGTTCACCGTAGAAACGTTCACATTGCTTACCGATCACTTATTGGTAGGGATTATGTATTCCACTTTAAGTATAGTTGTTGGGCTACTTGCTTGTTTTATAGGTTATTTACTAGCCAATAAGAAGTCACCCAACAAGGAGGTAATAGAATGAGCCTACTATATATTGCTTGTGGAGGATTTCTCGGAGCGAATGCACGCTATTTTTTGGGAATTAAATTAAATCGTACTAATCCATTGCGACCATATGGTACTTGGATTGCTAATATTACTGGCTCAATCTTATTAGGCATTTTATTTGTTAGTTTCGAGAAAAGTATCATTTCTCCATCTCTATGGCTATTATTTGGGACAGGATTTTGTGGGGCATATACGACCTTTTCAACCTTTGGTACAGAAACCTTAGAAATGATTTTATCCAATAAATATTTTCAAGCATTTTTCTATTGTTTAAGCTCCATTTTAGTCAGCCTAGCTGGAGTCGCCATTATTTTTCTATTAACTTGAGAAATCGAGCGTATCTCTTAGATACGCTCGATTTTTTATGTTATCCAATAATTTTTTCTATAACGTAGTGTTCTTCACGATCTAAAATGTTTTGGTGCATTACTGCTTCAATTTCTTTCTGCATATATTCTGCTAAATCATTTGCTTCTTCTTGTTCACCAGATATATATATTTTCTGCCATTGATTGTCTTTTGCTTGTTTATCTAAGGTTGGTGCTAGACTTTTATACCAACGTTTTCGATTTTCCTCGAACCTTTTCTTAAATTGATCGATTTGTGTATTTCTACCGCCTTTACCCATCGATGCATCTGCTCGATGCGGACCGGCATATTGACGCCAATCTTCTGTATCAATATCTAATTCAAAGTGTTTTGTTTCACCAACTTCTCCAAGTTCCGTCTCTATTGTTTTCACCTGATTTTGTTGTACTAAGACTACTCCAGACTTAGGATATTGACTATACATTTCCTCCAATTGTTCAATAACCGGAGTTTCTTGCCAATAAAAATTTGTTTCCACAGACACTTGTAATATTTCTGCTAGCCAAAAAGAATCATCTGATGTAGCAATAATAACGACACCTTTTTTTAGATTCTTCTGATTCTCATTAATAAATTCGTCTATTTTTTTACGCACGGATTGAAATTTTTTCAATTCCTCTTTGTCTTCTTTTAGATAATTTTCAAAACTATTTAATCCATTTTTTAAATGTATTTTCCACTCTCCACCTTGTTGCTCGGGATCAGCTGGATCTGTATTTAAATACATCGTTAACACACTATCAGGTTTCGTTAGTTGCATCGTTTTTAGCTTATTCCACTGTTTATTTATTTGCATACTTTATACGTCCTCCTTTAGAATGTCATTGAAATATCACTTAGTAGAGTGTATCCTAAATGCAGATCAGTCAAACATCTTTCTATACATTCCAACGATTGAAGGACGATAAGTAATGGCTAAACAAATGAAATGGCAAGTAGCACAGTTTAGTGTAATTGGAGGAAGCAATGCGTTAGTTGACATTCTTTCATTAAATATTTTATTAGCTATTTGGCCTTCTACGAATCATAATATTTTACTGCTATTTAACACCATTGCATATCTATTAGCGATTTTTAACAGTTATATTTGGAACACAAAATATACGTTTCGACACCGTTCATTTTTTGGGAGAAAAGAATTGTCATTATTTATTTTACAAGCAATGATTGCATTAGGTGTCAGCAATCTTGTATTTCTTGGTTTGTTTGAAATATTAGAATTTCAAACAATTATACATTTTTCTGGATTTGTTAAACAAAACATTTCAAAAGGTATGGCAATGTTTCTTTCTTCGACGACGAGTTTCTTTTTAATGAAGTATTTTGTTTTTAATAAGTAAAAATACACATGGGAAATAGGTGGGTTATAACACCATTTCTCCTGTGTATTTTCATTATTCACGTCTATTTAACTATTAAAACTGGACATTCTACTCGTTTTGCTACTTTATGGCTAACACTTCCTAATACCATTTCTTGAAGACTATTTAATCCACGGCTGCCAATCACACAAATATCCACATTACTTTCATTAGCAAACTTTACAATAGCCGGTCCAGGTTCCCCGTGAAGAATTTTGATTTCGTATGGAATATTTTTTTCTTTTAATTTTCTTTCTGTGATCATTAATTTTTCTTTTCGACTATGGTCAAGGTCCATTGCATTCCAATGATGTATTACATCCGTTTTAGAAGCAGCTCCATCCACTACAAAGACAATCATAATCGTCGCGTTTGGATTATTTTCAGCTAATATCATTGCATTTTGACAAGCTCGAATAGCATGCTCCGAACCATCTGAGGCCAATAAGATATGATTATACATCTGACATTCTCCAATCCGTTTTGTTTTTCATTATTATAACATTTTTTTACGTCTTTGCGTTTTTAACCCATACATTATACATATGTTTTTTTCATTTGTTACTTAAAAAAAGCTCCATACTACTTGCACAAATATCCATTAAATACAACTTATGAAATCCTGTGCTTTATTTTCTGCTCATTTTGTTCGAATTAACCACTAATTTGGTCATTCATCACTTCTTTTGACCACATTTTGTTCGAATCAACCACTAATTCGTTCAATCATTACTTCTTTTGACTACTTTTTGTTCTAATCAACCACTAATTGGGTCGTTCATTACTTCGTTCCCACGCCTTCTGTTCGAATTAACTATTTTTCTATAGTAAAAGTTAGAAGAACAGCGCGCGCAACATCAAATTTAGTATCCAAGCAAAAAAACAGTTCAGCGCTACTTGCATATCTTATCATGCAGGTTGTACTGAACTGTTTATTATATTAATGATTTGCTACATTGGCATTGGCTTTATCAAACATTGCACGCTTCTCAATTAATGTACTACTTGCTTGATTTAACCCTACAATAGTAACCTGTTTTCCATTCTCATTATACTTAAGTACGATTTTATCAATCGCACCTACAGCAGAATCATCCCAAATATGAGTTTGACTAAAATCTAATTCCACTTGCTCTATCTCCTCTTTGAAATCGAATTGAGCAACAAACTCTGTGACTGAAGCAAAAAACAGTTGTCCTGATATTTGAAATACTTTCTTCTTACCACCATCAGCTAACATTGTATTAACATGTACTTTTGAAATTTTTGCGGCAAAGAAGATTGCACTTAATAATACACCAGCTACAACACCAATAGCTAAATTATGTGTGTAAACGACAGTTGCAACTGTGACAACCATTACTACCGAATCCGTTACTGGCATCTTATGAATAGTGAGCACTGATTGCCAATCAAACGTACCAATGGAAACCATAATCATCACACCAACAAGTGCGGCCATTGGGATTTGAATAAGAAGATCATTGAATACTAGAATAAGCATCATCAAGAATACACCAGCAGTTAAAGCAGATAGTCTACCTCTTCCACCTGATTTCACATTAATAACAGATTGTCCTATCATAGCACAACCTGCCATTCCACCAAAAAATCCACTAATTACATTAGCGATTCCTTGTCCTTTTGCCTCTTTATTCTTGTTGCTATCTGTATCTGTCATATCATCAACAATTTGTGCAGTCAGAAATGATTCCAAAAGACCAACAATAGATAAAGCTAATGCATATGGAAAGATAATCGTTAGTGTCTCAAAAGTTAATGGAATATTAGGTATTAAAAACATAGGCAATGTTTGTGTTAATTCACCCATATCACCAACTGTACGTACATCACTTCCTGTATAAATAGCTATCGCACTAATGACAACAATTGCAACAAGTGGAGCAGGTACAACATTAGTCAACCTTGGTAACAAATAGATAATCGCTAAAGCTCCGGCTACCATTGCATACATTACCCATGTTTCATCAACAAAATGCGGTAATTGTGCAGTGAAAATTAAAATAGCTAAGGCATTAACAAATCCCATCATAACGGACCTTGGGATAAATTTCATAAATCTTGCTATACCACCGATACCTAAAATAAATTGAATAATTCCAGTTAAAATAGTAGCAGCAAATAAATATTGTAAACCATGCTCCGCTACCAATGATCCCATTAATAGAGCCATTGCACCTGTAGCAGCCGAAATCATACCTGGACGTCCTCCTGTAAATGCGATAACAACCGCTATACAAAAGGAAGCATAAAGACCTACCATTGGGTTTACACCAGCTATAATTGAAAAAGCTATTGCTTCTGGAATTAAAGCAAGAGCAACAACAATACCAGCTAATACATCCCCTTTTACGTTACTAAACCATTCCTGTTGTATTTTTGAAATAGTCAATATTACACCTCTCTCTTTTTCTGTTTCTTAATTTGTGACTTTTAACTCTCATAAAAGTCGGGACCGTTGTGAACAGATTGGATAATACCATAAATCAAATCACACGACAAACAGCATGTAAGCGCAAATATATTAGGTTTACTTCGAATCTCGTTACTTTTCAAGACTTTTCGACAATATGCTAAATTTATTTTGTCACAAAGAAAAAAGCTAAGAACCATACATGGACTCAGCTATTAATTATTGGTGTTCTCATATACTAAAGGTTTCGATTCTCTGCCAATAGCAGTGGAACTAATTTATTTTTTTGAAAAATGGAATCATAATACCTAATTGGAACAGGTTTTGGTCCAACATAAGGCGCAATTTCAATTGTAAAGCTTGGTCGTTTATAATAGGAAATAAACCAATCTGTGAAGCCTCCTCCACTTGGATTATCACTTGGAAAAATCAATTCATATCCTGTCAATTCTGCTAATTTTAAAGCTATCTCTTTTGAACTTCTTTCTAATTCCCCTTTACTCTTATATTTCCAAAAAATTTCTTCTCCTGAGGAATGATATGCAGCAGCTATCTTGATTGACTGTGACTGCACATAATTATAAACCGCCAAAGCCTCTGGTTCAGATAAAGGAGTATACCCTTTGAAATTTTCTAATAAAGGTTTTCCAGGATCAGATTGAATATCAGCCCAATCAACTGGGTACTGTCTATTTAAATCAACACCATTAATATTTGCCTTCCATGCTGAAAAATCATCTGATCCCTGATTCCACTTTATTAAAAGGTGCTTATCCTTTGTTGATTGTATACCCTTTTGTACAAGCGTCACTCCATCCGGATTAACCATTGGAACAAATATAAATGTACAAGTATGCAGTATACTTTTTATTCTTTGTTTTGTTGAAGGTGACATGTCATCTCCCATTGTTGCATAGGTTTCTATTATGTCCATTAATAATGGTGTTGTTAGCCATTCTCTTGCATGATGCGCTCCACTAATAAATATTTTATCAGGACCATTACCTAATTGAAGAGCTATAAGTTTGCGATTCTCTATTGAATATCCTATTATTTCTGTCTTTATTAAGTTAGGATAACGATCCATTAGTCTCATGGCATCTTTAAATAATCTATCATATGTGTAAACTTGCTTTGCACAAATAATTTTTTCCACAAGTAACCCCTCCTATTCTATATCTATGATTATGAGAAGAGGTTATTCAAAAAGTTTAATAGATACCGTCATTTACTTTTTACATTATCGATCAAAAAAACATGAACCAACAATTGTTGATTCATGTTCTTATGATTAAAAATGAGATAATAATTCTCTAACTTTTTTATCTAGTTCTTGTTGATTTGCACGGATATTATTTACTGACTTAGTTAGATTCTCTGACGAGGTTGTTGCCTCTTCTATTCCAGCAGCAGATTCTTCAGAAACAGAAGCAATATTTGTAATTGAATCATTAATAACCTTTGTACTATCTAATACATCATACAGATTACTTGATACGTCCTCAATTTCTTTTCCTACATTATTAATGATCTGTTTTAATTGATCAAACGTAGAACCTGTTGTTTTGATTTGTGATGAGCCTTCATTTACAGCTTCATACCCTTTTTCTAAAACAGAAACTGCAGCTTTTGATTCTTCTTGAATACCATTTGTTGTATGTGTGATATCGGTAATTGAGTGACTTACTTGTTCTGCCAATTTTCTTACTTCATCAGCAACAACCGCAAAACTTTGTCCATGTTCACCTGCTCGAGCTGCTTCAATTGCCGCATTAAGGGCTAATATATTTGTTTGTTCTGCAATACCTTGGATAACTGTTACCAAACTAGTAATCTTATCTGTCATCACATCTAAACCTTTAACTTTTTCAAGAGACTCTTTGATTGTTTGATCGATGACACTCATTTTATCAACAGATTGATGCATTAAATTGGTACCTTCATCTGTGATCGATAACATAGATTTTGATTCCTCTTTAATGTTTTCACCATTTAATACAACATTCATAATCGTATTAGTAAATTGTTGCATCGTTTCAGTTAATGAAGAAGCTGAGTTAGCTTGTTCTTCCGATCCGCTAGAGATTTCATGAAGAATAGCAGTAATATTATTACTATCCTTTTCTAGAATATCTCTACTTTCATCTAAAGTTTTGCTCTTTGTATCAATTTGGTCAGAAACCTCTGCTACAAAAGAATCCATTTGGTGTGATTTATCATATGATGTATCAATTAATTCATCTAATTGAATAAACTCTTTGTTTTTTAAATAGGGCTCTGGAAGTTCGTCCGTTTTACTATTTGCTATTATTTCAAGCTTATTATTTATGTGTTTCAATTGTTTCAATATTTTTTTTGCTGAAAAATGTGCAATAATAAAGCTTAAAAGAATGACAAGCGATAATCCAATAATTACTTCTGTTGAGAAATCCTTAAGCTGTGTTATTGTGTAAATCGTGACTGAGCTATGTAGCACAATAACAAATAAAAAGCTAAAAAACAAACTAAGTCTTAACTTCATATGTACCACTCCATATTATAATATTATTCTGGCTTAAAATTACTAAGATTGTTTTTATGAAAGTATTTTTCCAAGTGCCTGTTGTATACGTTCTTGATCAAAAGGCTTTACTATAAAATCTTTTGCACCAGCTTGTATTGCCTCTAGCACCATTTGTTGCTGTCCCATTGCAGAACACATGACAATCGTTGCTTTCGGATCATTTTTTTTAATTTCTTTTACTGCCTCGACACCGTTCATCTCAGGCATTGTAATATCCATTGAAACTAAGTCCGGTTTTAATTCATTGTATAAATCAATTGCAATCTTTCCGTTTTCTGCTTCCCCTACTACTTCATGCCCTAATGAAGTAAAAATATTTTTCAATTGCATACGCATGAACGCTGCATCATCTGTAACCAAAATTCTTGCCATTACGTATATTTCCTCCTTTTATCTCTATTGCTCATTTATTACTTGTTTCACTTCACTGACTTCTTCATAATTCAAAATGTGCTCTAAATCTAACAACAATAATAAACGGTCTTCCAATTTCGCTACACCTTGTAGAAAATTACCGTTCACTCCTTTAATCGTTGTCGGTGCCTCTTCGATCGTAGAAGCATCAATATCAATCACATCATTTGCTTCATCCACTACAAATCCTACTTGCACATGATTCACATTAGATAAAAGCACCCTTGTTTGATCTGTCTGCTGAGAACGCGTTAATCCCATTCGAGTTTTTAAATCGATGATTGGGACTACTTCATTCCGAAGGGTCGTTATTCCATCAATAAATTCGGAAGTTTGAGGTAAAGCAACTACTTCCTGCAACAATTCAATTGAAACAATTTGTTGAATACTTGCAGCATAAGATTGACCTTGTAACTGAAATACAATGTACTTTTCAATACTCATGATTTATCTCCTTCACGATATAATATGTATAATGTTTCCTATGAAAATAATACCATGTTTCTACAAATTAATCGAAGCATTTTTTATAAAAACAAAATACGTTTAAAGATTATTGGTTTAGTAATAAATACACTTCTACTTTACCAATGTTTTCATATTCGATAGTTACAAAGAAAGATCGCTTAAAACCCGTTAATTGTGCATTTCCTTTTAAAACAGTCGGATACGTAATATCTGTGCTAATTTCAACACTAGCTAAATAAGTGGATAAGCTTCCTGCAATCATGTTACCTAATTCTCCTGCAAAAGAATCTAACATTTCTTGAGAGAGCGGCATGCCAAACATTTTCTCACCAATGTGACTAAAAACATTTTCTTTTGCCTGTAAAATTAATTCTCCTTTAATTTCTCCTGTAAAACCAACTAATACACCTAGTTCAACTGTTAGAGGTGGTGAGATAAGCTGTGGTGACCCTATATTCGGATCAAGTGGAATGACTTTTTTCACTGTTATAATCGTTCCATTGTAGACTTCCTTAATAACTTCATTCAAATTCTTTGTTTCCATGAGGTTCTTCCTTCCTGATGTGTAATACGAATAGAAAATGTTTTTGTGTTTCTTTTAAACTATTTCTTTATTACTATTATTTTCGACATAAACATGTAAGAAGTTAAGCACTTTTTATTTATTATCAAAATTTCATAAAAAAAAGCGTGCAAAAGGTTTTAAAAGGTCTATCTTAGACAGCTTTTTAAAACACAATCACAACGCTTTTTTTTATTTCTGTACACCTTCTTTTATTTCATTCGCCATTTCTTCAACAGAAAGTAGTCCGCCTCCTGAAATATACCAATAATAAGGATTAAGATAGACAATATTATTGTTTTTTGCCGCATTTGTTCCTTGGACAAGATCATTATCTAACGTTTTTTTAGCTGACGCTTCTCCACCAACGATCATATTACGATCAATTACAAACAAGTAATCTGGATTTGTTTCTGCAATATATTCAAAACTCACATTTTGACCATGTGTAGAAGCTTCAATTTTTTCGTCTGCAGGGGTTACACCTAATTCATCATGTATAAAACCAAAACGTGATCCTGGTCCATATGCACTAATTCCACCATCATTTGTTAAAATAACTAAGCCTTTTCCTTCAGAAGATTCGATAATTGATTTAACTTCATTAACTGTCGTCATTACTTCGTCTAACTTCTCTTTTGCTTTATCTTCTAATCCGAATATTTCTCCTAATGTTTTTACATTTGATTGAAATGACGTCAAATAGTCCGTTGTATCTACCCCCATATAAATGGTAGGTGCTAGTTCAGATAATTCTTCGTATACATTTGATTGACGTCCAGAAATAATAATAAGATCCGGATCTATTATCGATAGCGCTTCAAAATCTGGCTCTTTTACTGAACCCACATTTTCGTAAGTATCCTTACCATATTTTTCTAAATGAGGTGGTAAGTTACTCTGTGGTACACCAGTGATCTCTACGCCTAATTGATCCAAAGTTTCTAATGTTCCATAATCAAAAACGACAACACGTTCTGGTTTTTTTGGTACTGTAGTCGTACCTAGTTCATGAGTTACCTCTATCTGTTCATTCTCCTCTTGTTGGGTATCGCCACTTGTTTGATCATTTGCTTCACTATCATTATTTGTGCCACAAGCAGCAACTATGAATAGTAAAGCTATAGTTGATAAAAAGAATAATATTCTCTTCATAATTTTCCTCTCCTTTATTAAATTTTTATCATTTCTACAATTGTAGATTGATTAACATCATTGGAAATACAAACAAATCTTACATTGATCTATATCTTGGATTTTAATATCCATATCATATACATCTTTTAATACTTGATTATTGATCATGTCATCCTTTACTCCTTGGTGCATAATTTTCCCTTCACGCAAAGCAACAATATAATCAGAATACACAGAAGCAAAATTAACATCATGTATAACGATAACGACCGTTTTGCCTAGTTCATCAACTAAACGACGCAAAACCTTCATGATTTGAACTGAATGTTTCATATCTAAGTTATTTAATGGTTCATCTAGCAAAATATATTCTGTGTCTTGTGCAATAATCATCGCAATAAAAGCACGCTGTTTCTGACCACCACTTAGCTGATCTAAATATTTATCTTGCATCGATTCTAATTCCATGTATTTAATCGCTTCGGCTACTTTTTCTTTGTCTTCCTTTTTCAATCTTCCCTGAGAATAGGGAAAACGTCCGAAATCAACTAGTTCTTTAACCGTTAATCGAATATTTAAATCATTGGATTGTTTTAATATTGCTATTTTTTTTGCCAGCGAGTTACTTTTCACTTTTGATATTTCTTCATCATCAATTCGAATTTCACCAGCGTCTTTTGTTATTAAACGACTAATCATCGATAAAAGCGTACTCTTACCAGCACCATTCGGGCCGATAAACGAGGTTATCTTGCCTTTTGGAATAGTTACGGAGACATTATCAACTACGGCATGATCGCCATACTTTTTTGTAATCTCTTGAACTCTTACCATGCTTTATTCTCCTTTAAAATTAAATATAAGAAATAAACGCCACCAATAAAGTTAATAATGACACTTATGGTCGTCTCGAACTGAAATAATCGCTCTACAATTAATTGACCACCAACAAGTGCAATTACGCTTAACAAGGCAGTTCCTATTAATAAATATGTGTGCTTATATGTTTTTAAAAATTCATAGGTCACATTTGCAACTAATAACCCAAGAAATAGGATAGGCCCAACTAAAGCCGTTGCAACTGATATCCAAATTGCAATAATAATCAGCAGCCGTTTTACCATATATTCGTAGTCAACGCCTAAATTAATCGCGTGAGATTTTCCTAATGACATGACATCTAAATAAGGAAGAAAACGTATGAAGTATATAAAAGTAAATGAAATTACTGCTATTGCATATGGAATAATGTCTGTATTTATATTATTAAAGCTAGCAAACATTTTGTTTTGTACAATCAAGAATTCATTTGGATCAATTAAAACTTGCATAAAAGAAGATAGACTACTAAAAAAGGTGCCAAAGACTAATCCAACTAATAGTAAAAAATACACATTTTGATTTTTCTTAAAAAGTAGATGGTATAAAAGAAAAGCAAATACTACCATAATAGCTACAGATAAAGCGAAATTAATGGCAGGATTGACACTTACACTACTTGTAGCACCAAAAATAAAAATTAAAAAGGTTTGAAGTAGTATATATAGTGAATCTAATCCAATAATGCTAGGAGTTAGAATGCGATTATTGGTAATTGTTTGAAATACAACAGTAGCAATCGCAATTACTGCTCCTGTAATGATCATTGCTACTACTTTACTTATCCTCCTAGGAAGAATATAATCCCAGTTTCCTGGAATATCCGAGAATAGAAACAAAGCTACAAAGCTCACTGCTAACACAGCTAATATTATGATTTTTGTATTAAGCCGCATGATTTGATCTCCTTAAAATTAAGTATAGGAAGATCCCACTACCTACAACACCAACCGTCACACCGATAGCAATTTCATAAGGGAAAATAATTAATCTACCTACGATGTCACAAGCTAATACAAATATGCTTCCTAGCAATGCAGTATGCGGTAAACTATTCTTCAGGTGATCTCCTCGGTATATAGAAACAATGTTAGGAATAATTAACCCTAAGAAAGGTATCATTCCAACAGTTAAAATAACAACAGATGTCATAATAGCTACAATAATTAAACCGATATGCACAACTAATTTATGATTTAATCCTAAGTTTTTAGAAAAATCCTCTCCCATGCCAGCAATGGTGAACTTATTAGCATATAAATAAGCAATAATGACTAATGGTAGACTAATATAAAGCATTTCATATCTACCTTGAAGTATTAATGCAAAATTACCTTGTAACCAAGAAGACATGTTTTGAATTAAATCGTTTTTGTAGGCAAAAAAGGTAGTTATGGAACTTATGATATTACCAAACATTAAACCTACCAATGGTATGAAAATGGGGTCTTTAAACTTCACTTTCTCTAGTATTTTCATAAACAGCAACGTACCTATTAATGCAAACGCAAATGCAACGATCATTTTCTGAATTGGCCCTGCTGCAGGAAAAATAAGCATTGCGATTAAAATACCAAACCGAGCAGAGTCCATCGTTCCTGCCGTAGTTGGAGAAACAAATTTATTTCTACTTAGCTGTTGCATAATAAGCCCACCGATACTCATTGTTATACCGGCAATAATAATACTTATTAATCTCGGAATACGACTAACCCATAGGATATGTAATTGATCTTTGGAGAGGTTAAATATATCTGTTATTGAAAGTGAAGATACCCCTATAAAAAGAGATAGCACACTTAATAAAAGCAATATAAGAAGTAGGTAACGTTTTTTCATAAAATAATCCTTTTCCAATCAATAATGATATTCATTATCAATTATCTTATCACGTTAAAGTTTTCTGTCAATATCATTTAAGTATTTTACAAACTAATTCGTTGAATATCTTCATCTAAAACAATGGATGATAGTGATTGACGTCTTCATTTATGTTATGATGTGATGTAAGAAAAAGATTTATTTAAGTTGTTAAAATAAAGGAGATTAACTAATGAATGAATTTCAGTTATATATGCAGGAAATGAGTCAACCAATGAGAGATGAATTAACTAATGCTGGCTTTAAGGAATTAACGACTCCAGAAGAAGTAGAAGGCTTTATGTCTAATCTAGAAGGAACATCTTTAGTTGTAGTGAACTCCGTATGTGGATGTGCAGGCGGATTAGCTAGACCAGCCGTACTTGCTGCATTAGAAGAAGTTAAACCTGATCACTTGGTCACTGTTTTTGCTGGCCAAGATCGTGAAGCTACAGAAAAGATGCGCGAATACTTTGTTGGCATTGAACCTTCTTCACCATCCATCGCCATTTTATCAGGTAATCAAGTAGCTCACTTCATTCCTCGTGATGACATCGAAGGTAATGAAGTAGAACCAATCAAAGAAAATATAATTAAGGGAATTCAAACAATTTAAGAAAGCTATGCTTTAATATAACGTTGATAATATCCAAAAAAAGAGGTTCAAATCTTTAATGATTTGAACCTCTTTTGATAGATTAATTTAATACGCGACGAACATGTCCTTTGAATGTATTTGCCCAGTATCCACTACCCATGTTAGCAATTGCAACACCTGTAGAACTTTGAGAACCAATAAACTGATTTCCACCAACATAGATACCTACATGTCCATTTGTTTTGTAAGTATTGAAGAAGACTAGGTCACCCGGTTGCATTTGACTAGGTGAGATTCTCTTTCCAACACCACTTAAAGCGCTTGTGCTTGCAGGTATATTTACGCCACCTTGTCTAAAAGCCCAAGATACATAACCTGAACAATCGAATAAACCTCTTGCAATATCTGATGATGAACGTCCACCACCAAATTTATATGTGGAATTGCCGATGTATTTATAGCCTACTGAAATAATTGAACTTGCATTACCGCTAACTGGTTTCACTTGAGAAGTTTGACTTGCAATGTTCTTTTCATTGTTTGAATTAACTATTGCTTGTGCATTCTCATCAACTTGTCTTAGATCACTTGCTTCAAGTTCCAATTGATTAATTATTGATTTACTATCTGCTTCTTTTTCTTGTAACTTTTCTTTCTTTGCTTCATTTTGTTCCTTCTGTGCCATTGTTTCTTCTTGCATGACTTCAAGATCAGCCTGCATATCTGTTAGTTCATTTAAGCTATCTTCTAAAATTGCCTTTTGATCTTCTACTTTTTGCTTATCTGCTTCATATGCTTCAATTATCGTGTTATCAGCCTTTGTAATCTTAGACACAAGGGCAAATCGATCAATGAAATCACTGAAACTAGTAGAACCAAATAAAACATCTAAATACTGAACTGATCCACCATTTTTTTGTAATGCCGAAGCACGTTCTTTGAGAATTTCAGCACGCTTTTCAATATCTTTTTCTAAATCTGCTATATCTTCTTCAAGTACTTGCATTTCTTCTTCTTTTTCTTCAATTTGTTGCTCTGTTTCTTTCATTTTTTCTTTATTAGCTTTAATTGCTTCATCCGCTCGTTCAATATCTTCATTTAATTCGATTAGTTCTGCCTGAATCGATTCTAATTCTTGTCTTTTTTCTTTCAATTCATCTTGTGTGTCTGCATGTGCCACATCATTACTCAATGGAGCAGCAATCATTAACCCTAATGCAATTGTTATACTTGCTAATACCTTTTTACTATTCAATAGCTTCCACACTCGCTTTCTATGTATATATTGGTCTATTTTTGCAATCTTATGTTTAACTTTCTTCCTAAAAGGTTATATAACTATATGTAATAGATAGGAAAAATATCCTCCTATATTTTAACCAGCAACGACAGTATAACATCCTCAGATTTCAAGCATGTTATATGAATGTTACAATTATATTTCAATCTTGAAAATTATGATTGCGTTTTCATAGTTTTTTGTATTAAATTAGAAATATTAGCAACATCCTCCTAATACTATCTATTAAAATAGAAAAGACAAGTGAGTAGCATGCAATACTCACTTGTCTTTATTTAATGAAAAAGTATCTAACATCTCTTTCAATTCCTTTATATTCATTTGGCCGGGGGCAGATGATTCTGTAATGGAAGCAAATGTTACAGAAGAACCAAAGATTTCTCCCGTCATCCGTGATAGTATTCCTAGATCACCCATGGCCATCGTAATAATTGGGATCTGTGCATGTTTTTCTTTCATTATATAGGTGGCATCCAATAGAACTAACACATCAGCTGGGGTTTTAGGCATTACCGCAATTTTAGCAATATCTGCACTTTTTTCTTGGGCTAATGTTAAACGATGAATGATTTCTTGCTTAGGCGGAGTTTGTTTAAAATCATGATTAGACAATATGACTCTGATATTGTTTTGCTTTGCATAATCAATCAATTCATCACGAATGGATGAAGCTAGGAATAATTCGATATCGATTAAGTCAATATAATTAGTCTCTATCACAGCTTGATATAGTGCTTTATATGTACAGAGATCAAGTGACGTATTCCCACCTTCATTCACTGTTCTAAAAGTAAAAATAATAGGAATGTTTTCTAATTTACTTTTTATTTGTTCTAGTATTTTTATAACTATCGAAATATCTGTTACTTGGTTAAACAAGTCGACTCGCCATTCTACTAAATCAACTTCATTTTCTATTATTTTTTCCAATGCTACATTAATCTCTTCAAGTGTACGCCCCACTATAGGTACGCATATTTTTGGTTTTCCTTGACCGATGGTAACATCCCTTACTTGAATTAATTTATCCACATTATCTCAGCCCTTTGTTTAAAAATTCTGTCATTATTATAGCATTGATTCTTTAAAGATGACATATTGTTCACTACAAAAAAGATAAGGCTATAGGATAAATAACCAATTATATTCTTATTATCATATAATCTCCATTTGTCAATTGAACAACATCTGCTTTTAAAGCCTTGGCAATATCTACAGTCATTTGCTTAGCAGTATTTTTAGACTCAGCCAATAGCGTCAGACAACTACTTGTGAGAATGCGTCCTTTTTTCATCGTCACATAAGCAAGTATGGTATAGTTTGGTTGCATTGTAGATTCTCTTCCCATGCTTTACTCCCCTCTCCAATTTGTCTTCATCACACGATGTGATTTTTTGGCACTTTCAAGTAACGGACATTTTTTAACTACTTCAATTAAAGCATCAATATCTTGTTTTATTGGAACAAGGGCAATGACAACTCTACCTTTTTCATAATCTTTTCTTGTAAAATGATATCGTTTATTCCCAAGTGCTCTTGTAGCTTCAAAAAGCGCCGCCTGACGTTGCCCAAAATTATCAAGATTAATTCGATAGTGATCTTCATTCGGTGAAATAACAACAGCTAGCCCTTCATCCTGTACTAATTTAGAAGCATTATCGGTTCCCAAAAGGTTACTAACAAAGATTCCATCTACAAATAGACTAGAATCTTTCACTTCAATTTTTCCAGCCTCAACTTGTGCTATATCGCCAATCCTCTTACCTTTGGTGAAGTTTTTTAAAAAAAGCAGGATCAACATTCCTACTAAGATGCCGATTGCTATATCGATCCAAAAGGAAAAGGGCATAACCGTAATCGTTAATGACACAGATAAGGCTGTAATAAATGCGATATAATTTCTAGCCTCAAATGTTTTCGCGATACCATCCACATAAGCAGTTCCTCGATAGGTATATTCTGTTTCTTCTAAGTCATTAAGGCTTTCTTTTTCCATTTTTCTTACATCTCTAAATTGTTGCAATGCTAATGTTAAAAAAGTAACAGCAACAAAATTTTTACTAATTAACGCCGGAATTGCTACAGCCCCTAATGCTGCAGCAACAAAACCAGTAACAACATGAATTAAATAACCATTAGGATAACTTGGATATTGACGGTAATCTTCTTTTAATAACCATATCCTAGCTAAAGTCCCAATGATGATAGCAGTTACAATAATACTAAGATTATCAAAAGATAATTGTCCATCTTCCATTCAAGTTCACTCCTTTATCACGATAATATATTCTTACCATAAAGGAGATATCTTATGTATGACCTTTTATATTAGAAATGCGATCAGTAAAGTTAGTATCATAGTTCTCCTTAGTCAAGATTTCATTTTTTGATCGTATAGAATACATAGAATTTTTAACCAATATAGAGATAAGTAAGTATTAATTGTAAGCTTTCGAATAAAATAGATAGGATATATAACACTAGGAATAAGCAGTAAAATAATACGTATAAGGAGAACAAACCATTGATCTACATATATAATGATTTTGGCGGAACACATACTACATCATTGGCGGCTGCGTATCATTTAAATACTTTACCAACAAATAGAACACTAACAACAGAAGAAATCTTAAATGTACAATACTTTAATAAATTAAAAAAGAAAGATCTCGGAAAATTAATATTTCATGGCTTAGATGAAGATGGTAACGAAGTTTATACAATCGGTAGAAAGAATAATAAATATGCAGTACCAGCAATGCAACAAATGGCATCTATATTGCAAAGTAAAAATAAAAATTGTGAAAAGATTGTTTTTTCTAATACTTCTCCCACAGTACCCTTTGTAATGTCTATTGGTGGTTTTTTTGCCAGAGGATTAAACATTTCTTCTTTAGGTGAACCTCTTTTAATTATAGGAGCCAAAAAATGTTGTCAACTAATAAATCAATTAGTGCAAGAAACGAAAAATCAGGGCTATTATACAAAGTCTAATACAACAATCTTAGAAAATTATAACTTTAAACCTTGATCCGAAAGCTGTCACTACTAAAATGTGAGATAAGTGATAATCTTGCCGATTGGTAAAACATTCTCTTGGCAATAATTGTAGTAATTCCGAAGTTGCAAAAAATATTGCATTTTATTAGGACAACTTTTTCAAGCAGCCACACCACTACTTGAGTAAAAGCTTAAGTCGTATTGATATCCCTTTCCCCACACATAATAAGAAGGAAAGGAGGGCTTACTTTGAAAATCAAAGGTGCTGGTGAAAAAATTGAAGAAACGACAGAGAACCTAATGAAAAAAGGCGTACCTGCAAGAACAGCAGCATTTGCTTCATCCATGGCCTATCTGAGACACTTGAAAAAGAAATAATTCTAACACAAAAGGAGCAAAATATTTTTGCTCCTTTGTTTACGACTACTTCTGGTTACTTAGAATCTCCACACTGTGATTTTGCTCCTGGTACTCTTCATCTTTATTGGACACAATTGATTTGGTGTCGTCATACATCTTTATTTCTGCATCCCCCACACTCACATCTGCATTTTTCTTTATATAGGGTTATCGTATTGTTTCTTTAAACAAGCGGATTAAATATGCTTTTTCATAAAAATTCTCGTATCATTCTGATCTATTTGAATCCAGCCTTGCTTTTGATAAAAAGATACATTCTCACGAAAAAGGGTATGCGTAGCTAAATTCATTTCTTCATATCCACGGTTTGCCGCTTCTTTTTCGGCAAAATTTAATAATTTTTTTCCTAATCCATTGTTCTGAAAATTAGGATGTATAGCAATATTTGAAAGGGTTGCAGTGTTTTCGCTGAATGTCATTATTAATCCTGCAACTACTTGATGATTGTGTTTGATCACCCAAACTGGATAATTAGCTATTTCATCCTTATAATCCACCTGCAATGGAGGTAAAGTTTCTATGTTCACTCTATCTTTATACTTTGAATATGCTGCATCCATACATTCATTAAGCCCATTTGCATCTTTTAATTCTGCTTTTCTTATATTAAAATGATCCATTTTATCCCCCCTTTTATATAGAATTTCTATTGCATTTTTTCTGTTATATTGCCAAATCTTCCGTTATTAATAGATTATTGACTTCCTTTTTTACCCCATTCTTCAACGGTAACTGTACTGCACTATTAATGGGCGACTAGGCGAATACGGTTTCCTGAAGGGTCTGTTGTAACGATAGAATCATTTTCTTCAGTAACAGATGCCCCAATGTCCGCTAACTGAGAAATAATTTTATTTTTCAATTCCTTACTTGAAAGCATTAAGGTAAATGACTCTAGCCCAACACTATTAGGAGAAGGTTTTGGTGCACCTATACCATTCCAAGTATTTAAACCGATATGGTGATGGTATTTGCCATCAGAAATAAAAAGTGCTTGACTACCAAATCGATTTACAACTTCAAAACCAAGTCCTTTAACATAAAATTCCTCTGTCTTTTTCAATTCTGATACATGTAAATGGATGTGTCCCATGACTGTTTCAGCCGGCAGCCCTATCCATGATGACTGTCCTCCAACAGATAAGAGATCGGGCAAATTCAAGGGATCAACTGTCATTTCCACTTCACCATTCCTCCAATTCCATTCTGAAGGGTCCCGGTCTATATAAATTTCAATTCCATTTCCGTCTGGATCAGATAAATAAAGTGCTTCACTTACAAGATGATCAGATGAACCGAACTGTACGCCAGTTCCAACAAAATGCTGTACTACTTTTGCTAAATCCGTTCGCTTAGGCAAAAGTAATGCAAAGTGATATAACCCCGCTGTTCTATCTTCTTTTGAAATTACATGATCTGGTTGTTCTATCGTTAATAAAGCAGTTTTTTCATCCGCACTAAATGTAGCAGACCACGTTGTTTGCTCCAGCACCTTAAATCCAATGACTTCTTTATAAAAATTAATAGAACGTTCTAAATTTTGAACTTTTAAATTTACTTTTTTTACAAATGTTATAGGTTCACGATGAAAATTCATTTAGTTACCTCCTGTTAATTGATAAATTTTAACACATTGCATTTTACTTACTTTATGTAAGTTAGTATATATTCGTAAATTAATATGGTCAAGTATCTTTTTTACAAAAAATAATTTAATTATTTTTATAATCCGTTTATAATATAGATAGAGGAGTTGATTTAAATGGATAAGTCGATTTGTCCCAGATTTGAAAAAGCTATGGGTTTCTTAAGCCAAAGATGGACAGGTTTAATTATTTACCAGCTTCTATCTGGCCCACAGCGTTTTTGTAGTATTGAATCATCGATTGGTGTCAGTGGCAGGGTACTATCAGAAAGGTTAAAAGATCTTGAAAACGAGGGAATTGTTAAACGAGATGTTTTCCCAGAAACTCCCGTTCGAATTGAGTATTCATTAACCAAAAAAGGTGTTGCTCTTGAACCTGTTATGCGAGAGATGGAAAAATGGTCACAAAATTGGTTAGAAATATAATAATAACAAAAACTATTATGTGATATATTTCAAGGATACAATTGTAAGAAACTAGGAAGTAGTCAAGTGAATTCCTTCTTAGGAATGGATCTTCAGCTCGTGTGAGTTCCTGCAGAATTAGAAACAGCTCGAACTAAAGATCCACTCTCTTTAAGGAGGTGAGACTAAAACTATCACTTTATGTGACATGGTCTAACTGAACCACGTCCTGTGGCCCGGGACCCGCACCTAAGGAAAGAGAGTATATTTTTACAACGGCGCTTGTTCTATTCCCAAACTCGCTATAATTTGTTGTATTAGATAATCTATTTAATACGCTTTCCCTTTTTTACGACAAGCAAATGGTACGTTGCATTAAATTCAATATACTCTGTGTAACATTCAGATAATACCGTCCATTCGTACGGAGATTGATCAATAATTTGCTTGAGTATACTTTCACGCTTATCTCCTTTTAAAATACAAGTAACAAATAGTCCATTTTCTTTAAGTTGGTTTAATATCTTATTTACGAATTCCGTTTCTTTTTTTTGATCATTTTTATAAAAATGTAACATAGAGTCTAACAGTACAATATCTATATCTTCTGTAATTTGATAGTCATGCATGTCTCCTACTATACCTTGAACATTTAAGCCTCTTTTTTTAGCTTCTTGATTAAGTTGGTTAATCCCAACACTAGAATGATCTACACCAATAACTCTATATCCTAATTCTCCGAGTGCTAATGCATCTCTACCTTGCCCACTTGCCCACACCCTAAATCCAGAACAACTCCCTTTTGGCGATAATTTTGAAAGAATTCAATTAGTCCAGGATACGACTTCCCAAAATAATTTTTCTTTTTATAATAGTCGTCATACGCTACTTTTTTCATTAAAAGTCACCTTCAATTTATCTACATTTTCTTTTTATATTATCACCGAAAATAGCTAGATCAAAATTTCTGAACTTAAATAGTTATTGCAACATTTTTCTAATCGTTTATTTGAAATGTCACAGAAACTCCAATCTATTTTCTGACATTTCTGCCACTTCCGAAGATTAATTTGATAAAATACAAGTAACAAAACAAAAAAAGGTAATGTTTTGAAATTTTCTCATTATGGGGGGATTAAATTGATTAAAAATGCAATTTATTTTTGTCTTGTCATAGTACTACTTACCGTGTCAGGGTGCACAAATCAATCAACTTCGGAAACAGAAAAATTACAAGATCAACTGAAAGAACACGAGCAAGAAATGATAAGCATAAAAGAGGAATACGAATTACATGTTAATAATATTGAAGAGGAAAAAGATGCATATAAAGCTTTTATTGCGAAATCAACTGATTATCTAGAGGAGAATGAGTTGCTAGAGTTAGCTAAAAGCGAATGGCATTATAACATAGAAATAAATGACGACCTTGTTCCTGCTAATGGAAAAGTAGAAATAAACAAGAATGATTTTAAGATTATTTATTCTGAGAAACAAGCTTCACACCAAATATTACCTAGTGAAATTTACATGCAAGGTGCTATTAATGGAGATTATTTTGAACATCTAGTTATAAAAGGTGTTGAGCCAGAACATATTAGACGTACTGACGGAACGATCGTTACAGCTTTCATTTATGAATTTAAAAATGTTCCTTCCGATACGACTATTGAACTTGAAGTTAGTGATGAGCTAAAAGATCGACTTAGATTAGCAACAAATCTAATAAATATTAAAGTAAATTAAAAACGCCCGTTTGTTCTATAGCATCTATAAAGAATTTAATTATTACTTAATAATTTAAGGGAGAAGATAGTTATATGAACAAAGAAAAGATTTATAAGGTATTATCTATATCCTGTTTATTACTAAGTATTTTAATTTGGATTCCAAATATTATTTTTGGTATCTCATCCCCTTTATGGATGTTATCTTTTTTTATTGCACCAGTTGGTATAATGTTTTCAGCGTTGATTAGAAACTACTTACTTATCATTGCAAATGTAATCATGTTTTTTAGTTTTTTTATATTAATGTCTATAGGCTATATCATCAATTCGTTCTCTTAATTCTTCTTAACAAAATTCACTAATTATTTATGAGGTGGCTAAATGAAAAAGATTAATAAAATAATTTTCAGTATTATTCTATTTTTTGTTCTTATAATTTTCCTTATACTTAATCAAGGGTACGACGGTAAATACATAAGGTGGGAAGAAATTACAAATCAAGTCAAATTAGAAGCATTAGAAAGAAACAATATTCCGTATGAAATTAAAGACAATATCATTTATATTCCAGAAGACGCTTTTGATAAAGCCATTTACTGTTGCAGTTAGTTATAACACCCGGACAGCAAAATATTACACGACCTGAGTTCATCACTTTTATTAGAACAAACAAAAAAACCACCAATTATGTATTGGTGGAGACGGTGGGAATCGAACCCACGTCCAGAGATATCGCCACTCAGGCGTCTACATGTGTAGTTGATATATTGTCATTCGCTAACTATTCAGCCTACCAACAGGCTTCCTATTAGCTAGTCTGATTGGTCTCTTCTGAACATCCTCAGACAGTGGATGTCAGCGTATCCCGCTTCAGTTGAGACCCTTCAATCTACCACACGGGCGATGGTAGGAAGGATCCTTTAGTGCTACTTACGCAGCTGCTAAAGAGAAATTGTTTTCTTTGCCAGTTATTATTGGCGTGTAACGTTTAACGAGACGTAACCTCGACACGCAGCCTGAGCTCGATCTACCCCTGTCGAATCCGTAACGTCCCCATGAAATAAAGGAACAAACGGATATGGCTAGAAAAGCCTATATCATATAAAATTGTTTGTCTTGTTTAGTACATATTTATTATAACAAATCTATAACTAATTTCAAGTAAAGGAAACCTGTCAAATCATCCCATAACACAAATGCCAACGCACGATATAACATCTTTTCATAGACTATATTAATTATAGTTAATGGATGTGGTTAGGGTATGGGCAAACCAGAGAATTTCATTTTTGGTGGTTGGGTGCAAGCAGTGGGCACTGTTCTGTCAGCGTTAGGTAATACACCAAACATCCCTGTCTCATTAAAAATAAAAAAAGAGTTCGATCTCCTAGGAAATACATTACAAGCTACTGGGAATGCCATCCAAGTTGAAAAACTAACTCTTGATGATCTTAATAACATAGGAAACGAACTACAAGCAATAGGAAACACTACCGTTGTAGCATCTTTCCTCCTACCTGTTGACCAGCCTACTAAAGAGGGATTAGATACAAAAGGAAATCTACTGCAAGCACTTGGAGGAGCTATCAGTTTTTCAGAAAATTGGAAAGAAAAAAACACGCTGAATGTATTGTATAACGGAATCGGAAACTTATTACAAGTAATCGGTAACAGTCTACAAGCACTTTCTTTACAAAGTAAAGCAGATGCTACCTTAATAAATACAATTGGGCATTGGATTCAAACGACAGGTGCTGTTATGACTGCAATCGGTGGCACGATGGGGGATGAAATATTCAGCTCCCAAAGCGACAGTCCTAATAGTTATTCTTAATCGCTCGATCCATATCACGTTTTGCTTGTTTTCGTTTTAAATCTTCTCGTTTATCGTATTTTTTCTTCCCTTTACCTAATCCGATTAAAACTTTTGCTACACCATTCTTAATATAAATTTTCAATGGTACAAGCGAATAACCTGCTTGCTGTGTTTCACCAATTAACCGATCAATTTCTTTTCGGTGTAGCAATAACTTTCTTGCTCTTGTTGGTTCATGATTGTATCGATTTCCTTGTTCATAAGGAGAAATATGCATATTATGTAGAAAAGCCTCCCCCTTATAATCAATACGGGCAAAACTATCCTTCATATTCACGCGCCGAGCACGAATGGACTTTATTTCTGTACCTTGTAAAACAAGACCGGCTTCAAATGTATCTTCAATCAAAAAATCATGATTTGCTTTTTTGTTTTGGGCGATCAGTTGCCCTTGACCTTTTGGCATAAGCTACTTCCTCCTCTTCCTACATAACATTTATTTTACCAGTTTCAACGGGCATAGACAACGCATATGAATAGACAATGAAGATTTCTAAATGCATGATATAATATATATTCAACTCTTGTTTTACTAAAGGAGCTTTTTAATGAATGAACCATCAGTAATTTTTCGTCAATTAACTATTAACGACTATGATTTAGTCAAACAGATGAAAACTGAGATGGAGGATGATTATGTATTACTTATTTTTCCCCATTTAGTACAATCAGAAACACAAGCTTTATTTGGTTGTTTTGTGAATAATCGTTTAGCATCGATTGCTGGCTATACATTATTCCCAGGTGGATACGCTATGCTGGGGCGTCTACGTAGTGATCGTCGTTTTCTTAAAAAGGGACATGCAACAACTCTTTTAGCATATATGATGGATATACTCATGCGTGATCCTAATGTGCACTGGATTGGCGCAAATACAAATATACATAATGGTTCAGCTATAAGAGTGTTAGAAAAACTTGGATTAGATAAATTCACGTCTCTTTATTCTTTTCCTGTGAAATCCAATACTGTTGTAAAAGGAACAGATGGAGATATTTGGACAAAAATAACCTCTATTACAGACAAACGCGCTTTACTAAAGCGATTAAAACAGGAAAACGCCTTAAAAGTTTATCCATTTGAATGTTATTATCCGCTACCATATACTGACGCTCTAATTACAAATGAAGAGCTAGAACAATCTACCTTTTACCTTAATCCAACAAATAATCGTTTCCTAGTGATTAAAAACGATCAAAAAAGAGAATGGTTCGCCCAAATAAAGTATTTTTGGAATGATCATTTTGACCAACCGGGCTTTTGGAATACAGTCAATCACCATGTGAAAAATGATCCTCTAATGCCACGACCTTGGTTAGATTTTTCTAAAGAAGGGTTAGCGAACATTCCTAATATAAAATTATTTGATGTCTCAGATGGATGGGTACTATACGGTAAGTGGATTAACTAAATTCCCTTTATAAGAAAAAGAATGCACAAAACGTTGATTGTGCATTCTTATTTGTTACTTTTTCTTCTTTGCTTTTTTCTTCTTAGATGATTTTGGTGGTTTCATTTTCCCTTTATTCTTTTTCCCATTAGAAGGAGACTTGTCTTTTTTTCTTCTTTCTTTTCGGTTGTCTGTTTCATTATTTATAGTTGGGCGAACACGTCTAGGCTTCATCCCAACAACTTCAAAATCAACTGCACGTTCATCGAGATTTACATTAGCTACTTTGATCGTTATTTCATCACCGATGCGGAACATGTTACCTGTTCTTTCACCAATCATTGCAAAGGACCGCTCATCAAAATGATAATAGTCATCCGTTAAATAGCTAACGTGGACAAGACCTTCTACTGTATTCGGTAGTTCTACGAATAAGCCGAAGTTAGTAACAGAACTAATTACGCCATCAAATGCTTCTCCAACCTTATCTTGCATATATTCTGCTTTTTTCAAATCATCAGTTTCACGTTCTGCATCAACTGCTGCTCGTTCTTTTTCAGAAGCATGTTTAGCAATCTCCGGCATACGGTCTTTCCAATGTTGTCGAGTTTTTTGATCAATTTGATTGTTAACTAAATACGTTCTTATTAGTCGATGCACAATCAAATCCGGGTAACGTCGGATCGGAGAGGTAAAGTGCGTATAAAAATCGGTCGCCAATCCAAAATGCCCAATACTTTGTGGATCATATTTTGCTTGTTTCATTGAACGTAACATTAATTTAGAGATGATCATCTCTTCTTGTTCACCTTGAACCCTATCAAGTACTTTTTGTAGGGATTGCGGGTGAATTTCATTCGCTGTACCTTTTACTGAATATCCTAACTGTCCAATAAATTCAAAGAACTTTTGAAGCTTATCGGGATCTGGATCTTCGTGAATACGGTGGATAAATGGTACATCCATCCAATGAAAATGTTCTGCTACCGTTTCATTTGCAGCCAACATAAATTCTTCAATCAACCGTTCACCAACAGATCGTTCTCTAATTACGACGTCTTCCGCTTTTCCATTAGCATCCACTAATACTTGAGCTTCTTTAAAATCAAAATCAATTGCTCCACGCCCAAAGCGCTTACGACGTAATAATTCAGCTAATTCCTCCATATCCTCAAACATGGGAACAAGTTCACGATAACGGTCCCTTAATTCCGCATCTTTATCAACTAGAATACTGTTGACATCGGAGTAAGTCATTCGCTCATTTGTTCGTATCACACTTTGGAAAATATCATGTTTAACAACCTCACCACTATGATCGATCTCCATTTCACAACCTAATGTTAATCGGTCAACTTGTGGATTTAAGGAACAAATGCCGTTAGATAATCGATGTGGAATCATTGGAATAACACGATCTACTAAATATACACTTGTCGCTCGATCAAAAGCTTCTTGATCAATTGGAGAATTCTCTTCGACATAATATGAAACATCTGCAATGTATACACCAAGTTTGTAATTCCCATTGTCTAATTTCTTTACTGTTACAGCATCATCTAAGTCTTTTGCATCTGCACCATCAATTGTCACGATCATTTCATCGCGCAAGTCACGTCTGTTTTCTAACTCAGATGCCTGTATCTCCTCTGGCACTTGTTTTGCATGTGCTAGCACCTCTTCTGGGAAGTCCACCTGAATCCCGTGCTTATATATAATAGACATAATGTCCATACCCGGATCACTTTTGTGGCCAAGAATTTCAATGACTTCACCTTCAGCACTCATTCGTTCTTCTGGAAATTTCGTTATATCTACAATAACTTTATGTCCTGTGACCGCACCATTTGAAGCATTTTTCGGAATAAAAATATCATTTGGGATACGCTTATCATCTGCAATAACAAAACCAAAGTTGCCGTTGTCTTCGTAAGTACCAATCACACGAGTCGTTGCACGTTCAACAATACGAATGACCACACCTTCTGAACGACGATCAAGTTCACCTTGATTGTCTACACGGACAAGCACGATGTCATTATTCATCGCTGATTTTAAATCAGAGTGATTAATATACACATCACTTTGATTTTCATCATCAGGAATTAGAAATGCAAATCCTTTCGCATGCATTTGAATACGTCCACGAATTAAATTCATTCGCTCCGGTAAACCATAACGATTTTTACGTGTTCGTACTAATTCCCCTTTTTCCTCTAATTCATTTAATAGCTTCATTAACATTCTAAAATCTTCAGCATCTTCCAATGTTAACGCTTCTTCAATTTCCTGCACAGTTAATGGCTTTGTTGCTTCTGTTTTAAAAAATTGTATTACATTTTGTTCTAATTGTTTTATTTCCATTCTTTCACCTTCTTTCTATTAGACTGATCTAGTTGTATTATGATTAAGACCAATCTAATGATTCTAAAAATTGATAAACATCTTCATGAACATCATCTTTTTTAGGACCTAATGTAATCGCATGTCCAGCGTCTTTGTACCATTTGATTGTTTTTTGGTCACATTCTACATTATCGTAAATGTATGTGGCGCTATTTGTATCAATCATTTGATCATCTTCAGCTTGTACAACGAATGTTGGTGTATAAATTTGATCTACATGCTTCTGTACATCTGTTATTATCCCACCAAGCTCTTGAAACAATGTATTGGATTCATCTAATAAATGTTTAATTTCTTCATCTATTGTGTCACTATCTTTTCCTTCTGCTTGTTTATATTGCTTTGCATAAAATTGAAAACCTTTCGTAAGTTGAGAGCTGTGATCAAAAAACATCGGCGCACACATCGGAACAACTCCTGTGATTTGCTGTGAATAAGCTAATTTAAGACCTAGCACACCACCTAATGAAAGACCAGCAACCGCAATCTTTTGATATCCTAAATCTTTTAAATGTTGGTATGCCTCTTTCACATCTTCCCACCACTCAGAAGCTTTCACTCCTATTAATTCATCAGGCGAACCACCATGGCCTCTATAAATTGGTGCATGTGTTGTATAACCTTTTTTTTGCAAAAATCGCGCTAACATTCGAACATCTGCAGTATGTCCTGTGAACCCATGTAATAGTAATACCGCTCTATCGCCTTCTTCAAACGTAAATGGTTGAGGTTTTTTTATATTCATCAAAAATTCTTCCTTTCTTATTGTCTAGATCAAGCTTTTGTATATTCATTTATTTTAGCAAAGAAGAGTGTACTCTCCTAATATCTGAACTGATTAAATTCAAAAACCCTCTCATTTTAGTTAAAGAAATGAGAGGGTTTTCTATAAACATTATAAAATATAAGCAACTGCAAAAGTTAAAACGAATAATAACACTCCTGCAATAATTGTTGCACGCTGTAGTACCGCATCAATACCTCGTGCTTTCTGTTTCCCAAATAATTGTTCTGCACCACCAGAAATTGCACCTGATAAACCAGCGCTCTTTCCCGACTGTAATAATACTAAAACAATAAGTGCTATAGCATCTACAATTAATAACGTAATCGCAACTCCTTGCATGGTTGCGTACACCTCCTAAAACGCACTAATACATAAAGATAATGTAGCATAAACTCCCAGTACTTCGCAAGTCTATTATTAAAAAGAACGTACTAAAAAACATAATATAAAATGCTTATTATTTTAGATCCATTGTTTTCTTATACTACATGTACCTCATACAAAGCAAGTGGACTTTGAGCCAATATAATGGTATTGTAGTAGCGGTATAATATAAAGAAGGGCAACGATTATTCCCCTTTTTTAATAAAATAGTACAATTGTGTATCGTTTTTAGTGTAATTGTTGAAATTCCACCTCAAAACAGAGTAAAATTGTACTGAAGTGTATACCTATTAAATACTATTTATTCAGGAGGGTTTTTTCATGGCAGCAGAAAAAGTTGTTACGATTACAGATTCAACAGGAGTTCACGCACGACCAGCAACAGTATTAGTTAATAAGGCTGGAAGTTTTTCATCTGATATTAACCTAGAGTATAATGGTAAATCAGTTAATTTAAAGTCAATTATGGGTGTTATGTCATTAGGCATTCCTAAGGATGCTGAAATTAAGTTTATTGCAGAAGGTTCTGATGAACAAGAAGCAATTGATGCGATTTATGATGTAATTAAAAAAGAAGGATTAGGGGAGTAATTTTTAATGACTAATATAAAAGGGATTGCAGCATCAAATGGAGTTGCTATTGCTAAAGCTTATAAGCTAGAAGCTCCAGACCTTTCTTTTGATAAAAAGGTCATTGATGATGTAGAAGCAGAAGTAACACGCTTGAATGACGCGCTTGACATTTCTAAAAAAGAACTAGAGACAATTAAAGAAAACGCGCGTAAAACATTAGGTGATGAACATGCTGAAATCTTCTCAGCTCACTTGCTAGTATTAGGAGATCCAGAATTAATTAATCCAATCGAAGACAACATTAAAACAAATAAAGTTAATGCTGAATCTGCTTTAGATGAAACAGCTACAATGTTCGTTAATATGTTTAAAGCAATGGATAATGAATATATGCGTGAACGTGCTGCAGATATTCAAGATGTAACAAAACGTGTGATGGCACACTTATTAAATGTGTCATTCCCAGATCCAGCGCTAATTGACGAAGAAGTGATTGTTCTCGCAGAAGACTTAACACCTTCTGATACAGCACAATTAAACAAGCAGTTTGTTAAAGGCTTTACAACAAATATCGGTGGTCGTACTTCTCACTCTGCTATTATGGCTCGTTCACTTGAAATTCCTGCTGTTGTAGGAACAAAAACAATTACGAATGATGCCAAAGAAGGTGACACGATCATTGTAGACGGTATTGATGGACATGTTATTATCAATCCATCTGATGATGTGATTAAGCAATATGAACAAAAACAAGCCGATTTTGAAAAGCAAAAAGAAATTTGGGCAAAATTAAAAGATGAGCCTACCGTTTCTTCTGACGGTAAACATGTAGAATTAGTTGCTAACATCGGTACACCTGAAGATGTTACTGGCATTATTAATAATGGCGGTGAAGGCGTTGGATTGTACCGTACAGAATTCCTTTACATGGGTAAAAGCGAACTCCCAACCGAAGATGAGCAATTTGAAGCTTATAAATCCGTTCTAGAACAAATGGGAGATAAGCCTGTTGTAGTTCGTACATTAGATATTGGCGGAGATAAAGAGTTAAGCTACCTTGATCTACCAAAAGAAATGAACCCATTCTTAGGATTCCGTGCGATTCGTCTTTGCTTAGAACGTGATGACATTTTCCGTGTTCAATTACGCGCATTGTTAAGAGCAAGCACCTATGGAAATCTAAAAATCATGTTCCCTATGATTGCAACGTTGAATGAATTCCGTGAAGCGAAACAGCTTTTACTTGAAGAAAAACAAAATCTTCAAAAAGAAGGTGTAGAAGTTTCAGATAACATTGAAGTAGGAATAATGGTAGAGATTCCGTCTACTGCTGTAATTGCGCGCCAATTTGCTAAGGAAGTTGACTTCTTCAGTATTGGAACAAACGATTTAATTCAATACACAATGGCAGCTGATCGTATGAATGAACGTGTATCATACTTGTATCAACCATATCATCCTGCTATTTTAAATCTTGTAAACAATGTGATTGAGGCAGCACACGCTGAAGGCAAATGGGCTGGTATGTGTGGAGAAATGGCTGGAGACTCTATTGCTATCCCAATCCTTCTTGGACTCGGCCTAGATGAATTCAGTATGAGTGCAACATCTATTTTACCAGCACGTACACAAATCAAGGACCTTTCTAAAGAGGAACTTGCATCATACAAAGATCAATTATTAAGTATGAGTACAGCTGATGAAGTAGAAGCGTTTATTCGTGAAAAAACAAATCAATAATATAAAAAGCTTCAATTCTATTTTGAATTGAAGCTTTTTTGTGGAATTAAACCCACCACTCATTTAGACATTTATCTACATACATATGGTTATAGCGTCTTCGTTTATAATCGAGAAAACAAAAGAGATTCATTGTAATTCGATTATTAGCTATCTTTATACATGGAATACTTTCGATAAGCCTTATAAAAACTAGTTCCAAAAAGAATAACCATAAATATAGGAAATGATCTTAAAAGTACAAAAGGTGTTTCAAATATAAGTGCTTTCCAAAATAATGTACCTTCCATATCCCAAAGTCCCTCAGTTAAATATAATCCAGAATCTTTGTACATTAAATAATAAAGAAATAAACCCAACATTAAGAACCAAAATGAATAGCTCATTAGTCTCTTGTAATAATTGCCCTTCGATTGGCGGTCTGAAAAAATTTCACTTTGACCACCCTTTTGTTTTTGCCAATACTGTATTCCACCAGATCTCCATCCCGCAATATGAGCCCAACCAAAATCTTCATATATCGCTTTGTATTCTTGAAATTTTTTCTTTGTTAAATAATCTTGATAATCCAGTCGCACCACATATCTTTCATTTGATTCCTGAAAAGTGTATACTCCAAATCCGCTAATATTTTTACAACGATAGCCTTTTTCTAATTGTTCATTTAGCCATTTTTCTTCCTTTTCGATATCAAAAAACATGTTAATTTTCTTCATTAAAATCACCACTTTCGTACAAGGATAATATATGTTTAAGCCTTTCTTGCTCCACCTTCAATATCTCCTCCCCTTCTGTAGTGATCATATAGATTTTTCTCCGTCCTGCATTTCCAACTGCCTCGATCCATCCATGTTTATTCAAATTTTCGATTGCACCATATAATGTTCCTGCCGCTAAAATAACAGTGCTATTGCTCATCTTTTCTATCTTCTGCATAACTGCATAGCCATGTAATGGTTCGCGTAGAGCTAATAAAATGTAATGCATCGTTTCAGACAGAGGTAATAATTTATGTTTCATACCAACACCTCCTCCTTTATTCAGTTAGACTGTACAGTTTAACTTAGTAATAATATAATACAGTTCAACTGAATAGTCAACGATTTTTCAAAAAAAAGATGCACTCTAATGTTTAGAGCGCATCTTCTTACTTTTAATTCTTATTTATTAAGGTTGTAGAATGCATTTTTTCCAGCATATTTCGCTGTACCAACTAATTCGTCTTCAATGCGAAGTAATTGGTTGTATTTCGCTACACGATCCGTACGAGACGGAGCACCAGTCTTAATTTGACCAGCGTTAGTAGCAACTGCGATATCAGCGATTGTAGCATCTTCTGTTTCACCTGAACGGTGTGAGATAACTGCTGTGTAACCAGCACGCTTCGCCATTTCAATAGCTTCGAAAGTTTCAGTTAGTGTACCAATTTGGTTCACTTTAACAAGGATAGAGTTACCTACACCTTGCTCAATACCTTGTGCAAGACGTTTTGTGTTTGTAACGAATAAGTCGTCACCCACTAGCTGAACACGGTCTCCAATACGATCTTGAAGTAATTTGTGACCATCCCAGTCATTTTCATCTAAACCATCTTCAATAGAGATGATTGGATATTTATTAACCATTTCTTCGTACCAGTCACACATTTCAGCAGAAGTACGTACAACGCCTTCACCTTTAAGATTATATTTACCATCTTCATAGAATTCAGAAGATGCAACGTCCATAGCAAGCTTCACTTCTTCACCTGGCTTATAACCAGCAGCTTCGATAGCTTCAATGATTGTAGAAAGTGCTTCTTCGTTTGATTTCAAGTTAGGAGCGAATCCACCTTCATCACCTACACCAGTATTGTAGCCTTTAGAGCTAAGTACTTTCTTCAGGCTATGGAAGATTTCAGCACCCATACGAAGTGCTTCACGGAACGTTGGAGCACCTACAGGCATAACCATGAATTCTTGGATATCAACGTTGTTATCCGCATGCTCTCCACCATTTAAGATGTTCATCATTGGTGTTGGAAGCGTAGTAGCGTTAAATCCACCTAAGTAAGTGTATAGAGGCATACCTAAGTGATCTGCTGCTGCATGAGCAACTGCCATAGAAACACCAAGAATTGCGTTCGCACCAAACTTACCTTTGTTTTCAGTACCATCTAATTCGATTAATAATTTGTCAATAACAACTTGACGTGTTACATCGATTCCAAGTAATTCTGGAGCGATCATTTCGTTTACGTTTTCTACAGCTTTCAAAACACCTTTACCTAAATAGCGATCTTTGTCACCGTCACGTAATTCAACTGCTTCGTGTTCACCAGTTGAAGCACCACTTGGTACTAGAGCTGATCCAAAAGCTCCTGATTCTGTATAAACTTCTACTTCTACTGTTGGGTTACCGCGAGAATCTAATACTTCACGTGCATAAACGTCTGTAATGTATGGCATAATGTTTAACTCTCCTTTTTCTTGTTAAATGTTTTATTTTTTAATTAATGAATTACCTGTCATTTCTTTTGGCTTCGCTACATTTAATAAATCTAGCATTGTTGGAGCCAAGTCACCAAGAATACCATCTTCACGTAAATCAATTCCTTCTTTTGTTACAATGACTGGAACTGGATTCGTTGTATGAGCTGTCATTGGTGTACCATCTAAGGAAACTACTTCATCTGAGTTACCATGGTCAGCTGTAATAATAGCTTGACCACCTTTTTCAAGGATTTTATCTACAATCTTACCTAAGCATTCATCCACTGTTTCAATTGCTTTTACAGTAGGTTCAAGCATACCAGAATGTCCTACCATATCAGGGTTAGCAAAGTTCAAAATGATTGCATTCTGATTTCCTTCATCTAATTCCTTCAATAGTGCATCAGTTACTTCATAGGCACTCATTTCTGGTTTTAAATCATACGTTGCAACTTTAGGTGAATCAATTAGAATTCGTTTTTCTCCAGGGAATTCCTTTTCACGTCCACCACTCATAAAGAAGGTAACGTGCGGATATTTCTCTGTCTCTGCAATGCGTAATTGATTTAAATTGTTTTGTGATAATACTTCTCCAAGTGTGTTATCCAAATTCACTGGCTCATATGCAACCAATCCATCTACTGTCTCACTAAATTGTGTTAAGCAGACAAATTTAATATCTTTCGGTGCTTTATCCCCTCGGTCAAAATCACGGAAATCTTCGTTTGCAAATGTACGTGAAATTTGAATCGCACGGTCTGGACGGAAATTATAGAAAATAATTGAATCATTATCTTCAATAGTAGCCTTAGGCTGACCATTTTCATCTGTGATAACAGATGGAATAACAAACTCGTCATAAATTTCATTGGCATAAGAATCTTCAACAATTTGTAAAGGATCTGTATATTTAGGTCCCTCACCATAAACCATGGCATCGTAAGACTTCTTCACACGATCCCAACGCTTATCTCTGTCCATGGAATAATAACGTCCAGAAATCGTTGCAAATTCCCCTACACCGTATTCATCCATTTTTTCTTGAGCCGCTTGGATATATTTCTTCGCGGATTTTTGACCAACGTCACGGCCATCTAAAAATCCATGGACATAAACTTTATCTAATCCATTATCAGATGCTAACTTTAACACAGCGTATAGATGTTCAATGTGGCTATGAACACCACCATCTGATAACAAACCAAACACATGTAATGCTTTGTTATTATCTTTCGCATGCTTAATTGCATTAATCATGATTTGATTTTCAAAGAAATCACCTTCACGAATAGATAAGTTTACTCTCGTTAAACTTTGATAGACAATACGTCCAGCACCAATGTTCAAGTGTCCTACTTCGGAATTACCCATTTGACCTTCTGGCAATCCAACAGCTTCTCCACTTGCAGTTAACTGATTATGTGGAAATTGATTCCAGAATCGATCGAAATTTGGTGTCTTTGCTTGCTTGACAGCATTTCCTTTTACTTCATCACGGATTGCATAACCGTCAAGAATAATCAGAGCTGCTAATTTGTCTTGACTCATTTTGCACCAGCCTCCACTAATTTCAAGAAAGAATCAGCTTCTAGACTTGCTCCACCTACTAATGCACCGTCAATGTCAGATTGTGCTAGAAGTTCATCAACATTTGCTGGTTTCACACTACCACCATATTGAATGCGTACTGCTTCAGCTGCATCTGATGATACCGATTCGGCAACCACTTTACGGATGTGTGTACAAACTTCATTTGCTTGTTCTGAAGTCGCTGTTTTACCAGTTCCAATAGCCCAAATTGGCTCATAAGCAATAATTGTAGCTTTTACTTGTTCTTCAGAAAGGTTAGCCAATGCTTTTTTAACTTGATCAGCCACTAAATCCATTGTTTGATTGCTTTCACGTTGCTCCAAAGTCTCACCTACACAAACAATAGGAGTTAAACCATGATTAAATGCTGCATGCGTTTTTTTGTTAACTGTTTCATCTGTTTCAGCAAAGTACTCACGACGTTCAGAGTGACCTAATACAACGTAAGTTACACCAATGTCTTTTAACATAGCTGGGCTTACTTCACCAGTAAATGCACCATTGTCTTCATAATGCATGTTTTGTGCTGCGATCGCTAAATCAGTACCAGCACTTTCTTTTACTAATGTTTGTAGGTATGGAAAAGGTGCACATACAACAGATTCCACTTTATCAGAACTTGGTACTTTGTTTTTTGTATCAGCTACAAATTGTTCTGCTTCAGCTGACACTTTGTTCATTTTCCAGTTTCCTGCAATTACTTTTTTTCGCATAATATGCTCCCTCTCTGTTATTTGCCTATTCAAATATTATTTATCATTAATTGCTGCTAGACCTGGTAGTTCTTTACCTTCTAGATATTCTAGAGATGCCCCACCACCAGTAGAAATATGAGAAAATCTATCTGCATAGCCAAGATCCATTGCCGCAGCAGCAGAGTCTCCACCACCAATGATTGTTGTTGCTTCTTCCAATGAAGCAATAGCTTCACAAACGCCAATTGTACCAACAGCGAAGTTAGATAATTCAAATACTCCCATTGGTCCATTCCATACAACGGTATGGGCGCCTTCTAATTCTTTTTCGAACAATTCAACGGTTTTAGGACCGATATCTAATCCTTCTAACTCAGCTGGAATTGCATCAGAAGAAACAATAGAAATGTTTGCATCATTTGAAAAATCATCTGCAGTTTTTGTATCTATTGGTAGAACAATTTTCCCGTTTGCTCTTTCAAGTAAATCTTTCGCTAAATCAACCTTATCTGCCTCTAGTAATGATTTACCAATCTCTTTTCCTTGTGCTTTAAAGAATGTATAAGCCATTCCACCACCGATAAGTACTTTATCTGCTTTATCAAGTAGATTTTCGATCACACCGATTTTATCACTAACTTTAGCTCCACCTAATATAGCAACGAATGGACGTTTTGGATTATCAACTGCTTCACCAATGAATTTAATTTCTTTTTCCATCAAAAATCCTGCAGCTGTTTCAATGTTTGATGCAATCCCTACGTTAGAAGCGTGTGAACGGTGAGCTGTACCGAATGCATCATTAACAAATACATCACCTAAACTAGCCCAGTATTTACCTAATTCAGGATCGTTTTTGCTTTCTTTTTTGCCATCAATGTCTTCAAAACGAGTGTTTTCAAATACAAGTACATCACCATTTTGTAATTGGTCAATTGCATTTTCTAATTTTTCACCACGAGTTTCAGGAACAAAAGCTACTTCCTTACCTAACAACTCTCCTAGACGAGTAGCAACAGGCTTTAATGATTTACCTGCTTTATCTGACTCTTCTTTCACTTTACCTAAGTGAGAAAAAACAATAACTTTTGCACCTTCATTAATCAAATGTTTAATTGTTGGTAATGCTTGAACAATACGGTTATCATTTGTAATGTTATTGTCTTTCATTGGTACGTTAAAGTCAGCTCTAACTAAAACCTTTTTACCTTGAACATCTAAATCTGTAACAATTTTCTTTGCCATAATTTAATCCTCCATTTTCAAAACACTAAAGTATACGTTTGATACGTACTATAAGTTCATCGAATTTCTATTTTCAAAAAGAACATACGTTTAAGTATAGAAATAGAAAACGGGAAGCGCGATGGCTTCCCGCTTTTCGATCTTCTTAATAGGATCTAAGCAATATTCATTTGTTAATTATAATTTAGCGAAATATTCTAAAGTACGAATAAGTTGAGCAGTGTAAGACATTTCATTGTCATACCAAGCTACAGTTTTCACTAATTGCTTACCATCAACATCCATTACTTTTGTTTGTGTAGCATCAAAAATGGAACCATAAGTACTTCCGATAATATCAGAAGAAACGATCATATCTTCATTATAACCGTATGATTCGTTTGCAGCTTTTTCCATTGCAGCATTAACTTCTTCAACTGTTACATTTTTATCTAAAACAGAAACTAATTCAGTTAATGAACCAGTTGGTACTGGAACACGTTGAGCAGCTCCGTCTAGTTTACCTTTTAATTCAGGAATTACTAAGCCGATTGCTTTTGCTGCACCAGTTGTGTTTGGCACGATGTTGCCTGCTGCTGTACGCGCACGACGATAGTCACCTTTTGCATGTGGTGCATCTAGTGTGTTTTGGTCACCTGTATAGGCATGAATAGTTGTCATTAAACCTTCATTGATTTTAAACTCATCATTTAATACTTTAGCCATTGGAGCTAAACAGTTTGTTGTACAAGAAGCAGCAGAAATCACTGTTTCGTCGCCTTTAAGAATATCGTGGTTAACGTTGTATACTACAGTTGGTACATCATTTCCACCTGGTGCAGAGATAACAACACGTTTCGCTCCACCTTTAAGGTGTAGTTCAGCTTTTTCTTTTGTAGCAAAGAAACCAGTACATTCTAGAACGATTTCTACGCCTAAGTCTCCCCAAGGTAGTTCTTCAGGGTTACGGTTAGAAAGAATTTTTACATCTTTTCCATTAACATTGAAGTAACCGTCTTTAACAGCTACATCACCTTTGAAAGGTCCTTGTGTAGTGTCATATTTTAATAAATGAGCTAGCATATCAGCATCTGTTAAATCATTGATAGCTACCACTTCAATACCTTCTACTTCTTGGATACGACGAAATGCTAAACGGCCGATACGACCAAAACCATTAATACCTACTTTTACAGTCATTCTTAGTTCCTCCTTGTATAATGCTTATTATATTTAAAGGGAAAATCCCTTTATTAACTCTTTTGCTGCAGCTTCATCTGTGATAAGCACGTTACTTTTCCCTTGCTTACAATAGGAATCGATTGCCTTAGCTTTCGATTTGCCACCTGCAACTGCGATGACATCTTTTATTTTAGACAAATCTTCTAATTGCATTCCTACTGTTCGAACTTTGTGAATTACTTTGCCCTCATCATTGAGATAATAACCAAATGCCTCACTAACTGCTTTACCCGATTGGATCTTATGTAAAACCTCTTTAGATGCCTTGCGACGTTGCGCCATCATATCAGCATTGCCAATACTATGAACCACGATATCCGCTTGACGAATAATCTGCAAAATTTCTTTTACGGAAGGTTCTTGGATAATAGATTGATACGTTTCCTCACTTAGTGGGTCCGGCACATATAGTAAACGATATTCACCATTTACTTTTTTGGCCATTTCAGCACATATTGTGTTTGCCTGATTTTCCACTCTTTCTCCAAGTCCACCTCGTGCAGGAACAAATAAGCAATCAATGCTATCATTTGATGGACGTAACATTTCTGCTACTGTCGCCATTGTTGTCCCACCTGTGACTGCTATTGTTTGGTCAGACTTCAGAATAGACTTTAAGTAATCTACTGTTGCCTTGCCTAACTCCTGCTTGACTAATTCATCTTCGTCACTATTCCCGGGAACAATTAAAACATGCTCTAATTTTAATGTGTCCTTAATTTGTTTTTCTAACACATCAAAACCGAAAAGATCACTCATAAAAACTTCTAACTTCTGCAATACTTGTTGACCAGAATGTGTAATTCTCATTCCTCTTGTAGTAATTTCAAGTAATGCTTGACTATTGAGAAAATCAATTTCGCTTCGAACAATTCGTTCTTTCATATGAACATGTTCTGCAAGCGTACGACGACCAATAGGCTCTAACACATGAATGAAATGTAGAATTTTATACCTTCGCTGTATTACTTCTAGTATATCAGGGAACAATTTCTTTTGAACGTCGATCCAATTCTTCATGTTTAAACTCCTTTATGAAAATCAACCGGGATTAAAACGTCCCTTATAGTCAGATTCTGTCCCGCTTACAGCATAATAATCTCTACACCTATTATTGTAGCAGAAGAATCTCATTTGCTCAACTAATTTTATGTTAAATTTTTGTTTCAAATGAAATGTTAATAAATTAGACAGAAACTAAAATATTCAATCCAATTGACTTGAAAAGAACCGAACATTTTAGCCTCTTCATTTATTCTCTTTAATCACTTAATTGTAGGTAGAATCTGATCTGTTATTTCTTTTAAAACATTAGCTGAATGTTGTAGTTGTTCTAATTCTGACTTACTAAGGTCAAGATTCAGTACTTCTCTTATACCATACTCATTAACAATTGCAGGCATACCCAAGTAGACATTTCCAATACCATATTGCCCTTCAAATAAAGTAGAAACAGTAACAATCGAATTTTCATTATATAAAATGGCTCTCGTTAATCTTGCTAGCCCTAGTCCAATACCATAATAAGTCGCGCCTTTTCTTTCTATAATATGATAAGCTGCATCGCGAACGTTCTCGAATAGCTGTTTCATATCCTCGTCATTTTCTATATCTTTTAACTTGCCGTAATCTTTAAGTGGCACGCCTCCAATTTGAACATGGCTCCAAACGGGTAGCTCCGAATCACCATGCTCACCTATAATGTAAGCTTGTACATTACGAGAATCGACTTGATAATATTCACTTAATAGATAACGGAATCTTGCTGTGTCCAAAATTGTCCCGGAACCTATGACTCGCTCTTGAGGTAAGCCCGAAACCTCTAATGCAACATGGCTAAGTAGATCGACAGGATTTGTAGCAACAAGTAAAATACCATTAAACCCACTGTCCATAATGCTGTTAACAATACCTTTCATAATCTTTGCGTTTTTATGAGCTAAGTCTAACCTTGTTTCCCCTGGACCTTGGTTAGCACCAGCAGTAATAACAACTAGATCAGCATTTTTACACTCTTCATAATCACCAGATCGTATCCGCATTGGGAAACCAAATGGCATTCCATGGTTTAAATCACGAGCTTCTCCTTCTGCACGCTCTTTATTTAGATCTACTAATACTAACTCATTAACAATGCCTTGATTAACTAATGAATACGCATAGCTAGACCCAACAAAACCCGCACCAATAATTACTACTTTTCTCGTCTTTGATTGATCAAATGTCATTCCATCATCCCTCCACTTTGCATGTATTCTCACTATAACTGTAGCAATTGTCTAAGTATTTTTACAATACCCTATTGCCTAAGAAAATATGTCTGAAGTGTTAAAGAAATCTATATGTTTGATGTTACACTTTAAAATAAAAAAAGTACACAAAGCACTAAAAAAATATTCTCCTCCAAATGAAAACTCGTTCACCTTGGAGAAGAATATTATCTGCTAATTCTATTATATTAATTTCTGAAAAGCTGATATTTTTGTTTCATGTTTATTGGCAAATCAATTTGCAAAAGATAAGCAAAATATCCGATGAATACAATATTTGCTGTGTACTGCCAAACATAAGAAAATTCAAAAATGTCTTGTAACGCGTTTGTTTCCCAAAGAATTAGAAGTGAAATTAATACCCAATATATGTATTTCATTCACTCACCCCCATAAATCAATACATAATTTGAAGAAATAGTTTTAAACTAAAAAACCTTCAACTCATTATATACTTAAATGACATAAAAAAAAATCATTTTCTTGAATTCTTTATAAAACAAGCACCATCTAGGGGATAAATGATGCTTGTTCGAGGGCGCATATAGAAGAATTAAGCAAAATGTGATGAAGTGGAGCATGAGGTTGATGCAGAGCGCTCCATTAAATTCTGCTTTTTCTCTAATTCATCTATACGTCGATTAGATGAAGCGATAATAGAAACCAACTGAGCAATTGTCTCTTCTTGTTGATGAATCTTGGTTCTCAGGTCATCAACATTTAGTCGAGTTTCATAAACCATACATACGCCCCCTATTGATGTGATACTTTAGTTATATTACGAAAATGCTGACTTATCAAATAACCAAAAACAAAGAATAATCATTGTTTAAAGTTACAATTACACTATTTGACAAGTGATTCTTATCGTTTATTACGTATTATATAAACAATTAATTAGTTTACAACTATTTCTTATTTTCTTTTTTTCGTCTTTTTATTGTTTCGCTTTTCATTTTCTGTAAGTGGCTCATTTGCAAACTCGTGATCAAACTGATTGGGCATTGTGCCTCGGATTGCTTGTTCGTCACTAAAACCAGCAGACTTATTTTTCTTTTGCTTTGACAAAATCAATCACCTCCACATTTATTATGTGCAGATGATTTCTTAACATGCAGAAGCTATGACATGAATTAGTAAAACCGTCGTTTAAAATTGTTTCGAATGTGACAACGAAAATGCAATTAATTGCTTATAGGCTTCGCTCGAAAAATTTGATTTGGACAAATTGTATAAAGCTGTAGTCTGTTCATCTATTAATCGAATTCTTTCTCCCCCACGTGCATAAATAGTTACATAGAAGAAGGGTTGTATTAATGTATTCTCTTTCATGAAATCATCTGGAAAATCAACCTCGATTAATAATCGATCTTCAACTAACTTTAAAGATAGTACATTATACAGGTGTAATTGATCTATTTTTTCTATATACAAGAAATCACTCCTAAAATATCGTTCCATCTATTATTCATTTTCTTACCAACAGCTATCATATGATTCGTTTAGAACATTAATGCTATATACTATTTATTTTATAAATACTTTATAATTCTTGCTGGGTTTCCACCAACTACTACATTATCAGGTACATCTTTCGTAACTACTGCACCTGAACCAACAACAACATTGTTACCTACCTTCACACCTGGATTTATGACTGCTCTACCGCCAATCCAAACATTATCACCTATCTTAATTGGTTTCGCTAATTCCTTGCCCGAATAACGTTCAGTTGAATCAAGTGGATGTGTAGCAGTGTAAATATGTACGCCAGGAGCTATCATACAATTATTCCCGATTCTAACCTCACTTACATCAAGAATCGTACAATCATAATTCGCATAAAAGTTCTCGCCTACATAGATATTATAACCGTAATCAACTTTAAACGAAGGTTCAATGGTAATGTTTGTTCCTATCTCACCTAACAGCTTTTTCAACATGTCGATCCGTTCTTCTGTTTGTTCCGGATCTGAGTTATTAAATGCTTTCATTTGTTTACGAGCAGATAGTCGATCGGCAACAAGTATCGGGTCAGAAGGGTCATACAGTTCTCCAGCAATCATTTTCTCTTTTTCTGATTTCATGTTCATCCACCACTCCTTCTTTTTTCTTCATATTACCATAAAAAAAGTAAAAGCAACGTCATTCATTGACATTGCCTTTGCTTTTGAGTGTTACTGCAAGTAGTGATTAATGTTTCTTCTAAGGTCATGTAACTGCTCCCTAGCTTGTTGGTACTGTGGATTCGTGTTTATCTGATGACTATTTTGCAACTGATTTAACTGGTTTTCTACCTCTGTTAATTGCAAAATAGATTTTTCTAGTTCTGCGCTCTTCCCTTGTGCATCCATCATCATCGCTTGCGTTTGTTGCAATAGCTGACTAATCGAATCTAACTCCGTTTGAAAATTTTCTCCATCCATATTGACACACACCTTTCGTTATTCTTTGCTTTAGTTGTTCCAATTCATTTAACAAACTATACATAGATGACATTATTGTGAATAATTACACATATTCATCGCGATTGGAAGCGTTTTCTGTTATAATTTTCTTATCGGTTCATAAACTGAAAGTGTGATATGCTTTATCTTTTTTAATCGAGAGGAGATAAAAGAAATGGTAGAAAAAGATGTGCTTGTAGGGATTGCGCCAGGGTTAGATGCTGAACCAGTCACATTATTTGTGCAAAAAGCAAATTCATTTGCATCTGAGATTTTTATAGAAAAAGAAAATCGACGTGTGAATGCAAAAAGTATTATGGGATTATTAGGTCTGAGCATTAAAAAGGATACGAAAATTCATTTAATTGCTAACGGAAATGATGATCAAGAAGCGATTGAAACACTATCTGCATTTCTAGAAAAAGAAAAGATAACGACTGATTAATTTTATCTAAAAACAGGGCTGTAAAGTATACAGGCCCTGTTTTTTTATTGCATTATTCTGTTGGTTTCTTCTCCATCACTTTGTCAATTAAACCGTATTCTTTTGCTTTTGCTGCAATCATGAAATTATCACGATCTGTGTCTTTTTCAATTACTTCAATTGGCTGTCCAGTTCGTTCAGAAAGGATTTGGTTTAACTTCTTGCGCATTTCAATGATGCGATTTGCATGAATTTGAATGTCAGAAGCTTGCCCTTGCGTACCACCTAATGGCTGGTGAATCATTACCTCACTGTTTGGTAATGCATAACGTTTTCCAGGTTCACCAGCTGCTAGTAGGAATGCACCCATCGATGCTGCCATACCCACACAAATAGTTGATACATTCGGTTTAATAAACTGCATTGTATCATAAATAGCCATTCCAGCTGTGATCGAACCACCTGGCGAATTAATATAAATAGAAATATCTTTATCTGGGCTTTCAGCTTCTAAGAAAAGAAGCTGTGCAACAATGCTATTAGCTACGTTGTCATCAATCGCGCTACCTAACATAATAATACGATCTTTTAATAAACGAGAGTAAATATCATATGCACGTTCTCCGCGGTTTGTTTGTTCAATTACTGTTGGTATTAAATTCATTTGGAATTTTCCTCCTTCTAAATCTTCACTCTATCTAGTGAAATATTGTTACTATGTATATAGTACCTAATTGGTCAATAAAGGTCAAACAAAACACATGTATTGTTTGCTCTTATTGATTGTTACTAATTGTATCGTACCCATGTAGTCATCGAAATAAACCTTACTCATTATTATAACAGATAAGAAGTCATTATATGAATGGATATGAGGAGAAATTTGCTAATTCGATATTAATGATTTTATTTAGCAATTGAATTACATTATAATATCCGTTATAATGATGCTTGTTCGCTTACTTTATATAAAATATATGCGCTCGTAGCTCAGGGGATAGAGCAATGGTTTCCGGTACCATGAGTCGGGGGTTCGAATCCCTCCGGGCGCGCTAGCCTAAATCTATACAAAGATTTAGGCTTTATTTCATTTTCACCACTTTTTAAATTACATTTAATATTTTTAGTACAATTCAAATATTTTTGACCACTTTATTATTGATACGCAATTCAATTTGGTCTTGCCGTATATTTATAGTACACGTTACAGTACGGACTGACAAAATATAAAAAAAGACACAAGAAAACCTTGTGCCTCCATATCAAAATTCCAGTTTTATTGAATGACTTGTTCCTTCTTTAGTTGTTCTGCAAACTGATCAATTTTTTTCAAACGATGATTGATACCAGATTTGCTTATTTTATCTCCACTAATGAGTTCTCCCAATTCTTTTAGTGATACATCTTGATGTTGGACGCGTAACCTTGCAATTTCTTGTAATTTATCAGGTAAGGCTTCTAATCCAACAGTACGCTCGATAAACTTGATGTTCTCCACTTGCCTGAAAGCTGCACCAATGGTCTTGTTCAAATTCGCTGTTTCACAGTTCACAAGACGGTTAACCGAATTACGCATATCTCGCATAATACGAACATCTTCAAATTTTAGCAAAGCTTGATGTGCGCCAATATAATTTAGGAACTCTGTGATCTTTTCAGCTTCTTTAATATATGAAATATAACCATTTCTTCTTTCTAATTTTCTAGCGTGCAATTGAAATGAATTCATTAATTCACACAAAGAATCGTTATGTTCTTGATACGCGTTGGATATTTCCAAATGATAGGATGATGTTTCTGGATTATTAACCGATCCTCCCGCAAGAAAAGCGCCTCTCATGTATGCACGTTTACAGCATTTCTTTTTTAAATACTTTGGAGAAATAGTGCGAACTAATGAAAATGGTTCTTCAAGAATGCCTAGCTCAGCTAATATTTTACGCGCACCCTCAGTAATACGAACAATATAAACATTATTTTTCTTCAATTTCATTTTTTTGCGAACAAGTAGCTTTACTGGATAATCATACAATGCTTTTAATATCGTATAAATTCGACGAGCAATGGCTGCATTCTCTGTTTGAACATCTAAAACATATTCCTGTTTAGATAGTGAGATCGCACCATTCATCCGAATTAGTGCTGCAAGTTCTGCTTCAGCACAGCATTTCTTGTTCTCAATTTGGGTTAATTCTTTTTTTATTTCGGATGCAAACGACATGATTATTCACCTTCCCGCCTTACTTATATCTATTCATCATACCAAAGAACAAAGTAATTTCGCTACTTTTCCTGTATCATGACGTAGCATTTTTTTTGAATGATCAATAATATTTGCTTCAATAATATCGATGTTCATTTGCATTAAACGATCCGTATCATAAATAACTGGGGATGCATTTTCTTCCGCATACTTCTTACGGTATTCGTCTTCAATTGGTTTGTTGTGTACTAATACGGAATCGATACAGCCTGTACCGACATGATCCTCTATCGCTTGAATATGATCTGCAGCAGTATAATTAGTTGTTTCCCCTTCCTGCGTCATCACATTACAAACATATACTACTTTTGCTTTCGTCTCACGAAGCGCATCTCCAATTTCAGGTACGACTAAATTTGGCATGGTAGAAGTATACAAACTACCTGGAGCGATCACAACTAAATCCGCTTTTTCAATGGCATGTATCGCATCAGGTAACGGCAAGACAGGATCTGGTTGTAAAAAGACACGCTTAATTGGTTTATTAGCAAGTGGAATATTCGATTCCCCAGCAATAATTTCTCCATCTTCCATTTCAGCATGTAAAAACATGTTCTGGTTCGCAATGGGATAGATATTTCCCTTTACATTTAATACACGTGATATTTCTTTAATTCCATTATAAAAATCACCAGTCACTGAAGTCATAGCAGCGAGCAATAAATTACCCATTGAATGACCAGTTAAACCGTTTCCGTTTTTAAAACGGTGTTGAAATAATTTCAATAGCATCGGTTCTACCTCAGACATTGCCGCAATGACATTACGAATATCTCCTGGTGCTGGAATGGACATTTCTGTTCGAAGTCTGCCTGAACTTCCTCCATCATCTGCAACAGTAACAATAGCTGATAAATTAATTGGATATTCCTTCAACCCACGTAAAAGTACTGGCATACCAGTTCCGCCACCTAATACAACGATGTTCTTTTTATTATCCATAGCCATTAGTGACCCTTCCTTTTGTCAATATCTCTGTGAGTTGCATGTGTCACATACTGACCAGAGAAATGATTTTTAAGATATTCTGCGATTGTTACGGAGCGATGCTGTCCACCCGTGCAACCAATAGCAATAACAAGCTGGCTTTTTCCTTCACGTTTATACTGCGGCAGCATAAAATCTAATAAATCTGTCACTTTATCTAAAAACTTTTGTGTCTCTGTCCATTTCAATACATAGGAAGATACATCTGAATTCAACCCAGTTAATGGCTGAAGCAGCTCTACATAATGAGGATTTGGTAAAAACCGCACATCAAATACTAAATCCGCATCAATCGGTAATCCATATTTAAAGCCAAATGATAGAGAATGTATAGAAAACACTTCTTGCTTTTCTTCACTATATTTTTTTACAATCTTTTCACGAAGTTCTTTCGGTTTTAAATTGGTTGTATTAATGAAATGTTGCGCTCTTCCTTTTAACTCGTCTAGTATTTTTCTTTCTTGTAAAATACCATTTAACGGAAGTCCATCCTGTGCCAGTGGATGTGAACGCCTTGTTTCTTTATAGCGTGACACTAATGTTTCATCTTCAGCGTCTAAAAATAAAATGTGCTCCTCCAACCAATCCGCATTAGCTAGATGGTCCAACGCCTCAAATAATGTATCGAAAAATTCTCTACCCCTCAAGTCAATGACTAACGCGACCTGACGAATATTATTACTGGCATCTTTCATTAATTCTAGAAATTTAGGTAATAATGCGGGCGGTAAATTATCCACACAATAATAGCCTAAGTCTTCAAAACTTTGGACGGCTACGGTTTTTCCAGCCCCTGACATTCCAGTTATAATAACCAGTTTCGTTTCCTGTTTGTTTGACATGGTGCTCTTCCCCCTTTTACAAACTAATTCAATCTGTAATCTGTTATCTGATAATCTGATCCGTATTTGAATGTGCCATACAAAATCGAATCATGTTGTAATAAATGTTGATGGATATATTTATCGGTTGGAGCGGTAGGTAAGTTAAAAACACGTTCGATTGGTATCCACTCTAACTTTCCTTCCTTTGACTGCTCTAATAAATCACCTTCAAAGTGATCACAAAAGAAAGTAAACATCATCCACTCTTTAACTGTATCTAATTCCGTTTTTATCATAGTAAAAACACCTCGTAATTGCGGGTCGATTAAATGTAAGCCTGTTTCTTCTTCAAATTCTCTTGTGACAGATTCTTGAATGTTTTCACCTTGCTCCATCTTGCCACCAGGCATTGCATACCATCCTTTACTAGGCTTTTGTAGCAATAAAATCTGATTGTTATGTTTTAGAATACAATTGGTTACTCGCTGCAATACGACTCACTCATTTCTAAACAATATGTAATCATTATACTATATATAAGCTTTTCTATCTAATTCGTTTTCATTTTTTATTGTCAGTTGATTTATATTGATGTTCTCAAAAATTCCATCGTAGCACTTAATTAAAGACAAAAAAAATACACAGGCAGTATCACCTGTGCAACAATATATTTTAAAAAAGGGGGTCAATTAGTTAATTATATTGTACCCCATTTTTATTTCGTGCGTGTTACAACAGCATTAAAATGCAATGACGTTTTCATTCAAATTTGTTACAAATTATTGGACTGTTTTTAATGAGTCTTTTAAATCTTCTATATAAGATTGTGCTGCTTGTGCTGCTATACTACCATCACCTGTTGCTGTAACAATTTGACGTAGCTCTTTGTCTCGAATATCTCCAGCAGCAAATACTCCGGGAACAGATGTCTCCATTTGCTCATTGGTTGGGATATAGCCTTCTTCGTTTGTAATTCCGAGTGATTTGAACGGCTCGCTTAATGGATTCATTCCAATATAAATGAATGTACCATCAGCTGGATGATCATACTCTTCACCTGTTTTCTTGTTGTATAGGGTCAAACTACCAACTTTACCATCTTTTTCGTTAATTCTTTTTACTACAGTGTCCCAGATAAAGTCTACTTTTTCGTTATCAAAAGCTCTTTCTTGAAGAATATTTTGAGCACGAAGCTCATCACGACGGTGAACAATGGTTACCTTGCTAGCGAATCGAGTTAAATATACACCTTCCTCAACAGCTGAATCTCCACCACCAATAACTAATAGCTCTTTGTCTTTAAAGAATGCACCATCACAAACTGCACAATAAGAGACACCGCGTCCACTCAATTCTTCTTCGCCTGGTACACCAAGTTTTTTGTATTGTGCACCTGTAGTAATGATCAATGTTCTTGTTTTATATTCCTTTGAACTTGTAACGATAGTCTTATATTCTTTTCCATCAATTACTTCTTGAATATCTCCATAAGCATACGCTGCTCCGAATTTTTTTGAGTGCTCAAACATTTTGTTCGATAAATCTGGACCGAGAATACTTTCATAGCCAGGATAGTTTTCTACATCTTCTGTATTAGCCATTTGTCCACCTGGAATCCCTCGCTCTAACATTAAAGTATCTAAGTTAGCGCGTGAAGTATAAACTGCAGCAGTCATTCCTGCAGGTCCAGCTCCCGCTATAATTACATCATAAATTCTTTCTTCTGACATTTTTTCTTCATCCTTTCAATCTTTATAAAGCTATACTTTTTTTAAAAACAATCTTTTTGATGCTTATATGCATGTGTAAAAAACTAAAAAAATGGATACATTTCAACGATTCAATATACCCATTATCGTATTTTTAAATAAGAACGTCCAACAATATGCTCACTATATAATTTAAGCCTATTTTTTTAGTTTTTCCCATGGTGGCTGCTCTGTGTTTAATACCGAATGAAGTATTGCTCCTTCTTCCCAAATATTTTCTGCTTTTCTTTTGTCATCTACATGATAAGCAGCATCAGCAAAGTACCTATAATAATTAATATGGCCTCGTAATCTTTTTTTAGACAGCGTAAGAAAACGATTATATGCCAATTGATAAGCCCCCACATGTGCAAAAGCAACAGCTATGCGTAGTTTTTGTTGCTCATGTATAGGAAAAATATTAACTAAAGACTGTTGGATCTTTGTTAACTCTTCTTGTTTTGCCCGTTCATGGTAAAACATCATTAGGTTAGTTAAACAGAAAATCGAATTCGGATCTTCAGATAACCAACGTTCCTCTAATTCTAATGCTTCCCTTTCTTCACCAGAAAAAAACAATGCATAGGCATATTCATGCTTGGCAGTTATATGATCAGGAAAAAGAGTCATCATCTCTTGTAAAATCGATAACGCCTTGTCCCAGTCCCTTCTTTCTAGATGGTAAAATGCTGTTTCTTGATAAATCAATAACTCGTCTTCTTCTTCTAACCAATCCTCGTCTTCTATTTCATCTTCACTTATCTCTAACACAGAGAGCAATTGTTCTGTTTCTTCTTTAAACTCACCCTCAGGATCTTTTTCTAAATAAATGGTTGCATATTTTTTTGCATCACGTAATAAACCTAAATGTGCGTAATTGTTTGCAATTAAATAATAACAATCCAAATAGTCATCTCCTTGCTTTTCGATCACTTCGGTAAGTATTTGATTCGCTGCATGATATGCGCCTATTTCTGTATAAATAATCGACATTTGACATGGATATAATGGCTCTTTTGGATCAGCCTCTGTCGCTTTTTTAAACCATTTTAATGCTATATCAAATTTTCTTTTTTGAAATGCTTGAACACCTTTGGAAAAATAAAAATCGCCCTCAGGAATAAAAGGAATGACATTATTTGCGGATGTATCAATACTTTTATTGTCTTGTGTAATATTCATATGCCTCCCCCTTGATTTAAGGACCAATCATACCGTTTGAAGTATATCACATATTATACGATCTTCCTATACGTTTCTACCTGTAACTAATGATTCCCTTTAAAACAAAAAAACTTGGAAGCTATCCAAGTTTTTCTCACCAGACTAAGTCTCTTCTATTATATTCCATATTTCACGAAATGCTTTATCATTCATCTCGAAATAAGCATCCATAAACCCATAATAAATATAACCATCCTTTAACAGTGTGAGCTTAACCGTCGTTCCATCTGCTAATTGAAGTATTAATTTTCTAAATGATGCGTCGTTCCGTGCTTCATTTATCGGATCTGATTGTGCACTTCTAGGATGAACATCCGTTTGGTACAGTTCAGAAACAAAAGCGTTGACGGCTTTCATATCAGTAATTGAATGATAATTCTCTAGGCCTTGATCCCAATCACTAAATAATTGATAGGTTGCTGAGGTTATATTTCCTTTCATATTTAATTTAGTGAAAAAATCTTCCCCATTCTGAATGGTTATTCCATTTAAATTTTCATAAAATTCACTGTGAATCTGTCCATCTTTGTCTTTTCTATATGTCATTATTCTAAAATCTTTACTATATCCTTTAACAGTGTAAACATCTGTTTCACCTATCGTCGAAGCAAATTCTTGATCATAAGCTTCTTGCTTACTCCATTCATCTATTGTTCCTTTTGTTGTTCCTAGCTTTTCACCTAACATGTTTTCTGCTGTCTTTAGATTAACTTCTGAGCTCGTTTGTGTGTATATTCTTTCATTGTATACAATTAAACCAATCATGTCCGCATTCGCACCTTCTTCAGGTAACTGTATCGGCGGAATGCCTACTCCACCATCTTCGGTTGCAAATGGCTGATTAGCCGTATCGTTTCCATCTTGATTCATATTTAGTAAAGCAAATGCACCAATTGATAGAAATAAAACTGCCGCAAAAGCCAATACCTTTTTATTTAGCCTTTTATTTATAAATGGACGTTCTTTTTTTGCTTGCGAAACTCCCAATTTAATGCGTTGATGTAGCGTTTCAGGAATTTCGATTTTTTGCATTTCTTTTTTAATTTTGTTATCCATAAAAACCATCTCCTTTCAAGTTGTCTCGAAGCTTATCTAAGCCTCTATATGAAATAGTTTTTACTGTACCCAAAGGTATTTCTAGCGTTTTAGCTATTTCCTGAAATGTTAGTCCTTCGTAAAACCTTAAAATGATTATGCTTTTCTCGCGTTCATCGAGCAGTTCAATTACATCACGTAATGTTAATGACAAATCAATCAGCTCATTTCTATCATCAGGAACATTCAATACTAATTCTGTTTCTAACGGTACAACCTTTTTTTGTTTACGTAGAAAATCAAGAGAGCAATTAATTACGATTCTCATTAACCACGTTTTGAAATACTTTGGTTCTTTTAAGCTTTCGATTGTTTTGAATGAACGATAGGCTGTTTCCTGAACAACATCAAGCGCGTCATTTTGATTTTTTACATAAATATAAGCCATTCGATATATGTCTTGTTCGTATTTTTTAAATAAAGTTAAAAACGCCTTATCGTTTCCTTTTTGCGCTTTCTTCACTAAATGGATCACGAAACATCCTCCTTCCTACTTCTCTTTTACCTATTAGACGTACAAACCTTTCATTTAGCTTTATTTTTTTAAAAAAATAACCGAACTAACATATATTAGCCCGGCCATACCATTTTTCACTTGTAACAATATTCACTTTTTGTTTTTGCACTGCTATTGAAACTCGGATCCGCACTATTCCTTTAGCAGTTAATTTGTTGAATCGCCAGTTGCAACTCTCGTTTATAATAGGCAATTTCTTCTTTATTCCAATATAACCTTTCACTTAAAAATGCTAGTACTCCAGCACCATTTTCTTTGACTACATCTATGTCAGAATAAATGTCACCCGTGCGCCTGATAAAAAAGTCGAGTGGCATATAAATACATTCTTCTACTAAAGCATAAACAAGCTCAGCAAAAATTAAAGGATCTACACCATAACGTTCAGCTTCTTTATAATACCTAGTATAGTTCTCCCAAATCTTTTCAACATTTTTTCCGTAACGATTAATATAAATATGTTTTTGATATGTGCTAAAAGGGAGATCTTTTCGTTTTAATTGTTCTTTCTTAAATGTTCTAAACCCTGTCGTTCCATCAAAGTCACTACCTGATATCGGAAGTGACTTCGTTTCAGACAAAGAATACAAGATACCTTTTTCCTTTTTAAATTGCCTAGCGATACTATCTACCACTTTGGCAGCCACTTTTCGATAGGCAGTAAGCGCACCGCCCATAACTGATATTAAACCTGATTTGTCAACAAATATTCCATCTTTAAAACTTGATTTATTAATCGTTTTCTTATCGACAGTTGGGCTGACCTCTGTTCCAACCCAGCTAGATAAAATATCATTTATTTCTAAAGTTATTTTCGGAAAAAGTTCATTTATAGCATCTAGTAAATAATATTTATCCTCTTCTTCAACTACAGAAACATTACGGTCATCAGAAGGAAGTGTCTCAGTGCCAACATAGACTTTGTCCTTTTTTAATAAAGCAAAAATCATTCTACCATCTCGATGCTGAAAATAAATTGACTCGGTTATCGGAAGTTTTTTTTGATCAAAAACAAGCTGGACTGCTTTAATCCATTGATGTCGTTCTTCTAATTTAGGTGAATCTAGCTCTCTGACATCATCTATCCAGGCGCCTGATGCATTTACGATTTTCGATGCATAGATGTAAATATTTTCTCCAGTTATTTGATCCTCTACTTCTACACCAATAATTTTTCTTTGTTTATTATAAATAAATTGCATGACTTTCACATAATTTAACGCTGTTGCGCCTAGCTGAACCGATCTTTTAAGTAGTTCAATAGTTAAACGGGGGGCATCTATGCTGTAGTCTGTGTAAAGAGCAGAACCTATTAACTGATCTACTACTAATAATGGTTCCAGTTGTCGTGTTTCTTTTTCAGAAAAAATTTCATGTCGCTTTTTTTTAGCGACACCTATTATTCGATCATACATTGTTAAACCGATATTAGTACGCAATTTATTTAAACTTCTCTGTCTGTATAATGGAAGCAACACACTTTCACGCTTCATAAGATGTGGTGCATTCTTAGATAGGATTGCAATTTCCTTACCTGCATCTGTTATACCATTCGTTCCCCTACGCTCTAAATAATGTATTGCTACGCCACTTAGTTGAGTCAAACTACTAGAAGCTCCTGCAGAAAAATCTTGCATATCTAACACAGCCGTTTTCATTCCACGAGAGGTTGCATCCAAAGCAATTCCAGCTCCAGTTATACCTCCACCAATTACTAACACATCAAACGTTTCATCTGAAAGGAAGTTTGTTGTTTTATCTCGATCTACATTTGAGAAAGCCATTCCTCACACAACCCCTTGTGCTGTCATCATTTTCATTTCATATGACGTCATAAAATAATAAAGATAAAGCAAAATGTTAATTATTTAAAAACATGTCTTGATTTACTCGCTCTTGCATTTGTTCGGCTGTATAAACGGTTCGCATTGGGTTACCTGCAACAAATTCACCAGACCGAACGTCTTTATGCACAATAGTTCCTGCCGCGACAATAGCTCCATCACCAATTTCAACACCTGGCAATATGGTGCAATTCGCTCCTATCATTACTTCATCACCAATAATGACATCACCTAACCGATATTCTTTTATCAAATATTCATGGGCAAGAATGGTCGTATTATAACCAATGACCGTGTTTTTACCGACAGTAATTTTTTCTGGAAACATAATATCTAACATAACCATTAAAGCAAATGCAGTTTGTTCGCCTACTTGCATACGAAGACATTTTCGATATAACCAATTTTTAATTGATAAGAAAGGGGTATATCGCGCAAGCTGAATAATAATAAAGTTCTTTATTACCTTTAAAAAAGGAACCGTTTTATAGATGTGCCATAAAGAGTTTGCACCAACCACTTTGTAACGATCTGTTTTTCGCATGCGTCACACCTCAAGTATCGTTAATAAATCTTTCATTTCTTTGAGCATGTAATCAGGCTCATATGCGGCTAATGCACTTTCACCTTTCACAGACCATGCGACGCCTGCTGTTTTCACTCCTGCATTGTGGCCCGCTTCGATATCATGATAATTATCACCGACCATCATTGCGTATTGCGGATGAGCATCGAGTGCTGTCAACGCTTTGATAATTGGTTCTGGATGTGGCTTTGCGTTGGTCACATCATCTAATCCAATAATACAATTAAATGCATCATATAATCCTGTGATTTTCAATCCTAGTTCAGCTGTATCTCTTATTTTTGTTGTAACAATACCTAATTGATAACCTTCACTCTTTAATGTTTGAATCGTATCCACAACTGTTGGATACGCAACGACAAATTCCTCATGATTTTCTAAATTATGGGCACGGTAAGTAGCCATCATTTCTTCTGCTTGGTCAGCATCTACTTGTCTTAAGCTATCAATTAATGGGGGGCCGATAAAAGGAAGAATGTCCGCTCGATCGTAGACCTTTCCTGTATGTTTTTCCAACGTATGCTTAAATGAGGATATAATTAACTCATTCGTATCAATTAATGTTCCATCTAAATCAAAAAGAATGGTACGTATGCTCATGATTGTTTGCTTCCTTTCTATCTGTAAGCTGTTGTTTTCTATTCCAAATATACCCGACAAGTGCAGTTAATATTATTGCAGTGCTTAATCGTATCAACAAAAGCGGCCATACAGGTATGCCTAATGGAATAAAGATTAGCGTATCCTCTACAACTGCATGACAGGATACTAAAAATATAAATGCCAAATACATATCTTTTTTTGACACACCGTCTTCTTTAACTGCTTGAACCATCACGCCAGTTCCATATGCTAAACCAATAAAAAGCCCCGCAACCAAAGTCATCGAAGCGTTTCTTTCCATACCCAGCAAACGAGTAGATGGAGCCAATGTCTTAGATATTCGTTCCATCCAACCTAATTCACGGAATAATTGCAATAGCATCATTAACGGTATGACAATGGCTGCCAGTTGTAATATACTTACTAATGCCGTTTGAAAACCTTCCATTGTAATAGCAAGCCACCCATCTGGAACCGTCGCCTCTTTAGAGATCAATCCATATTGCGCTAATTGATTTCCACCATCCCAAACAAGCTGAATGATCCATGCTGATAGTACAGCGAGAAAAATTCTTACTCCTACAACAATCGGCCATTTAATCCCTACCCGAGTTGCTACAGTCGATTCAATAATTAAATTATGTGAAAAAGACAGCATCATTGCTAAAATAAAGACTTCTTTTACTGTAAAATCAAATGAGATAATAGCTGCAATTCCAGCATATAAATTTAAAGTATTTCCTAACACAAGTGGTACGGCTGCTTCACCAGATAACCCCAAAATATTCATCAGAGGGGTAACTAACTGAACCAGCCAATCTAATATAGGTGTATATTGCAAAATAGTTACAAGTACAGTTATAGGAAAAATAACTTTGCCTAAAGTCCAAGTAACTTGTAGCCCTTGCTTAATTCCTCTTTGTATTATTCCATTCACGATCGTTACTCCATTATATTTTTTTACCGTTATATCTACGGTTTACCATATTTGTTTTTCTACGGTAAATCATGATCGCAACACAAGCCACAACTAAAACAATTGAAATAACTTGCGCTGTGCGTAATGAGCCAATAATATACAAACTGTCCGTGCGCATTCCTTCAATGAAGAATCTTCCTACTGAATATCCAATTAGATAAGTTAAGAATAACTCTCCTCTTCTCGGGTTGACTTTGCGACGTAAAACTAATAATAAAATTAAAATTAATATGTTCCATACCGACTCATATAAAAATGTCGGATGATGATAAGCACCATTTATGTACATTTGATTCACAATAAAATCAGGTAAATACTGCATGAAGTTATTGTAAAACGCTTCAGATACAACACCGCCATGTGCTTCCTGATTAATGAAATTACCCCAACGCCCTATCGCTTGTCCAAGTATTAAACTTGGTGCCGCAATGTCTGCGAGTTGCCAAAACGATACCTTTTTCACCCTGGCAAAAACAATGGCAGTAATAACCGATCCAATTAAGGCACCGTGAATCGCTATACCGCCCTCCCAAACTGCAAAAACACTCCACCAAGGCCCATCTTGATACCTTTCCCATTCGAACACAACGTAGTATAGGCGGGCAGAAATAATTGCTATCGGTAAAGCAAACATAACTAAATCAATAAATAAATCTTTTTTTAACCCTAAACGATCAGACTCTCTAGTAGCTAACCACAATCCAGCAAACACACCACTAACGATAATAACTGCATACCAATAAATCGTTAATGGACCTATCTCAAGAAAAACGCGATCAATCGGTGGTGATACATTATATAACAAAACGGCAAACTCCCTTCCTTACTCCAAGTTGTAATCAATTCCTAAATTTGTCTTTTCTTCATCAATCATTGTTGTTAATCGAGTAGAAAACTCTTCAGCAGCATTAACTCCCATTTGCTTTAGACGGAAATTCATTGCAGCTACTTCAATAATGACTGCTAAGTTTCGTCCTGGACGTACTGGTAATGTTGCTTTCGGCACTTCCACATCGATGATTTTCATTGTTTCTTCTTCTAGACCTAATCGGTCATATTGCTTTTTTTCATCCCAAGATTCCAAATTAATAACGTAGGATATCTTTTTATAGGAGCGTACTGAACCAGCACCAAACAATGTCATAACATTAATAATGCCTAGTCCACGAATTTCTAAAAGATGTTCAATTAGTGGTGGTGAAGATCCTATCAAACGATCATAATCTTCTTGTCTAATTTCAACACTATCATCAGCAACAAGACGATGACCACGCTTAACTAATTCAAGTGCCGTTTCACTCTTACCCACACCACTTTGTCCCATAATTAGTACACCGACACCATATATATCAACTAGTACACCATGCATAGCAGTAAATGGTGCAAATTTTGCTTCTAAGAAGTTAGTTAATCGACTAACTACACGTGTTGTTTTATATGGAGAACGAAGCAATGGAACATCTGCCTCATCACATGCTTTAACAAGTTCTTCTGGAATATCCATTCCTCTAGAAATGACAATTCCAGGAGTTTTTTCCGTACACATTCTCTTGGCACGGTCGGCACGTTGTTCGGAAGTTAAATCTTTATAATAAGAGAGTTCTGTTTTCCCTAATAATTGCAATCTTTTGCTTGGGTAATAACGAAAATAACCCGTTAATTCAATACCCGGGCGTGAGATATCACTCATAATAATTTCCCTATTAACTCCATTAGCGCCAGCTACTACATCAAATTTAAATTGTTCTAATAAATCTTGCGTATAAACTTTCGTCAACTTCATCCCTCCAGCATGCCATTATCTTATTCCTGTTTGTAACAAGATCTACATGTATTGTAGCACTTTTTTACTGTACAATCACCAATTTAATCACAGACCAATCATTTTAATTGTACCGATATCCATCCACGCAATCCATTGACAAACCAAAGCTTGTCCGCATCCATAAGCTCGTCCTTTTTAATTATACGTTCTTGAATCTTGTTATGTTTCAACAAATATTGTCGATACGTACCAGGTAATACACCTGAAGTGATTGGTGGAGTGAAATAATCACCATTTATTTCAACGACAACATTTCCAAATGTAAACTCAGTAATCTCATTTTCCTCATTCCACAATAATGTAGAAAATATCGCTGGATCATCGGAGATATGCTTTTGATAAATCGAACGTTTTGTTGTTTTGTGATAATGAAAGACATCTGCTTTATCTATAGGAGAATTGGCTAAACAACAGTTTACACCTTGAGCGATATCTTCAAGAATTTCCGTTGAATGCTTTATCTCACCATTTTTATTTAATAGTAATCTTACTTTATATTTTCCTTTACCCGTTTGATGCCTTATTTCTTCCAAAACTGCTCTTACATTACCTTCAGAAAATGAGAACCCAAAATAGGCTGCAGATTCAGATAATCGTTTGATATGATACGATTCTAATGGATAAGTACCTTGATCTAATAACATAGTTTCTATTAATTGAAATGATGTGCGTTTTTCAGTCAATAGCTTAGCTTTTGTTTTTAATTCTTCGTACTCACTATTTATTTTAGAATCCCATGTTACACCACTACCTACACCATAAATTGCTTGATTATCTGTTTTATCAATAACTACAGTGCGAATGGGAACATTGAAAATCGCCTCATGCGCAGGTGTGAAATAACCAATTGCTCCACAATAAACGCCTCTAGCATTTTGTTCTAAAGATGCAATATATTCCATCGTTTTGATTTTGGGTGCACCTGTAATTGACCCACATGGAAATAACGCTTGAAACCAATCGATAATTTTATTCGTTTCTAAATCCGCTGTAATGGTTGAGGTCATTTGGTGTACTGTCGGATAAGACTCAATTTCCAATTGTTTTGTAACTTTTACTGAGCCTAGTTTAGCTATTTTTCCGAGATCATTCCGAAGTAGATCAACAATCATTAAATTCTCTGCTCGCTCTTTTTCTGATTCATATAACTGTTGTTTTAACACCTGATCCTCTTGATAAAACCGTCCTCTAGGTGATGTTCCTTTCATCGGCTTTGTTGTGATGGTTCCATCATTGACTTGAAAAAATAATTCAGGTGAAGCTGATAATATATCGAAGTTCTCTGTTTTAATATAAGCATTATAGGATGATTGTTGATTTTCTATTAGCTGCTGATATAACGTGTAGGAGTTACCAGAAAAGTCTGCTTTCATTTGCGTAGTATAATTTACTTGATAAGTATCACCTTGTTTGATCGCTCGCTTAATCGCTTGTATTCCTTTTTTATACTCATTGTAATTCGCAATGAAATTCCATTGAGAAAGGTTGTATGACTTTTTTACAGTACTAGTTGATGATTGGTTAGGTTTGTTAAATATCGCAAAATAAATAAGTGGAAATGCTGTATTTGAAGGATTAACTTTGTAATTAGAATCAAATGCCGGTGCTGCTTCATACGATAAAAATCCAGCAGCATAATGCCCGTCATTGATTGCACACTCTACTTTTTGTAATACAGGTAGTACTTGATCAAGTGTTGAAGCTTGATAAATAGCAAGAGGATCAGTAAAAGTTAATGTTTTTTGATTATGTTGTTCCGTTTGAAACGAAAATTGTAAAAAAGGATGATTCATTTTTATGTCTCCCGCCCTCACACTTTGTTGTTCATATTATAGCGTAAATTAGAGTGCTTTTACTATATTTAAAAGTACCCAATAGGCAGGAAGTCGGTTTCCTAACCTATTGGGTACGTCATGAGAGGTCTAAGTAATTTGATCTTTAATCAATCGATTCAAAATCAAGTTGATTAACGCTAATACGATGGCAGCAATAATAGCTACACCAAATCCATCAATCACAAATGAATTACCAATTAAAGATTGCGTAATCATGAGTGTTATTGCATTAATCACAAACAAAAACAAACCGAGTGATACGATCGTAATTGGAAGTGTTAATACAACAAGAATTGGTTTAACAATAAAATTTAATATAGACAGAATTACACTTGCTAATAACGCAGTACCTACACCTTCTAGATAAAATGCATCAAAAAGCTGCGAAACTAACGTTAGAGCAAGTGCATTTAGTAATAATGATACGAACCAACGTGTCATTCTTCAATACCATTATCAATTGGCATAATAATTGCAGCCGCAATATAAACAAACAACAATGGGAAAAATGCTGTGAATGGAAGTGCAACAACAAAAATTAGTCGTAAAATCGTTGCATCCACATTAAAATATTCTGCGATTCCCCCTATCACACCAGACACCATTTTGTTTCTAGTTGAACGGTATAATCTTTTTTTCATAGAAAATTCCTCCTTTACATCTTATATTATGCTGAAACAGTTATATCTTTTCACTAGTTGATCTATCAATTATATTCCTCAATCAGCTAAAATTTAAACACTTACGATTCAAAATTCCCATTGATAGAATTGTTCTTTAGCTAATTTATTCTTCACAATATCAGCTAGTTTATCTAGCGATGGATCCATATTTCCTAATACACCAGCCGCTTGTGACTGATGCGCTAAAATGGTTTCGAACTTTTTCTCAAAATAAGGGGTAATATCTAAAGTGATATCTGGTTGACCCAAATCCTCTAAACGTGTATTAGTAATCGCTTGCGCCCATACTTTTGGACGCTTTGAGGCTTCCATGCGCTGAACTGCTTCAATTGCTGCAGCACCGAATGCATCATGGTCTGGATGAACAGCATGCCCAGGATAATGCGTAATTACTAAACTAGGTTGAATCTCTTCTAAGTAGGTTAGTAAATGTTCTGCTATTTTACTACGCGATTCAAACTCTAATGTTTTATCACGATAGCCAAGCATATGCAAATCAACATCTAAAACTTCACATGCTGCAAGAAGCTCATCTTTACGAAAGTTTGGTAAGCTTTCTCTTGTTGCAAAAATAGGATTCCCCATATTCCTTCCCATCTCACCTAAAGTACCACATAAATATGTGACAGGAACGCCTTGCTCGCGAAACTTTGCAATAGTACCAGCTGCACCAAATGCTTCATCATCAGGATGAGGAAATATAACAACAACATGACTTTCCATCTATTTTAACTCCTTTGTCTTCAAACTTATTCTTTAAACGGTGTTCTACTAATCTGTAAGGCGACCATTAGACGTCCTTCTCGATCGTGGCCTGCTAATAATAGACGATCCAACTCATCTATTTCATATTCTCGAACACCTTCTGCATAAACCCATCCGTTATCTGTCTTTAATCCGACACGATAACCTGTCTGATCACCAATAATTTTTGCTTGTGTATAACGAATGCTGGCATTTCGCATAAACACCCCTACGTTAAATACATCTGCATTATGATGACTAGCATATGCTCCATTGGTCGTTTCAATATGAATATAAACCGTTTCATTTAAAAATTCATCTAATTTTAATTGTACAATGGCTACATCTATTGCTTCCAACTAGTTAAGCCCCCTCTCTTTTTCTCTCATAATATAAGTTACGCAAAAAAATCGTTAAGGTCAAAGTAAACGATATTACCATATAATGTTACGCAGAAAAAATTAAGCTTGTGTTACTTCTTCATGTTGCTTTAAACGTTGAGCCATTCGGTTACGATCACGTTCTAAGATTGGCTTCAAATACATGCCTGTATAAGATTGTTCGGATACCGCTACTTCTTCTGGTGATCCGGTAGCAATAATTTGACCGCCTCGATCTCCACCTTCTGGACCTAGGTCAATAATATGGTCTGCAGTTTTAATTACATCTAGATTGTGTTCAATAATTAAAACAGTATCACCATTTTCAACTAAACGTTGCAATACTTCCAACAGTCGATCAATATCATCTACATGCAATCCAGTAGTCGGTTCATCAAGAATATATAATGACTTCCCGTTTGAACGACGATGCAATTCACTCGCTAATTTAACACGCTGTGCTTCTCCACCAGATAACGTTGTAGCTGGTTGACCAAGGCGAATATAGCCTAACCCTACATCATAGACCGTTTGGAGTTTTCGTTTAATTTTAGGAATATTCTCGAAAAAGTGTAATGCATTTTCAATCGTCATATCAAGAATATCAGCAATATTTTTTCCTTTATATTTCACTTCTAATGTCTCACGGTTATATCGTTTTCCATGACAAACTTCACAAGGTACATACACATCAGGTAAAAAGTGCATTTCTATTTTAATGATTCCGTCTCCTCGGCAAGCCTCACAACGGCCACCTTTTACGTTAAAGCTAAATCTACCTTTTTTATAGCCACGAATTTTCGCTTCATTGGTTTGTGCGAATACATCACGAATATCATCAAACACACCGGTATAAGTAGCAGGATTGGAACGAGGTGTTCTACCAATTGGCGACTGATCAATATCAATCACTTTGTCTAAATATTCACTACCCTTAACTTGCTTATGTTTCCCTGGTTTTTGTTTTGCTCGATTCAATGTCATTGCTAAGTTTTTGTGTAAAATTTCATTGATTAACGTACTTTTTCCTGATCCAGACACACCAGTTACCGTTGTTAATAAACCAATCGGAATTTTCACATTTACATTCTTCAGATTATTTTCCTCTGCACCAATAATCTCAATATAACGATCAGTGGGCTCCCTTCGTTCTGTTGGCAAAGAAATAAACTTCTCACCAGAGAGATACTGTCCTGTTAACGATTGTTTCTTTTTCATTACTTGCTTAGGTGTTCCACTTGCAACAATATCTCCACCATGCTCTCCTGCTCCTGGTCCAATATCAATTAACCAATCCGCAGCAAGCATCGTATCTTCATCATGTTCTACTACGATTAATGTATTTCCTAAATCACGCATTTGTTGTAGTGTTGCAATCAAACGATCATTATCACGCTGATGCAAACCGATAGAAGGTTCATCTAAAACATAGAGGACACCAGTTAAAGCAGAACCAATTTGTGTAGCTAAGCGAATACGCTGTGCTTCTCCACCTGATAACGTACCAGCTGAACGAGATAATGTAAGGTAGTCCAATCCGACGTTTGTTAAAAATGTTAAACGATCTTGAATTTCTTTAACAATCATTTTGGCAATTTGGGCTTCTTTTTCACTAAGTGTAAGTTCAGAGATAAATTGATTCGCTTCGGTTACAGACTTTTCAGTAACTTGCCCTACGTGATATCCATTAATTAATACCGACATTGCTTCTTTCTTCAATCGATACCCTTTACAAGTTGGGCAGTTATTCTGCGCCATATACTTCTCCATTTGCTCGCGAATGAAGTCTGATGATGTTTCTCTGTAACGGCGTGCAATATTTGATAATACACCTTCAAAGTAAATATCATTCTCTCTTGTCATGCCATAGTCATTTTCATATCGAAAGTGAATTAAATCTTTTCCACTTCCATGTAAGATTTTATCTAATTGATCTTTAGGTAATTGACTGACTGGAACTTCCATATCAATTCCATAATGCTCACAAACACTTTTCAGTAGCTGTGGATAGTATTGTGAACTTGTCGGTTCCCAAGCAACAATTGCACCTTCTTTTAATGAAAGTTCTTTATTTGGTATCACTAAATCAACATCCACTTCTAATTGCGTGCCTAATCCGTCACAACGTTCACACGCTCCAAAAGGACTGTTAAATGAAAATAATCTTGGTTCTAATTCCCCGATGGAAAAACCACAGATTGGACAGGCATGGTGTTCATTAAATAATAATTCTTCTTCACCTATTACATCTACAATAACTTTACCTTCACCTAAACGAAGTGCTGTTTCTAATGAATCTGTTAAACGGCCAGCTATTCCTTCTTTCACAACAATTCGGTCGATTACTACTTCAATGTTATGTTTTTTATTTTTTTCTAATTGTATTTCTTCGCTTACTTCTCGCATTTCACCATCAACACGTAGACGAACATATCCTTCTTGCTGTAAATTCTCTAACACTTTTACATGCTCGCCTTTTCGCCCGCTAATAACCGGCGCTAATATTTGAAGCTTCGTGCGCTCTGGGTATTCTAAAATACGGTCTACCATTTGCTGCACCGTTTGTGAAGTGATTTCGATTCCGTGCTTTGGACATGTAGGATGACCTACTCTAGCAAATAACAAACGCATATAATCATAAATCTCTGTTACAGTCCCCACTGTCGAACGGGGATTTTTGCTAGTTGTTTTTTGATCAATCGAAATTGCTGGGGACAACCCCTCAATTGCATCCACATCTGGTTTATCCATTTGGCCTAAAAATTGTCGAGCATAAGCAGAAAGGGATTCTACATATCTTCTTTGCCCTTCAGCATAAATGGTGTCAAATGCAAGTGAGGATTTCCCTGAACCAGATAGCCCTGTCAGCACGACTAATTTCTCTTTTGGTATATCAATATCTATATTTTTTAAGTTATGTGCACGAGCACCTTGAATCGTTATTGCTTTTTTCACCATTTATCTTCATCCTTCCGCCTTAAGTTCCAGTACTAAATCTCTTAATTCAGCAGCTTTTTCGAAGTTCAATTCTCTTGCTGCCTGCTTCATTTCTTTTTCCATTTGTTCGATCATCTTGTCTTTTTCTTTCTTAGTCATATTGCTGAGTTTAGGCGCTTCCGTATAATCTTCTGTTGATTCTGCCGCCATTGTTGCACGTATGACATCACGCACTTCTTTTTTAATTGTGGTAGGTGTAATGCCATGCTTCTCATTGTACGCTTGTTGTTTTTCACGTCGTCTTTCGGTTTCATCAATTGCTCGACGCATCGAATCAGTAATACGATCAGCATACATAATTACTTGTCCATTTTCATTACGGGCAGCACGCCCCATTGTTTGAATAAGCGAACGATCTGAGCGTAAAAACCCTTCTTTATCTGCATCAAGAATCGCTACAAGTGACACTTCTGGAATATCTAATCCTTCTCTTAACAAGTTAATTCCAATTAATACATCATATTTACCGACACGTAAATCACGAATAATTTCTATTCGCTCTAGTGTTTTAATTTCAGAATGTAGATACGCCACCTTCATGCCAATTTCTTTTAGATAATCGGTTAAATCCTCTGACATTTTTTTCGTTAATGTCGTAATTAACACACGCTCATTTCGTTCGGTACGTTTATTGATCTCGCCAATTAGGTCATCGATTTGACCATCAATCGGACGAACTTCCACTTTTGGATCGAGCAAGCCAGTTGGTCTAATAATTTGCTCCGTCATTTTCGGTGTATGTTCTAATTCATAAGGACCTGGTGTTGCTGATACGAAAACGAATTGATTTGCTTTTTGTTCAAATTCTTCAAATGTAAGCGGACGGTTATCCAGTGCAGAAGGTAGACGAAAACCGTGATCTACTAACACTTGCTTACGTGCCTTATCTCCATTAAACATTCCTCGAACTTGTGGGAGTGTAACGTGTGATTCATCAATAACAATCATAAAATCATCAGGAAAATAATCGATAAGTGTGTAAGGTGTTGATCCAGGCTCCCTTAATGTCAAATGTCTTGAATAATTTTCAATTCCTGAACAAAACCCCATCTCAGTCATCATCTCTAAATCATAGCGTGTCCGCTGTTCAATGCGCTGCGCTTCTAATAATTTATTATTTTCACGGAAAAATTTTAATTGTTCTTCTAATTCTTTTTCAATATTTTTCATGGCGACTTTTAACTTTTCTTCTCCGGTAACAAAGTGGGAAGCAGGAAAGATCGCAATATGTTCTCGATCACCAATAATTTCACCTGTTAACGCATCTACTTCACGAATTCGATCAATTTCATCACCAAAAAATTCAACACGAACACAATGCTCTTCTCTTGAAGCCGGAATAATTTCCACAGAATCTCCCCTCACACGGAAAGTACCACGCTGAAAATCGATATCGTTTCGTGCGTATTGAATATTTACTAATTCACGTAACAATGCATCACGATCCTTTTCCATGCCGACACGAACAGATAGTACTTGGTTACGATATTCTTCTGGTGAACCTAGACCGTAAATACATGACACACTAGCAACAATTAGCACATCATTTCTTTCAAATAAAGAAGAGGTTGCAGAGTGTCGTAATTTATCTATTTCATCATTAATACTCGCATCTTTTTCAATAAATGTATCTGTAGAGGGAACATAAGCTTCAGGTTGATAATAGTCATAATAACTGACAAAATACTCTACAGCATTATTCGGGAAAAATTCTTTAAATTCACTATATAATTGCCCAGCTAATGTTTTGTTGTGGGCAATGACTAAGGTAGGTTTATTTACTTCTGTAATTACATTGGACATCGTAAATGTTTTACCTGTACCAGTTGCTCCAAGTAAGGTTTGTGCTCGCTTGCCTGATGTAATTCCATTAACTAATTCTTTAATTGCTTGAGGTTGGTCCCCTTCAGGACTATATTTAGAAACTAAGTCAAAGGTTTCAGCCATGATTAATCCTCCGTTCTATTTCACGTTCTTTAGTTTACCACATTATACTACAAATCAAACAAAAAGCGAACAAGTATTCGTTTTTGTGTGTTTTTAATGTTTGAGTGAATTTCACATCAAGCCTATATAAGAAGAATTCGTGATTAGAAGAAAATGACCAAAATCATTTATTTTTTTAATCAAAGTAGTCAAAATAATTAGCTTAGGACCAAAAATAAGTATTACCTTATTTGAAAAAAGTCGTCTTTATCGATTTATGGCCATATTTCTTTAAATTTTTAACGAAAGTGGTCAAACATTAACATTCGTGACCAAAAATTCAAATAAACTTTAAGAAAGTGGTTCGGCTATTCAGTGTTAGTATTTAAAAATGTTTATACTAAAAAGGCTTGAGAATTATTTTTCTCAAGCCTTTTTTCAAAGTGCAATATCATTTAATATGATTGATCATATTTGTTTACTTCTAATAAATCAATCAGCTTAATGTTTTTATGCTTATCTTGGAACCAACGAAGTGCGAAATCATTTTTAAATAAAACTAAAAACGCTCCTTCACGATCCTTAACAAGTAAATTTCTTTCATCAAACAGTGTCGTATCAACTTTTTCTTCATCAAGCCATCTCGGAATACGTTCACCCATTGATTCTAAAACAATATCTACATTATATTCATGTTTCATACGATGCTCAAATACTTGATATTGCAATTCACCTACAGCACCAATTATATAGCTTTCCATTGGATATGCCGTAAACAATTGAATGGCACCTTCTTGTACTAATTGTTCTAACCCTTTTTTAAATTGCTTTGATTTCATTACGTTTTTAGCTGTCACTCTTTTAAACAATTCTGGTGGAAACTGTGGCAATTCATCATAAGCGAACATTTCTTTCCCTTGAATTAATGTGTCACCGATACGGTATGCATTCGGGTCATAAATTCCAACGATATCACCGGGATAAGCTACGTCAACTGTATCTCTTGATGAAGCAACAAATTGCTGTGTTTGTGACAATTTAATTGATTTTCCTGTCCGCTCCAATGTTACACTCATACCACGCTCAAATTTTCCAGAGCAAACGCGCAAAAACGCCACACGATCACGGTGTGCTGGATTCATATTAGCTTGAATCTTGAAAATAAAACCCGAAAATTCTTCTTTATCTGGCTGAACTAATCCTGCTGTCGACTTACGTGGGTTTGGCGATGGTGCCATTTCAATAAACGTGTCAAAAAACGTTTGTACACCAAATGGAGCCAACGCACTACCGAAGAACACAGGTGTTTGCTCTCCACTTAAAACCGCTTCTAACGAAAATTCGTCACCCGCTTCTTCTAATAATTCAAGCTCTTCTTCTGTTTCTTGAAAAGTTGGATCTTGTACTAAGGACGCATGATTTTCATCGTCTAATTGGTCAAAAGGAATGTATGTCTCTGCTTCATTCCCATTGAATTGAACAAACTGCTCATGATATCGATCGAAAATCCCTAAGAAGCGTTTTCCCATTCCTACAGGCCAATTCATTGGATACGTCTCAATATCTAATACTTCTTCAATCTGTTCCAATAATGCTAATGGTTCACGGCCTTCTCGGTCCATCTTATTAATAAAAGTAAAAATAGGAATGCCTCTCATTTTACATACTTTAAACAACTTAATTGTTTGTGCTTCGATCCCTTTCGTAGCATCGATAATCATAACGACACTATCCACCGCAGTTAGCGTACGATACGTATCTTCACTAAAGTCTTCGTGTCCCGGTGTATCTAGAATGTTAACTTTATAATCTTTATACGGAAAATTCATTACACTAGACGTCACAGAGATACCACGCTGCTTCTCAATTTCCATCCAATCTGAGGTAGCGAATTTGCCTGACTTTTTCCCTTTCACTGTACCTGCCGAGCGAATGAGGTTTCCAGTTAATAATAGCTTTTCTGTTAATGTTGTCTTACCAGCATCTGGGTGCGAAATAATCGCAAACGTTTTTCTTTTATTCACTTCTTCTACAATAGTCATTAGATAAATCCCTTTCTTTGTTAAATTTCACTTAGTTTCACTGTCATAAGGGATCTTTTACATCGGCTTGAAGCTCCTTTAAATATGTTTTCCATTAAATTTTTTTATATATACGATAGTAAAAATAGCATGATTATTCCTACTTAGTCAACTACTAGAGCGATATACTTTAGATCATTTACTGATACGGTAGAATAAAAAACGTCCAAACGTCATGTTTTTTATATGCAATTTTTTGGTATAATGAAAGGATATTATTATTTATTAGTAAAATGAGAGGTAAAATAAATGCAAACTTTTTATTTAGATAAACAAGATATTATTAAAATTACTGGCCAACGCTTTTATAGAAGAGGGTATGATTACTTTAAAAAGGGCAAAGTCGTTGGATTAACATATAACCAAGCTATTGACACATGGACTGCTCAAGTACGAGGGGCAAATATCTATTCTGTACGAATTTTTTTCTTCGAGAATGCTGAGCTAGAAGGAAAATGTAATTGTCCAGCTTACCATGAGCACTTTACTTGTAAACATATTGCTGCAGTGTTGTTAGCTATTTCTCAAAATGGTAATAAACAAGCCGAGATGAATGACAAGACTTACAATAAAAAGGCAGATCTACCTATGCCTAGTGATCCGTTCACATTACGTTTAATCCACACATTTAATCAAACAAATAAAGCACATGCATTAGAGCAAGAAATGTTGCAAATACAATATATCGTTAGTCACAAGAAGCATCTGTCTAATAAACCAGATTTTTTTGATGTTGAAATACGTGTCGGTACTAAAAAACCTTACGTCATCAAGGATATTCGTGAATTTTTAGCACACGTAAAAAATCAACAAACTTACACAATTACGAGTACTTTCAAATATGATCCAGCTTCACATTATCTTGATCAGAAAGACGCACACATTTTACATCAATTAATGCTATGTCAACACAATGAAAGCCTGTTTGAAAATGACTATCCAATGCTAGACAAACGTGCAATTAAACTGGCGCCGTATCTCTCTTTAGATCTTTTAGAAAAGATCAATCATCGTAACTCCGTTTTTGTTACGGCGTCCAAAGAAGCTTTAACCCATTATATTTTAGAAAATAACTTACCAAGTCTTCATTTTCCGATTGAAATGGATAGTGAGGTTAGTTTTTCTATTAGTATGAAATCCTTATTTCAGTACGAATATGTTGAGCAATACGGACTGCTTGTAAACGGCAATCAGCTTTATTCCTTAACACCAGAACAACAACAAGTCATTGACCAAATCTATATGTTATTACCGTATCGAAAACAATACGTACACCGTATAGCACAAGAACATATGGAATCCTTCGTCGCATATGTATTACCACAATTGGCTCAAATAGGTACTATTGAATTTTCAACAAAAGCAACAGAAATGTTAGAGGACCATCCACTTGAAACCGTAATCCATATAGATGTAGCAAAAGATGTGTTAATTGCAAGTGTTGCTTTTCACTATGGAAAGTACAAACTACAGCCATACGAAAATTATGACAGCAATGACTTAGTAATTAAGCGTGATATTGACAAGGAGCAAGAAATCATTACGTTTTTAGAACAGGCTGGATTTTACTTTATGAACGGTAGATTTAAACTATTTAACAATGAGCGAATGTATCAATTTTTAAACGAAAAAGTAATCGAGTTACAAGATTATGCAACCGTTCATTTTTCTAAGAAAAGCCAGACATTGTTTATTGACAATGAACCTAATCTAAAAACGAATATAGCATTAAACAAGCGCCTTGGCATGCTTGATGTTTCTTTTGATGTGGAAGGTATTTCCGAAAAGGATATCAAATTATTATTGGATGCAGTTGTAGAGAAAAAACGGTATATTCGATTACCTGATGGACCACTCGTTTCATTAGAAAAAGATTCGTTCCGTTCATTTCAATCCTTTGTTGATCAATTACAGCTTTCAAAAAAAGATGTGCACAATCAGCATGTACAAGTTTCTGCAGCAAGAAGTTTTCAAATAGAGGAAGCTTTTCACGAACAGTTAATCCATTATGATGAAACGTTTGTTCAATTACTTGAAGCGTTAAAACAACCAGAAAAACTTCAATTTTCACTACCAAATACATTACAAGCTACATTACGAGATTATCAATATATTGGTTTCCAATGGCTTAAAACATTATCGCATTATAAACTGGGCGGCATATTAGCAGATGATATGGGGCTTGGTAAAACCATTCAAACAATTAGCTATTTATTAAGTGAAAAAGAAGCAAAAAACGATAATTACAAATCATTAGCGATTGCCCCGGCTTCACTCGTATACAACTGGAAAAAAGAAATAGATAAATTTGCACCAACACTTCAATCAAAAATTATTATCGGCACGAAAGAGGAACGAAAAGCTTTAGTCGAAGAGCAGGATGATACAGACATTTATATCACCTCTTACCCATTAATTAGAAAAGATATTGAATTATACGAGAAGGTTGAATTTGATGATTTAATTCTTGATGAGGCACAAGCAATAAAAAACCACTTAACATTAACTGCTAAAGCGGTCCGGGCTATTAAAGCTTGTAATCGATTTGCTTTAAGTGGTACGCCAATTGAAAATGCACTTGAAGAATTATGGTCTATTTTTGAAACATTAACACCAGGATTTCTTGGGTCGAAAAAGCATTTTTTGCAATTAGACACAAACTATATCGCTTCTATTACACGTCCGTTTATTTTACGTCGACTAAAACAAGATGTATTAAGCGAATTACCAGAAAAAATTGAAACTGAACAGTATGCTGAATTAACTCAACTCCAAAAACAAGTGTACCTAGCATATGTGGAAAAGATGCAAGCAAAAATCTCTGAAACAGTTGCAACAAAAGGTTTCAAAAAAGGAAAGCTGGAAATTCTAGCTGGTATAACACGCTTGCGTCAAATTTGTTGTCATCCAAGTCTATTTTTAGATAACTTCCACGGTAAATCTGGAAAGCTGGAACATTTAAGAGAATTAGTTAATGATATGAGAGCTCAAGGAAAACGACTATTAATTTTCTCCCAATTTTCTAGTATGCTTCAGATCATTGGTGAGACACTGAGAAAGGATGGCTATTCTTATCATTATTTAGATGGAAGCACACCGTCTGAAGATCGAGTGAACATGGCCGATGCATTTAACGAAGGAGATAAAGATATTTTCTTAATTTCATTAAAAGCTGGTGGAACTGGTTTGAATTTGACCGGTGCAGATACAGTAATTCTATTCGACTTATGGTGGAATCCTGCCATTGAATCACAAGCAGCAGGCAGAGCACACCGTATCGGTCAAAAAAATGTTGTTCAAGTGATTCGGTTAATTACAGAAGGTACAATCGAGGAGAAAATATTCCAATTACAAAAAGAAAAACGTGAATTAGTTGATCAAATTATTCAACCTGGTGAAACGATGTTATCAAAATTATCCGAAACAGAAATACGCGAATTATTACGTTTTGATAGATAGAAAAAAAGTGCCGAGATATTGTACTGCACCCCAAAAGTTAGAGTGAAAATCTAACTTTTGGGGTGTATTTTTATGGCTAAATATAGTGAACAATTTAAATTAATGCTAGTAAAAGAATATCAAGATGGAAAATTGGGTTATGATATATTAGCAAGGAAGCACGGTATGAAAAGCAGTTCACCATTAAAAAGATGGGTAAAGGTATTTGAGAAATTTGGAGTGGAGGGATTAATGAGGAAAAAACATA
>NZ_JACEFA010000011.1 GCF_014083865.1 Paraliobacillus salinarum | reverse complement strand
CAAGATGAGACTTCCCATCTTTTAGAGTAAGATCCCTCAGAGACGATGAGGTAGATAGGTTCGAGGTGGAAGCGTGGTGACACGTGCAGCTGACGAATACTAATCGATCGAGGACTTAACTATATTTAAAAATATGAATACTTGTCTGTCTTATCTAGTTTTGAAGGTACATCCTTTAAACAAAAGGTACATTATAAAAAAATATTAAAAAAACACTTGCTTTTCTTAATAAAAGTTAATATAATATACCTTGTCCTTGAAATTATGAATAAACAAACAAATGTCTGGTGACAATAGCGAAGAGGTCACACCTGTTCCCATGCCGAACACAGTAGTTAAGCTCTTCAGCGCCGATGGTAGTTGGGGCCTTGCCCCTGTGAGAGTAGGACGTCGCTAGGCAATGAAAAAAACCTTTGAATCTGCTTCAAAGGTTTTTTGTTTTATTTAAATATCGATAAACTAAAAAGTATAGTTTATCGATATTTAAATAATAGACTTACAAAAAGCAAAAGAAAAAGTTTATAATATACATTAAGGTTTAGGAAATAAAAAACCATTATTATATCTCATCTTTAACTGTTTTTTAAGGTATTTTCGTGGTATCTTAAGTATAACAAAAACAATACGCTTAGACTAAAGGAGATTAGAATGAAAAAAATAGCTTGGATAACAGATAGTACGTGCGGATTATCTCAAGAATTTATTAAACAACATAACATCCATGTATTACCAATGATAGTAAACATAAACGACATTTCTTATAGAGAAGATATTGATATTACAAAAGAAGAAGTTTATGAATTGCTGAAATTGCATGGTGAAGGTGCTAAAACTAGTCAACCTAATTTTGGTGAGTTTGTTACCTTATACGAAAAGTTAAAAACAGAATATGACTGTGGGATTGCTATCCATGCATCTAGTGCCTTAACAGGAACATATCAAAGTTCTATTAGCGCGAGTGAAATGGCTGGTTTCCCTGTAGAAGTGATCGATTCTAAAATAGGTTCATATGCTTTAGGAAAGATGATATCAAACGGAATTGAGCTTCAAGAACAGGGGAAATCATATGAAGAAATGGTTCAGATATTGAGAACCTATCCAAATCAAACAGAGATGTATTTATTACCTGAGAATTTGGAGCAATTAAAAAAGAGCGGTCGAGTTAGTACGACACAAGCAGTGTTTGCAAACTTGCTTTCAATAAATCTTATATTAACATTTGATGATGGTAAAGTTATTGTTCATGAAAAAATAAGAAGTAAAAAGAAGGCGGCTCGCAGAATTTTTCAAGTTGTTGAAAAAGCAATTTCCGAACACAAAGTCAAGGAAATCTGTATCTTACACGCAGGCGTGAAGGAAAAAGCGGAAAAATGGAAAAGCGAGTTAGAGCAAATGCATCAATCCATTCAATTTAAAGTGGAAACGCTAGTGCCAGTTGCTGGCGTGCATACTGGTTTTGGTACGATGTCTGTTGCTTGGTTGAAATCAAAATAAATAAATGAAAAAAGATCATCTGCTTAGATGTTCTTTTTTTATGTAAAAAAGGTGTTGAATGTAGAACATTTCAGGGTAAAGATAAGCATATATTTAAGTGTTTAAGATAAAGGAGGGGCTAGGCTTTTTATAGCCAGAAATTATGATTGGTATAGTCAGTTGGTTTGATCAAGAGTTTTTAACAATAAGTGCGCGAATGGTTATAGCATTATTATTATCGGGTTTAATAGGTTTTGAGCGAGAAGTGAATCAACATGCAGCAGGCTTTAGAACACATATATTGGTAGGTGTTAGCGCCTGTCTAATGATGCTCTTATCTATATATGGTTTCACAGAATATCTAGATGATTATGATGATACAGTACGGTTTGATCCAACTCGAATCCCTTCTTATGTTATTAGCGGAATTGGGTTCTTAGGTGCTGGAACAATTATTGTTAATGGAATGACGGTAAAGGGGTTAACAACAGCCGCGTCAATATGGGCAGTAGCAGGTCTAGGATTAGTTGTTGGTATTGGTATGTATAAAGAGGCAATACTTACGACGATAATAATTCTATTGAGTTTAATCTTTTTAAATAAAATTGAAAAGAAGCTTTCATGGAATAAATCATCTACTAACTTTCTAATTGTACTAGAAGGTACTAGTCAATTAAATGAACTGTTCATAGAACTTGAACAGTTTCGTAATCAAATACGTAAATTTGAGGTTGATCTTGGTAAGGAAGGCGATCGAGTAGTTTGGATTGAATTAGATGGAGGAAAGGAATTAGATAAGTTGGAACTTTATCAATCTCTGTTAAAAATGGATTTTGTGAAACAAATTAAATCTAGCTAATAAATGTTTTTTAAATTACGTGAATAATATTTGCATGAAAAAATAGGAATAGTATAATATAGATATAGTCAAAGTTAGTCAAAGTCAATTGAAGGAGGAGGCAAATGCGTAATATCTCTGATGTCATTGAAGCATATTTAAAACAAATAATACAAGGCAACCATCAAAAGATTATTGAAATAAAACGAAGTGAGATAGCAAATCAATTTGAGTGTGTTCCCTCTCAAATTAATTATGTCATAAATACACGTTTTACCGTTGAGCGAGGTTATCTCGTTGAAAGTAAACGTGGCGGTGGTGGGTATATACGTATTACTCGCATCACTAATGACGATAAAGCCAAATTAATTGATGATATTATTGAAATGATTCAACCGAAAGTAACACAACAGGCATCTATCGATATTTTAGAGCGAATGTTTGAAGAAGAATTAATTACAAAGCGTGAAGAAAAGATAATGATCAGTGCCTTAACCCGTGATACGCTTGCTTTTCAGCTCCCTATTCGAGATGAAATTAGAGCACGAATAATGACTGCTATGCTAACGACATTAAAATACGAATGATGAAATAATCGCAATAAATAATTATCGTCACACGTTTTACGGTAAATAATTGTTAAAGGGAGGATGTCTGATGGAATGTGAAGAATGCCATGAACGGCCTGCAACCTTGCATTTAACAAAAATAATAAATGGCGAAAAGAACGAAATCCATGTTTGTGAACGTTGTGCAAAAGATAAAGGTTATATCGATTATGATGAACCGGCATACTCTATACATGATTTATTAGCTGGGTTGTTTCATTATGAACCAACCGTTTCCAAAAGTCAGTCATTTAATAAACAGCAACAAGAGACATTGCAATGCTCCAAATGTGGAATGACCTATAGAGAATTTACTAAGATTGGAAAATTTGGCTGTGCATCGTGCTATGATGCATTTGAAGAATACCTAAATCCAATTTTTAGACGAGTTCACAGCGGGAACATCACTCATGATGGTAAGATTCCAAATCGTCAGGGAACATTTTTAAAAAAGAAGCAATTAGTGCAAGAGTATAAGGGGAAATTAAAGGATCTAATTGAAAATGAACAATTTGAAGAAGCTGCTGTTATGCGTGACAAAATTAAAGAGCTAGAAAATAATACGGCGAAGATAGATGAGGATGGTGATAAGTAATGTCTTTACAGCCATTCATAAATGAAGCGATTAGCCCTTGGATGAAAGAGGAAGGCCCAGATAATGATATTGTATTAAGCACAAGGATAAGGCTGGCAAGGAACTTTGAACAGTTTACTTTTCCTATTATAGCAAATGAAGATGAACTCACACCGATTGTAGATGTAATAAAAGAACACTATCATCATCAGTCATTTGCTGACTATCAAGATTTAGAATATATTTCGATGGAAGAGTTAAAGCCAATTCAAAAAAGAGTACTAGTTGAAAAGCATTTAATTAGCCCAAATTTAGCTGAGAAGTCGAAAAACAGTGGCGTATTAATTTCTGAAAATGAACAAGTTTCCGTGATGGTTAATGAGGAAGATCATATTCGGATGCAATTGTATTTTCCTGGTTTACAATTAGAAAAAGCATTAGAGAGTGCTTTTGCATTTGATGATTGGTTAGAGGAAAAAATAGATTACGCCTATGATGAACACAGAGGTTATCTGACAAGCTGCCCAACAAACGTTGGTACAGGCATGAGAGCATCTGTTATGATGCACCTTCCTGCATTAACTTTAACACAAAAGCTGAACAAGATGATTCCTGCGATTAATCAATTAGGATTAGTGGTAAGAGGAATATATGGTGAGGGTAGTGAGGCAATTGGTAATATATTTCAGATTTCCAACCAAGTAACGCTAGGTCGATCTGAGGCTGATATTATTGATAACTTACTAAGTGTTGTGAAGAAGTTAATTGAACAAGAGCAATTTGCAAGACAGTTGCTAGTTGAACAATCAGAATTAAGGTTAGAAAATCGTATTTTTCGGTCATATGGAACATTAAAATATAGCAGGATTATTGAGTCAAAAGAGGCTGCAACATGTCTATCTGATTTACGTTTAGGAATTGATGTTGGATATATTAATCATTTATCTAAGTCGATTTTAAATGAATTGATGATCTTAACTCAACCAGGATTTTTACAACATTATGCAAAAGAAACACTATCAGCAAATCAGAGAGATATTAGAAGAGCTTCTATAATAAGAGAACGTTTAAAATTAGAGAATGAATGAGTTAGGAGGAATTTCCGATGATGTTTGGTCGATTTACAGAAAGAGCTCAAAAAGTATTGGCATTGTCTCAAGAGGAAGCCGTTCGCTTAGGGCATAATAACATTGGAACAGAGCATATATTATTAGGATTAGTAAACGAAGGTGAAGGAATTGCAGCAAAAGCATTAACAAGCCTTGGCTTAGAAACAGAAAAGATTCAAAAAGAAGTTGAAAATTTAATTGGTAAAGGCCAGAAGGTTTCGCAAACGATTCATTATACGCCAAGAGCTAAAAAAGTTATTGAATTATCAATGGACGAAGCAAGAAAGTTAGGGCATTCTTATGTTGGAACAGAGCATATCTTGTTAGGTCTTATTCGCGAAGGAGAAGGTGTCGCAGCAAGAGTGTTAAATAACCTTGGTGTAAGTTTAAATAAAGCGCGTCAGCAAGTGTTACAACTCTTGGGCAGTAATGAGACAACAAGAAAAAGCCAGAATAGAAATAATCAAGCGACAACTGCTAATACGCCGACATTGGATTCATTGGCACGAGATTTGACAGCCATCGCTAAAGAGGGCAATGTTGATCCTGTTATTGGTCGTGAAAAAGAAATTGAGCGTGTGATTCAAGTGCTTAGCCGTCGCACGAAAAATAACCCAGTGTTAATTGGTGAGCCTGGTGTTGGTAAAACTGCTGTTGCAGAAGGTCTTGCGCAGCAAATTGTAAATAATGAGATTCCTGAGATGCTACGTGATAAACGTGTAATGACTTTAGATATGGGAACTGTTGTAGCAGGAACGAAATATCGTGGTGAATTTGAGGACCGTTTAAAGAAAGTGATGGAAGAAATTCGCCAAGCAGGAAATGTGATTCTATTTATTGATGAATTACACACATTAATCGGAGCTGGTGGTGCGGAGGGAGCAATTGATGCTTCCAATATCCTAAAGCCATCCCTAGCTCGAGGTGAACTGCAATGTATTGGTGCAACAACATTAGATGAGTATCGTAAATATATTGAAAAAGATGCAGCGTTGGAACGTCGCTTTCAACCAATTCAAGTTGATGAACCAACATTAGAAGAATCTATTTTAATTTTAAAAGGATTGCGCGACCGCTATGAAGCACACCATCGCGTAACCATTACTGATGAGGCAATCGATGCAGCTGCAAATCTATCTAACCGGTATATTACTGATCGTTTTCTTCCCGATAAAGCAATTGATTTAATTGATGAAGCTGCTTCGCGTGTGCGTTTACGTTCTTATACTGCTCCACCAAATCTGAAAGAATTAGAACAGAACTTGGAGGAAGTAAGAAAAGAAAAAGATGCTGCGGTTCAAAGTCAAGAGTTTGAAAAAGCGGCATCATTACGTGATAACGAACAACGTTTACGAGAAAAATTAGAAACAACGAAAGAAAAGTGGAAAGAAGAACAAGGGCAAGAAAGCTCAGAGGTTACCGTTGAGGATATTGCAACGATTGTTTCTACTTGGACAGGAGTTCCGGTTTCCGCTTTAACAAAGGATGAGAGTCAACGTCTATTAAACCTTGAATCAGTCCTACATGATCGAGTAATTGGCCAGGAAGAGGCAGTTGATGCAATATCTAAGGCTATTCGACGTGCAAGAGCAGGGTTGAAAGATCCGAAGCGTCCAATTGGATCGTTCATTTTCTTAGGTCCAACTGGTGTAGGTAAAACAGAATTAGCAAGAGCATTAGCTGAGTCCATGTTTGGTGATGAAGACGCAATGATTCGAATTGATATGTCTGAATATATGGAGAAGCACACTACTTCTCGATTAGTTGGTTCACCTCCAGGTTATGTTGGTTATGAAGAGGGTGGCCAATTGACAGAAAAGGTGCGAAGAAAACCTTATTCCGTTGTATTATTAGATGAAGTGGAAAAGGCACATCCTGAAGTGTTCAATATTTTATTACAGGTTTTAGAAGATGGTCGGTTAACTGATTCTAAAGGTAGACTGGTTGATTTTCGTAACACAGTACTAATAATGACTTCTAATGTCGGTGCTAGCGAATTACAGCAAAATAAATTCGTTGGTTTTACATTAGATGATGAAGTTGCTGATTACAAAGGAATGAAGTCAAAAGTTACAGAAGAAATGAAAAAGGCATTCCGTCCAGAATTCTTAAACCGAATAGATGAAATCATTGTTTTCCACTCACTAGAGAGAAAACATATGAAGGATATTGTGACACTTATGATAGAGCAATTACAAAAACGTTTAGTAGACCAGGAGATTGACTTTGAATTATCTGATGAAGCAATTGAAAAGATTGCAAATGAAGGCTTTGATCCGGAATATGGTGCAAGGCCATTAAGAAGATCGATCCAGAAGAATGTAGAAGATCTATTATCTGAAGCGCTATTAAGAGAAGAAATCAAAAAAGGTCAAAAAATTAATATTGGCCTAAATGATAAAGGTGAATTCTCAGTATTGAGCAAGTAATGGAATGAATTAAGGTGTAAATCATTCGGAAAAATCGGAAGGTGACCTCCTTCCGATTTTTCTATATTACAGTATAATAATAAAGTATTGCGTCTTTCATTCTTTTTACACAAATTATTAATCTATATGTAACGTACTAGTGTGTTTTTTCGTATATAATGAAGGGGTAGGAAAAGGTGGTTGAGTATGGCTAAAACAAAAACAAAGTTTGTTTGCCAAGAGTGTGGATATGAAACACCAAAATGGATGGGGAAATGTCCAAGTTGTAATAATTGGAATACGTTGGTAGAAGAGGTTGCTTCAAAGTCATCCTCCAAGCATACCGGCTTAGGGCAAGCTACTTCAACAAAACCAGAAAGTATTACAGCGGTAGAATCAAGAGATGAAGCGAGAGTTACTACTGAAATGCCTGAATTAAATCGTGTATTAGGTGGAGGAATCGTAGCTGGTTCTCTTGTTTTAATTGGTGGTGATCCTGGTATAGGGAAGTCAACACTTTTATTACAAGTGTCTGATCAGTTGGCAAGAAAAAATATTCGTGTCCTATATATATCTGGAGAAGAATCGACTAGACAGACCAAATTACGAGCAGACCGATTGGACATCACTTCTGATAATCTATTTGTGCTTTCAGAAACGAATTTGCATCTTATTGCTAATCAGGTTGATCAATTGAAACCGAGCTTTATTGTGATAGACTCTATTCAGACTATTTTCAAAGAGGAAGTAACAAGCGCTCCTGGAAGTGTGTCACAAGTCAGAGAATGTACAAGTGAATTAATGCGTATAGCTAAAACAAACCACATTCCAATCTTTATTGTTGGGCATGTAACAAAAGAGGGTGCTATTGCAGGTCCAAGATTACTTGAACATATGGTAGATGCTGTTTTATATTTCGAGGGCGAACGCCACCACACCTTTCGTATCTTACGTAGTGTGAAAAATCGTTTTGGTAGTACACATGAAATGGGTATTTTTGAAATGAAGGAAGAAGGCTTGCGGGAAGTGTTAAATCCTTCAGAGATTTTCCTGGAAGAACGGTCACAAGGTGCAGCAGGTTCCACTGTTGTTGCTTCGATGGAAGGTACCCGACCCGTTTTAGTTGAAATTCAATCATTAATTTCACCAACTAGCTTTGGTCAAGCCCGAAGAATGGCGACAGGAATTGATCACAATCGTGTACCACTATTAATGGCAGTACTAGAGAAGCGCGTGGGGTTATTAATGCAGAACCAAGATGCTTATGTGAAGGTCGCTGGCGGTGTGAAATTAGATGAACCAGCTATTGATTTAGCTGTTGCAGTCAGCATTGCCTCTAGTTTCAAAGATCAAGTCTCAAAACCAGATGATGTACTAATCGGTGAGGTTGGCTTAACTGGTGAAATACGACGTGTATCGAGGATTGATCAGCGTGTGCAAGAAGCGGCTAAATTAGGGTTTAAACGAGCTATTATACCAGCAAGAAACCTAGATGGATGGACGGCTCCCGACACCATAGAAGTTATTGGAGTAAACTCTGTACAAGAAGCGCTACAAGTAACATTAGACCATTAACTCGACAAAACGAATGAATATTCATCATGAATTGACTTTTCTTCTTTTGTGTGTTAGAATTTACTGTTTATAGTTTGACTTTATATGTAAGTTATGTTAAGTTATAAAAAACTTTTGGCATTAAATTGATTATTTTTATTATGAGTTGGAGATACTATGTGTTAGGAGGTGACTGTGGTGCTTAAAAAAGTTGTGCAATTATTTATTATTATTGCCGGTGGTACCGCTGGGTATTTATATATACCAGTTATTATTGAATTGATGAGTTTTACAAGAGACAGTTGGTTGAGTTCGGTGTATGTTGCGCCGTATGTAGGTTTGGTATTAGGAGCTATTATATTATATTTATTAACATTTTGGTTAGTTGATTATATTGTTCATTTTGTTAAATGGTTAGAAGATACATTGTTAAAGGCCCCGGTAACTGATTTGTTTTTTGGTAGTTTAGGTTTAATTATCGGTCTAGTCATAGCTTATATTATTAATCAACCAATTCAAGATATTCAAATTATTGTGGTATCACAAGTAGTTCCGCTATTCATTATGATTTTATTAGGCTATTTAGGATTTCAAGTTGGTTTTAAGCGAAGAGATGAATTTTTAAGTGTGTTGACGATTGCTAGGAAAGACAAGGAAAAAAAGGCTGATCGTACAGAGACAAATGAATTATCGAAATTCCCTAAATCAAAAATCTTAGATACTAGTGTTATTATTGATGGAAGAATTGCAGATATATGTCAAACGAGCTTCTTAGAAGGAACCGTGCTCATTCCTCAATTTGTATTGGAAGAGCTTCAACATATTGCTGACTCGTCTGATGCATTAAAACGTAACAGAGGTAGACGAGGTTTAGATGTACTTAACCGAATGCAGAAAGATTTACCTGTTAATGTGGAAATGTATGATGGTGATTTTGAAGATATCCAAGAAGTAGACAGTAAATTAGTTAAGTTAGCGAAAGTGATTGATGGGGTTGTTGTAACGAATGACTTTAACTTAAACAAAGTCTGTGAGTTTCAAAATGTTCCAGTGTTGAATATAAATGACTTAGCTAATGCTGTGAAGCCAGTAGTACTTCCTGGCGAAGAGTTAACTGTACAAGTGATCAAGGATGGTAAAGAACAGAATCAGGGTGTTGCCTATCTAGATGACGGTACAATGATTGTTGTGGAAGAAGGTAAGAATTACATCGGTAAGACAATCGAAGTATTAATTACAAGTGTGTTACAAACTTCTGCTGGTCGAATGATCTTTGCTAAACCGAAATTACTTGAAAAAGCATTGTAAAAAGCGTATAACAGATAAAGAAGAAGTGATAACATTGTTATCACTTCTTCTTATGGTAGGAATAAATCAAGTTGCGTATGGAGTTTGCTGAGTAAGAATAGTGAAAGATGCGCACAATAGTAAAAAAAATGATAGAATATAAAGAAAGAACGCATCGACAGAAAGGGGAACAAAAGATGACACAGAATGTACGTGTGCGCTATGCACCAAGTCCGACTGGGCATTTACATATTGGAAACGCTAGAACTGCTTTATTTAACTACTTATATGCAAAACATTTAGGTGGTAAATTTATTATTCGTACGGAAGATACAGATGAAAAACGTAACGTTGCCGGTGGAGAAGAAAGCCAGCTTCGTTATTTGAAATGGTTAGGATTGAACTGGGATGAAGGGGCTGACATTGGCGGAGACTATGGTCCTTATCGTCAAATGGAACGCTTAGACATATACAAGAAACATGTAGATGATTTATTAGAACGCGGATTGGCCTATAAATGTTACATGACAGAAGAGGAGCTTGATGCAGAGCGCGACCAACAACGCGCTAACAATCAACCTCCAAAATATTCTGGTGCACATCGTGATTTGACTGCCGAACAAATTGCGCAGTTTGAATCAGAAGGAAGACAAGCTAGTATTCGTTTTCGTGTACCTGAAGGAAATACCTATACCTTCAATGACATTGTAAGAGGAGATATTACCTTTGAATCAAGCGATTTTGGTGACTGGGTAATAGTTAAGAAAAACGGTATTCCTACTTATAACTTTGCGGTTGCAATTGATGACCATTTAATGCAGATTTCTCATGTGTTACGTGGTGAAGAACATATTTCTAATACACCTAAGCAAATGATGATTTATGATGCGTTTGGATGGGAGCCGCCTAAATATGGTCACATGACACTTATTCTTAATGAAGAGCGCAAGAAATTGAGTAAACGAGATGAACATATTTTGCAATTTATTGAACAGTATAAAAATCTTGGCTACTTACCGGAAGCGTTATTCAACTTTATTGCACTGTTGGGTTGGTCTCCGGTTGGTGAGGAAGAGATATTTACGCAGGAAAAATTAATTGAGATATTTGATTCGGAGCGTCTATCAACATCTGCAGCAATTTTTGACCCTAAAAAGCTTAAATGGATGAATAATCAATATATCAAAGCTGCCGATCTGGACAGTGTTATCGCCTTAACTTTACCGCATTTAATTGAAGCGGGTAAATTGCCAGAAGACATGGACTCATCTACGAAAGAGTGGGCACTTGAGCTAATTGCTTTATACAAAGATCAATTAAGTTATGGGCAGGAAATTGTTGAATTAACCTCACTCTTTTTCCAAAAAGAAATAACTTATACAGGCGAGGAAAAAGAAGTGCTGCAAGGAGAGCAAGTTCCTGAAGTTTTACGTGTATTTAAAGAAAAGCTGGAGGCGCTTGATCAATTAGATCCTGCTGCAATTAAAGCGGAAATAAAAGCGACACAAAAAGAAACAAAACAAAAAGGGAAAAATCTGTTTATGCCAATACGAGTAGCAACGACTGGTCAGGTTCACGGACCTGAACTTCCAAATGCTATCGATCTATTAGGTAAAGAAGTTGTTATTGCAAGGCTAACGCATGTGTTAGAGCAGTTTTAAAAAAATAAAAAAATCAAAAAACGATGAAGAGGAAAAGTATAAACAATCGAGACTTATTTAGAGAGAATCACCTTGGCTGAAAGTGATTTTAAGTGTCTGTTTAGAAAATGCACCTCAGAGTCTTTTGTTGAATAATAGTAGACAAAAGCGGCTTGCTAACCGTTATCATAGTGAAGAGTAGAGAGAATCAAACTGATTTTCTAAACAGAGTGGGACCGCGCTAAAGCGTCTCTGTGTTGTAGAACATAGAGGCGCTTTTATTTATGCAATCTGATTCGAGAAGATGCACTATATAACTAAGCGTCTCTTATAATTAAAGTGTATCAAGTCATAACTAGCGTCATTTGCATATACTGCATTGATAAAAAATAAAACGGACAACGAATATCATTTTTCGTCTTTAAGTGTGTTATAGGGGGTGTAATCATGCGGTTTTGGAAGCAATTAAAAGAAGATATGGATGTTGTTTTTGAACAGGATCCCGCCGCACGTACACGTGTAGAAGTTTTTCTGACTTATTCAGGGTTACATGCGATCTGGTCTCATCGAATTGCACATGCACTATATCGCAAGAAGTTTTTCTTTATCGCTAGGGCGATATCACAAATTACCCGTTTTTTAACTGGAATAGAGATTCATCCAGGTGCACAGATTGGTAGTCGTTTTTTCATTGACCACGGCATGGGTGTTGTAATTGGAGAAACGTGTGAAATAGGAGACAATGTAACTATTTTTCAAGGTGTAACACTAGGTGGGACGGGAAAAGAAAAAGGAAAGAGGCACCCGACGATTAAAGATAATGTGTTGATTGCAACCGGTGCTAAGGTGCTAGGATCTATCACTGTTGGGAAATGTGCAAAAATAGGTGCTGGATCTGTTGTATTAAAGGATGTTCCAGATTGTTCAACTGTAGTTGGCATTCCGGGAAGAGTAGTTGTACAAAATGGTGAGCGAACAGTTCAAGATTTTGAGCATCATAAGCTCCCAGATCCTGTATCAGAAGTAATAAAGGAATTTACGGAAGAGCTAGACCAATTAAGAAAGGAAATAAAAGAGCTAAAAGGAGTGAAACCAAATGACAATTCAACTATATAATACCCTAACTAGAAAAAAAGAAGTGTTTCAACCAATCGAGGAAGGGAAAGTTCGTATGTATGTTTGTGGACCAACCGTTTACAACTATATACACATCGGTAATACTAGACCTGCAATTGTGTTTGATACTGTACGTAGGTATTTAGAATATAGCGGATACCATGTAGATTACGTGCTCAATTTTACTGATGTTGACGATAAACTTATTAAAGTTGCGCATGAATTAGGAGAAGAAGTAGAAGAGGTTGCAGAACGTTTTATTCATGCTTATAAATCGGATGTGAAGGCGTTAGGAGTAAAAGAGGCAACCCATCATCCAAGAGTTACTGATTCAATGGATGAAATTATTAATTTTATTGATGCCTTAGTTGCTAAAGGATATGCTTATGAATCTGCAGGAGATGTATATTTCAAAACGCGTGCTTTTAATGATTATGGAAAGTTATCACACCAATCGATTGATGATTTGCGTTCAGGTGCTAGAATACAAATAGGAGAGAAAAAACAAGATCCGTTAGATTTTACGCTATGGAAAGAAGCGAAACCGGGAGAGATAGCATGGGATTCGCCTTGGGGTAAAGGAAGGCCAGGCTGGCATATTGAATGTTCAGCTATGGCAAAGCAGTATTTAGGAGAAACAATTGATATTCACGCTGGTGGTCAGGACCTTGCTTTTCCACATCACGAAAACGAGATAGCTCAGTCTGAAGCGTGTAATGATCAAAGCTTTGCAAACTATTGGATGCATAATGGTTATATAACCATTGATAATGAAAAAATGTCAAAGTCGCTTGGAAACTTTATTCTTGCTCATGACCTGATTGGAAAATTTGATCCGCAATTGATTCGCTTCTTTATCTTAAGCGTTCATTATCGTAACCCGATTAATTTCAATGAAGCTTTGTTAGAAAATGCGAAAAACGGCTTGGATCGTATTAAGAATGCTTATCAAAACTTAACGCATAGGAAAAAAGCAAGTCTTAACTTAACAGAAGACAATGAAAAATGGTTAAATAAAATTCAACAATTCAAACAAGAATTTTTAGCGGAAATGAATGATGATTTTAATACTGCTAACGCAATTGCAGTTATCTTTGATATTACAAAAGAAGCGAATTTATATATTCAACGCAAGCAAACTTCAACAGAAGTCATCGAAGCATTTCAAACTCTTTTAGCGAGCCTGTTGCAAATATTAGGGCTGCAAATAGAGGAAACACAAGAATTAGTTGATGGGGAGATCGATCGATTAATTGAACAGCGTGAGCAAGCCAGAAAAGATAGAGATTTTCAACTTGCCGATCAAATTCGTGACCAGTTAAAAGATAAAAATATTATTTTGGAAGATACACCGCAAGGGCCGAGATGGAAGCGAGGTTGATTATGGAAGAACAAAAAGTGAAGCAAATGAAGAGTCTTGCGCTTGCCTACATGGGGGATGTCATATACGAATTATATGTTCGTGAGCATCTAGTGACATCAGGTTCAAAAAGGCTAAACGATTTACACAATGCTGCGGTCAATTTTGTCTCTGCGAAATCACAGGCAAAAGTAATTCGTTATTGGATTGAGCAACAAATGTTAACCGAAGACGAGCAGGCTATTGTTCGACGTGGTCGAAATGCGAAGTCTGGCTCCACGCCTAAAAACACAGATGTACAAACATATCGTTATAGCACTGCTTTTGAGGCATTGCTAGGTTTCCATTATTTAGCGGATAATGTCGTTCGTCTGCAAGAATTGATTAACGAAGCAATTGAATTTGTTGAGAAGGGAGAAAAGTGACATGTCGGAAGAGTGGATTATAGGAAAGAACCCAGTTATAGAAGCATTGAAGTCTGGTCGATCGATAAATAAATTATTTGTATCGGACCAATTAAACCATACAGCTGGTCAAAACTTGGAACGATTAGCTAAGGAACATGGAACTGTAGTGACGCGTGTTCCAAAACAAAAGTTGGACAAGATGGTAGATGGAAATCACCAAGGTGTTGCTGCTTCTGTTGCTGCATATGCATATGCATCCATAGAGGATTTATTTGAGAAAGCTGAACAAAAAGGAGAAGCACCTTTCTTTATTATTCTGGATGAAATAGAAGATCCGCATAATCTGGGTTCAATATTGAGAACAGCTGATGCGGTAGGAGCACATGGTGTTATTATTCCTAAACGTAGAGCGGTTGGATTGACAGCGACAGTGGCAAAAACATCAGCGGGAGCGATTGAATACATCCCGGTAGCAAGAGTCACAAATATTTCACAAACAATTGATGAATTAAAGGAACGTCATGTGTGGATTGTTGGTACAGAGGCAGAAGCAACAGAAGATTATCGTTCGCTTGAGGGAACATTGCCGTTAGCCCTAGTCATTGGGAATGAAGGAAAAGGCATGAGTAGATTAGTTCGAAAAAAATGTGATTGGACAGTTAGCTTAGCAATGACAGGTAATGTCTCCTCTTTAAATGCATCAGTGGCAGCAAGTATTCTGATGTATGAAGTTTTTAGAAAGCGTAACCCAATTGGTGAAATGTGATGGATGTCCTGCTTGTTGATGGCTATAACATGATCGGAGATTGGCAAGAATTAAAAAAATTAAAAGATGTTGATTTAGAACAAGCTCGAAATTTGTTGATTGAAAAAATGGCAGAATATCAAGCGTACAGAGGGTATCGAGTCATTGTTGTTTTTGATGCCTATGAAGTAAAAGGGATAGAAACGAAATATAATAACCATAAGGTAGAAGTTATTTATACAAAAGAACAAGAAACTGCAGATGAATGTATCGAGCGTTTAATCAAGGAGTTAAAGAATGTAAAAACAAAAGTTTATGTTGCCACATCTGATTATGAAGAACAACGAACAGTTTTTGCCCAGGGAGCTTATCGAAAGTCAGCTCGAGAACTATATTTAGAAATTGAAAATATTCAACATGAAATTGAAGCAGACCTTAAATCATACAAATCAAGACAAATTTCTACTAAAATTCCTATAAAGCAAGATATACTACAAATATTCGAGCAATGGAGAAGAGGGCAAAAGTAAAAAAGCTGCTGTTGACGCAAATGAAGCGCTTCCTGTATAATATTTCTATATCTTCACTTTCCACAGCTAGGGGGAGACTAGGTTGAGTGTCACTTATGCGTATACAACAAATCAAGTAGTAGAACTAGAAATGTTAAATGACGATGAGCTTATCGAACTTGCTCATCGTGAGAACAGTCATGCATTGGATGTTCTCATTAATAAGTATCGTGGATTTGTTCATGCAAAAGCAAGAACGTATTTCTTAATTGGAGCAGATCACGACGATATCGTACAAGAAGGGATGATTGGTTTATACAAAGCAATACGTGACTTTAAACAGGACAAGCTTTCTTCTTTTAAAGTATTTGCAGAGTTGTGTATTACTCGACAAATTATCACTGCAATAAAAACGGCTACTAGACAAAAGCATATGCCATTAAATTCATACGTATCTTTAGATAAACCTGTCTATGATGAAGAATCAGAGCGGACTTTGTTAGACGTATTAGTGAATGCTGCTGTTACCGATGACCCTCAAGAACTTCTTGTTAATCAAGAAAGGTTTGGTATTTTAGAAGGAAAGTTGGATGAGGTGTTAAGTGAATTAGAACGAGAAGTGCTTGCTTTGTATTTAGACGGGCGAACATATCAAGAGATTTCTGATGATTTGAAGCGACACGTTAAATCAATTGACAATGCTCTACAACGTGTGAAAAGAAAGTTAGAACGATGTTTAAATTTTAATGAAATAGAGCTTTAAATCAATTGTGCATTACCAAGTAAAGCGTTGACAGGCCTTAAGAACCATGATAAATTATTAAGAGTGTGAAACCCTTAACTGATACAAGGGGTGGGACGATTGCAAAAGAAAATAGTATTAGCATGTAGTATGTGTCTTAATAGAAATTATCATTCAAATAAAAATACATCGAATAGTGAACGGTTAGAAGTAAATAAATTCTGTAAAAAGTGCAATAAGCATACATTGCATCGTGAAACAAAGTAATTAACTTTTTTAAAATTGGTATAAGTTTGGGGGTTACCACCTATGAATCTTGTTGCATTTTTTAAAAATGTCTCTAGAGAAATGAAAAAAGTATCATGGCCTGGTGGGCAAGAGCTATTTCGTTACACAGTAACTGTTGTAGCAACAGTAGCATTTGTTGCCGTGTTTTTTGCAATAGTTGATTTAGGGATTACGCAAGTTCTAAATTTATTTTTTGAATAGATCTCAGCTTTATATGCTATAATGATAATAAATAAAACGTTTCTTAAGAGAAAAACCCGTATTAGCGGGTTTTTTAAATTGGAAAAAAATAAAAGGGAGGGAAGGGACACGAGGTTGTCCTGTTATATGGAAAAACAATGGTTTGTCGTCCATACGTATTCTGGTTACGAAAACAAGGTGAAAACAAATTTAGAAAAAAGATTAGAGTCAATGGGGATGGAAGACAAGATTTTTCGCGTGCTTGTACCAGAAGATGAAGAAACTGAAATAAAGAACGGAAAAAGAAAAACAGCTATGAAGAAAGTGTTCCCAGGATATGTGCTAGCTGAAATGGTTATGACAGATGACTCTTGGTATGTCGTTCGTAATACGCCGGGAGTAACGGGTTTTGTTGGTTCAGCAGGATCAGGGACAAAGCCGACACCGCTATTACCAGAAGAAGTAGAGACGATATTGAAGCGTATGGGAATGAATGAAACAGTAACGGAAGTAGATTTTGAAGTGAAAGAAAGTGTTCGTGTAATTGATGGGCCATTTAAAGATTTCACAGGTGCTATAGAACAAATCGACCCGGATAGACAAAAGGTAAAGGTCCATGTGAATATGTTTGGACGCGAAACACCGGTTGAACTAGATTTCACACAAATCACTAAATTATAATTCGATTTGATAGCTTTGAGAAATAGTTGACAACATACACTTGCAATTTTTGTTGTCTCGTGCTAGAATTTTAATGTTCTTTATACTTATAGTGTAAAGTTTTAATTTTGTATACGAAATGAGTGGGAGGGTATTGCCCTATTACCACATCACGGACTTAAGGAGGTGTGTCTCGTGGCTAAAAAAGTAATTAAAGTAGTTAAACTTCAAATCCCAGCGGGGAAAGCAAATCCAGCACCACCAGTTGGGCCGGCTCTAGGTCAAGCAGGTGTTAACATCATGGGATTCTGTAAGGAATTTAATGCCCGTACGCAAGAGCAAGCAGGTATGATTATACCGGTAGAAATTTCGGTTTTTGAAGACCGTTCCTTTACATTTATTACAAAGACTCCGCCAGCTGCGGTGTTGCTTAAGAAAGCAGCAGGTATTGAAAGTGCATCAGGCGAACCAAACCGTAATAAAGTTGCGACATTAAAGCGTGACAAAGTAAAAGAAATTGCGGAAACAAAAATGCCTGATTTAAATGCTGCTGACGTAGAAGCTGCTATGCGTATGGTCGAAGGTACTGCGCGCAGTATGGGTATTGTTATTGAAGACTAATCCCGTATCGTAGACGGATGATGTAAAGGTTGCGGTGGTGCAAATCATAGCCATTTCGCAGCCTTTTTGTAAGATGCTAAACATCAGCCGGATGCAGGTCTATTGTCTGTTCACCTTTTAAGGTAAACGGCAGCCGCTTTTAAAAGTGGGAGGTATAACCGCTAAAACCACATTCGAGGAGGAAATAATAATGGCTAAAAAATCAAAAAAGCAACAAGAAGTTTTGAAGCTTGTTGATCGCACAAAAGCATATGATGTTAAAGAAGCTTTAGATTTAGTGAAGCAAACAGCTAAAGCGAACTTTGATGAAACAGTTGAAGCTGCGTTTCGTTTAGGGGTAGATCCTAAGAAAGCAGATCAACAAATTCGTGGAGCAATGGTATTGCCTCATGGTACAGGAAAAACACAAACCGTTTTAGTTTTTGCTAAAGGTGATAAAGCGAAAGAAGCAGAAGCTGCTGGAGCTGATTACGTAGGAGAGCAAGATCTAATTAACAAAATCAATCAAGGTTGGTTTGACTTTGATGTGATTGTAGCAACTCCAGACATGATGGCTGAAGTTGGTAAATTGGGTCGTGTACTTGGACCAAAAGGTTTAATGCCAAACCCTAAAACAGGTACTGTTACATTTGAAGTAGAAAAAGCAGTGAAAGAAATCAAAGCTGGTAAAGTGGAATATCGTGTGGATCGTCAATCTAACATTCACGTACCAATTGGAAAAGCTTCTTTTGAGTTAGACCAATTAGTAGAAAACTTCCAAGCACTAGCTGATACACTTATCAAAGCAAAGCCACAAGCTTCAAAAGGTATCTATATGAAGAATGCTTCCGTAACATCTACGATGGGCCCTGGTGTAAAAGTTGACCCATCAACATTCTCATAATAAGTAATTAGCTATTGACTTCGTAATAGCCATTGGCTATAATGAACAATGTTGAAAAATAAATTAATTACGTTGTACCGTAGACAGTAGGTGCCGAACGGCTTAAATATTCCTACCGAGGTTTTCGAATAAAGATAATGTTGCCTGGCAATCTATGTCTATTCATTCAAACCTTCACGTCTACTAGGCGTGAAGGTTTTTTAGATGTGGGTGGGCCTGGTGTTTCGGTATAATGATTAGTCAATAGGAGGTGGAACAATGTCAACCATTATTGAACACAAAAAACAAGTTGTATCTGAAATTGCAAATAAGTTCCGCGATAGTAAAACAACAATACTTGTAGATTACCGCGGTCTAGATGTTGCTGAAGTTACAGAGCTTCGTAGTCAACTACGTGATGCGGGTGTAGACTTCAAAGTGTACAAAAACACAATGACTCGTCGCGCTACAGAAGAAGTTGAGCTTACTGATTTAGACGAATCACTTGTAGGACCTACTGCTATCGCGTTTAGTAATGACGATGTAATCGCACCTGCGAAAATTCTGAATGAGTTTGCTAAAAAGCATGAAGCGTTAGAAATCAAAGCTGGTGTGATTGAGGGAAGTGTTGCAACGCTTGATCAAATTAAAGAGCTTGCAGAGCTACCGAACTACGAAGGATTACTTTCTATGCTACTCAGCGTATTACAAGCTCCAGTTCGCAACTTCGCTTATGCGACAAAAGCTATTGCAGAACAAAAAGAAGAGCAAGGTGCTTAATTGCATCGTAAGTTAGATTGGAAATATTACAAAAAATAATAGTTTATATTAGGAGGAAAATATAATGTCTAAAGAGCAAATTATCGAAGCGATTAAAGAAATGTCTGTTCTTGAATTAAATGATTTAGTAAAAGCAATTGAAGAAGAATTTGGTGTAACTGCTGCTGCACCTGTAGCAGTAGCTGGTGGCGCTGCTGGTGGCGAAGCTGCTGAAGAGAAAACTGAATTTGATGTAGTTCTAGAAAGTGCTGGAGCTTCTAAAATCAAAGTTGTTAAAGCAGTTCGTGAAATCACAGGTCTTGGACTTAAAGATGCGAAAGATCTTGTAGACAACGCTCCAAAAGCAATCAAAGAAGGCGTTGCTAAAGAAGAAGCAGAAGAAATGAAAGCTAAACTTGAAGAAGTTGGCGCTTCAGTAGAATTGAAGTAAAGTAATTAATCATAAAGCTCGTCTACTAGTAGGCGAGCTTTATGTTATATCATCAAAAGTAGGTGCTAATATGTCGGAGCAATACTTTGCAAATAAACCTCAATCTAAAAGCAACCCCAAAACGTGGTCATATAATCTTCGTGACCAAACCTTTCAGTTCGTGAGTGATGTCGGTGTTTTCTCAAAAAATGAAGTAGACTTTGGTTCTAGAGTTTTAATCGATGCTTTTCAGCAACCTGATTTATTAGGAGATATAATTGATTTGGGTTGTGGTTATGGGCCTATCGGTTTGTCTATTGCTAAAGCATTCCCCGACAGACATATTATACTTAGTGACATCAACGAGAGAGCGGTTGAGTTAGCGAAGCAAAACGCGGATAAAAATGATGTCAAAAACGTTTCTTTTTATCTTGGCGACCGATTAGAGGCTATTCCAAAAAGGGATTATGCTGCGATATTGATCAATCCACCAATTCGCGCTGGAAAACAGACAGTACACCGTATGTTTGAAGATAGTTATGATATGTTGAGTGACCGTGGTGAACTGTGGATTGTAATTCAAAAGAAGCAAGGCGCTCCTTCTGCAATTAAAAAGTTGAATGAGTATTTCAGGAGTGTAGAAATTATAGAGAAAAATAAAGGTTATTTTATCATAAAAGCAATAAAATAAACAAACCTAAAAAACTTGACTCGAAGTTTCATTTGTGGTAATATTAAAAAATGCCAATAGGCCCGTTTGCTTGTCAAGTGATTTTTACCTTATTTTTAAAAGGTATATTAATGTAGCTTAAGGATAGAATGGTAAAATGCGGACTTGAATGAGAGATGAAGCAACAATGTGCTTAGAAGAAAATTAATTAATATGTACTACCATTTATGCTGAAAAAGAGCAGATGGTTTATTATAACTTGTGAGTTGCTTATGCATTCGCAAGTTTGTTCGGTATATGTGCCGAACAATTTTTATTCTGATTAAATTATACCTTTTCCGCTGTATAAGTCAATAGCAGAGAATGTATTTTGTAACAGGATAAGGTATACAAGCTTAATGTAATAAATTTTATGCATTAAGCTTTCTATGTTTTTAATTCTTGATTTGAGGGGTGAAGCAGTTGACAGGTCAACTAGTTCAGTATGGACGGCACCGCCAGCGCAGGAGCTACGCGCGTATTAGTGAAGTATTAGAATTACCGAATCTAATTGAGATTCAAACCGCTTCCTATGAATGGTTCTTACAGGAAGGCTTACGAGAAATGTTTAAAGATATTTCTCCAATTGAAGATTTTGCGGGGAACCTATCGCTAGAGTTCGTAGATTATAGCTTAGGAGATCCAAAGTATCCAGTGGATGAATCGAAAGAAAGAGATGTTACGTATAATGCTCCGCTTCGTGTTAAAGTTCGTTTGTTGAACAATGAAACTGGCGAAGTGAAAGAACAAGAAGTATTTATGGGTGATTTCCCATTAATGACAGATACGGGAACATTTATTATTAACGGAGCAGAGCGAGTAATTGTGTCTCAGTTAGTTCGTTCACCAAGTGTTTACTACAGTGGTAAGATTGACAAAAATGGTAAGCGTGGATATACAGCTACAGTGATTCCTAATCGTGGAGCTTGGTTAGAATTTGAAACAGATGCAAAAGATGTTGTGCATGTTCGTATTGATCGAACAAGAAAAATGCCTATCACTGTGTTGTTACGTGCTTTAGGCTTCGGAAACGATCAAGACATCATCGATTTAATTGGTGATAATGAATATTTGAAAAACACATTAGAAAAAGATAACACTGAAACAAGTGAAAAAGCGTTACTAGAAATCTATGAACGTTTACGTCCTGGTGAACCACCAACTGTAGAAAACGCAAAAAGCTTGTTAGTGTCTCGCTTTTTTGATCCGAAAAGATATGATTTAGCGAATGTTGGTCGCTATAAAATAAATAAGAAATTACACATTAAAAACCGTTTGTTTAATCAAACGTTGGCAGAGACGTTGGTCGACCAAGAAACTGGCGAAGTGATTGGTGAAAAAGGTGCAAAAATAGACCGTCGTTTATTGAATAAAATCCTCCCTTATTTAGACGCTGAAGAAGGTAGTTTTGGTGAGAGTTACTTACAGCCAAATGAAGGCGTTCTTGAGGGTGACATAAAAATTCAGTCAATCAAGATTGTTGACCCTACCGATCCGGAAGGGGAAAGAACATTAAACGTAATCGGTAACGGTGCGGTTGATGATTCTGTTAAAAATATTGCGCCGGCTGACATTTTAGCGGCTATTAGTTACTTCTTTAACATTTTACATCAAGTTGGAGATACCGATGACATCGATCACTTAGGAAATCGTCGACTTCGTTCGGTTGGTGAATTGTTACAAAACCAATTCCGTATTGGTTTGTCTAGAATGGAACGTGTAGTTCGTGAACGTATGTCTATTCAAGACACGTCTGCGATTACACCTCAACAATTAATTAATATCAGACCTGTGATTGCTTCTATTAAAGAGTTTTTCGGGAGTTCACAATTGTCACAGTTTATGGACCAAACAAACCCGTTAGCAGAGCTAACGCATAAACGCCGTTTGTCTGCATTAGGACCAGGTGGTTTGACGCGTGAAAGAGCAGGTTTTGAAGTGCGTGACGTTCACTATTCCCACTATGGTCGTATGTGTCCGATTGAAACACCAGAAGGACCTAACATTGGTTTGATTAACTCTCTATCATCTTACGCTAAAGTTAATAAGTTTGGTTTTATTGAAACACCTTACCGTCGTGTTGATCCAAACACAGGAAAGGTAACTGACCAGTATGATTATCTGACTGCGGATGAAGAAGATAACTTTGTAGTTGCACAGGCCAATGCTCGTTTGACTGATGAAGGCTCTTTTGGAGATGAAGAAGTAATTGCCCGTTTCCGTGGTGAGAATACAATTGTAAGTCGTGACCGTATTGATTACATGGATGTTTCCCCTAAGCAAGTAGTATCTGCTGCGACGGCTTGTATTCCTTTCTTAGAAAATGATGACTCAAACCGTGCGTTGATGGGTGCTAACATGCAACGTCAAGCTGTACCGTTAATGCAACCTCGTTCTCCGATTGTAGGAACTGGAATGGAGTACGTATCAGGTAAGGATTCGGGAGCTGCTGTAATTAATCGTTATGAAGGAATCGTAGAACGTGTGGAAGCGAAAGAAGTCCATGTTCGACGTATTTCTGAAATAGATGGAAAAGAAGTACAAGGTGATTTGGATCGTTATCGTTTACAAAAATTCATTCGTTCTAACCAAGGTTCATGCTATAACCAACGTCCGATTGTTCGTGTTGGAGATCGTGTGACAAAAGGTGAAATATTAGCAGATGGTCCATCCATGGAAGACGGTGAACTAGCATTAGGTCAGAATGTGCTAGTTGGCTTTATGACATGGGAAGGCTATAACTATGAAGATGCGATTATTATGAGTGAGCGTCTAGTAAAAGACGATGTGTATACATCAATTCATATTGAGGAATATGAATCAGAAGCACGTGATACAAAATTAGGACCAGAGGAAATCACGCGTGATATTCCTAACGTTGGTGAAGATGCATTACGCGATCTTGATGAGCGTGGAATTATCCGTGTCGGTGCTGAAGTCGAAGATGGCGATTTATTAGTAGGTAAAGTAACACCTAAAGGGGTAACAGAACTTTCTGCTGAAGAGCGATTGTTACATGCTATTTTTGGTGAAAAAGCTCGTGAAGTTCGTGATACATCCTTACGTGTTCCGCATGGTGCAGGTGGAATAGTTCATGACGTGAAGATCTTTAACCGTGAAGACGGCGATGAATTACCACCGGGTGTAAATCAGCTTGTTCGTGTTTATATCGTTCAAAAACGTAAAATCCACGAAGGAGATAAGATGGCTGGTAGACACGGAAACAAAGGTGTTATCTCAAAAATACTTCCTGAAGAAGATATGCCATTTTTACCAGACGGTACTCCGATTGACATTATGTTGAATCCGCTAGGGGTTCCTTCACGTATGAACATCGGTCAAGTACTAGAGTTGCATTTAGGTATGGCTGCTAGACAGCTAGGCATTCATGTGGCTTCACCAGTATTTGATGGTGCTAGTGAGGAAGATGTTTGGGAAACAATCGAAGAAGCTGGAATGGCTAGAGATGCTAAAACAGTTCTTTATGATGGTAGAACAGGTGAACCGTTTGATAACCGTGTATCTGTAGGTGTCATGTATATGATTAAGCTTGCGCACATGGTTGATGATAAACTACACGCGCGTTCTACTGGACCGTACTCACTTGTAACGCAGCAACCATTAGGTGGTAAAGCGCAATTTGGTGGACAGCGTTTTGGTGAAATGGAAGTTTGGGCACTGGAAGCTTATGGTGCTGCTTATACTTTACAAGAAATTTTAACGGTTAAGTCGGATGATGTAGTAGGTCGTGTGAAGACGTATGAAGCGATTGTTAAAGGCGAAAGCGTCCCTGAACCAGGTATTCCAGAGTCGTTCAAAGTATTGATCAAGGAATTACAAAGTCTTGGTATGGACGTGAAAATGTTATCAGCTGATGAAGAAGAAATTGAATTGCGCGATATAGAGGAAGAAGAAAATCAATCTGCTGATCAATTTAATTTAGAATTAGAAGAAAGATAAATAAAGTATTATTGCTTTATTTTAAGTGAATCATTTAAAAATCAGTTGCCAAATGAAAGATGTTAACATCTTTCATTTGGTTGCTATTGGAACACATACTAAAAGGGAGGTAGGCCCCTTGCTAGATGTAAATAATTTTGAATATATGAAAATTGGGCTAGCATCACCAGACAAAATTCGTTCTTGGTCATATGGAGAGGTTAAAAAACCGGAAACCATTAATTATCGAACACTTAAGCCGGAAAAAGACGGTTTGTTTTGCGAAAGAATTTTCGGTCCGCAAAAAGATTGGGAATGTCATTGCGGTAAATACAAACGTGTACGTTACAAAGGTGTTGTCTGTGACCGTTGTGGTGTAGAGGTAACAAAATCAAAAGTACGTCGTGAGCGTATGGGTCACATAGAATTAGCCGCTCCAGTTTCGCACATATGGTATTTTAAAGGGATCCCAAGTCGAATGGGCTTAGTGTTAGATATGTCTCCTAGAGCGCTAGAAGAAGTCATTTATTTCGCTGCTTATATCGTAATAGAGCCAGGTGAGACAGCTCTTGAGAAGAAACAGCTTTTATCAGAGAAAGAATATCGTGCATACCGTGAAAAATACGGCAAAGGTTTTCAAGCCGACATGGGTGCAGAGGCAATTAAACGAATTTTAGAAGATGTCGACCTAGAGAAGGAAGTAGAAATTTTACGCGAAGAATTAAAAACTGCACAAGGTCAACGTAGAACAAGAGCGATTAAACGCTTAGAAGTATTGGAAGCATTTCGTAATTCAGGGAACCACCCTGCATGGATGATTTTAGACGTGTTACCGATTATTCCTCCTGAGCTAAGACCTATGGTTCAATTAGATGGTGGACGTTTTGCAACGTCCGATTTAAATGATCTATATCGTCGTGTTATTAATCGTAACAACCGTTTGAAGCGACTATTAGACCTTGGTGCGCCAAGTATTATCGTTCAAAACGAAAAGCGTATGCTTCAAGAAGCTGTTGATGCATTGATTGATAATGGTCGTCGTGGCCGTCCAGTGACTGGACCAGGTAACCGTCCGCTTAAATCTCTTTCACACATGTTGAAAGGTAAGCAGGGACGTTTCCGTCAAAACTTGTTAGGTAAACGTGTGGATTACTCAGGTCGTTCTGTAATTATCGTTGGTCCTAACTTGAAGATGTATCAATGTGGCCTGCCAAAAGAAATGGCTGTGGAATTATTTAAACCTTTCATTATGAAAGAGTTGGTTGAAAGAGGCTTAGCGCATAACATTAAGTCTGCTAAAAGAAAAATTGAAAGATTACACCCAGAAGTTTGGGATGTATTAGAGGACGTAATTAAGGAGCACCCAGTACTCTTAAACCGTGCACCAACACTACACCGTTTAGGAATCCAAGCGTTTGAGCCTACATTAGTAGAAGGGCGTGCAATCCGCTTGCACCCACTTGTTTGTACAGCTTATAACGCTGACTTCGATGGTGACCAAATGGCGGTTCACGTACCATTGTCTGCAGAAGCGCAAGCAGAAGCTAGAATTCTTATGCTAGCAGCGCAGAACATCTTGAATCCGAAAGATGGAAAGCCAGTAGTTACACCGTCTCAGGATATGGTATTAGGAAACTACTACTTAACAATGGAACGTAAAGGTGCTATAGGTGAAGGGATGGTCTTTAAAGATCTATCCGAGGCGTTAGTAGCATATCAAAACGGTTATGTTCACCTGCACACTCGTGTTGCTGTTCAAGCATCATCACTAAATAAAGAGAGTTTAACAGATGAACAAAAAAATCAATTATTAGTTACAACAGTAGGTAAATTAATTTTTAATGATATGTTACCAGAGTCATTCCCTTATATGAATGAACCAACACAAGAAAACCTGGAAGTTCAAACACCTGAGAAATACTTTATTGAAAAAGGTGTGAATGTGAAGGAATTCATCTCTGAGCGTGAGATTATTCTTCCATTCAAAAAAGGTATTCTAGGAAACATTATCGCAGAAGTCTTTAAGAAGTTTAAAATCAGTGAAACATCTAAAATGCTTGACCGTATGAAGGATCTTGGTTTTAAATATTCTACTAAAGCAGGAATAACTGTTGGTGTGGCTGATATTGTTGTGTTGGCTGAAAAAGAAGAAATTCTTGAAGAAGCTCAAGCTAAAGTAGATAAAGTTCTTAAAAACTTCCGTCGTGGTTTGATTACTGATGAAGAACGTTATGACCGTGTTATTTCAATTTGGTCCCAAGCTAAAGATGTTATTCAAGAGAAGTTGATGAAGACTCTTGATCCAAGAAACCCTATCTTCATGATGAGTGATTCCGGAGCTCGTGGTAACGCATCTAACTTCACCCAGTTAGCTGGTATGCGTGGTTTGATGGCTAACCCGGCAGGTAGAATTATTGAATTACCAATTAAGTCTAGCTTCCGTGAAGGGTTAACAGTATTAGAATACTTTATCTCTACCCACGGTGCGCGTAAAGGTTTAGCTGATACAGCGCTTAAGACAGCAGACTCAGGTTACTTAACTCGTCGTCTAGTTGATGTAGCACAAGATGTAATTATTCGTGAGGAAGATTGTGGAACAGATAAAGGTCTAACGGTTAGCGCGATCACAGAAGGTACTGAGTTAATTGAACCATTAGTTGACCGACTAATTGGTCGGACAGCATTCCAAACTGTGCGTCATCCGGAGACGAAAGCTCTGTTAATAGATAAAAATGAAGTGATCACAGAAGATATAGCAAAACAAATAGTTGAAGCTGGCATCGAAGAAGTGATTATACGAACAGTATTTACATGTAATACAAAACACGGCGCTTGTAAAAAGTGTTATGGCCGTAACTTAGCAACAGGCGATGAGGTTGAAGTAGGAGAAGCAGTAGGAATTATCGCTGCTCAATCCATTGGTGAGCCTGGTACACAGTTAACGATGCGTACATTCCACACGGGTGGGGTTGCCGGAAGTGATATTACACAAGGTTTACCTCGTATTCAAGAGATATTTGAAGCGAGAAATCCAAAAGGGCAAGCTGTTATCTCTGAGATTTCAGGCGTTGTTGAGGATATTACCGAAGTGAAAGACAAGAAAGAAATTGTTGTACAAGGAGCGGTAGAAAAACGCTCTTATACTACACCGTATGGCGCTCGTATAAAGATAAGCATTGGTGATAAAGTTGATGCTGGTCAAGCGCTAACTGAAGGTTCTATTGATCCGAAAGAATTATTGAAAATTCAAGGTGTAGACGGCGTTCAATCCTACTTGCTTAAAGAAGTGCAAAAAGTATACCGTATGCAAGGTGTTGAGATTGGTGATAAGCACGTCGAAGTAATGGTAAGACAAATGCTTCGTAAAGTTCGTATCGGTGATGCTGGTGATACTGATGTGTTGCCTGGTTCATTGCTAGAAATTCACCAATTCAGAGATGCAAACAAGAAGGTGCTTTCAGAAGGAAGTCAGCCTGCGGTAGGAAGACCAGTTCTACTTGGTATTACAAAAGCATCACTTGAAACAGATTCATTCTTATCTGCAGCATCTTTCCAAGAAACAACTCGTGTCTTGACTGATGCAGCAATTAAAGGTAAGAGAGATGAACTATTAGGACTTAAAGAAAATGTTATCATTGGTAAGCTGGTTCCTGCTGGTACAGGAATGCAAAAGTATCGCAAAATAAAAGCAGAAACAGAAGAGCCGATGGACCAAATCACAGAAGAAATTGAGGAAGAAGTTACACCTTAATCATTCTAGTCTGTTGAAGAGATAACAAGGTAAAAAAGAAGCGCCTGTATATAAGAAACAAACAATAAATTATTGAATATTTTATTGACATCAAGTTTCTAGAGTGGTACTATATTCAAGGTGCTTCTGTTATCCTTGTTGCTTTGGAGGATATGTAAATGTCTTATGAAAAAGTAGCTCAGGTAAAAGAACAGTTAATTATAGGCACGAAACAAACACTGAAAGCCATCCGAGATGGAGAAGTGACTGAAGTTGTTATAGCTGTTGATGCAGATCAGCAGATAACAAACAAGGTGTCGCAACTCGCAAAGGAAATGAACATACCCTGTATTCAAGTAGACTCCAAAAAGAAACTTGGTAAAGCATGTGGTATTGATGTGGGTACGGCGACTGTAGCAATAAAGCAATAAAGTTTTGATAAGTGGATCAGTCCATTTGTGAAGACTTTGTTTTTTGCTTATAAATGAACCACCTGGATGTGTGGGATTACAACTGATAGAAGAGAGGAGGAAAATTCATGCCAACTATTAACCAATTAGTGCGTAAAGGCCGTGTGAGTAAAGGCAAAAAGTCAGACTCACCAGCTTTAAATAAAGGGTATAATAGCTTTAAAAAATCTTTAACAGACCAATCTTCACCACAAAAACGTGGTGTATGTACACGTGTAGGTACACTAACTCCAAAGAAACCGAACTCTGCATTGCGTAAATATGCTCGTGTTCGTTTAACTAACGGAATTGAAGTAACTGCATATATTCCTGGAATTGGTCACAACCTTCAAGAACACAGTGTTGTACTTATCCGTGGAGGACGTGTAAAAGACTTACCTGGTGTACGTTATCACATTGTACGTGGAGCGTTAGATACAGCAGGAGTAGAAGGTCGTGCACAAGGTCGTTCTAAATATGGAACTAAAAAGCCAAAAGCTAAAAAATAAAAAAATAGTAGTATAAGAAAGGAGGTTAGACAATGCCACGTAAAGGTCCAGTAACAAAACGTGATGTCTTACCAGATCCGTTATATAACTCAAAGCTTGTTACTCGCTTAATTAACCAAATTATGGTTGATGGTAAGAGAGGTAAAGCACAAAAAATTCTTTATAAAGCATTTGAACTTGTTCAAGAGCGTAGTGGTCAACCATCTATTGATGTCTTTGACCAAGCTATGAAAAATGTAATGCCAGTTCTTGAAGTTCGTGCTCGTCGTGTTGGTGGTTCAAACTACCAAGTACCTGTTGAGGTTCGTCCAGAACGTCGTCAAGCACTAGGACTTCGATATATTGTTAATTATTCTCGCTTGCGCGGTGAAAAAACAATGGAAGAACGTCTTGCAAATGAAATTTTAGATGCTTCTAACAACACAGGTGCGTCTGTTAAAAAACGCGAAGATATGCACAAAATGGCAGAAGCAAACAAAGCATTTGCTCACTACCGTTGGTAATTTAAAAATAAAGATGATCGCTTAATCAGCGTAGTTTTTGTTTTAAGTCTATGCATAATAACATGCAAAAAATGACAAATTAAAATAGAACTCACAATCAGGAAGGAGAAAGAAATATGCCTAGAGAATTCTCCTTGGAAAAGACACGTAATATTGGGATTATGGCCCATATCGATGCGGGTAAAACAACTTGTACCGAGCGTATTCTTTTCTACACAGGACGTATCCATAAGATTGGTGAAACACACGAAGGTGCTTCCCAAATGGACTGGATGGAGCAGGAGCAAGAGCGTGGTATTACAATCACATCTGCTGCAACAACTGCTCAATGGAAAGGTCATCGTATTAACATTATTGATACTCCAGGACACGTGGACTTCACAGTTGAGGTTGAACGTTCCCTGCGCGTACTTGATGGTTCGGTAGCTGTACTTGATGCACAATCAGGGGTAGAGCCACAAACAGAAACTGTTTGGCGTCAAGCTACTACTTACGGTGTGCCAAGAGTTGTTTTTGTTAACAAAATGGATAAAACAGGTGCTGATTTCCTATATTCTGTAGGAACACTTAAAGATCGTCTGGGTGCAAATGCACATCCAGTACAACTTCCAATCGGTGCAGAAGATAATTTCGATGGAATTATCGATCTAATTGAAATGGAAGCACACTACTATATGGATGATTTAGGAACTCGTGATGAAGCGCGTGAAATTCCTGAAGAATACAAAGAGCAAGCTGAAGAATACCGTACAAACCTAATTGAGGCTGTTGCTGAAACAGATGAAGAATTAATGATGAAATATCTTGAAGGTGAAGAGATTTCTAAAGACGAATTAAAAGCTGCTGTACGTAAAGCGACTTTAAGCGTTGAATTCTATCCTGTATTCTGTGGATCAGCTTTCAAAAACAAAGGTGTACAGTTACTAATTGATGGTGTTATTGATTATTTACCAGCACCAACAGATGTACCTCCGATTGAAGGTCATGTACCACAAACAAATGAAGAAGTTACTCGTAAACCTGGAGATGATGAACCTTTCGCGGCTCTAGCGTTTAAAGTAGCAACTGACCCGTTTGTTGGTAAATTAACTTTCTTCCGTGTATATTCTGGTAAATTAGACGCTGGTTCTTATGTTAAGAACTCTACAAAAGATAAGCGTGAACGTGTAGGGCGTATCTTGCAGATGCACGCAAATTCAAGAGAAGAAATCTCTACCGTTTATTCCGGTGATATTGCAGGTGCTGTAGGTTTGAAAGATACATCTACAGGGGATACACTATGTGATGAGAAGAACCTAGTTATTCTTGAATCAATGGAGTTCCCAGAGCCGGTAATTTCAGTAGCGATCGAACCAAAATCTAAAGCAGACCAAGATAAAATGTCAATTGCTTTAGGAAAACTTGCTGAAGAAGATCCTACGTTCAAAACTGAAACTAATGTTGAAACTGGACAAACAATCATCTCTGGTATGGGTGAACTTCACCTAGACATCATTGTTGACCGTTTGAGACGTGAATTCAAAGTAGAAGCAAACGTAGGTGCTCCACAAGTATCTTACCGTGAAACATTCCGTGCTGAAGCGGAAGTTGAAGGTAAATTTGTGCGTCAGTCTGGTGGTCGTGGACAATACGGTCACGTTTGGGTTAAATTTGAACCTAACGAAGAAGGCGCTGGTTTTGAATTTGTTAACAAAATTGTCGGTGGTGCTGTACCGCGTGAATACATTGCTCCTGTTGAAGCAGGGATTAAAGAAGCAATGGAAAACGGTGTTGTTGCAGGTTATCCATTGATTGATGTTAAAGCAACATTGTTTGACGGAAGCTATCACGATGTCGATTCAAACGAAACTGCATTTAAAGTTGCGGCTTCAATGGCATTGAAAGCTGCGAAAAACAAATGTAATCCAGCCCTATTAGAACCGATGATGAAAGTGGAAGTTGTTATTCCAGAAGAGTACATGGGTGACATTATGGGTGACGTTACTTCTCGTCGTGGTCGTGTAGAAGGTATGGAAGCAAGAGGATCTGCTCAAGTTGTTAAAGCATTTGTTCCACTTGCAGAAATGTTTGGTTATGCAACTGCATTGCGTTCAAATACGCAAGGTCGTGGTGTATATACAATGCATTTTGATCACTATGAAGAAGTACCAAAGAGTATTTCAGAAGAAATTGTTAAGAAAAATACTGGAGAATAATTGATTTTTTTCTCATTCTAACGTATAACTTGTAATGTGAGCTTAGAAATAGAATGCTAATTTTGTTTCTGAGCGAACATACATGTCATATAAACACATTTTTTTAAAATTAAAGGAGGAACTATAAATGGGTAAAGAAAAATTTGACCGCTCCAAAGACCACGTTAATATTGGTACTATTGGACACGTTGACCATGGTAAAACTACACTAACTGCTGCTATTTCAACAGTACTTCACAATCGTTCTGGTTCAGGTACTGCAATGGCATATGATCAAATCGATGGTGCTCCGGAAGAGCGTGAGCGTGGAATCACTATTTCAACTGCACACGTTGAGTATGAAACTGAGAACCGTCACTATGCACACGTTGACTGCCCAGGACACGCAGACTACGTTAAAAACATGATTACAGGTGCTGCACAAATGGATGGAGCTATCCTAGTAGTATCTGCTGCTGATGGCCCAATGCCACAAACTCGTGAGCACATCTTGCTTTCTCGTCAAGTTGGTGTACCTGCAATTGTTGTATTCTTGAACAAATGTGATATGGTAGACGACGAAGAATTACTTGAACTTGTAGAAATGGAAGTTCGTGATCTTCTTTCTGAGTACGATTTCCCTGGAGACGACGTACCAGTAATTAAAGGTTCTGCTCTTAAAGCACTTGAAGGCGAAGAAAACTATGTTAATGCAATCTATGAATTAATGGATGCTGTTGACGAATATATTCCTCGTCCTGACCGTGATACTGAAAAAGATTTCATGATGCCAGTTGAGGATGTATTCTCAATCACTGGTCGTGGTACTGTTGCTACTGGACGTGTTGAGCGTGGAGTAGTTAAAGTAGGAGACGAAATTGAAATCATCGGTTTAGCTGAAGAACCATCAAAAACTACTGTTACTGGTGTTGAAATGTTCCGTAAGCTTCTTGACTATGCTGAAGCTGGAGATAACATTGGTGCACTTCTTCGTGGGGTTTCTCGTGAAGATATTAACCGTGGACAAGTACTTGCTAAGCCAGGTTCAATTACTCCACACACAAACTTCAAAGCAGAAGTTTATGTACTATCCAAAGAAGAAGGTGGACGTCACACTCCATTCTTCAACAACTACCGCCCACAGTTCTACTTCCGTACTACGGATGTAACTGGTATCATTCAACTTCCTGAAGGCGTAGAAATGGTTATGCCTGGAGATAACGTTGAAATGACTGTTGAACTTATTTCTCCAATCGCGATTGAAGATGGAACTAAGTTCTCTATCCGTGAAGGTGGACGTACAGTAGGCGCTGGTGTTGTAGCGACTATCCAAAAATAATATATTTATATAGAAAGAACAGATGGCCTAGCTATCTGTTCTTTTTTATGAATATTTGTTAAACATAAAAAAATAAAATAAATACGATAAAACCTTGCAATTTAACATACTTTTATTATATAATGAACGATGTTGGTCATAAAAGGCGATGATGCGGAAGGTTGTTGGCACACCCGGCCCCTTTGCCATGGCGGGGTGCGAAGGAATTTTCGCGGAGAATGTCTATTAAAAAATGGGCGAAAAAGGAGGGAAAGTAATGGCAAAAGAAAAAATTAGAATTCGTTTGAAAGCATACGATCACCGTATTCTTGATCAGTCTGCTGAAAAAATTGTGGATACTGCAAAACGTTCTGGTGCAGGTGTATCGGGTCCAATCCCATTACCTACTGAGAAATCAGTGTATACAGTTCTACGTGCGGTTCACAAGTACAAAGATTCACGTGAGCAATTTGAAATGCGCACACATAAACGTCTGATTGATATTGTTAGTCCTACACCACAAACAGTTGATGCTTTAATGCGTTTAGACTTACCATCAGGTGTAGATATTGAAATCAAACTATAATAGATAACATTTTAGGAGGTGTAACGGATGACGAAAGGAATCTTAGGTCGCAAAATCGGCATGACACAACTTTTCTCTGAAAACGGAGAGTTAACGCCGGTAACAGTAATTCAAGCAGAACCAAACGTAGTTCTACAAAAAAGAACTGAAGATAACGATGGCTATGAAGCTATTCAACTAGGTTTCGCTGATAAGAAAGAATCTCGTTCTAACAAACCAGCCAAAGGGCATGCTGCAAAAGCGAGCACGAACCCTAAGCGCTTCATTCGTGAATTCCGTAACGTTAACCTTGATAACTATGAAGTTGGTCAAGAAATTAGCGTAGAGGTTTTCCAAGCTGGAGATATTATTGATGTAACAGGAACTTCTAAAGGTAAAGGGTTCCAAGGTTCTATCAAACGCCACAACCAATCACGTGGTCCAATGAGTCACGGTTCTCACTATCATAGAGGCCCGGGTGCAATGGGTGTTATAGATCCAATGCATGTATTTAAAGGCAAAAAACTACCTGGACAAATGGGTGGAGAGCAAATCACTATTCAAAATCTAGAAGTAGTTAAAGTCGATGCGGAACGTAATCTTCTATTAATTAAAGGAAATGTTCCTGGAGCGAAAAAATCATTCGTAAAAATTACGGGTGCAATAAAGGCTAACTAATTATTTATTGAAGGGAGGATATGTCATGCCTAAAGTAGCACTATATAACCAAAGCGGTTCACAAGTAGGTGATGTAGAATTGAACGACGTGGTATTTGGTATTGAACCAAATGAACATGTATTACATGATGCTGTTCTTATGCAACAAGCTTCTCGTCGTCAAGGTACACACGCTGTTAAAAATCGTTCAGCAGTACGCGGTGGAGGACGTAAACCATGGCGTCAGAAAGGTACAGGCCGTGCACGTCAAGGTTCTATTCGTTCACCACAATGGGTTGGCGGTGGAGTAGTATTTGGACCGACACCACGTAGCTATAGCTATAAGTTACCTAAAAAAGTACGTCGTTTAGCTCTTCTTTCTGCACTTTCTAGTAAGGTGAAAGAAGACAATATTATTGCATTAGAAACATTAGCGTTTGATGCGCCAAAAACTAAAGAAGTGGTTAAATTATTTGATGCACTTCATGTAGATACAAAAGCGTTGATCGTTACTGCGGAAAGAGATGAAGTAATAGCTCGTTCTGCAAACAACTTACCAAACGCAAAAGTATTACCAGTAAGTGAAGTTAACGTTATTGACTTGCTTACGCATGACAAGCTGATTATTACAAAAGAAGCAGCTGAAAAAGCAGGGGAGGTGCTTTCATAATGAAAGACACACGTGATATTATTAAGCGCCCGATTATTACGGAACACTCTGCAGACCTAATGGTTGATAAGAAATATACATTTGAGGTAGATCCGAGAGCAAACAAAACAGAGATTAAACATGCTGTTGAATTAATCTTTGGAGTCAAAGTGGTTAAAGTGAACACTTTAAACCTTAAAGGTAAATTTAAGCGTATGGGTCGACACGGAGGATTTCGTCCGGACCGCAAAAAAGCTGTCGTTCAACTTTCTGAAGACAGTAAAGAACTAGAATTTTTTGAAAGTGTATAATATAACTTTATAAAAGAAGGAGGGAAACAAGATGGCGATTAAGAAGTATAAACCAACTTCAAATGGTAGACGTGGTATGTCAGGATCTGATTTTGCTGAAATCACAACTACACAACCAGAAAAAACTTTGCTTGCTCCAATTCACAAACGTGGAGGACGTAACAACCAAGGGAAATTGACTGTTCGTCATCAAGGCGGTGGACATAAGCGTCAATATCGTGTCATTGATTTTAAACGTGACAAAGATGGAATACCAGGACGCGTTGCTACAATTGAATATGATCCAAACCGTTCGGCTAACATTGCGTTAATTCACTATGCAGATGGTGAGAAGCGTTATATCTTAGCTCCAAAAGGAATTGAAGTAGGTCAAGAAATCTTATCAGGTGAAAATGCAGATATTAAATTAGGTAATGCATTACCACTTGTAAATATTCCTGTAGGTACAATCATTCATAATGTTGAACTAAAACCAGGTCGTGGAGGACAACTTGCTCGTTCTGCAGGTTCACAGGCTCAAATCCTTGGACGTGAAGATAAATATGTGCTAGTTCGTTTGACATCAGGTGAGGTTCGTTTAGTGTTAGGAACTTGCCGTGCAACAATCGGTCAAGTAGGTAACGTTGAACACGAATTAATCACTGTAGGTAAAGCTGGACGTTCTCGTTGGAAAGGTATTCGCCCAACTGTACGTGGTTCTGTAATGAACCCTAACGATCACCCTCACGGTGGTGGTGAAGGACGTGCACCAATTGGTCGTAAATCACCAATGTCTCCATGGGGTAAACCAACTCTTGGATACAAGACACGTCAACGTAATAAACCATCAGATAAATTTATTGTACGTAAACGTAAAAAATAACGGGGTTGTAAGACGAACGATTATGTTCGTCCAACAATCACGAAGGGAGGTTTATGCATGGGTCGTAGTTTAAAAAAGGGACCTTTCGTAGATGACCATTTGATGAAGAAAGTTGAAAAAATGAACGAAAGTGACAAGAAGCAAGTTGTAAAAACTTGGTCTCGTCGTTCTACTATCTTCCCTAATTTCGTAGGCCAAACAATCGCTGTATATGATGGACGTAAACACGTACCTGTTTATATTACAGAAGATATGGTTGGACATAAATTGGGTGAATTCGCGCCAACACGCTCATTTAGAGGGCACGCAGGCGATGACAAGAAAACAAAACGCTAATTATGAGAGGAGGCACTCTTGATGCAAGCAAAAGCTGTTGCAAAAACTGTTCGAATTGCTCCTCGTAAAGTTCGTTTGGTAATTGATTTAATTCGAGGAAAAAACGTTGGAGAAGCAATTGCAATTTTAAAACATACACAACGTGGTGCATCACCAGTTGTTGAAAAAGTTTTAAACTCTGCAATCGCAAATGCAGAACATAACTATGAAATGAACCCAGATGATTTATATATATCTGAAGCTTACGTGAACGAAGGCGTGACGTTGAAACGTTTCCGCCCACGCGCACAAGGTCGTGCTAGTCAAATTAACAAAAGAACAAGCCACATTACAGTGGTTGTATCAGAAAAGAAGGAGGGATAATCTGTGGGTCAAAAAGTTAATCCGATAGGACTTCGTGTCGGTGTCATCCGCGATTGGGAATCAAAGTGGTACGCTGGCAAAGATTATGCAGACTTATTACATGAAGATATTAAAATTCGTGAATATGTTGAACAACGCCTAAAAGACGCTGCTGTTTCTAAGATTGAAATTGAACGTGCAGCAAATCGCGTGAACATCTCTATTTCTACTGCAAAGCCTGGAATGGTTATTGGTAAAGGCGGTTCAGAAGTTGAAGCACTACGTAAATCACTGAACGCTCTAACTGGTAAGAAAGTTCATATCAACATTATCGAAATTAAAAAAGCTGATATTGATGCGAAATTAGTAGCTGAAAATATTGCACGTCAATTGGAGAATCGTATCTCTTTCCGTCGTGCGCAAAAACAAGTTATTCAACGTGCTATGCGAGCAGGAGCGAAAGGTATTCGCACACAAGTATCTGGTCGTCTAGGCGGAGCGGATATTGCTCGTGCAGAAAGCTATAGCGAAGGGACTGTACCACTTCATACTTTACGTGCTGATATCGATTATGGTACTGCTGAGGCAGATACAACATACGGTAAGCTTGGTGTTAAAGTGTGGATCTATCGTGGAGAAGTCCTTCCAACTAAAAACAATAAGTAAGGAAGGGGGCACGCATTATGTTAATGCCTAAACGTGTAAAACATCGTAAGCAACATCGTGGTAAAATGAGAGGTAAAGCAAAAGGCGGTACGTCTGTTGCTTTTGGTGAATATGGATTACAAGCTGTTGAAGCTTCTTGGATTACAAGCCGTCAAATCGAGTCAGCTCGTATTGCTATGACTCGTTATATGAAACGTGGCGGTAAAGTTTGGATTAAAATTTTCCCAGACAAACCTTACACTGCAAAGCCTCTAGAAGTTCGTATGGGTTCTGGTAAAGGTGCACCCGAAGGTTGGGTAGCAGTTGTAAAGCCTGGAAAAATCATGTTTGAAATTGCAGGAGTATCTGAAGAAGTAGCGCGCGAAGCACTTCGCCTTGCTTCTCACAAACTACCTATTAAAACTAAGTTTGTAAAACGTGAAGAAATTGGTGGTGAAATCAATGAAGGCTAATGAAATCAGAGAACTAACCACTGCCGAAATTGAACAAAAAATTAAGTCTTTAAAAGAAGAGCTTTTTAACTTGCGTTTTCAGTTAGCGACTGGTCAATTGGAAAACACTGCACGTCTTCGTGAAGTTCGTAAATCCATTGCACGCATGAAAACTGTTGTACGTGAAAGAGAGCTTAGTGTAAATAACTAGTTAAACCGAGAGGAGGTTAACCTCAAATGACTGAGCGTAATGATCGTAAAGTTTACACAGGTCGTGTTGTTTCAGATAAGATGGACAAAACGATTACTGTACTAGTAGAAACTTATAAGTTCCATAAGCTTTATGGAAAACGTGTTAAATATTCAAAGAAATTCAAAACGCATGATGAAAATAACCAAGCTAAGATCGGTGATATTGTTTCAATCATGGAAACTCGCCCGCTATCAGCAACAAAGCGTTTCCGTCTTGTTGAAGTAGTGGAAGAGGCAGTAATTATTTAATTTAAGTAAAGTTCACTCGGATTGATTCCGAAGGGAGGTAACGACAGTATGATTCAGCAAGAGACTCGTTTGAAAGTTGCAGATAACTCTGGTGCACGTGAAGTACAAGCTATTAAAGTACTAGGTGGATCTGGACGTAAAACTGCTAATATTGGTGATGTAATTGTGTGTTCGGTGAAACAAGCAACACCTGGTGGCGTTGTCAAAAAAGGTGAAGTGGTAAGAGCTGTTATCGTACGTACGAAAAGCGGTGCGCGTCGTAAAGACGGTTCATATATCCGCTTCGACGAAAACGCAGCAGTAATTATACGTGAAGATAAAAGCCCAAGAGGTACTCGTATCTTTGGTCCAGTAGCACGTGAATTACGTGATGCGAAATTTATGAAAATTGTATCTCTGGCTCCAGAGGTACTATAATAAAACATTTAAAACAGTAGCGGTATGATCTGTTATTACTCAGAGAAATAATAAATCAACCTTACTAGTTTTAATGTTAACAAGATCGTAATGATTAGCCTTGTAAGGAGGTGCGTTTAGCATGCATGTAAAAAAAGGTGATAAAGTACAAGTAATCTCTGGTAAAGATAAAGGGAAACAAGGCACAATTTTAGTTGCTTACCCTAAAAAAGATCGAGTGCTTGTAGAAGGTGTGAACATGGTTAAAAAACACGCAAAACCTTCTCAAGACAATCCGCAAGGCGGAATTATAGAACAAGAAGCATCAATTCATGTTTCTAATGTATTGCCGATTGATCCGAAGTCTGGCGAACCAACTCGTGTAGGATATGAAGACCGTGATGGTAAAAAAGTCCGTATCGCTAAAAAATCCGGTGAAGCGTTAGATAAATAACTTGTGCTGTGAAAGGAGGGCTACTCGATGAATGAACTAAAGAATAGATATCAAAATGACATTGCTTCATCATTAGTTGAGAAATTCAATTATGATTCAGTAATGCAAGTACCAAAAGTTGAAAAAATCGTAATTAACATGGGTGTTGGAGATGCAGTGCAAAATTCAAAAGCATTAGATAGTGCGGTTGAAGAATTAGCATTAATCTCAGGTCAACAACCTTTAATAACTAAAGCGAAAAAATCAATTGCAGGCTTTCGTTTACGTGAGGGGATGCCTATTGGGGCAAAAGTAACCCTTCGTGGTGAGCGTATGTATGAATTCTTGCAAAAGCTTGTTGATGTATCACTTCCACGTGTTCGTGATTTCCGTGGTATTTCAAAGAAAGCTTTTGATGGAAGAGGAAACTACACACTAGGTGTGAAAGAACAATTGATTTTCCCAGAAATAAATTATGACCAAGTAAATAAAGTTCGCGGTATGGATATTGTTATTGTTACAACTGCTAACAGTGATGAAGAAGCACGTGAATTATTATCTCAACTTGGCATGCCTTTCCAAAAATAAGCTATAAAGCTAATACAAGGAGGGAAAATAGTGGCTAAAAAATCAATGATTGCGAAACAAAAACGCACACCGAAGTATAAGGTGCAAGAATATACACGTTGTGAGCGTTGTGGACGTCCACACTCTGTAATTCGTAAATTTAAACTTTGCCGTATTTGTTTCCGTGAACTTGCCTATAAAGGTCAAATTCCTGGTGTCAAAAAAGCAAGCTGGTAAACCCCGATCAGGGAAGGAGGTAATATTTAATGGTTATGACAGATCCAATTGCAGATATGTTAACGCGTATTCGTAACGCAAACATGGTTCGCCATGAGAAGCTAGAACTTCCTGCATCAAAGCTAAAGGCTGAAGTTGCAGATATCCTTAAGCGTGAGGGCTTTGTTCGTGATTATGAATACATTGCAGATAATAAACAAGGTGTACTTCGTATTTTCTTAAAATATGGTACAAATGAAGAGCGTGTAATTTCTGGGCTGAAACGTATAAGTAAGCCAGGACTACGTGTTTATGCTAAATCAGATGAAATTCCTAAAGTATTAAACGGTTTAGGAATTGCGATCATTTCTACTTCAAAAGGTGTACTATCAGATAAAGAAGCACGTGAGCAAGCTATTGGCGGCGAAGTGCTAGCATACGTTTGGTAATAAATAGTTAACAAGATAGGAGGTGCACAATAAATGTCTCGTATAGGTTTAAAGATTATTGAAATCCCTGCAGGCGTTGAAATCAAAAATGATAACAACAAAATAACTGTAAAAGGGCCTAAAGGTGAGTTAACTCGTCAATTTCATGAAGATATGAAGATTAATATAGAAGACAACACAGTAACAGTTGCAAGACCAAGTGATCATAAGGAACACCGTGCGTTACATGGAACAACACGTAGCCTTATTAACAACATGGTTGAGGGAGTACACAAAGGTTTTGAGAAAGCTCTTGAAATTCAAGGTGTAGGTTACCGTGCGCAAAAGCAAGGTAAGAAACTTGTTGTTAACGCTGGGTATTCTCATCCGGTTGAAATCGATGAGGAAGACGGTATTGAAATCGAAGTACCTTCAAACACACGTGTTGTTGTAAAAGGTATTGACAAAGAATTAGTTGGAGCAATCTCTGCAAACATTCGTGCTATTCGTCCACCTGAACCATACAAAGGTAAAGGTATTCGTTACGAAAATGAATATGTACGTCGTAAAGAAGGTAAAACAGCTAAGTAAGGTTAGTTAACCGAAAACAGGTTAGTTAGGTAACAGAAAGGAGTGACCTAGATGATCACAAAACCAGACAAAAATGTCGTACGTAAAAAGAGACATCGTCGTGTGCGTAGAACACTTTTTGGAACGGCTGAGCGTCCTCGTTTAAACGTATACCGTTCTAACAAACACATTTATGCTCAATTAATTGATGATGTTGCTGGTGTAACACTAGTAAGTGCATCAACTGTAGATAAAGATTTCAGTTTAGATACAACTGGAAACATTGAAGCAGCGAAAAAAGTTGGAGAACTTGTCGCTACTCGTGCAACAGAAAAAGGCCACAAAAACGTGGTATTTGACCGTGGAGGATACCTATATCACGGACGTGTAAAAGCTTTAGCAGATGCTGCCCGTGAGGCAGGTCTTGAATTTTAATTGTAAAAGGAGGGACATACATTGCGTACTAATATTGACCCAAACAAATTAGACTTAGAAGAACGCGTAGTTACAATTAATCGTGTAGCAAAAGTTGTAAAAGGTGGACGTCGTTTCCGTTTTGCAGCATTAGTTGTTGTCGGTGATAAGAATGGACACGTTGGTTTCGGTACCGGTAAAGCACAAGAAGTACCAGAAGCAATTAAGAAAGCCATTGACGATGCGAAGAAAAACTTAGTTACTGTACCAATCGTAGGTACTACAATTCCACACGAAACAATTGGTGAATTTGGTGCAGGAAGCATTTTAATGAAACCTGCAGCAGAAGGTACTGGAGTTATCTCTGGTGGACCTGTTCGTGCGGTACTAGAACTTGCGGGTGTTGGTGATATTCTATCTAAATCATTAGGATCAAACACACCAATTAACATGGTTCGTGCAACAATCAGTGGTCTTGCAGGTTTAAAACGTGCAGAAGATGTAGCGAAATTACGTGGTAAATCAGTAGAAGAACTGTTAGGATAAGGAGGGAAATCACATGGCTAAAAAGTTAGAAATTACCCTCACGCGCAGTGTCATCGGCAGATCTGAAGTGCAAAAAGCAACGGTTCAAACATTAGGATTAAAAAAAATCCATCAATCTGTAGTCCGTGAAGATACGCCTGCGGTAAGAGGCATGATAAACAAAGTATCACATTTAGTAGCGGTTAAAGAAGTATAAAACATTAGCGCAAAGAGGAGGTGCTCGCATGAAACTTCATGAATTAGAGCCATCACAAGCTCGTAAAAAGCGAAATCGTGTAGGTCGTGGAATGTCCTCCGGTAACGGAAAAACATCAGGACGTGGTCATAAAGGTCAAAAAGCACGTTCAGGTGGAGGCGTTCGCCTTGGATTTGAAGGTGGACAAATGCCATTATTCCAACGATTACCAAAACGTGGATTTACAAATATTCACCGTAAGGAATTCGCGATCGTTAATCTTGACACTTTAAATAAATTTGAAGAAGGTACAGAAGTAACACCTGAGCTTTTGCTTGAAACAGGATTAGTTAGCAAGTTAAAAGCCGGCATTAAAGTTCTTGGAAATGGTACTATGGAAAAGAAACTTACTGTAAAAGCTCACAAGTTCTCTGCTTCAGCTAAAGAAGCAATAGAAGCAGCGGGCGGTAAAATAGAGGTGATCTAATGTTCCGTACAATCTCCAATTTTGTGCGTGTGAAGGATATCAGAAATAAAATTGTTTTTACACTTTTAATGCTGATTGTTTTTCGGTTAGGGACGTTTATTCCGGTTCCTTTTTCTAACCGAGACGTGATCAGTTTTATGGATGATCAACAGAGCGTTTTTGGTTTCTTAAACACATTTGGAGGCGGGGCATTACAGAATTTTTCCATTTTTGCAATGGGGATTATGCCGTATATTACCGCTTCTATCATTATGCAATTATTGCAAATGGACGTTGTGCCAAAGTTTACTGAATGGAAGAAGCAAGGGGAAGTTGGTCGACGTAAGCTAGCGCAATTCACTAGATACGCAACTATTGTTCTTGCCTTTATTCAAGCAATTGCTATGTCTATTGGTTTCAACGCTATGGCTGGAGGTCAACTAATCTCTAATCCTGGTATTGGAAAATATATTGTCATTGCGATTGTATTAACAAGTGGAACGGCTTTTCTTATGTGGCTAGGAGAGCAAATTACTGCGCATGGAGTTGGTAATGGAATATCTATTATCATCTTCGCAGGTATCGTTGCTGCGATACCAAATGGCGTAAATCAATTATTTGAACAATATTTCGGTGCGAATACCGGTGATGATTTGTTCATTAATATTGTTATTGTTTCTCTAATTGTATTGGTTGTACTAGCGGTGGTAGTGGGTGTTATTTTCATCCAGCAAGCCCTACGTAAAATACCGATTCAATATGCTAAACGTCTAGTAAATCGTTCTCCGGTAGGTGGGCATTCTACTCACCTTCCACTAAAAGTGAATGCAGCCGGTGTTATACCAGTTATTTTTGCTGTATCATTTATCATGGCACCTAGAACAATTGCTAGCTTTTTCGATGGAAAAGTGGCAAACACCATTGAAGCGATTTTTGATTATACACAGCCAATTGGCATGGTTATATATGTAGCGTTAATTATTGCATTTACCTATTTTTATACATTTGTGCAGGTTAATCCTGAGCAGATGGCTGAAAATCTTAAAAAGCAAGGTGGATATATTCCTGGGATACGTCCTGGACAAAAAACAGAAACGTATCTTACCCGTGTAATGTATCGCTTAACTTTTGTTGGCTCCATATTCTTAGCTGCTGTAGCTGTGCTACCATTAGTACTAGGCAGTATGGCTAATTTACCACAATCGGTTCAAATTGGCGGAACTAGCTTACTAATTGTAGTAGGGGTTGCATTGCAAACGATGAAACAATTGGAAAGCCAACTAGTGAAACGACATTATAAAGGATTTATCAAATAATTTGTGATTGGTTTAGCTTAATTACAAATAAGAGCGAGGGGAATTGAAGTGAATTTAATTCTAATGGGTCTTCCTGGTGCAGGAAAAGGCACACAGGCTGAAAAGATAGTAGAAAAATATCAGATCCCTCATATATCAACTGGAGATATGTTCCGACTTGCTATTAAAGAAGGAACAGATCTTGGAAAAAAAGCGAAAGCATTTATGGATCAGGGCGATTTAGTACCTGATGAAGTAACAATTGGAATTGTGCGTGAACGATTAAGTAAAGCAGACTGTAAAAGTGGATTTTTACTTGATGGTTTCCCAAGAACAATCGCACAAGCTGAATCGTTAGAGAACCTCCTTCAGGAGATGGAGCGCTCATTAGATTTTGTCTTACATGTGGATGTTCCTCAAGAGCAATTGATGGAACGTTTGACAGGTCGTCGTATCTGTCCAACATGTGGTGCAACCTACCATGTCGTATTTAACCCACCAAAACAGGATGGTATTTGCGACAATGATGGTACGGAGCTAATACAGCGTGAGGATGATTCTGAAGAAACGGTAGCAAGACGATTAGAAGTAAATGTGAAACAAACACAACCAATGTTAGACTTTTATCATGACAAAGGATACCTTGTCTCCATAAATGGTTCACAAGATATTGATAAGGTTTTTGAAGATATTGATCAAAAACTTCAAACGTTAGTGTAGGTAATTTGTGCAAATACGATAGAAGATGTTGATGTGAAACGGTTCTGTGTGTTTGCACATCAATACCAATTAATGTATAAATAACTTATGAACTGTTTTAAGCATATGTAACGCTTTGAAAATTTAATGTGCATATACTAATAGTGAATAAAGTTATTTCATTTTCAAATCAAGCAAAACCAGGTGCCCGCCTTTCCAATATATCGCATCTAATGATTACAAGTTGTGTAATTGAAGATTACACATAGTAATTTAATCATGGATAATTACATTTTTCATGATTAAAAGCGGGATATGTCAGATAGCAGCTTTTGCGGATAGTTGGACGGTAGTCACAAAACATGGTAGAATATCTGTTTGTTTTCAATATATTTTAGAACAATAATAGGATTTGTTATTATTAGCAAATCGGTAAGTGAAGGTGATCATGTTTGAATGATGCGGATTCGTATCCCCAGATAGGTCAAGTTGTTCAAATTTTACAAGGGCGAGAAGCTGGTCAATATGCTATTGTTATTGGTATAGTTGATGATCGCTTTGCTTTACTTGCTGACGGAGAGAAACGGAAGTATGATCGACCAAAGAAAAAGAATTTAAATCATGTTCTGCCGATAAACTTTATTTCTCCCGAGGTTCAAAATAGCCTTCTAGAAACTGGTCGCGTTACAAATGGTAAGCTGCGTTTTGCTATATCAAAATTTGTCAATGAAGTAGTGACTGATTTGAAGAAGGGAGATCAACTCGATGGCGAAAGACGATGCAATTGAAGTAGAAGGTACTGTTACTGACACATTACCGAATGCAATGTTTAAAGTTGAATTAGAGAATGGTCACACCGTTTTAGCTCATGTTTCTGGTAAGATTCGTATGCACTACATCCGAATTCTTCCGGGAGATAAGGTTACGGTTGAACTTTCTCCATATGATTTAACAAGAGGACGTATTACGTACCGTTATAAATAATGATAAGCTCCGATACAAGAGGAGGTATGGATGATGAAGGTAAGACCATCTGTAAAACCAATATGCGAAAAATGTAAGGTTATTCGTCGTAAAGGGAAAGTTATGGTAATCTGCGAAAACCCGAAGCATAAACAAAAACAAGGTTAATCAATAAGGAGGTGCACAACAAGTATGGCACGTATTGCAGGTATTGATATTCCACGTGAAAAACGTATAGTAATTTCTTTAACTTATATCTACGGCATTGGTAAATCTGCTGCTAAAGAAGTTTTGGCAGAAGCTGGTGTTTCTGAAGATACTCGTGTTCGTGATTTAACTGAAGATGAATTAGCAAAAATTCGTACTGCAGTTGATAAACGTACTGTAGAAGGAGATCTTCGTCGTGAAGTTTCTTTAAACATTAAACGTCTAATTGAAATTGGATCATATAGAGGTCTTCGTCACCGTAGAGGTCTACCGGTTCGTGGACAAAAGACAAAGAATAACTCTCGTACTCGTAAAGGCCCACGTAAGACAATGGCTAACAAAAAGAAATAAGTACTAAAGGAGGTTTGTAAAGCTAATGGCTCGTAAAACTAATACGCGTAAAAAACGTGTCAAAAAGAATATAGACACTGGTATAGCACACATTCGTTCTACTTTTAACAACACAATCGTTACGATTACAGATGTTCAAGGTAATGCGATCAGCTGGAGCAGTGCTGGTGCACTAGGCTTTAAAGGCTCACGTAAATCAACTCCATTTGCTGCACAAATGGCTGCTGAAGCGGCTGCAAAGGCTGCACAAGAACATGGAATTAAAACTTTAGAAGTAACTGTTAAAGGACCAGGTGCTGGTCGTGAAGCGGCGATCCGTTCACTACAAGCAGTTGGTATCGAAGTTACTGCCATTGTTGATGTAACACCAGTTCCTCACAATGGTTGTCGCCCACCGAAACGTCGTCGTGTATAATTAACTTATCCGTATAGAATTTGTCAGACTGTCTATAATGATTGATAATGCTCTAAAGTTAGAATGAACGATTAAACTGATGATTTATCATCATACTGAAAATCACCATTGTTTGAGACAGATTTGAAGTATACGAATGAACATAGTGCAGAAGCGGGAACTGCCTACATGAGGAATTTCGGTTAGACAAAAAGTCTAGCCGAGGTTTCGACGTTTGAAGGAGGGTTTTATTAATGATCGAAATTGAAAAGCCAAAGATTGAAACGGTAGAAATCAGTGATGATGCTACATTTGGAAAATTCGTCGTAGAACCACTAGAACGTGGATATGGGACTACACTAGGAAACTCCTTACGTCGTATTCTATTATCCTCACTTCCTGGTGCTGCTGTAACATCCGTGCAAATTGATGGCGCGTTACATGAATTTTCGACAATTGATGGCGTTATAGAAGACGTTACAACAATTATCCTAAATCTTAAAAAACTAGCTCTAAAAATTTACTCTGAAGAAGAGAAAACATTAGAAATAGATGTACAAGGTGAAGGTGTTGTTACTGCTGCGGATATTACGTATGATAGTGATGTTGAAATTCTAAATCCAGAGCTTCACATTGCTACATTAGGAAGTAATGCAGCACTGCATATGAAAATGACTGCTGAACGCGGGCGTGGATACCGTCCTGCGGATGCTAACAATCATGATGATCAACCAATTGGAGTTATTCCAGTTGATTCGATCTTTACTCCAGTATCACGCGTTACTTATCAAGTGGAAAACACTCGTGTTGGACAAATTACGAATTTTGATAAATTAACGTTAGATGTTTGGACTGATGGAAGCATACGTCCAGAGGAAGCAGTATCATTAGGTGCTAAAATCTATACTGAACATTTAAACATTTTTGTTAGTTTAACAGATGAAGCGCAAAATGCAGAAATCATGATCGAAAAAGAAGAAGATCAAAAAGAAAAAGTACTTGAAATGACAATCGAAGAGCTTGATTTATCCGTACGTTCTTATAACTGTTTAAAACGAGCAGGAATTAACACGGTACAAGAGCTTGCAAACAAATCTGAAGAAGATATGATGAAGGTTCGTAATCTAGGACGTAAATCACTAGAAGAAGTAAAGCATAAACTAGAGGATTTAGGATTAGGTTTACGTAAGGAAGATTAATCATATGAAACATCTTGAGATATTCCGAAAAAGGGAGGGATAATCGATGGCTAGAAAACTAGGTCGTACGACAGATGCGCGTTTAGCACTACTTCGAAACCTTGCTACTGACTTGATTATTCATGAACGTTTAGAAACAACTGAAGCAAAGGCAAAGGACCTTCGTTCTGTTGTGGATAAAATGATCACGTTAGGTAAACGTGGTGACATTCATGCACGCCGTCAAGCAGCAGCATTTTTATATAACGTAGAAACTGCAGAAAATGAAGATGCGGTACAAAAGTTATTCTCAGATATCGCTACTCGTTATGAAGATCGTCAAGGCGGTTATACACGTGTGTTGAAATTAGGACCACGTCGCGGAGACGGTGCTCCAATGGCAGTTATCGAATTAGTGTAAGAGTTTAATACATGAAGGTCGGGGCTTAGACAGAATCTCTTTAAGAGGTGAATCGAAGCCCTTTTTGCTTTGATCCAAGTAAGATGATTGAATAGAAAGCCGTTTGCTTATTTCGCTGAGCTAAACGGCTTTTTTTAAAACTTGTATCTAATTGTAGGATAACTCCAAACAACTTTAGTTAAAAACTTTAAATCAGCTATATGAACAAAGTGAAATTATGATAGAATAATCAATTAGAAGCATGACTGTATGGAAATACAAATTACAATGTGCAATAGATAGATGACATGTCCCGACAATATATAATTATTTCCGGGGAAATATATCGTTGTTTTGGAGGAATATATATGAAAGATGGGTACATAGAATTTCGCAATGTTTCATTTCGTTATAGTGAAGAGCAACCATGGGTTTTGAACAACGTGAGCTTTTGTATACCGGTTAATCAATGGGTGGCAATAATCGGGCATAACGGTTCTGGAAAATCAACGATAGCTAAGCTTATGAATGGTTTGTTATTTCCTGTCGAAGGAGAAATTATTGTTAACGGCTTGACTGTATCAGAAGAAACGATTTGGGAAGTAAGGAAATCAATAGGTATGGTTTTTCAAAACCCTGATAATCAATTCGTTGGAACTACTGTTCGAGATGATGTTGCTTTTGGGTTGGAAAATAGAGGGGTAGAACGTCAAGAAATGATTGCTAGAATTAAGAACAGCTTGCAGGCTGTATCTATGTGGGATTATCAGCTTCACGAACCACATCGACTATCTGGAGGACAGAAGCAGCGTGTTGCAATAGCAGGGGTGTTGGCTGTTTCTCCGCAAGTCATTATACTAGATGAGGCGACAGCAATGTTGGATCCAAAAGGTAGAAAAGAAATTATGCAAACTGTTAACAACGTCAGACACCAGCAAGGTATCTCGCTTATATCGATTACACATGATTTGAATGAAATAACACAAGCAGATCAAGTAATTGTTATGAATAAAGGTGAAGTATGGCTAGAAGCAAATCCAAGAGAAGTCTTTCAGAAAGAGAAGATACTACAAGAAATTGGTTTAGATATACCGTTTGTGGCTAAATTAGCAAATGAATTAAATAAGGATCAAATGATTTTACAAAAACAACCATTAAACCAAGAGGAGCTAATAGAAGGATTATGGACATATCATTCAAAAATGTAAGTTATACGTATCAACCGAATACACCTTTTGAACATCGTGCATTAACTGATCTTTCATTCACTATTCCTTCAGGTTCTTTTGTTGCGGTTGTAGGACATACTGGTTCAGGGAAGTCCACTTTAATTCAACATTTAAATGGTTTACTGCGTCCCACTGCAGGTGAAGTACAAATAGGTGAATTCAAACTGACTGCTAATGAGAAACCAAAAGACATGAAAGCATTACGGAAAAATGTAGGGGTAGTATTTCAATATCCAGAACATCAATTATTTGATGAAACAGTAGAAAAAGATATTCGCTTTGGTCCAAGTAATTTTGATGTTCCTGACAACGAAATTGACAAGCGTATACCAGAAGTAATGGATGCTGTTCATTTATCTACAGCTATGCTAGAGAGATCCCCGTTTGATTTGAGTGGAGGGCAAATGCGTCGAGTTGCTATTGCTGGTGTACTAGCAATGGATCCTTCTGTAGTAGTGCTTGATGAGCCTACAGCAGGATTAGATCCAAAAGGGCAAAAACAAATCATGGATATGTTCCATCAACTTCATAAAGAGAAAGGGCTAACAACCGTTTTAGTAACTCATAGTATGGAAGATGCGCTTCATTATGCAGACCATGTTATTATTATGGATCACGGTACAAAATATATGGAAGGTAATCCAACTGAAGTCTTTACACAAAAAGAGAAATTGCAAGCGGCTCAATTAGACTTACCCGAAATCATTCAATTTTTACGTAAAATAGAAGAAACCTTTCATATCTCACTTCCATATAAAGGACAAACGATCCCAGAACTAGCTGCTGAATTAAGTCTATTATTGAAAGGTGCTGATGGATATGAGTAATTCACTATTAATTGGACAATATGTACCGAGTAATTCATTTATTCATCGTTTAGATCCACGCACCAAAATAATGATCATATTCTTTTTTGTTGTTTTTGTTTTTTTTGCTAATTCAGCTCCTAGCTATGCATGGCTTACTGTCTTTGCAATCGGTACAGCTCTAGCAACAAAGATAAAATTAACTTTTATATTAAAAGGCTTAACACCTGTGTGGTTTTTAATTATTTTTACATTTCTTCTTCACTTAATTGTGACGAAAGAAGGAGAAGTATTAGTGGAGTTCGTTTCATTTTCTATCTATTCCGATGCAATTCAACAAGGTATCGCTATTTCATTTAGATTCTTTTTGTTAATATTAGTCACATCTTTATTAACGTTGACAACGACTCCAATTGAGATTACAGATGCAATTGAAAGTCTTTTACAACCATTGAAAAAAATTAAGTTTCCAGTTCATGAACTAGCTTTAATGATGTCTATTTCGTTAAGATTCATTCCGACATTAATGCAAGAAACAGAAAAGATATCAAAAGCCCAAGCTTCACGTGGTGTAGATTTTCGAACGGGACCGTTAAAAGACAGGATTCAAGCGGTTGTTCCGTTGTTAGTTCCGTTATTTGTTAGTGCATTTAAACGAGCGGAAGAGTTAGCAATGGCAATGGAAGCTAGAGGATATCAAGGTGGAGAAGGGCGTACAAAGCTAAGGGAACTAAAGATAGCGAAAATAGATGTTCTTTCATTTATTGTATTCGCCCTAGTAATCATTATATTATTCTTCTTGCGAGCATAAAGGAGATAAAAGAGTATGCGCATGTTAGCAATAGTAAGCTATGATGGCACAGCATATGCTGGCTATCAAGTACAACCGAACGGCATGACAATTCAAGCGAAAATCGAGCAGGCATTAGCCAAAATTCATAAAGGACAAGACATACGAATTACAGCCTCAGGACGTACGGATTCAGGAGTCCATGCGATCGGTCAGGCGTTTCACTTTGACACGAATTTAACCATCCCTGAAGATAATTGGAAACGGGCGTTAAATGCTCTCTTGCCAAAAGATATTCAGATTAAGTCTGTTCAATGCGTGTCTGATGATTTTCATGCTCGATTTGACGTGAAAGCTAAAACATATCAATATTACGTATGGAGCACGGAAGACAATCATCTTTTCCAACGAAACTATAGTTATTTAGTAAGAGGGTCACTTGATCTGAATGCGATGCAACAAGCATGTGCAATGATCGAAGGTGAGCATGACTTTACTGCGTTTTGTTCAGCTAATGATGGTGTGAAAGGTACAAAGGTAAGAACGATTTATCGAGCTACTTGTGAACAGAAGGAAGACCAATACATCTTTACGTTTACGGGTAGTGGTTTTCTATATAACATGGTTCGCATTTTGGTCGGTACGTTGATAGAAATAGGAAAAGGAAAGCGAAAACCAGAAGAGATACAAAAAATTATAAAAAGTAAGGATCGTGCACAAGCAGGAAAGACTGCTCCGCCGCAAGGATTGTTTTTAGCTTCGGTTACGTATGAATAAACAAAGAAACAAAACTTTTTAATAAAAAACAACGGAACCAGGTGAATCTCTATTGACATTAGGCGTGACTTGATGTATGATGATCTATGGCATTTTATTTATATACCACGATTGGCCCCGGAAAGTTAATTGTGTAAAATATAAAAGCGAATGAAGCTAGAAATAGCGAATGAAACGTAAGATATTAGGTGAATTTTCATATACAGGAGGTTAAGAATCATGCGCACAACTTTCATGGCGAATGAAGCAAACATTGAACGTAAATGGCTTGTAGTTGATGCAGAAGGCCAAACACTAGGTCGTCTATCTAGTGAAGTAGCTGCTATTCTTCGTGGCAAGCACAAAGTAACGTACACACCGCATGTAGATACTGGTGATCATGTGATCATTATCAATGCGGACAAAATTGAGTTAACTGGTAACAAGTTAAATGACAAACTTTACTACCGTCACTCTAACCACCCAGGTGGATTGAAATCTCGTACAGCAGACGAAATGCGTACAAAATACCCTGAGCAAATGCTAGAATTAACTATTAAAGGTATGCTTCCAAAAGGCAGCCTTGGTCGTAAAATGGGTAAAAAATTACATGTATTCAGAGGACCTGAACACAATCATCAAGCACAAAAACCAGAAGCATACGAACTTCGTGGCTAATTTAAAAGGAGGTAACGAATAGTGGCACAAGTACAATACTACGGTACCGGACGCCGTAAAAAATCAACTGCTCGTGTACGTTTAGTTCCTGGAACTGGGCGTATCCTTGTAAATAAACGTGATGCGGAAGATTACTTCCCATACGAAACTCTTCGTACAATTATTAAGCAACCTTTAGTATCAACAGAAACAGAAGGTAGCTATGATGTATTAGTAAACGTTGATGGTGGAGGATTCACTGGACAAGCTGGTGCAATTCGTCACGGCGTTGCTCGTGCATTGTTAGAAGCTGATCCAGAATACCGCGCAGTTCTTAAGAGCGCAGGATTCTTGACTCGTGACGCTCGTGCTAAAGAACGTAAGAAATACGGTCTTAAAGGCGCGCGTAGAGCTCCTCAGTTCTCAAAACGTTAATTATCGCATTCAAAGACCCTTTTCACATTTGTGGAAAGGGTCTTTTGTATGTTTAAGAAAGAAGTAACTTACTGCTCCATCTGTTGACTTCGAGTAACTCGAAGGTGATATACTTATCGTAATAAGGAGTGGATATTGTTAAAGAATGGAATGGAGGGCATCTATATGAAGAGCATACCGATATTTAACCGTGACAAGACGAATGAAGTGGAAGGTACTGCTATCATTGTGGGAGCATCACTTTCAGGTTTGATGGCAGGAATTGCTCTTTCGCGTGAAGGATTGAATGTTACGATATTGGAGAGAGCAAAAGAGGGACGTCCAGGAGGAGCGGGTCTTCAAGTAGATGGCTCTAGATTTGGAGCAAGTAAGACGGAAAACTTATTACGAAATCTTGCTTCAGGTGGAAGAAACATGATACAGTTATGGACTACAATTGAGCGGAATTTACGTGAAGAGGCGAAGAAAAGCACAAGAATTAATCTTCGTTATGAAACACGTGTGAAAAAAGTAGATCAAGACGATACTTCATCATGGGCTGATCTTGATAATGGAGAAAGAATACATGCTGATCTTTTAATAGGAGCAGATGGACATCGCAGTCTTGTTCGACGCTATGTTGCACCAGAAAAACCAGATGCTACATTTGCTGGATATATGGTATGGATGGCGTCCATGGATGAAGAAAATTTGCCTCCAGAAGACAGACCAAGTGCCAATCAACCACGTGTGCGTATGCTAGGTAGTCATAATGGTTTTTTATTTGGATCGGTCATTAATCGTGAGGATAGCTCAGGTTATCGTAGACTCGGAACTACATGGTATGATAATTCCCGAAATGATTTGTTGCGCCAACTTGGGTGTGTCGAAGGTGATGTTGTTATTCATTCGCTTAGTGGACAAGATGTACCTGAACAAACATTGAAGGAGTTAGCTACACAAGCGACTAGCCTTTGGGATGAACCATTTGCTTCCGTAATGCGCTATGCAGCAAAGAATCGTACCGTGATGGGAATACCTATTAAAGAATATGTACCTGAAAGATTGGTAAGAGGAAGAGTTGCCTTAATCGGTGATGCGGCTCATGTTCCTGCACCTGTTACGGCAAGTGGCTTTAACCAATCAATCATAGATGCTTCAATTTTAGGAGAATGTACTGGAAAAGGTGTACAAGGCTCTAAAGCAATGGAAGTATTGAAGGATTATGAATCACGACGTTTGCAGAGCGTGAGAAGAATGGTGAAGTCCGGTCAATCTTATAGTCGTTCACTTGGCCGTGCATAAGAATAGGGGGCAACATATTATGTATAGTGTGAAAGAAGTTTCGTCTATACTTCAGTTAACAGAGCATACGATACGTTATTATACGGATCAGAAGCTTGTTCCGAACCTGCAAAGAGACAAGCACAATAATCGCATCTTTAACGATGAATCTATAAATTGGCTACAATGTATTAAGCATTTAAGAAAATGTGGGATGTCAGTTGAAAATATAAAAGCATATATTGATTTATGTCTAAAAGGCGATTCAACGATTCGAGCAAGATATGAGATTATGAAAAAACAAAGAAGTATTGCCTTTGCTCAATTAGAAGAAGCGCAACAAAGGGCACAATATATCGATAATAAGGCAAACAATTATCTTGATTTCATAAATAACGTAATATCAGATGATAACAAGGCCAATTAGTTTAAATAAGACCCATTTCCTGTTGTGAAATGGGTCCTATTTCTATTGAAAACTATAAATATTAAAGCTGTACCTGTTTAAATATAGTTTTTCTTGGAGGTTAGATTGTCAATTTCAATGATTTCAGAACGCTTTTAAAAATATCCAATAGGAGCTAAGCCGAAATTTGAAATAATTTGTACATCATCTTCTTTAATGTCTAGGTAGCTTGAGATATCATTTTTTAATTGCGTTTCTGAAAATTGAGAAGATAAACGATAATAGTGGGAATTTTTTTTACTGGTTGAATATCGCCATGAACCTAAGTAACTTAAATCAGATTCAATTTCAGGCCGTTCTTTTTCATATGTTATAATTACTGTTCTTTCGGGAGATATAGACTTCTCGTTGTTTGTAAATGAATTAATTCTTTTCGTGAATTTCCAAGTACCAATTGTAAGGACACCCCATGTTAGAAACATTAAGAAAATCGGTATAAGAAAGAAATCAAATGTACGTTCATTCATCCCTAACATGAACGACAGCAACACGAATACTACGGTAGAAATTTGATAAAGTAGAATGAATTTTTTTCTAATTTCCCTTAAATAGTTTTCCTCCATATCTTTTGTGTCATTTAAAACATTTAAATCATCAACGTTATTTTCATTTAGATAACTGTATATGATTTTATAATTGGAAGACACCAGATCTTTCTCAACGATTTTTTTAATTAAATTGTTATTCGCTAAACCTTTTGTCTCCATATCTGCTTCAAAAAACTCAACCTGCAAGGAAGAATTGTTTAATTGATCATTTTTGCTAAATTGATATACACCACGATCGACACTATCTAAGATGAACCCCTTATCTTTCTGTTTTGTTAAATAATTTTTTTCTGATTGACTCCCTTTAAAAAAGAATTTGAATTTTTTCATAAAATTACATCCTTTCTTGATTTGTCATATCATACAGTAAAGTAAAAAAATCAATCTGTTTATTGAGAAGCTCCTTCCCATTAGCAGTTAACGTATACTTTTTTTTATTATCTATTTCAGAGACCAACTCGATATAACCGTTTTTTTGATAATAAGATAAACTTCTATACATTGTTGCTGGTCCAATCGTGACAATATTATTAGTCTTGCTTGTAATGTTTTTCATAATCTCATAGCCATGAGTAGGTGTTTGTAAAATCCATAAAATCAAAAAGTTAGCATAGCTCAATGGTAAAGTATCCATTGTTTTCCTCCTTTCATTTACATTTATTATATATCCGAAATGAATATATCGCAAGTGGATATACCTATTTAGGATATATATTTTTTATTGCAAAATAAAAACAGTAGTAGCTGTATGTTTGCTACTACTGTATAAAATGAAGTCTAATAGATTTTTACATAGTTACTTCTTCCTCCGTTGTTTGTTCGGTTTTCAATTGTTCTCTGTGGTAAAGCACGTTAACGATTGCACCTACCATTAGGATCAATCCCGTTAAGAAGAACCAAATCATTAGAATAATCACTCCACCAAGGCTTCCGTATGTTGCTGAATAATTTCCGAAATTACTTACATAGAATGAGAATCCCAGTGAAACGAGCATCCATAATACACTTGCCGCAACCGCTCCTGGTATAACATGCTTAAATGGAAATTTCTTAGCTGGAGCTGTTTTGTAGAGAACAGCTAGAATAAGTGTGATCACGGCGATACTAACTACCCAACGAAGCACTTGGAATAGTAAAGTCATTGTAGCGGATAACCCAAGAAAGGAATCAACGAAATTTAAGATGACATCTCCAAACACAGGTAAAAGGATAGAAACACCTAATGCAAGAATCATACCAAGTGTTAATCCTAAAGCAATTAAGCGGACAACAATGAAATTACGCGTTTCATCTACTTCATATGCTTGATTTGTAGCTTTGATAAATGCGTTGATTGCTGCTGAAGAAGACCACAATGCACCAATAATACCAACAGTTAAAAGTCCGCCTCTAGGTGTATTAACTAGACTAATGATATTTTCTTGTAGTATAGATCCGATTTCACTAGGTAATACTTTCTCCATAAATTCGATAGCATCATCGGGACTAATATTTAAGTACGGAATAATTGCGAAACAGACAATGAGTAACGGTACAATTGCTAATAAATAATAATAAGCTTGTGCTGCAGCTAAGAGAGGAACATTATCCTCTTGGAATTTTTGAAAAAAAGCTTGGCCATAAGCTTTAATTTTAGACATAGGTACACCTCCAACAATAAGTTATTAGATGTATACCCTTTTGATGAGGCTTCTAACCAATTTTTACATGTACACGTTAGAAAAGGTTCCTAATGAATGGAACTTCTACTTTTTTTAAAACGTTTTGTTACATTAAGGTGGTGGTATAGTAGCATTAAAGGAGGAGTGTGAATTGCTTACATTTGTATATATATCTGTATTTATCATATCGATCGCGTTTGCAATTACAGCGGCATATATTTCAGTGGTGCTCTATCGTATTAAAAAGATGTTAATTACCGTCAGTAAATCGGTTGACGAAGCGGATGAAGAAATAAACACCCTAATTCCTAGACTACAAGCAATGATTCGAGAAACAGATAGAACAATAGATGATGCAACTGTGAAGATGAAAACTACTGATAACGTAATTAAAACCGCGGAGCATGTAGGAGAAACGATTCACACACTTCATGGAACGGTACAAGATTATACAACTAATTTGTCAGAGCAAGAGGTGGAGGAAAAAACAAAACCATTTGTTAAAGGAATTAAGTTTAGTGAAATTAGCTTATATTTATACAAACGGTGGAAATGCATGGATAAAAATTGATAAATAAAATAAAGAGAAGAGGGATCAATCATGTTAACAGGTGTTGGTGTATTATTAATAGGAATTGCTTTTTTGATTATATCTATATTTCTAGCTCGTGCATTAAATAATGTTGCAGGCGTGCTCAAAGGGGTAGAGAAGACAGTAGATCAATTGCCAAATCATTTTAATGGAGTTTTGGAAGAGACAGGGAATCTTATACATGAAAGTAATCGAACGCTAGCGGATTTAAACAATAAGTTAGAACAATTAAATCCATTATTTTATATTATAGAGGATACAGGTAACATGACTCGCAAAGTGTCTTCTTCCATGTTAGACTTTGCGACATCTGTAAAAAAGAAGTCCAATTCAATCGAACACGCTACAAAGAAAAATAATGTCGGGGGTTTATACGGATCCTTTGCCTTTGGATACTATTTATGGAAAAAGCGAAAAAATTAATTATTAAAAATAAATCATCTTTAAAATATAAATATAGAAAAGTGTCAGTGGAAATTCACTGACACTTTTTTAGTTTTTTTAGTGAAGCGGTTCTTAGCGATTAATAAACCAGATGCATATAGAGATTATCTCCAATATTTATTTACACTAAAAAAACAAAAAAGTGAAGTATGTATAGTTATTGTAAAGAATTGCTTGCTAAAATGTTACATATAATGACTGTTTATTTTTAAATTCTTGTTATTTCTATTTTTTGTGAGCGCTTTATAATGAAACGTAATTTAAAAGGAATAAGGGGGCGGTAATTATGAAGTGAGAGATTATAACCATAGACCATTTTCATTTAGACAAATTATATTATTAACAGCAAGGATGTGGACTTTATGCAAAGAATATTCGCAATGTTTTCGATATTTATTTTATTACTTATGCAAAGTGCTCCGTCCATACACTATATTTCTGCTGCAACAGATACAAAGGATTTTAAAGTGGACGTGAATGCTGAGTCAACGCAAGAAAGTACAGAATTAAATCTCACATCTTCTGAAACTGTGTATGAGGAAATAAACATTTCCTTACCAGAAGGGTCAAGTTTTGATGCTACAGCAACAGAAGAAGTAAATGATAAATCAACAGAGTTTATTTATGATCAAGCTAAGAATGTACTCAAAGTAAAAGGGATTGAACCTAAGCAGCTTTTTAAAATTGTATTAAAGGAATTGTCGAAATTAGATAACGTAATTAGTATTCAAGGGATTACGTCTGGTGAAGTACAAGTCGAAGAAAAACATCAGTTTGTATTAATTAAAAATGATATACAAGATGACGAAGCGGCTACTGATGTAATAGTCGATCAAGAAAAAGAAGAAGAAGCATCTTCACAGGAAGAAGGGGTGAACGAGGAAACAATAAACCCTGAAGAGGAATCAAGTCATGAAGCTGTAACATCCGAAGAAGGATCAAGCGAAGAAACTACAAAACAAGAGTCTGACACAGATACCAATACAGATCAAACTCAGAAAAACCTTGCTCCTCTAGCAGAAGAACCAACAGGAGAAGTTGGTGATTTAAACACGTATATTGGCATAGGACCGATATATAAAACTGCCTTAACTGGAGCAGATGCTAACTTTAGATTAACTGTTAAATTAACAGGGTCAAAACGAGTATATAAGAATGTAGATATAGTTGTTACCCTACCAATTTCTGAAACCATCATATTTGATGATAGTCAAGATGAATTAGATCATCTGGCTATCAACGGTGTCTCACCTACTTTTGATAGTCAAACAAAGCAACTCACCTACCATTTTGATGAAATTAAAAGAGGTCAAATGTATGAGAAGATCATTTCTTTAAATACAAAAAACGGCTATATACCAAATGACACTTCTGTCGATGTTACCGCATCGCTTACTGGTGAAATTCATTATACTGAAAATGATGAAAAAGAAGAAGGGCAAGCCGGAACAGTTGTTCCAGTTAATTTAGAAGATAGTGGCACAATGACCCTTAAAGCAACGGGTGGAATAAGCATTAAGAAATCTATTGTGTCGCCAATGACTGGAGTAGCAGAGAGAGGAGATATTGTCACTTGGCAAATAGACGTAGCTATTCCTAAAAAAGATAGAGGTCAATTGTTTTTGCAACCAGGTGAAAATATTGTGATAACTGATACCTTACCAAATGATCTTACTTTTCAACAAATGATAAGTGGGGACTCTTATACAAGTATACAAGGAAACGTAATAACTTGGGAATTCCCCACAGAATCGTTTGCAGAACAAGAAGCTCGTGGAGATAATCTATTTTCAAAAACGTTCCAGTTTGAAACAAAAGTTGGAGATAGTGCACCAGAGTATCAAAATTTAACAAATCAATCAGTGCTTCAAACTCAATTTATTGGCAATACAACCAAAAATGCTAGTTCTAATAAGAATGTATATATCACAGCAGGACAGCCGGGTGCTGGGGATATACAAGGTAGTGTCTATGTTCCAGCTCATCTAGGGCCGTCAGATGATGCTGGCGGTATTGCTGAAAATGATAATAAAAATCCAGTTCCGCAAGTGAATGATGATGCTAAATTGACATTTGGTTTTTACACACCACCATTACATGAATCACGACCATCAAATAACTTTAATGCAGATGGCGGTATGATTCCTGGAAACGATATAATGGATTTTAATGATTATAAAGTAAAATATGATATTGATAAGAATTTGAATATCGAATCAATAAAAATACCTTCTAAACTTTATTATAAACCGACGACTGAAACACCGTCAGAAGATTTTTTAGTTCCACCAACATTTCAAGTGTTAGGAACTGTTGACGGTATTGAACGTGTATTAATACAAGAGAGTGATGTTGCGTGGGGGAAAACATATACACGTGAAGAAATGGGAATATTATCAGGAGAGTATGTATCGGATATCACAATAGACTTTTTATATGCGCCGGGTGGTATGCAAAGCTATAGATGGGATTTCAATTTTTCTGTTAAGCAAGGTTACACTGGACTAGTTGAAAATGTGTTCAATATAGTAGGAGTAGATGGATTAAATAGACCTTTTGATTTAACACAAAGATACCCCGATTATTTCACTAATGGAAATCCGAAAGATTTAGCCGGGCCACGACAAGCAGTGATTAATCCTTGGCCGGCAGAGCCAGAACCGGTTGGTCGTGTCGGTGTTAAATTACTAAACCATGTCGGAGGAGTAGTGACTCTTGGTAATAACCGGATGCAAGTTGAACTAGAAAATGCTAATAACTCGCTTGCACCAATGAATAGCCAATTAGAAACAACCGTGTTACTTCCACCAGGTGTAGTACTAAATGATGTGGTAAACCCTTCATATACTGATGCGAATGATGAACCAACAACTGGGGGATCTTATGAACTTGTCAATCCAGATTACAATGGCAGTGGTCGTCAACTTGTAAAAGTGCAATGGGATGACTCCCGTATTACAAAAGGACAGAAGTTAACAGCGCAGCTGGATGTGGAAATATTAAATTATGCTCCAAATCAACTTCGATTTGATGTATATGGATTTAGTAGTGACAGCCAATTACAAGCACCTGTTGTTGCAGAACCGGGTATTACAGATACAGTACTACAAACCGATAGTGAAGATTTAAATGGTAACGGAGATGTGGATCACCCACGCTTGAAGTCTGGCAATCTTTATGTGCTGGCTGGAAAGTATGATATTAAAACAGAAAAATTAATTAAAGGTCCGAATGATACAGAGTATAGTAAATTTACCGTTGCTCCATTTGACGGACTAGTTGATTACAAGCTAAAAATGACAAACACAACTGGAAAAGACTTATCCATTATGACATTGATTGATGTTTTGCCTTCTTTAGGAGATTTGGGGATTACTGATAATATAAATCGAGGAAGTACGTTTGAACCGATATTAAACGGTCCAATCACTCTTCCAGCAGAATGGCAAGGAAAAGTAAGTGTGTTTTATAGTACAGCTAAAAATCCCGAACGAGATGATTTGACACGTCACACAGATTATTTACCAAACACTACACAATTAACGAACCCGGCAGGTGCAGAAGCCCCTAACTGGATGGACGAGTCTAGTGTGACGGATTGGAGTGACATTCACTCGTTTAAAATTGAATTAAAAAAAGGAGATACCTGGATAAAAGGCCAAGACATTGAAATTGATTTCTCAATGAAAATGCCTTTAGAAGCAAATGTTACTGAAGAAGTAAAAGATTTGACTCTTGCTCCTCAACAGCGTGCTGCATGGAACTCTTTCGCAGTCGCTACTGATACTGGTCAACCAGTAGAACCAGAAAGAGTCGGAGTCGCGATAGAACATTTTGTCGATATTCCAGTGGAAAAAGTATGGGTGGGCGAAGCACAAGATAGCATCACAGTTAAATTACTTGCGGATGGTCAAGTAGTAGATACAGTAGAGTTAACAAACGCTAACAACTGGAAGCATGTGTTTGAAAATAAGCCGGCTTTAAGTGATGCAGGCACAATTATTAAATACACGATAGAAGAAGTTACTCTACCAGGCTATGAATCAGTTATTACAGGTAATAAAGACGATGGCTTCGTTGTCACAAACACAGTTAAACCGCCAGAAACACCAGAAGTAGAAAAAGAAGTAGAAGGAAATGACGGCACATACGGCAAAGATTTAATAGAAAAAGAATTTGAGAAAGAATATAACTATCAAGTCAACACCGTTGTACCAGAAAATTTACTAGGTTATGAGCACATCACTCTAACGGATACACTAGACAGCAGACTAGATGTCGTCAGTGCGCAAGCGCTAGTGGATGGCGTGGCTGTCGATTATGAAGTAGTCATAGCTGGACAGTTAGTTACCCTGAAAGTGGATCGTGCAACGCTTGATCAAATCGCAGGTCAAACATTAACATTAGAGATTACAGCGAAGATCAAAGCGGGTACAGAAGTAGCGATTATAGACAACAAAGCAGAAATCCAAGTAAACGATAATCCAAGTAAAGATTCAAATATCGTACCAGTTATGCCACCACCAGAAAAACCAACAATTGAAAAGGATATTGATGGTGAAAAGGCAGAAGAAGCAGTGGAGAAAGTCAGAGGCGAATCATATGAATACAATGTCACGTCTCAATTACCAGCAAATGTAACGGGGTATCAGACGGTGACCATCTCCGATGAATTAGATAGTCGTCTAACAATTGAAGGTACACAAGTACTAGTAGATGGCGAAGCATCTGATTTAGAGGCAGTAACGACCGGTCAATTGGTTACCGTGATTTTAGATGAAACGCAAATCCAAGCACTTGCAGGGAAAGAGATTAAGTTAGTGATTACCGCAAAAATCAATGCAGACGTTGAAATTGAAGTAATCAATAACCAAGCAAGTATTCAAGTGAACGATAATCCGAACATTGATTCCAATATCGTGCCAGTAATTCCACCACAACCACCAACTCCAGAAGTGGAGAAGGAAGTAGAAGGAAATGACGGCACATACGGCAAAGATTTAGTAGAAAAAGAATTGGAGAAAGAGTATAACTACCAAGTCAACACGGTTGTACCAGAAGATTTAGTAGGCTATGAGCACATTACTTTAACAGATACACTAGACAGCAGACTAGACATCGTAAATGCGCAAGCACTAGTGGATGGAGTGGCTGTCGATTATGAAGTAGTCGTAGCTGGACAGTTAGTTACCCTGAAAGTGGATCGTGCAACGCTTGATCAAATCGCAGGTCAAACATTAACATTAGAAATTACCGCGAAGATTAAAGACGGCACAGAAGTAGCGATTATCGACAACAAGGCAGAAATCCAAGTGAACGATAATCCAAGTGTAGATTCAAATATTGTACCAGTAAATCCGCCGCCAGAAAAACCAATGATTGAAAAAGACATTGATGGTGAAAAGGCTCAAGAAGCAGTTGTTAAATTAAGAGGAGAAGAATATAACTATAATGTCATTTCTAACCTTCCAGAAAATGTTACAGGATACAAAACAGTAACAATTTCTGATGAGTTAGATTCAAGATTGAGTATTCAATCAACAAACATTTTAGTTAATGGTGTTAATTCTGAACTGGAAGCAACAATAGATGGACAACTCGTTACTTTAACGTTAAATGAAAGTCAAATTAAAGAATTAGCTGGAAGTGAGATAAAGCTAGTTATCACTGCAACAATTAATGCTGATACAGAAATTGAAGTAATTGATAACCAAGCAAGTATTCAAGTCAACGATGACCCAAATATTGACTCAAATATCGTTCCGGTTATTCCTCCGACAAAACCTAATATAGACAAGGATGTAGAAGGCGTTGAACATCTAAATATAGATTATAACAAGGAATATAATTACAATGTAATTACGGAACTGCCAACTAATATTGAAGACTATGAAAAATATATTGTTACAGATAAAGTTGATCTTGGTCTTGTTGTCAATGCTGCTGGTGTTAAGGCCACTGTTGATGGTCAGGAATATGCAGGATTAACTGTAACAGTCAATGGAAATGATGTGAAAGTCGAAGTAACAGATTTTGCTGGTTTACAAGGGAAAGGACAAATAGAACTTGTAATACCTGCTAAAATTCATCCTGATACAAATATGGATGATTATGTGAACAATCAGATTCCAAATACAGCTGACTTAGATTTTACAAATGAATCAGGTCAAGATAGTAAGATAACAACACCACCTGTTACTGTTACTCCTCCACCAACACCTGATGTGGAAAAAGAGGTGGAAGGTAATGATGGGGAATTTGGAAAAGATCTAGTTGAAAAAGAACTAGACAAAGAGTACAAATATCATGTAAAAACCGTTATTCCTACAGACTTAACTGGATTCACTTATTTAACACTAACAGATACACTAGATGATCGTTTAGACATCGTAAGTGCGCAAGCGCTAGTGGATGGCGTGGCTGTCGATTATGAAGTAGTCATAGCTGGACAGTTAGTTACCCTGAAAGTGGATCGTGCAACGCTTGATCAAATCGCAGGTCAAACATTAACATTAGAAATTACAGCGAAGATCAAAGCGGGTACAGAAGTAGCGATTATAGACAACAAGGCAGAAATCCAAGTGAACGATAATCCAAGCAAAGATTCTAATATCGTACCAGTTATGCCACCACCAGAAAAACCAACGATTGAAAAGGATATTGATGGTGAGAAGGCAGAAGAAGCAGTGGAGAAGGTCAGAGGAGAAGCATATGAATACAATGTCACGTCTCCATTACCAGTAAATGTAACCGGGTATCAGACGGTGACCATCTCCGATGAATTAGACAGCCGCCTAACAATCGAAGGTACTCAAGTACTTGTTGATGGCGAATTGTCTGATTTAGAAGCTGTAACGACAGGCCAACTGGTTACGGTAGAGTTAAACAAGGAACAGATCCAAACTTACGCTGGCAAAGAGATCAAACTTGTCATTACCGCAAAAATCAATGCAGACGTTGAAATTGAAGTAATAAATAACCAAGCAAGTATTCAAGTAAACGATGATCCGACGATTGATTCAAATATCGTACCAGTTATTCCTCCAGGTCCACCAACTCCAGAAGTGGAGAAGGAAGTGGAAGGAAACGATGGAACGTACGGTAAAGAAATGGTAGAAAAAGAATTTGATAAGGAATATAACTACCAAGTCAACACAGTCGTGCCAGAAGATTTGACAGGATTTGAGTACCTGACATTGACAGACACGTTAGACGATCGTCTAGATGTAGTGAGTGCAAAAGCATTAGTCGATGGTGCCGCTGTTGATTATGAAGTTGTCACTGATGGACAGTTAGTTACGCTGAAAGTGGATCGTGCAACGCTTGATCAAATCGCAGGTCAAACATTAACATTAGAAATTACAGCGAAGATCAAAGCGGGTATAGAAGTAGCGATTATCGACAACAAAGCAGAAATCCAAGTAAACGATAATCCAAGAGAAGATTCAAATACTGTTCCAGTTGTACCATTCGATCCACCGAATCCGGTTGAACCAGAGAAACCGGAGAAACCAGAAACACCAGAAGGTCCAAAACAACCGAATGATCCTGGTCAAAAATTGCCTAACACAGCTACTGATATGTTTAATTACCAACTTATTGGTATCGTGTTAACTTTATTAGGATTAATTTCGCTAATCTTAATTAGAAGAAAAAAAGAATAGTAATTAAAAAACTTCCGTAGCACATCTCTTATGTGCAACGGAAGTTTTTTTATTCAGTAAGAAATTAATTAAGAGAAAAGAGTAGTATTTTCTTTTTCCCATTCACTGTACCACTGGCGAATTTCGTCACTCACTTTAATTCCCATGTCAGCACAAATAGTAGTAAAGGTATTGTATTGGGTTTTTACCAAATTAATTTCTTTTAATTGACTGTAAAGCTTTAATAATGAAAAGTGTGCCATTTCATGGTCCGATTTTGTGTTAACTATACGTTGGAGCCAAGTAATTGCATTATGGATCTTTCCTTTTTCTTGATACCACATGGCGATATTCCATGCATAATTAAGCCATAATTGCTCCAAACGAAATCTATCTGACTCAGCCCAGACATAATTGTATGTTTCTAGGTAAGCGTGTTTATATAACTTCATTGTTTTCTCGAAAGTATCGCTATTTTCATTAGTTAATGGTAGTAGTTGTTTCATTCTTTTTTCCCATTCAAAAAGGTCAACTTTTGTATTTGTTAATAGCAATTGATAGTAATCATTTTTGTTATCAATCTGAATATAATTCTTGAATTCCGCCAGACTTTTTCGAATATGATAAATAGTTGTATAGAGCTGAGCGAAGGGATCTTTGCTTTCTGGCCAAAATAACTCAACCAGCTCTGCTTTATGAATCGATTTTCCCCGATGGTGTAATAAGTATAGAAGTAATTCTCTAGATTTCTTTGTACGCCATTTGATTGATATTGTTTGTTGACTTAATTCAAAAGATAATTCGTGACTAACGTTAATAATAAGTTCTTCTTCGGTGGGAGCTTCCATTTTTCTTTTTGATTCATTTTGGAAAATTCTATCTATTGTTTTCTTTAATCGATCAGCTTTTATTGGTTTCAGTAAGTAATCTAATGCATCTAATTCAAATGCTTTAATCGCAAATTCATCATAAGCAGTTACGAAAACTATTGATATAGAAGGATTTATAGCTGTTATTTTTTCGGCTAAGTCTAATCCATTATTATTGGGCATGTCTATATCTAAGAACACGATATTAGTATTTTGTAAAAGTTCTGCTGATTGAGTTACATCAAACTCAGTAAAACACCCAATAATATTAACTGTAGTAAACTTTTTAAGTTGATGAGATAGCAAATCCAATGCTAAATGTTCGTCGTCAACCAAAATTGCTTGCATAAAGATTACCACCTTTCCAATAAATTAAATAATTATTCCAATAATTATATCATATTAAGTGAAAAAATGGCGTTCTTATGTATAGTTTTTGTACAGATTTTTGATGTGTAAAGAATTTGTATAGTTAATTTTAATATAGTTTCATTGATTGTCTAGAACAAATAAAAGGGAATGTTTGGATGGAAACTTGAAAAAAGAGTTGATTCAGCATTTATGAAAAATCATTACATTTAGATTTTAATACTACATAAATCAATACTTTTATTGTGGTGAAAGTAGAAATTGCTACTTGCTAGGATCATTAATTATTAAAAGAGAGGGGAAAATGCAGTGAAAAAGAATGCAAGTTTATTTTTGGTATTTCTAATTCTATTGCAAACCATTACTTCTAGTGTTGTTTCTCCACAAATAACACAAGCAAAAGAAATGGAAGGTACTATTTTTAAAGAAGTAACTGTGATGGATGGAGAGGAAGGACAATTTTTACAGGTTAATTGGTCTATTGTTGATCAACTAGTAGAAGCAAATGATTCATATACTTTGGAAGCACCAATAGATATAGAACCAAATAATGGTGCAGTCACGTATGAAAGAACAGATATTGGAAACTATGAAACAAAAAATAATATGATTACTTTTACATTTAATGAAGAAGTAATTAAAAACCCAGATGCACACGGCGTATTAGATCTTAAGGTTGTTGGTTCTAGTCAAGATCAACAAAACGACGGTGTAGAAACGTCTGAAGAGGACAAATCGACACAAAATAAAGATCTAAATGTTACGAAAGAATCAAGGGATAGCGATTTAGAAAAAAATAAAAAAGTGACAGAGGTAGTGAAGACTCAAGTTACGAATCAAGTAATCAGTGAAAGTATTATTGATGATGTAACTCTGAAAATTCAAAAGAAAGATAGTGAACCTCAAATTGTTAATCCAAATGAGGTTATTAATGTTGTAGCGCCATTTGAAGAATTTAAAGCAATATTTAACTACGAATTTTCATTACCAGATAATCATTCCTATACGGGTGGATCGAGTTATACTATAGATTTACCGGAATTCTTAACGGTATCACCCAATCCCGATCCTATACCGCTCACAAATGAGTTGGGAGTAGAGTTTGGCAGCTTTGTTGTAACAAATGATAATAAGATTGTAATCACTTTTAACGAAGAAATAGAAAATAACTCCAATGTAGTTGGGTGGATCGAGTTAGAGTCACTCTTTGATGAACACTTTGCCGAAGAAGCTGATCAACAAATTTCTATCCCGGTCAAAGGAGAGGGATCGATTGATTTTCCTGTTCGTTTTCAGCCATCTGTAAATGGAATTGATAAGCGTGTACAGAATGTAGATCGTCCTTATAATACGGAAACAATAACTTGGGAAGTAGATTTTAATAAAAGTTTAGAAGATATTCAGAATGGTATATTAAAAGACAACTTAAGTGCTGGACAGTCTTTTGTACCTGGTTCGTTAAAAGTTTATAAGCTGACAATGAATGCGGATGGTACAGTTGCAAGTGTTGGAGAAGAGATTACGGACCATACATTTGGTGATCAATTCGACTTACAACTTGGGAATATTTCTGATGCATATCGTATTGTATATGATACTGCTGTTGATCCGGATGATACTGCAACAAAGTATAAGAACACAGCACTGTTATCAGGCGATAACTTAGAAGAAATATCTGCTACAGCTAGCCAAACAGTGAAGCGTGGTAAGCCCCTTGAAAAATCGAACAGTAATTATAATGGGGTAGAACAAACGATTGATTGGGAAATTAAATATAATTTCAACCAAAAGAACATTCAACAAGCAAATGCACATATTAAAGATATTTTTGGTCAAAATCAAGAGTTAAAAGGTGATGTGGCTGTTTACTATGCTTCCATTGATCCAAATACCGGTGAGGCGACAAAAGGAGACCCTGTTCCTGCTGGTAATTATACGTTTACTCCTGTTCAGGAAAACGTAGATAGTGAGTTGCGAAACGGTTTCAAAATTAATATGAATAGTGATATTGAGGGACAGCCGTTTATTATTGATTATCAAACAACTGTAAGTGATCGAGTAGAAAGTGATTTCAGCGTAACGAATAAAGTAGTAGATGGTAACAATAATGAAGTGACTAGTACCGGTAATATTAAGCAAGGGGTTTTAATTAAAACGGGAAAAGCCGCTGATTATAAGGCGAAAACAAAAGATTGGTCGATTTCGCTTAACAAAGATCAGTATGAAATGAATAACCTTATTATTGAGGACACGATGCCTGATGGTTTTACACCTCGAGTAGACGATATCGTTATCAAACATGGTGGCACTCTGCTGTCAAATGCGGAATATGAAGCAACATTTGATCAAGCATCTAAAGCTTTTAAAATAACTTTCTTAACGCAAATAACAAAACGTGTTGATATTAGTTATACGACAGATATAGATTTTGACGTCGCTGGTTATGGTGCTTCATACAAGAATATTGTGGATGCTACTTGGCAAACAACAGACAATATTGATCAAACACAGACAGGAAGCGCTACGTTTGATCCTGGTAGTTATACAAAGGAAAATGGTTTTAAAGGCGGAACGTATAATGTTGTCAACAAGACAGTTACTTGGGAAATTGGCATAAACTATAATGACACAACACTTGTAAACCCAGTAGTGCGTGATATCATTGAGAAAAACCAAAACTTTGATATCAATACGGTCAAAGTGTATGCAATGAATCGCGGGTCAGAAGCTAATTCCTTTACACGAGGAGAAGAGATTGACTCAAGTCAGTACGATATTATAGAAGTTGTAGAAAATGGCCAACCAGGTTTTGAAGTGCATTTCAAAAACACTATAACCGAAGCATATCTTATCGAATTTGAAACTGATTTGAACGGTGAAATGGTAGAAGGTACGTATAATAACACTGCAACAATCAAAGATGATACAGGTCAGCAATTTGATTTAACTGGAACGGTGTCACCGCATGAGGGTGGTACGTTAGTTGACAAGTCAGCTAATCAAAATAATGACAATCCTCGTATTGTCAATTGGACAGTAGATATTAATTTTTCACAATCTAAAGTGAATGATGTTGAGATTACGGATACTTTAGGTGTAAATCAATCACTATATCCAGACTCTTTTGTTATTTATGGTACAAAAGTAGAGAATAATAAAATTGTAAAAGATCTATCAACGAAGCTAAGTGAAGGAACAGACTATACAATTGAATACACACAAACAGAAGACCAACGTGATCGTTTTGTTCTTGAATTTGTTAATTCTGTAGAAAAAGGCTATGTACTTGAATATGATTCGCGAATCATGTTTGTTGATGACACGAATAAAAACATAACGAATGAGATTAAGTTGGGTGGTATTACAGCAGAAGGATTTAAGCACTCTGACTCTGTAAACAAAGCAATAGATATGAGTAGTATTGGTGGAGGAATTGATGGTAATGTTGGTAGTTTAATAGTTACCAAAGTGAATAAAGATGATTCTTCAGAAAAATTATCAGGAGCAACATTTGAATTATGGAATGCAGATAATACAGAATTTATTAAGAAAGAGACGACAGGTGCAGATGGTACGGTAACTTTTAATAAACTAATTTACGGAGACTATATATTAAAAGAAACCAATGCTCCAGAAGGTTATGTTGTCGGTATCAATGATCAGCAAATAGTAAAAGTAGACGCTGATACGATTAACGAAACAATAACCAATGCCAAAATCATTCGTGATGTAGAGCTAATAAAAACAGACGCAGAGACTGGAGAGGCTTTACAAGGGGTAATCTTTGAATTGCAAGATGAGAATGATGAAGTTGTTCCTGGATATGAAAGTCTGGAAACAGATGAAAACGGGAAAATTAAAATTTCAAATCTTGAACCAGGAAACTATCGTTTTGTCGAAACTAAACCATTGTTCGGTTACGAAAACATGGATAAATCCGTTTCGTTCACTATTGAAACGGATCAAACAAAAGTATTAGAAAAAACAGCAAAAAATAATATTATTTTAGGCTCTGTTGAGCTAACAAAAGTAGATGCAGATAACAATAATGCACCACTGGCAGGGGCTGAATTTAACCTCGTCGATGATCAAGGCAATAATGTTATACGTGATAAAAGTGATATATTCACAACAAATGAACATGGGAAAATTGTTGTAAATGATCTAAGACCAGGAACATATAAATTCATTGAAACGAAAGCACCTGAACACTATCAACTAGACAGTACACCAATTGAAGTAGTGGTCGTAAAAGGGCAAACAGAAACTGCTACTAAAGTAGCAAACAATAAATTGATTACTGGATCCGTTCGGTTAGAAAAGCTAGGTGAAGATGGAAAGCCTCTAGAGGGGGTTACATTTGAGATACAAGATCAAGAAGGTAATACCATTTTTGATAATTTAAAAACAAACAAAGATGGAAAGCTTGAAAAGGTTGGACTAAGCCCAGGAAAGTACCAGTTTGTTGAGACGGCTTCTATACCAGGTTATGAGTTAAATCCAGACGTGAAAAAATTTGAAATTGTTAAAAGTCAAACAGAATCACAAATTTCAACAATTGATTTTACGAATGAATTGACACCTGGATCGGTTCAGTTAACAAAAGTTGGAGAAGAAGAAGAAACTCTAGAAGGTGCGGTATTTAAATTAGTTAATGATACAGGCGAAGATCTGCAAACTGGTTTAACAACAAATGAAAATGGCGTAATAGTAGTTAATAATCTAAAGCCAGGCGATTATCAGTTTATTGAAACGAAAGCGCCATTTGGCCATGATCTAGATCAAAAGCCGGTGGACTTCACTATTGAATTTAATCAACAAGAAATAAAAGAAGTTTCAAAAGTAAATGAGCGTTCGGTGAGTTCTGTTGAGTTAACAAAAATCGGGGAAGGTGGAGATGCTTTAGCCGGTGTAACTTTTGATTTGCTTTCGGATAAGGGAGAAGAGGTTGAAACTGGTTTAACAACAAATGATGAAGGAAAAATAGTTGTGAACAACTTAAAACCTGGTAGCTATCAATTTGTTGAAAAAGCTTCAATTCCTGGTTATCAATTAGATGAGATACCTACTTCATTTAAGATTGAATTAGGGCAAACGGAAAGTACTTTAGTTGAAATTACAAATGAATGGACAACGGGTTCTGCTTCTTTAACTAAGTTCGGTGAAGAAGGAGAAACATTAGAAGGTGCAGTTTACCAATTAACAGATGAAGAAGGAAATGAGCTTGCTAAAGACTTAGTAACCAATGAAGCTGGGGTTCTCGTTATCGATGAACTTAAACCAGGCAATTATCAGCTGATTGAGACGACGGCGCCGTTTGGTCATGAACTAGATGCGACACCATTACCATTTACCATTGCATTTAATCAACAAGAAGTATTAGAGCTTGAACATGAAAACGCACGTTCAACAAATGCAGTCGAGGTAATGAAAAAAGGAGAAGATGGTGTACCGTTGGAGGGTGTAGTATTTGATTTGGTTGACGCGGAAGGAACCGTCTTACAAGCAGATATTAGAACTGACAAAAATGGTAGATTTTCTATTTCCAAATTAAAGCCAGGCGATTATCAGCTTGTGGAAATAAAAACAGTTAATGGTTATGTATTAAATGAAGAGCCAGTCTCATTTGAGATTGAGTTAGGGCAAACAGATCCAACATTAATTGAAATTACAAATGAGTTATCCACTGGTTCTGTCCGTATAACGAAAGTAAATATGAATGGAGAGGTGCTAGCAGGAGCGGTGTTTGAGTTGCGAAATAGTGATGGTGAAACATTACAGCGCGACTTAACAACAAACAGTGACGGAGAGCTTACAATAACTGATTTAAAACCAGGTAAATATCAACTGGTAGAAACAAAAGCACCGTCTGGTTATCAATTAGATGAAACGCCTATTCCATTTACTATTGAAAAGGGACAAAAAGAAATCTTAGAACTTGAAGTGCAAAATAAAAAAATACCTGAATCTAATGAATTACCAAACACAGCCACAAATATGTTCAACTTTATGTTAATTGGGTTGGTCATGTTGCTATTAAGTTTTGCGATTTACATGGTTGCTAATCGTAGAACGAAAAAAGAATAGTCATTAAAAAACAACCGTCTGTATAACGTCTACAGACGGTTGTTTGCATTATTTATTAGAATTTTTAGGGATGGAAAAGCTAATTGTTGTTCCTTTATTCAGTTCACTCACAATGATCAATTCTTGATTATATAGCTGCTTCAACCTTCGATTCGTGTTAGAAACGCCTAGTCCCTCTGAAGTATTGTAATCTAATATTTGCTTCACATATTCTTTATCCATTCCGACCCCATTATCGCTAATGCTTACTGAATAATGGTCATTATTTTCTGTAATTGTAATAGACACTGTCCCATCACTTCGATGGTTTAAGATCCCATGATTAATCGCATTCTCGACAAGCGGTTGAATCGTTAATGGAGGGATAAGTCCTTCTAAATCTGTTGGAACATCCCAAACGACATTTAGCTTTTGAAAGCGTGTCTCCATTATGTTTGCATATGACTTTGCAAGTGAAAGTTCTTCGTTCATTGACACTAGTTCCGAACTGTTGGAAAAATGAAAGCTTCGTCTTAGAAAATCGGTAAATGATTCAAGTAAGTCTATCATTCTGCTTTGATCAATCTCACTAAGGGAGATAATAGCGTTTAAAGTATTAAATAGAAAATGTGGCTGCATTTGCGCTTGATACCAAGCAGCTTCTGTTTGTAATTGCTTGTTTACTGAATTTTTTAGCATAATTAAAGCATCTATTCGGGCTTCTAATTCTACATAGTTTACGGGTTTTGTTATATAATCATTTGCTCCTACTTGAAAGCCATGTTCAATGTCTTCGATTTCATGTAATGCGGTTAGTAATAATATGGGTAACTGTGAGATTGTATATTGTTCTCTAATTTTTTCTGTTAACTCATAACCTGACATGGCAGGCATCATAATATCTGAAATAACTAAATCGAATGTTTGTCCTTTCAAATTTTCTAAAGCTTTCTTTCCATCTACAGCTGTAACAACATCATATTTATTTTCTAATAAATAGGTTAGTGTGTGTAGATTAATATGATCATCATCGACAATTAAGATTCGTCCTAAGAACTTAATAGCAGCCCTTTTTCTTGTTAGCACATTTTCTTGAAAGTTAAAGCTAGAGATTATTTCCTCATTCCCTTGATTTACCTCTGTTAAGGAGTATGGAGATACAGGCAAGGTAAATATTACTGAAGTACCCTTGCCAAGTGTTGACTCAATCTTAATACTACCATTGTTTAATTTAATTAACTCCTTACATAGATACAAGCCCAAGCCGATTCCACTTGTGGTAAAGGAACGTTCATTAGATGTTTCATAAGGCTTAAATAATTTGCTTAGCTTTTCGTCGCTAATTCCGATTCCTGTGTCTTGAATAGTAATGTAAGCTATGCCTTCCTTTATATCGGATGATACATAAATAGAACCTTCTTCAGTATATTTCACTGCATTATCAAGTAGGTTGAAAAAAATACGAGTGATTAAAATTTCATCTGCATAAACACAAGGAAAATTTTCTCTATTGTCTACATGGATCGTAACGTTTTTAGCTGCAGCTTGGTATTTGATCAGCCCAATTGTGCTAGTTGCCACCCGATACAGATCCACATTTATTCTATTAATTTTTATTTTGTTTTCTTTAATTCTCGAAATGTTTAGCATGTCGTTCAATGTGTGTGTGAGCTGATTTCCTGTATTTATAAGTGCTTTTAGCTTTTCTTTTTCTTCGCTAGTCATATGATTAGATTCTCTTAATAGTACTTGAGCAATATTAATAATTGCATAAAGTGGGTTTCTAATTTCATGAGATGTATGTGCTAAAAAGGCATCTTTTTTCTTATCTTGGTGTTGTAATTCAATTTTTTGTTCTTTATTCGTACGCATCATAACTATCTGTTGCTTAAATAACCATAGGGTAATGAATACAACAACTAGTAAGAAATCGAACGGGTAATAAGGTATTGTGGCAATATCCATCTTAATAAGGAAGCCCCAAACCGAATTCGATGTATAACTACATATAAATAATAAGATAAAGATACTACCTTCTTTTCCAATTAAGATATAACGGAAAGATTGAATAAATAGATAAATTGTTGCAATTGCATAAAAAGGAAAAATAATCAAACCTAAATATGTGTATAGGTGAAAGGGAGCAAACACGATACCTAATACAATTAAAATATAAGTAATAGTGAAAAAATGAAAAGACCGATGTGTAATGGCATATATTTTTTTTACAAATAGAAGTAACGCCATTAGTGTGTTAATAAAAATTAATAACAGTAGTTTATATGAAATTTCCATAGGTATGGGTAGTTGAACTACTACATTATCATCTATTAAGTTCCCAGTTCCATAGAAGAGTAACATTAAACCATAATAGATAATGGCGGTACGGAACTCGCCTTTACCTATAATTAATAAGATAATTGCATACACCGCATGTAAAAAAATCATGATACTAATAATTGCTTGTAAAGTAGCTGATTCATTGTGATGCTTAAAAACGTCTTCTTCTAATCCAAAGGTAACGGGTTCGGTTAATCCTTTGAAAAAAGGAATGTTGAAATTTGATAGATGAATAACGACATCAAGAGTCTGTTCCTCGGTGTAGAAGTTTCCAAAAAACGGACCTCTATCCGTAATGTTAGCTACTGGCGAACGTGATGGCTCATTTATACTACTGACTAGTTCTCCATTTATAAACACATTCGCTGCTGCGATTGCATTGCTAACACGTATACCATAGATGTTTGAATCTCGATTAGGTAAATTTATTTGTAATCGATAGGTTCCGTATCCATAAGCTAATTGTTCTTCATCAGTACTTAGTTGATACTCCCAATTACTTGGTACAGAAGAATATATGGATTCTGCCACATAATTTCCTGTCTCTTTTGGTGTGAGAAATGTATTAGGGTAATACTCCCAATCTCCATTTAAAGCAACAACCCCATGATCTGAAAAAGACCAATCAGTTAGATCTAATACACCGTTTTGTATTTCTGGCGTACTTGGTAATTTGTGAGAATAAATCCACCCTACTCTTGCTGCAGATAACACAACCATGACTATGAGAATAAATAATATAATTGTTTTTTTAGAATTTTTTTTGTTAGCCATTCCATACTCCTTGTTGTGTAGTAGTACATCTAGTATGCAATAGATTAACAGGAGCAACAAGATAAATTTACTTTAGTATGTGCTTTTAATCATCACCTTACATTAGTTGTGCTCAACCTTTTCCACCAATGCTTCCGTATTATTCATTCCCGGAGGCAGAAAGGTCTTTTATTTGGTATATTTCAAAGCCTTGTCCCATATAGTGAAGCATAGGCTTCGGTTTGGGAGGGAAATAAATGAATCAAATTACCAAAGTAGCGCTATGGGTTAGTGGTGCCATTTTATTAGTTATCCTTATTCAATATCCAATTCAAAAGACTACTGATTCTTGGGATTCCTGGTCTTTACCATTGGCGGGTCAGGTCATTGTCTTAGATCCGGGTCATGGTGGTGTGGACGGTGGGGCAGAGGGTAGTGATGATACAAAAGAAAAGGAAATTGCCTTAGAAGTCACGAATAAACTAAGGGATTATTTACAGCAATCAGGTGCTTTAGTTTATATGACAAGAGAAAGTGATCGAGATTTAGCTAGCGAGAGCACTAACGGTTTATCCAAACGTAAAACCGAGGATTTAAAGCAAAGGGTTGCTTTTATTAAAGAAAAAGGGCCTGATTTTTTTCTTAGTATTCATTTAAATGCGGTGCCTTCTTCGCGTTGGAGTGGTGCGCAGACTTTTTATTATCCATCATTAAAAGAAAGTGAACATTTATCAAAAGCGTTACAGTATGAGATAAAACGTAACTTAGAGAATACGAATAGAGAAGCTTTGGCGATTAATGGCGTTTATTTATTAAAATATTCGGAAGTTCCTGGTGCTTTAGTTGAACTTGGCTTTTTATCCAACACACATGAACGAGATTTATTAAAATCAACAGATTATCAATCAAAAATGGCTGCAAGCTTATATGAAGGTATTTTACGTTATGTGACAGAAGAAGCGGAATAGAAAGAGTTGCTTTAATATCCAACGTATTTGATCAAAATATGCTATACTACTTCTAACAAATTTTGTTGAACTAAGAAGGAAGGTGTCATTTTGCTTACAAAAGAAGAGGTAGTAGAACGGTTAAATGAAGTAAAGGATCCTTTTTTACATAAAACTTTAGCAGAAACAGATGGCTTAGTCGAAGTAATTGTTAAAGAAGAAAAGCAGCACGTCAGCGTAAAGATAGCAATTGCTAAGTTAAATACGGCCGAACAAATGCAATTGCAGCAAGAAATCGTTAATATATTAAAGCAAGCAGGTGTACCAACTGTTGGTTTACGATTTACTCAATTACCAGAGGAAGTATTGGAAAAATTTCAAGCGGCCACTGATAGTGGAAAACAAACATTGTTAAGCGGCCGTTCAAAAACGAAATTTTTAGCGATAGCAAGCGGTAAAGGCGGGGTTGGAAAATCTACTGTTACTGTGAATACAGCAGTCGCCCTTGCAAGATTGGGTAAGAAAGTTGGAATAATTGACGCGGATATTTATGGGTTTAGTATACCAGATATGATGGGTGTAACGAATCGTCCTAGATTAAAGGGAAACCGAATCGTTCCAGTAGAGCGATATGGTGTACAGATGATTTCGATGGGTTTCTTTGTAGAGGATAATTCTCCTGTCGTATGGAGAGGACCTCGTCTTGGTAAAATGCTAAAAAGCTTTTTTACCGAAGTGGAATGGGATGAATTGGATTATTTATTATTGGATTTGCCTCCGGGAACGGGTGACATGGCGTTATCTGTACATAATTTGATTCCATCATCAAAAGAGTTAATTGTGACTACTCCACATCCTACTGCAGCATTTGTAGCGGCTAGGGCAGGACAAATGGCGATAAATACAAATCATGAAATAATCGGCGTAGTTGAGAATATGTCTTATTTTGAAAGTAAGGTTACTGGTGAACGTGAGTATGTATTTGGGCAAGGTGGCGGTAAGAAACTAGCGGAAGAACTAGAAACTGAACTTCTTGCACAATTGCCTTTAGCACAACCCTATGAAGAAGAAGGTTCTCATGCTTCTATTTATCAAGAGAATCATCCAATAGCAAATGCTTATGAAGAAATTGCTTCCTACGTGATTGAGCACTTTTAATAGTATATATGATATGTTGAGTGTAAAACCTGCAAAGTAGACTTTTTTAAGAAAGCTATTTTTCAGGTTTTTTTGTTATAAAAATCCAAAAACATATTTAACTTTTATATTACATATAGTAAAATATAGGTAATTAGAATTTTCCGAAAAATAACGGGGTGTGATATGCGTAATGGAAGATAGAAACGAAGGAAAAGAGATGGGGAACAAAAAGTTCTCTTTACGGTTCGTTTTACTCGGCATAGGGCTAGTTGTCCTGTTGCTTATTGTTGGTTTCTTCTTATTAAGTAAAAATCAAGAGCAACAAGAAGTGATTGAGCATGTGTTGACTGCACAATTTTCAGAGGTCGATCCCGAATTAATTCGTTTACTAGAATCAACAGAAAATATTAGTGTTATCGGTAATAACGAGAACTTTACACCCAAAGAAGACAAAGAACTAGAGCAATACCTGGAGCAAGAATATAAACCGTATTTAACCGAAGCGGTGTATGAAAAATATATTACAGCATATTTTTTACCTTTCAAAGCATTTTCGTACTACGCTAATGTTAACTTTGAAATAAAAGATTTGGTTCTCAAAAAGAGCGATCATGCTGATGGTACCTATCGATTTACTATTCATTTATCTTACGCAGAACAAGAGGAACTAGAAGTTTTAGGTCTTGTTAATGTAAATGAGGAAAATAAAATTAGTTATTTAGAATTTACACAAGACGCTGGTCTTTTTGAGTCGATAGACCGTTAATTCTGAGTGCATATGAAAAACACAGCCTTTTATATGTAAAGGTCTGTGTTTTTTATATGGGAGTGGATGCATTACCCACTCTGCTCATTTGATTGTTCGGGTTTCTGACTGTTTTCCCCTCCAGAATCGGAGGAATCTTTTTGTTCTGCTTGGTCGGAACCAGCTTGATCAGATTTCATTTCTTGCGCGGCTTTTAAAATCACATCGGTCATTTCAGCTTTAAATAAAGGGGAGTTCATCGTTTCCTGGATTGTTTTTTCTAAGTGCTCGCGAAATTTCTGTCCCTTTAAGGTTGTTACTATCTGTTGCTCCATTTCAGGGTTAGCTAATAGCTCCATCATCTTTCCTTGATATTCCGAATCGCTCATTAATCCCTTTTGAATCTCTTTTTGTTGCTCCATTAATGATTCAGAAAATCCTTTGATAAATTTAGGATCAGCAAACATCTTATCCCAAAAAGCTTTTCCTTCTTCAGACGACAAAGCTTTTGTGACAGCTTCCTTTACGATATTTGATTCAATAACATACGTTTTTTGCATTTCTTCGTCTGCCAGCACATCTGTAATGGCTTTTTTTCCTTCATCTGTTTTTAAAATATCTGTAACCATTTTTTTAGTGGTATCATATGTTTCTTGATTTCCGCCGGATTGTTCACCACCGCCATTACATCCGGAGAGAAGAAGTAAGCAACTACATATAATGATATATAATTTTTTCATTTCGTTGTTTCCTTTCTTCTTTCTTTCTTATTGTTTAATATGATGAAAAATCGCTTTTTTTATGTATGAAAAAGAAGGAATGAGAAAGGATATTGTTTACATAGGATTAATCTGCTACTTCTTTATTTTTTGCTTTTGCGTGTGAGATTAGCTCTGAAATGGTTACAAAAGATAAGCCTTTTTCTTTTAAAGTAGGTAAGATAGTCTCTAAAGCTTTTGGTGTTTGCTTTACTGAGTCAGATGCATGCAATAAAATAATATCGCCGTTATCGGTATTTTTGAGAACGTGATCAACAATTGCTTCTTCACCTGGGTTTTTCCAGTCATTGGGGTTGACGTTCCATTGAATCACATCGTATCCCTGGCTCTCCACAAGCTTCATCACATCATCATTCAAGTGTCCACTAGGTGTGCGAAGTAGAGTCAAGTCAGCATAACCTAATGAAGAAAAGACATCTCGTGCTTTTGCCAAATCTTTTCTAACCTGTTCAATTTCTTGAGTGACATAGCTTTTATATCGATAACCCATCATGCCAATCTCATGTCCGTCTGCTTCAATTTTTTCTACTAAGTCAGGATGATGCTCAGCCCATTCGCCGACTAAAAAGAAAGTAGTTGTAACGTTGTGTTCTTTTAATACCTTTAATGTAGGCTCGACCATTTCTGTTCCCCAACTAATATTGAAGGTTAGTGCAATGGAAGAATCTTTAGGATTCCCTTGACTTAATGCAGCCGGGTTCTCTTTATTGGAGAAAACAGAAAAATCACTTTCCGATTCAATCCAGATAAATAAAGCGGTACACAAAGACAACAATAATAATAATGCGATCGATTTAGTTTTTTTAAGTTTAAATACAAAAAAGTGTGTCATTATACGAGCTCCTTTTCGTGGACTTGCTATATTGTATGAATTAATTTTTTCATTATGATTAAAAAAGGTTTAATGATAGATAAAAAAGAGAATTATAAAAAGTAAGTTATCAAAGTTAAGAGTCATGATAGGCTATGAGGAAATGAGGCGTGCATATGTTAGGTATGTTAATAAATAATGTAGAAAAAAATGAAATAGAGTATTTAATCAAACGGGAATTAGAAGAACTGCTATTTGATATGGAAGATAATCGTTTAGATAAATTAGTAAGAACAGCAATGTTCGATCGATATAAAGTATTATTTAACCTGTTTCGCCGTGTAGCTAATGAGGAAGAAATAATGAAATATATACCGGCAAATACAAAGCATATGAATTAAGAGTTTTTTTGTTATAATGTAAAAAAACTTATTGCAAAATGTATTTTCCTATGCTATATTATGTCTTGTTGTCAAAACAAATCGAACAAAATAAATAATGATTTTATTTTTTGAAATATGTTATTGACACTTATTTAAAAGCGTGATATATTATATTTCGTCGTCAAAACAGACGGCACAAAATTGATCTTTGAAAACTGAACAAAACAACCAATATGTTAAGAAGTAACATGCTAGTCAAGTAATGAGTGAGCATTAAGCGCACTTCATAATTTTATGGAGAGTTTGATCTTGGCTCAGGACGAACGCTGGCGGCGTGCCTAATACATGCAAGTCGAGCGCGGGAAGCAAACAATCACCCTTCGGGGTGTGCGTTTGTGGAACGAGCGGCGGACGGG
>NZ_JACEFA010000010.1 GCF_014083865.1 Paraliobacillus salinarum | reverse complement strand
CAAGATGAGACTTCCCATCTTTTAGAGTAAGATCCCTCAGAGACGATGAGGTAGATAGGTTCGAGGTGGAAGCGTGGTGACACGTGCAGCTGACGAATACTAATCGATCGAGGACTTAACTATATTTTAAAAACGGAATTAACCGTTTAACAACACAATGATATGAATACTTGTCTGTCTTATCTGGTTTTGAAGGTGCATCCTTCAAAAATAAATGTCTGGTGACAATAGCGAAGAGGTCACACCTGTTCCCATGCCGAACACAGTAGTTAAGCTCTTCAGCGCCGATGGTAGTTGGGGCCTTGCCCCTGTGAGAGTAGGACGTCGCTAGGCAATCTGAAAAACCTTTGAGTTTACTCAAAGGTTTTTTCTGTTATTCGTTCGACTGATTTAAATTGAAAGTGTACTTATATTCGGTTATTGTAATTTGTGAAAATATGATAATCGAGAAGGGAATGCATCGCTGCCAAAGCGTTCCTTGTCCTGCAGGAACAGCGCGAGCTGAAGATCCACAAAAGGGGAAGTTAGACTAAACCCGTCCCGTCCTGTGACAACGTCTAACTTACCCACGTCATGTTGCCCCGAAGCCGTGCCTGAGGAAAGCAAGCCTATTTCCGCAGTAGAACAAAGAATATCCCTCTTCTTTTATAGATGTTCAAATAAAAATGACACCATCACTTAAAGCGTAAATTTAAAAATGAAGTTAGTGAGTTTTTTTACTCACCAACATCATTTATTGTGCAACCAGAAAAAAGAGATTCACAATGCATGGAATCTCCGTTTGTTTATAAGATTGATCAGTTAACTAAGTGCTTCCCAAGCAGCATTCATTCCGGCAAGACGACCAGTTACTAATGCAGAGGTAATATTGTATCCGCCGGTATATCCATGGATGTCCAGAATTTCACCACAGAAATAGAGACGATTCATCTTTTTAGATTGCATCGTGTTTGGTACAATTTCTTTAATAGAAACGCCACCACCTGTTACAAAAGCTTTTTCAATTGGTTGTGACCCATATACATTGAAAGTAAAGTGTTTTAAGTCATGAACAAATTGTGTGCGCATTTCCCAGGAAATATTAGCGCATTTCAGTGTATCTGAAATGTCGTTTTTTTCTAACAAAAATGTTAGGTATCTTTCCGGAATCATTCCTTTTATAACATTACGAAATGTTTTTTTAGAATTAGATGTAATAGAATCATTCAATTCATTTAATAATTGCTCTTCTGTTTTATCAGGAAAACAATCGATTTGCATTGGAACAGTGGTCTCCCCTTTTTTTAACTCTTTCACAACATATTGTGAGCAACGAAGCACGGCAGGACCTGACACACCGAAATGTGTAAATAACATGTCCATTTGGTGGGTGATAATTTTCTTGCCTTTTTTATTTAAGACAGATAAGCCAATATTGCGTAAAGCTAATCCTTGTAATTGTTTGTTTTTAATAAAAGCTTCATTGGAAAGTAACGGAACTTCTGTAGGGTATAGATCTGTAATTGTGTGACCAGCCATCTTAGCCCACTTATATCCATCGCCAGTAGAGCCAGTGTAAGGTACGGCTTTACCGCCAACAGCAATAATGACAGATTTAGTGATAACTTTCTCACCATCATTTAAAATAATGGTATGATAGTCTTCTTTGTAATTTATTGCTTCTACAGTAGTGTTTTTGCGAATAGTCACATGGAGTGCTTCTAGACGGTCTAGTAAAGCATTCACTACATCCTTTGCTTTATTACTAACCGGGAACATTCTACCATGATCCTCTTCTTTTAAAGCAACACCTAAATTCTCAAAAAAGTCAATGATGTCATAATTATTAAAAACAGAAAAAGCACTATATAAAAATCGACCATTACCTGGAATATGCTTGATTAATTCATCTTGTGGAAGACGATTGGTAACATTGCATCGCCCGCCACCTGAAATAGCAAGCTTCTTACCTAATTTGTCTCCTTTTTCTATTAGTAAAGTAGAGGCGCCTTGTTCTGCGGCTGCTATAGCTGCCATTAGCCCTGAAGGTCCTCCACCGATAACGATTACTTGATAAGCCAACATGTTCATCCTTCCTATATTACAGTGATTATTTTGTTAGTAATCACATTTCATCATATATGAAAATGATTCATTTGTGAACTTTAAGTAAAAATGTAATAATAAAATGTGATATAAAAATTTGTTATATATGATAAAATAATACCATTGGAATAATTAAAGGATTAAGGTGAAAACATGTCGAAGTCTACTATTTTGCGTGGCACATTGTTATTAACAGGTGCAACGTTTTTTTCTAAATTTATAGGAATGATTTATACGATTCCGTTTGAGAGCTTAGTAGGAGCTACAGGTGGAAAGTTGTACGGACTAGCTTATGGTCCTTATAGTATATTTATTAGTTTATCTACTGTAGGTATCCCTTTAGCTGTGTCGAAGTTTGTTGCAAAATATAATTCATTAGGTGATTATCAAACAAGTAGAAAAATGTATAAAGTTGCCCTTCGTTTTATGCTTATTACTGGTTTAATTGCCTTTCTGACCATGTTTCTTGGTTCAGATCTATTAGCTAAATTATACATACCAACAAATGCTCAAGGGATAACAGAAGCTGATGTCTCGATGGTTTTTAAAATGATTAGCTTTGCATTATTAGTTATTCCCGCTATGAGTATCACTAGAGGATTTTTTCAGGGACACGAATCGATGGGTCCAACTGCAATTTCGCAAGTTGTAGAGCAAATTGTTCGGATTACATTTTTACTTGGTTCGGTGTTTATCATCATTCGTTTTATTGATGAAACATATATTACCTTGGCTGTCGGTTTTGCTACATTTTCAGCATTCGTTGGAGCAATTGCCTCTGCAATCGTATTGCTTCGCTATTGGCGAAAAAGAAAAGTGCATTTAGACCGAGTGATGCATCAACAAGTTAAAACCTATGATTTGAAAACAAGTACATTGTTTAAAGAGTTATTTCGCTATGCAGGCCCTTTTGTTATGGTCGGTTTAGCAATCCCTTTGTATCAACAAATTGATTCAATTACATTTGAACGAACATTGCTATCTATTGGTTATGAAAGCAGCGAGTTTATCGATAATGCTTTATCAAATATTATTTTGTATGGACATAAATTGGTGATGATTCCGATCACTTTAGCTACAGGATTATCTTTAGCCACTTTACCAACGTTAACAAAAACATTTGTAGACAAAAATAAAACACAATTGTTTGCTCAAATTAATCAGTCACTCCAAATCATTATGTTATTAATCGTGCCAGCAGTTGTTGGTATGTCTATTTTATCGTATGAAGTTTGGGGCGCTTTTTATGGTGTAGGGGAGTTTATTGATTTGAATGGTTCGTTATTACGCTGGTATGCTCCTGTTGCACTTTTTTTTGGTTTGTTCACAGTAACATCTTCTATTTTACAAGCAATCAATCAACAGAGGTACGCTGTAACTAGCTTAATTGCGGGACTTCTTTTAAAAGGACTATTAAACATTCCACTGATGCATTTGATTGGACCACAAGGCGCTGTCATTGCTACACTGATTGCATCTTTTGTTACTGTTATGTTAAATATTATGAGAATAAAAAAATCGATTGGTTTTTCTTTACGACAATTAGTAAAAAGATCAATGCTGATTGGAATATTTACTATCTTAATGGGATTAACCGTTGCTTTATCAAAATGGATACTTGGTTTCTGGATTACTTATACAGATGGTAGACTAGCAAGCATTTTAATTGTGGTTGTATCAGTCACGATTGGAGCAGGGTTATATCTAGGATTAAGTTATGTATCCACATTGTTGGAACATGTGTTAGGTGGCAGAGTTCGAGTAATAGATAAAATTTTTAAAAGAAAATAGTTTTTGAAAAAGGGTGCACAACAAATGCGTATTGATAAATTATTAGCAAATGAAGGATATGGAAGTAGAAAAGAAGTCAAGCAGCTCCTTAAACAAGGGGCTGTTCGACAGAATGATCATGTAATTAAAAATGGAAAAACGCATGTAGATCCGGTTAATGAGAACATTACTGTGTTTGGCGAACAGGTTACGTACAAGCCATTTGTATACTTCATGTTACATAAACCAGCGGGTGTAATTACTGCTACTGAAGATTCTCGAGATGAGACGGTGCTTGATTTGCTTGATCCATTAGATCAATTACGTGAGCCGTTTCCGGTGGGACGATTAGACAAAGATACAGAAGGGTTGTTACTTATTACGAATGATGGAAAATTAGCTCATCAATTGTTATCTCCAAAAAAGAACATAGGGAAAACATACTATGCAAGAATCGATGGAAAAGTAACAAAAGCTGATGTTGATGCTTTTCAACAAGGTGTTCAATTAGATGATGGTTATGTAACTAAACCGGCAGAGTTAGAAGTCATTAATAGTGATGAAGAGTCAGAAATTTATGTTACGATCACAGAAGGGAAATATCATCAGGTGAAGAGAATGTTTGCTGCTGTCGATAAATATGTACGTTACTTGAAGCGTGTATCGATGGGGGATTGGCATTTGGATGATCAACTTGAAAAAGGGGAATACCGTGAATTAGATGAGCAAGAAGTATACTATCTTAAACATCTTGAAGCAAAAAAATAAGCTGACAGATCTGATACTAGTCAGCAATTGTATATAAAACAATTTAAGAAATCTTAACTTTTTTACTGGTAACTTTCCATCTTCCCCGACTTGGACTCTTAACTAGACCGTTGTACTCTAATACATTTAAATCTCTTTGGACTGTTCGATCGGTAATGCCAAATTCTTCAGCAATTTCCAATGTCGATACAGGTCCATTCTTTTTAATAAATAAGTACATAGCCTTGACACGAGTAAGCATACGGGTCGTTGATTGATTCAAAAAACCACTCCTTAATGATGTCATATAACTTGTGGTGATGCTGAATCTTGAAGTTATCTATATTTTACACCTTTTTAACAAATAAGACCAGTCATAAAATGGATGTACACATTTTTTTAATATTTTACAAAGGAGGTAAGTGAGCATGTATATTATTCGCAAATTAATAAAAAAGATGATTGAAATTCAGAATAGTGTCCTATTTATAACCAGTATTTCATTAGTATTAATTAGCTCTTATCTTATTTCTATAGTTGAGAATGATACTTTCCCTACTGCATTTGATGGGTTTTGGTGGGTAATGACCACGGTAACAACCGTTGGATATGGTGATTACTCTCCTGTTACATTAGGTGGAAGATTAATAGCAATATTTTTATACATTTTTGGTATTGGCTTGATTGGAGTTGTCATTGGAAAGGTTGTTGATGGTTTAGCGATATTTCGACGTAAAAAAGAAACGGGGGATATTATGTATAAAGAACAAGAACACTACATCATTATTGGTTGGTCTAAAAAAGCTTCATTTGCTATTAAGGAAATGTTAGATACAACAAAAGACATAGAAATTGTTGTTATAGATGATCTTGAAAAAGCCCCGATCTTGTCTAAAAACATTCATTATATCCGTGGAAATGCCTCTGAAACTGCAACGTTAGAGAAGGCAAATATACGGAAAGCTCAATCTGTATTAGTTTTTGCCGATGATATGATTGAGGACGATCAATTAACAGATGGAAAAACGTTGTTAATCGCATCAGCTATAGAATCAATTGCTCCAGAGGTACATACAATTGTTGAGGTAATGGATGAGGAACATTTGAAAAATTTTGCGTACATGAATGTAGATGAATTTATTATCTCAACTGAAACAGTGTCTTCTTTATTTGTACGATCCGCATTTCGTAAAGGGATTTCAAGTGTCTATAATCAACTTTTAAGAAGAACACATGGAGAAGATCTGTTTTATATTCCTTCATCAGATAAATGGAAAACCTATCGGCATGCATTTGAGGAATTATTAAATTTTGGAGCTACATTGGTAGCTGATGGAGATGACTTAAGTATTAATCGTAAGTTAGATCATCCATTGCCTGAACATGCACAGTTATATGTCATTTGTGATAAGAATACAATAGAGAAAATTAAGGATAGGCTACACAATGAATAGGAGCTATGTAATATGACAGCGAACGCACACTATTTTTTGGCTATTCCTATTCCAAATCAATTAAAATCATGGGTGAAAGAACAACAACAACATTTTTTGCAATCTAGTAAATTAACTTATAAGCATGAGGTTGATAAGGAAGATTTTCATATTACTTTAAAATTTTTTGGACCAATGTCTTTAGCAAAGAAAAAGCTGTTAGTTGACGATTTGAAGCAACTTAAAAATAGTGAGCCTTTTGATCTTGAAATTGGTTCAATCGGCTATTTTGGCTCACTGAATCGTCCTAGAGTTTGCTGGTTAGGTGTTGGTCAAGATGATCAGTTATCTCACTTATATAAACGAATAGAATCCATTGCAGAAATACACGGTTATCAAACGGAAAAAAGAGCCTATTATCCGCATGTCACATTAGCAAAAAAAAGGATAGCTGGCCATCTAGAAGAACAGGATTGGAAACAAAAGATAATTCACATAAATGAAAAAAAGCGATTTAAAGTTGATTCATTCAAATTATACCGAGTAGCGCCTAAACAAAAACCGATGTATCAATCAATAGAAACTTTCAAGCTTGTATAATACAATGAATGATGAAGTTAACTATTTCCTTTATATAAAATTAAAGGCGGTGTGCACATGGCACAATTAATAAAACTAGAAAATTATATTTCACGTTATGAGAAAGATCCATTTCATTATCCAGGTCAATTCACTCGTTTAAAACAAGAGAATTGGAAAAAGTTACTTCAAACATGGGAGTATCAAAAAGAGACAGTATTCAATAATAATGTAATTATAGAAGAAGAGGAGCAATCCTCTATTCCGAAATGGAGAAGATTTTTCACTAAAGAAGAAGAATTAGATTCTAAAGAAGATAATTTTTCATTACCTAAAACAAAAGAAGATTTAAAACAGTATTTCTTAGATACATTACTGCCATTTCAATTAAAATGGGCATCTACCACAATGAATGAAATGTCGTTTTTAGATCGTGATTATAATGAAAATTTAACTTTACGTTATTTTCTACAACGGTTTCCTGATACTTTCTTAATATTGTATCATCCGGTTTTTCAATTTAAAAATGCAACAATTGACGGTGAAATTATTTTAATTACACCAATCGGAATTGATATTATTACAATAATAGAACGTCCATCATCACATAAAATTATTGTTGGTGATGATCGAACATGGTATACAGAAGAGCAAAATGTTCAAACAAAATTTTTAAGCCCAATTCTTGCGTTGAAGCGAACAGAAACCGTTATTAAGAGTATTCTCACGACAGCAAATCTATCGATTCCGTTTCGTAAGATCGTCTTGTCTAGAACCAATGTGATTGAGTATAAAAGTGAGCCATATTTAACAAAATTTATCGGCATGGAACAACATCAAGCTTGGTTGAAAGATCAAAGAGAGTTAATTTCTCCTTTGAAATATAATCAGTTAAAAATTGCAGAAGCGATATTACAGCATTGTGACACTGTTTCTGTAAGACGACCAGAATGGGAACAACAAGAGATGGATGATTTTTCTTCGTAATAAATATATTTTGTTCTTGATCTTTTGCACTACTATGAGTTAATCTAAAATTAGCGTCTTTTTTGAACGTGATGAAAAGTAAGAAGAGAATGGAAGGTGAAAGACGTGTACGATATTCTTGGGGAAGAATGGACAATTGCTTCAGCTGGTGGTTCTACGGGTGAGGCATATTATGCACAAAATCAAAATAAGCGTCTTTTTCTTAAACGTAATTCTTCACCTTTTTTAGCAGTTTTATCTGCACAAGGTATTGTTCCTAAACTTGTCTGGACGAAACGCTTAGAAAATGGGGATGTAATTACAGCACAAGAATGGCTTGAAGGAAAAGAATTAAATCCAGAAGAAATGCAACACCCTACGGTAGCGAATCTATTAAGCGCCATCCATCACTCAACGGAATTATTAGATATGTTAACTAGAATGGGAAAAAAACCAATTGACCCTTTCCTTATGTACAACAACATAACAAAAGAAATAGCACAGGTATCACAAAATGTAGTGCCTCTAATTGTACATCAATCTCTATCATTTCTAACGGATCATTTATCCGATCTTCATGATGTAAAAAAGATGGTTTGTCATTGTGATTTAAATCATAATAATTGGTTAGTGTCTGATATTGGCCAATTATATCTAATTGATTGGGATAATGCCCAAATCGGTGACCCAGCTTTAGACTTAGGTATGCTCTTACATTGGTATATACCTGAATCAGATTGGGATGACTGGTTAGATAATTATGGTATAGTGAATGAAAATAACCTATTTATTCGTATGCACTGGTATATGATGATAGAGGTACTAACAGCATATGTGAATAATCACAAAGCGAATAAACAATTAGAAGCCGCTAAGCATTTAAACGAGCTTGAGCGACTCCTAAATCGAGCGGTTAGTTATAAGAAGTAGGAATGTGTTGTAACCAAGCATTTATATTTTCTTGGTTCGTTGAGATGTGTTGCTCTAAATTTTGAGCAATCTCTCCTTGACGACCATAATTATATATCTCTGGTAACACTTGCATCAAATATGCATCATCGACAGCATCATTTGCCATTAATGATTGAACTAAACGCTTGATTTGTTGATATTCAGAAATACTACCACAACAATCTTCCGCCTGTTCACTTAATAAATCTGATAGAAGATTTAATTGATTATAAGCATTCAAAGTCATTGGTCATCACCGCCTTGGCTATATTTTTTGTTTCTTGAAATAAAATATACATGTTAAATTTCACTAAGAATAACCGACGTAAAAGGAGACACATTATGCGTGCTAGAAATAAACCGTGGGCAGATCAATTTTTAAAAGAAAATGATCAATTGGTTCAGTTAGACCCCACAAGTCATAAAGGCAATTGGAAACAGTTATTCGAAAGTAACTCACCAATACATCTAGAAATAGGTACTGGAAAAGGTCAATTTATTAGAGGGATGGCAAAGCAGTTTCCGAATGCTAATTTTATTGGTATGGAACTAGCAAAAAGTATATTAGTTAGTGCTGTTCAAAAATGTGTAGAAGAAGAACAGACGAATGTTTGTTTTATTAATGAGAACGCAGAAAAGTTGGACGAGATTTTTGAGGAAAATGAAATAGACATGATTTATTTAAACTTTTCCGATCCATGGCCAAAGAATAAGCATGCTAAGCGACGTTTAACTTATCAGAGCTTTCTTGAATTATATAAACGAATTCTTAAGCCTGATGGAGAAATAATTTTTAAAACAGATAATAGAAAGCTGTTCGAGTATTCTTTAGTTAGCTTTTCACAGTTTGGTATGAGGTTAGAAGAAGTGGTGTTAGATTTACATGAACTAGAAGATCCAACAAATATTCAAACAGAGTATGAAGAGAAATTCTCTGCAAAAGGACAGCCGATTTATCGTTGTAGAGCAGTGTTTGTTTAAATAAGAAAGACAGTGCTAATATAACTATATCCGCGTTTAGATGGATATGTTCATATATTGCACTGTCTTTTATTATTATGTAGTTTGAGTCACGTCAATAATAGAGCCTGTATTTGCATCTACATAAAATTCATATTGAATATTCTCTTGATCGATTGTACGAGTTATTCCTCCACGATAGATGGAGTAAGATAAGTTGTTTTTAGTTACTTCTTCTGGTTTCATATAAATCCATGATCCGCTAACTGGTCCGTGTTGTTTGAATGCTTCTTTTGCAATTTTTAAAGCATTTTCTGGCTTGATGAGTTGCTGAGCTAATTGATCCCTAATTGCGTATCCAAGAAGAACACCTGCACCAGCAGCACATAAAAGTTTTTTCCAATTCATTTTTTCACCTCGTATGTGTTTTATGTTGATGAATACAATTTCTAAAGAGAGTATAACATACATTTATAGTTTGTACCGAATGTTTGTTATCTAAACCATTGTGTCGTTGTTTAAATTTTAAAGATAGAAAAAGTGGAATCAAGGATAATTGTTCGTTACAATAATATTAGTGTATATAAACTGGAGGGCTTACATATGGAGAGAGAAACACTTCAATTATTTAAAACATTAACAGAATTACAAGGTGCATCAGGAAATGAGCATTTAGTGAGAGATTTTATGAAGCAAGAAATTGCAAAGTATTCTGATGAGATGATTCAGGATAACCTAGGTGGTGTGTTTGGTGTAAAACATGGAAGCGGACCCAAAGTAATGGTTGCCGGTCATATGGATGAAGTTGGTTTCATGGTAACACAGATCACAAAAAACGGTATGATTCGCTTTCAAACATTAGGTGGTTGGTGGTCTCAAGTACTATTAGCTCAACGTGTGCAAATAATGACCGATAATGGACCAGTAATCGGAGTGATTGGATCGATCCCTCCTCACAACTTAACAGAGGAACAGCGTAAAAGGCCAATGGAATTAAAAAATATGCTAATTGATATCGGAGCTGATGATGAAGAAGATGCTAAACAGATTGGTATAAAACCAGGTCAACAAATTGTACCTGTTACTCCTTTTACTCCAATGGCTAACGAGAAGAAAATTTTAGCTAAAGCTTGGGATAATCGTTATGGATGTGGATTGGCGATTGAGTTATTAAAAGAACTACAGGGTGAAACGGTACCGAATCAACTATTCTCCGGTGCAACCGTTCAAGAAGAGGTTGGCCTTCGTGGAGCACAAGTTGCAGCAAATATGATTCAACCAGATATTTTTTATGCATTAGACGCCTCACCTGCAAATGATATGTCAGGAGAAGATAAGGCATTTGGGCATCTAGGAAAAGGTGCACTGTTACGTATCTTTGATCGTTCGATGATTACACATCGTGGTATGCGTGATTTTGTACTTGATACAGCCGAATCTAATCATATTCCTTACCAATACTTTATTTCACAAGGTGGAACTGATGCAGGCCGTGTACACGTATCTAATCAAGGAGTACCTTCTGCAGTTGTTGGGATTGCATCTCGCTATATTCACACACATGGTTCAATCATTCATGTAGATGATTATGCAGCAGCAAAAGCTTTGATTGTTGAATTAGTGAAGAAAACCGATGCAAATACGGTTAAACAAATCAATGAGAATGCATAATAATCAAAATATTAACCAATAAAAAATAGAAAAGTCTAGAAAGAGGTTAATGAAATGAAAGTTATTATTGGCTCACATAATCCAACCAAAATTGAAGCTGTGCAGGAAGTATTTCAACAAGCTGATGTTATTGCAATGGATGTTGCCTCCGATGTTTCTGCCCAGCCTTTCTCTGATGAAGAGACACTATTAGGTGCAAAAAACCGTGCAAAGCATGCAGTAGCTTATCAAGGTGCTACTTTAGGTATTGGATTGGAGGGTGGAGTGACAGCATTAGACAATCAATTATTCCTTTGTAATTGGGGGACATTAGTTGATCAGAAAGGTGAACTATATGTTGCTAGTGGTGCACGTATACCTTTGCCTGAAGAAGTTTCAATAAGTTTGAAAAAGGGTTATGAACTAGGAGAAGTCATGGAGTATTATGCGCAAAAAAAAGATGTAAGCAAAAAAGAAGGCGCAATTGGTGTTTTTACTAATGATTACATTTCAAGAAAAGATATGTTTATACACATAACCTTATTACTCAAGGGGCAATATATGTTTAATAATAAATGATTTTTCTTTTAATGAGGAAAAATGACTATTTTGTGACATATTAAAACTCTTCTTGTCAAATCTTGAATTCATAGTATTATAGAAGTGGCTTTAATTTTGAGTCGGGAGGAAGAAAGATGACAAAAGTAATAAGAGTACTAAACATAATGTTTGTCATAGCACTATTTCTTTTAGTGGGATGTGCTCCTTCAGAAGAAGAGGCACTGACATCAGTAGAAAGTATTGCAAAAACTGAATTTGAGAAAAAACCTCAAGAAGCCAACCAAAAACATGAAAACTTTAATTTATATGTCCCAAATGATTATAAAGTGACTGAGGTTTCGAAAAGTAATCTTATCCTTGAGAATGGCGATCAAACATTTATTTTGTTCTATAACTCGTTAGAAGAAACAACGAGTAAGTTAAATTTTCAGGCAGCTGAAGCAAATGGAAATTATCAATTACTACAATCTTTTGAGGATAACGAACGCTTTGGTTATGTAAAAGTCTCTAAACTTGAGAAAAATTATGAATTGCAAATCGGTATTGGTGGTGTAAAAATAACTACCCAAACCAATCTGCGAAACATCGAAGAAGATACAGAAAAAATGATGAAAATGGCAAATTCACTTGCATATTCATCAGAAAAAGAATAAATGAAAAGAGTCTGAAGTTCAATGCTTCAGGCTTTTTTATATTTTTAATCATAGTAAGATATAAAGAATTTATCTTTTTCATAAAATACAAAATTTTCTTGAGTTTGTTTTTATGTTTGTGTAAGATATAACAAAGAAAAGGGGGAGAATATAGATATGATAGACTTTTTAAAGAAAAAAGGTGTGTACTTATCTGTACATGCATATTTTATCACTGCATTAAGCTACATGGCTTTAGGGTTATTTTCTTCACTTATTATCGGACTTATAATTAATACGTTAGGATCCCAGTTAGAAACGGTTTTAGGTACAACAACAGTAACTACTTCTTTAATGGAAATTGGATCATTTGCAATGGACAACAAGATTGTTGGTGGTGCAATTGGTGTAGCAATTGCTTATGGGTTAAAGGCAGCTCCTTTAGTAATGTTCTCTGCGTTATTTAGTGGAGCATTTGGATATGAACTAGCCGGTCCTGTGGGAAGCTATATTAGTGCATTATTTGCCACTGAAATTGGTAAGATCATTTATAAAGAAACAAAAGTGGATATTTTGTTAACTCCACTATTAACCATTACGATTGGGTACATCGTTGGTAAATTTATTGGACCACCAATTGATTCTTTTATGACTGGACTTGGTAGTGTAATAAATTGGTCAACTGCTCAACAACCATTTATAATGGGTATTATTGTAGCGGTATTAATGGGGTGGGCCTTAACTGCTCCGATTTCTAGTGTTGCTATCTCTTTAATGTTATCTTTAGATGGTTTGGCTGCTGGTGCAGCGGTAGTAGGTTGTGCTGCACAAATGGTAGGTTTCGCTGTTACAAGCTATCGTGATAATGGAGTTGGCGGTTTATTAGCGCAAGGAATTGGAACATCGATGTTACAAGTTGCGAACATATTGAGAAGACCATTAATTATTATACCTCCAACAATTGCTGGTGCTATAATGGCACCTTTTGCTTCTGTCTGGTTTGAAATGACAAATAATGCTTCAGGTGCTGGAATGGGTACAGCTGGTTTTGTTGGACAAATCATGGCATTTAATACAATGGGATTCAGTTTGGATGTATTCTGGATGGTTCTAGGTGTTCATATTATTGGTCCCGCTCTAATTAGTCTCTTGATTTCGGAATACATGCGTAAAAAAGGCTGGATTCGCCCCGGAGATATGCGAATTAACTATGAGTAATAACTAGGAGGAAATTTTTCATGCAAACATTACAAACAGAACAAGAACTATCAACAATTTTAGCAGAAGGAAAGACAGTATTATTATTCTCAGCAGATTGGTGTCCAGATTGCCGTTTAATCGAACCTTTCATGCCAGAAATTGAAGAAGAATTCTCTGAGTTTAAGTTTATATACGTAGATCGCGACCAATTCATTGATATATGTATTTCTTATGATATATTTGGTATTCCAAGCTTTTTAGCATTCGAAAATGGAGAAGAAATTGGACGTTTTGTTAGTAAAAATAAGAAAACAAAAACAGAAATTCAACAATTTTTAAATGAGCTACAATAATAGTCCTGTTTCCTTTCAACCACAGGCAAATCATGCTAGAATAGCTAACGTGATAAAACAATCTCTTTAGGGAGAGTAATAGACGATGAAAATGACAAGTATACAATTGAAAAGAATGCTAGATGAACAATTAAATCGTGAGGATTGGCGTACTTCTTTTAATCGAGATAAAGATACTTATCGTGTGGAATGGCGAAATACACAACAAGGAATCACAGTAACATTACCTAATGTGATTGCTAAATATGAACAAAAAGGTAAGTTAGCAATAGATGATTTGGTTTATCATATTACTGAGGCACTAATAATTATGAACCAATCACCTACATTAAAAGGTAAAGAAAAAGCTATTTTCCCGGTAATTCGTTCTACATCATTCCCAACAGAAACAAAATCGGGTATACCACTAATGTTCACAGAACACACTGCTGAGACCCGAATTTATTATGCGCTTGATTTAGGGAAAACCTATCAATTAATTGATCAAACGTTACTTGATAGTGAAGGGTGGACATTAGAACGTTTAAAAGAAGTGGCAAGTTTTAATTTACGTTCATTAGATGTTAAACCTAAACAAGAGCAAGTCGCCGGAAATGATTTTTATTTTATTTCAACAAATGACGGATATGATGCAAGCCGTATATTAAATGAGGTATTTTTAGAAGAGATGCGTTTTAATGCAAAAGGTGAACTTGCTGTTGCAGTTCCACACCAAGATGTTCTAATCCTTGTTGATGTTCAAAATGACACAGGGTATGATATTTTAGCGCAAATGACGATGAAATTTTTTGCTGAAGGTCGTGTGCCAATTACTTCTTTATCTTTTATTTATGAGGATAAAAAATTAGAGCCGGTATTCATCTTAGCAAAAAATCGTCCAACACCGAAAAATGATTCAGAAAAGGATGAATAAGATGCAAGTTTTCTACAATAAAAAAGGAATTGGCGATTGCCTGATTATTATGTTAAAGCAAGGTGATCGATATGAATTAGAACAAGAGCGTTTCGGTAATATTGTTAAGATTACTGATAGAAATTCCAAAGAAGTACTAGGGTATAATATTTTTGATATATCAAAAGAAATGAATATAGAAACGAACAAATTAGAGGTGACAGAAGATTTAATAGAAGAGCTACATACTATTTTTAAAAAGAATGGTTTAGCTGATACGTTAGATATTGATCTTTCTCCAAAATTTGTTGTTGGTTATGTGGTTGAGAAAGAACAACATGAGAACGCTGATAAACTAAGTGTTTGCCAAGTAGATATTGGCGAAGAAACCGTTCAAATTGTTTGTGGAGCACCAAATGTAGATAAGGGACAATATGTTGTTGTAGCAAAAGTAGGTGCTGTGATGCCAAGCGGTATGGAAATTAAAGAAGCAAGTTTAAGAGGTGTTGATTCATTTGGTATGATTTGTTCTCAAAAAGAACTAGGATTGCCAAATGCTCCAAAAGAAAAAGGAATTTATGTTTTGACTGATGATGTAAAACCAGGAAGTCCATTTGTCACAAACTAAATTTAGTATATAATTAGGGTTGTCTTATAAAAGGCAACTCTTTTTATATGCTAAAGGCACTTTACATAGTGGATACTATCTATTGAAAAGGAAGAATCATTCAGTTTGTATATGTTTAAAAAGAAAAACCTGTTAAAATATAAGGAAACAATTAAAATGGAAGAGTGAAAAGGTATGCTACATCGATGGAAAGATAAAATGAAAGAATGGTTTCATGCATCAGATGAAGAATCATCAGACGATTTTTTATCTTCTAATAATGAACAGAATCATTTACAAACTCAAAATGTAGAAACAAAAGTATATTATCAATATCCGAGTAATAAGAGATTCAATTTCCCGGCTATACCGGATGAACCAAAAAAACATACAATGCAAAAGGAAACTAGACGTAACAGGTCAGAAATAAAAAAAAATCAAGATAGTACTCATTCAAATGAACAAACAGAAGAAAAAAAGAAAAATAAACCATTTAGTCCAACACCTGTTCCTTCACCAGTTTATGGATTTGGAAAGCGTCCAAATGATAGAAGTAAGCAGGAAATAGATACACCTGCCTTTTTAAGAAAAGAAGAGTTAAACAAACAAAAAGAGGAGCTCTTAAATGAATCAGAGCAGATAAACACTGGAAATAAGTTGCTCACACCCAAAGAAGAAAGGCATAGTCAAAGTGCCCAACAACATACAGAGGAAGAGATAAAAGACTATCAAGCCGATTCACTTCAAAACACGCAAAGCATGGAGAATAATGACAACAATCATAACAATGATAGTCAGCTAACTCAACAAGAAGAGCGTATATTAGTTCAGACGGAAGAAAAAACAACGGTTGCTCCTACTCAACAACAAGTTGAAACACAAGAGGTGAGAAAGAAGCGACAACCATTTAATGTAAGAATGCGTCCAAGTGATAAGAAACGATTCTATGAAAAAAGAGAAATAACTAATCAAGAAAATAAAAATGACCAAAAAAGACCACCAATACATTTGTTAAATGATCCTACTGTTCAACAAGACAATAGCAATGTCTGGATAGAACAACAAGCTGATTTATTGGAAAATACATTAAAGCAATTTCATGTTAATGCAAAAGTAATTGCATCGATGCAAGGACCCACAGTAACACGATTTGAAGTTCAACCAGAAGCAGGAGTAAAGGTTAGCAAGATAAAAAATCTAAGTGATGATATAAAATTAAATATGGCGGCAAAGGATATTCGAATGGAAGCTCCTATTCCTGGGAAACATGCAATTGGGATTGAAATACCCAATCAACAAGCGAAAGCTGTTACTTTACAGGAAATTTTTAAAACAAAGCAATTTCAACAAGAGAAATCACCGTTAAATATTGCACTCGGTCTAGATATTGCAGGAAGTCCGATCGTTACAGATATTAAAAAAATGCCGCATGGACTAATTGCAGGGGCAACAGGGTCAGGTAAAAGTGTATGTATTAATACGATATTAATTAGTTTATTATATAGAGCTAGTCATGAAGATGTAAAATTGATGTTAATTGATCCTAAAATGGTTGAATTGGCGCCTTACAATGATGTGCCACACCTTGTTGCTCCTGTTATTACAAATATTAAAGCAGCAACACATGCATTAAAGTGGGCAGTTGCTGAAATGGAAGAGCGATATGAAAAATTTGTGCAAGAAAGCACAAGAGATATTGAGCGTTACAATCAAAAGATGCTTGAACAACAGCGATTGGACGAAAAAATGCCTTACATGGTTATTGTTATTGATGAACTAGCTGATTTAATGATGGTTGCTCCGCAAGATGTTGAAGATGCGATTTGCCGTATTGCACAAAAGGCGAGAGCATGTGGCATACATCTTTTATTAGCAACACAACGTCCTTCTGTGGATGTTATTACAGGACTAATTAAAGCAAACATTCCTACACGTATTGCTTTTAGTGTTTCTTCTCAGGTAGACTCACGTACAATTATTGATACAAATGGTGCAGAACGACTTTTGGGTAGAGGGGATATGCTATTTGTAGAGAATGGAGCAAGACATCCTGTTCGTGTACAAGGTGCTTTTGTTACTGACGAAGAAATTGAACGAGTAACCTCCTTTGCAAAAAAACAAGCACCTACGAATTATTTGTTTCAACAAGAAGATTTATTGGATCAGGTTAAAACAGAAGAAACAGAAGATGAGTTATACCCAGAAGTACTTTCTTTCGTAATAGAACAGAATGGTGCCAGTGCATCTTTACTACAACGTCGCTTCAAAATTGGTTACAATCGAGCTGCTAGATTAATTGATGCATTGGAGTATAACGGTATTATTTCAGCGCAAAAAGGAAGCAAACCGAGAGATGTTTTAGTATCAACAGCTGAAATCGATTAATTCAACTTTATAGTTAAATAAATTAAAAACTTGTGGATAGTGTATGAATCTTATATGATAGACAAAGATATATAATTAGAACGTGACAAGGGGTAAGTGAGATGAATAAAGAAATCACAAAAAAACTTAATGGTGAAATTGAACGTTTAACAAACCAAACCTTTAAATTCGATGATCGCATCAAAGAAGGCTGGTTTTCTGCTGTATATTTTCTTAAAACAAAAGAGATTGCTGAAAAGCTAAAACCAGATAATAAAGTGACAATGCAATTCTTCCAGAAAGGTGAGGCCGTTTTGTGTGGATCTGATGAGGCGATTGCATTGATTCATACGTTCGCGGATGATCCGGAACAGCTAGAAATCCATGCATTAAAGGACGGGGATAAGATTAGCCCTTATGAGCCAGTTTTAACAGTAACAGGGCCATATCAATCCTTTGGGTATCTAGAAGGGATTATTGATGGTATATTAGCACGTCGAACGTCCGTTGCAACAAATGTATATAATGTGGTAAAAGCGGCAAGGTCATCTGGAAAACAAAAGCCAATTATTTTTATGGGAGATCGTGATGACCATTATACGCAACAAGCTGGTGATGGTTATGCGGCATTTATTGGTGGATCAACAGCACAAGCAACACATGCAATGAATGAATGGTGGGGTAAAACAGGAATGGGCACGATGCCACATGCCATGATTCAAATTTTTGAAGGTGATATTGTGCAAGCTACAAAAGCTTATTATGAACAATATCCAGATGACAACTTAACGGTTCTTGTAGATTATAATAATGATGTCATTAGCGACGCATTGAAAGTAGCACGTGAATTTGGTGATACATTAAAAGCTGTTCGTTTGGACACTTCGAATAATATGGTTGATAAATACTTCTTAAGAAATCAACATTTAATGGGGACATTTGATCCTAGAGGAGTAAATCCGCAACTTATTTTTGCTCTAAGAGATGCGTTAGATGCTGAAGGTTATCATCATGTTAAAATTATTGCTAGCGGTGGCTTTAATGAGGAACGAATCTGTGCTTTTGAAAAAGAAAATGTACCTGTTGATATGTATGGTATTGGAAGAAATCTGTTGAAAATTAAAATTGGTTTTACTGGTGATAATGTTTTACTTAATGGAAAGCCACAATCAAAAGAAGGTCGCCAATTTTGGCCGAATCCGAGATTAGAAAAAGTAAATTACGTTAAATCAGAGTAACGAATTTGTTGCAAATAAGTGTTTTTCAGTTTAGTTTATGCTAGAATAATTAATCGTGAAAAGCAAAAAAACAAGACGGTAAATAGATTTAACGCTCTTTTTTGGAGGTTTTTAGTTATGACAACTTACCATTTTATTGGTATAAAAGGTACAGGAATGAGCGCATTAGCTCAAATTTTGCATGATTCTGGAGAACAGGTGCAAGGATCAGATGTTGAGAAGGAATTTTTCACACAACGTGCATTAGAAGATAAGCAAATTCCAATATTACCATTTTCGAAAGATAATATAAAAGCAGGATTAATTGTTATTGCTGGTAACGCATTTAACGATGATCATGAGGAAATTAAAGCCTGTCTAGAACTTGAATTACCACTGTATCGATATCATGATTTCTTAGGGCAATGGTTAAAGCAATATACGAGTATAGCAGTAACTGGAGCGCATGGAAAAACATCCACAACAGGATTGTTAGCTCATGTACTTAATGAAAACTATCCTATTTCATACCTTATTGGTGATGGTGCAGGACAAGGCCATGTGGAAAGTAAATATTTTGTCTTTGAAGCATGTGAATACCGTCGACATTTTTTAGCATATGATCCTGATTATGCAATCATGACAAACATTGATTTTGATCATCCAGATTATTTTACAAGTGTGGATGATGTGTTTCAGGCGTTTCAAAGTATGGCAGAACGTGTAAAAAAAGGGATTATTGCTTGTGGAGATGATGAATATCTACAACAAATTCAAGCGAAAGTTCCTGTTTTATATTATGGTTTTTCCGAAAGTAATGATTTTCAAGCTAAGAATATAGAAGAAACACCAAACGGAACAACATTTGATGTATTTGTTCGAAATAATTACTATGATTCATTCACTATACCTATGTATGGTAATCATCAGGTTTTAAATGCATTGTCTGTTATTACAATTTGTCATTATGAAGGCATGCAAGCAGAAGAAATAAAAGTAATTACTTCATTTACCGGAGTAAAGCGTCGCTTCACAGAAAAGAAATTAGGCAGACAAGTATTGATTGATGATTATGCACATCATCCTAAAGAAATCGAAGCAACCATTGACTCAGCGCGGAAAAAATATCCGGAAAAAGAAGTAATCGCAATTTTTCAGCCACATACCTACTCAAGAACAAAAACGTTCTTACATGAATTTGCTTCTAGTTTAGAAGAAGCTGATCAAGTATTTTTGTGTGATATTTTTGGATCTGCAAGAGAAGGGTCTGGAAAACTAACTATTCATGATTTGGAAAGTTTGATAGATAATTGTAAGCTGCTAACATTCGACAATATCAGTGTGCTTGAATCATATTCTGATGCTGTTTTAATTTTCATGGGTGCAGGAGATATTCAAAAATTTCAAGTAGCTTACGAAAAAAATATTAATATTTCTTGAAGGTTTTTTTGAACTTTTTGTTGAATAATAGGGGGAGAGGGGAATATGACCTACTCTTCCTTTTTATTTCAATCATGGATTTTTAACTTGGAAACAAGAGGAATAATTATTACTGATTAAGCAAATTTTATTAGTATAATATGTTTAATTCAATCTAATTTGGGTAATTAACAATATATAAGCAATGAATTAGGCAAATCAAATACATAGACAAGGGGTTGTAATAAAAAATGGTTAATTTACTCTATATCGCTGCATTAATTGCTGCCATTGCATTTGCTGTATTAGTTATTTATTTAGCTAATGTGTTAAAAGAAACAAAACGTACGATGGCTAATGTAGCTGATACATTAGAAGGTTTAGAAAAACAAATGGAAGGAATATCTACAGAAACAACGGCATTATTAAATAAAACGAATAAGCTAGCTGAAGATATTAATGACAAATCTACACGATTGAATTCTGTGGTTGATGGTGTTAAAGGTATCGGAGAAACGATTAAAAGCTTTAATCAATCCATTCGTAAAGTCTCTGATAGTGTTTCTTCTGTAGCAGAACAAAACAAAGAAGAGACAGCTCAAGCAATTAAATGGGGAACAGTTGCCATGAATATGTTTCAAAAGCGAAAAAGTAGAAGTACTGAAAAGTAATATATATAATATTTATTAGTTATAGGGAGGAATAGAAATGAGTAAAAATGTAGAGCAACAAAATGTAGAAAATGGTGAAAACATTAACAGTAAAGATTTCTTAATTGGTTCACTAATTGGTGGTATTGTAGGAGCTTCTGTAGCATTGTTATTCGCTCCTAAATCAGGTAAAGAATTACGTGATGATTTAAATGAAGGTGCAGTGGTATTAAAAGATCGCGCTAACGAATGGAAAGATGTTGCTTATGTTAAAGGTAACGAGTGGAAAGATTATGCAAAAGAAGCATCTGGACAAGTGCAAAAAAATGTTACAGAAAAGTCTCAAGAGCTGACTGAGAAATTCAAAGATACTTCAAAATCAATTCAAGACAAAATTAATGTTGCAAAAGAAAATGCTTCAGTTGTAAAAGAAACAGCAGAAGAAGCGGCTGAAGAAGTAGCAGAAGCTGCCGAAGAAGCAGCGGAAGATGTTAAAAATAAATAATAAAAAATGGAACCTATAACGGGTTCCATTTTTTTTGTGATGATTTATTGGATAGTTATATCATCATTCGGTTCAATAGGGTCTAAGAAAGTAGCAGGCTGACCATTCTTTTTAATTTCAACTCCTGGTTTAATTTCAGCAAGATCAATTGATATAAAATTGAAAATGTCTTGGAAAATAAATCGTTGGTTTTCTATCGGTTTGAACTCTACTTTATCTCCTCGCATTAATAATGTGTCTTCATTTGCTTCTTTACCATTTACAAGTACAATTTTCGTCTTTTTTAGAATGCTTACTTCTTCTCCATTAAAGGTGATTGGAATCTTCTGATAAATCGTCTCATCTATTTCATCCAATAAATGATCTACAGTAGGCTTTTTTCTTGCAATTAACTCCAATTGCGAACCAGATTTTAAAGGAGTTGTCGGTGTTGCTGCATTCTTATTTAATAATATTTGCTGTGCGAAAGCTGCTAAGCGCTTTACTTCACCATTAACTTCTAGATTAAATGTATCATAATCATTCAAAGTTTTCGATTGATTGATCGAGGTGAAAAAATCTTGAATCGTTTTCACTTCTTTTACTTCAATACGGTCATTGTCTTGAATTTTATAATCAACCGACACTTTTTTATTATTTGCAAATACATCCGCTTGGATTAAATATGGTTGATGGTTATAATAAATCTTAAATTGCTCCAGTTCTCCAATGATCTCAGCAATTGTTGTAGTTGGTTCGTTCCCATCGGCTCCTTTTTCTACATATAAAACATCACCGTGCTGAATGGATTCATCTGCAGTTACTTTTTCGTCGTTTAAAACTATTTTTGGTGGCTTTCCATAACTTCCAGGTATTGTGAGTGACTGATTATTAATCTGAATCATATACGCCATTCCTGGAAGACCGTATAACTTATCAATATGTATTCCGGCTGCTAATAAACAATCACCTATAGTAAGCTGTTTTAAATCAAATAAACGTACGTCACGGTCATTCACAGTAACACTAATATAATGAATCGGATTTTGCTTTGCGGCAATAGCAATGCCAATTGGCGTTATGAATGTAGGGCCCTCTGGCATATCTACATCAAATTTCAAAGCAGGTATCGCATTTGTTCCTCGAATGGCCACGCGATTATTAGGAAGTTGTAATTTCTTAGCAATATGGCTTGTTAAGTGTGGAGTTAAACTCCCACCTCCAACAAGCATAACTGCTTTTGGTGCTTTTGCATTTAATGCAATCACCTCTTTTGCAATAGCGGTAGCAAGCCGATCTATTGCAGGTTCAATAGAAGAAGCTAACTCATCTATTGTAACTGTTTGTTCGAATCCAAGTATATCTGTTAATACTGTCTCTTGATTTTCATGAATTTCTCTTTTAACACGCTCTGCTTCGTTAAAATCTAGTAAATAGTGATCACTAATTGCTTCTGTTATTTCATCTCCAGCCTTAGGAACCATTCCATAGGCAGTTATTGTTCCTTCATCAGTTAGTGCGATATCACTTGTACCAGCTCCGATATCAATTAAAGCTACATTTAACCTTCTCATCGAGGCTGGAATTAACACATTAATTGCGGCTATAGGCTCTAAGGTTAATGCTTCCATTTCTAAGTCTGCACGTTGTAATGCCGCAATGAGAGATTCGACAACTACCTTAGGAAGAAATGTGGCGATAATTTCCACTTCTGCTTCCTCACCTCTTTGATCAATTAGTGAACCAATAATATCATTATCCAGTTTGTATTGAAGAATGGAATAACCAACACAATAATAATGAGTAAGTGATCTTTCTCTTTCTTCTATTGAAAGTTCAAATTGCGCTTGTTGAACAGCACTAAGCTCCATCATTGTAATATCGTCTTTAGCAATTAAGGGCTGGAGTGATATATCCTTTGTAATGGTTGTTCGTTTTGTTTTTAATGCTCTTCCAGCGGCAGCAACACAAACTTTTGATAATTTAATTTGGTGTTTGTTTTCTAAATAGGTCTTCACTTCTTTAATAACAGTTGCCACCGATACGACATCATGAATTTGTCCATCCAACATGGATCGCTCTTTATGTTCACGAACAACATAATCTATCACTGTATAATTGTCATCTGTTTGATGTAATAGAATTCCTATTACCGATCTTGTTCCTATATCTAATGCGAAAATTTGTTCACTCATTAATCTGATCCTTTCTTCTAATTAGAAAATAGTAATTGGCACGTTTTTTATCAATAAAATAATTAAAAAAATAAAGAATATACTAAATATTTAAACATAATGGTGACAACGAATGAAATATTAGCTATAATTATCCCTAATTAAAAAATATCTGATTACATTATAACGCGAAATTATAATAGGGGGTAGTAACTTTGAGTAATGAACAATTAGATTTAATAAGAAAAGAATTGGATCAAGTGAATCTGGATATATTGGAATTGATTAATAAGCGAGCAGAATTAGTCCAGCGGTCTGCACAGGCTAAAGAGAAACAAGGCGCAAACCGCAATTATGATCCAGTCAGAGAACGAGATATGCTCGATTTAATTAAAGAGCATAACGAAGGCCCGTTTGAAAATGCAACAATTATTCACCTGTTTAAGGAAATATTTAAGGCTGGATTAGAATTACAAGAAGATGATCATAGTAAAGCATTACTTGTATCGCGCAAAAAGAAGCCTGAGGATACCATAATTGAGATTAATGGAGAAACCTTTGGTGATGGGAAAGAACACTTCATTTTTGGTCCTTGTGCAGTAGAAAGCTACGAGCAGGTTGCTCAAGTAGCAGAACAGATAAAAGCTAAGGGATTAAAGTTATTACGTGGTGGTGCATTTAAACCAAGAACATCACCTTATGATTTCCAAGGACTTGGTTTTGAAGGTTTAGAAATCTTAAAACGTGTTGCTGATGAGTACGGATTAGCGGTAGTTAGTGAAATTGTTAACCCTGCAGACATTGAAAAAGCGGTTGAATACATTGATGTCATTCAAATAGGCGCACGAAATATGCAAAACTTCGAATTATTGAAGGCTGCTGGAGAAGTGAATAAACCAGTACTTTTAAAAAGAGGGATGTCAGCAACGATATCTGATTTCATCAACGCAGCAGAATACATTAACTCAAGAGGTAATGGCGATATTATTTTATGTGAGCGTGGAATTCGTACCTATGAAAAAGCGACACGTAACACATTAGATATTACAGCTGTACCAATTCTGAAACAAGAAACACATTTACCAGTAATGGTTGATGTTACCCATTCTACGGGAAGAAGAGATCTTCTAATACCAGCCGCAAAAGCAGCATTAGCAATTGGGGCTGATGGAGTTATGGCGGAAGTGCATCCAGATCCAGCTGTAGCCTTATCTGATGCAGCACAACAAATGGACTTTGATATGTTTAATCAATTTATGAAAGAAGTAAAGAAATAAAAACTAAACTAAAACCTCTTGCAGTATTCATTGCAAGAGGTTTTTTCTGTAAATGTAACAATACTTCTTTAAATAAAACAGATTAATGCATAAAATTACATATATCCTAATATTTGATTTGAACAATATTTTATTATAACTTACAATAGATAGGATAACAAAAATACATAAAATTTGTTATAATCATACATGTCTAGTGAAAAAATGTATAAGATTGAAGTGTTTTGCTGAATAAAGCCAAAATCAATTTTTTTGAAAGAATGTAAAATAAAATATTGGAGGTAGATGAAAGGTGAATGTAACAATATATGACGTAGCGCGAGAGGCGAATGTTTCGATGGCAACTGTATCTCGTGTAGTAAATGGAAATCCGAATGTTAAGCCCGCAACAAGAAAGAAAGTACTAAACACAATTGAGCAGTTAGGGTATAGACCGAACGCTGTGGCTAGAGGGTTGGCAAGTAAGAAGACGACAACAGTCGGTGTAATTATCCCTGACATTTCGAGCATTTTCTTTTCTGAGTTAGCACGTGGTATTGATGATATTGCCAACATGTATAAATATAATATTATATTGAGTAACTCTGACCAAAATGTGGATAAAGAGGTACAGTTAATTAACACGATGTTAGAGAAGCAAGTAGATGGAATTGTGTTTATGGGAGGAAGAATTACTGAGGAGCATATTCAGCAGTTTAAAACATCTCCAGTACCAATTGCACTTGCTGCTACAGTAGACCCAAGCAATACTGTTCCTTCTGTAAATATTGATTATGAGCAAGCTTCGTATGAAGCAACAAAATATTTAATTGATAATGGAAACAGTCGTCCAGCATACGTTTGTGCTGCTGAAGAAACTGCAACAAACGAACTGAAATTTAAGGGATACGAACGCGCGTTGAAGGAAGCGAATCAAGAGCTAGATCCTTCTTATGTTATTAAAGGAGATATTACGTATGATGCAGGAAAAGATGCTGCTGAAAAATTAATTGAGCTTCCAAACAGACCTTCATCTATACATGTTGGTTCCGATGAAATGGCATTAGGTGTCATTCATGGTATTCAGGATAAAGGTTTGCGTGTACCAGAAGATATCGAAGTCCTTGGTTTTGATAATACGAGACTAGCAACAATGGTACGACCAACATTATCAACAATTGTTCAACCAATGTATGATATTGGTGCAGTGGCCATGCGTTTATTAACTAAATATATGAATAAAGAAGAAGTTGTAGATGCAAATGTCATTCTTCCACATCAAATTATTGAAAGAAACTCAACAAAATCTAAATAGTGCCGATATAAAATATATCAACATGCAAATCCTTGTTACAAGTGATTTTCAAAAGTTAGTAGCTAGTTAGGGAGAGAGCATATGAAGAAAAGAGATATTTTAACACCAATCGGCATTACGTTAGGTTTTATTATGATTGCATTTGGTATTGTTTCAAGTGGAGGTACAAGTGGGTTTGTATCTTTCGTTCAAGTATCATCTGTAGTTATTGTACTAGGAGGTTTAGCAGCTGCATTATTAATTAACTTTAATATGGAGCAAATTAAATTAACTGGTCGAGTAGTAAAGGAAGCATTTAATCAAAATCAACATGATATTCCAACATTGATTGAATTATTCGAGCGCTTATCTGAAAGAGCCAGAAGAGAAGGATTATTGGCACTAGAGAACGAGTTGGATAATGTTGATGACCCTTTTATTAAAAAAGGTGTCTTATTAGCTGTTGATGGTATTGAACCAGAAGTAATCAATGATATCATGAATGCGGAAATCAATGCGATGGAAGATCGTCACCAAAAAGGTCGTACAATTATTGAAAAGGCAGGAGAATATGCTCCAGCTTGGGGAATGGTTGGTACTCTAATTGGCCTAGTGTTAATGTTAAATAACTTAACTGATCCAGCTACTTTAGGACCAAATATGGCAGTTGCCTTACTTACTACTTTCTATGGTTCATTGTTAGCAAACCTTGTATTTATTCCAATGGCTGGAAAGTTAGAGCTTAAAACGGATGAAGAGATTTTTATAAAGCAAATTGTTATTGAAGGTGTTATCGGCGTTCAATCAGGACAAAATCCACGAATTCTTAAAGAAAAGCTAAGTGCCTTTTTATCCGAAGACATGAAAAGAAAACAAGAAGAAGAAAATGAAGCGTTTGTAGGAGAACCAGCAAATGAAGCGTCGTAAAAAAAAAATAGACAAAGGCGCACCGAAGTGGATGGTTACCTATGCCGATATGGTTACATTAATTTTAGTTTTCTTTGTATTACTATTCTCTATGTCCCAAATTGATTTAGTTAAATTTGAAGCAGTAGCTGAATCTTTCCGTAATCGGATGATTTTTGACAGTTTTCCTTCTACATTGGAAATGGATCACCCAACTGAAAATTCTGAGCATCGTGAAGAAAATGAAGGGTCTGATGATTTCCTGAATAACTTATCTGATGCAGACCCAGAAGACGAGACGAATCAACAAACAAACAATGATATAGTGGAAGAAAACCAAGAATCATTAGATGAGCTCTTAGCTGAGATAAAAGCATTTTTACGGGAAAATGATTTAGAAAATACGATTACCGCCAATCGAACAGACCAAGGTGTTGTATTGATACTACAAGAACGTGTTTTATTTGATACTGCTGAAGCGGATATTAAAGAAATTGGTGAACCGTTCTTAGAAAAAGTAAGCTTATTAGTTTCAAACATTCCTAATGAGATACGTGTAGAAGGGCATACAGATAATAGACCAATATCTACCCAACAATATCCTTCTAATTGGGAGCTGTCAGGAGCACGAGCGAGTAGTGTTATTCGCTACCTCACGAACAATTCTAACCTTGATCGAGATCGATTTATAGCAGCAGGTTATGGTGATACTAGACCAATTGTTGAGAATAACTCACCAGAAAATTGGAGTAAAAACAGACGTGTAGAAATAGTTATACTAGAATTAAATAAAGAACAATAAAGGACATCTTTCTATTGAAGGTGTCTTTTTCTGTATACAACAGAAACAAATAGAAAGATGTCTTTTGACAAATCAGTTACGCTTCTTGTTTGCGCCTAATAAAAACAGCAAGTAATAAAAATATACATAAATAAGCTGTTAAAACGAAATAACTTTGCCAATCTGGTGATGCTCCTTGTACAATATTCCATGCACCGTCACTGAAATGATAGGAAGGCAGCCACTCTGCCAAACGTTGCAGGAATGAAGGGAATATTCTGACCGGCATCCACATGCCACCTAGAATAGCCAATGCCAAATAAATAACATTACTTACACCACTGGCTGTTTCAACCTTCCTCATTGTTCCGACCAATGAACCTAGGGCTAAGAATGGAATTGAAGCAATTAAAATCCATATACCAGAAAAAATCCATTGGGAAGCCGTTAAAGAGACATCGTTAATAATAAAACCTGCTAAAAAAACGATGAAAATCGATAACAAATGAATAGTCAATTGCCCAAACATTTTTGAAGCGAAATACGCCCAAGAAGGGAAGGGGGTGAGTTTCATGTAAGCAGACCACCCTTCCGAATGTTCTTGCACCATTCTAATGCCGAAGTTCATAATAGCAGACCCCATCACACTAAATGTAGTCATGGACATAAGATAATAAGCTTGCCACTCATCCTCATCTGTGACTCCCGTATCTACTATATTTGTAAAGATAAAATAAAATAATATTGGCATAAATAAGGACCAAAATACAAAGTAAGGATTTCGAAAAATACGCACCATTTCAAATTTACATTGTGTCATAATTGCATGCATTTAAAGAACCCCCTTCTGTTTTGAAGTCAAAAGATCAAATACTTCTTCCAAGCGACCTTGTTCAACAAATACATGTTTTACGGGTAAACCTTGGCTGAAAACCTTAGCAAGTACAGCATCCGTATCATTTGTTACTGCATAAATTCTGTCTTCTTTTTCATAACAGTGAATGACTTCTTCAAACGATTCAACCAGTGTCATTGCAGCATGCTTATCTCTACTTTGGAACGATACGCTGCGAGTGGAAATATTATTCTTGATATCATCTGGTTTACCGTCTGCTACAATTTCACCATTGTTAAAAAGAATAATTCTTTCAGAGAAATCATCTGCCTCTTGAAGGTAATGTGTAGTGAATATAATTGTTTTACCCTGTGTCTTTAGCATACTCACCTTATCCCAAAAATTTTTTCTTGCCGTTATATCCAATCCAACTGTTGGTTCATCAAAAAATAGTAGATCAGGGTTACCAGCGAGTGCAAGCGCAAATCCCAATCTTCTTTTCTGTCCACCTGAGAGCTTATTTGCCCACTTCTTTAAAACGTCTTCATGTAAGCCAGTCACCGAAATGAGCTCTTCTGTCGAAAGTGGATGAGTATAATAGCTTCTAAATAGTTCAATGACTTCACGAACCTTTAATTGGTCAATGACACTGACCTCCTGCAACATAGCACCAATCCGGTTACGAACAGTGAGTTGTTTTGGATCTTCTCCAAACAGTTTAACCTCACCTGCTGTCGGTTCAAGCAATCCTAACATCATCGAAATGGTGGTTGTTTTACCTGCTCCATTTGGACCTAAGATAGCTACAGTACTCCCTTTTTTAATTGTTAAAGAAATGTCATTTACAGCGGTTGTTTTACCAAAGCATTTGGTTACATTTTTAACTTCAACTATTTTTTTCACTTGTATTACCCCCTTGTTTAATTATAATTACAATTGATTTGTTATCCCGTTTTGTCATAATATTCAATTAATTTTATTTACGTTTGATAATATAAAAAAGTTCCAATTAAATTATAGTTCTTTATTTAATGCACAAAATCCTTTAAACAAAGTATGGATTTATATTGCTAGAAGAACTTATTTTTAGCAAAATCAAAATCGTATATAAAATGGATATAAAAAAGGGAGGTGTAATAAAATACACCCCCACATTCTATAAATATGTTATTTCACATACTGATCATCAGAGATACAACATCTATTAGATAGAAACGATTAGATGCGGATAGATTATTCTTCTTTATCTCCAGTAGAGTTATCTCCTCCGCCAGAGTCATCACCACTCGGTTTGTCTCCGCCATCTGTGCCATCTTCTCCGCCTTCACCGTCACCACCATCAGGCTTTTCAGGTTTAGGTTTTTCCGGTTTGTCTCCATCAGTGTCAGGCTTTTCTGGTTTAGGTTTTTCTTCTGGTTTCTCTTCTTTATCAGAAAAATCGCCTACAACTAATTTTTTTGATACTTTAGATTCCTGTCCAAAGTAATCAACAGCTTTTACAACATAGACTCCTTTTCCATTACCAATATTATAATTGGTATCTGTTGTATTCCCAATTAGAGAAAAGGAACTATCAGGATTTGCTGCCCGGTATACGCGATAGCCAACGGTATCTTTACTTGATGAACTATTCCATATTAATTTCCCACCAGCTTTTTTCAACGACGATGGGGCATTTGGAGCCTTACCATCATTTTTAACATCTGATTTTTCTGCCGGTAATTTCAAATCCGACCATTTTGTATCACTATTAGGAAATAGCTGTGACAAATCATTTAATTCATCATAATTATTTTCTTTTAGCCATTCTGGATTAAATGCAATACCGTCATCTTGTACAAATTCATCAGGAGTATTATCACCTGCTAAAACAGCTTTACCATCGACTATCGTATAACGACCCCGAATTAAACTATTATCTTCTTTTGTTGGAACATACTTTGCATTAAATATGTCTGAACCAACTAACCCTAAGTCTTTACAAATAGAAGAGGGTAAGAGTCCTGATGTTTTACAGAATGATCTTGAAACAATATTACCAGGGCTCTTAAATCTATTACTTGGAGCCATTAACTCTGGATCTATCTTAGTAGCAGCATTTACTAGTTTTGCCCAATATGCGAGATTTCGACCGCTGTAGCCGCTATCTAGTCTTTGTCTATAGTCATAACCAATCCATGTACCTAATGAAACATTTGGATTCGTAGCAACAAACCATGCATCGGTATAGTCATTACCTGTACCTGTCTTACCAGCCCAATCAACACCAGGATTTGTTAGACTAGCTCTTGCATAAGTTCCTGTTCCTTGTGAAAGGACGTCACGCATCATATCGATCATTAAATAACTTGTTTGAGGGGAGAAAACATCAACAGGTTTGCTCTCATGTTGATAAACTTTTTCACCATCCTCGTCTTCAATACTTTCAATCATATACGCATCAACAAAACGACCGCCGTTACCATAAGTTGCGAAGCTATTTACTGTTTCTTCAACTGTCGCTTCAAAAACCCCAAGCGCCATTGATGGTACTTCATGTTGAACATCGGTAATGTTGCTGAATCCCATCTTAGCAAAATACTTTCCAACAGGATCAGCAGGCAAAATATCTTGATAGATTTTTGCAGCGGAAACGTTATGAGATTTATATAATGCTTCTCTAGCTGTTACCAATCCATAATGACGACCTGTTACATAGTTATTGGGAATATAACTGTAAGGACCGACATCTAAATCTGCAATAATTGAACCTGGTTGTACCTTTCCTTCTTCCATAGCTGGGCCATAAACTAATAATGGCTTGGCTGTACTACCGATTGAACGCGGTGCCTTAGTTGCGTGATTTAGTTGAGCGATGTCAAAATCTCTACCACCAACAAAACTGATAATTTTTCCGGTATCATTATCAATTAACACACTACCGGCTTGGACAGGCTGTACTAATGTTTCCTTTTTACCTTCATCATTTTCTACTTTAATGACTTCACCAGTATTAATATTTCTAGCTACTTTTTCTACACCAAAATTATTATACTCTTTCGTAACCTTTTGAAAAGCATCATAAATCTCTTTATTAATCGTTGTATTTATTTTGTAGCCACCCGAACTTAAAGCACGTGAAGCCTTTAGTGTGAATTCTTCTGTTAATGAATCACTTTTCTCTAAATCTTCCATACTATAGCCTGCATCGATAGCTAGCTTATCTCGAAGTAATTCAGTTGCTCTATCTTTTATTTCAAGTGTTAAATATGGATAACGTTCAAACACAGATTTACTTGATTCGGCGAAATTAGCAGCCAAGTCATAATTCATTGCTTCGTCGTATTCTTTCTTGGAAATGAAGCCATTTTCAAGCATTCTAGAAAGAACGGTACGCATTCTATCTAGCCCAGCTTGTCGTTTTTCTTCATCCTTTACTTGTCCACCGTTAGTAAAAGGTGTGTATGCAAAAGGACTTTGTGGTAAACCTGCAATAAAGGCAGCTTGTGGTAAATTTAAATCTTTCGCATCCACTCCAAAAATCCCTTTTGCAGCGGTCTGTATTCCTGCAATGTTTTGTCCATTGGAGTTACGCCCGAATGGAACAACATTTAAATACACCTCTAAAATATCTTCTTTTTTAAGAAACTGTTCAGCACGTAATGCGAGTAATATTTCTTTCGCTTTTCTTTCAAATGATACTTCATTTGTTAAAATTTGATTTTTGATAATTTGTTGCGTTAAGGTACTACCACCAGTTTTTACAGAGGCATTTGTAACCTCTTGAAACATTGCTCGTAAAACTGCTTTTGGCACGATCCCTTCATGCTCATAAAAGCTTGCATCCTCGGTTGCTACGATAGCGTCTGTAACGAAAGGTGAAACTTTATCTAGTGTGATTTCTTCACGATATAAATCGGAACTAACCTCACCCATATATACGTCATTGGCAAAAAATATTTCAGACGTTGCTGAATAATTATAAATATCACTTTTCATGTCTTCTTCTGCACGAACAGGTTCATCTTTGACAAGTGAAGCGAAATAGCCAAATCCTAATCCGCCACCAAAGAATAGACCTATGACACCAATGATAATAAAAAACAGAATGACATTCCAAGTTACATCATATGTTATTCTCGATGTCCGTTGAATCACTCCAGTTTTCCACCACTGTTTTATCGTGTTCATCGATTTATGAAAAAATTCTTTTATATCCATGATCGACCCTCCTAAAATTCCAATATATATTATAGCATAGAAATAAACGAAGATAAGGAATTGACTTAAAAAAAGAATTAAAATTGCATTCGTAAGTAAAATATGTTATTAATATAGAAATAACAATTATATAAAAAGCTACGAAGGAATGAAGTAGTAACCAAACTCCCTACTATAGAGAGCTAACGGATGGTGAAAGTTAGTGTATAGTTTGATTGCGAATTACGCTCTGGAGCTTCTTCTATCTATATAGAAGACGGTGCATTTTGCAACGTTAACAAATAGAGTGACAACATTTTGTTGTAACTAGGGTGGTACCGCGAGTAATATTCGTCCCTTTTTTGGGGATAGAATGTTGCTCGCTTTTTTTGTAGCTGAATGTAAATTATAGGAGTGATTAGATGGATATTTTAAAAGATCTACAAGAACGTGGATTAATTCAACAAATGACAGATGAAGAGGGATTGAAGAATCATTTAGCAAGTCAAACCGTTACATTGTATTGTGGTTTCGATCCAACTGCAGATAGTTTGCATATTGGACACTTAGTACCAGCGTTAATGCTAAAAAGGTTTCAACAAGCTGGACATCGTCCTATTGCATTGATCGGTGGAGGCACTGGAATGATTGGGGATCCGAGTGGTAGAACGGATGAACGACAATTAAATGACACTAAAACAGTACAATATTTTAGTGATAGTATTACAAATCAACTGGCAGGCATCCTTGATTTTGATAATAAAGAAAATGGTGCAGTAGCTAGAAATAATGCAGAATGGCTTAATCAAATAACAATCATTGAATTCCTTCGTGATACAGGTAAACATTTTGGAATTAACTATATGCTTGCTAAAGATTCGGTACAATCCAGATTAGAAAATGGTATTTCTTTTACTGAATTCACATATATGATTCTACAATCATTTGATTTCTTGAACTTATATGAAAAAGAAAATTGTTCTTTGCAAATCGGAGGAAGCGATCAGTGGGGGAATATTACTGCTGGTATGGAATTAATTCGTCGTGCAAAAGCAGAAGGTGAAGAGGCGAAGGTATACGGTTTAACTGTTCCACTGATTACAAAAGCAGATGGAACGAAATTTGGTAAGACAGCTGGTGGGGCGGTTTGGCTAGATCCAAAGAAAACTTCTCCTTATGAGTTTTATCAATTCTGGATTAATACAGATGACCGAGATGTTATTAAATTCTTAAAGTATTTCACATTTTTAAGTATGGAAGAAATAGCAGCATTAGAAAAGGAGCTAGAAGATGCTCCTGAAAAGCGTCTTCCACACAGAAGATTAGCTGAGGAAATGACAATTTTAGTTCATGATAAAGCGGCTTTAGAACAAGCAGAAAAAATTACAGCAGCCTTGTTTAGTGGAGATATTAAAGCATTAAATGGTAACGAAATAGAACAAGGATTTAAAGATGTTCCAACAATCGAGTTTCCAAAAGAAGATAAGTTGATCGTTGATTTGTTAGTGGATGCTGGAATTTCTTCATCTAAACGCCAAGCGAGAGAAGATGTGAGCAATGGAGCTGTATATGTTAATGGTGATCGTCAGCAAGAGTTGAGCTATACAATTAGTGCCGAAGATCGAATCGATGACAAGTTTACTATTATTCGTAGAGGTAAAAAGAAATACTATTTAATTAAATATGTGTAATAGTTTTGTAGCAAATAGGGTATTCTCAAACAGAGAGTGCCTTTTTTGTTACGTAGTATGTATTTTAAGTATTTTAGTTTAATAAAAAATCTAAGAAAGGGTGAGCGGAATGGAGAAGATAGCAGTACTAACCTCAGGTGGAGATTCACAGGGAATGAACAGTGCAATACGTGCTGTTGTTCGAGCTGGTTTGACTTATGGTTATGAAATGATAGGGGTAAAAAGAGGGTATAAAGGTTTAATAGAGAATGATTTTATTACACTTGGAAGTAAGGATGTAAGTGATATTTTGTACCGAGGGGGTACTTTTCTACAATCCGCTCGTTCAGAAGAGTTTAAAACAGAGGCTGGTCAAAACAAGGCAATAAACAACTTAAAAAAACGTGGGATTAATCATCTTATCGTGATTGGTGGAGACGGGAGTTATCGCGGTGCGCAATCTCTACAAAAACAAGGAATCAACACATTTGGTTTACCTGGTACGATTGATAATGACATTCCCTTAACGGATTATACAATTGGTTTTGATACTACACTTAATGTTATACAAGATGCGATTAGCAATTTACGTGATACGATGAGTAGCCATGAGCGTGTTAGTGTTATAGAAGTAATGGGAAGAAAGTGTGGGGATCTTGCACTCCAAGCAGGAATAGCTAGTGGAGTTGATGCTGTGATAATTCCTGAATTTAACTATGATATAAAAGCAATAGCTAATCAATTATCACAAGGTTTTGAAAGAGGAAAAACACACAGTATTGTTATGGTTGCAGAAGGTGCAGGAACCGCAAAAGAAATAGCCGAAGTAATTAAAGAACATTCAATTTTGGATACTCGTCCGACTGTTTTAGGTCATATCCAAAGAGGTGGTACACCAACTGCTTTTGATCGTCTTTTTACCAGTCGCATGGGACATCAAGTAATAGAATTAATTCATCAAGGTAAAACGGGTGTTGCTTTAGGAATGGAAAAGAATAAAATCACTTCTCATACCTTCGATGAAATCTTTCAGTCAAAAAATGAAATAGATGAGAAACTATATAAAATGTTTCATGACTTAATTTGAAACGTTTGAAATTCTCATACATTTAAATTAAATGAGAATTATTAATAACTAATCGAAAATTAGTTATTTGTTCGTCTTTTATAATGTTTTTTTATAAAAAGTTTGAATAACATTACATGAAAACAAATAAATCATGAGCATTTAGTTAACTAAGTCATAAAAATATAAATAACGTTTGACTTTCGTAACAATTACTTTATAATAATTCATATAGAGTTAGAATAATTATTGTTTGGAAGGCTACTTATATAGAAATAACAAACAATAATAAATAAATTATATTAGGAGGACAATAGTATGTCATTAATAGGTTCAGAAGTATTACCATTTACAGCTTCAGCTTTTAAAGCTGGGGAAGATTTCTTTGAGGTTTCAGAACAAAATCTAAAAGGACAATGGAGTGTTGTTTGCTTTTATCCAGCGGACTTTTCATTTGTTTGTCCAACAGAATTAGAAGATTTACAAACGCAATATCCTGCATTAAAAGAGTTAGGTGTTGAAGTATATGCAGTGTCAACTGATACACACTTCGTACATAAGGCTTGGCATGAGCATTCTGAAGCAGTAGGTAAAATTAAATATACAATGATTGGTGACCCATCACAAACAATCTCTCGTAATTTCGATGTGTTAGATGAAGAAGCTGGATTAGCTGACCGTGGTACATTCCTTATTGATCCAGATGGTGTAATTCAAACTGTAGAAATTAATGCAGGTGGAATTGGTCGTGATGCTAGCACAATCATTAATAAAGTAAAAGCAGCACAATATGTTCGTCAGAATCCTAATGAAGTTTGTCCTGCAAAATGGGAAGAAGGTTCTGCAACACTTAAACCTAGCCTTGACATCGTAGGTAAAATTTAAGGAGTGCGATAAATATGTTAGATCAAGACATTAAGCAGCAACTTGCTGGATATCTAGAATTAATGGAAAATGATATTGTTATTAAAGCTAGTTTGGCTGATGATGATATCTCAAAAGAAATGAAAGAACTAGTTAATGAAATCGCTGATATGTCTGCTAAAATAACAGTTCAAGAAACACAATTAGAACGCACACCAAGCTTTAGTGTGAATCGTTTGAACGAAGATACTGGTATTACTTTTGCTGGTATTCCTTTAGGTCATGAATTTACTTCGTTAGTGCTTGCTCTTTTACAAGTAAGTGGGCGCCCACCAAAAGTGGACGAAGAGGTAATTAATCAAATTAAAGGTATTAATATTAAAGGCGAATTTCGTTTTGAAACATATGTTAGCTTAAGTTGTCACAACTGTCCAGATGTCGTGCAGGCATTAAATGTTATGAGTGTAATTAATCCAAATATTACTCATACCATGATTGATGGAGCTGCATATAAAGCAGAAGTAGAGCAAAAAAATGTGATGGCTGTTCCTGCTGTCTATCTTGATGGTGAGTTCTTCGGTGGTGGACGAATGTCACTTGAAGAAATTTTATCTCAAATTGCTGATGGTCCAGATCCGTCTGAATTAACAGAAAAAGATCCATTTGATGTCCTAGTTGTTGGTGGTGGACCTGCTGGTGCGAGTGCGGCTATTTATGCAGCTAGAAAAGGTATTCGTACAGGAATCGTTGCTGAACGCTTCGGTGGTCAAGTAATGGACACGTTAGGCATCGAAAACTTTATTAGTAACACTTACACAGAAGGTCCTAAATTAATGGCTAATGTTGAAGCGCATGTAAATGATTATGATATTGACGTGATGAAGCTTCAGCAAGTAAGTAAACTGTCAAAGAAAGATCTTTTTGAGTTAGAGCTGGAAAATGGAGCGACTTTACAAAGTAAGACTGTTATCCTTTCTACCGGTGCACGTTGGCGTAACGTTGGTGTACCTGGTGAACAGGAGTTTAGAAATAAAGGTGTAGCTTATTGTCCGCATTGTGATGGACCATTGTTTGAAGGAAAAGATGTAGCAGTTATTGGTGGCGGTAATTCAGGAATTGAAGCTGCAATTGATCTTGCAGGTATTGTAAAGCATGTCACTGTACTTGAATTCTTACCTGAATTAAAAGCAGATGCAGTTCTACAAGAAAGACTTTATAGCTTACCAAACGTAACTGTTATTAAGAACGCTCAAACCACCGAAATTACTGGTGATGAAAAAGTAAACGGTATTAGCTATTTAGATCGTGACACAAATGAGTCGCATCACATAGAACTAGCGGGTGTATTTGTGCAGATAGGTCTTGTGCCAAATACAGAGTGGCTAGGCGATACTGTTGAAAGAAATCGTATGGGTGAAATAGTTATTGATAAACGCGGTGCTACAAGTTTACCAGGCGTTTTTGCAGCAGGTGATTGTACTGATTCACCTTATAAGCAAATTATCATTTCTATGGGAACCGGTGCGGCTGCATCACTAGGCGCGTTTGACTATTTAATTCGTAACTAGATAATGTAAAAAAAAGACATTAGTGAGTCTATCTCATTAATGTCTTTTTGCTTTAACTAGGAAATGCGATTAAATGATAGGTTAAGGCAACAGCTACACCACCAACTGCTCCATTGAAGGAATCGTAAGACTCAATTGAAATCTCTTGTTTATGCTCGAACCCTTGAAGTAAAGGCTTTGCTGCGAGGTGCTCTCTTAGTAAATTAATAAGTTGTTTGTTTTTAAATAATTTACCATGAACAAATACTTTTTTAGCATCAATCATCATATTTAAATTAGTAAGAGAAACAGCTAAATATTTCGTTGCTTGATGAAGTAGTGCTGTTACTGCTCGGTCTCCTAGCTCTGATGCATCAAGTAGTTGATCTAAAGTTAATGCATTTGCGTCATTTGTAAACTCTCGAAGGAATGTACTGCTACTTTTCTCGTGTAATAGTTTGGCTTTTTTCATTAACCATGTTTCACTAGCATATGTTTGTAGACATCCATATTTACCACACTCACAAAGTTCCCCGTCTGGATTTACAATAGTATGTCCGATTTCTCCAATTAAAAAATTATCTTTACTATATAATTGTTTTTTAAACATATACGAATAATGCATGCCGTGGCCTACATGGAAATAAATGAAATTGTCTGAGTGAATTTCATCGGATAACAGTCGTTTTGCTAACGCCATAGCATTTACGTTATTCTCAAAATAAATCGGTACTGAAAATGATTGTTTTAATTTTTTTAAATCAAATGTTTTCCAGCATGGATTATTTGTCAAAATATAGTCAGGGTTCTCTTGATTATAGTGACCAGGTAAACTTACTCCAATTGCCTCTACATTTTGCTCGATCTCTTCTATGAAAGAACTTAATGCATCAATATAATCCTCAACAGAATTGGTGGATAATGTCGTAGAATTAGACATCTTTTTTTTATAAATGACTTCACCGGTATTATCAGTTAAAACGAATGTGAAACGTGATTGAGAGATTTCAGAACCGATATAATAATACTGCCGCTTTGGGATGTCTAATAGTATTTTTTTTCTCCCCGCTTTTAATTGTTCCTTTGTTTCTCCTAATTCTTCTATATGCTTATTTTGAATAAGATCAGCAGTAACAGAACTAACTGTTGCAGGAGTGATCCCGGTGTGCTTTGCAATATCTATTCGTGAAATAGGGCGTTCTGCATATATTTTATCTAATATAGTTGCAATAATTTGTTGTTGTTTTTTCGTTAAAGACACTTTTTGTATCCTCCTAAATGTATACTGTCTAAAGCATATCATACATTAATAATAAATAATAATTAATTAATTAAATTAAAAAAAGATTGACACCGTTTTCAGGTCTAGTTTATAATTACACTGTAATTAGTTATAAAAAATAATTAATTATACTAATATAACAACTTAATTCCTTTGTTTGTTTATAAAAAATAAACAAAAGGCGGAAGGGGAGGATTCAAGTGAAAAATGTAAATCAGTTATTGCAAGAAAAGTTAATGCCCTTTGCTAGTAAGATTGGTAATAATAAGTTTCTAATTGCCATTCGAGATGGGATTACAATGGCAATGCCATTAATTATTATTGGTTCTATACTAATGGTAATTGCGAGCTTTCCTGTCCCAGGTTGGGAAGCTTTCCTTGGAGATATAGGAGTCGCAGGGTATCTTTGGAAAGGTGTAGACAGTAGTTTTGGTCTAATTGGTTTAATTGCAAGTTTTGCAATAGCCTATAGTTTAACCAAGCAATATAAAGTGGATGGGGTAGCATCTGGTATTGTATCATTAGCCGCTTTTATTACTGTAACTCCGTTTGTTGCATCAGAAGCTGGAGCAGGAATGCCAACAACATACATGGCGGCACGTGGTTTATTTGTTGCAATTATTCTAGGTCTTACAAATGGATATATTTATCAATGGTTTATTAATCATAACGTTCAAATTAAAATGCCAGATAGTGTACCACCTGCAGTATCAAAAAGTTTTAGTGCAATCATACCTGGAGCAGTAATTATCGTATTTTGGTTATTTGTTTATGGCATACTTGATACATTTACATTGCCACATATTCATGATTTAGCTCAAGTAATTTTAGGCAAACCATTAGGTCTGTTGGGTAATAATGTGTTTGGTGTATCAATTCTTGTAGCTTTAAATAGTTTATTTTGGTTTGTAGGAATTCACGGTGGAAATATTGTAAACTCAGTGATGCAACCCTTATGGTTGTCAAATCTTGATGAAAACAGAGCTGCATATCAAGCAAGTGAAGAATTACAACATATTTTCACAACAGCTTTTATGGATAACTTCGTATATATCGGTGGTGGCGGAGCTACAATCGGTCTAGTAATTGCTTTAGGTTATCTAGCAAAGAAGAAACACGCCAGTCGCCAATCAAAAGTATTGGCCCCAATCACTGTTGTGCCGGGCTTGTTTAATATTAATGAACCGACCATGTTTGGTGTTCCTGTTGTCTTAAATGTACTGCTAATCATACCTTTTATTTTAGCACCTATTGCAAACTTAATTATCGGATATTTTGCAATGCTTTCAGGATTAGTACCACTTACGTATACAGCACCATCATGGACGATGCCTCCAATTCTTAGTGGTGTTTTAGCGACAGGAAGTATCAGTGCATCTGTATTACAGATCGTATTAATCGCTATTGATATTTTATTATACTTACCATTTGTTTTAGCTGTTGAAAAAAGATTTAAAGCGCAAGAATCATTAGATAAAAAATAATATAATTTTTAGGAATAAGAGGGGAGAACATCATGGTAAAGCGACTTATAAGTGCAAATGCATCAGAAATTTTATCGATGTCTAAAGAAGAATTAAAGTTGAGTATTAAAGCAAGTGAGGGGCGAGTAGTAGTTTCTGAAAATGTAGCGCCTAGAGAATCATTTATAGGTGATATTACAAATGCAGAAATCGCAAAAGCATTCGGAGCAGATCTTATCTTATTAAATGGTGTCGATGTAATCCATCCAGAAATCTTTGGATTAGATCATACGCCAACATCTTTTGTTCAAGAATTACATCGATTAACAGGCAGTCCAATTGGAGTTAATTTAGAGCCGGTTGACACAGCAGCAGAAATGAACGAAGATACATTATCTATCGCAGAAGGACGACAAGCATCTTTAAAAACGCTTCAACATATCGATACTTTAGGAATGGATTTTGTTTGCTTAACAGGCAACCCTGGAACAGGTGTTAGTAATAAAGAAATTGAATCTGCAATTAAGTTAGCAAAGGAGAACTTCTCTGGATTAATTATTGCTGGTAAAATGCATGGTGCAGGAGTGAACGAACCTGTTGTAACTTCTGATCAAGTGAAAAGATTTCTAGACAATGGTGCAGATATTATTTTAGTTCCAGCGGTTGGAACTGTGCCAGGATTTAATGCGGAATTATTAACGGAAATTGTAGGAACAGTGCATCAGCATGGTGGATTAGTTATGACTGCAATCGGAACAAGTCAGGAGAGTTCTGATGAAGATACAATCAAACAAATAGCCATTCAGAACAAGATTTGTGGTGTAGATATGCAACATATAGGAGATGCCGGTTATGGTGGTGTTGCTCCAGTAGAAAATATTTTTGCAATGAGTAAGGCGCTACGTGGAATGCGTCACGCCGTATCTCGAGTAGCACGATCAATCAATAGATAAGAGGTGAAAAAATGAAAAATAAAAATATTATGTTAGTGTGTGCAGCTGGAATGAGTACAAGTCTTTTAGTAAATAAGATGAAAAACTTTTCTGAAGAGACAGACCGTGATCACATTATATTTGCATTGTCAGCTTCAGAAGCAGATAGTTATCTAGCAGAAAAGCAAGTAGATGTTATTTTGTTAGGGCCTCAAGTTCGCTTTATGCTAGATGAATTTAAAACAAAAACTGAAAAATTGAGTATTCCAGTAGATGTTATCCCTATGGCTGATTATGGAATGATGAATGGTGAGAATGTATTAAATCTTGCAGAAACTTTAATGAAATAAGGGTGTTAATGATGGAAAATGAAGCAATCATGCAAACGATTATGGGAATAATCATGCACAGTGGTAATGCTAAAAGTAATGCAATGGAAGCAATCAAGGCTGCTAAAGCTGGAGAGTTTAAAATAGCAGATGATAATATTAAAAAAGCAGAAGCTGATTTTGTTGAAGCGCATCATGCTCAAACAGATCTCTTAACAAAAGAAGCGCAAGGTGAAAAAACTGAAGTATCGTTGCTTATGGTTCATGCACAGGATCACTTAATGACAAGCATGACTTTCACAGACTTAGCAAAAGAAATTATTGCATTGCATAAGAAATAAAATATATTAATCGGCAAAGTACGAATTTATTTCGTGTTTTGTCGATTTTTTATGTGGTATTACGTATAGATAATCTATTTAAGAGACTTAAGGTTTTATAAATTAATAGATATAGGTTTATTCGTTGCTTTAGTCTTCTAATAATATTAAAATAGAAAGTGAGAGATTACATATCATTTTAGGAGGTTTTTATTATGCGTTTAAATGAAAAAGTAGCTATTGTTACTGGTAGTGGTAATGGAATTGGAAAAGCAATTGCAACACGTTTTGCTAACGAAGGTGCTAAAATTGTGATTGCTGATTTTGATCAAGAAGCGCTAGAAAAAACTGTAGAAGAGTTAAAAGCAGCTAATGCAGATGTAATCGGTATCAATGTTAACGTGGCTAAAGAAGAAGATGTACAGAAAATGGTAGATGAAACAGTGGAGAAATTTGGTAAGGTAGATGTGCTGGTGAACAATGCAGGTGTCTTAGATAATATACAAGCAGCTGCGAATGTAGAAGATGCAGTTTGGAATCGAGTAATGGATATAAACGTTGGCGGTGTTATGCGCACAATGAGAAAAATTATACCTACTTTTGTTGCACAAGGTGGAGGGACGATTGTTAATATGGCTTCATTAGCTGCACTAACTGGTGGTAGAGCAGGTTTGACTTATACAGCAGCTAAACACGCTGTTGCTGGTATGACGAAAAACGTTGCTTCTCATTATGGACAACAAGGTGTTCGAGCAAACGCAATTGCACCTTCTCAAGTAAAAACAAACTTAACAAGCTCTTTTGCAAATGTTGATAAAGAAGGAATGGACCTTGCTGTCAGAGGTGTGAGTTTAATGGGTGGTGCGTTATCAGTAGAAGATATCTCAAATATCGCTGTATTCTTAGCAAGTGATGAATCTTCTTCAATTAATGGTGTCGTGTTGGCCGCTGATAATGGCTGGAGTGCTTATTAAATTTTAATAGTTTTATATATTAAGAGTAAAGAAGATGATGTTTGTTTTATAATGCATCATCTTCTTTTTATAAATTGTTATAATATAATATCGTCCAATGATTAGTTAACCGAATAATACTAAAGTATGTATTCAATTAGATTCTGTAATGTTTAAACAATGGTTTTTAGACAGCATACATAAATGCAATTAATTAAATAATAGTTTAAAAGTAATTAAATCACTAATTGTTAGTCAAATCACTTTATATTTTTTGGTATTTGTGAAATAATTACTATTGGGAGTATGCTACTTTACTATTTTTCTGAAGGTAGGCTTATGATTATGAAAATTACATTGAAAGACATCGCGGAAAAGGCAAATGTCTCTGTTACCACAGTATCATTAGTCCTAAACAATAGGCCTAATAGAATCTCACCGAAAAAGAAGCAGTTAATTAAACACATAGCACGAGAACATAACTATACGGCGAATCAACTAGCAAGAGGTTTGGTTAAAAAAGAAACAAGAATGTTAGGTTTGATTTTACCTGATATAGGGAATCCATTTTATTCTTCATTGGCTAAAAAATTAGAACAGGCTTGTAGAAAAGAAGGATATACATTAATAGTCTCAAATACAAATAATAAATACGAACAAGATTTGAAATTATTACATTTTTTACTAACTCGGTCAGTAGACGGTATATTTATCATTCCTAGTTTTGAAGCTTATCAAGATAATACAAAACTTATTGAAAAATTAGAGCAACTACCTATTCCTTATGTTATGTTAGAGCGTTCTTTTTTAAAATATCATTGTGATAAAATTACTTTTGCTAATGAACAAGGGGCTTATCAAGCAGTAAAACATTTAATTGAGATGGGGCATAAAAAGATTGGGTTTATTGCTAATTTTTCTAATTCAACTAACGTAAATCTTAGGTTGAATGGTTATATGAAAGCAATGAATGAGCATAATTATGAGATATCGCCTGATTATATTGTTGAAGGGTATTATCAAGAAGAATGTGGCTATCAAGCTGGAAGAAAGCTTTTGGATACGGACGTAACGGCAGTGTTTATCATAAATGATATGATGACACTAGGTTTCTTAAAATTATTAAATCAACTAAATAAAAAAGTACCAGAAGATATCTCTGTGGTCAGCTATGATGAGACAATAAACTCTTGTTTAATTGGTTTGCAATTAACATCAATTAGGAAAAGCGTAACAGATTTAGCACAGCACGGATTTAGTTTATTAATCTCAAGAATAAAAGAACCTGAGAAACCATACGAAGAAATTTGTTTGACAACTAAATTAATTAAACATGATAGTGTTCGTGAATTAAGTCATGAAGAGATTATGTTATAAGATTAGAGTGAAATAAGTCTGGGCTAAAGCGTATAAGTATGATAGAAAACTAAATGGATTTGGTCATCCATATTGTTAAGCGAATCTATTTAGTTTTCCTTTATCATATATAATTTATGACTATATTATTGACTTGAATTTAGTTTTTGAGGTATCTGTTCTATTTCAAAACAACAAAAAAGGTCTTAAAACATTGATATAAAAATGTTTTAAGACCTTTTTGGATTTCTTGATTAGTCTATCCCGATTAACGAGAGTAGAATTCAACGATAAGTGCTTCGTTGATTTCAGCAGGTAGTTCAGAACGCTCTGGTAAGCGAGTGAATGTACCTTCAAGTTTTTCTTCGTCAAATGAAACATATTCTGGAACGAATGGGTTAGCTTCAACCGCTTCTTTCACAATGTTAAGATTTGCTGATTTTTCACGCAAACCAATTACTTGACCAGGTTTTACGCTGTAAGAAGGAATGTCAACACGACCTCCGTCTACAGTGATATGTCCGTGGTTTACCAATTGACGAGCTTGTCTACGCGTACGCGCAAGACCTAGACGGTATACAAGGTTATCTAAACGAGATTCTAATAGAATCATGAATGTTTCACCATGAATACCTTTCATTTTACCAGCTTTATCAAATAGGTTACGGAATTGGCGTTCGTTAACACCATACATGAAGCGAAGTTTTTGCTTCTCTTGCATTTGTAGACCATATTCTGAAAGCTTTTTACGTTGGTTTGGACCATGTTGTCCAGGTGCGTAAGGGCGTTTGTCTAACTCCTTACCAGTACCAGTTAATGAAATTCCGAGACGACGAGACTTTTTCCATACAGGACCTGTATAGCGAGCCATTGTACATCTTCTCCTTTATATAATAGATTTGCATAAAATAAGACAGTGCGTTCCATGATCGTCAGCCATTTTGTTTTCATGTACCATCGCTCCAGCAGCAGAGAGTTACACGATACACCTTATATTTCTTAATATAAGGAACAGAATGGTCAGCCGGTGGTTCACATAGGCTACCTTTTTTACACAAAGTATATTATATGTTTTTTTAGTACTTAAGTCAATAGTTAAGAGGATAAAGTAATTTAGTGTGAAAAAAGAACTACAATTTGGTAGTGTAATAACAAAAATTCAAATATTGTATGGTATAATATAATTACCATATATAGAGGAAAAAGTTTTAGAAGTCTAAATAATAATGCTAGGTGGAGATACGGATGGGGTACGAAAAACAAGAAAATATTGCGGTAACAACTTCATTTTCCGATAATGCGTTATCCACAACACCGAGAGAGCATGATCTATATAATAAGAAAGATCCAGTTAAATCATTTGAACATAAAAATAAGTATGAGTTAATGTACCATGTTACTAAAAAAATATATTCAACAATGAATCCAAGCGATGTGTTATCTGAAATACTTAATACAATCCAATCTACGTATCCTAATTTTGCTTGTCAATTATTTTTATCTACAAACATCAACAATGATGAGTTACCTGCAAAAGAATTAATCTATAATGAAGAATTTGCTCATAAACTGAGCGTCCAATCTTTTTCAACTGGAGAAATAAAAATTGATCAAAACAGTTTAAAAAATAGAACAAGGTTGTATGCCCCATTACGTGGAAAGCAAGGGATTTATGGTGTGCTCCAAATAGAAGTGGATAAAATCATTGAATTCTCGTCAGATACGATAGATTTTATTCGCTTTTTAGCGGATACAGCAGGAAATGCGTTAGAAAATGCTCAATTATACCAACAATCTACACAACTTATATTAGATTTGCAGTTAATTAATGATATTACACATCAGTTAAATGCAAGTTTAAGGTTATCAGATACTGCGAATTATTTAAAAGAGCAGTTGATTAAATCATTTCAAGTGGAAGATGTTGCTTTTATTTTGTTCGATGAAGAAGAGAACTTTAATTTGTTACGGGAGTCTTCTCCATACTTCTTGAACACTTCACTCAAATGGTTTGAAAATAAAATATTCCCAGAGATTCAATCTGAAAAGGAAGCAATTTTTTTAGGTGATTTTTCAAAAAAATATCCTGAATGTACGGTCGAGCTTCGATCTATCATGATTATACCTATGATACAATCTGAACATATAAATGGAGTTATTATCCTGACACATCATCAACCTAACTTTTTCTCGTTTAATGACTTCAAACTTATTCAATCTATCGTTCATCATTCGACATTAGCATTTGCAAATTCTAGTTTGCGAGAGCAGTTGGAGCTATCGGTAATAACAGATTATCTTACGAAATTGTATTCCAGAAGATATTTAGATGAAAAATGTGAAGCGCATCTACAATCAGGTAAGCAAGGAGTTTTTTTATTACTTGATATAGATGACTTTAAAAAAGTGAATGATACGTATGGACATGAGGTAGGCGACTCATTAATTATTCAGGTAGCCAATATCATTCAAAAGAACATTATGGATATAGGTTTTGCGGCAAGGTGGGGAGGAGAAGAGTTGGCTGTATATCTTCCTGAAGTAAATATTGAAGATGGAATGCGTGTTGCATCACAACTTGTCATTCAAATTGAGGAACAAACCGATCCGTTAATTACGGTTTCAGTAGGAATTGCATATTGGCATCGAGATAATCGAGAAAGTATGTGTGGAATATTTGATCGAGCAGATCGTTCTTTGTACGAAGCAAAGCGTTTAGGCAAGAACGGCGTTGCAAAAGTAACTTGAAATAGAAATTTTAACCAGAAAGCGTTTGAGACCAAACGCTTTCTGATCTTAAGGATTACATTTTTAAAATATAAACTTAGATATGCTTTTTCAATACTTCAACAAACTGTTCTAAACACTCCTGATCCACTTCATCAAAAGTGTTTTTGTTTGGGCTGTCAATGTCTAGTACACCAAACACTTGATCATCTATAATAATAGGGATAACAATTTCTGATTGGCTTGCTGCATCACAAGCAATATGGCCAGGAAATTGATTAACATCTGAAACTAACTGTGTTTCTCTCTTGCTTACTGCCGTTCCACATACGCCTTTTCCTACAGGGATTCGTACACATGCTGGTAACCCTTGAAAAGGACCTAACACTAGTTCATCTTCCTTTAATACATAAAAGCCTACCCAATTAATATCAGATAAAAACTGATTTAAGAGTGCGGATGCATTGGATAAATTAGCAATTCTATCTGTTTCTCCATCCAACAATGCATCTAACTGTTTAATAACCAACTGGTAATTGTCTTCTCTCGTTGATGTATATAATTCCTTATGAAACATAAGGATCCCTCCTTCATTGAATTTCCTAAAAAGATTATGGCATAAAACCGATAGAAACAATAGACAAATGCTTCGAATAAAAGTATATTTTTTTATAGACTAAAATAAAATTTTACAGCAAAGAATATAAATTTGTAAATTAAAAAAGGAAATAAGCATCTTTTAAAGAAGAAATTTGTCATTCTGTTAATAATTTTGATTTTTTTTAGCAAAAAATTGCGTGAACATGATATTATAGTAATAATACATAATAATTAAAATGTTCGAGTTAAAAGTGACTATATTTATTCATTTATTTTAAAACAAATGAATAATTAAATGATAACAAATAGAATAGATCGGTTTCGGTTGAGGAGGATTCGCGTGGTTGGCTATATCATTGGTGGAATTCTAGTATTAATTGTAATAATAATTATTGGATTAATTTTAAGAAAAAAGATATATGATGCAGTAGATCAGCATGAAAGCTGGAAAATGGATATTATGAATCGTAATGTGACTGGCGAGCTTCAACGTGTAAAAAGCTTGAATTTATCTGGTGAAACACAAGATAAGTTCGAAGCTTGGAAAAGTACGTGGGATCAAATTTTAACAAGAGATTTACCTGATATTGAAGAATATTTATTAGATGCGGAAGAAGCAGCAGATCGTTTTCGTATTTCAACAGCTAAGAAAAATCTTAAAGAAGTAGAAACTATTTTGCAAAACATTGAAGAGCTAATTGAGAAAATGTTTAAAGAATTAGATGACTTACTTGATTCTGAGAAGCAAAGTCGAAAACAGATTGAAGAGATACAGCCTCGCATTAAAGAATTACGTCATTCATTACTGCAAAATCGATATCTTTATGGAGAAGCAGAGCCAAAGTTTGAAGCTCAAATCATAGAGCTTCAACAATTATTAGAAAGATATCAAGAGGAAGTAGAACAAGGGAATTATTATGAAGCAAAAGATTTAGTGGTTCAACTTACTGACTCAGTAGACGAAGTAGCAGAAAAGTTAGAAGAATTTCCGGTGATTTATAAAAAGTGCAAAACAGAATTGCCCGATCAAATAAAAGATTTATTAGCAGGAATAAATCAAATGAAAGATGAAGGGTATCGTATTGAGCACTTAGGTTTAGAAAAAGAATTAAATAACTACTTAGATCAGCTGGCTGTAAGTGTTAAGCAACTCGAAGATCTAGAAATGTATCATGTTTATGAATTGATTCAAGCAATTGAAGATAGGTTAACCGAGGTTTATGAAATGCTTGAAGAAGAAGCAAAAGCTAAAAGCTATATTGAAAGTCATATAAATAGTGTGAAATCTACTCTTGCAAGTGCAATTACTGATTTTAAAGAGACAAATGAAGAGGTAGATTTATTACAACAAACTTATTACTTAGAAGAAAATGATTTAGAATTATATGCTAATTTAGACAAATGGATACACCAGCTTGAGAAACAAATTGCTCAAATAGAGCTGGATTTAGAAAGTGAATCACAGACATATGTCACACTAAAGAATCAATTGAAATCAACGAAAGATGATTTAGAACAATTACATCATTCTCATAAGGAATTTAAAGAGCAACTACAAACGATTCGAAAAGATGAAATAGAAGCAAGAGAAAAGGTTGTGAACCTAAAACGACAGTTGTTTGACACGAATAAAAAACTTCAAAACAGTAATTTACCAGGAGTTCCATCTTATTTATGGAATTTAGTTGATGAAGCAACAGATAGAAGTGATGCAGTCATTGAAAAACTAGAAAAGCAACCATTAGATATGGGCGAAGTAATGCATGCTTTATCAGAGGCAGAAAATACAGTAAACACATTAGTTAACCAAAGTGATGCAATGATTGAACAGGCTTACCTAGTAGAACGTGTCATACAATACGCAAACCGTTATCGCAGTAAATATCCATTGTTGGCAACGAAATTACAAGAAGCCGAAACAAAATTTAGAAATTATGAGTATGAGCAAGCACTGGACACCGCTGCTAATGCACTTGAAGAAATTGAGCCAGGTGCATTGCTACGATTAAAAGAATTTGTGGATATCACCACTTAAGGTAGGTTGAATAAGATTGAAAAAAGGTTTAATAATTAGCTTAGCTGCATCATCAATAATGGTATGGTTGTTGTTTTTTGTATTGCTTGTTGGACAAACTGAAGCGAATAAAGCGGTTGATCATGCTGGAATTGCTTTTCAAAAAAGTAAACTAGAATATGGTTCAGAGCAATTTGTAGATTGGAAAGAAAATGATAACAAACAACAAACAGTCGCACTTAATGATGGTGCGAATGAACAAACATCAAAGAATGATGATCAAACACAAGCAATTATGTATGAAATGGAAAAAGATAACCCCATGCCAATTGATAAATTATTAAGCGAATTAAATATTCATTAGTGTCTTATTAAATCCCTTACTGCATTTATAGTAAGGGATTTTTAATTAATAATGACAAAAATGTGATAGTAAAAAGAAATATGTGATTATTTTGCGTAGACTCCTTTTTATTATCCTCGTTCTGTGTTAACATAATGCATTGCATAAACGAGAATAAGGAGACATAAAATGATCTACTTTGATAATAGCGCAACGACAAGACCGTATGCTAATGTGTTACAAAGTTTTCAAGAAGTATCACAGCGATACTATGGTAATCCATCATCTATTCATCGCTTTGGTTTTGAAGCGGAAAAATTACTTAGAAAGGCCCATGAACAAGCTGCTTCTATTTTAAATGTTGAGGCAAGCGAGGTGGTTTTCACATCTGGAGGAACAGAAGGAAATAATATGGCGATCAAGGGCATCGCATTAGCTCATCAAAACAAGGGCAAACATATTATTACAACGACAATTGAACATCCTTCTGTACTTGAAGCATGTAAATCATTAGAGGAAATTGGTTTTGATGTAACTTATTTACCTGTCGATAAAACCGGTATCGTTAATGTTGATGAATTGGAAGCAGCGTTACGAGATGATACCATTCTTGTTAGTGTGATGCATGTTAATAATGAGGTCGGATCAATTCAACCAATCGAAAAGATAGCGAAGTTAATTAAACATCGTAAAAAAACTTTTTTTCATGTTGATCACGTACAAGGTTTTGGTAAAGTTCCATTAACCCTTATTGATAGTGGAATAGATCTATGTACAATCTCTGGTCACAAAATTCATGGATTAAAAGGTACAGGTTTATTATATATAAGAAACAGTGTTCATTTATTTTCGTTGTTTGACGGTGGTGCACAACAAAATAACTATCGCTCAGGTACGGAAAATGTTGCAGGTATTGTGTCTCTTGTAAAAGCGATGCGCATAATTAATGAGAAGCAAAAAAATAATAAAAATTATTTGAATGAATTAAATAAATTGATGCGTAAATCTTTGAATGATTTACCGCATATTCACTTTAATACAATAGAAAATCAAGCTCCGCATATTTTAAATTTTTCTATACCTGGTTATAAACCAGAAGTAATTATTCATGCACTTGGTGAAAGAGACATTTTTATCTCGACGAAATCAGCCTGCTCATCAAAAAAACCTGACGAGAGTGCTGTTTTACGCGCAATGGATATGTCAACCGAAATTGCAAAGTCAGGTCTTCGAGTAAGCTTTTCATATGAAAACACACACGAAGAGGTTGAATTATTTTGTCGTTCTTTACGAAAGGTAACAAAACAACTAAGTTTAGTAATGGGGTAGAAACTATGTTATATGATCATATTTTAATACGTTATGGAGAACTTTCATTAAAAGGTAAAAACCGAAAAAAATTTATATTTCAATTACATGAAAATGTTCGAACAAAGTTAAAGCAATATCCAGCAGTTAAGATTCATAATGCAAGAGATCGAATGACTATCATGTTAAACGGACAAGCGCCTGATCCAATTCTTGATGCTTGTCAATCCATCTTTGGAATTCAAAGTCTTAGCTTAGCAATAAAAGTTGAAAATGATGAAAATAAAATTAAGGAAGCAGCATTAGCAGCCTTAACGGATCATAAAGCCGGTACAACATTTAAAATTACAACGCGAAGAGCAGATAAAAGTTTTCCAATCGGATCCCAAGAATTTAATCATGTAGTAGGATCACATTTATTAAGAAATACAGAAGAATATACAGTTGATGTACATCATCCAGACGTGGAAATTCATATTGATATACGAACTCAAGCTACCTATATCACGTCTAAAAGAATAAAAGGAGCAGCTGGTCTTCCTGTTGGTTCAGCTGGGAAAACAGCATTATTACTATCTGGCGGAATTGATAGTCCTGTGGCAGGTTATTTGATGATGCGAAGAGGTGTAAGGCTGGAAGTGATACATTTTCATTCTCCTCCTTTTACAAGTGAAGCAGCGAAACAGAAAGTAATCGATCTTGCAAAACAATTAACTTATTACGGGAATCAAATTAAAGTGCATGTTGTACCTTTTGCTACACTACAGCAGAAGATTCATAAAAATATACCGCATGGTTATTCGATGACTGTGATGCGTCGGATGATGCTGAAAATAAGTGAAAAAATTGCGGAACGAGAAAACATCTTATCGATAACAACCGGCGAAAGTCTTGGTCAAGTAGCTAGTCAAACCATGCAGAGTATGCATGCCATTAATGATGTGACAAACTATCCTGTTTTACGCCCTTTAGTTTCAATGGATAAGGAAGAGATTATTCGTATTGCAAAAGAAATTAAGACGTATGACATATCAATCAGACCACATGAAGATTGCTGTACTGTATTTGTGCCAAAAGCTCCAAAAACAAAACCTAAACTTGATAAAGTTAAATATTTTGAAAGCTTAATCAACATGGAAGATGATATACAGAATATGATGAATAACATTGAAACAATAATGTTAACAGAGGATTCTGAAGCGAACGATTTTGAGGCGCTATTTTAGCATATGAAGCTTGTTCATGTACATTAAGAAATATAGGTTATTATTGAAACAACTACCAGTTTTTTTTCCGTATGACATCTCCTCTTCCTGCACATTCTAGTAATGTACCACAGAGGAGGTGAAAAAACATGGCTAACAATTCTTCAAACAACTTAGTAGTTCCTGGTGTAAGTCAAGCATTGGATCAAATGAAGTATGAGATTGCTCAAGAATTTGGTGTAAATCTTGGTCCTGATACAACTGCTCGCGCTAACGGATCTGTTGGTGGTGAGATTACAAAACGTCTAGTTCAAATGGCTGAACAACAACTAGGTGGACAACCAAAATAATATATAATGGCTTAGAGTAGTGCTTATATAAGCACTACTCTTTATTTTTAAAATACTCGATTATATTAGAGGAAGGTACGTTTGATTCTTTCCCAATAATTGTTGTTAGGTAGTTTAATCATTTGAATATAACGACCAGACATTCCTACAGTTATATCTTTTATATTTCGAATAGAATAAGCTTCATTATCTAATCCGATGATTGGATAGTCGTTACCATCTTGAATAATCTCTAAACGTAATTTTTTATCTTTTGATAAAACTAAAGATGTTCCAAGCGTACGATAATAATTATTGTTAAGTGATGCAATCTCGGTCATTTGAAAACACGGAATAGTCGGGTCTAAAATCGCCCCTTGTGTAGACTTGTTATACCCTGTACTTCCTGTTGGAGTTGCAACAATTAAACCGTCTCCTCGAAATCTTTCTAAGTAAGTATCATTGATGTATACATCGATCGCGATTGTTTTTATAATGGAAGAACGTAAACTTGCTTCATTCAAACAATAGAAAGGCGTTTCTCCATTTATAGAAACATCGATAATAGGAAATTTCTCAGCCTGTAGATTGTCAGATGAAAGAGCCTCGAACATTTTTTTAGGGGAATCGAAAGAAAAATCACTATATAACCCCGCTTGATTATCCTTTGTCATACCTACATAAAGACAATCATTTCTAAATCCAGTATTACGAACTCCTTGTAAATACACACCGTCATCACCTAAGCAAATGATAATATCTGCCGTTTTCCGATCTTTGCTTACTTCAAACCCATATGTATGTGCTAGTGCTGCTAATGAATCGACCTCTTCGCTGTTAACGCTTTCTTTAGTGTAATAAAAATAAATAGATGATGCCATTATTATTCCTCCTTTATTAATCTTTAATATTAACATATATCCAAAAAACAAGGCTTCTAAACATAAATTCGAAAAGTAAGGTTTATGAGCGATATATTCACACCATACTAATGTAAAAGGGGTGAAACTTTATGTTAATCATAATTGTCATCATTTTATTGATCTTAATTGTACTTAGTCTTGCCATGCTATTACGAGTGAAACTTAGATGTGAACTAATTTATGATCAAGGTGTTCGAGTGTTGATTCAAGTAACAATTGCACAGATTCCCTTAACTACATTTGATAGAACGTGGGATGTACCTACCGAAGATGATCTAGACGAAACAGACCAGTTGATCCATCAATCGAACGAGCAGCTGTTAAAAATAAAAGAAAAAACAAATTTAAAAAATCGTAAGACCAAAATAAGCAAGTATTTAAAAAAAGTATCGCTAGAAATTGAATCTTGGGAAACAACGATCGGAACAAAAAATGCAGCAGCAACAGGTATGCTTACTGGTGCATGTTGGGCGATTAAAGGCTCTGTACTGGCAATGTTAGAGCAGTTGTTTCACATAACAGATCAACCCTCTATGCAGATTCACGCCGATTTTGAGAAGCCTATTTTAAAATCAATGTGTACGTGTATCTTTTCTCTACGTTTAGGACAAGCTATTTATACATATAGACAGGTAAATAAGTCAATAAAAGCAAGAAATGTATAACTACAAAAAGGAGCTATGTAATATGAACAATAATCATCCTATTGAAGGTCTTATGACTACGGCAATGGAAAATTTAAAACAAATTGTTGATGTGAATACAATTATAGGTGATCCCATACAATCGCCAGATGGGAGTACAATTATTACCGTTTCAAAAGTAGGGTTTGGTTTTGCGGCAGGCGGTAGTGAATTTGGTCAAGCAAATCAGTCAGATGACAGTGATTCATCGGAAGCGACGTACCCTTTTGGAGGCGGAAGTGGTGGAGGAGTTACGATTACGCCAGTAGGATTTTTAATTATAAACAAACAAGGTGTACAAATGGTTCATTTAGATCAACATGCTAATTTGTATGAGAAGATGGTTGAAGTTGCACCTCAAGCCCTTGATAAAATTAAAGAGATTTTGTCTAAAAACCAAGGAGACAGTGAGTCAAGTAACTAAAAATGCTAGACAACTATAAGGAATGCCTTCATAATATGGATGGCATTCTTTTTCATGTTAAGATACATAGTGAGGAATTAAATAACGAACTAGGTTATTTTGAAAGGCAGGGAGTTAAGTGAAACAAGAAAATGTAGAACAAAATTTTGAGAAGTTAAATAACATAGTAGAAAACATTGAAACAAAAGAAAATATTACTTATTTGGAAAGCCTGGTTATTGCTTTAGAATATATTTTTTCACAAGTATCAAGTAGTGAATTAATGCAAGATACTGTTCATTACCTTAATGAAAATGCAAAAGAGATTACTTTAGACAAACTGGAAAAGGAAGAGATTCGAAAAATCATTCAATTAGCAACTTTAAAAGGGATGCGAGGAGCAACACAACAACAGCATCTTATCACACCTGATACAGTTGCAATGTTTATGGGGTACATTGTTAATAAATTTGCTGGTAGCGAAGAAAAACTCAGCATTTTTGATCCTGCAATAGGTTCTGGAAATTTGATCTCATCTATTGTTAATCAATTAGGGACTGAATATATTGCTTATGGGAGCGATGTTGATACGACGTTAATTCAATTAGCGTCAATGAGTGCGAACCTTCAAGAAATAGATATCGACTTATTCCATCAAGATAGTCTACAACCATTTTTATTAGAACCAGTTGACGTAGTTGTGTCGGATCTGCCTGTTGGTTATTATCCAGATGATTTTAGAGCAAAGTCATTCGATTTAAGATCTGATGAAGGACATTCATACGCACACCACCTATTTATTGAGCAAAGTTTACATTATACAAAAGAAGCAGGTTTCTTGATGTTTGTTGTTCCAAATTTCTTGTTTAATAGTGATCAGTCAGATAAGTTGCATTTGTTTTTACAAAAGCATGCACATATTGTAGCTTTATTACAATTGCCAAATAGTATTTTCACATCGGAGCAACAGGCAAAAAGTATTTTAGTTTTGCAAAAAAAGGGAGAAAATACAAAACCGCCGAAACAGGCTTTAATTGCGCAATTACCTTCTTTTAAAAATCCGAATGCGACGCTACAAATGATTGAAAAGATAAATCATTGGTTTAAAGAAGAAGGATTTTAATTATTAGAAAATAAGAAATTTTGTAGGAAAACGTTAACATTAAAGCTTTATGTTGCAATCTGTCGACATACTTGGTTAGAATAGTATTGGATATACTAAATTGGACCCGAATTGAAAGGATTGAATAATGTTGAGTAACGTGTTAGCAATAAATGCCGGTAGTTCGTCATTAAAATTTCAATTATTCGAAATGCCAAATGAAACTGTTTTAGCAAAAGGTTTAGTAGAGCGTATTGGTATTAAAGATTCTGTTTTTACGCTAGAGTACGATGAGAATAAAGATTCAATCACAACAGATATACCTGATCATGAAGTCGCTGTTAAATTATTATTAGAAAAACTAAAGGCTTCTGGAGTAATCAACTCACTAGAAGAAATTGATGGTATCGGTCATCGTGTCGTACATGGTGGAGAGAAGTTTAGTGATTCTGTTTTAGCAACAGATGAAGTTATTCAAGAGATTGAAGAAGTATCTGAATTAGCGCCGTTGCACAATCCAGCAAACTTAACTGGAATTCGTGCGTTTAAAGAGATTCTTCCTAATGTACCATCAGTCGCTGTTTTTGATACAGCATTTCACCAAACAATGCCGGAACAATCTTATTTATACAGCTTGCCATACGAATATTACGAAAAATATGGTATTCGTAAGTACGGCTTTCATGGTACATCACACAAATATGTATCTGAGCGTGCAGCAGATTTAATGAGTGTACCTTTAGATAAGTTACGCTTGATTACGTGTCACTTAGGTAATGGTGCGAGTATTGCTGCTGTAGAAAATGGTGAATCAATTGATACATCTATGGGATTCACTCCACTTGCAGGTGTAACAATGGGTACGCGTTCTGGTAACATTGATCCTGCTCTAATTCCATATATTATGGAGAAGACAGGAAAAACTGTAGCAGAAGTATTGCATGTATTAAATAAAGAGAGCGGTATGCTTGCATTATCTGGATTCTCTAGTGATTTAAGAGATATTCAAGAAAAAGCGGAAAATGGAGATAACCGTGCAGAATTGTCTCTAAAAATATTCGCTGAACGTATTCACCAATATATTGGATCTTATGCTGCTAAAATGCATGGAGTAGATGCAATCATTTTTACAGCTGGAGTTGGTGAGAACAGTAAAGAAGTAAGAGAACGTGTATTAGAAGGACTAGAATTTATGGGTGTATATTGGGATCGCGCTCTAAATGATGTTCGAGGAAAAGAAGCATTTGTTAACTATCCTCATTCACCAGTTAAAGTAATTGTTATCCCAACGAATGAAGAAGTTATGATTGCTCGCGATGTACAGCGTTTAGCATGGTAAGCAATGTAATAATAACTAATGGTTTTTCCATGGTACACACAATCATACATTTGTGACGTATGGATCAACACTAAATATTAGCCGACTTTTTTCTATTTCAATTATATAGAAGGAAGTTGGCTTTTAATTTCTTAAATATAACTAGAATGAAAAAAGGAAATGCGAGAAGAACTCGCATTTCCTTATATTAATGTAATTAGTTATTATAACTTATTCTTCCTCTTCTTCGTGTTCCGAGCGTACGACTAGGACATCACATGAAGCGTATCTCGTAATATTTTCTGATACACTCCCAATTAAAAACCGCTCTACAGCATTTAATCCAGTTGCACCACAAATGATTAAGTCAGCATTGAATTTTTTCGCTACATGTTTCGGAATTCTAATTTTCGGAGAACCATAATCAATATGTGCCTCCACATAGGAAACCCCTTCAGCTGTGGCTTGTTGTTTATACCCCTCGAGTAATTGTTTAGCGTACATTTCAGAACGATTAATTAGTGATTGATCATAAGTTTCAGCAGTTGAAATTGTTTTTGTATCAACAACATGAGCAATAATTAATTGTGCTTCATTACGTTTAGCAATAGCAATTGCTTGTTTAAATGCTTTTTCGGAAGCTTGTGAACCATCTACTGCGACTACAATGTGCTTATAATTGGTTGTCATAGAAAACACTCCCTTACTCTTAAGTTACTTTCATTGTATCATATTTAGTTATTTTCTGGCATAAATGAATAATAATAAACAGTGATAATCCTAAGTAATTAGTATGGTATGAGCAGGTGTTTGTGTTAAAATAAAAAAAACAAATAAATTTTGAAACTATTTTTGTATATAAGCCGTACATAATAATATAAAGATTAGAGAGAGGTGCATCAATGGGAATATTCTCTAAGCTTTTTCAGAAAAAAGAGAATAAAGAAGTAGTGAAAGAAAGGGATCCGTTATCGATTGAAGTAGGAGATATTGTTGTATATGATTTAGTTGATTACGAAGTGGTAGGAAAAATCACTTACAGACAAGATGCTTACGAATGGATTAGTTATCAGTTGCTAGAAGGAAGAAATACAATCTGGCTATCAGCTGAAATGGATGATGAATTGGAATTAGGGATTTATAAAAACATTCCATTATCTGTCCAAAAACCTTACCCTCAACAATTGGAGTATGAGGGGCGTGCCTATTATTTAGATGAGCAGGGCCAAGCTCGTGTTGTAGGAGAGGGTAGAAGTCGTAATGTCAATGGTAGAATGATTAGCTATGCAGAATATTATGATGAAGCAGAAGAGTCATTTATCAGCATAGAGGATTGGGGCAGTGAGTTAGAGGCTAGTATTGGATCTGAGATAGAGGAATATGAAATAAAAATAATTGCAGGTTCATAATTTTAAAGGAGGAAATAAGTAATGTTTAAATTTTTTAATCGTGTTAAAACAGTAGTAAGTTCAGAATTGAATTCTATGTTGGATAAAGCTGAAGATCCGGTGAAGATGCTTGATCAGTTTATGAGAGATATGGAAACAGATATACGTGATGCTGAGAGTGCAGTCGCAAAACAAATTGCTAATGAAAAAATGTTGAAGCGTAAATATGATGATGCTCAAGCAATGGTTGAGAAGCGTCAATCACAGGCGGAAAAAGCAATCGAAGCTGGTAATGAAGATCTTGCTCGTCGTGCATTAGAGGATAAACAAGAGCACACACAACAGGCAGAATCATTAAAAGAATCTTGGGATCGCGCAAAACAAGATGCGGACCAGTTGCGTACTAAATTAGACGAAATGAAAAAAGAGTATCAAGAAATGAAATTGAAGAAAGATTCATTAAAAGCACGTGCGGAATCAGCTAAAACAAGAACGAAAATCAATCGTACCATGTCTTCTATTGGTAATGATGAATCTAAACAAGGGTTCTCTAGAATGGAAGAGAAAGTATTACAATATGAAGCAGAAGCTGATACAAGTGATGATATGTCAGCGGCAAGTCGTTCATTAGATGATGAGTTTGATTCACTTGAAACGAATCAAGTTGATGATGAATTAGCGGCTTTAAAAAAGAAAATGGGTAAAGAATAATACATTTATAAAAGAGAAATAATTTAAGTCAAAACAATATTTCTTAAAAGAAAATACAAACATCTATTTTAATGTAGAAGAACAAACACCGCTGTGGAAATATACTCTCTTTCCGCAGGCACGGCTTCAGCTAACTCATTAAAGCCAAAAACGCTTTAATGAGTGGATCTTCAGCTCGCGCTGTTCCTGCAGGAGTATTGTATATTTCCACAGCTAATTTACTTGCACAAATTAAGAAATAAACTATAACCGATTTTGTTAAACTTATAAAACGTTTCCTATTTCATGATATTTAATTATGGTCTTGGCTATTTTTTTGATTCATATTTTGTAGTAAACCGCTACTCACTTCATAATAGAAAGGAGGAAAATGATTATAATGAAAAAATGGCTTTTATTACTTATTCTTATACTCCTTACTTTACTTACTGCTTGTGGAGAAACTGAACCTGCTTCTGTTGCCGAAATTCCAGATGAACCATCGAAAGCGGAATTATCTAACAGTCTCAATAACCAGTTTTCTAACGATATTGAAAATGTTTTAGCCAATGTTTTTTATAAATTAGATACTGTAGTAAGTGATTCGGCTGAAGCAAACATCTATGCAACGAGACAATTCACACTAGATGAATTAGTTGATGAAGTCGCTAGCGCTATTCCACCGACAGAAACAAGTGAAAAATACGATAACCAGCAAATGTTAATCTATCCAAACCATTTTGTTACGTTTAAACAAAGTGAAGAAGACAATCAAGTGATCCTTATAGAAGTTGCACCAGACACTTTTGTTCGAAATAATTATTCTCCTAACTACTTAAATAATTTCTTTGCTTTTGCTATGTTAAATCGAATGTTGTCTGCGAATAATTGGGCTGAAAGTCGTCGTAATACTTGTGCAACTGGCAGTTGTTATGGAGGATACTCAACTGGAACGAAAACATTTGGTGGAGATGTCGTAACGAATCGAACGAATCGAGGCATGTTTTCCACTCGAGGTGGAGGACCAAGTGCTGGAAAATAATATAAAGGAGGAAAAATAAAATGAATGCATTTCTAGCAACATTTATATATTTTGTATTGGCGATTGTTGTTGTATTAGTAGGTTTAGTCATTTTTGAATGGATAACGACTAAATATAAAGATTGGGATGAGGTATCAAATGGGAATCATGCTGTAGCCTTATCTATCGCAGGTAAAATCATAGGTATTTGTATTATTTTATCTTTTGCGATTTATCATAGTGTTACCGTTTGGGAAACGATTGTATGGGGCGGATATGGTGTCGTTTTACAAATGATTGCTTATCTTCTATTTGAACTCTTTACGCGTAAATTTTCTGTTCAAGACAAAATTAAGCAAAATAATATTGCAGTAGGGATTATTTCTTTTGCGGTATCACTAGGCTTAGCTTTTGTTATTGGCGCTTCTATTACATAAATAAAAAGCTGAATGGTTATGGAAGGTCTGGCTAAACAGTCAGGTCTTCTTTTTTGAAAAAATGCAATGGAGTGAGATATTTTGAATCAATTAGCAGTTCGACAAAGTCACTTTATTTATTGGGCATCTGGAATTGTTTCCATCTGTGGAATTATCTTTGAGGTGTTATTCGGTGCTTTAGGTTCTTACATACTTGGTGATGGGGTAAAACAATATACACTGACTATCTCACTTTTTCTTACCGGAATGGGAATTGGAGCTAGTGTAAGTGAAAGGGTAATGAAAAATTTAATTGTTGCTTTTGTATATATTGAATTTTTAGTAGCTTTAATTGGTGGTTTTTCAAGTTTTGCGATGTTTGGAATTACTGCTTTCTCACCAGCTGGTACAGATGCGCTATTTTTATATTTGATCACATTATCTGTTGGTGCACTCACTGGTGTGGAATTACCTATTTTAATAAGAAAGGCAAATGAAATAGGTGTATCACTAAATCGTAGTACAGCTAGAGTGCTATTCTCTGATTATGCTGGAGGACTTGTAGGGGGACTTTTATTTGCCTTCTTTTTAAGACCACAGTTAGGTATGGTTAAGACAGCATTTTTAGTAGGATGTATTAATTTAGCGGTAGCGATGACTGTATTATTTCTTTTTCGAAAAGAGATGAAACGTTTTGTAGTTCATTTATTTGTTGGAATATTCATTGGAATCTTATTAATACTTGGTTTACTATTTGGTGAAGAAATGGCCTTCACTTTTGAACAAAAATTGTACAAAGACCCTATTATTCATATGGAAGAAACGCAATATCAAAAAGTAATCATGACACAAAATCAAGATGATGTAAGGTTATATTTAAATGGGGCACTTCAACTAAGTTCTATTGATGAACACCGTTACCACGAGACGTTAGTCCACCCAACCATGGAACAAGCAAATCCTATTGATGATGTACTAATTCTAGGTGGTGGTGATGGAGTTGCAGCAAAAGAAGTATTGAAATATAAGGAAGTGGAGTCCATTACTTTAGTAGATTTAGACCCTGCAGTTGTAGAATTAGCAAAAACCAACGAAAAGCTACTAAAATTAAACGAACATGCACTAGACAACGAAAAGGTGACGGTTGTTCATCAAGATGGTTATAATTTCTTGGAAGAGACAGATAGAATATTTGATGTGATAATCATTGACTTGCCTGATCCCAATGATGAAAGCTTAAATAAACTTTATACGAAGGAGTTTTATGCATTAGCTCGAAATCACATGTCATTACATGGTTCTATGATGATTCAAGCCACAAGTCCATACTTTGCTCCAGAAGCATATTGGACTATTTCAAAGACGATAGAATCCAATGATTTGAACGTAGAAAACCTTCATGTAGATGTACCTAGCTTTGGGAATTGGGGATTTGTTTTAGCAAGTAGACAACCAATAGATTTAGACCAGATGACGATAAATGTAGATACCGATTATTTGACTACTGATATTCTTTCATCTCTCAATAAGTTTGGAAAAGATATTGATAAAAAAATTATCCGGAATGGGGAAAAGGTTGTTATTGAACCGAACACGTTGATTGACCCTAGGTTGATCCAAATCTATGAGCGATCTTGGGAGTATTATTAAAGTTAGTTGTATTATTTACTGTTCCACCTCAAAAAAATGCGCATTTAATTTCATCACCAAAATACGGTGATGTTTTTATTTTTATTTAAGATTATAGCGTCAAACATGTTTCAACTAACCAATGCATAAAATAATCATAAAACAAGCATGAGGAGTGATTTAAATGAAACAAATGAAACAGTATGCGCTGCTCCGCCTTTTGTTGGCGGGATTCTTAATCTATATGGCTTATCCTTCAATCGAAGCGCAAGCGACTAGTACAGCTCATTTATTTTGGTTTAGTTGGTTAGGATTTTTATTATTAGTAATAGGAGCTAATTTAGCGGTTGTTTTAAGAATAAATCACCATGCACCACAATACACAACAGAAATTAATCAACCAGTGAAAATGAAAAATTGATACGAACACCACTTATCTGTATAATAACACTAAGAAATAATATTATTAGTACAGATAGAAAGAATGGTGACAACCTTGGCTACAAAACATGAACAGATTCTATTATTCATAGAATCACTCAAGGTAGGAAATAAAATATCAGTAAGACAAATCGCTAAAGAATTGAATGTTAGTGAAGGTACTGCTTATCGAGCAATTAAGCAAGCAGAAAATCAAGGCCTAGTAAGCACGATAGAACGTGTGGGCACCATTCGAATTGAACAGAAGAAAAAAGAAAACTTCGAACATCTTACGTTTGCAGAAATCGTTGGTATTGTTGATGGACAAGTATTAGGTGGAAGAGAAGGGTTATACAAAACACTACATAAGTTTGTTATTGGCGCAATGAAATTAGATGCAATGATGCGTTATACGGAAAAGGATTCTTTATTAATTGTAGGTAATCGTGTAGAAGCACATGAATTAGCAATTAATGAAGGAGCGGCTGTATTAATTACTGGTGGCTTTGATACAGATGATCATGTCAAACGTTTAGCAGACGAAAAAAAGCTCCCTATTATATCAACAAGTTATGATACCTTTACAGTAGCAACAATGATTAACCGGGCCATCTATGATCAATTAATCAAGAAAGAGATTGTTTTAGTTGGTGATATTTATACTTCCTTTGATGATACACATTACTTAGCTGGGAAGGATACGTTGCAGAAGTGGTATGAATTAAATGAACAGACAACACATAGTAGATACCCGGTTACAGATGATCAGAATCGAGTAATTGGTATTGTCACTTCAAAAGATATTATCGGTAAACAACATCATTTGTTGATTGATAAGGTGATGACGAAGAATCCAATGACTGTCTTAAAAGAAACCTCCTTAGCTTATGCCGCACACATGATGGTTTGGGAAGGCATCGAAATTATGCCCGTAGTAGACAATCATAATAAATTACTTGGTCTTATATCGAGACAAGATGTTTTGAAGGCACTACAGCATGTTCAAAGACAACCACAGATCGGTGAAACCATTGATGACATTGTAACAAATAGATTAACGTCCGTTTCAAATGACGCAAATGATGTGATTTTTCGTTCAGATGTAACTCCACAAATGACAAATGCATTAGGGACACTATCTTATGGAGTCCTTGTATCATTTGTTACTGAAGCAGGTAGTAGGTTAATTAGACACTTAAGAAAAGGCGATTTAGTCGTTGAAAATATTTCTGTGTATTTTATTAAACCTGTACAGCTTGATAGTACATTAGAAATTCGTCCTCGCTTACTAGAAATTGGTCGAAAATCTGCTAAAATTGATATTGAAGTTTACAACGAAAAAGATATTGTAAGTAAAGCTATTCTAATTGCGCAATTAATTGATCGTTACTAGTAAAAAGAGGTGAAACGATGAATAAAAAAGAAACCATTATACAAAAGATTAAAGACTATGATCGTGTAATCATTCATAGGCATGTTCGTCCCGATCCAGATGCGTATGGTTCTCAAGTTGGATTAGCTAAGATTATTCAGTCTAGCTTCCCAGGAAAAGAAGTATATGTCGTCGGTGATGATGATCCTGGTCTTTCCTTTCTGGCTACGATGGATAATGTGTCAGACGATTTATTTAAGGATGCAGTTGCGATAATCTGTGATACTGCGAATACAGCTCGAATTGCTGATGACCGCTATCGTCATGCCAAGGAGATAATTAAAATTGACCACCATCCAGAAGTGGATGTGTATGGTGATGTTTCATGGGTTGATACAAACGCAAGTTCAACCAGTGAAATGATTGTTGAATTATTTAAAACGTCGTCTAATGAAGAGTTAGTTATGCCGCCCGAAGCTGCTAGATTGTTATATAGCGGTATAATTGGGGATACAGGTAGATTCTTGTTTCCAAGTACAACAGAAAAAACATTTCGTTATGCATCAGAATTAGTTAGTTATGATTTTGATCGCAACCAATTATATAATGAGTTATACAAGACTTCTTTAAATATCGCACGTCTAAAAGGCTATATTTTGCAGCATTTTACAATGAGTGACCAAGGAGTAAGTGCAATTAAGCTTACAAAAGAAGTACTAAAAGAATATAATCTTACAAGTAAACAAACGAGTAGTCTTGTAGGAGTATTAGGTGATATAGAGGGAATTAAAACGTGGGTCATTTTTGTGGAAGAAGATGATTTAATTCGCGTACGATTACGCTCGAAAGGCCCTGCAATTAATGACATCGCTGCTCGTTTTAACGGTGGAGGACATCCGTTAGCAGCTGGTGCAACCATTTACGACTGGAAAGAAAGTGACAAAGTAGTTACAGCATTAGAAGAAGCTTGTAAAAATAATTGATTGTATGAAACAGCCTATATCATATCAGTTCATTTGTTAGAACAATATGATATAGGCTTATTATATTAATTTGCCGGGTGTAATTTAATGTGTACTTCTAACGTTTCTTTAATAAATAGATGCTGTACATCAGCTTGGTAGGAAAAATTGTGTATGCTATAAACTTTGTTTTCAAGCGTTCGAATTAAAAAAGAAAAATTTTTAGACAAATCATCTACTTCTTTTCCAATTGCCTCATTTATTTCTTGTTTAATCGTTTCTTCAAACTCTCTTATAATTAAATTATCCAAATCCAGCTGATTCTGATTGGTTATCTTTATTTCAATGGAAGATACAGTTGATCTTTTTTGATAACGCTGATCTAATTGTTTGTTATTTTCTTCTAAAGCTTGATAATTTGATTTTATTTCTTGCAATTGTGCTCGAAGCTCTAAGTTTTCTTCGATCCAACCTTCATAAAGCTGACCATACATATAAACAAAAATAAAAAAAGCAATCATTGCTCCAACAAAAGTTCCAGCTAAGAAACGTTGCCAGCTCTCACGTTTATAATACGGTGGAATATGCATTATTCTATTTCCTCTTGAATAAACCATTCAATAACAAGTAATGCAGTTTGTACGCCCCCCATGGCAGTAATGATAATGATAATTTGTTTTAACATATCAATCGTAGATCCTTCAAAAATTCCTCTTTCAAAATTAGAGATTGCGTCAAATGTTCCTCCAATTGCTGCTACAATTGCCCAAATACGCAAGCTTTTAGCTATTCTCCCCATTAGTGTAAGGGGAGGTTCTCCGGTTGCGAATGCCCCAATACTTCCAATAAATGCCCCACCAATGATAACACCTAGAGCAATGAAGTAACATTGAATCATGGATGCTAGAAAGCGTTCTTCCATTATTACTTACTCCTTTATTTGATAAAATAATATGTCGAGTATAAACTAATAGCAATATTCATTTTAAATAAACATTGTTTGATACAATATATGAAACAAGCATATCTCATATGTTATTGATTTTAAGTAAAAGGTAAATCAGCTATAATAGATAGAAGAGTTCGCAATAGAAAGAAGGGAATACATTGGCATTTTCTCATTTGTTTGTAAGAAGCGGTTATACTTTTATGAAAAGTACGGTGAAAATACCGGAGCTAATAAATAAAGCAAAACAATATGATATGCAGGCTGTTGCATTAACAGATGAAATGGTGATGTATGGAGCGATTAAGTTTTATCAACTTGCAAAGCAGGTTGGAATTAAGCCTATTATAGGTATGGTTATACACGTCAAGGAAGAAGATGGGCAGATCTATTCTTGTATTGTACTAGCACAAAATAGTAACGGCTATAAAAATCTGCTTCAGCTTAGTTCGTGGATTCAGTTAGAAGAAAAACAATCCATCACATTAGACGAACTTCAACCATATGTAAGCGATAATTACGTTATTTTACCTGTAAGTCATTCAAGACTAGCTGAATCGTTAGAAACAGAAGATTATCATGCATCGACATTATATATTAATCACTGGAACAATACATTAGGAATCAATGTACATATAGGTATTCAAAAAGGTGAACGAAAACAATTCTCCTTTTTAAAGGAACTGATGCAGGCATTGCCAAATCGAGCAGTCGCTATTCATGATGTATGTTATTTAGATGAAACGGATTATAAAGCATATACCTGTTTACGAGCAATCGATAACGGGTCAAAATGGTCCGAGAACCAATCGAATACTGGGAATAGACAATTTTTTTGTCAGGAAGATGAAATAAAAAGAGATTTTTCAGATTGGTTGGAGCTTGTTGAAGAAACAGAAAATATAGTTGATAACTGTAATGTGACAATAAGATTAAACGACCCTGTGCTGCCGAAGTTTCCTATTAAAGAAAACAGATCGGCTGCGGATCAGTTAAAGGAATTGTGTGAACAAGCATCATTAGAAAAGTATCCTAAACAAACCGAAACTGTTCAGAAACGAATCCAGCATGAATTAACGTTAATCGAGCAGATGAATTTTAGTGACTATTTTTTAATTGTTTCTGATTTCGTAGGCTACGCAAAAAATAATGGCATTATGGTTGGACCAGGTCGTGGGTCTGCTGCAGGTTCAATTGTTGCATATTTATTAAATATAACTGAAGTAGATCCAATCAAATATGATCTACTTTTTGAACGATTTTTAAATCCTGAGCGTGTAACCATGCCGGATATTGATATTGATTTTTCCGATCACCGAAGAGATGAAGTCATTACTTATGTAAAAGATAAATATGGTCAAGACCATGTCGCGCAAATTGGTACATTTGGAACATTTGCTACCCGATCAATTATAAGAGAATTAGCGAAAGTAATGGACATATCTGCTGAAGACGTCGCATTTATTTTAAATGAAATTCCGAAACAAGATGCACAGTCAATCGTCAAAAGTGTTAAGTCTTCAAATAACTTAATGAATTATATTAGGGAGTCCCCTAAATTACAACAGCTGTTCAAGATTGCAAGAACATTAGAAGGTTTGCCACGGCACTTATCTACTCATGCCGCTGGATTAATTATTAGTGAAGAACCGCTCGTGGATCGAGTAGCATTAACAAAAGGACAGAATGAAATACAACTAACACAGTTTTCTATGTATGATGTAGAGTCTCTAGGTCTATTAAAAATTGATTTCTTGGGCCTTAGAAACCTTTCTTTGATGGAGCGGATTGTTCGCTCGATCCAAATGTTTGAAAATAAACAAATGCAATTAAAAGACATACCATTTAATGACGAGAAAACATTCACATTATTACAACAAGCATTTACAAACGGTGTGTTTCAATTAGAATCTTCAGGAATGCAAGACGTACTTCGAAAGCTGAAACCAGAATCATTTGAAGATATTGTTGCTGTCAATGCCTTGTATAGGCCTGGACCGAAAGAGTTTATTGCTACGTACATTGATCGGAAGCATGGTAAAGAGAAAATAGACTATCTACATCCAGATTTAGAACCGATTCTACAACAAACTTATGGTGTACTAGTATACCAAGAACAAATTATGCAAATCGCAAATCAAATTGCAGGATTGTCTCTTGGACAAGCAGACCTTCTTCGTCGAGCTGTAAGTAAAAAGAACAAAGAGGAAATGCAGCATTTGGAGCAAGATTTTGTAAAAGGATGTAGAAATAAAGGGTATAGTGATGACGTAGCACGTAGTTTATTTGATTGGATCGTTCGCTTTTCTAATTATGGATTTAACCGAAGTCATGCAGTAGCATACAGTAAAATTTCCTATCAATTAGCATATTTAAAAGCACATTATCCAAACTATTTTCTCGCAGAAGCTCTAAGCAGTGTAACAGGACATCAAGAAAAAATAAGATTGTATTTATATGAAGCTAAGAATCTTCATATTAGTGTATTACCCCCATCGATTAACAAAAGCTTTGGGAAATTCAGTGTGGATAAACAAGGAATTCGTTTTGGACTGGCAGCAGTAAAAGGGGTAGGTTATCAGGTTGTTAAAGAGATTGTTCAGGTTCGTAAAAAACGACCATTTACTAGTTTATTTGATTTTTGTATGCGTGTTTCTTTAAAAGTAGTGAATCGGGCTGTCCTAGAATCTCTTATCTTGGTAGGAGCTTTTGATGAATTATTAGATAATCGAGCTTCATTATTAGCTACAATCGATCAAGCGCTCGAGCAAGCTGAACTGTTTAATGAATTTGCGGATCAATCTTCTTTTTTTGAAAATGAGTTAGAGTTAGATGATGACTATGTGAAAGTAGAGCCTTTTACAATGATACAGCAATTAAATGCTGAGAAAGAATTACTTGGTGTGTATGTTTCGAATCATCCACTTTCCATGCAACGAAAGCAATTAGATAGAGAAAACTATTTAATTTTAAGTCATGCAAAAGATTATGTAGGTAAAAGAAATATAAAAATGGTAGGTATCGTACAAGCTGTTAAAATTATCCGAACAAAAAAAGGAGAACAAATGGCTTTTTTGACTATTTCAGATGAGACTTATGAATTAGACGCAGTTCTTTTTCCTGAACAATATCGACAAGTAAGGCAATGGCTAAAAGAAGAAATGTATATTGAATTATTAGGAAAAATGGAGTGGCGTAATAATAAAGAACAGGTTTTAATCTCTCAGCTGGAACCTTTTGATTTCACTGAAAAGAAAGAGACTGGTAACACTAGAATTTATATAAAGGTAGATACTGAGGAAGAAACTGAAGCATTAAAACTTTTAGCAGAAATGGCTAAAAAATATCCGGGTAATTCTGAAGTAATGATCTACCATGCTCCGAAAGAGAGAACATATCAATTAGCAGCTTCATACGATTTATCTATAGAAAAAAGTTGTATACTGTCATTATATAGTACATTTGGTCGAGAAAATGTAGTAGTAAAAGAATGAAAAAAAGTGTATTTTACTATAGCTTTACACGCTTTTTCGATCTGCTATAATGGAATAGTTATTTGTATGAAGATGAATAAGCATTGGGAAGTAATAATCAGAAAAGTATAAGTAGTGCTTTATAACAAATATAAAAGGAGAGCACAAGTATGTCTACGTTAAAAAATCAAGCTTTGGCAATGCATCAGAATTCAAAAGGGAAATTATCTGTTCAATCAAAGGTTAGTGTCAAAAATCAAGAAGATTTAAGTCTGGCATATTCTCCAGGGGTAGCAGAGCCATGTAAAGAAATTGCTGCAAATAAGCAGTTAGCTTATACGTACACCATGAAATCAAATATGGTTGGTGTCGTTACAGACGGATCAGCGGTGCTAGGTCTTGGGAATATTGGCCCTCAAGCCGCATTGCCTGTAATGGAAGGTAAAGCAATTTTGTTTAAGGATTTTGGAAATGTTGATGCTTTTCCTATATGTCTTGATACACAAAACGTAGATGAAGTGATACAGGCTGTAAAACTAATTGCTCCAACTTTTGGCGGAATCAATCTAGAAGATATTGCTGCACCTAATTGCTTTCACATAGAAGCGTCTTTAAAAAAGCAATTAGATATTCCTGTTTTTCATGATGATCAACATGGTACAGCAATTGTAACAGTTGCTGGTTTGTATAATGCGCTTCGTTTGGTCAATAAGGACTTCGAGAGCATTAGAGTAGTAGTAAATGGAGCTGGAGCCGCAGGTGTTGCTATTGTGAGGTTGCTAAGTCATTTTGGGGTGAAGGATATGATTCTGTGTGACTCAAAAGGTGCCATTTATAAAGGAAGAGCAGAAGGAATGAATGCAATAAAAGAAGAAATTGCATCCTACACAAATTCATCCAATATAAAAGGTGATCTAACAGAAGCGATGAAAGATGCAGATGTGTTTATTGGTGTGTCACTCGCAAACCTCGTTTCTAAAGAAATGGTCCATTCGATGAATGAGAAACCAATCGTGTTTGCAATGGCAAATCCAGATCCAGAGATCAAACCAGAAGATGCTATCGAAGCAGGTGCTTATATTGTAGGGACTGGACGCTCAGATTATCCGAACCAAGTGAATAATGTCTTGGCATTTCCAGGAATATTTAGAGGTGCACTTGATGTTCAAGCATCAGATATTAATGAAGAAATGAAAGTGGCAGCAGTCAAAGCTATAGCTACCTTAATTACGGAGGCAGATTTAACACCTGAGTATGTGATCCCGAATCCGTTCGATGAGCGAGTTTCTTCTAGAGTTGCTCAAGCTGTTGCTGAAGCAGCAATTCAATCTGGTGTAGCAAAAAAATAACGCTACACATCGTTTGTAAATATAAACTAAAAAGTAATAGTTTAACTTGTATAGATGGGAGGAATTATCCTTGCTAATAAAAAACTTTTTTACGAAAAAGAAAAAATATGCCTCCATTCCAAGTGAAAAGGCAAAACAAGAAATTCCACAGGGGTTAATGCTAAAATGTGAGGGTTGTCAGAAAATATTTTATATAAGAGAATGGTCGAAGCATTTAAATGTTTGCCCGGAATGTGGTTATCATCATAAATTACCTGCTCACGATCGTATTGATAGTTTAATGGACGAGGGAACATTTGAAGAATGGGATCAGCATATGACTTCAAAAAATCCATTGAACTTCCCTAATTATGAAGAAAAACTTCTTAAGGATAAAGAAAAAACGGAACTGGCAGAAGCGGTTGTTACCGGGAAAGGTAAAATCAATGGTAACGAAACAGCGATTGCTGTAATGGATGCTCAATTCCGTATGGGTAGTATGGGGTCTGTAGTAGGTGATAAAATAGCAAAAGCAATTGAACGAGCAAGAGAGTTGCAAATTCCAATTATTATTTTTACTGCATCAGGTGGGGCGAGAATGCAGGAAGGAATGCTTAGCTTAATGCAAATGGCGAAAACTTCAATTGCTGTTGAACGTTTTAATCGATCAGGCGGATGCATGATTGTAGTGATGACCAATCCAACAACAGGCGGGGTTTCTGCTAGTTTTGCATCTATTGGTGATTATCATTTCGCTGAGCCTGGCGCATTGATAGGTTTCGCAGGAAGAAGAATTATTGAACAAACAATAAGAGAAAAGCTTCCAAAAGATTTTCAAACCGCTGAATTTCAGCTTGAACATGGTCAGATTGATAAAGTAATACCTAGGAGCGAATTGAAACAGAGTTTATCTGTAGTGTTAAATCTTCATCAGGTTGGAGGGGGTCAAGCTTGAAGCAAGTATTAGAGTTTGAAAAACCGATTGTAGAACTAAGAGAAAAAATAAATGAATTAAAAAATCTAACAAAAGACAGCGAAATGGATCTTTCTGATGAAATAAAAACATTAGAAAAAAGATTAGAAAAGTTAGAGTTTGGTATATACAGTAATTTAAGTCCATGGGAGAAAGTGCAAATTGCACGACATGCAGATAGACCAACAACATTAGAGTATATAGAGATGATTTTTACTGACTTTGTTGAATTACATGGTGATCGTCTATATGGTGATGATCCATCAATTGTGACTGGTATAGCTAAGTTCTGTAATATACCTGTAACGATCATTGGGCATCAAAGAGGAAAAAATACGAAAGATAATATTTATCGAAATTTTGGTAGTCCTCATCCAGAAGGCTATCGAAAGGCATTAAGACAGATGAAGTTAGCAGCTAAATTTAACCGTCCAATTATTACTTTTATTGATACAAAAGGAGCACATCCAGGCAAAGCTGCAGAAGAAAGAGGACAAAGTGAAGCAATTGCCAGGAATTTAATGGAAATGGGTTCTTTACAAGTACCGATCATTTCTGTTGTCATTGGAGAAGGTGGTAGTGGTGGCGCGTTAGCAATTGGTGTAGCAGATAAACTTCACATGTTAGAAAACGCTACGTATTCTGTTATTTCCCCTGAGGGAGCGGCAAGTATACTTTGGAAGGATTCAAAATTTGCATCAAAAGCAGCTGAATCACTAAAGATTACTGCATCCGATTTAAAGGAACTAGGCATTATTGATCAAATAATACCTGAACCTAAAGGTGGAGCACATAAAGATATACAATATCAAGCAGAGCAAATTGCACAGTATATTAAAGATACATTAATGGAACTTAAAGAAATAAATCGAGATGAATTAATTGAACAAAGATGGGAAAAATACAAAAAAATTGGGTTTTATGAATAACTCCTTATTAATATGATTGTTGTACTTTAATAACATACTGGGATTATTTTTAAATAGTTTTTGAATAATTGATGAAAATGTTATAGAAAAAGCAACAATTTGTCGTATTTAAGGGTGAGATTATTGTCTCTTTCATGTATAATCATAGATGAAATCAATCCTTTTTTTATTTTGTAAATTAACATTTGTTTAAGTATTCTTTTAACTGAGGTGATAAGGATGAAGAAGATTGGGATTTTAACTAGTGGAGGTGACGCTCCAGGAATGAATGCCGCTATTCGTGCTGTCGTGCGAAAAGCGATTTTTCATGATATGGAGGTTTACGGAATCTATAATGGATACCAAGGTTTAATGGAAGGTAACATTAAACAATTAGAGATTGGTTCTGTAGGTGACATCATACAACGTGGGGGAACGATTTTATATTCCGCACGATCTGAAGAATTCAAAACAGAAGCCGGTCAAGAAAAAGCAATTGAGCAATTGAACAAATTTGGTATTGAAGGTTTAATTGTCATTGGAGGGGATGGTTCTTTTCAGGGTGCTGTGAAGTTAACTCAAAAAGGATATCCTTGTATTGGTGTGCCCGGAACAATTGACAATGATATCACAGGAACTGATTTCACAATTGGATTTGACACAGCGTTAAATACAATTATTGATGCGATTGATAAGATTCGTGATACAGCGACTTCGCATGAACGTACATATGTGATTGAGGTGATGGGTAGAGATGCTGGAGACCTAGCACTATGGGCAGGTTTAGCTGATGGAGCAGAAAGTATTCTTATCCCAGAGAAGCCGCATGATTTTAACATGGTCATTGATCGATTAAAAAAAGGTCAAGAACGAGGAAAGAAACACAGTATTATTGTCCTTGCTGAAGGTGTTGGCAAAGGAATGGATCTTGGTAGTAAGATTCAAGAAGCAACAGATATGGAGACAAGAGTTACCGTCTTAGGACATATACAGCGTGGAGGTCGACCTACTGGATTTGATCGCGTGCTTGCAAGTCGATTAGGTGCAAAAGCAGTTGATTTACTCCTAGAAGGGAAAGCAGGGCGCATGGTAGGTATTGAGAATAATCAATTAGTTGATCATGATATTACACATGTTCTTACGAGTAAGCATGAAGTAGATATGGACATGGTGAATTTAGCGAACCAATTATCTATCTAATTCATAACATTATAAGTTTTAATAGGTTGACTATCTTAAGGAGGAAATTTCACAATGAGAAGAACAAAAATTGTATGTACGATTGGACCAGCTTCAGAATCAATAGAGAAATTAGTTCAATTAATCGAAGCTGGAATGAACGTAGCGAGACTTAACTTTTCACATGGAGACTTTGATGAGCATGGTCAAAGAATAAAAAATATTCGTGAAGCATCAAAGAAAACGGGTAAGACTGTAGCAATTCTTTTAGATACTAAGGGTCCTGAAATTAGAACTGGCGTAATGAAAGATGGGCAAGTTGAAGTTGTTAAAGGAAATAACATTAACATTTCAATGGACGATACAGTGCTTGGAACGACAGAAAAGTTCGCAGTTACTTATCCAGAATTAATCAATGATGTACACCCAGGTTCAAAAATTTTACTTGATGATGGCTTAATTGAGTTGGAAGTGCAAGAAATCCTTACTGATAAAAAAGAACTTAAAACAATTGCATTAAACTCAGGAACTTTAAAAAATAAAAAAGGTGTTAACGTTCCTAATGTAAGTGTTAACTTACCTGGAATCACAGAAAAAGATGCGGCTGATATTAAATTTGGTATTGAGCAAGGTGTAGATTTCATTGCTGCTTCTTTTGTACGTCGTGCTTCTGATGTACTAGAAATTAGAGAATTACTTGATGAGAATAATGGTTCTGCTATTAATATTATACCTAAGATTGAGAACCAAGAAGGTGTAGATAACCTAGATGCAATCCTTCAAGTAAGTGATGGCTTAATGGTTGCTCGTGGTGATTTAGGTGTTGAAATTCCACCAGAAGATGTACCATTGGTTCAAAAAGAAATGATTCAAAAATGTAACATTGCAGGTAAACCGGTTATTACTGCAACGCAAATGCTAGACTCCATGCAGCGTAATCCAAGACCAACAAGAGCAGAAGCTTCTGATGTGGCCAATGCTATTTTTGACGGTACAGATGCAATCATGTTATCGGGTGAAACAGCAGCTGGAGATTACCCTGTAGAAGCGGTTCAAACAATGAGCAATATCGCTACAAAGGCTGAAACAGGTATTAATCACAAAACAATATTAGATAATCTTTCGAAGCATAGTGACATTACTATCACAGATGCAATCAGTCAATCAGTTAATCACTCTGCAATGAATTTAAATGTTGATGCAATCTTAACACCGACAGTAAGTGGTCATACTGCTCGTATGATTTCTAAATATCGACCAGAAGCACCGATTGTTGCGTTAACATTTGATGAGAAGGTTAGTCGTCGTCTTGCACTTGTATGGGGTGTTCAATCTATTGATGGACAGTTAGCATATTCTACAGATGACGTGCTAGATCATGCGATCCAAAGAGGTTTATCAACTGGTCATTTCAAACGTGGTGATCGTGTCATTATTACAGCTGGTGTTCCAGTTGGAGAAAGTGGTACAACTAACCTAATGAAAATACATGTGATTGGTGATGTATTAACAGATGGACAAGGTGTAGGAAAAGGTAGTTGTTTTGGTAAAGTCGCTTTAGTTAAGAATGCAGAAGAAGCGAACAATAAAGTAGCAAAAGGTGACATTTTAGTAACATATGGTACAGATAAAGATATGATGCCTGCTTTAGAAAAAGCTAGTGGAATTATCACAGAAGAAGGCGGATTAACATCTCATGCTGCCTTAGTCGGTTTAGATCTAGGTATTCCTGTCATTGTAGGTGTTAAAAAAGCAATGAACGTATTAGAAGATGGATCAGAAATTACCATTGATGCTAAAAAAGGTGATATCTACGAAGGACATGCTAGTATCCTTTAAGTATAAAAGTTACAAAAAATAATTTATTTTAACTATTAGATCTTTTAATTGGAGTTGTCATTAAGACAACTCCTTTTAACAATCTTCTTAAAAAGGGAGGAAGAAAAATGTTTCGTTGGTTATTTCTACTTATTCTTATCGTACCAGCCTTGGAAATTGGTATTTTTGTCTGGGCAGGTAATTTGATCGGTGCATGGTGGGTAATCTTTTTCATTTTATTAACTGGCGTGCTTGGAGCTTACCTAGCAAAACGAGAGGGATTACAGACGTTACGCCTTGCCCAACTAGAAATGAATCAAGGTCGTCTCCCGGCTGAACAAATATTTGATGGTGTTTGTATTTTAATTGGTGCCGTTGTGCTCTTAACTCCAGGATTTATAACAGATGCACTTGGTTTTTTCTTATTACTACCTGTGACAAGAGTACCATTAAAGCGAATGCTGCAGAATCTTTTAAAAAAATTATTAAGCAATGGGACAATTACAATTTTTAGAAGATAATGTACTTTATAAATGTCCGTGCTTCACATATTTCCATATAAAAGTTATTAAACCTGATTGATGAAATACTTGAAACGACATGATTAATAAAGGTGCGATTAGTATTCCGATCACCCCAAAGAACCTATATGAAATAAATGTTATGAGTAAGATCAATAAAGGATTTACACCAATATGTGTAGCCATTAACTTAGGTTCTATTAATTGTCTCTGTATAATTACTATGCCATATAGTGTTGCTAACGGAATGGTTTGGGAATATTCTCCGGTTAAAAATAAATAACCAATCCATGGTATGAAAAACAAACCAGTACCTAAATAAGGGATGAAATCTACTAAACCGATAAGCAGTGCCAATGTTAAAGCAAAATCCACTCGAATCACGATCAATCCTAGATAAATGATTACTGTAGAAATGCAAGTTAAGATCAACTGCGCTTTAAAATATCCTATGAACGTTTGTTTTCCTGCTACTCTAATTGATGAGAATACCTCTTTTAAAAATAAAGGTGTGTATGTTTGCTGCCACGCAAGTAGCTTGTACCATTCTTTGCATATAAAAAAAGTTCCAAGTAGTATAAACATGCAAATGGACAAAAAAGCTGGTATTGCTTGTAATCCTGTTATTAAATTATTTAATAATGTCTCAAGTAACTTGATGCTTGTTTGTGTTATTTGCTCCATTGATTGTTGTAACTGTTGTGCTATTACTTGCTGCTGTGATTGCTCTAATGCATCAAATTGATTTGCTAATCTGGTGTAGAAAGGCATCAGGTGGTTGTCCAACAGTAGTTGAAAGAATTTGGATAACGTATGAATCTGCTCTGGTATATGTTTAGATAAATATTTAAAAGCTTGAATCGATTCTATGGTACTAAACGTAATTAAAAATAATAGGAGTAAAAAAACAGCAAAAATGCTTAAAAAGCAAGCGAATCCATGTGTTACTGGTAATGTTTTTTTAAGAAATTTTATCGGTTTTCTTAACAACAGAGCTAGTAAAAATGCAATTAAAAATGGATATAGGTAAATGACCGAGATATATACAGCGAAAAATAACAAACCGCAAATCCCAATCACTTGTATGAATCGTAATAATTGAAGAACAGTATGTCGTGAATACATAATAATCGCTCCAAATATAGTATCTATCATAAAGATATTTTCCATTTGGACAAAATATGTGATAATATAAAAATTAATCGCCGTTTTGATGATAGCTTGGAGGCGTATGCATGTTTAATCAATCAACATTATTTTTATTAATTTTATTTGTTTTAGGTTTTATAGGTAAGAACCAATCGATCATGATAGCTGTCTACGTTTTGTTAGGCATTCAATTGTTTAAAATGGATGAAAAATTATTTCCTTACATACAGGACAAAGGGATGTTGTGGGGAGTAACGATTATTACGATTGCTGTTTTAGTACCTATAGCCAATGGTGATATTGGATTTAGTGATCTTTTATCAAGTGTTAAATCATATTATGGCTGGATTGCATTAGCTGCTGGAATGTTTGTAGCTATTGTGGCTAGAGGTGGACTAGATTTGCTGGCAAATGATCCACATTTAACTACAGCGTTAGTAATGGGAACAATTTTAGCAGTCGTTTTTTTCCAAGGTGTTGCAGTAGGGCCATTAATTGGTGCAGGGATTGCGTACATGGTTATGCGTATGGTTGATTTCTTTATCCCTTAAACAGTACATGAAAACAAATTAATAGATGGTTATGGTGATACTTCCTGCAATTTTCTTGGTAGAAGTGTTAAACCTAGATAAAAATACTCTTTTAAATAGGTCGAATATTCAAAAAACATAAAGTCGCACGAACAGAAATTCGGAATGTGACAGAGAAGGAGAGGAACGCGATGTCAACTACTAAGGGACTAGAGGGTATTATTGCGACAGAATCATCAATTAGCTCAATTATTGATGATCAATTATCTTATGTTGGTTATCAAATTGATGATTTGGTCAAGTATTCTAGTTTTGAAGAAGTGGTTTATCTATTGTGGCATAAAAAGCTTCCGACACAAGTCGAATTAGAGAAGTTCAAGCATGCAATTATAGCAAATATGGAAATTCCTAATGAAATGATACAACATTTACATACGTATGATTATGCTAATGTACATCCTATGGCTGCCCTACGTTCAGCGATTTCTATGCTTGGCTTGCATGATGACGAAGTAGAAAATATGGACCATGATGCAAATATTCGTAAGGCAATTCGATTACAAGCAAGAATTTCAACTATTATTGCTGCATTTGCTAGAATTAGAGAAGGTAAAGTTCCAATTGCTCCACGAAAAGATTTAAATTATGCATCCAATTTTCTATATATGCTTCGGGGGTCAGAAGCGAATGAATTAGAGGTAGAAGCTTTTAATAAAGCTTTAATTCTCCATGCTGATCATGAATTAAATGCTTCTACATTTACAGCGCGTGTCTGTGTAGCGACATTAAGCGATCTGTATTCGGGTGTAACTGCCGCAATTGGAGCCTTGAAAGGTCCACTTCATGGTGGTGCGAATGAGCAAGTAATGCGAATGTTATCAGAAATCGGTGAGGTAGACCGTGCCATTCCTTATATTAAGGAAAAATTAAATAATAAAGAAAAAATTATGGGGATGGGACATCGCGTTTATCGAACTGGTGATCCTCGTGCAAAGTATTTAAAGGAAATGTCGAAACAACTTACGAACCAGACAGGTCAATCTAAGTGGTATGAGATGTCGGTTGAAATCGAGTCTTATATAAAAGAGAAAAAAGGATTACCAGCGAATGTTGATTTTTATTCCGCATCTGTCTATCATTGTCTTGAAATTCCTCATGATTTATTCACACCAATCTTTGCAATGAGTCGTACTTCTGGGTGGCTAGCTCATATTTTAGAACAGTATGACAATAATCGTTTAATTCGTCCACGTGCAGAATATGTTGGTCCAGTTGCTCAATCATTTATTCCTTTGGAAGAACGTCAATAGACGATAGTATACAAGTATTAATATATTTAAGGGGGACATAAACATGACTAAAGGTGAAAAAATTACAGTAACAAATGGTGTCGTTCAAACACCAGATAACGCAATTATTCCTTTTATTGAAGGAGACGGAACAGGCCCTGACATTTGGGCTGCTGCGAGTAAAGTAATCGAAGCTGCAGTAGAAAAGGCTTATAATGGAACAAAATCTATTGTATGGAAAGAAGTTTATGCTGGTCAAAAGGCTTTTGATAAAACTGGTGAATGGTTACCTGAAGAAACATTGGATGCAATTAGAGAATACAAAATTGCTATAAAAGGTCCTTTAACTACACCAATTGGCGGTGGAATTCGTTCTTTAAATGTGGCGCTTCGTCAGCAATTGGATTTGTTCACTTGTTTACGTCCAGTTCGTTACTTTGACGGTGTTCCTTCTCCTGTAAAACGTCCAGAAGATACAGATATGGTTATTTTCCGTGAAAATACGGAAGATATTTATGCTGGAATCGAATGGCAAAAAGGTTCAGATGAAGTGAAAAAGGTTATTGACTTTTTACAAAACGAAATGGGTGTAACAAACATACGATTCCCTGAAACATCTGGAATTGGTGTAAAGCCTGTATCAGAAGAAGGGACAAGCCGTCTTGTTCGTGCAGCTATTGACTATGCGATTAAAGAAGGTAGAAAGAGTGTTACATTGGTTCACAAAGGTAACATTATGAAATTCACTGAAGGAGCGTTTAAGAATTGGGGCTATGCTTTAGCTGAAGCTGAATATGGTGACAAAGTATTCACATGGGCTGAATATGATCAAATTGTTGAAAAAGAAGGACGAGAAGCTGCAGATAAAGCACAAGCTGCTGCTGAGGCTGCTGGTAAGATTATCGTTAAAGATGCCATTGCAGATATTTTCTTGCAACAAATCTTAACACGTCCAAAAGAATTTGATGTCGTTGCGACCATGAACCTAAATGGTGATTATATCTCGGATGCACTTGCTGCACAAGTTGGTGGAATCGGTATTGCACCTGGAGCGAATATTAATTACGAAACAGGGCATGCAATTTTTGAAGCGACACATGGTACTGCACCAAAATATGCTGGATTAGATAAAGTAAATCCATCTTCTGTCATTCTTTCAGGTGTACTAATGCTTGAACATTTGGGTTGGAGAGAAGCTGCTGAACTAATTACAAAATCAATGGACAAGACGATTGGTTCAAAAGTAGTGACTTATGACTTTGCTCGTATGATGGAAAATGCAACAGAAGTAAAAACTTCAGGGTTTGGACAAGCATTAATTGATAACATGGATTAATATCAAACTGTTACATGGGAGAAACTAACCTATGTAACAGTTTTTTAATTTAAACAATATAAATGCAATGTAAAGTTTGTAAAGATTTTTTTACATTAATATTAGGTACTTTATTTGTTAACTGTATTCACTTTATCTTTGCTTCATTGTATGATGAAGAGAAAGCTAGTTGAAAAGAAAAGGGTGGCGAGTAGATGAACCAAAAAGTATTAATCGTAGATGATGAGGATTCGATCGTAACTTTACTACAGTATAATATTGAAAAGGCAGGATTTCAGACAGATGTTGCATACACTGGAAAAACAGGATTAGAAAAGGCGATGACAGATGAGTTTGATATCATCTTACTTGATTTAATGCTTCCGGAATTAGATGGTACAGAAGTTTGCAAAAAGCTAAGACAAAAACAAATTGATACACCAATTTTAATGTTAACGGCAAAAGATGATGAATTTGATAAAGTGTTGGGACTTGAGCTAGGAGCAGATGACTATTTAACAAAACCATTCAGCCCAAAAGAAGTCGTCGCTCGTATTAAAGCAATCTTACGTCGCACAAATAAGGAAGAAAAAGACAACCAAACACAAGTAATAAAAATAGCAGACCTCACCATTCATCCTGAACAGTATGAGGCAATTATCTTTGATGATTTGCTGACATTTACTCGTAAGGAATTTGAGTTACTGTTATACTTAGCAAAAAATAAAGGTAAGGTATTATCACGTGATCAATTGTTAAGTGCAGTATGGAATTATGATTTTGTAGGAGATACAAGAATTGTTGATGTACATATCAGTCATTTAAGGGATAAGATTGAGCCTGATACGAAGAACCCTATTTACATAAAAACCATCCGCGGATTAGGATATAAAATGGAGGAGCCATCTTGATGAAACAGTCTACACCAAAACTGTTTATAAGTTATGCTGTTATTGTTGGACTTGTTTTGTTTGCCATCGGTTTTATTATTGCACCATTGGTCATGAATAATGAAAAATGGATTGTTCTGTTAACATTGTTCGGTGGATTTATTATTTTTCTTATTATGTTATATCAAATTATTGATCGTTATATTAAACCAATCCATTCCGCAGCAACAGTTGCAGAACAACTTGGAGAAGGGAATTACCATGTTCGAGCTTATGAATCTTACTATGGTGATGTAGGTAAATTAGGTAATGCGCTAAATGTGCTCGCGCGAAATCTTCAAGAAATGACAGTTCAAGAGAAGATTCAAGGAAATCAATTGCGAACAGTGATCAATAATATGGAAAGTGCAGTTATGCTTATTGATGAACGGGGATATGTCCATTTGGTGAATAGAAAGTTTCTTCAGCTTTTTTCCAAATCTAAGAATGATTACGTTGGTTTTTTATATTATAATGTCTTAGAACAAAAGCCAATTCACAGGGTTGTTCAAGAAGCTTTTTTATATGAAAAAAAAGTGAAAAATGCGTTTACCATTCAAACGGATGTCGAGAAGAGATACATTGAAATTGTTGGTGCACCAATTTTCAATGAGTTTAAAGCGCTAAAAGGAGCCGTTTTAGTATTTCATGATATTACTGATCTTAAACGACTAGAGCAAACGCGGAAAGACTTTGTGGCAAACGTATCACATGAATTGAAGACTCCAATTACTTCAATTAAAGGATTTGCAGAAACGTTATTAGATGATGATACGAATGATATCCTAATTCAGGACAAGTTCCTAAAGATTATATACAAAGAAAGTGACAGGTTACAAGCATTAGTTCATGATTTATTAGAGCTATCAAAATTAGAAAAAGATGAAATGCAATTAAATTATCGTCAAATACAATTAACAGAAAATATTAATCAAGAAATTATCCCTATGGTTCAACATCAAGCTAAAAAGAAGATTGTTGAATTTAACTATCATCTTGATGATAATTTGCAAATTGAAGCAGATTTAGATCGATTAAAGCAAGTATTTATTAATTTATTAAATAACGGCGTTAATTATACACCTCAAGGTGGTAAAGTTGACCTTGAAGTAAGTGCAGTAAACGATAAAATTATAATTATTGTACGAGATACAGGGATAGGTATTCCAGAAGATGAAATAAGCCGTATTTTTGAGCGGTTTTACCGTGTAGACAGAGACAGAAGCCGTAACACCGGTGGTACTGGATTAGGTCTTGCCATTGTGAAACATATCGTTGAAGCACATAAAGGGAAAATACAAGTGAAAAGCAAACTTGATTGCGGAACAACGGTTACTATCGAATTACCTAAATCAAAAGCAGTGAAATAAATCAAAATAGTTTTTTTGTTGACTACATTCACAACAAATTGCTACCTCACCTATACGATGTTTTTCATCAAGGGTGAGGTTTTTTCTATTTTTCGCTAAACATGATAGAATAATAAAGACTGTTCAATTGTATACATATGACCAATTTGGAAGGGGTTTAATATAATGAGTAATAAATTAGTCTTGATTGATGGAAATAGCATTCTTTATCGTGCATTCTTTGCTTTACCACTTTTAAATAATGATAAAGGTGTTTATACAAACGCAGTATACGGCTTTACAACAATGTTATTAAAAATTCTTGAAGATGAAAAACCAACACATATGCTTGTCGCGTTTGATGCAGGTAAAACCACTTTCAGACATGAAACATATAAGGATTATAAGGGTGGTAGACAAAAAACTCCATCAGAATTAGCCGAACAATTCCCGCTTGTAAAACAATTGTTAGATGCTAGTTCAATTAAACATTATGACCTTGAGAATTATGAAGCAGATGATATTATCGGTACATTAGCTAAAATAGGTGAGGCGAATGATTTTGATGTTCGTGTGATCTCAGGAGATAAAGATTTGCTGCAGCTTGTTTCTGATAAGACTCAAGTACAGTTAACTAAAAAAGGTCTTAGTGATATAGATGCCTATACACCAACATTTATGATGGAAAAAATGGAAGTATCTCCAGATCAGATTATTGATATGAAAGCATTAATGGGTGACAGTTCGGATAATATTCCTGGCGTTCCAGGAATTGGTCAAAAAACGGCAGTGAAGTTATTGAAACAGTTTTCTACATTAGAAAATGTATTTGACAATGTTGATAAAGTTAGTGGAAAGAAGTTGAAAGAAAAATTAGAAAACCATCAAGAAGATGCACTAATGAGTAAACAATTAGTAACAATAGAATGCAATTCACCAATTGAAATTAAATTAGAAGAAACATCATATACGGGCTATAACTCGGAAGAATTAAGTAAATTTTTTAAAGACTTAGGTTTTCAGTCCTTATTAACTAAAATTTCTGGGGCAACAAGTGAAGAGGATCAATCACCGACACAATTGGATGATATAGAAGTTGAAATAATCGATCAAATCTCTGATGATTTGTTCGATGGAACAGTAGCATTGACAGTGGAAATACTAGCGGATAATTATCATTTAGCACCGATTGAGGGTTTCGGTATTACAAATCAAAATAAATCCTATTTCATACCTAAAGATGTTGCGTTAAACTCTGCCACTTTTAAAAAATGGGCTGAAGATGCTTTACAAAAAAAATGGGTCTTTGACGCAAAGAAGGTAACAGTTGCACTACAGCGTGAATCAATAGCTATTAAAGGAATTACGTTTGACTTATTATTAGCTTCCTATTTGATCAATCCTTCTGAAAATCACCATGATATTCCAGCAATAAGTAATCGAAGAGGATATAATTTAGCATTGTATGATGAAGAGGTATATGGAAAAGGTGCAAAGCAAAAGATTCCGAACCAAGAGCAATTGGCAGACCATATCGGAAGAAAAACGTCAATGCTGTTTACCTTAAAAGCTGAAATAGAAAAAGAATTAGAGAAAAATCAGCAATTGGAGCTATTGTATGAATTAGAGCTCCCGTTAGCACTGATTTTAGGAAGAATGGAAGCTTTAGGTGTTTCTATTGATCAATCACAATTAGAAACAATGAAAGAAGAATTAAAAATACGTTTAGATAAAATTGAACAAGAAGTGTATGAACTAGCAGGAGAAACATTTAATTTAAATTCGCCAAAACAATTAGGTCCAATTCTATTTGAAAAATTAGAACTACCAGTAATTAAAAAAACAAAAACAGGCTATTCTACTTCTGCAGATGTTTTAGAACAATTACAAGATAAGCATCCAATAATTCCGAAGCTGTTATTGTATCGTCAACTAGGTAAACTGCAATCTACTTATATTGAGGGCTTATTAAAAGTTATTCATGAAGATGGTAAAATTCATACACGTTTTAATCAAGCCTTAACACAAACAGGTCGTTTAAGCTCAACCGATCCAAACATGCAAAATATACCGATTCGTTTAGAAGAAGGAAAGAAAATTAGAAAAGCATTTATTCCATCAAAGGATAAGTGGGTTATTTTTGCTGCTGACTATTCTCAAATTGAACTACGCGTGTTAGCAGACATTGCACAAGATGAAAAATTAGTACAAGCATTTAGAGACGATATGGATATTCATACGCGAACAGCAATGGATGTCTTTCATGTTACTGCTGATCAAGTGGATGATAATATGCGACGACAAGCCAAAGCAGTAAACTTTGGTATTGTTTATGGTATTAGTGATTATGGCCTTTCCCAAAACCTTGGCATCACAAGAAAAGAAGCAAAAGCATTTATTGATCGATACTTTGAAAGCTATCCCGGTGTAAAAACATATATGGATGATACCGTTCGAGAAGCGAAGCAAAATGGTTTTGTTACGACAATCATGCACCGTAGACGTTATCTTCCAGATATAACAAGCCGTAATTTTAATATGCGTAGCTTTGCAGAACGGACAGCAATGAATACACCAATTCAGGGAAGTGCAGCAGACATTATTAAAAAAGCAATGATTGATTTGGAGCATGCATTAGAAGAAAAAGGGCTTCAAGCACGTATGCTATTGCAAGTACATGATGAATTAATTCTTGAAGCACCAGAAGACGAAATTGAAACATTAAAACAATTAGTACCAAAAGTAATGGAAGAAACAGTATCGCTATCTGTTCCTCTGAAAGTTGATTATGCTTATGGAACAACATGGTTTGATGCGAAATAAGAAAGAGGATTTCATATGCCAGAATTACCAGAAGTAGAAACAATTAGAAAAACATTAAAAGAGCTAGTAGTCGGTGAAACGATTCAAGCGGTTACCGTGACTTGGCCTAAAATTATTAAACACCCAGATGATTCACAACGATTCACTGAGTTAATCAAAGGTGAAAGCATTAAAGACATACATCGTAAAGGTAAATTTTTATTATTTGAATTATCCAATTACACATTGGTTTCCCACTTACGAATGGAAGGGAAGTATGGTGTGTTTGAGCGCCATGAAACATCAGATAAACATGTTCACGTCGTATTTGATTTTGAAAGTGGAAAACAATTGCGTTACCAAGATGTTCGCAAATTTGGAACAATGCATTTGTTTTCTAAAGAAGAAGCGGAGAAGCAGAAGCCGTTGAGTTTATTAGGACCTGATCCATTTGAAGAAGCATATTCGGTGGAACAGATTATTCCTGTCATTCAAAAAAGTGATCGTGTCATAAAGAATATCCTGTTAGATCAGCAAATAGTTGCGGGGTTAGGGAATATATATGTTGACGAAACGTTATATAGAGCGCAGGTTCATCCATTACGCAAAGGAAGCACGCTTACTGTCTTGGAGTTAAAAACAATTCTTGATCAAGCAAAGCAAACTTTACAGGAAGCGGTTGAGCAAGGTGGAACAACCATACGTTCCTATATAAATAGTCAAGGTCAGATAGGAATGTTTCAACAACAATTATTTGCTTATGGACAAGAGAATAAGCCTTGTAAGCGTTGTGGTCATCCAATTAGTAAAATGAAGGTCTCTAATCGAGGGACACATGTTTGTGAGGTTTGCCAACCACTACCTAGCAGCTAATCATTCATAAATATTCAAATGCACGCCCAAATACTCCTTCCATATACTATTCATATAGTATAGTTGCAAAGTCAGGAAGGGGTATTTTTATGACACCAATACTAACGATAGTATTGCTTACTTTCGCGGTAAGTTTAGATAGCTTTTCTGTTGCATTAACTTATGGCTTACGTGATGTATTGATTTCTATTCGATCGATTATTATAATAGGTATAATTTCAGCGATTGTGTTTTTTATTGCTATGCTTATAGGTAATGCGATTACAATTTTAATAACTCCGGTTGCCTCAAATGTAATTGGGGGGCTATTATTAATTTGTATTGGTATTTGGGTGTTACTATCTGTATTTAAATCAAATGACTCGAAAGCGAGCAAGACAGCAATTGAATGGAAGATTGAGATAAAATCACTTGGCCTTGTCATTCAAATTTTAAAAAAACCATTGTTAGCTGATATGGACCGATCAGGTAATATTTCAGGAATGGAAGTTATCCTATTAGGTATCGCACTGTCATTAGATTCTTTTGCAGCTGGCATTGGCTCTGCATTGGTCGGTTTGCCAATTATACTTTCAGCAATAAGTATTGGTGTGGCAACAAGTACCTTTCTCTATCTAGGGTTACAAACAGGAAAGAAACTCTCGAATAGCAAGGCTTTTGCACGTTTAAGTATGCTACCAGGAATTCTTTTAATTTTAATTGGAATTATAAAGATGGTATAAGTGTTTAGAAAGGATGGACAAATGTAATGTCGACAATTATCGGGCTAACAGGAGGAATCGCTACAGGTAAAAGTACTGTTTCTAATCTTTTTAAGGCGAGTCGTATACCAGTAATTGATGCGGATCAAATAGCGAAGCAAGTAGTCGAGCCGGGAGAAGAAGCCTATCATCAAATCATCAATACTTTTGGATCTTCAGTTATACAAGAAGATGGTCAGTTAAATCGTCGAAAACTTGGAAATATCGTTTTTTCAAATGAAAAGAAGCGACAACTTTTAAACAATATTGTTCATCCTCAAGTAAAGAATGTTATGTTAAACAAACGAGATCGGTTGATAAAAGAAAATCATCCATTGATTGTATTGGACATCCCTTTATTATTTGAAAGTCAGTTAGAAGATTTAGTCGATATGATTGTTGTTGTTTATTCACGTCCAGAGACTCAGCTCGCTCGATTAATGAAAAGGAATAAATTAACGAAAGAAGAGGCGACAGATCGTATTCAATCACAAATATCTATTACACAGAAAGCAGAGAAAGCAGATGTTATTCTAGATAATAATGGCTCTATTGATGAATTGGAACAACAATTTACAGCTTTTATGAATACATTGGTATAGTTACACATAAATATATTTTTAGTGGTCATATTAAAAAACAAGTGGATGAATGCTATATTTACAAATTATTTGGTAAATATTAAAGCAGGAGATCCATTTTATTTTTACAAAATATCTTGCCAAAAATTTAAAAACCATATATACTTTTTTTGCACATGTAGTGAAACCATTTAGCTACTTGTAAAGGTTCTGTGAAGCAGTGTTAAAGTGGTTGCTTAAAGGGTTAGGATCTCTTTGGACTAACTTCCCCCCGTGGCAACTATTCATATTTATTTGAAACGAAATAAAGTGTAAGGGGGAGATTTAAGTTGGATACAATGGGAAGACATGTTATTGCTGAAATGTGGGATTGTAACATAGATACACTGAATGATATGGGACAAATTGAGCGAATTTTTGTTAATGCAGCTTTAAAAGCAGGAGCGGAGATTCGTGAAGTAGCCTTTCATAAATTTGCACCTCAAGGTGTTAGTGGTGTTGTGATTATATCAGAATCTCATTTAACGATTCACAGTTTTCCAGAGCATGGTTATGCAAGTATTGACGTTTATACATGTGGTGATATTATTGATCCAAACGTTGCTTGTGATTACATTTCTGAAGCGCTGGAATCAAAAAAATGTGAAAGAGCAGAAGTACCTCGAGGTATGGGGCCAATTTCTGTTCCGAAACATCGTGCTCTTTAATATAAATTAATAAGACAGAAAGCTCCTTTTCAAGAGTGTTGCAGAAAAAGGAGCTTTTGTTATAGAATGAAAATATCTTTAAACCCTATTAGAATGCAGTGTGAAAAATAAATCACTGTGATATCGTTTTCTTACAGGAAACATGTTACACTTATATTAGTTATATATAATGATAGAGGTGTAGAACATGGGATTAAGAGAATCATTTGAGAAATTTTTTAATAATCATTCAGAAACAAATGAAAATCACTGGGACAAGCAGCTTCAAACACATTATTTCAAAACTACAAAAGATAAAGCTTTTCAAACGATTGAAGCATACTTTCGCAACAAAACTGGTTGTGATATTATAGCAACATCTAAAGAACATGGAGAAATTAGTGTCAATTTCAAAGGGAAAAGAAAAGCATTCATTATTGTGACTGTTATTATGGTTAAACCGTTTCAAACTGCAGTCGATTTTTCTGTTACAACAGAATCAGCTGTTCCATTTGATTTGGGCTACAGTCATAAGCTAATCCCTAAGTTATATAATGAATTTAAAAAAGAACTACCATATATCGAGAGCGTTAAATAATTTTAAGTAATATAGAATAGGATGGGTTATCATGCGTTGTCCAAATTGTAATGATAAGCATACAAGAGTATTGGATTCTAGACCAATAGAAGAAGGGCATTCCATACGTAGAAGAAGGGAATGTGAAGCGTGTGAATTTCGTTTTACAACCTTCGAACGAACAGAAGAGATTCCGCTTATTGTTGTTAAAAAAGAGGGAATAAGAGAAGCCTTCAGCAGAGAGAAATTAATACGTGGACTGATCAAGGCATGTGAAAAAAGACCCGTTGCTTTAGAACAATTAGAAGAGCTGGCATTAGATGTAGAAAAAGAGTTGCGTAATAATGGCGTATCTGAGATAGCGAGTAAAGAAGTTGGCGAATTAGTGATGAAAAGATTATCTTCTATAGATGAAGTAGCCTATGTACGATTTGCTTCCGTATACCGTCAATTCAAGGATATTAGCGTCTTTTTAGATGAATTAAAAGATATTATAAATAATGCAGATGATAAGTCATAAGCCAATGGAGCCGGGTTGGCTCTTTTTTCTTTGCTACTCAAAGTCTTAAGGGGGGACAGTTATGGAGCATATCGGTAAACTATTACCTAGCCATGGTTATAATATTCATTCAAATGATGTATTCACACATATGCATATACAATCACTTATGCAACTGTATCAGCCATTAATAGGAAACCAAGCTACTTCGTTATTCATGACTTTTTTAAGTCAATACTTAACTACCCCTAATTCAAAACAACCATACACACATCACACATTGATGCAGTTTGTTGATTTAACATTGCCACAAATATATCAAGCAAGAACACGGCTTGAGGCAATTGGATTATTAGAGACATATCAGTTAGACAATGAAAACGAAACGGTTTTTATATACCAATTAATTATGCCATGTACGCCGGCACAATTTTTCTCAGATGGTATGCTTTCGCAAATGCTGTCACATCAAATTGGTATAGAAAAATATAATTTGCTATACCAGCAATTTGAGCTGGATAAAGATCAAGATAGGCAAGCTGGAAACAATATTACGGCATCGTTTGATCAAGTTTTTCATGAAAATCCAATAGTAGATAATGGTTTAGTTCAACCAATTAATACAGAGAGCAATCAAGGTCCAAATGTTGATCGTTCATCTATTTCTACTAATGACTTATCACAAGCTTTAGTGGAACGCATGCTACCGGTTGAGAAAATTTTAACTGCAAATAACATAAAATTAATCAATCAAATGGCTGCACTCTATCAATTGACCACTTTGGATATAGAAAAAGCGTTAATCTGGGCTCTATCAGATGAACATCTTCTCAATCAGAAAGAATTTAAAGCGGCATGTTTAGAGTTGTATCAACAATTTACTCCAGTCAATGATAAACCATTAAAAGTAGTCAATCAAAGAGAGAAAGTACAACCCAAATCAGAAAAGCCGATGAGTAAACAAGATCAATTCGCGCGTATGCTGGAAGAAATTTCACCGAGAGAGTTGTTAGAAGATTTATCGAATGGAAATCAACCATCGAAACAAGATCTGAAAATGGTTGCTGATGTTATGTCGCAACAAGGTCTTACACCAGGTGTGATGAATGTTCTGATTCATTATGTCATGTTAAAAACAGATATGAAATTAACTAAATCTTATTTAGAAAAGATAGCAAGTCATTGGGCTAGAAAAAACGTAAAAACGGTCAGACAAGCGATGACATTAGCTAAATCGGAACATAATAAATATCAACAATGGTCTACTAATAAAAAGCCGTATTATCAAAAATCGGTTAAAAAGGAAATTGTGCCAGACTGGTTTAAGAAACAAAAGCAAGAACAGCAAGAAGAAACGAAACAAGAACAGTCAGCCTCAGATGATAGTTCAGATGTTAGTGAGTTGTTGCGTAATTATAACAAAAAGAAATATCACTCATAGTGGAGGTGGTTAAATGGAACCGATTCAGAAATCATTAAAAAAATGGATGAGAGAAAATCAAACGTTTCAAACCGTCTATGGAGAAATGAAGAAAGAAATTTTAACGGATCCAGATATTATAGAAATCCTAGAGAACCATCCATCATTAACAAAAGAGTCCATTGATCGCCAATTAATGAAGTTATATGAATACCACTCTCAGAATAAGAACTGTGATAATTGTGCCAAAGGTGGCTGTGCGAATAACGTTCTGCCAGGTTACAAACCGCGAATTGAAATAAACGATCAAGAAATTCATATCTATTATGAGAAATGTAAATATACCATCTTACAAGAAAAACAACAGCAACGTGCAAAATTAATTAAAAGTTTGCATATGCCTAAAGATGTGTTACAAGCATCCATGCGTGACTTGGACGATCAAGACCCGAAAAGACATGACGCTATTCGTAAAGTGATTGAATATGTTAATGCATTAGATGATGGTAAAGCACCTGAAAAGGGATTCTATTTTTATGGTCCCTTTGGTGTTGGAAAGACGTATTTCTTAGGAGCAATCGCAAACGAATTAGCTGACAACCATATTCAATGTATGTTAATTTACATGCCTGAGTTTGTTCGTGAGATGAAAGCTTCTCTTGGAAATGATTCCTTGCAAGAAAAAATCGAACAATTTAAAACGATTCCTGTATTGATGATCGATGATATTGGTGCAGAGTCAATTTCAGCATGGTTTAGAGATGAAATTCTTGGTTCTATTCTTCAATATCGAATGATGGAGCGCTTGCCTGTTTTCTTTAGCTCAAACTATAGCCTATCCCAATTAGAAAAACATTTAGCGATTACATCAAAAGGGGATGTGGAAGAATTAAAGGCAGGCCGTATTATTGAGCGTATGAAACAATTAAGTGAGCAAGTACCACTTTTTTCAGAGAACAGAAGAAGATAAATAGAATAATGCATGATACGCAGAAGTTGTCCGTTAAGGGCAACTTTTTTATTTTTCAAAACAGCCGATAATTATTCATCTTTTCGTTACTTGTCCCATATAATATAACAGTTTGATTGGGATAGGGTGATGTGAATGATACAACTATTAATGAGTAATGAAGTAGATAGGATGTACTTTTATCGAAAGCTGGCAAGAGAGCGATTCATTTGTGAAGTAGGCGAAGGAGAAGGGGGGATTATTACTATTACTTCTGAGAAAGAAAGTAGTTTGCGTGTGAAGCTTGCAAGATTACTTATGGAGATGTGGATTATTCATTCAAGAAAAAATACCATCGTAGAAATGATAAAAAAACATTATTATTTTGAAAAAGAACACGATATTAATACAATATTAGAGTTGATTTTTGAGCGAGCGTTGTTGTGGGATGGGACGATAAATGAATTGGAATTTCAAGAAAAAAAGAAATTATTGCATATTATTTTATTAGAAATGGATGATAACACTCCACTAGATTATCAAGCGTGTATTAGTCGTTATGATGATTTATTTCATGAAATAATGATAAGTGAGATAGGCTATGCGATTGATGAATGGAAACAAGAGGAACGCTATCAGCATTTTATTCAGTCGGTTCGAGATTATATCACAAATCAGCCAGTCAAATCAGATGTGCTACATATTGTACAAGGGAAACAATTTACTTTTTATCGAGAAGATGGGTATACCTATTCAAATGAAGCACTAAAAGAAAAAATATCAGAAGAACCTTTATATATTGTTGGATTAGATGAGAACGAGTTAAATCTAACACCAATATTAGCACTTGCGCCATATCGCATTTATATTTATGGTCATGATCCTAGTGAAGCAAAAACGACAGCAGTTCGTAACATTTTTCAAGAACGAGTGACATATAAACGTCTACAATCATTTCCTTTTGCACACGTAGAGTGATGGGGACTTGATTTTTTATCTAAATCATTCTATAATACAAAACATATTCATAAGTAATGAAAAAAGTTTTGATGAGGACAAGATGATTGTATGACGTTCTTAGAGAGGGGAGCAAATGCTGGAAGCTTCCTGTCCGCTCTGCATAACATTACCACCTCTGAACTCTGTTTTTGAATAAATTAGTAAGAAACAGCGTATACCTGCGTTAAAGGCTGAATGAAGCTAAATCACAAAATGATTTAGAAATTAAGGGTGGAACCACGAGTCAACGCTCGTCCCTTTGCTATTGGAGCAGAGGGATGGGCGTTTTTTTATATGCAATCCTTTTCTCTGCTAGTGCATGTACGATTTATTTGATAAGAGGAGCTGAACAAAGATGGAAGAACAAATTATGATTACATTTCCAGATGGGGCAAAAAAAGAATTTGCCAAAGGAACAACTGGAGAAGATATCGCGCAATTTATTTCTCCTGGATTAAAGAAACAAGCATTAGCTATAACGCTAGATGGTGAGTATTTTGACTTACGCACTGCTCTACCACATGATGGGGAAATCGCTATTATTACAAACAAGCAAGCGGAAGGTCTTGAAATTATGCGCCATTCAACAGCACATGTAATGGCTCAAGCGATTAAGCGTTTATATGGTGAAGATGTGAAATTAGGTGTTGGACCAACGATTGAAGATGGCTTTTATTATGATATTGATATGGATCAAACAATTACACCTGAAGACTTGCCTAGAATTGAAAAAGAGATGCAGCGTATTGTTGATGAGAACCTTGAAATTGTACGTGAGGATGTCTCGCGTGAAGAAGCAATTCGTCGCTTTGAGGAAATTGGAGATAATTTAAAACTAGAATTAATTGATGCGATTCCTGAAGGAGAACAAGTTTCTATTTACAAACAAGGTGAATTCTTTGATTTATGTCGAGGTATACATGTTCCATCGACTAGTAAAATTAAAGTATTTAAATTGTTAAGTATTTCTGGCGCATACTGGCGTGGAGATAGCAAAAATAAAATGCTGCAGCGTGTGTATGGAACAGTCTTTGTGAAAAAGGCAGACTTAGATGAATACCTACGCTTACGCGAAGAAGCAAAAGAAAGAGATCATCGCAAATTAGGAAAAGAATTAGAACTATTTACAGTGTCACAGAAGGTTGGACAAGGATTACCGTTGTGGTTGCCTAAAGGTGCAACAATTCGCCGTACAATCGAAAGATATATTGTAGATTTAGAAGAAAGATTAGGTTATGATCATGTTTATACTCCTGTGTTAGGTAGTGTAGAATTATATAAAACAAGTGGACATTGGGATCATTATAAAGATGATAACTTCCCAATTTTAGAAATGGATAATGAAGATCTAATGTTGCGTCCAATGAACTGTCCACATCACATGATGGTTTATAAAAATCAACTATATAGCTACCGTCATCTACCGGTACGTATTGCTGAATTAGGCATGATGCACCGTCACGAAATGTCTGGGGCACTAGCTGGCTTACAGCGTGTAAGAGCAATGACACTAAATGATGCACACATTTTTGCGCGTCCAGATCAATTAAAAGAAGAGTTTATCCGTGTGGTTGAATTGATTCAACACGTGTACAAAGATTTTGGAATTGAAGATTACCATTTCCGTCTTTCTTATCGTGATCCGGCTGATACAGAAAAATATATTGACAATGATGAAATGTGGGATAAAGCACAATCATTGTTAAAAGAAACAATGGAAGATATGAAGCTTGACTATGTAGAAGCTGAAGGAGAAGCGGCTTTCTATGGTCCGAAATTGGACGTGCAAGTAAAAACAGCCTTAGGTAAAGATGAGACTTTATCTACGGTTCAATTAGATTTCCACTTGCCAGAGCAATTTGATTTAACTTACATTGGTGAAGATGGAAAAGAACATCGTCCAGTTGTCATTCATCGCGGGGTAGTATCAACAATGGAACGCTTTGTTGCTTTCTTAATTGAAGAATATAAAGGTGCATTCCCAACGTGGTTAGCACCAATTCAAGCAAGGATCATTCCAGTATCACTAGATGCCCATTCATCATATGCAAAAGAAGTAGAGGATGCGCTTCGTCTTGCTGGCGTTCGTGTAGAGCTCGATCAACGTGACGAGAAGCTAGGCTATAAGATACGAGAAGCACAAACACAAAAGATTCCATATGCGCTCGTTGTCGGTGATAAAGAAATGGAAGATCAAGCAGTAAATGTCCGTCGCTATGGAGAAAAAGATTCAGAAACAATTGAACTAGCTGAATTCATAAAAAATATCACAACTGAAATACAACAAAGAGTACTAAAGTAATGATAAGCGAGGAGGCATCTTTTGTGGTGCCTTCTCTAACTTTTTTAAGAAGTTGTTGACATGATTGTTTAGCCATGCTATTATAATAAAAGTGTAATTGAATATGATCTGAAGAAAAGTAGAGGCACCCGCTTCTCGCCTGATTGACACATATATATGTAGTTGACAGGTTATCTTTAAGAGTATTAACTTGGAGACGTGTGGGTGCAATATGTACCGACACTTTTTTTAATGGAATCAACAATGAAATGTGTCAGAGAGACCATTAAATCGGTCTGATTGCTGTTATATATTTAGATAATAGTATAAGATCATAGCTCATCACGCTTTTAAAAATTCACGGAGGTGGCTGATTATTAGCAAAGATATGAATGTCAATGAGAAAATTAGAGCACGCGAGGTTCGTCTCATTGATTCAAATGGCGATCAACTTGGTGTTAAATCACGTCAGGAAGCATTGGATATTGCGCAAACAAGAAATCTTGATTTAGTTCTAGTTGCACCAAATGCAAAACCACCGGTATGCCGTATCATGGATTATGGTAAATACCGTTTTGAGCAACAAAAGAAAGAAAAAGAAGCGCGTAAGAATCAAAAAGTGATTAATCTCAAAGAAGTTCGATTAAGCCCTGGTATTGAAGAACATGATTTTAATACCAAATTGCGTAATGCTAGAAAATTTCTTGACAAAGGTGATAAAGTAAAAGTTTCGATCCGTTTCCGCGGACGTGCGATTACTCACAAAGAATTAGGCCAAAAAGTATTAGAACGTATGGCTGAAGAATGTAAAGATCTTTCTACAGTAGAACAAAAGCCTAAAATGGAAGGTCGTAGCATGTTTCTAATGCTTGGACCAATCAAAGAAAAATAAATATTTGTTTATGTTTTAAAAGGAGGAACTACTCATGCCAAAAATGAAAACTCATAAAGGCTCACAAAAACGTTTCAAAAAGACAGGTACTGGAAAGCTTAAACGCTCTCACGCATATACAAGTCACTTGTTCGCTAACAAGTCACAAAAACAAAAGCGTAAACTTCGCAAGAGTGCAGTAGTATCTGCTGGTGACTACAAACGTATTAAGCAAATGCTACACAACTAATAATTATTAAACTAACTGATTTTGTTTAGATATATAGGAGGGAATTACTATGGCACGTGTTAAAGGTGGAACAGTTACACGTAAGCGTCGTAAACGTATATTAAAGCTTGCAAAGGGATATTATGGTTCAAAACATTCGCTGTTTAAAACAGCAAAACAACAAGTATGGAAATCAGGTCAGTATGCATACCGTGACCGCAGACAGAAAAAACGTGACTTCCGTAAATTATGGATCGCACGTATTAACGCTGCAGCACGTTTGAATGATCTTTCATATAGCCGTTTAATGCACGGTTTGAAATTAGCGGGTATTGAAGTGAACCGTAAAATGCTTTCTGATTTAGCTATTAATGACGAAAAAGCATTTGCGCAATTAGCTGAAAAAGCTAAAGCAGCTTTAAAATAAGCGATTATAACAAGAACTACTATTTTGTACTGCACCCCAAAAGTTAGAGTGAAAATCTAACTTTTGGGGTGTATTTTTATGGCTAAATATAGTGAACAATTTAAATTAATGCTAGTAAAAGAATATCAAGATGGAAAATTGGGTTATGATATATTAGCAAGGAAGCACGGTATGAAAAGCAGTTCACCATTAAAAAGATGGGTAAAGGTATTTGAGAAATTTGGAGTGGAGGGATTAATGAGGAAAAAACATA
>NZ_JACEFA010000001.1 GCF_014083865.1 Paraliobacillus salinarum | reverse complement strand
CCAATATTGGAATTGTGCTTTGGGAATAGCCATTTGTTTTGCATATTCACTTTGAGACATTACTTTTGGGGAATAGCCTTGAATAACATTTAATTTGATATCACTTGTATATTTGCTCATATAAAAACTGCACCTCCAATTGTTAGGTAGTGTCTAACAATTGGGGTGCAGTTCATTTCTTAGCTTTTTTTGTTTGCATTATTACATAGATGACTTTGCATATCTTATTTGCTTTTGTTCAGAATAATAAATAGAACATAAAGGAGATAGGATATGAAGAAAAAATATATCAATATTTTATTGGGAGATCTGGAAGTGAATAGAGACCTGAAGTTATTGCTTACTATAGGTGGGCTTTATGCACTTGCAATTTTTTTATCCAACACATTTGTAAACATATATTTATGGAAGCAATCCAACGATTATGTTTCCATTGCGATATATAATTTGTTTGTGTACATTGTTCAACCACTTACATTTATTATTGCAGGAAGAATGGCAAAAAAAATAGATCGTGTATTGGTTTTACGAATTGGTGTTAGTACACTTGCAATTTTCTTTTTAACTGTGCTCTTTTTAGGTGAAAAAGCAGTAACTTATAATATGCTACTTGGCAGTCTTTTAGGGCTTGGTTATGGTTTTTATTGGTTGGCGTTTAATGTGCTCACATTTGAAATAACAGAACCCGAAACAAGAGATTTCTTTAATGGCTTCTTGGGATTGATGCAGTCTTTTGGTGGGATGGTTGGACCAGTTCTAGCTGGGTATATTATCGCACAATGGAATAATAGTCAGGGCTACACGGTTATATTCAGTATTTCCTTTATATTATTCATTGGAGCAGTTATTTGTAGTTTCTTCATAAAGCGCAGATCAGCTAAAGGACGTTTTAATTTTATAAGAATACTACAAGAAAGAAAAAATAATAAAAATTGGGGTAAAATTTTGTATGCTCACATTTTACAAGGCCTTCGAGAAGGAATTTTTGTATTTGTTATCTCTATCTGGGTGTTCATTTCAACAAATAGTGAATTAGCGTTAGGTACATTCAATTTAGTTTTTTCTGGCTGTTCTTTTATTTGTTATTATGCTGCAACTAGATTTGTTACACCGAAAAGGAGAAAACGATCTATTTTTATCGGAGGAATCACCCTGTTTTTAGCGATATTTATTATCATTTTTAACCTGAACTATACGATTTTATTAGCTTATGGAGCGATCATCGGTATTGCCTATCCGTTATTCACCGTACCCTACGTCTCTTTAACATATGATGTGATTGGAAAAGGGTGGAAAGCAGGAGAAATGCGTATAGAGTACATCGTTGTAAGAGAAATTTTTCTTAATACAGGCAGGGTGATCTCCATCATTATTTTTCTAATTGGCATTCAATTAGTTAATCCTGAAACGAGCACTCCTATTGTTCTTCTTGTGCTAGGTTCTGGTCACTTTATTGTATACTTTCTAATAAAGGATATTACATTGCCGTTAACTACAAAAAATAATGTAACGAATATCAAAGAAGATATAATATCTCATGAAAATAGATGAATGACATGTTATACTAATCCTAGTTTATAATGATTAGGGGGAAGTATGGAATGGGGAAAAATAAGAAAAAAAAGAATAAATCAAAAATTCCCTTTCGTTTAAATATATTGTTTGTATTTATTTTTGGTTTATTTTCATTGTTGATCTTACAATTAGGGGTCGTTCAGATATTAAACGGAGAAGAAGCTCAGAAAAAAATTGATGAAACAGAAAGCACAAAAGCATATCTTTCTGTCCCAAGAGGAATTATGTACGATCGTAACCATAAATCAATTTTGGAAAATGAGTCTACACTCTCCATTACATATACACCACCTAAGAATGGAGATAAACCTGAAGAGCGATTAGAGCTAGCCAGAAAATTGGCGCAATACATTACAATGGAAGAGGATAAAGAGGAACTAGAATCAATGGTGAGAGAAAGAGACAAGAAAGAGTATTGGTATCTTTTTAATGCAGAGGAAGCTGAAGATCGTTTGACAGAAAAAGAAGATGAATTGGATTCCGGCGAAAAGTATCAAGCGATGCTATATAAAATTACGGAAGAGGATTATAACGAATATGATTGGTCAGATTCTAATCTGTTGAATATAGTCGCAATTAAGAAAGAGTTAGATGCAGCTAGAGAGTTCACACCGCATATCATAAAGAATGAAAATGTAACTGAAAAAGAATATGCGTTAGTATCGGAGCATTTATATGAGCTAGAAGGAATTGATGCGAAGATTGATTGGAATCGAGTGTCAAACGTAGAAGATACCTTTTCTACTTTTATTGGTAATATTACGACAACCGATCAAGGGATACCGCGAGAGAATGAAACATATTACCTTACAAGAGGATATAGTCGAAACGACCGTGTAGGAACAAGTGGCTTAGAAAAAGAATACGAAAGTGTTTTACGTGGACAAAAAGAGGTCATTGAATTTACTACAAATAATAATGATGAAATTATTGGTCAAAAGACAGTAGTTGAAGGAAAAAGTGGTGACGATTTAGTTTTGACAGTTGATATTGAACTGCAACAAGCGGTTGATAAGATTGCTCAAGAAGAATTAGAGAAATTCTATAAATCAAACCCGTCTGAAAACCGTTATATGGAAGATGCGCTCGTTGTCATGATGGACCCACAGACTGGGGAAGTATTGGCGATGTCAGGTGCGCATCGTGATAGGGAGACAAATGAATATCTTGATGAAGCACATCGGGTCATTTATAACAATAATATGCCAGGATCAACAATTAAAGGTGCAACTGTTTTAGCTGGATTAGATTCTGGTGTGATTCGACCAGGAGAACCTATTTATGATACACCGATAAAAATTAAAGGGACGCCGACGATGAGCTCCTGGAAAAATATGCAATGGATTAATGATATTCAAGCAATTGAAGATTCATCAAACATTTATATGGCGCAAATAGCTATACGATTGGCTGGCGCGAATTATCAATATGGTCAACCTTTAAGAAGTTTTGACTTTGATGCTTTCCAAACGTTGCGTAATTACTATAGCCAATTCGGATTAGGTGTAGAAACAGGCATCGATCTACCATATGAATCGCCCGGAATCATCGGTTCATCTCCATTAGCAGGTAATTTACTTTATTTATCTTTTGGACAGTATGATGCTTACACGACGTTACAATTGGCGCAATATGTATCAACAATCGCGAATGACGGCTATCGTGTGCAACCACATTTAGTAAAAGAAATTCGACAAGCTAATGGGTCAAAAGAAACATTAGGGCCTGTAGTCGAATCATTTGATACGAATGTGCTAAATAGAGTGTCTATGAAACAAGAATATATCGATCGAGTGCAACAAGGATTTAGACGAGTTGTAACTGATGGAACCGCTAGATCGCATTGGAGTAACAATCCTTATAAAGTAGCTGCCAAAACAGGTACAGCGCAAAATGATGTATATGAAGATGGAGACTTAAAAGAACAAACATATAACTTAACATTAGTTGGTTATGCACCATATGATGAGCCGGAGGTTGCTTTTGCAATTGTCGTTCCTAGAGCGGGTACAGGAAATGACCAGAATGGTATTCACCACAATATTGGTAATCGAATTATTAATAAATATTTCGAATTAAAAGAGCAACGAATGATCGAAGGAAAAACAAAAAAGACGAACGAAACAGAAGAAATAGAAGAATAATACAAAAAAGGAGAAAAAGCTATCCATGCTTTTTCTCCTTTTTTGTATTTTTACACATTCTTTACACTGAGTTAACTATAACTTAAAAGTTAATCGTTATGATAAAGATGTAGCAGCAAGTTAGGCTATAACCATTTATCATATTAGGGGGACAGAAACATGAAAAATATTAAAAGAATTGGATTTGCACTATTAAGCATTTTAACGATTGGATTATTAGCAGCTTGTGGTTCTGGTAATGACACAACAGATAATGCTAACGGTGAAGCTTCTTCAGAACAGTTAGAAGGTAGTGTTGTTGTGGATGGATCTGGAACTGTGTACCCTTTGATGGCAAGAATTGCTGAAGAATATATGTTAACAGAACAAGAAAGTGTTTCCGTAGAAGTAGGACGTTCAGGTACAAGTGCAGGTTTTGAGAAATTCCTCACAGAAAACGGAACAGATTTCAATAACGCGTCAAGACAGATTAAAGACAAGGAAAGCGCTACTGCTGAAGAGCTGGGAATTGAAGTGAAGGAATTGAAGGTTGCGCTTGATGGATTAACCATTGTTACACATCCTGATAATAATTGGGCAACGGAAATGACAACAGAAGAAATAATTAATATTTTTAAGGCAGACGGTAACGTAACGAAATGGTCTGATATTAATCCGGACTGGCCAGATGAGAAAATTAACACATACGGGCCCAATGAAAACCATGGGACATATGAGTTTTTCTATGAAACAATTATGGAAGAACAGGACTTAGTTTCAAACATTGACTTACAACAAGAATACTCGACTTTAGTGACATTAATATCTCAAGATCCAAATGCTATCGGTTTCTTTGGCTTTGGATACTATGCAAATAATCAAGATAGCTTACAAGCTGTTAGTGTTGACTTTGGAGATGGAGCTGTCGAGCCATCATTAGAAACTATTGATGAAAGTGGTCCATATGCAGGTTTCACCAGACCAGTATTCACTTATCTTAATGTAAATAATGCGAAAGAAAAAGCGCAGGTAATTGATTATGCACGATTCGTTATGGAGAATGTCAATACATTTGCAGGTGAAACAGGTTTTGCACCGATACCTGATGAAGAAGTAGAAGCAAATCTGGATTTCTTAAACGGATTAGAATAACACGTGGTTAAGTGGCTAGTAAAAAAAGAAGAGAGAAATGACTCTCTTCTTCTTGCTAGTATAGAAGGAGTGTAAGATATGCGCCGGAATAGCCAAATGAATGAGGAAGAAACATGGCACGTTCGAGATTTACTTACCGAAAATAAAAGTGCCAAGAATAGAAGTGAATTAGGGGAGAAATTTATTCCTAAACTACTATTATTCATTGCACTATTATCGATTTTAACAACAATTTTAATTGTTATCACGCTAGTTACAGAAACAATTGGCTTTTTCAGCGAGGTTCCCTTGTTAGAATTTTTTACTGGAACAGTACTAAAACCTTTGAGTCAAAATCCAGAGTTTGGGATCCTGCCACTCATCAATGGAACAATTATTTCTTCTGCTATCGCGATGTTAGTTGCTGGGCCAATTGGAATCATGACAGCCATTTATTTAAGTGAATATGCAACAGATCGTGCCCGAAGAGTACTTAAGCCAATGCTTGAGCTATTAGCAGGTATCCCAACGATTGTTTATGGTTTTTTTGCGTTTACGTTTGTTACACCATTATTGCGAGAATTTATACCTGGGCTAGAAGCGACTAATATTTTAAGTCCTGGGATTGTTATGGGAATTATGATTATTCCAATGATTGCTTCATTATCAGAAGATGCGATGAGCTCGGTTCCTAATGCGATGAGAGAAGGTGCATTAGCATTAGGAGCAACAAAACTAGAAGTAACTTTTCGTGTCATTATTCCAGCTGCATTATCCGGAATCATTTCTTCATTTGTACTTGGGATCTCTAGAGCAATTGGAGAGACAATGATTGTAACTATTGCAAGCGGCAGCTCAAAGAACTTTACTTTTGATATTACCCAATCCATGCAAACGATGACTGCATATATCGTGGAAGTATCAGGTGGTGATGCACCAGCAGGTTCTACTATTTATTATAGTCTGTATGCTGTTGCAATGACATTGTTTGTATTTACTTTGATTATGAATATTATCGCTCGATATATCTCCAAGCGCTTCAAGGAGGAGTATTAAATGAAGTATATAGATGCAGAAAAAGTAAAAAGCAATATGGTAATCAGGTTAATGTTAAATAAACTATTACAATCTGTATTCCTTTTAGCAACTTTATTTGGACTGATTGTTCTTGCAGTTTTAATTATAAGAATATTATCAGAAGGATTAAGCTATATTGATTTCAACTTTTTAACTGGAAAATTATCTACCAACCCGGAAAGAGCAGGTATTATGGGTGCGATATTAGGAACGTTGTGGTTAATGGCTGTAGTGGTTCCTGTCACAATGTTTCTTGGGATTGGTACTGCTATTTATAATGAGTTATATGCATCCAAAAGTCGTTTTCAGCAGGTAATTCAAACGAATATAGCTAATTTAGCAGGTGTTCCTTCTATTGTATATGGGATTTTAGGTATGACAATTTTTGTTCGTGCATTGGGCTTTGGGAATGTCGTTTTGGCTGGTGGTTTAACGATGTCATTATTAATCTTGCCAATTGTTATAGTATCTAGTCAAGAAGCTATTCGTGCGGTGCCACAACATTTAAGTGAAGCTTCCTATGGTTTAGGAGCGACAAAATGGCAAACAGTGAAAAAGATTATACTGCCTGCTGCTTTACCAGGAATTCTAACGGGAACAATTCTTGCGTTGTCAAGAGCAATTGGGGAGACAGCACCGCTTGTTGTGTTAGGTATTCCAGCTTTACTTCTTCCTTTTCCAGGTGGTATTTTGGATAAATTTACTGTTTTACCAATGCAAATCTATTATTGGACAATCGATTCCTCTTTAGTAGATGATTATGCATATTTAGCGTCAGCAACGATTATTGTTTTACTTACGATGTTGTTCTTGTTAAATGCAGTAGCGATTATTATTCGAAATAAGTTCCAACAAAGATATTAATGGAGGTTGAGAAGTTGAACATGATAGTGGGAAAAAGCAAGCAAGAGGATCAACAAATGAAAAATAATGCTGAGATCGTATTCGAAACAAAGGATCTAAACTTATGGTATGGCAATACACATGCCTTAAAAAACATAAATCTTCCTATATATGAAAAAAAGGTAACGGCTATTATTGGCCCTTCAGGTTGTGGTAAGTCGACTTACTTGAAGACATTAAATCGTATGGTTGAACTAGTACAAGGTGTGAAAACCTCTGGAGAAATTACGTACAGAAATGAAAATATATTAAATCGTTCTTTTAAAGTAGAAGAGTTAAGAACGAATGTTGGGATGGTCTTTCAAAAGCCAAATCCTTTTCCGAAATCAATCTATGAAAATATTGCTTATGGTCCTAAAATTCATGGGATCAAAAATAAGAAAATTTTAGATCAAATTGTTGAAAAAAGCTTACGTGGTGCCTACATCTGGGATGAGGTAAAGGATCGATTGAAAGAAAATGCATATGGGTTATCAGGAGGGCAGCAACAAAGGTTATGCATTGCCAGATGCCTTGCGATTGAGCCAGATGTAATTCTTATGGATGAGCCTACCTCAGCTCTTGATCCAAAGTCAACATTAAAGGTGGAAGAACTAATTCAAGAGCTGAAAAAAGACTACTCTATTGTAATTGTAACGCACAACATGCAGCAAGCAGCGCGTATTTCAGACCATACCGCATTTATGTTAAATGGAGAACTTGTTGAATTCTCTGATACAGATACACTATTTTCTACACCTATGGATAGAAGAACAGAAGATTACATTACTGGTCGTTTTAGTTAGACTGAACAGTGTTTTTTAAAAGCACTCTAATACTAGGAGGAATGTAAACAATGGTCGCTAGAGAACAATTTGAAATGGAGTTAAAAGCTGTCAAAGATAAAGTGATTGAATTAGCTGAAAAAGCAAAATTGCAACTAAATGATTCAGTTAATGCGTTGTATCAAGCAAATGCTACCGCTGCTGAACAAGTGATTGAGAAAGACAAAGAATTAGATAATATAGATTTAGATATTAATGAGACATCAATCTTACTTATTGCACGTCAACAACCTGTTGCATCAGACTTACGTAAATTGATTGTTGCAATAAGGACGGCGTCTGATTTAGAACGAATGGCTGACAATGCAAAAAATATTGCTCGTTCCACCATTCATTTAGGGGAAAATCATGATTTAGAAATTCATCCCGCACTAGATGATATGCGTGCGGTAGCAAATCGAATGATAGATTTAGCGATCTTAGCTTACCGTGAAGAGGACATTACATTAGCAAAGAAGTTATCTGAGTTAGATGATTTGATAGATGAAATGTATGCGAAAGTGTTAAAAGAATTGTTGGAAGAGACGGCGACAGATCCGCAGAAAATACAATTAATCATGCAAATAGCATTTAGTGGACGTTATATAGAGCGATTTGGTGACCATCTAACGAATATTGCGGAAAACATTATGTATTTAGTAAAAGGACAAACCCTAGATTTAAATGAATAAAAAAAAACAGAAAGACAGGATATGAACCTATCTTTCTGTTTTAGTTTTTATTTGCAATTGTACGCGCTATTTGTTCTAAGGTCATTCGGTCAGTTAATTCAAATTTACCAATTTGAATTGCTGTTCCATAACCATTATCCTGCAAATAAGAAACGAATGACGTACTATCTTTAATGATTTTCGCCTCAGCAAGTGCATCAGATACTTCTGAAATCGTCATACCGGATTCAATAGTAAGGGTATAAATGCGAATTTCTTTTGATTCCTTATTTCCAGTCGTCTTGTCATTTTCTTGTGGTTGTTTGTTTGTATCTGCATTCTTCTCGTTAGTTTTTTCTTTGCTTTCCTCTGTGGATACAGTGTAACCTTCTGATTCTAGCGTTTGTTTCATTTCTTCTATAGATATAGTTTCTGGTTTGTTTTCTTCTTTAGCATCTGTTTCTAAAAAGTAAATAATACCGATAATTACACTAGCAAGAAGTAGACCAGATGCGAAGGCACGTATGATTTGTTTCATTGTCTACCGCCTTTATCATTAGAATATTGTTTAACAAGCGAATAAACATCATACTCACTTAAGTTTGTCGTTTTAGCAATACTCGGAATGGATTCACCTGATTCATACATTTGTGTTACCCTTCTCATTGTGGGAGTTAACTTTGGCTTTTGTAAATCTAAATCCTCTAGTTCGTCAGTTAAAAGCTCTTCTTCTAAGATCTTAATTTTCTTCTTTATTTGATACGTATCTTGTAATGTGGAGATTGACATCTGTTCTATCTGATTTTCTAATTGTTTAAATTGATCATTAGCAAAAAAAGACAATATAAATAAAACAATGGCAATGCTACCAATACTAATAATTGCTATAAACACAAATTTTCCCCTCCTGATTCTTTACAACCATAGTTATAACACATTTTCGGTAGTCTGAACAATAATTGAAAAAAATATTATATTACATTATATATTTACTTGAATTATATCAATAGATTTGATAATATGAATAAGTCTGAAGATGATATTTTGAAATTGAAGATAGTTGAACAGTTTGGAGGGATAATGATGCGCGTAAATATTACACTTGCTTGCACTGAAACTGGTGAACGCAATTATATTACTACAAAAAATAAACGTACTAACCCAGAACGCTTGGAATTAAAAAAATATTGTCCACGTTTGAAAAAGCACACGCTTCACCGTGAAACAAAATAGTACATGACGAAACTCTTACCAATTTAGGTGAGGGTTTTTTTGCATTTTTTTTATGGAAATTTGGTGAAAGGGTGATTGTATGGATAATCAAAAAGCTTTCCTGCGTAGTCAAATAAAGCGTAAACTTGTTGAATTGACTGAAGAAAAAAGAAAATCTATTCAAGTTGATCTACAGCAAAAGTTAATGCAATCATTACATTGGAAGGAAGCAAAAGTAATAGGTCTTACCATATCTGTCGGTTATGAATGGGATACGAAACAGCTAATTCAAGAGGCTTGGCATCAAGGTAAAAAAGTAGTTGTGCCGAAATGTAATCCAAATGAAAAAAGTCTTACCTTTTATCAACTCGAAGCTTTTGATCAACTCGAAACAGTTTATTATCAACTACAAGAGCCAAACCCAACAATAACAAGAGAAGTTTTATCAAATCAAATAGACTTGTTAATTGTGCCTGGTCTCTTATTTGACGATGCCCATTATCGTATCGGACATGGTGGAGGATACTATGATCGCTTTTTAGAAAGTTTTTCTGGAAAAACAGTCTCGGTAGCATGGGCAGAGCAAGTTATTCGATCTATACCAACTGAACCGTTTGATATTCCGGTAAATGAATTAATTGTTAGCTCATAATTTGACTAAATCGTGGAAACATATGTGTAAATAACATATATGGAAGGAAGCGATTATTGTGCGTAATGTTTGGTTAATCGTCGGTGTTATCTTTGGCGGCGCCGTTATTTTTAATAAGAGGTATAAGATTATGAATGGTTTATTAGCAATCTCACTAATAAGGAAAATGTTAGTCACTGTTGGCATGCGAGTCCCTTTAGTTCGTAACCAAATTGTTAACGATATATTTCAACCAACTAAATAGAAAAAATAAAAGGAGATGTGTTTAAGCATTTCCTTCTTTTAATGTGTTTTTTGGTGGTACAATAAAAATACAGAGAGAGGAGGGGTTAGTTGCAACAAGATCAGTTGTTTTATTATTATAACCTAGTACATCACCTTATAACTCGTGGGAAATTTGATATTGTTTTTATTCAAAAGAACCATACTGAAATATGGTTACAACGACAAGATAAACAGACCAATCATGTTCTTCGTATCACTCAAACCGGATTTGATTGGAGAAATCAATTAGAAGCGGACAATAAAAGAGCCGTTTATGAAAGTGAGCGGCTGTCTCAACTTTTTCTAGGACGAAAAATTAATCTGTTTAACATTCATGTCTCTGAATATGAACCTGTAGATGAATGGAATCACCTTACACAATCAGTAAAATTAAAACATAATAAATTTGAACAAATGGAATTGTTTTATTTAGATGAAGAGAACAGATATGTACAGCAAAATAACCTGTTTGAACGATTAGATGTAGAACAAATGTATTTACCCCAACCAGAAGATGTCTTAGAGAAAGAACAACTAACACAACATTTACGCGCGAAAATTATTACGACTTATAATAAGCAACAACGAGATGCTCAAAAAGTATTTGAGCAGGCAAAGCCATATTTTACTTATATTATTCTAGCTCTTAATGTACTTCTATTTTTATGGTTAGAGTTGCAAGGAGGAAGTACGGATACAGAAGTTTTAATTGAATATGGTGCTAAATATAATCCAGCTATAATCGATGGGCAATGGTGGCGTATTATCTCTTCTATGTTTCTTCACATTGGTATATTGCATGTGCTAATGAATATGCTGGCGTTACACATCGTTGGTAATGTTGTTGAGCGCATATTTGGAAATATTCGTTTCTTAATTATTTATTTCATTAGTGGAATCGTTGGTGGAGTAACAAGCTTTGCATTAAGTCCACAAGTAGCCGCAGGTGCATCTGGAGCAATATTTGGTTTGTTTGGTGCTTTATTGTTTTTCGGTTTAAAACATAAAAGGATTTTCTTTCAAACGATGGGACGTAATGTCATTGCTATTATCGGTTTTAATATTGTTTTCGGTTTAGCTGTACCTCAAATTGATAATGGTGCACATATTGGTGGTTTAATTGGTGGATTCTTAGCTGCTGCGATCGTTTATTTTCCTAAAAAGAAGCAATTGAGCGTACAGCTTGGTGCTAGTATTGCCGTTATTGCTTTAACTAGCTTCATCACGCTATATGGCTTATTTAATGAGTCCGTGCAGCAAGAAGCAAATCAATTTGAAATATCACGTCAGCTACAACAAATTAGTGAATTGGCTGATCAAGAGGAATTTCAATTAACGATTGATAAAGTTAATACAACGTTGCAGCAAGAAGCAAATTATTACCGTCCGGAATTATTGTTCTATCGGTCTTATGCTTATCTACACATAGGAGAGACAACTAAAGCATTAAGCGATTTAGAGGAGCTAGTGGAAATTGAACCTAATCAAATCCCGGAAGCACATTACAATCTAGCTTTGATTTATATTGATAGAAATGAGACGGATAAAGCAAAACAAGCTTTAGAAAAAGCACTTGAATTAAGTCCGGACAACGAAGCTTTTACTAGCTTGTATCAAGAGACATTCGATTCACCATAGTTTTGTATTAATTGTTTTTTATTACCTTCTTGATCCTGATAAAGTACACGTAATTGTTTTCCTTGTTTATCAAATAAAATCAAAGGGACAAAACTATTGACGGTAGATTTATTCTGATCAAAAGGTAAAATATAGCTACTGTACAAACCTTCCCATAATTGTGCAATTACCTTTTGTGTTTCTTCGTTTGTTAAGTTAGGAATTGGCTTTGTTTCATATTGACTTATGGCAGTGAGTGGAACGTAATAGTAGGATTCAATTGGAATTTGAAAATGTTGAATCAGCTCCCGCCAATGCATCTTCAATTGCTGTGTTGTTGCATGATCCAAAGCCTCTTTCCAATCCTGTTGTTTTTTATTTTTCGGTACACGAAATGACTCTAAAGGCGTATATGCTGAATCGATCACATATAACTCGTCAGAAGACATTGTCTGGACACTTTTGATCACATCTTCAGGATAATGTACTTCTGCATGGTGGTAGGAAATGGCTTGATAATGACTACTTCCTTCTCCATTTAGAGTAGTCTGCAATTTTATTTCTGGTAATTCCTCTTGCCATTTGCCTTTCATACCTTTTATCACCCCATCAACATATAGTAGTGACACATCCTGCCTCAAGAAAACAGGTCGATCTACTTCTGATGTCACATCCCATTTTATTTGATATGCATTTTTATTCGACTCAGTTAAAAAATGTAATTTCGTATTGGCTTGATTAAATGTAACATTTGAATCAAACGGAAAATATTTTAAAGTTGTGTCAGTTTGATCATATGTAATAAACCAGTAAGCAAATCCTACAATAAAGCAACTTGCAATAGTTATTATAAAATAGCGCATTTTATCACCCTCAGCTCGTTAAGTAATACATATATATGTCCATGCTCTGTGAGTTATGAAGTATGGTTTTCAATAATGTGTACATGCTAGAAATAGTTTGAAAAAACAAAGTAGCTTTTTTAATACAATAAGAGAAGGCTACCGTTAATTGTTTCTTTTCGAGAAGAGGTGCTGTTAGTGGTAAGAACTAATCTATATCGATCATTTAATAAAAACGTCGAGTTTCTAAAAGAATATCTAGGTGTAGACCAAAGCTTTGATATGATTCAATTAGATTTACATTATGCAGGTAGAGACATGTCCATGTTTTTAATTGATGGATTTGCCAAAGATGACATCTTACACTACCTTATGCGCTTTTTAGCAGAGCTGAAAGAAGAGCAACTTGAACCAGATACATTGTTAAAATTATTACGAACATATATCCCTTATGTTGAATTAGAAACAGTAGATGATTTGACTGAAGCAGGCGACAAGGTATTAGCTGGTCCAACTGCTTTAGTTGTAGATGGTTTAGATAAGGTTATTTTAATTGATGCACGTACATATCCGGTTCGAGGGCCAGAAGAACCTGATTTAGAGAGAGTTGTAAGAGGTTCAAGAGATGGTTATGTAGAAACGATCATTTTCAATACGGCTTTAACTCGAAGACGAATTCGAGATCGATCATTGCGTATGGAGTATACTAGCATTGGCAGAAGATCTAAATCTGATGTTTGTATCTGTTATATTGAAGATATTGCAGATTCTGGAAAGGTTGAACTGTTAAAAAATCATTTAAAGCAAATTGATACAGATGGATTACCAATGGCAGAAAAGACGATTGAAGAATATTTAAGCGGGAGGCATTGGAATCCCTATCCAACGATTCGCTACACAGAAAGACCTGATACGGCAGCTGCTCACTTGTACGAAGGGCATATCATTCTAATCATTGATGGATCGCCTAGTGTAATGATTCTCCCGGCAACATTTTGGCACCATTTGCAACACGCAGAAGAATATCGCCAAAAACCATTGGTAGGTGCATATTTGCGATTAGTTAGATTTTTGGCGGTAATCGCTTCGATTTTTATTCTCCCATTTTATTTTTTGATTTCACAACAACCAGAATTATTGCCTGAAACACTTGCATTCCTTGGGCCCGAGGAATTGGGAGTTATTCCATTGTTAATGCAATTTCTGATTGCGGAGATTGGAATCGACATGTTACGTATGGCTGCTATTCATACACCTACCGCCTTGGCTACTGCCTTAGGTTTAGTTGCAGCGATTATGATAGGTCAAGTTGCTGTTGAGGTAGGTTTGTTCTCTAACGAAGTAGTGCTCTATTTATCAGTAGCTGCAATGGGTACATTTGCTACGCCAAGCTATGAGTTAAGCCTAGCTAATCGAATCGTACGAATTCTTTTGCTTTGCACAACGGCTCTGTTTGGTGTGAAGGGTTATGCAATAGGTGTCACTGTTTGGTTAATATACCTTATTCGAATGAATACGTTTAAAACAGGTTACTTTTGGCCATTCATTCCTTTTTCAGGAAAAGCTTTATTTGACGTGATTATTCGAACACCAGTACCGTTAAAGAGTAAAAGACCTGCTTTTTTAGATCCTAAAGATCCTGATCGTTAACTCGATTCAGGATTTTTTATATATTATAAAAAAGTATGGTACAACAGAAAAAATGTTATTATTTTCATATAAATCTGATATAATAAAGAAGGTGATAAAATGAAAACAATATACGATGTGCAACAATTACTAAAGAAGTTTGGAACAATTATTTACATAGGAGATCGTTTAGCTGATCTTCAACTAATGGAAGCAGAAATTAAAGAGTTATATCAATCACAATGTTTGTCTGTAGAAACCTATCAAATGGCTATCTTATTACTAAGGCAAGAAATGTCTAGAGTCAAAGAAAAGGAAGGGGAATAAAATGAAGAAGAATTTGGTTGGAGTAGACATTGGTGGAACAACAATAAAAATTGGTTTGTTTAAAAATGAAGGCGAAATTATTGATAAATGGGAAATACCAACAGATAAAACGAATGAAGGCGAACGTATTCCTCATGATATCTGGGAATCAATTGAACATAAAATGAGCAAACATTATATAGACAAATCTACTGTTGGGGGTATAGGTGTCGGTGCTCCGGGATTTATTGACGCTAAAAAAGGCATCATTTTAATTGGTGTGAACATTGGATGGAATGATTTTGAGTTAGGTAAAAAACTAAACGCCTTATCCAATCTCCCCGTTTACATGGATAATGATGCAAATGTAGCAGCAATAGGTGAGAATTGGAAAGGTTCTGGCGACTTAGTAGATAACTTAATCGTTGTCACTTTGGGCACTGGTGTTGGTGGTGGTATTATTGCTAATGGTCAAATCGTAAGCGGTGCAAATGGAACAGCCGGGGAGATCGGACATATTACAGTAGAGAAAGAGGGAGGAGCTCCGTGTAATTGTGGTCGCTCTGGATGCTTGGAAACGGTGACCTCTGCTACCGGTATTGCACGCCAAGCACTAGAAGCTGTGAATGAAGGTAAAAACACTAAATTAGCAGAACGCTATAAAAATAAGAATAAGTTAACAGCAAAAGATGTCTTCGATTTAGCAAAAGAAGGAGACGCTGTAGCTCAAGACATAGTGAATCATGTAACAGACGTGTTAGGCTATAGTTTAGCCAGTGTAGCAACAGTGATCAATCCATCTAAAATCATAATGGGTGGCGGAGTTTCAAAAGCTGGTGAGGACTTATTACGTCCGTTACGTGCTGCATTTGAGCAATATGCATTACCTAGAATTATAGAAGGATGTCAATTTGAAATAGCTACTTTAGGAAACGATGCTGGTATTTATGGTGGCGCATATTTGGCAAAACAGAATATAGAATAAAATAATGGTTTAAAAGTATGATAGAATGGTTAATAAATAATTAAAAATACCCTTTTTAGAAAAAAGGGTTTATTTTTTTGGTAACTTTGAATAAAATAGAGTATTATTAAAAAGAAGTAAAAAAGGGTGAAACTTTTTTACAAGTAAATCCGTCTAATAGAATAGATCGATAGATTGAACCCATCAATAAAAATAAAAAAGATAATATAATAAACTTAGGAGGAAGTAGCTTTTATGTTTCATAAAATAAATAAAATACCTTTATACGTAATAGCCAGTTTACTATTTGGTATTAAAACATATATCGTATATAGGTTCTTATTCAATATTGAATTAGATAATGTGATGCAGGAGATTATTTTATTCATCAACCCATTTGTCTCTGCATTCTTGGTATTTGCAATTAGTGTATGGTTAAAGCAAGAGAGACAAATGAAATTTATCCGATATGCGTCATTATTGGGGTCTCTAATTTTATACTTTAATCTAGTATTTTATCGTAATTTTAGTGATTTCCTTACGATACCAGTTTTATTTCAAGGTAGTAATGCTGCGGATTTAGGATCTAGTATTCTAGCATTGATTCATGTTTGGGATCTTTTATTGTTCTTAGATGTGATGATTATCTGGTATTTAAGTAAAAAATACACAAGTACGTTTACTGTTTCTTATAAAAAACGAAAAAAAGCTTTGGCTTTTAGCTTATCTATTGCATTTTTATTAGGAAACTATATTTTAGCTGAAATCGAGCGTCCTCAATTATTACAGCGTACATTTGATCGCGAATATTTAGTTAAAAATATAGGGATTTTCAATTATCATATTTATGATGTGGTCCAGCAATCTAAATCAAAAGCACAGCGAGTTTTTGCAGACGGAAATGAATTAACAGAGATTAAACAATACATGCAAGAAAACACAACCGATCAGTCCGAAACAGATTTAGCTGGAATTGCCAAGGACAAGAATTTAATTTTCATTTCTTTGGAGTCTTTACAAAGCTTTGTTATTAATAACACACTACATGGAGAAGAGGTCACTCCATTCCTAAATGACATCATTGATGAAAGTTATTATTTCAATAACTTTTACCATCAAACGGAACAAGGTAAAACGTCAGATTCTGAATTCTTAGTAGAAACAGGTTTGTACCCTTTGCCTAGTGGAGCAGTGTTCTTTACTCATGGTCAAAATGAATACAATTCAACATCTGAATTGTTAAAGAATAACGGATATAGTTCATCGGTATTCCATGCAAATAATAAGAGTTTCTGGAATAGAGATGTCATGTATGATAATTTAGGTATTGATCAATTCTATGATGTTGATGCATATGAAGTAACAGATGAAAACTCAATTGGATGGGGATTAAAAGACAAACCATTTTTTGAGCAGTCCATTAAATATTTACAATCTTTACCTGAGCCTTATTATAGCCGGTTCATCACTTTAACGAACCATTATCCATTTGACCTTGCTGAAGAAGATGCAACGATTGATAAATTTGATTCAAATTCAAAAACGTTAAATCAATATTTTCAAACCGCAAGATATATGGATGAATCAATCAAAGACTTCTTTGACCAATTAAAAGAATCAGGTGAATATGAAGATTTCATTATTGTTATGATGGGTGACCACTATGGCATTAGTGACTTCCATGATAAAGCTATGGCGCAATATCTGGAGAAAGATAAGATTACACCATACGATCACATTCAATTACAGCGTGTACCTTTTATTGTGCATATTCCAGGTGAAGAAGGTAAAACGATTTCTAAAATTGGTGGTCAAATTGATGTGAAGCCAACATTAATGCATGTGCTTGGAGTAGATGATAGTAATGATTTAAGCTTTGGTACAAATTTATTCGGTGAAAATCGCAAGGAATTTGTAGCATTAAGAGATGGTAGCTTCATTAGTAATGACTATATCTATACAAAAGATCAATGTTTCAATCGAGAAACAGGAGAGTTGATTGTTTCGGATGATGAATCGTCAACAGAAGATGAAGGGAAATCAGTAGAAAGCACATGTGCACCAATACAAGAACAGGTACAAGAAGAACTTACGTATTCTGATCAGATAATTTATGGGGATCTATTTAGATTCCATGACTTTCAAAATGGAAATCTTGAAAATAAACAAAAATAATAAAAAGGTGAGGGCTGATATACTTCAAAGCCCTCACCTTTTTCGTTGTTGTGTGAATAAATGTTTGTTACGATAATGATACATCTAAAAAAAAGATTGAATAATTTTTGAGATGGAAAAGAAACCAAATATTATAGTTGAAGAACCTGTAATGAATAAAGTTGATAAATTTTTAGATTTTATTTCTTTACAGAAAGTAGCACTTGATAAACATGTAATAAGTATTAAGATAACTGCTAATGCCATTTCTACCCCTCTAATCCTCTAGTTAATAAATAGTTCATTAAATGATATAATACATTGCAAATGATCCTATCACATTTTAAGATATAAGTGAATCTTTGTCGAGGGGTTTTTAAAACATAATTTAAAAAGGGTGAACAAGTTTTGAATATTAAAGGTTTGTCTCTAGGGCAATTAGGTACAAATGGATATATCGTTCATGATAATGGTAGGGGATTAATGATTGATCCAGGTGGTGATGTGGAAATAATTAATCATTGGTTAAAGAAAAATGATGTTAAACTTTCAGCAATTTTACTTACACATGCACATTTTGATCATATTGGGGCTGTTGATGAGCTGAGAGATATTTATGATATTCCAGTGTATGTACATGAATTGGAGAAGGATTGGTTAAGCTCACCTGATTTGAACGGATCTGGCCTATTTCCTGTCGACAATGTTAGCTGTCGACCAGCAGATTATTACTTTGATGAAGGACCAATGGAAATTGGGTCATTTCGTTTTAATGTTTTATATACACCAGGACATTCTCCAGGCGGGGTTAGCTTTGTATTTGAAGATAAAAGCAGTGTCATTGCTGGCGACTGTTTGTTTCAAAATGGAATAGGAAGAACAGATCTTCCAGGTGGAGATCATGCTACATTAATTGATAGCATTAAATATAAATTATTTTCTTTAGCTGATGATTATACCGTGTTCCCAGGTCATGGTCCGGCAACGACTCTTGCACAAGAGAAGAAAACAAATCCATTCCTATAACGATGAAGAGATGCAAATCAAATTGCATCTCTTCTTTGTAACTGGGCTAGCTGGATTCGAACCAACGAATGACGGAATCAAAATCCGCTGCCTTACCACTTGGCTATAGCCCACTGAATTAATTATAGTTTAAGTAAAACATTACATAATATGCATTATTAAATTACATTTTTTAAGGTGAATCATCTAAATTTGGTATTTCAAGGGGCAATGGGATAGTAACTAACCATACTTTTTCTGCATGTTTAGCTGTTATTGTTTTTATAGATAAATGTAGGTTTTTTTCGTCATGTGATCGATAGAAGATTGTTGCGTTTCCATTTGGAAATTGATAGTTTCTCGATGAGAATGGCAACTCTAAATTATCGTTAATCCATTCCTTCTCAAGAGCAGTTGATGACAATTGTCTCAATGTTTCTAATTCAACTTGCTCCAATTGATAGACAGTCATTTTTTGATTACCTTCTAAAAGTGAAATTGTTGTTATTGTCGCGAGAAGTAAAAGTGTTGCAATAAAAACGGTGTAGGGGAAGAGAAACCCTTTTTCATTATTAAGTATATTAATCGATTGAAATTGTCTTCGCATAGCAGTCCCCAGATAGTGCAGTAATAGTAACATGAATACCATTCTTTACGGTTTTTATGTTGAAATCTCTAATATCTCTAACTAATATTTCATGTCCCGTATGATTTACTTGCCGACGGATTACACTTCCATATAATGATATAGTAACCTTTTCGTTAGTCCTCTTTCTTAAATGAATGGTGTTATTTGTATGATGGTCGAAAGTTTGCGTCTGAATCTCATCATTTAATACATGGAAAAATTGTCGGATAGATAATTCGTTTGTATAATTTCGCGTATCTAATAACTGGTAAATCGAGGGGATAAAAACTAAAATAGAACTTATAATCACTAAAGAAAAAAATGTATTTACTAAAGAAAAACCGCTTTGATTTTTATGGATAATAAAATAAACAGATTTCCTCATTTTTATTTTTGGCATCGATCCAATTTGCACACCCTTTCCACAAAGGTTCTTCAAAAGATAAGGTAATCCTTACTTCTGTTTGTTTTACTTTAATTGTTTTATATATATTCGCAGTCGAATCATTACTCGCATTGATAATTAATTGATCATGGAGGTGAGATTGAATTTCTCTTTTATCATATAAATTTTTCTGCTCTATCCCGATTTGATAGAATATAGGAATTACACTAGTGGATAAAATAATAATTAAACTAAAAGCTATAATCACTTCCGTTAAAACAAATCCTTTTTGTTGGTCATTATAACTCATTGATATAACTTCTTCCTTTACCAAGTGGAAAAATAATTTCCCACTTGGAATATTTAGACATAACTTGGAACTTACCTGGGTTTTTGATTGTTCCACTTTTAGAAAAAGAGAGTGGATTATTAAATGAATATAGCCGAATCTTTAAATTTTTTGGAATAGAACGTTTAATAATTGGCTTCTCAGTAGTACTATTTCGAACTTCATAACTGTTATCGTTAGGTCTAATCAATAAATATGAGTTATTTGTTGATGACATGGTGTTTTGTTGTAATCGTAATAAATCGCTTTCAAATAAAGCATACCATTGTTTAAATTGATAGGTATCATACGTGCGATATTGAATAGAACCGCCAATAAAAAGAAGGGTTGTTAGTAAACTTAGTACAATAAGAACTTCTATTAATGAAAACCCATTTCTTTTATTCATCCTTCATTGTCTACAATAATTATTTCATTATTACCAGCTTGATCAAAGGTGAGCTTCTTTTTTCCATTTGAGCAAGTATCTGATTGGATGTATTCTTTTTCGACTAAGGTACTAACTGAAGCAGGATATGTTCCGTAATCCATGACATATGATTGTAATTGATTTTCTGTTAATTGTTTTAATGCATTACAACCTTGGGATTGTACATCTTCGTTTTTACTTGCTAGGTTAGGAATTAATAAAATTAATAATGTTGTAATAATCGTTAGAACAATTAACATTTCGATTAACGTAAATCCTTTTTGATTTTTCATTACATCATCTCCTAAATAGTTTGAATTAGTTGGAACATAGGGTATAACAATGAGAAATATATAAAGATGATACTAATCCCCATAATTATAAAAAATGATGGTTGAATCAATGAAATGGTTCTTTTTATCATATTTTCTAAACGCTCTAACAAAAAATCTGCATACCCATGCAAATCAACAGCAATATCTGATGTGTTGCTATTTTTTTGAAAAACCACATCGATATCTCTGTGTAGCAAATGTAAAGAAGGTAATATGGTTGTCATCTGTTGTCCAGCTGCAAAATGGTCCAGGATTTGATGGGAATAATAACTTAGTACTTGATGATGTGTTTGTTTTGTTAAAACATTAAGACTATCTTTTAGTGATAACCCAGCGTGTAATAATGAACTTAAATGTAGGGAGAATAGAAATGTGTTGTAAAGCTGAAGTAGTCTTTTAATCAAAGGTATGCGCCTATAAATTGCTATTTTTGTTTGGATATTGTATTTACTTTTTATCAAGGCCCATATGAGTAGACTAGCTATAAAAAGTAAAATAAAAATGATAAAAATGTTTAAAAACACATTAATTACTTGTAATGATCCCAGAGTAAATGTAGAAGCGTATGAGGTAGTTTGAAAAAGTTGAATGAAAGCAGGATAAACAGAGGTTTTTATGAAATAAAGCAAACAAATAAACATGATAAATAAAACAATTGGATAGCGAATGGCTTGTTTGAATTTTACAAACAATACACTATTCTTTTCTAATAATTCAACGCTTTGTTTAAGCGCTTTTTTCATATCTCCATGTGCATTTGCAAAATATAGAAAGGAAATAATTTTTGTATCAAATTTCGCTTCTTCCAATGCGGTATCCATTGATTTTCCGTTTTTTAAAGCATCAACCATTTGTGAAATTGGCTGTCGCCAATGATGATTCCATTGCATCGCGTATAGCGCATCTATGAGTGGATAATCTTGCTCTAATAAACGGGTTAGCCTAATGAGAAAACGATTTTGTTCAGACGATGACAATTTTTTTGGCTTAAATTTTGTCTGTAAATCCATAAGCATAAGCTTTCCTCCTCAATTGGTTAAAAGTGTGAAAGGAACGCTTCGTAATTATCTGTTCATTAATAGCTTCTTGAAGTGTATTTCCTTCTAACAGCTCCAATATTGCACCACGTGAAGGGGTTCTATTTTTAATTAAAATTGGTAGTAACTCTAAGGAGGCTACAGCGATTAAGTTTTGGGCTAGGTCTGTTTGATTAATTCCCATTTCCCTCAGACGATAGATAGTTCCAAAAGCATTTTTTGCATGTAAGGTAGATAATACTAAATGACCGGTGTATGCAGCATGAAAAACAAATTGAGCCGTTTTCTCATCCCTTATTTCTCCAACCATAATAATGTCAGGGTCATGTCTCAGTGCTGCTTTAAGGCCAACCTGATAGGTTACACCACTTTTTTCATTCACTTGTACTTGTAGTAGGTCTTTTATTTCTTTTTCGATTGGATCTTCCAATGTAATTGTTTGAAAGGATTGCTCTTTAAGAAGGGTTTGCAGCAAAGCATATAATGTGGTAGTTTTTCCGCTGCCTGTCGGTCCAGTAAATAGGATTACTCCTGAACGATGTCCGATCCATTTTTTTATCTTATCTAATTGATATTGAAACAAAAACAGCTGATTAAGCGAGGTGTTATCATTTTGTGGTAATAGCCGAATGGCTAGACTTTCAGATTGATGGACTGGTAATGAGGAAATACGAAGAGCAATTGATTTATTTTTGTAGGTTATTAGAATCGCGCCGTTTTGTGGTTTTCTTTTCTCACCGATATCCATTCCTGCTGAGAATTTAAAATAACTAATTAGCTTGTCATATTGTCCAATACTAATTTCTTTATAAAATACCCTTTCTCCATGTACTCGAAAATAGATCTTAACAATTGATAAGAATGGGCAAAAATGTATGTCAGAAGCACAGTTGTCTAATGCTTCATACAAGATTTTTTTTGAAAAAACAGATACATTATTCACATCTTTTTCCCTCCTTGTAAACTATACTATACAAATCAAAATTCTAAAAAGCAACATAGAATAATGGAGTATTATTAAGGTGAATGCAACATTTAGCCTCGTTTATTATATTGATTTTATAAATTTAACTAGTTCATATTTTAATTTCACAGTATAAAATGCCACAGAAAAAAATATTTTGAATTTTAGAAAGAATGAATGATCCATGCTATAATAAACAAAATTCTCACTATTAATATGCAAGTAGTGAATGAGAGTATGCAAAGGATTGAATAAGAATGGGGGAAGTGCATTGAAAAGTATTTATTTAATTGGTTTTATGGGAAGTGGAAAAACAACAGTTGCAAAACTTCTTTCTAAAAAACTTGGATTAACATTACAAGATACTGACGAAATGGTGGAAGCTTATTATCAAATGCCGATTAAGAAGATATTTGCTGATTATGGTGAAGAAGTATTTCGAAACTATGAACAAAATATGTTAACCAAGACAAATCAAAAGAACACAATAATCGCTACTGGTGGTGGCATAATCGAATTGCCAGCTAATATAGAGTGGTTATCTGATAAAAAAGTAATCTATTTAAAGACTAGTTGGACTGAGATTGTTAATAGATTAACATTTGATCAAAATCGACCAATTTGGAATGATCAATCAAGAGACAAAGAAAGTTTATTGGCACGTAGAGAAAGCAAGTATGTCGAGGCAAGTAAATATGTCGTACACACAGATCAAAAGGATACATATGAGATTGTAGAAGAAATTATTAAACTTATAAAAAGAGTAGAGTAGGGCATTCTAAGCATAAAGGAGATGATCTTTATGTCTGGGAATGATATTGTAAAATACCTTACAACAGAAATTGTCAAATATGCTGAAATGCCAAAAGAAGAAAGGGAACAATACAAGCTTGAAAAAAAAGCTAAGAAGAAAGAATCACAATTTTTCTTATCAAGTAATTGGTTTGGATTAGTCCCTTTTTCTTTACATGTGTGGCTTAAAAGAAATAACCATCGCCGTTAGAAGGCGGGTGATAATATTAAGAATGCAGTAATTTGAAACTAGTCTGTTGGGTAATGAAAAATAAACCACCATTCACAACAGAAATATCAATCTTAGGTTGATACATCGATTCAATCGCTTCTAATTCCTCCTCATAGTGATTATGATAACCTTCATCATCCGATTGATAAAATTGCTTTAATAAGTTCTTTTCTTTCTCCATTTGCTTCCATGATGCAGCTGCCCACTCATGTTGTTCTTGCTGCAACATGTTTTCTATTAATTGCATAATCCTTTGATAGCTATGTTTTAATTGAATTAAAGGAGTAACCGTATAGCAAAAATCAGCGGTTTTCACATCCCACTCTATATGTTTTATGGCGTGAATAAATTGATTAATAATAGCGCCATTAACCATATTAATACCAATTGACTTTAACACTTCTCTTTTGTCTTTCCCTATATAACTGATTTTTAAATTTAGTACCAGCCAAGGAATAAGTGGCGTATGTTCTGTAGTTGCTACAGTTTGATATAATTTAACGTATTTTCCCTTTGATGAAAGGATTCGAAATATTTGTTGTAAACGTGGACTACCAAAATGAACAAATTCATAGTTGTTTTTATCTTCCTCTTGCTTTTGATTGGGATCAACGGTGAGGTAAAGGCTAGAAGGTTCGCCCTCTAAGCCCATTTTTTTAACGTACTGCCAGTAAAACGGTCGATTCATTAACTGTTCATCTAGCTCTGCTGAGAGTTGAATTTTTAAATCTTGATCTGTTTGGTGTACAATCTCACATTGATTTTCTGTGAAAAAAGTATATAAAAAATCATGAAGATTCTTGATTCCCATATTCATTCTCCTGTTCTAATTGGGGTAAATGGTTTGTTATAATCGCAGACAAATTATCTAATTTAATTCTTGCTTCTCCTTCAGATTGTGATTGAAGAAAAATTTGTTCTAACTCTTTATCCATGTTAGTTAGTTCAAGGTCTGCTAATATTGCATCTAAATTTCCTATGATCCGTTCAAATAGACCGATTTTATTGTATAGTAACTGTAAAACGTGTGATTCAATTGTATTTCTAATTGCAAAATTATATATGTGAACATCTTTTTTTTGACCATAACGATGAATACGACCGATACGTTGTTCTAAACGCATCGGATTCCACGGTAGGTCATAATTAATCATGTAATTACAAAACTGTAGGTTTATTCCTTCGCCACCAGCTTCTGTAGCAATTAAAACTTGTGCTTTCTGTTCAAAGAGTTGTTTCATCCAATCTTTCTTACCGCGTTTGAAGCCACCACGAAAAGGAACAGAAGTAATTCCATGTTGTTGTAAGACCCATTGCAAATATATTTGTGTTGCTCGATATTCTGTGAAGATAATACATTTATCATTAATGGATTTTACTAATTCAACGACTTTATTCGCTTTAGCATGTTGAGGTAGTGTTTCAATCTTTTCTAATAATGAAGCATAACCTTGGTAATGCTCACTATCTTGCTTCGTATTTTTTTTAATTGATAAATAACAAGCTTCACGTGATGAGCATAACTCACGTAAATAAGTAATTTTTGTAAAAGAAGCTTTTTCTGATGTCAGTTCTTTTAAAGTTTCGTACGTTTCCATTTCTTCTTTTGAAAAATCTATCCAAACTGTCTCCACATGACGCTTTGTCCATTCTAATCCTGTATCTGTTCTTCGATTTCGAACCATCACTTGTTTGATAAGCTGTTTTAAATGTAAATCACTTTCAAGTGCTTTATTATTTTTCCCGAATTTTTCTGAGAAAGTTTTAAAATCACCTAAGTAACCTGGCTTTAAAATAGATACTAAATTAAAAATATCACTTAATTTGTTTTGAATAGGCGTAGCAGTTAACAGCAAACAGTATTTCTTTTTGATCGCCCGAATAAATTGATGACTCTTTGTTTGGTGATTCTTTAATTTATGTGCCTCATCTACTAAAACGAAATCATATTGTTGTTCAAGTATAATGCTACGGTGCGGTTCTCGCTTTGCTAAATCAATGGAGGTAATCATAATATTATCTTGGTCCCAAACGGGTCGTTTTCTTGAAGTTACGACAGGAATATAAAACTTTTGTGTGAGCTCTGTTGCCCATTGATTGACTAAAGAAGCGGGGACTAAAATTAACGCCTTTTTTACTAAACCACGAATCATATATTCTTTCAATAATAATCCCGCCTCAATTGTTTTCCCTAAACCAACTTCATCCGCTAAAATTGCACGTCCATTCATTTGTTCAACAACTTGTTTCACACAATCTAATTGATGTGATAAAAATGTCATGTGAGGTAATAAATCAGGTGTTACTAGTTTCTTCGCATCTTTTATTTGATTTGTTTCTGCTGCTTGATAAGATAATAAAAAAAGCTCCCAACTTGAAAGAGATTGTTCTTTCGCTATATTATCTTGTAATGCATTTAGAAAAGACTGATCTTGCATCAATTGAATATTCATTCTTTCAGCTCCTGAACATTATCTTCTGATTTTTTAAAGAGTTTAGTTTTATTACAAATATGTATGTTATAATATAGAAAATTTCAAATTACTTATCTAGCTGATTATTAGCTAGTATTCCCAATTAAAACAAAATTACAAGCGGATGATGATAAAAGGAGAGAGCACTTTAGTGCCGCCGAAGGAGCAAGCAATATGATGCGAATCTCTCAGGCAAAAAGACTTTTATTTAACGCAACTCTGGAGAATGTTTATAGTAGCTATAAACTACCCAAGAAGCATGCCTACTTTTTATTTGGGCGAAACTTTCTGGTAAAAGGACAGAGAAATCATTTAATTTAGATGATTTCTCTGTCCTTTTTTTAGTAGGGTCTTATCTTTCTGCTCAGCTTATGCATGGTTCTGAACAGAAAGGGAATAGACTTTAATATAAAAGAAAACTACAAAAGAATCATTAGGGGAGGGGCGTGATGGTATGAAAGATTTAAAGCAAACACCACTGTATCCGTTGTATCAAAAATATCAAGCAAAAGTGATCGATTTTGGTGGCTGGGCACTACCTGTTCAATTCGACGGAATAAAAAAGGAGCATAGCATTACCCGTAATGCTGTTGGGTTGTTCGATGTGTCTCACATGGGGGAAATTGTTGTTTCGGGTAAGGGAAGCTTGTCGTTTCTGCAGCAAATGTGTACTAATGATTTGTCGCTAATCAAGCCAAACAAAGCACAGTATACGTTCATGTGTTATCCAAATGGCGGAACAATAGATGATTTAATTATTTATCAATTAGAAGAGCAAAAATATCTATTAGTTGTGAATGCAGCTAATCACGAAAAAGATTTAAACTGGTTGTTGGAGCATAAGCAGGAAGATGTTGAGATTACAGATATGTCCAAACATTATGTGCAATTGGCTATTCAAGGACCTAAGGCACAGCAAGTATTACAGAAAATAACGGAAGAAGATCTGTCTGAAATTGGTTTCTTTTCATTTAAGCAAGACGTTGTATTTGAGGGTGTAAAAGATCAAGCGCTGGTTGCTAGAACTGGTTACACTGGTGAAGATGGTTTTGAAATTTATATACAGTCAACAAGTGGGACAGTTCTGTGGGAAAAGCTTTTAGAAAGTGGAGAACCAGATGGAATTTCCCCAATAGGTTTAGGGGCAAGGGACACATTACGTTTTGAAGCATGCTTACCGTTATATGGTAATGAATTGTCTGAAGCAATTACGCCGATTGAAGCAGGATTAGGTTTTGCTGTGAAGACGAATAAACCAAATGATTTTATCGGGAAGGACGTGTTACACAAGCAAAAAGAACAAGGGGTAACTCGTACATTAGTTGGCATCGAAATGATTGATAGAGGTATTCCACGACATGAGTATCCTGTTTATGATGGTGATACGTGTATTGGTTTTGTTACAAGTGGAACGAGTGCACCAACACTTGATAAGAATCTCGGTTTAGCATTGTTAGACAAAGACTTTTCAGAAGAGGGAACAATCGTAACCGTCAAAATAAGAAATAAGTATTTGCAAGCGAAAGTAATAAAAACACCTTTTTATAAAAAAGGTTAGGAGAAGGGGAGATGGGGATGAACTTTCGTTATTTACCAATGACAAAACAAGATGAGCAAGACATGTTACAAACTATAGGAATATCGAGCACGGAGGATTTATTTTCTGATATTCCAAAAGAGATTAGATTAACAAGGGAATTAAATCTTACTCCACCATATAGTGAGACGAAACTATTGAATGAATTAACACAATTAGCGAATAAAAATGTAACAACGAAATCACATGCCTCTTTTTTAGGTGCGGGTGTATATGATCATTATATTCCATCTGTTGTAGATCATATTATTTCAAGGTCAGAATTTTATACAGCCTACACGCCTTACCAACCAGAAATTTCTCAAGGAGAACTACAAGCAATTTTTGAATTCCAGACAATGATCTGTCAATTAACAGCGATGGATATAGCAAATTCATCGATGTATGATGGAGCGACAGCATTAGCTGAAGCAATGACAATTAGTTCAGCACAAACAAAGCGGAAAAAAGTACTTGTTTCTAAAGCGATTCATCCAGAATCACTTGAAGTAATGTATACGTATGCCAATGGTCACGATTTAGAGATAATCGAAATACCAGAGAAGAATGGCATGACTGACTCTGTTGAGTTGGCTAGCTTACTAGATGAAACAGTATCAAGTGTCATCGTGCAATATCCTAACTTCTTTGGTCAAATCGAACCATTAGCTGAAATAAATGAAATGATAAAAGACACAAAAACAATGTTTGTTGTTTCAAGTAACCCACTGTCATTAGGAATGCTTACCCCACCAGGAGATCTTGGTGCGGACTTCGTTGTAGGAGATACCCAAGTGTTTGGTATTCCAGCTCAGTATGGCGGGCCTCATTGTGGCTACTTTGCAACGAAGAAAAAATGGATGAGAAAAGTACCAGGAAGATTAGTTGGGCAAACTGTAGATGAGGATGGTCAACGCGGATTTGTTCTAACACTTCAAGCAAGGGAACAACACATTAGACGTGAAAAAGCAACATCCAACATTTGTTCCAATCAAGCTTTAAATGCTTTAGCATCTTCTGTAGCTATGAGTGCATTAGGTAAAAAGGGTCTAAAAGAAATGGCATATCAAAATATGCAAAAGACTCAATTTGCTAAACGAGCTTTTCAAAACAGTGGTGTCCCAATACTCTTTGATGGACCAATGTTCAATGAATTTGTTATCCAGCTAAAAGATTCGGTTTCAAATGTAAATCATAGATTGCTAGAAAAAGGTATGTTAGGTGGATTTGATCTAGGAAAGATAGATGCAAAATATGAAAAATGTATGTTAGTTGCAGTTACCGAAATGAGAACAAAAGAAGAAATCGAAAACTTTGTTAAGGAAGTAGGTGAAGCAAATGACAACCAATAATCATCCTCTATTATTTGAATTAAGCAAACAAGGTAGAGTGAGTTACTCTTTACCTGAATTGGATGTGGAAGAGACAGATTTAGATTCAATTGTAGATTCAACTTATTTAAGAAAAGAATCTCCTGAGTTGCCGGAAATTAGTGAATTGCAGTTGATACGACATTACACCAATTTATCAAAACGTAATTATGGTGTTGATTCTGGTTTTTATCCGTTAGGCTCTTGTACAATGAAATATAATCCAAAGCTCAACGAAGATGTTGCTAGGTTAGAAGGTTTAAGCTACATCCATCCTTACCAATCAACAGAAACTGTTCAAGGCGCATTGGCAATTATGTATGATTTGCAAACGTCATTTGAAGAAATTACTGGAATGCATCGTTTTACCCTTCAAACTGCAGCTGGTGCACATGGAGAATGGGCTGGCTTGATGATGATTAGAGCTTTTCATGAGAAAAATGGTGATCATCAACGAACAAAAGTTGTTATTCCTGATTCAGCACATGGAACAAACCCGGCATCAGCAGCGGTAGCAGGATTTGATCCAGTAACAGTACAAACAAATGAGCAAGGCTTAGTAGATTTAGATGATTTGCGACGCGTTGTAGGAAATGATACAGCGGCACTGATGCTTACTAATCCTAATACGTTAGGTCTGTTTGAGAAAGAAATTACCGAGATTGCAAAAATTGTACATGGATCAGGTGGAAAGCTTTATTACGATGGTGCAAATCTTAATGCAATCATGGGCTATACTAGACCTGGTGATATGGGATTTGATGTTGTTCATTTGAATTTGCATAAAACATTTACTGGTCCTCACGGTGGAGGCGGCCCAGGCTCTGGTCCAGTTGGGGTATCAAAAGAAATGGAAGAGTTTTTGCCTAGTCCAATCGTTAATAAGCGGGAAGATATGTATGTCTTAGAGCATGATCGTCCTAATTCAATTGGTAGAGTGAAACCTTATTTTGGGAACTTTGGCATCAATGTTCGTGCGTATACGTACATTCGCACGATGGGAGCAGAAGGATTGAAAAAAGCAAGTACGTATGCCGTTTTGAATGCAAATTATATTATGAGAAGGTTAGAATCTACTTTTGATCTTCCGTTTACACAGCATTGTAAACATGAATTTGTTTTATCAGGAAAAAAACAAAAGAAATTAGGAGTTCGCACATTAGATATTGCTAAACGTTTATTGGATTATGGGTATCACCCTCCAACGATCTATTTTCCGTTAAATGTGGCTGAAGCAATGATGATTGAACCGACAGAAACCGAGTCCAAAGAAACGTTAGATGCTTTTGTAGATGCATTATTATCGATTGATCAAGAAGCAAAGGAACAACCGGAGTTAGTACAAGAAGCACCACATACAACAGTAGTGAAACGAATGGACGAAACATTGGCAGCAAGAAAGCCAATAGTAAAATATGAATTCGAGTCTTAGAAAATAAATAAAACAGGTGTTTCTAATAATGAAACACCTGTTTTATATTAATAATTAGGTTTTTTTGACATTTTAATTTTACCTGTCCATTTTTTATAGCCGCCTTGTAAGTCAAACAAATCTTTGTAACCATGTTTGTTTAACAACATTGCAGCACGAGCTGATCTAGATCCACTCTGACAGTATAAATAAATTGGTTGATCTTTTCTTAATTCTTTCATGCGTTGCTTTAATTGAGTTACTGGAATATTTCGAGCACCTAGAATATGACCACCGTCAAATTCTTTAGGTTCGCGAACATCAATTAGCTGTGCTTTGCGATAGCCTTTACGAAACTCTTCTTCTGTAAGAGTTGTGAGTATCTTTCTTTGCTTAAGATATCTAAAGACAGTAAATAAAATAAACGCAACTAACAGACCTATAATTAAAAACCATTCGTTCATAAATACTTCCCCTTTTTGATCATTCTATATATAGTATATGACGATTATAACATTTTTTAAAAGAATTTCACTATATAAAGTAATATTTTAATATAATTGACTTTATTGAAGTGTATAGTTGAAATTTGGATTGAGTACTAATTCGCTTGTGCCATAAGAGAAACTGTTGTATGATTTTTAATAGGAACATGGAGCAATAAGAATTGGAGGATTACTATGCCAACACCAAGTATGGAAGATTATATAGAACAAATATATATATTAATTGAATCAAAAGGATACGCTAGAGTATCTGATATAGCTGAGGCACTTGACGTTCATCCGTCCTCCGTTACTAAAATGGTTCAGAAACTGGATAAAGATGAATATTTAAATTATGAAAAATATAGAGGGTTAATTTTAACAACACAAGGGAAGAAAATTGGCAAAAGATTAGTATATCGTCATGAATTACTTGAGCAGTTTTTAGAATTAATCGGCGTTGAAAAAGAAAATATTTATCAAGATGTTGAGGGAATTGAACACCATTTAAGCTGGAACTCAATTGATCGAATTGGTGACCTTGTTCAGTATTTAGAAAAGACTCCACAAGCAATTGAAGCACTCAAGCAATTACATAAAGAAGCGGATGAAACATTAAAATAGTTGTTTTTCAAAATACCGGGTAGCTACTCGGTTTTTTTATTGAAACTTTTTTCATAAGATGAACGTATATTTATTTAAGATAAAATAAAGGGGACATTAAAATGATTGGCGCATTAATAACAACAGGATTATCTTTTGTATTAGCATTAAGTTTTATCATTATTATATTTTTGAAACATAAACCAAAGGCAAATAAAGTGAAACAGAGTTTTATTTTGCTTTTAGTAATCTTTATATTGTTCTTCGTAAACATATATGTCATTATGCCAAGTATTATCGTACCGAATATGTTGGTATTAAACTTGATCACGGCAGCAATAACCTTACCATTGATCTACCTCTTGCTGACTGGTGGCAAAGCTACAATCAAGGCACGTTATAGTAGATTTTTTATCATTGTTGGATTACTAATCTTGGCTGTTCCTGCAACATACCTATATGGAATCTTTAGCTTAGATAACGTGCATGATTCCATTAAGACAGAAGAAAAAGATCAAGCAGAGCCATTAAGTAAGGATGATACTCCAATAGCTGTGGCTCCAGAATCTGCTCGAAATAAAATGCAAAAAGCGATGAGTGTTGTTCCAAATCCACAATTCTATGATTTAGGCAAGCTTCAAGTCCAAAAAATCAAAGAGGATATTGTATATGTCGCACCATTGGAATTTACAGGATTTTGGAAATTTGTTCGTGGCCAAGAAACAGAAGGCTATTTTACAATATCAGCTACTAATGTAAATGCTCAGCCAGAGTTCATTTCAAACAAAATGCAGTATACCAACTCTAGTTATTTCCACAAAAATGTACAACGAGTGATATATGATAAATATCCTCATTATGTACAAAGTGGAGAAGCGCAAATAGAAGTAGATGAAGATGGAAAAACATGGTATGTCCAAACGTTATATAAAACGTTGACAATCACAGATAAGCCGAATTTAAACGATTTAAAAGTAGCTGTAGTGGACCCGAATAGTGGAGAAGTCTCCCTGTATGATACAGAAGAAGCACCAGCGTTTATTGAAGGTTCAGTTAGTTCAGAAATAGCTTCTTTACAAAATGAATATTATGGAAAGTATGTGCATGGTTGGTTTAATAGTAAGTTTGGTAAAAAAGATGTGCGTATTCCTAATGAGTCAGGAACAGAAAAAAGTGTAACACCAGTATTCGGTGAAAATGGTGAAATGTATTATTTTACAGATATGACATCACCAAAAGAAAACATTGATTCAGCTCTAGGCTATACCATGATCCATGCAAGAACAGGTGAGCTAACTTATTTTAATGGCGAAATGAATAATGGAATTATGGATAGTGAAGGTGCCAAGCAAATTGTAAATAAAGAATTTCCTGAAAAGAATTGGGAAGGTTCGATGCCAATTTTATATAACATTGATGGGAATGCAACATGGGTAGTTAATGTGTTAGATCCAAATGGTTTGTTTAAGAAATATGCATACATTAATGCTGCTGATTCTGATTTTGTTGTGTTTGGTGAAACAGCAAATCAAACATTAAAAAATTATCGGATTGCGCTCCAACAGAACCCTGGCTTTGTAAATTCAAGTGATGGAGCAGAGATCGTAAAAGTTGAAGGCGAAATAGATCGTGTGCTAGTTTCAACAAGCGATAACATTCAAATTGTTCAATTTATATTAAAAAATGATCCAATCATTTATACTGTAAACACAACGATTGAACCTAAGGCTATCTTCTTAAATAAAGGAGATACAGTTAATATGGAAGTGAAAATTAGAGATGGTGCAACAGGATCAGTTGAAAGCATTGAAATTAAAGGTCTGACCGATTAAGGTAATACAAATAGTAACAGTGCTCCGTTGTGGAATTTAAGGATGATTCTACAACGGATTAATATTTATTTTAAAAGTTAACAGTACTACTTTGATAATCTTGGCTCTGATTGTGTAATCTGCCTATTTTATCGCAACATGTTTAAACTTTTGTGAAACGAGGGGGAACATTCTTTGGGGAAGGGATTACTTCATCATATAGAAATATATGTATCGGATCTAAATAGATCAGTTGAATTCTGGGGATGGCTTCTTGAAGAGCTTGGATATAGTACTTTTCAGAAATGGGACAGCGGACAAAGCTGGAAATTGGGAGCTACCTATATTGTCTTTGTGCAAACGGAGGAAAAGTTTCTTGATGTTCCATACCATAGATGTCGAGTCGGTTTAAATCATTTAGCTTTTCATGCTGACTCTCGTAGTCATGTCGATGGAATAACAAACAGATTGAAGGATAAAGGAATTACTATACTCTATACTAAGCAACACCCATTTGCTGGTGGAGATAATTATTACGCTGTTTTTTTTGAAGACCCAGACAGGATCAAAGTGGAACTAGTAGCACCTTGATGGCAGCGTAATAATGGAGTAAAAATTTTTTGGGAATAAGAAATGAGATGGATTAAGGACGCTATACCAAAAAGGTGATGCGTCTTTTTTGTATTTACGGAAAATAATTATAGAAAAATCGAAATAATTAATAAATCAGAACGATTCATGTGTTAGAATATTGTTGTAATGTGTAAATAATGGAAAATCAAATTTAGCTTTACATATCTAGAGTTTGATCATTAAAGAAATAACATAATTTAAACACGTCACGTGCCAGATACTTAAATAAAGTCATGGTAAGGAGGGCAATACAATGCTTGGATTACCAAGTGGTGAGGTATTTCTAATGCCTTGGACTAAAGAATGGTCAAAGGAGTTTTTACTAGAAAAAGAGAGTATTCAAAATAAAATAGGAAAATCTGTTGTGAATATTCATCATATTGGCAGCACAGCTGTAAAAGGATTAAGTGCCAAGCCAATTATTGATATCGCTATAGAGATTAAAGAGTTTGATGATGGTGAGTGTTGCGCTCATCATTTAGAATGTTTAGGTTACACTTACAAAGGAATTAATATCCTGCCAGATAGGCATTACTTTATTAAAGGAGAACCGAGGACACATCAAATTCATATGTATCAAGCTGGAAATAAGTACTTATTAGAACAATTAAGTTTTAGAGATTACTTACGTAGCAATGATAGTACAAGAATCGAATATCAAAAATTAAAAATTGAACTGTCAGAGATGAATAAGCAAAATAAACACAAGTATGCAGAGCAAAAAACTAATTTTGTTCAATCTGTTTTGGCAAGAACATAAAACTAACTTTTTCCAATTTCAATCAAGTAATGTTTATGAAAAAGTAAGAATTATAGTTCCAGAAATTAGTGATATTACTGAGAGATTTAAAAAAATTGTTAAACGATTGTTATATGGAACAAGACATATAGTCCTTATCCTACAAAAAGGGCAAAAATAATAAAAGGGGGTGTTCTCGTTGGAAATTGAATTCCTTGGAACTGGTGGTGCGATAACTATACCACGGCCGCTTTGTAATTGTAATGTTTGTCAAGAAGCAAGAAATAAAGGAGTACCATTTAGTAGAATGGGTCCAAGTATATTTATACATGGTCCTAACTTATTGATAGATACACCTGAAGATATATACCACCAAATCAATCGTTCTACTATTGATGATGTGAAAGGTGTTATATATTCTCATTGGCACCCAGATCATGTAATGGGACGAAGAATTATCGAATCGTTAAGTGCTGATTGGATTAACTACCCTCCTCGAAATAAGAAAATAGAAGTTTATATTCCAGAACAAGTCAATATTGATTTCAACACGTTTCTTGGTAGTAATGAACATTTAAGCTTTTTTGAATCACAAGGATTTGCTAACATAAATCAATTGAAAGATGGAGAATATTTATTTCTAAATAAAACAAAAATCTTTCCATTTAGATTGGCGGAGGATTATGTATATGCTTTTTTAATTGAAAATGAAAATAAAAAAGCGCTTGTGGCAACTGATTAATTAAATAATTGGAAACCTCATAAGGATCTGATAGGAGTTGATCTGGCTATATTACCAGTAGGTATATTTGAGTTTCATCCATTAAACGGCGAAAGATTATTACAAAAAGACCATCCTGTTTTTAGTGAAGAGGCAACCTTTAAAGAAACATTAGAAGTTGTCAAAACCCTTGATGCTAAGCGCGTGATTTTAACACACATCGAAGAACCAAATGGGTTAAGTTTTTATGATTTTAAAGAGTTAGAAAGAAATTTGAAAATGTCTGGTTTAAATATAGAGTTCGCCTATGATACGCAATTGATAAAAGTGTAACATGTGAACGAACGATTCTGAGCTAACAGATAATTCTTTAATATACTCGGAGGGATGTTCATGGATTACCAATTTAATAAATTATCTCAGGAGCAAGCAGATAATATTGCTTTCAACTGGAGATATGAAGGGGAATTCTCTTTTTATAATATGACAGCTGATGAGGAAGATCTGACTGAATTCTTAAATCCTGTACAACGTGGAGATAAATATTTTATAGTCACCAAGGACAGCGAAGAAGTTGGGTTCTTTTATTTTGAATATGAAGGCGATCTCATTGATGTTGGATTAGGAATAAAACCTGAATTAACTGGGTGTGGATTAGGTGTAGAATTTATAAAAGCTGGATTAGATTATGCCATATCCAAATATAATCCTAGAGAGATAACTCTTTCGGTTGCTACTTTTAATAAGAGGGCGATTAAGGTTTATAAAAAAGTAGGCTTTAAATCCATTGAAACCTTCATGCAAGATACAAATGGAAGTCGTTTTGAGTTCTTAAAAATGAGGTATAAATGCGCAAATTGAAATAACTATTGCGCTTAAGAATATGATTAAGAAAACGATAAGGGAGTGTGTATATGAATAAGCTATATATGAGGCAAAAAGTGTTTAGCTTGGGTGGAAAGTTTACAGTAAAGAATAAAAGTGACCAAGATAAATATATGATAGAGGGTAGTTTGTTTTCTGTTCCAAAAACTTTTACGATTATAGATGCTAATGAAAATGTAATTGGAAAAATAACGAAGAAGGTATTTAGTTTTCTACCTAAATTTTTCGTTGAGGTAGATGGAGAAGAAATGATTACGATTCAAAAAGAGTTTTCTTTTTTTAAAGCTCGCTATCGAATAGACGCTCGAAATATTGAAGTGCAAGGTGATTGGTGGGATAAAAACTTTGAGGTGATGAGTCGTGGTGAGGTGGTAGGTCAAGTGGTTGAAAAGTGGTTTGCGTGGGGAGATACTTATGAAGTAACTATATTTGATGAAACTCTTGAGCATATTATTATCTCTTTAGTTGTCGCAATTGACTTTGTTAAGCAACAAGATAATGCTGCAGCTGCTGCCAGTTCTTAGACCTGATAATAATAAGACGAGTTAAATTGTCGTGCTTATATGTCTATTTTAGAAAAACTTTTAATAAATGCTATAAGAAAATAGAAGAAAAAGCTATCAAATGATATCGAAATAAAAATAATGCTTGAGTCTTTTCAATGCTATTTAAATAAATAGCATTATATTTATTCTTTTTAAAAAGTAATATGATCTTCGTTGTTCTAAACGCATAATAATCCCGCTATATATAAATAGAGGGGCGATGTCATGAAAATTGATGGTGTTTTTTCTGGTGGTGGCGTAAAGGCGTTTGCCTACGTTGGTGCGTTAGAAGTATTAGAGGAAAAAGGATTTTCATTTGTTCGTGTTGCTGGATCATCAGCAGGTGCTATCGTCTCAGGAATGATAGCTGCTGGGTATTCTGTGAAAGAAATAAAAGAATTATTTATCAATTTAGATATGAATCAATTTATGGATCGTTCATTAGTAGAAAGATATGTCCCAATCTGGAAATGGGTATCGTTGTATTTTACAATGGGGTTGTATAAAGGTGATCGATTTGAAAACTGGCTTTATCAAGTTTTAGCAAAAAAAAATATTTATACTTTTCATGATTTACCGAAAGATAGCTTGCGCGTAGTGGTTGCCGATTTAACTCTGGGGAAAATAGTTGTCATACCAGACGATTTAGAACGTTTGTATAACCTTAGACCAGAAAGTTTTTTAGTAGCTAAAGCGATTCGTATGAGTGCAAGTTTGCCTTATTTTTTTAGACCGGAGAAAATCATGAATACCAACAGAGAAAAAAGTGTTGTGGTGGATGGTGCTGTACTAAGTACTCTACCTATCTGGATTTTTGATCAAGAAAAAGAAAAAAAGCAAAGGCCTGTATTAGGTATGAAATTAACTGCCTCGTATGATCAACTACCTGCAAAGAAAATAACTAATGCGTTAGATTTAACAAAAGATTTAATTGATACGATGCGAATTGCTCATGATGCAAGATATATTTCTACTAAGCATCAAGAAGATGTTCTATTTTTACCTGTTACTGATGTGACTGTCGCTGATTTGGATCTTTCTGCAAAAGACAAACAGCGTTTAATTGATTTTGGTAAAGTTAGAGCGACATCATTCTTAAAGCACTGGCCAAATTAATTAAACAGAATAAAGATCGGGCTATTAAAATGTAGCTCGATCTTTTCTTTTTCCTTTTTTACCATCGATGACTCGTAAATGAGGTGCATGTTTATGATCACGCGTTTTCTTTGACAGGTTATTCTTTTTACCTTTAACTTGATTGATTGCGGTAAATTGTTTTTTCCTATTCTTTGATTGTTTCACTGCTTTTTTATATTTTTTTAGTTCAGTTGTATTTTTACTTCTGAAGAAGAGGAAATAAATGACACCGTATATTAATACCGCTGATCCAATGATAGTTAAAATTGTTGTAAAAAAAGTGGTTGTGTTAGTCAGTAATTGACTAATTAAACCGATAGCAGCCAGGGTAACTAAAAGATAGAACCAAATTGGTTTTTTGTTGTGTCTAAACATGTGTTTCACCCTTTCTATTTATGAACTATAGCAAATTGATATTTTCTTCATTCTATCAAACCAAAACGAAAACATTTTAATCTATTTCTTAGTATAGCGTACTCTATGAATAATATACCAAAAAATCTAGTTGTTGCATTTCAAATTTTTATTTCAAGCATATTTTTTGAATTTCTTGTTCATTCTATAAGATAGAGGTGATCAAAAAATGGGAGCAAAAAAACAATTAGAACAAAATAAACGTGAAAAGCCTGCCTCAATGCTATCAAGAACGTTATCAACAGGTTTTTTTGGCGGGATATTTTGGAGTTTTATCGCATGGATTGCAAGTTATTTTCATTTCACAACTGTTTCCCCAACAACTTTTATCATTCGTTCTTGGTTGGATGCAGATTGGACGAATAGTTGGTTAGCCGATGTTCTTTCCATACTTGCGGTTTCAGTTATTTCACTATTAGTAGCCATGGTTTATTATGTATTACTTAGAAAAACAAGAGGATTATTGCCTAGTATTTTGTTTGGTTTAGCATTATGGGGAGGACTTTTTTATCTGCTCTTACCAATTTTTCCAAATGTTAAGCCTTTAACACAATTGGATAGTGATACGATCGTTACAACCATTTGTATCTTTATATTATATGGTCTATTTATCGGCTATTCCATTTCTTATGAGTATTTAGATAGTATTTCTAAAAAAAATATTTAATAAAACTCTAACACATTATTTGTAAAATAAACAAATTTCTATATTTATGATAAACTTAGACAAACATATATTTATAAAAATAAGTTTATTTATGATGGAGGCAATGAAAAGAATGGGGAAAATCGAAAAACTTAGATCGATGCTAGGTGAAAACAATTTAGATGCTTTACTAATTACAAATCCGTTTAATCGCAGATATATTTCTGGTTTTACTGGAACTGCTGGAATTGTCTTAATAACAGAAGAGAAGGAATTATTAATCACAGACTTTCGTTATACACAACAAGCGAATGATCAAGCAACAGCGTTTGAAATTGTTGAACACAAGCAGCCTATAGTGAAAGAAGTAGCTAGTCAATTTAAAACACTAGGTATTAATCGCGTTGGTTTTGAAAAAACAGATCTTACATATGCGATGTATGAGCAATATGCAAAGGAAGCAGAGGTAGAATGGGTTCCAACAGAAGGCCTTGTTGAAAAAATTCGCCTTATTAAGACAGAAGATGAGATTAGCATTTTAAAAGAAGCTGCTAAAATAGCAGATGATGCATTTAAACATATTCTTACTGTTATTAAACCAGGAGTGACAGAGATAGAGGTATCCAATGAATTAGAATTCTATATGCGAAAGCAAGGAGCAACTTCATCAAGTTTTGATATTATTGTTGCTTCTGGCTACCGCTCAGCACTTCCACATGGTGTTGCTTCTGAGAAGAAAATTGAAAATGGTGAGCTTGTAACAATGGACTTCGGTGCCTTGTATAATGGTTATTGCTCAGATATAACACGCACCGTAGCAGTCGGAGAAATATCAGATCAATTAAAAGAAATCTATGATACTGTCCTTCAAGCTCAATTAAAAGGTGTTAATGGAATTAAAGCCGGAATGACTGGTAAACAAGCTGATGCGCTAACAAGAGACTATATTACAGAAAAGGGTTATGGTGAATATTTCGGGCATTCCACTGGACATGGCCTTGGGTTAGAAGTTCACGAACAGCCTGCGCTTTCTTTTAAATCAGATCAAACGCTAGAAGAGGGAATGATTGTTACGGTTGAGCCTGGTATATATGTACCAAATGTTGGTGGCTGTAGAATTGAAGATGACATCATTGTAAAGAAAGATGGCAATGAGAGGTTGAATCATTCACCAAAAGAACTTATTATATTATAAGGCATAGGTAATACATTCTTTTAAAATAGAGAGAAACAGGGAGGAAATGAAATGATTTCAGTTAACGATTTTAAAACTGGTCTAACAATCGAAGTGGATAACTCGATTTGGCAAGTAGTAGATTTTCAACACGTAAAACCAGGCAAAGGTGCTGCTTTTGTTCGTTCTAAATTACGTAACCTTCGTAATGGTAATATTCAAGAAAAAACTTTTCGTGCAGGAGAAAAAGTAGGAAAAGCACACATTGATAACCGTAAAATGCAATATCTTTATGCTTCTGGTGATATGCATACCTTTATGGACACTGAAACATATGAGCAAACAGAATTGCAAGCAAGCCAAATTGAATATCAATTGAAGTTTTTAAAAGAAAACATGGAAGTTCAAATCATGAGTTATCAAGGAGAAACAATTGGTGTAGACTTACCAAATAATGTAGAATTAGAAGTAACAGAAACAGAACCAGGTATTAAAGGAGATACTGCAAGTGGTGGTTCAAAGCCGGCTACGTTAGAAACAGGTCTTATTGTACAAGTTCCGTTCTTCATTAACGTAGGCGATGTGTTACAAATCAGCACCAGTGATGGTAAGTATGTTTCAAGAGCATAAGTGAATAAGTTATTTAAAAAAGTTGTCTACTATATAGGCAACTTTTTTTGTTTGGAATTCGTTCTGGCGTTTTGTTGTGGATGTGGTTTGTTTATTTCAGTCATAATGCATGCAGACAAGCATACAATGTCAATAAAGCAATACTAGAAAAGGAAGCGTTCAAATGATAGAAGAAATCATGTCATTATTCACAGGACCTTTACGGAACAAAATAGAGAAGAAAATCGGTAATAGGTGGAGTATGTTACAAGAGATACGCATTCGTATGAATCAACCAGTAGAAATAATTTTTGATAGTCACACAGAATGGATGACAGATTTAATTGCAGATAAGCAGGATGCTACCTATTTAATTAATCAAATTTCGCAATTTTCGCTATACCGAATGGAAGAAGAGTTAAAAAAAGGCTATGTAACTATTCGAGGAGGACATCGAATTGGTTTAGCAGGGAAAGTGAATACAACGAATGGTTATGTAAAAGCAATAAAAGATATGACTTTTTTTAATATACGGATTGCTAAAGAAAAGATAGGAGCCGCTTCACCTTATATTAACGCGCTACATGAAGAAGGCTATTGCAATACGCTAATCATTGGTCCGCCACAGACTGGAAAAACGACATTGCTTCGTGATATCTCAAGATTAATTGGTTCTGGATGGAAGCATGCTTCACCTGTAAAAGTTGGAATTGTAGATGAACGCTCAGAAATTTCGGGTTGCCTAGATGGTGTGCCACAACATGATGTTGGAACCCGTACAGATGTTTTAGATGCTTGTCCTAAAGCTGAAGGAGTAATGATGCTTATTCGCTCCATGTCTCCTGATGTCATTGTTGTTGATGAAATTGGGAGCGCTGAAGATGTTCTTGCCATCCAAGAAGCATTGCGCGCAGGTGTCAAGTTGATGTGTAGTGCGCATGGCAATTCACTAGATGATATAAGAAAAAGACTATCGTTTCAACCACTGTTTCAGTCAAACATGTTTGATCGATTCATTGTTTTAAAAAAGTCAGATAAACCGGGAACTGTCTTTCAAATTTTAGATAGCAACGGAAATAACCTGATGAAAAAGAGGGTTGAAGAAAATGAAATGGGTAGGAGCGCTACTATTAGTCATAGCAACCACCTGGATAGGGTTCGAAATCGCATCTCATTTGAATAATAGGCCAAAGCAAATTAGGCAATTGAAAAGTGCATTACAAACGATGGAAGCGGAAATTGTATATAGTCATGCTCCATTAATAGATGCATTTTGGCACGTAGCTAATCAATCTCCTGAACCAATAGCAGGTTTTTTTCAAATGTTACATCAGCAGCTGAAACAGGGAGCCAGTGATTTAAATATTGCATGGGCAAAAGCGTTAGGTAATTTAATGAACAATAGTGCTCTGAGTTATGACGAGAAGGAAGTATTAAATCAATTTGGACAAACATTAGGCCAACACGATATTTCACAACAAAAAAAATACATTCAATTGGCATTAACACACCTAGATCGAATCCTGGAAGATGCTGTGGATGATCAACATCGTTACAGTAAGATGGTAAAAAGTCTAGGCTTTTTAGCAGGATTGTTTATTGTCTTACTTCTAATTTAGAAAGGGGAATAACGATGTACCAAGATGCTTCTATTTTATTTCAAATTGCAGGAATTGGGATAATTGTTGCAATGATTCACACGATTTTAAAACAAATGGGAAAAGAGGAATATGCACAATTTGCAAGTATTGTAGGTTTTATCATTGTGCTTCTTTTTGTTATAAACGGAATTTCTGATTTATTTCAAGAGATTAAGTCCGTATTTTTATATCGAGGATAGTTAAATCATGATGATTATTCAAATCGTATCCATAGGAATTGTTGCTAGTTTATTAGTACTTTTGATAAAAGAGCAGAAGCCAACCTTTGCATTATTCATTGTTATTTTCACCTCTATTATTATCTTTTTTATTGTTATGGATTACGTTTCTACAGTTTTTGGACTGATCCAATCGATTAGTAGCCGTGCGAACATAAATGATACGTATCTTCATACCATCTTACAAATTATCGGCATATCTTATATAGCGGAGTTTGGAGCACATATTACTAGAGATGCAGGCTTAGCATCAGTCGCTGCAAAAATTGAATTAGCAGGTAAACTATTTATTATTGTACTAGCTGTACCAATCATATCAGCTGTCATTGAAACAATAATAGGATTTTTACCGCAATAAGTAAAAAAAAGCGGGGAAAACAGATGAATAGTTGGTTCAAGAAAATACTACTTCTAATTGTTATATGTGGCATGTATTTCATGACAGATCAACTAGTGTTAGGTGTTTCAGATGACTCATCTAATAGTGATTCAAATATACCAAGTAGTCAATTATTAGAGAATGTCTCTTTACAGGATACAAGTGATTTTTGGGAGAATCTCAAAAATGATTATGGTGCCTACTTACCTAATATACAAGATGTTACCTTTCGAGAATTTTTACAAAATCAAAATATACTTTCTATAAAAGATTGGCTAAGCGCAATTTTTACTTATATTGGGTACGAAATAGTTGCTAGTGGAGATCTGTTGGGTACGCTCATTGTACTTTCTTTATGTTCTGTTGTTTTACAAATGATACAAAACTCGTTTGAATCCAGCACAGTTAGTAAGGTGTCAGATTTAGTTGTAGTCTTAGTGTTGTTTGTATTGGCAATGCAAAGTTTTCAAGTTGCATCTTCATACGTTACTGAAACAGTCATGCAAATGCGAGATTTTATGGTTGCCTTATTACCATTAATTTTAGGCTTGATGGCTTCATTTGGAAGTATAACAGCTGTAGCTTTCTTTCATCCAATTATCGTTGCCTGTATGCAGCTTACGGTAATGCTTGTCAATTACTTCATTATTCCACTTTTTTTCATCTCAGCTATTTTGCAAATGGTGAGTGTACTGAACGAATCATTTCAAGTTACAAAGTTAGCTGAGTTACTTAGAAACATCGGCTTAGGGTTGTTAGGAATATTATTGACTGTCTTTTTAAGTGTTGTTTCTGTTCAAGGAGCGACAACAGCAATACAAGATGGTGTGGCGATGAAGACAACTAAGTTTGTTACAGGTAATTTTATTCCAGTAGTGGGAAGGTTGTTTACGGATGCAGCAGATACAGTATTAAGTGCCTCGTTACTATTGAAGAATGCTGTTGGTCTTGTTGGGGTCATTATTTTAGTTGTTATTGTTCTTTTTCCTGCAATAAAGATTTTTATTATTTCATTCATCTATAAAATTTCTGTTGCGATACTGCAGCCATTAGGAAATGGTCCAGTTATCAAATGTCTAGACATTCTAAGTAAACATATTATATATTTATTTGCTGCACTATTAACTGTTTCTTTCATGTTTTTTTTAACTATCGTTATCATCGTAATTGCTAGCAATATAACATTAATGCTTCGTTAGTGGAGGGGACAATAACGAGATGGACTACTTTATTACTTGGATTACGAGACTTGTATTATTTTTATTTCTAGTACTAATTGTTGAGATGTTATTGCCGCAAACAATGATGCGAAAATATGTACATATTGTTTTGTCGTTCTTATTCTTACTCATGTTTTTACATCCTCTTTTTCAGCTTTTTAATGTTGATATTAATCAAGCTATTTCACGTTCGATGGATACTTTCGAACAATCTTTAAATAACAATCAATTAAAAAATGAGATTGAAAACAAAAAAAAAGAAATACAAGCCTCCCAAGATGCATATGTTGAAGAAGAGCTGATTGTCCAAATGATAAATCAAGTGAAAGAGGGGTTGATAGAAAAATATGATATGGAAATATCAAGTGTTCAGTTCCGTTCTGAAGAAAACATAGGAGCAGAAACGTTGGAAGAAGCTAGTATATACGTAGAAGTACAAGAAAACGTTACAAAAAGAGAAGTGAAGGAAGTAATAATTGGAAACGATCAAGTTCCAAAAAAAGATACGGAAGATGAAACACTGCGTAATGTAAGTATTTATCTAGCCGAACAATGGGAAGTGAAATTAGAGCAACTAAATGTTGTTAAGAAGGGAGAAAAAAATGAATAATCCTTTCAAAAAAATATTATCAAACTTAAAGTTAAAAACGGAAGACGGATCCAAACCAACGAAGACAGGTTATATGTTAATCATTGGATTAATTGGTGTCCTTGTTTTATTGGTAGGGAATATGTTTACGAACCAAGATGATACACAACCGAGTCAAATAAATCAAAAACCACAGTTGTTAGAAGGTGCAGCTGAAGAGGAAACTTTTTCTCAAAAGAAGTCCACCACCTCAAACGTAAATGAAGTAGAGAAGGAATATGAAACAGAACTCCAAGCTTTGCTTGAAAAAATAGATGGCGTTTCGGGCGTAGAAGTTATGGTTACTCTTGAGGCTACACAAGAGCAAGTTTATGAGAAAAATCTAATAGTAGGTACGCAGACAACAGAAGAAACCGATCAAAATGGTGGAGAAAGGCATATTGAGGATGCGACGGAAGAGCAACAAACCGTCATTGTTAGGCAAGGTGAGCAGGAAGTTCCTTTATTAATTCAAACCAAACGCCCAGAAGTTAGAGGAGTTTTAGTTGTTGCAAAAGGTGTGGAACATATGGAAGTGAAGCAATGGGTCTCTGAAGCTGTATCACGTGTATTAGGGGTTCCAGTTCATCGGATTTCGATTATGCCAAAAAATAATGGGGAGGAATCATAATGTTAAAAAAACAAACAGTATGGTTGTTAACAATGTTAAGTCTAATGATTGTATTAAGCGTGTACTATATGAACGCTAACGGTAATGGGGACTTTGCCTTTATTAACGAAGATATACTAAATGATGAAACAACAACAGGTAATGTTGATGAGGCTGATGTGGAAAAAGATTCAGAAGGAACAATTACTGAAAGTACAAATGAATCTAATGAATTGTTTACTATGATTCGTATGGATCTATCAGAAACAAGAAGTAATCGAGTAGAGCAGTTAAAAGATATTATTGCTTCTAGTTCGGCTTCAACAGAAGAAAAAAATAAAGCATATGATGAAATGGAGGAGATCGATCATATATCCTCAAAAGAATTAATTATAGAAGAGACATTAAAATCTGAAAAAGGATTTAATGATGTACTCGTAAGAACGAAAGACAATAGTGTCATCGTAACAGTAAACGCCGAAGAACTATCAAACGTCGAAGCAAATAACATCATGCAAATGGTATATGATGAATTCGGTAGAGTTAATGTAGAAGTCAAATTCCAACCGAATAAGTAAAACTAAATAATAATTGAAAATAGGCTTTTCATTATAATGAAAAGCCTATTTTTAAATTTATTAACTCATTTTTCAGATGAATATTTTAGGTTTTGGTACAGGTCTGATTTCACTCTTATTGTTAGAATAGGCAGTGTTTGAAGCACAGGATTCTTTGAAATCAAAAGGAATCGCTTGAGTATAAGGTGGCGGTAATAAATCAGCATGTAAATTAAGTCGGTTAAAATTGTCTATTAAAGAACCATCCTCTTCTCGTTGTTGATGTAGCTCATTAGTAATAACCTTACCAATTTGTCTACCTAAACGAAGCCCTTCATCATTATCTATTGGAAAATGAACACCCGCATATAATCTCGATTTCGCATTTTGTTCAGCTAACTCTTTAAGACGACGTGCTTCACTCGGGAAGAAGTAACTTAAAATTGTTTCAGCGCATCCAGATACTGCTGCATGCCCCGATACATAAGTTGGGAATCTTGGTGTGCAAAGAATAGGTTTTAGTTTTGGGTCGTATTGAATTGGACGAGCAACATCCGAAAGATATTTATAATACCATGCAACAACAAATGTATCATTCATGCCGGCTTGCACAGCAGCTAACACTCGGGCTGCTTTCGTTGGAGTAAGTCCATATGTGTCAATTAATCGATCAATAATAGGTGTCCATTGTTTTGTCGCTGGACCCGTCCCCCAGTAAGTAGCGATGTTAACTTGCTCTGTTGTAATGTTTTTCAATGTGGATTGTACGATGCTTAACTGTTTATTCCAATCAATACTTTCCGGCGAACTAATTTGAAACGAAAATTTACCATTAGGTCCATAAAATGAATCGCCGTCTCGCTTTAAATAATACATAGGCCATGAACTAGCTTGAGGGTCTACAGCATCATTTGGTGGATGGTTTTCTCCGCCATAAGCGATTTCTGACCATCTCAAGTAATTATCGGACATGATTTTCACCCTTTTCCATTTGTAGTACATATATATTAATACATGCAATTGTATGTCATTTTGAAATGGACACAAGTCTACTCTGGAAGAAAAAAATTAAAGAAATTTAGCTAGGATTCTAATAACCACTTAATCCCTACATATTTATTAGCATCATCCAATAACTAATTTTTTTATTAAAATTTAAAACGATAATCTGCCTGTGTTATGATTAAAATATTAAATATACGTCAATTTTAAAAATGAATAGTTGCAGTTTTTCGATGGATTACGTAAAATGTTAAGAGGAGTTATTAGTACCTGTTCATAATTCTTTATGAGAAGAGAGTTATATTTAATTTATAAGAAGAGGTGTTTGTTATGTTAAAAATAGAAGAAATTCAATCTTTAATAAAAACGATTGATGCATCGTCAATTAATGAATTTACATATGAAATAGACGGTGCAAAACTTGAGTTGAAAAAACAAGTAGAACAGCAGGTAGTTCAACCGACGCAACCTGTATACACAGCACAGCCTACTGTTGCACAGCAAACAACTGTTTCTGCTTCTGAAGAAACCAAAGAAGATGAACCAATACAAGCTGTGTCTGGTGACTATGAGATTACTTCGCCGATGGTTGGTACGTTTTATAGTTCGTCTTCACCAGAGCAAGATGCGTTTGTAACTGAAGGGGATAAAGTTAATCCGAACACAGTAGTTTGTATTGTAGAAGCAATGAAATTATTTAACGAAATCGAAGCAGAGGTTTCTGGTGAAATTGTAGAGATTCTTGTTGATAATGGAGAACTAGTTGAATTTGGTCAACCGTTATTCCGAGTGAAGACTAAATAAGGGGAGAGAACATGATTAAAAAACTATTAATTGCTAATCGTGGAGAAATTGCTGTTCGAATCATTCGAGCTTGTAAAGAGCTTGGGATAGAAACAGTGGCAATTTTTTCTGAAGCAGATCAAGAAGCTTTACACGTCCAATTGGCTGACGAATCTTACTGTGTTGGACCACGGTTTAGTAAAGACAGTTATTTAAACTTTACCAATATTATGAGTGTTGCTACGCTAACAGAGGTAGATGCGATACACCCGGGATATGGTTTTCTAGCGGAAAACGCCGACTTTGCTGAGATATGTGCAAAATGTAATATAACTTTTGTAGGCCCTAGCGCATATGCTATTCAAAAAATGGGAACAAAAGATGTTGCAAGAGAAACAATGAAGCAAGCAGGTGTACCAATCGTCCCTGGCTCTGACGGTATTATAGAAAGTGAAGATCAAGCCATTGAAATTGCTGAGAAGATCGGATATCCAATGATTATTAAGGCTACTGCTGGTGGTGGCGGAAAAGGGATCCGAATTGCACGTGATGAGCAAGAATTAATTAAAGGCTTACGCGTTACACAACAAGAAGCAGAAAAGGCTTTTGGTAATCCAGGTGTGTATCTTGAAAAATTCATTGAGGATTTCTCTCATGTGGAAATCCAAGTAATAGCTGATAATCATGGAAATGTGATACACTTAGGCGAGAGGGATTGTTCTATTCAACGTCGATTGCAAAAGTTGATTGAAGAAACACCCTCACCGGCAATCACTGATTCTATCCGTGAGCAAATGGGAGAAGCAGCTGTTCAGGCAGCTAAAGCTGTTAATTATTCAGGCGCCGGAACAGTTGAATTTATCTTTGACAAAACAGATCAAAGCTTTTATTTTATGGAAATGAATACTCGTATTCAAGTGGAACATCCAATTACTGAAATGGTTACTGGTGTAGATTTGATCAAGGAACAGATCAATATCGCTAACAATCAAACACTGTCATTGTCACAGGAAGAAGTAACATTTCAAGGTTACGCTATAGAATGTCGTATCAATGCTGAAGACCCTTGTAAAGACTTCATGCCATCACCTGGAAAGATTGATATGTATCTTCCGCCAGGTGGATTCGGTGTACGTGTTGATTCTGCTGCTTATCCAGGCTATTCTATATCTCCATATTATGATTCAATGATTGCAAAATTAATTACTTATGGGCCAACACGAGAAGAAGCAATAAAGCGTATGAAGCGCGCATTAAGTGAGTTTGTAATTGAAGGTATTTCTACTACGATTCCTTTTCATTACAAAATGATGGAGCACCCTGTTTTCAATAATGGTGATTTTAATACGAAATTTCTTGAAAAGTATACTATAATAGAAGATGAATAAAATTTATTGCGAATTTTATTACTAACTCAAAAGGAGTGAACCTTAATGAGTGAAAATCATTTATTAAATGTAAGTGAAGATGGTCGTTTAGGAAAAGTTGAAATTGCACCGGTAGTTATAGAAGTAATAGCGGGCATAGCAACTAATGAGGTGGAAGGTGTTTCTTCTACTCGTGGAAATTTTGCGACAGGCGTAGTAGAAAAATTCGGAAAAAAATCACACGGCAAAGGAATTAAAGTCGAATTAACCGATATAGGTGTTATGATTGACGTTTTTGTTGTATTAGATTATGGCAAAACTATTCCTACTGTAGCAAAGAAAATCCAAGAAAATATTCGTCAGGCATTAAAGAATATGACAGCACTAGAAATTGAGGAAATCAATGTCCATGTTGTAGGTGTTCGCCTAGAAACGAAAGAAGAAACAAACGAAGAAGAGTGATTTTATGGAAGAGACCTTGAGGAGATTAATTCTCTAGCAAGGTCTTTTCCTGTTTACTATGTAAAAAATAAATATTTTTTGTTCACGTCATAAATGTAATACGTTATACTAAAACAATGTTTTAAAAAAGAAACAATCTATGGCTTTTTATGCCCTAATTCGTTATGATGTAGATAAAATATTAATAGCATAAGTGTGTGAATGTTAACAAGGAGAATGAAGATGAAACGAAGAAACGCAAGAGAAAAAGCTTTTCAAATACTTTTCTCATTAGATAATGAAAGTTTTGATCCAAAAGTATCAATGACTCAATTATTGGAAGATGATCTACCCTCAGACTTTTTAGAAGCAATTATATTTGGTGTTTTTCAAAACAAGACAGACATTGATCATAAAATAGAGGATCATCTAGAAAAATGGAGTTTGAATCGCTTGGCAAACGTGGAAAAGACATTACTTCGGATTGCAACGTACGAAATGTTTTATGATGTAGATACACCACATGGCGTAGCAATTAATGAAGCGATTGAATTGGCGCATGTTTATGGAGATGAGAAATCAGGTAAATTTATTAATGGTGTACTTTCAAAAATGACTAAATAGGGGGAATGTGTTGTGGTAGCAGAGATCATTTATGGAAAAGACTTGGCGAACGGCTTGCGTTCAGACATGAAGGAAGAGGTTTATGATTTGAGGCAGAGTGGAATTGTGCCAAAGTTAACAGTTGTTTTAATAGGTGAAGATCCAGCCTCTAAATCTTATGTTAAAGGGAAGCAAAAGGCGGCTGATTATGTTGGTGTTGACTCCGATTTAATAGAACTACCTTCAGAGACCACGGAAAAAGCATTATTAGAATTAATCGAAAAGCTTAACCAAGATGATACAGTTAATGGCATACTTGTTCAACTACCATTACCAAAACACATTGATGAACAGAAAATTATTGAAGCGATAACCCCAAGTAAAGATGTGGATGGTTTTCACCCCATTAGTGTTGGAAGAATGCTAACTGGAAAGGAAACCTTCTTACCATGTACACCTCTTGGTATTATCACCATGTTAAAGTCAAAGAATATTTCCTTAGAAGGAAAACACGCAGTAGTTATTGGAAGAAGTAATCTTGTAGGTAAACCTGTAGGGCAATTACTTCTAAATGAAAATGCGACTGTTACTTACTGTCATTCAAGAACAAAGAATATGGATGAATTAGTCAAGATTGCAGATATTTTAATTGTGGCTGTAGGAAAAGAATCGTTTATTCACGGAGACCAAATCAAAAAAGGTGCGGTTGTGATAGATGTAGGTGTCAACCGAAACGAACATGGCAAATTAGTTGGAGATGTTGATTTTGAGTCAGCTAAAAATAAAGCATCTTATATCACCCCTGTTCCTGGTGGAGTTGGCCCAATGACAATCACAATGCTAATGCATAATACGATTCAATCAGCGAAATTAGCCGATGCTAGAAGGTAGTGAATAAGTATGCAAGATAATTACTTAACTGTAACGGCATTAACAAAATATATAAAACGAAAATTTGAGTTGGATAAACACCTTAATGACATTTGGTTGAAAGGTGAAATTTCAAACTTCAAACATCATAGCAGAGGACATATGTACCTTACCATTAAAGATGTTTACTCTCGTGTTAATGCTGTGATGTTTGCTGGTAACAATCGGGCGCTTAAGTTTATGCCAGAGAATGGCATGCAAGTATTAATAAAAGGCCAAATTAATGTTTATGAGCCACAGGGACAATACCAATTGTATATTCAGCAAATGGAACCTGATGGGGTAGGTGCATTGCATGTAGCTTTTGAACAACTGAAAGAAAAATTAAGTAAAGAAGGCTTATTTGCACCATCTTTGAAAAAAAACTTACCAATGTATCCGCAACACATTGGTATTGTAACGTCTCCAACAGGTGCAGCAATTAGAGATATACTATCGACTATTAATCGTCGTTTTCCAGCAACCTCAGTTACCGTTTTTCCAGCGCTTGTCCAAGGCGAGCAAGCTCCAGCCTCCATCGTTTCATCTATCAAACAAGCAAATGAATCCAATCTACAATTAGATGTCTTAATTGTTGGGCGTGGTGGTGGTTCTATAGAGGAACTGTGGGCTTTTAATGATGAACAAGTAGCAAGAGCAATTGTAAACTCCGATTTGCCTGTTATTTCAGGAGTTGGTCATGAAACAGATGTTACCATTGCAGATTTTGTAGCAGACGTTCGAGCAGCAACCCCAACAGGAGCAGCTGAATTGGCCGTCCCATCCAAAAATGATGTACAGCAGCAAATCCACAATGCTACACAATCCATTAGGCAAATGCTAACTTACCGCATAGAAGAATCTAACAGTAAACTGGATCGACTACAAAAAAGTTATGCATTTCGATACCCAGCTCAACTTATTAAGCAAAAAGAACAAGAGCTTGATAAAAAAATAGATCAGCTTGCTAAAGCAGTAGACACCATATACCGACATAGCAGTAAGCAGTTAGAACACAATATGCTCAGATTAAGAAATCAACATCCAAATAAACAAATAGATGGAACCAAAAATAATTTGACACAATTGTCTAGACGAAACGAACAAGCGATGTTTCGTTTGCTTGAAAAACACAAACAAAAATTTGTCGCTGAGCTTGATAAACTTAACCTGCTGAGTCCTCTGCACACAATGAAAAGAGGATACTCAATCGCATATAAAGGAAATGGCTCTATTATTAAGCAAACAAGTGATGTGAAGGTAAACGATCCTGTTACATTAAAAGTTCAAGATGGATTACTAAACTGTTACGTGTCCGATATAGAGGAGGAGAAATAGTATGTCTGAAAAAGAATTGACTTTTGAAGAAGCAATGAAACAGTTAGAAGGAATTGTCGAAAAGTTAGAAGAGGGTGAAGTTCCTTTAGAAAAAGCGATTCAATATTATCAAGAGGGAATGCGTTACTCTAAAATATGTAATGACAAATTAATAAACGTAGAAAAGCAAATGACACAAATTATCAATGAGCAGGGGGAAACCAAGCCATTTGAAGTGGAGGATGAATAGATGGACCAAGAATTGACAGCATTTATTACTGAAAAAGAAAAACTAATAACAGATGAGCTAATTCGAAAAGTCTCTGACTTGTCAATTCCTAACCGATTAAAGGAATCAATGATCTATTCTTTAGAAGCTGGTGGAAAAAGAATCCGCCCTTTATTAATGATAGCAAGTTGTGAGGCGTATGGTGGCTCACACCAACAGGTATTACATACAGCGTTGGCATTAGAAATGATACATACTTATTCTTTAATACATGATGATCTTCCCTCTATGGATAATGATGATATAAGAAGAGGAAAACCAACAAACCATCGTAAGTTTGATGAAGCAACAGCTATACTAGCTGGTGATGCATTGCTCACTTATAGCTTTGAGTTAATAGCAACAGATCAGCAGCTTACGGAACAACAAAAAATTTATATCATCCAACGTTTAGCTGAAGCAAGTGGACCAAAAGGAATGGTTGCTGGTCAATCTTTAGATATAGAAGCTGAAAATAAAACGATCCTGCTTGAGGATTTAGAGAGAATTCATCAGTTGAAAACGGGTGAATTACTATGCTTTGCTATAGAAATTGGCGCCTATATTGGTGGGGCAAATAATGCACAGTTACAAGCAATCAAGAAGTTTGCTGCATATCTTGGGTTAATTTTTCAGGTGCAAGATGACATTCTAGATGTAACAGGTAATGTAGAACAAATCGGTAAGCCGGTAGGAAGTGATGAACAGAATTCTAAAAGTACCTACCCTAAGTTATTAGGTCTAGAAGGTGCAATAGAGAAAAAACAACTTTACGTTGAAAAAGCAAAAAAATTACTTCAAGAAGCAAGTGCTTCTCATGGATTATTGGATCAATTCTTAATTTATATTAGTAATCGAATTTCATAATTTTTTTAATTGAAACGAATCTAGAAATATGTTAATATAGCAATACAATGGGAATGGTGCAGTATTCTAGTCGGTTCTCCGTTTCTGAAGGCGGGCCTAAAAATCCGCTAAAGGGCACATCGATGAAGTTCCTTGTGTCGGCTTGAGGCGCCCAGCCTTGGGTCGATGCTGGGAGTTAAGGTTGCAGGGCGATCCACAAAGGCATGTGGGCGTTGACCCTGCTTCCGCGGAGGCCCATCTCTGTGGTAACTTTAAGCCAAAGCTATTACCATGGACTGGGGTATGAACCTACACAATAGGAGCAAGGGAATCTTATTTGTAGCGTAGCCTGCCTTGAGTGGTGTTCGAGGGGATTATAGTTGTAGATACAATACTGGGTGGCCACTGGTATTCGTATTTTTATCTATATGAAATCGGGACTGCAAAAGAGGCTAGGGAGCGGTTAAGAGCTGTTGAGGAAATCTCCTAGACTGTTCCATCGGACGTTTAAAAGGGATTATAGTACGGACTAAGTGGCAATCCAGTCTAGCTGTTGGTAACAACGCTAAAATTCGTTTAAAGGGGAACCGCCAGAATGGCAACATTCGGTACGAATTTGGGAAAACCTACTGGACCTAAGCCGTAGTTTTTACCTTTTAGGCGACCATTCCACATACATATTTAACTATAATGAGGTATACATGAATGGTGAAAACCGAATCGCAAATGAAAAAGTCGATAAAATTTAGTATAAGTATTGCCGTTATCACATTTGTGTTAGCGGCTATTTTTTCAGTCATCTCATCATCAATACTTGGTGGTGTTGCGTGGCTTGTAGGTTTATTTATTGTTTTAATTATTGTTTTAATTGGTGTCATTTTTGATATGCTTGGTATTGCTGCAACTGCTGCAGATGAAGTTCCTTTTCATGCAATGGCTGCGGAAAAAATACCTGGTTCTAAACAAGCAATTCAAATTGTAAGAAATGCAGATAAATTTGCCAGTTTTTGTAATGATGTGATTGGAGATATTTCTGGTGTCATTAGTGGTACAGCCTCAGCAATTGTTGTCCTTCAATTAGCAAATGGTTTTGGTTATGAAGAAGGATCCTCTGTTCAACTTACTATTTCCGTTGTAATGACTAGTTTAGTTGCCGCGTTAACTGTTGGCGGTAAAGCTTTAGGGAAATATTTTGGTATACATTCATCAACGAAAATTATATTTTTTGCTGGGAAAATTATTGGAATAATGGAAGATAGGTTTAAAATTAAAGTTTTTAACAAAAAATAAACATAATAAAACAATAATATATAGTTTGAAAATAATTTGAGTTAAAAAGGGAAATAAATTATATGGCAAATAAAGTGAGATTAGATACATTACTAGTAGAACGTGGGTTAATCGAAACAAGAGAAAAAGCGAAACGAACAATTATGGCCGGATTAGTTTTTTCTGATGGGAACCGTCTGGACAAGCCTGGTGTAAAAGTGAATGCTGATTTACCTATTCAAGTGAAAGGAAAGGCTATCCCTTATGTAGGTAGAGGCGGTTTGAAATTAGAGAAAGCAATACACGATTTTCAAATCAACCTTCAAGATCGTACAATGGTCGATATCGGCTCTTCTACAGGTGGGTTTACTGATTGTGCGCTACAAAACGGAGCTGGAAAGTGTTATGCCGTAGATGTCGGTTACAATCAATTAGATTGGAAACTAAGAAATGACCCACGCGTTATTGTCATGGAAAGAACCAATTTTAGATATGCAACTATAGATTTATTTGAAAATGGCCTTCCAGATTTCGCAAGTATTGATGTATCTTTTATATCTTTACGATTAATTTTACCTGTTTTAAAGACGATATTAGCTCCAGAGAGTGATATTGTAGCTTTAATAAAGCCACAATTTGAAGCTGGAAGAGAGCAAGTAGGTAAAAAAGGAATTGTAAGAGATAAAAAAATTCACAAGCAAGTCGTTTCAGATTTGCTTACTTTTGCAAATGATCTTGATTTTAATATAGAAAACATTACTTACTCACCAATCACAGGTGGCGATGGAAACATTGAATTTCTAGTTCATCTAACTTGGAATAAAAATGAACAAACAAATATTGACGATCAGCAACTTGATAACATGGTTGAACAAGTCATCGATGAGGCACATCATGTACATGAATAAATTCGAACTAACCGAAATCGATTGGTTCTTTCACGTGATTAAGCTGATATAATACGGGAGGTTTAACAATGACAAAGGGCCAACGTCATATAAAAATTCGTGAATTAATTACTGAGAACGAAATAGAAACACAAGATGAACTGGTGGATGCATTGCATGAACTAGGCTACAACGTAACACAGGCTACGGTTTCAAGAGACATCAAAGAGCTTCATTTGGTGAAAGTTCCCTTATCTGATGGTAGATATAAATATAGTCTACCCGCAGATCAACGCTTTAATCCATTAGAAAAATTAAAAAGACTGATGCGTGATGCATTTATTCGTATGGACGAGGCAAATAACTTGTTAGTGTTAAAAACTCTACCAGGTAATGCCAATGCATTAGGAGCTTTAATTGATAATTTGGACTGGGAAGAAATTTTAGGAACGATTTGTGGTGATGATACGATACTGATTATATGCAAAGATAACACCAGTGCATCAGAAACACAGAAGCGATTTTTAGATATGTTATAGAAGTTACAAATCTAATCAAAATGAGAGGTGTAACGAGTGTTAACTGAACTTTCAATTAAAGATTTTGCCATTATTGAGGAATTAACAATCACGTTTAACAAAGGGTTAACTGTATTAACTGGAGAGACAGGTGCAGGAAAGTCAATCATTATAGACGCGATTGAGTTACTTGCAGGAGGAAGAGGCTCAGTGGAATTTGTCCGTCATGGTGCGAAGAAAGCAAGCTTAGAAGGTTTATTTTCCATTGATGACTTAACCCACCCAGTTTATTCTATTGGCGAAGCATTTGGAATCGATATAGATTCAGATGGTATGGTTGTATTGTCTCGAACGATTAGCTCAAATGGCAAAAGTATTTGTCGCGTGAACGGACATTTAGTGACCTTAGCAATATTAAAAGAATTTGGTAAAGCCTTAATTGATATTCATACGCAACATGAAACACAATCATTAATGGATGTTGATCGACATATTGAGTTATTAGATCTGTATAATCAATCTCAAATGCAAGATGCTAAGAAAGAGTATGTAACACTTTATCGGAAATTATTAACTGTGCAAAAGCGATTTAAACAACTTAATGAAAATGAACAAGAGATGGCTCAGCGCCTTGATTTGTTAAATTTTCAATTGAATGAATTACAACAAGCGAACTTAATTCCAGGTGAAGATGGACAACTACGTGAAGAACGAGAAAAATTATTGAATTATGAAAAGATTTTTACTGGTATCCGAGATGCATATGAGTCACTAAGTGGAGAACAGCGAGCAATTGATTGGCTAAGCATGGCACTATCAGGTTTAGAATCGGTCAGTGAGTATGATGCTTCTTTTCAAGAGAAAAAAGAATCCTTTACAAATTATTTTTATTTAATTGAAGAAATATCAATAGATCTTAGAAATTATTTAGATCAAATGGAATATGACTCCGAGAGGTTAAACGAATTAGAATCTAGGTTAAATGAGATTAATCGCCTGCAAAAGAAATATGGATCAACAGTGGATGATATGCTTGAATATGCATCTGAAATAGAAGATGAAATAGAGGAATTAAAAGATAAAGATTCATCCATTGAGAAATTAGATCAAGAACTGCAAGAATTAGGTAAAGATGTATTGATTGAAGCAGCACACTTACATGATCTAAGGAAAAAATCAGCTGATCATCTAAAGCAGTCGATCCACAAAGAACTAAAGGATTTATATTTAGAAAAAGCAACGTTTGATATTGATATTTCTATAAAAAATGGAAAGATGGGTAACGTCGAACTTGATGGTAAGCCAGTTCAATTAAGTGAAAATGGTTATGATCATGTTCAGTTTTTAATATCAACCAATCCTGGTGAACCTGTTAAAGAGTTGAGTAAAGTAGCTTCTGGTGGGGAATTATCTCGTATCATGCTTGCATTAAAGAAAATATTCGCAAAACATCAAGGCGTAACAAGTGTAATTTTTGATGAGGTAGATACTGGTGTAAGTGGTAGAGTTGCACAAGCAATTGCCGAGAAAATGCATAACGTATCGATTGGTTCGCAAGTCTTGTGTATCACGCATTTACCTCAGGTAGCAGCAATGGCAGATACACACATTCTAATTAAAAAACAAGCTAAAGCCAATCGTACTATTACATCTTTAGAAGCCCTTAGTACAGAAAATAGAATTATTGAGATCGGAAGAATGATTACGGGAACAGAATTAACAGCTACATCGAAAGAACATGCTCGCGAACTAATTGATCAAGCAAAAAAAACAAAGTACTAATATACCATTATTTCCAAACGCTAAACCATGTAGTCGACGTGCTACGTGGTTTTTCTTATTTTAAAACTATATTTATTATGTAAATAAGGAAATGATCCCCGTTTTTTCTCATCTTTGCAGGGTTTAAAAACATAACAGAAAGGTCACATTAGAAATACAGAAAAAATAAAAATGGGTCAAGGAGCGAGGAGCGTGAATAATGAGAAAAAGCAACATACGTGCAGTCGTAGGAATATTACTCCTTGTTACTTTCCTAAGTATGCCTTTTATAAAGCCAATTCAAGATTTTGTTTCCATTCCAAACAGCATGACCGTTTTTCAACATAAAAATGAGACAATTAACCTTCCTGAAATAAAAAATGTGCAGCAAAGTGTGACTCAAAGCGAACCTGTTCTTAAGGCAGTTGATGCCTCTACGTTTGAATCGGTAGACAACGGCCAAAGTTCGATTATTTATGAATTTGCCAATTTTCCAATTAAAAAAATGGATGTTGATGTATTAAATGAATATAAGGTTATTCCTGGAGGCCAATCTGTTGGAGTTAAGTTGCAAACGCTAGGAGTGTTAGTGGTTGGACATCATTTAATTGAAACAAAAGATGGAAATATCTCACCAGGTGAGGATGCTGATTTACAAGTAGGAGATGTGATTTTAAAGATAAACAATCATGAGGTTAAGCAAATGGAAGAAATAACTCCATTTGTAAAAGAAGCTGGTGAAAAAGATAAACCATTGCAGCTTTTGATTAAAAGAGGAAATGAAACAATCAAGAAAAAGCTAATTCCCGCATTAGATAAAAATGAGCAAGCATATCGAATCGGTTTGTACATTCGAGATTCAGCTGCGGGTATTGGTACCATGACATTTTATGATCCAAAAACAAAAAAATATGGAGCATTAGGACATGTTATTTCTGATATGGATACAAAAAAGCCAATACAAATCCACGAAGGAACAATCGTAAAATCTTCCATTACAAATATTCAAAAAGGGAATAATGGTGTTCCAGGTGAAAAGCAAGCATCTTTTGATCGAAGTAATAAACCATTAGGGTCTATAGCAAAGAACAGCCCGTTTGGTGTATTTGGTACATTGGATCAAGAACTTGAAGATAGTAGTTGGAACGATCCATTACCAATAGCGTTATCTCACCAAGTAGAAGAAGGAGCTGCGCAAATTTTAACTGTTGTAGATGGTGAAAAAGTGGAAGCATTTGATATAGAAATTATCAATAGCGTAGAACAAAAAAATCCGGCTACAAAAGGAATGATTATTAAAATTACTGACGAATCACTTCTGAATAAAACTGGTGGAATTGTTCAAGGGATGAGCGGAAGTCCAATCATCCAAAATGGAAGAATTATCGGTGCTGTAACTCATGTATTCGTCAATGATCCGACAAGTGGATATGGTATCCATATTGAATGGATGTTACAAGAGGCAGGGATAGATATTTATAAAGACCAGAAAAAAGCGAGTTAAAAATAAATGATAAATATTGCAAAACGGACACTGTTCTGAAGTTTAAGAACAAAGTCCGTTTATTTTTATACAATTTTTTAAAAAGGGAATTGTGTATATTTTAATTTAAATCACGTCTCAATTCATTGCAATTATCAACTAAAATAACACATATATTAATTTGTCGAAAAAAAAGGAATGTAGTCGAATTCGTTAGAAAATAAGAGTAAATCGAAAAAAACTAAAGTTTTTTTAATAATTTGAAGGAAAAAAATAACTTGTGTCGAAAGTTATTAACTGAGATTAAATAGTAATAGGGAGGATAAAAATGGTTGAAAAAATTAAAGTTTGTTTGGTGGACGACAATCAAGAATTAGTTGAATTAATGGAAGATTATTTCTCGAGTCAATCTGATATTGAAGTAATTGGACGAGCATACAATGGGAAAGATGGTTTAAACTTAATTCAAGATAAAGAACCGGATATTGTTGTATTAGACATAATTATGCCGCATATAGATGGTTTAGCTGTGCTTGGGAAATTGAAAGAGTTAAATTTAAGTAAAAAACCAAATGTAATTATGCTTACTGCTTTTGGACAAGAAGAAGTGATGAAAAAGGCGGTAAATTTAGGGGCTTCATATTTTATTTTAAAACCTTTTGATTTAGACAGTTTGGCTGAACAAATTAGGCAAGTTTATGGTCTACCAGCTTCAGAACCAACAATTACTAAAGAAAGAACAGTCAAAGAGTACGATAAATTTGATTTAGAGGCAAGCATTACTCATATCATTCATGAAATAGGTGTACCTGCACACATTAAGGGATATATGTATCTAAGAGAAGCAATTACAATGGTATACAACGACATTGAGCTGTTAGGATCGATAACTAAAGTGTTGTATCCAGACATTGCAAAGAAATTTAATACAACCGCCTCTCGCGTAGAACGAGCTATTAGACATGCCATTGAGGTTGCATGGAGCAGAGGAAATATTGATTCCATCTCTGCACTATTTGGGTATACAATTAATGTTTCTAAAGCGAAGCCAACGAATAGTGAATTTATTGCTATGGTTGCTGATCGATTAAGATTAGAGCACCGAGTCTCTTAATGAAATAAGTTTATAAATAGCACACCCTTTTTTAATATAACGATGTTAAAAAAGGGTGTGCTATATCTATATTTATGTATAAACCTCCTTTTCTGTGAGAACTTAAACAAAAAGGAGGTAATCAAAATGAAAAAAATACTATGTATTGCCGTTTTATTAGGTGGCTTTCTCTTGCCTATGTCTGTATCAGCAAGTACAAGCTATACAGTCCAGCCTGGAGATACAATGTGGAAAATTGCAGTGAGATATCAAATTGGTGTTACTGAAATCATTGAGGCGAATCCTCAGGTTGAAAATCCTGATTTAATTTATCCAAAGCAGCAATTAACGATTCCTACTATTGATGCGATAAAAAGAACAGAACATTTAGTTATACAATTGACTAATCAAGAAAGGGCTAAATATGGTTTGCCTGCATTAAGGCCTAATTGGGAATTATCACGTGTAGCCAGATATAAATCTACAGATATGAAAGAAAATAACTATTTTTCACATCAAAGCCCAACATATGGGTCACCATTTACGATGATGCAAAATTTTGAAATTTCTTACACTAGAGCGGCAGAAAATATTGCGAGAGGGCAACAAACACCACAGCAGGTTGTGAAAGCTTGGATGAATAGTCCAGGTCACAGAAAAAATATTTTAGGTGACTTTTCACACATAGGTGTTGGTTACGTATCAAACGGTAAATATTGGACGCAAATGTTTATAAAGAAATAACTAAAAGCCTTGATTTATTTAATCAAGGCTTTTTAAATGGTATATAATCGGTTATTTCGGTAAAAAAAGTCACCTGGTCAGTCTTAAAACAAGTGAACAGGCAAATGCGTTAAGATAATCACGAATAATCAGAATTTTATTATCACATTTTTTTAAAAAGTGTGATAATATTTTAATATTATAGAAATTAAAAATGGAGAGGTTATGTAATGAAAGTATCGAAATTCGGAGGAAGTTCAGTAGCAAGTGCTGAACAATTAAAGAAAGTTGCTTCAATTATTCAAGATGATTCAGAAAGGAAAGTTATAGTTGTATCAGCACCAGGTAAACGCACCTCAGATGATGTGAAAGTAACAGATTTATTAATAAACTTAGGAGAAGCTTATGTAAAAGGAGCATCATATGAATCACAACTAGAGCTTGTGCTAGACAGATTCCGCTCTATTTTAAGTGAACTTGAATTAACAGACAAAGTAATTAGTGAAATAAAAGCTGATTTTGAAACTGTTATATCTAGTGATTATTCTACCCCTTTTAAGTTAGAAGCGATTAAATCGATTGGAGAAGACTCTCTTGCTAAAGTGTTGAGTGAGTATCTTGCTAAATTAGGTTTAAATGCAACATATCTAAATCCGAAAGATGCAGGAATTATACTAAGTGATGAACCAGGAAGTGCACAAATTCTAGATGAAAGTTTTCAATTGTTATATAAATTACATGAGCGTGAAGATATAGTTGTTATCCCTGGATTTTTCGGTTATACAAAAGAAGGGAAATTAGTTACTTTTTCTCGAGGTGGATCTGACATCACAGGTTCAATTGTAGCAGCAGGAGTGAAAGCTGATTTATATGAAAATTTCACAGATGTTGATTCTGTTTACTGTGTAAATCCAACTATTGTTGATAATCCTAAGGAAATTACTTCATTAACGTATAAAGAGATGAGAGAGTTGTCTTATGCTGGCTTTTCTGTTTTCCATGATGAAGCATTAATTCCAGCATTTAAAGCTAAAATTCCTGTATGTATTAAAAATACAAATAATCCTGATGGTCTTGGGACAATCATTGTCTCTGAAAAAGAAGTTAGAGGAAACCCTGTTGTAGGTATTGCATCAGACACAGGATTTCTAAGTTTGTATGTAAGTAAATATTTGATGAATAGAGAACTAGGGTTTGGTCGTCGTTTGCTACATATTTTAGAAGACGAGGATATATCCTATGAACACACACCATCAGGTATAGATGACTTGTCTGTTATTATAAGAAAAAGCCAGTTACCACTTGAGAAAGAAGCAAAAGTAATTGAGCGAATAAATCAAGAACTAGACCCTGATTTAGTCTACACAGAAAGAGATTTGGCTTTGATTATGATAGTAGGAGAAGACATGAATAGCACAATTGGTGTCGCATCGAAAGCAACAGAAGCTTTTTCCCGTGCAAACGTGAATCTTGAAATGATTAATCAGGGATCTTCTGAAGTATCTCTAATGTTTGGTGTCAAAGAAGAAGGGGTGGAACGCGCAGTTCGATCCTTGTATGAAGCTTTTTTTGTTGAAGAAGAATAAATTAATAAATGTATGATTAGAAAATTGATTTGGCAGGCACACACAAAACGTATATGTGAAATGTGCCTGCCTTTTTTAAAACACAGAATTATTACCTGGTAATATAACTTGATAAAAACACTATAAATAGCTATGATGGAAATATGAAAGAAACAAATGAAAGTATTTTTTTATAACTACAGAGCTATTTCAAATCGCTTATAGAATTTTAAAATGTTTTTTTATTAGCGTGGAAGTGCTCCTTTCTTTATACAGGAGGTACAACAATGGAAATTTTAAAATATATGGAAAACTATGACTATGAACAATTAGTCATATGTCAAGATAAGCCATCAGGGTTAAAAGCAATTATTGCAATTCATGATACAACATTAGGACCAGCTCTTGGTGGAACAAGAATGTGGAATTATGATTCTGAAGGTGAAGCAATTGAGGACGCTCTTCGCTTAGCAAGAGGTATGACATACAAAAATGCTGCTGCAGGTTTAAACTTAGGTGGTGGGAAAACTGTTATTATTGGTGATCCTAAAACAGATAAGAATGAAGCGATGTTTCGTGCATTTGGACGTTATATTCAGGGGCTTAATGGTCGATATATAACAGCTGAGGACGTAGGAACTACAGTGTCAGATATGGATATTATTCACGAAGAAACGAATTATGTTGCTGGTATTTCACCTGCTTTTGGTTCTTCGGGAAATCCATCACCAGTAACTGCGTATGGTGTCTACAAAGGAATCAAGGCAGCAGCAAAAGAGCAATTTGGTACAGACTTTTTAGAAAATAAGAAAATATTAATTCAAGGAATTGGTAATGTTGCCTTCACTTTATGCGAATATCTCCATCAGGAAGGTGCTCAGTTAATAGTAACAGACATAAATAAAGATGCTGTAAAAGCTGCGGTTGATGCATATGGTGCCAAAGCGGTAGATCCGGCAGATATATATGATCAAGATTGTGATATCTATGCACCTTGTGCGTTAGGTGCTACTATTAATGACGCTACTATCCCAAGGTTGAAAGCAAAAGTTATTGCTGGAGCTGCTAACAATCAATTAAAAGATACGATACATGGAGATATGTTACATGAACGAGGAATACTATATGCGCCTGATTTCGTTATAAATGCTGGTGGAGTTATTAATATTGCAGATGAATTAAATGGCTATAATAAAGACAGAGCATTAAAGAAAGTAAATATGATTTATGATAATTTGTTAGAAGTGTTTGCAATCGCAAAACGAGATAATATTCCTACCTATGTTGCAGCGGAAAGAATGGCTGAAGAAAGAATAGAACATATAAGAGGTGCACGCAAACAATTTTTACAGAATGAGCATCATGCGATTAGCAGATTAAAATAAATATGAGAGTGAAGTATAAATTACAATCAAAAATTAATATGTTTTAAGAGCGAATCACCAAAGTATGAATAGCAATTTATTTTTTTAACCTTATTTAGAGGAGGGATTTTTATGTCTAAAAATTATGACCTAGTCATAATAGGTGGTGGTACAGGAGGCTATGTTGCGGCAATTCGTGCATCACAATTAGGTTTAAAAACAGCTATTGTAGAAAAAGGAAAATTAGGAGGTACGTGTCTACATCAAGGCTGTATTCCATCGAAATCCTTATTAAAAAGTGCGGAAATCTATCGACAATCGTTAGAAGCGGAAGAATATGGAATTGATATAAATGATGTAAGTATTAATTTCTTGAAGGTTCAGGATAGAAAACAAGCCATAGTGGATCACTTATACCAAGGGATTATTAGCTTAATGAAAAAGGGTAAAATTGATATCTATGAAGGTGTAGGCAGAATGTTAGGGCCATCCATTTTTTCACCAAGTGCAGGAACTGTATCGGTAGAAATGAATGATGGTTCAGATAATGAAATGCTCATTAGTAAAAATGTAGTTATAGCAACGGGTTCTAAAGCTAGAACATTAAAAGGACTGGAGATAGATAGGGATCTCATTCTAACTTCGGATGAAGCATTGGAACTTCAACAATTACCAAATTCTATGCTGATTGTTGGTGCAGGAGTAATTGGGGTTGAATGGGCATCCATGCTAGCTGATTTTGGTGTGAATATCACTTTGATTGAAACAGCTAAACAAATTTTACCTACTGAAGATCGTGCTGTTGCAAAAGAAATGCAACGTCTATTAAAGAAAAAAGGGATTACTGTTTATACAGATGCCCATTTACAAGTAGATACACTTGAAAAGAATGAGATAGTAAAGGTTCAAGTGAAACAAAAAGAGCAATTAATTGATTTACAAGCGGATAAAGTATTAGTGTCAATTGGACGATCACCGGTTGTAAATAACATTGGAATTGAAAATACTGCTATTGAAATTGATGAAGCTGGGTTTATTAAAGTAAATGAACATTATCAAACGAAAGAATCACATATTTATGCGATTGGAGATTGTATTGGTGGGATGCAACTTGCTCATGTAGCTTCACACGAAGGAAAGCATGCAGTTGAACATATCTCAGATTTAGATCCAACACCAATAAACTACCAAACAGTTCCTTCCTGTGTTTACTCTAACCCGGAGGTTGCGCATGTAGGTTATACAGAGAACGAAGCGAAAGAATTAGGTTATCAAATTAAGAAAGGTACAATCCGATTTGGCGCTATAGGTAAAGCCTTAATTAATGGGAAATCTGATGGATTTGTAAAAATTATTTCTGACCAACAGACAGATGATTTATTAGGTGTTCATATTATTGGTGGTAATGCAACGGAATTAATTGCTGAAGCTGGACTTGCAAAGGTGTTAGATGCCATTCCTTGGGAGATTGGAGAGACTATTCATCCGCATCCTTCCATGGCAGAAGCATTAGCTGAAGCGGCATTAGATATTAATAAAATGAAAATTTATGGATAAAAAGGAGGAAAATATATGAGTGAAAATAAACATCAAAAACTAGGATTATCAAATCAAGACCTTATAGAAATGTATCGCGTAATGTTGTTAGCGCGTCGAATAGATGAACGAATGTGGCTACTAAACCGATCAGGTAAAATTCCCTTTGTGGTGTCCTGTCAAGGTCAAGAAGCACTTCAAGTTGCAGCATCGTTTGCATTAAACCGGTCTGAAGATTATGTTGCGCCTTATTATCGTGATGTTGGCGTTGTACTCTCTTTCGGGATGACAGCAAAAGAGCTGATGTTGCAAGCATTCGCAAAAGCAGAAGATCCTAACTCAGGTGGAAGACAGATGCCAGGACATTTTGGCCAAAAGAAAAACCGGATGTTAAGTGGCTCATCACCTGTAACGACACAAGTTCCTCATGCAGTGGGAATTGCCTTAGCTGCAAAAATGGAAAATAAATCAATCGTTAGTTTTGTAACACTCGGAGAAGGTTCCTCCAATCAAGGAGACTTCCATGAAGGATTAAACTTTGCAGCTGTCCAAAAGTTACCTGTTATTACAATGGTTGAAAATAATAAATATGCTATATCAGTACCATTAGAGAAGCAAGTTGCATGTGAAAAGATTTCCGATCGTGCAATCGGCTATGGGATGCCAGGAATAACTGTAGATGGTAATGATCCATTAGCCGTGTATGAAGCAGTGAAACAAGCAGCAGATAGAGCAAGAAATGGAGAAGGACCATCATTGATTGAGGCTGTTTCCTATCGATTAACCCCACACTCTAGTGATGATGATGACAGAAGCTATCGAAAAAGAGAAGAAGTTGAGCAAGCAAAGGAAAAGGACGGTTTCCATACGTTTGCAGCGTATTTGAGAGAGCAAAATATATTAACAGATGAAAAGTTAGAACAAATGGAGCAAGAGATAAAAGAAGAAATAAATGAGGCAACAGATTATGCAGAAAGTGCACCGTATGCCAGTCCAGAATCAATTTATGACTTCGTATATGGAAACTAAGGGAGGGAAAATGATGCCAATATTATCCTATATACAAGCAGTTACGCAAGCAATGAAAGAAGAAATGGAACGTGATGAAAAGGTTTTTGTTTTAGGTGAAGATGTAGGTGTTCGTGGTGGTGTATTTCGAGCCACTGAAGGATTATATGAGCAATTTGGAGAATCAAGAGTAATCGATACACCATTAGCGGAATCAGCTATTGCTGGTGTTGGAATAGGGGCTGCTATGTATGGTATGCGCCCGGTAGCTGAAATGCAGTTTGCTGATTTTATATTACCTGCAGTAAACCAAATCATATCAGAAGCAGCTAAAATGCGTTATCGATCCAATAATGATTGGACATGTCCGATTACCATACGTGCTCCCTACGGTGGAGGGGTACATGGGGCACTTTATCATTCCCAATCGATTGAGGCAATTTTCGCCAATCAACCAGGGTTGAAAATTGTGATGCCATCCTCACCGTATGATGTAAAAGGATTATTAAAAGCTGCAATACGAGATGAAGATCCTGTTTTGTTTTTAGAGCATAAACGAGCTTATCGTTCGATAAAAGAAGAGGTTCCGGATACCGATTATACATTACCTATTGGCAAAGCAGACATCAAACGAGAAGGTTCTGATATTACTATAATCACTTATGGTTTGTGCGTACAGTGGGCAATACAGGCAGCAGAAAAATTAGCTTCAGAAGGAATAGATGTGCATATTTTAGATCTACGTACGATTTATCCGCTAGATCAAGAGGCGATTAAACAAGCAGCATCAAAAACGGGTAAAGTCTTGCTAATTACAGAAGACAATAAAGAGGGCAGTATAATCGGTGAGGTAGCAGCTATTATAAGTGAGCATTGTTTGTTTGATTTAGATGCACCAGTGAAGCGTTTAGCTGGTCCAGATGTTCCTGCAATGCCATATGCACCACCACTAGAAAAAGAGTTTATGATTAATCAAGATAAAATTGAAGCAGCAATACGTGATTTAGCTGAATTTTAAAGGAACAAGAGGTGATAGTATGGTTCTTGAAAATATAAAAATGCCACAGCTTGGTGAAAGTGTTACAGAAGGTACAATTAGTAATTGGCTAGTTCAACCTGGGGATCATGTGAATAAATATGATCCAATTGCAGAAGTTCTAACTGATAAAGTAAATGCAGAAGTACCATCGTCTTTTACCGGAATTATAAAAGAGATTATTGCTGAAGAGGATGAAACAATTGCTGTTGGTGAGCTCATGTGTACAATCGAAACGGAACAGAAAGAAGAAGTTCGCTCTACTGATCAATTCGATAATAAAACAATAGAAAAAGATAGTGCACAATCTGTTGAGCTAGATCAAACAGATATGAAAAAAAGATATTCACCAGCTGTCTTACGGTTAGCGCAAGAAAATGACATTGACCTTTCAGAAGTAAAAGGAAATGGACGCGCCGGTAGAATTACGAGAAAAGATATAGAAAAAGTTATAGCAGATAAAGGATCAGGGTTAGAAACTGCACCAAAACCGGCCACTAAACCTAAAAAGCCAACAAATACTATAGAAGCACAAAATGGGGATAAAGAAATACCAGTTACAGGAATAAGGAAAGCAATAGCGAGTAATATGGTCCGATCAACTACGGAAATTCCTCACGCGTGGATGATGATCGAAGTAGATGTTACTAACTTAGTCAAGTATCGCAATGCAGAAAAAGATTTGTTTAAAGAAACAGAAGGATATAATTTATCTTACTTTGCTTTTTTCTTAAACGCGATTGCAAAAGCATTGAAAAAATTTCCTGAATTAAATAGTTCTTGGGCTGGTGATAAAATTATTCAACATAAAGACATTAATTTGTCGATTGCAGTAGCTCATGGAAAAGAATTATTTGTTCCTGTTATTAAAAATGTAGATGAGAAAAGCATCAAAGGTATAGCAAAAGAGATTGCTCAACTATCTCAAAAAGCTAGAAATGGAAGTTTGACACAAGAGGACATGAAAGGTGGAACTTTCACTGTTAATAACACTGGCTCATTTGGTTCTGTTCAGTCGATGGGAGTCATTAATTACCCTCAAGCAGCGATTATACAAGTAGAATCAATCGTTAAACGTCCTGTTATTATTGATGATATGTTCGCCGCAAGAGATATGGTTAATCTCTGTTTATCGCTTGACCACCGTGTATTAGATGGCGTGATTTCTGGCCAATTCATGTCACACATTAAAGAAATATTAGAGAATATTTCAGGTGATACTACGCCAATTTACTAATTTATTTTGAAACTCTAAAAAAGTCTAAAAGATCAAAAATAATATCTTTTAGACTTTTTGCTTTACATATAATATATTTCGTAAATGACATAATAAAATGATAGAATTAATTTAGTAAGTTATTTTTTAGAAACAAAATACTAGGTGAGGTGATTGAAATGAAAAAAATACAGCTAGGTAAGAGTGATCTAGAAGTTGGAGAAATTTCATTAGGTTGTATGCGAATGAATTCGCTTACTAAAAATGAAGCTAATCATGTGATTACTAATGCAATAGAATTAGGTGTTAATTTGTTTGATCACGCAGATATTTATGGAGCTGGAGAATCGGAGGAAGTTTTTGCTGAAGCTATGAAAACAAGTCCGATCAAGCGTGAAGATATTTATTTACAATCAAAATGCGGGATAAGAAAAGGATTTTTTGATTTTTCAAAAGAACACATTTTATCGTCTGTGGAAGGTAGTTTAAAGCGACTAAATACAGATTACTTAGATGTGTTGCTTTTACATCGCCCAGATGCATTAATGGAGCCAGAAGAAGTTGCTGAAGCTTTTGATGAATTAAAAGAAAGTGGGAAAGTTCGTCATTTTGGTGTAAGTAATCAAAATCCATATCAAATTGAATTGTTGAATAAATATTTGTCAGATGATTTAATAGTAAACCAAATGCAATTAAGTATTATGCATACACCAATGATTGATGCCGGTTTAAATGTAAATATGCAGCATGAAAAAGCAGTTGATCGTGATAATGGTGTAATAGAGTATTGTCGTTTAAATGATATTACGATTCAAGCTTGGTCACCGTTCCAATACGGCATGATTGAAGGTCCTTTTATAGGCGACAAAGACTTCCCACAAGTGAATAATACATTAAATGAATTAGCAGAGAAAAAAGGTGTGACAGCAACTACAATTGCGATTGCATGGATTTTAAGACATCCAGCTAATATACAACCAGTCGTGGGAACAATGAATACAGAGCGATTAAAGCAAATTGCAAAAGCTTCGCAAGTTGAACTGACACGTGAAGAGTGGTATGAACTTTATCGGTCTGCAGGAAATACGTTACCATAAATAATAATAAAGATTTTTAACTTTAATAAGAGGCTGGGACAAAACTAAAAGATGATTATAAAAATACGAACTTTTATTCTAAAAAGAAGAATTAAAGTTCGTATTTTTATTTAAAGTAACCATTTAGCTGTGGAAATACACGACACTCCTGCAGGAACAGCACGAGCTGAAGATCCACTCCGTAAAGCGGTTTTTTCTTTACGGAGTTAGCTGAAGCCGTGCCTGCGGAAAGAGAGTGTATGTCCACAGCGACGTTTGTTCTTCTACATCAATAATAAATGTTCGGATTTTCTCTTGATATAGGTTGTTTTGTCCCAGCCTCTTATTTTTTCATTACAATTATTTTAAGTTTGGCAATTACTTATATAAAACAGTAGGAAAGTAATTTTTTTACTAGTTAATAAGACTTAAAATACGTAGAACTTATAATATTTCACAAAATTGTTATTATATTAACATGTTAATTCATGTATACTTTTCTTTGGTGCAAAAAAATACTATATTTAACAAAAAGGCAGGAAAAAAATGTACAAAAAATTAAAAAGTAAATGGCATAACAGGGGGATTAGAAGTACACTCATTACATATTTTAGTATAATTGCTCTTATTCCTATTTTTATTATAGGCTTAATCACTTATTATCAATCCGCTTCTGCTTTAGAGCATGAAGTAAGTCAAAAGGTAACAGATTTCGCAGCTGTTCATATGGAAAAATTAGATAGAATGATGTATGAAAGAACACGAGACATACAACTATTAGCAAATGATATTGCGGTTATGGAAAATAACGAATTAGACACAGAAACACTTGCTAATTTATTTGATAGGAAAGTGAAAGAAATGAAATATTTCTCATCTTTTTCTTTTGTGAATAAAAACAAAAGCTTAGTCGGCTTTTCCAACAATTTAACGAGTAATTATCAAACGAAATACCAACAGACAAAACAAGAAAATAGTGGGTTAAATTATTCAGATGTGTTTTATAATGATGCACTAGACCAGCATGTTATTGCGATCTCTACAGATGTTAAGAAAAATAATGAAAAAATTGGAACATTAGAAGGAACTTTCGACGTTTCGCATATTTGGGAAGAGGTTAATGCAATTTCTTCTGAGAGTATGGTCGTTGAATTAATTAACCAAAGCGGAGAAAAGGTTGCTGATACGGTTACCAGTGCGAGTGTAACAAATGAAGCAGAAGAACAAACTTCTGAAGTATCAACACGTTTACTAAATAAAATTCAAGAGATTAAACCTGGTGCCTCTTCTTTCTATTCTGGTAAAGATAACAATAACCAACAAGCAATTATCGGTTATGCGAAGAGTGGCGGTTATTTAGATTACTCGGGATATGACTGGACATTAGTTGTGACAGAGCCAAAGGCAAATGCATTATCTGCAATTGATTCCATTAGAAATATCATATTAATTATTGCTATATCAACTTTTATTAGCGTAATTATTTTATCAATTTTTCTATCTAGAATGATTGCAAAACCATTAATTAAATTAAGGAATCAGGCAACAACTATCGCGGAAGGTGATCTCACAAATTCACTAGAAGTCCAAGGTAATGGAGAAATAAAACAGTTATCGAAAGCAATGAATCAAATGGTTAACCATCTAAGAGAAGCTATTTTCTATACAAAGAAAGCATCTGATCGAGTAAATAATCAAAGTATAGAATTGAAGAATGTTACGTTGAAATTAAAAGATGGTAGTGACCAACTTACAGCAACAACAAATGAATTAGCTAATGGAGCTGATGAACAGGCAAATTCGTCTGCTCAAATTGCTTCAACTGTACAGTTCTTTGATGATAAGGTCGAGCAAGTAAAGAAAAATGCGGAAGAACTGCAAACATCTTCATCAGCGGTTTCGGGTTTAGCTAATAAAGGAAATGAACAAGTCAAGCATTCTATTCAGCAAATGAATACGATCAATAATAATGTAGACAACGCAGTGGATAATGTAAAAGAATTAGAAAAGCAATCCAAATCAGTAGCTCAATTAACGACGGTAATTAACAAAATAACAGAACAAACAAATTTATTGGCTTTAAATGCCGCAATTGAATCTGCAAGAGCAGGGGAAGCTGGTAAAGGATTTACAGTAGTAGCAAATGAAATAAAAAAATTAGCAGAACAAGTTAGTTTATCAGCAGTTGATATTGCTAAAGTAATGGAAAATATGCAGAAGGAAACAAATCGATTACAATCATCACTAGCTCATACCCAAGAACAAGCTGTAATTGGTGTGAAAGATATCCAAGAGTCTGCTTCCTACTTTTCAACCATAACTAATAAGGTGGAAGATATGAATCAACATATTCATACAGTGACAGAGAATTTACAGTCAATAAGATCGAATAGTAAAGAAATGAATATAGAAATAGAACAAATTGCAAGTGTATCACAAGAAAACGCAGCAAATATGGAAGAAACAAGTGCTTCTATTCAACACCAAAAAGATGCGGTAGAGTATTTAGCAAATCAGTCAAGTACATTAGAAGACCTCTCTAAAGAATTAAATAATATAATAACTAAATTTAAAATTGATTAAGTAATCAAAATGAATGAAGCGTGTATGTAATGAAAATACGCACTTCATTCATTTTTTTTATTGTTTGGAATGGCAAGCTCATCAAAATTTTGATATAAATGTTCTAATCCTTCTTGAATTGCATCTCCTTCTATCGGTAATCCGTGACCAGCTAATAATAGCTTAGGACGTAGTTGTATAAGTTGTTGAATTGACTGCTTTGCTTTATCCCAGTCCTCTGTAAAGAATGCTGGTGGACCGTGAATTTTGCTTATAGGAAATACAATTGATAAGGCTGATTCAGGATTTTCGGTTGCAATTGCATCACCAGCGATTAAAATTCGTTCTTCTTCATGAAAAAGTGAGATATGACCTGGAGTATGACCAGGTGTATGAATAATACGCCAACCATCAATTAATGTAGAAGCTGTTTCATCTGTTATTGGACGTAACCACTTCGTTAACCGAATAGCTTTTTTAGGAAATAATGGTGAAATTAACGAAATCATTCCTCCTCCAACTGTGGGATCAACAGGAGGATATGAGGTCGATCCATCTAAAAAGGGTATTTCCTGTGGATGTGCATAGATCGGAATATCCCAATGCTTCGCAAGAGCCTTAGCGGATCCGGCGTGGTCAAAATGTCCATGTGTAAGAATAATTGCTTCAGGTGGTAGGTTAGGGAAATGTCTTTCAGCTGCTACAAGAATGCGTTCATGGTATCGTGCAATTCCTGTGTCAATCATAAACCACGATTCATTCGAGGGATTACTAATCATATAGACATTAGACACAAGTGTACGATACATCGCCACATGATCTGAAACTTTTTTTACCTTGGCGTGATCAAAATTTTCTTCATCATTTCTAAGAAGTTCATCAATATCCATAAATATATTCATCTCCTTTATCATGGGCTATTAATAAGCATAGCATGGCACAATGTAAACTGTTTTATACAATAGCGCAAAGTAGAATCGTGTATGTAATAAATTCTACTTTGCGCTATTTTAATTAGGAGAGGTATACTTTAAAATTTTTGTCTTTCAAATTAATTCAGTAATCTAAGTAGCATAAAAAAGATTGCCTGATTTTATAGCATGAAACAGTAATTTAATTTGTATTTTTAACATTTTTCTTGATACGATCAAAAAATAAGAAAGGACTTTTATCCAAAAATGAAGTGTATTCAATTTTTTCTTTATTTTTCTCTAGTACAGCCATTTTGTTCAAATACTTAGCAAGGTGATCTTTTTGTTGTTCATCTATATCATAAAAATGTATTCCATAATAAAAGATGTTACCACCAGCTTCTTCCTTCCAAACAAATTTTCCACGGAAAACAAATGTTTCATTCATTAATCTAAAGGTGAACTTAAATTGTAATTGAGATTGGATTGGTAGGTCGAGATAAGACATTAACTTTATTCCTTCTAAACTAATATTTTCAATTAAAACGCTAGTACCTGCTAGCTCAATTTCTTTTTTATTAACTTTAGTAATGTGCATCTCACCAATAATTGATGAGTGAAAAGCAAAACGATGGTATTTTCTTCTTTCCTTTTCTGGTCTCTTTTTCGAAGAAGGTCTAGGCAATGCAAGAAAGCCTGTATTACTCATTGCTTCATAAGTTTTTAACGGTACTGGTTTGCTGAAAATAAATCCTTGGATCAAATTACAGTCCTTCTGTTTAAAAAACTTGTATTGTTCATAGGTTTCTATCCCTTCCGCCACTACTTCTATATTAAGTTCTTTTGCTAAATTTAATATGCTAGTAATAATAGCTTGGTTTGTTGAATCAGCTTTAGAGACATGTTGTGTGAATGTTTTGTCAATTTTTATTGTGTCGCATTTAAACTCGAGCAAAAATTCTAAGAAGGAGTAACCAACACCAAAATCATCAACCGTTATTTTAATGCCAAGTTCTTTTAATTGATTTAAAACTTGTAATATACTGTTATTATCTTCTGTTACTAAATGTTTGTTAATTTCCAAATTAATATATTTTGCTGGTATTTGATGTGTTTCTAAAGTGTTTTTTAAAAAATCATAAAATCCTTTTTCGTAAAAGCGAGCAGGTGTAATGTTTATTGCAATCGGCCTTAAAGTGATATTCTCATTTTTCCACGTTGCAAGTTGTTGTATCACTTGTTTAATTACCCAATCACCAATTTGATTAATCAGATGGTTATCAATGGCTAGCGGGATAAAATCATGTGGAGAAACGATCCCCCAATCTTCATGATTCCAACGTATTAAAGCTTCTGCACCTTCAATCACGCCAGTCTTACTATGAATGACTGGTTGATAATAAAGTTCAAATTCATTGTTTTGAAGTGCTTTTCGCATATCTCTTTCTAAAATAAATTGTTTATAAGATGAAATAGTTTCTTTGTTGGATAAGGTTTGATAGTTATTTTTACCTAATTTTTTTGCTTTTTGCATAGCCTTATGAGCTTGTTCAAGTAAGGATATGGAGTTATCTGCATCATCAGGGAAGAAACTAACCCCGATACTTACTGTAACAATTAGTTCGTATATGTTTACTGTAAAAGGATCTTGCATAGAATCAATGATTTGATTTGACAAATCATACGCCTGTTCTTTATATGTTAGATTATCCATAATTAAAATAAAGTCATTGCTATTAAACCGAGAAATAAAATGAAATCCGGCATGATGCTTTAGCTTTTGAGCAAGAGTTTTGATTACTTCATCTCCAGTTTGATATCCAAGTGCTTGATTTATTGCTGATAATCGATCTATATCAAAATAAAGCAAGCCAAATGGTTTCTTCTTCTTAATTAACTTCTCTAATTTAGTCATTGCATAATGTTGATTTGGAAGTGTTGTTAGTCGGTCGTGTGTAGCTAAGTAATTCAGCTCATCTTGTAGCTGTTTTTCTTTCGTGATATCAACTAACACACCAAATAATTTACTTAACTGATCATTTTCATTGAAGTAAGGAATTGTTTGATCATATACCCATTTAACCTTTCCAGTAGGTAATTGTATTCGATACTGTTGATAGATCGTTTGTTTGTTTCTTAATAATTGTTGGTTTTGGAATACTTTTTCTTTATCTTCAGGGTGTATAATACTTTCCCAAACAGAGTCGTTTGAATAAATATCATTTAAATCCATCTCAAATATTTCCTCGGTTTTTTTGGATATGAAATTAATTGAATTTGTTTCAAAATCCTTCATCCAAATGGCAGCATTTATATGATTCAAGATATGTTCATATGTATGTAATGTATTTTTTAACTGAACTTCCAATAATTTTTTATCTGTCTGATCCAGAATTACACCAATTATTTTGTATGGTTGATTGTGCATCCATAATACTTCTCCTTGAGCTTGTATATATCGAATCTCATTTGTATTTCCATGATAAATTCTAAATGTGATAGAGAAGTCTGTACCGTTACAAGCTTTTTCGAATGTATTATAAGTCTCCTCATAATCTTCTGCATGAATTAGTTTAAATAGTGTATCCAGCGAAATTTTATTTATTGAGGGTAACCCTGACAATTCGATAAATGAGTCCGAACAAAGAAATTGATCTTTGTCAATATAATATTCCCATGCACCAGACTGGGCAATTTTTTCGAAATGATTTCTTTGCCGTTCATATATAGATAGCTTTCTATTTAGTTCATCAAACAAGTGTGAATCCGTAGACGAAGTCATCTCTTTATAATAAATCTCTTTATCAGAACGTTTAAACAGATTTTTTATAAAGTTACGAGACTGATTCTCTTTCATTGAATGATCACCTTGGCTTTCATGGAGTTTATTTTATTTCAGTATACTACGAAATGAAATGACTTTGTTATTGTTTGTAGATTAATGTTTCATTTTATCTAATCAGCCGGATTTCTGCGCTTTCCCAGGAAATAATCAAAGTAAATAAACATAAATGGGTCGTGAATATGCATACTAAGATTAAAAAGGAATGAACAAAAAATGAAATTATTCTCCCTTATTATATTGTTTTTATCACCATTATGGCCTATAGGTGAAAACCCAACAGACCAGTCTCCATTTGTTATTGTGAATAAAGCGACATTACAATTAGCTTTTATTAATGAAGGAGAAGTAAAGGAAGTCTTTCCTGTTGCTACTGGTTTAACAAAAGACCTGACACCGGAAGGCATGTTTAATATAATTGTTAAGGCGGAGCAACCATATTATCGCAAAAAGAATATTCCAGGTGGAGATCCAAAAAATCCATTAGGAGCAAGATGGATTGGTTTTGATGCAAAAGATACAAATGGTAGGGTATATGGGGTACACGGAACAAACAAACCAGAGACGATAGGCCACAGAGTTTCCGCAGGGTGTATACGTATGAAGAATGAGAATGTGATTGCATTATTTAATGAAGTACCAATAGGAACAAAAATCTGGATTGTTGATACAACAGATAGTTTTGAAAAATTGGCGAAGTTAAAAGGAGCGATAAAAAAATAAAACCAGTCATTAATCGACTGGTTGGATGTTATGAATTAATTAAAAAAGATAACCCTGCAGTAAATGTAGAAAGCACCATTGCTGCAATCATAAGGTAAACAATTATTTTATTGCGTCGTTGACGTTTTGATTGTTTTTTTGGTTTGTTGCCTGTTTGTTTATTTTGATTAGTTGATTTAGCCATTAAATCTGCCTCCTTTATCCTATAAGTATTTTATCGTGAATTTGTAAAAGGTACAACCCTGATTTATAAGTTAGAATTGACAATTTTAAAACGATTAGATAACGTACATAATAGAGTTCGGATCGAAATAAGGAGTGTTCACATGAAAATTAATGAAGAAAGATTATTAAAAGAGTTTCTAGAATTGGTTCAAATAGATTCAGAAACAACAGATGAAGCAAAAATTGCTAGTGTATTGAAGCGAAAATTTTCTGATTTAGGTGTAGATGTTTATGAAGATGACAGTGCTGAGATAACTGGTCATGGTGCGGGGAATTTAATTTGCACGTTAAAAGGTGATCTAACTATTGAGTCTATTTATTTTACATCACATATGGATACAGTAGTACCGGGACGTGGAGTGAAACCTCAAGTAACAGATGGTTATATTACTTCGGATGGAACAACAATTTTAGGTGCAGATGATAAAGCTGGTCTGGCTGCAATATTAGAATCTATTCGTGTTATTAAGGAAAATAAAGTAAAACATGGTGATATTCAATATATTATTACTGTCGGAGAAGAATCAGGGTTAGTCGGTGCAAAAGCACTAAAGAAAGATAAAATCCATGCTTCATTTGGTTATGCAATCGATAGTGATGGAGATGTTGGCGATATCGTTGTAGCTGCACCAACTCAAGCCAAGGTAAATGCTATTGTTAAAGGAAAAACTGCACATGCTGGTGTTGCTCCTGAGAAGGGTGTCTCAGCAATTACAATCGCTTCTAAAGCAATCTCCAATATGCCATTAGGAAGAATTGATAAAGAAACAACCGCTAATATTGGTCGCTTTGAGGGCGGACAAAAGACAAACATTGTATGCGATCACGTAGAAATATTAGCAGAGGCACGCTCATTAGTTCCTGAAAAAATGGAAGCACAGGTCAATGCGATGAAAAAAGCGTTTGAAGATGCTGCGCGTGAACTGGGTGGCGAAGTGGAAATAGAAACAGCTGTTATGTATCCGGGTTATAAACAACAGTCAGGTGATAAAGTTGTAGAAGTAGCAAAAAGAGCTGCAAGTAAAATCGGTCGAGATAGCAAGTTAAAACAAAGCGGTGGTGGAAGTGATGCGAATGTCATTTCTAGTTTAGGTATTCCAACAGTGAACTTAGCCGTAGGTTATGAAGATATTCACACGACTTCTGAAAAAATGCCCGTTGGAGAACTGAACAAAATTACGGAACTAATTATTGCCATTGTAGAGGAAACGGCGACATTATAATATTTATTTTTAACCAAAATAAGTAATAATAATAGAGTTATTGCTTGCTCTATGCTATATTAGAGTTAATAGAACGCACGTTCCTAAAGGAAGAGATATATGTCTAAATGGTATCCGAAAAATGGCAAGGTTATTTTTCATGTTGATATGAATAGCTTTTACGCATCCGTAGAAGCAGCACACAATCCAGCATTAAAGGGAAAGCCTTTAGCTATTGCGGGCAATCCAGAAGAACGACGCGGTATTGTAGTGACGAGTAGCTATGAAGCTAGGGCAAAAGGTGTAAAAACGACAATGCCGCTTTGGGAGGCGAAACGATTATGTCCTGAATTAATTGTCATGCGCCCAAACTTCGAGCGTTATCGAAATGCTTCTAGTGAAATGTTTAAAATGTTAGCAGAAATCACACCTTATGTACAACCTGTATCTATTGATGAAGGATATATGGATATTTCATCTTGTGAATCACTCGGTTCCCCTTTAGAAATTGCAAAAACGATCCAAAGCCGTATAGCAACGGAATTAGGTATTCCATGTAGCATTGGAATTGCTCCAAATAAATTTTTAGCAAAAATGGCTTCAGATATGAAAAAACCGATGGGGATAACGGTTTTAAGACTTCGTGATTTGTCTGATAAACTGTGGCCACTTCCTGTTGAAGAGATGTATGGGATCGGTTCAAAGACAGCCGAAAAGCTGTATAAATTAGATATAAAAACAATAAAAGATTTGGTTGAAGCAGATGTATATGTGTTAAAACGTGTACTTGGAATTAATGGTGAGCGACTACAAAATCGCGCAAAAGGGATTGATCCGAGTATTGTTGATCCCGATGCAATTTACGATTTTAAGAGTATTGGCAACTCAGAGACATTACCTGAAGATACTGTAAATGACCAGGAAATAAGTCAGTTACTAAGAAAGCTAGCGCGTAAAGTTTCTGCCAGACTAAAACGAAAAAAAGTAGTAGGACAACATATTCAACTGACGATTCGTTTTCATGATCGAAAAACGATTACTAGAAGCAAGAAATTAGTAGAGTTAATTGAAGAAGAAACAACTATATTTAAATATGCGTTAAGTTTATTAGATGAACATTGGAATGGTAAACCTATCAGATTGTTAGGTATTACTGTCCAAGATTTACATGATAAGCAAGAAATTGTTCAGCAATTGGATTTGTTTACTTATGAAAAAGAAGCTTCTAAAGAAAAGCTATACCAAGCAATGGAAAAGCTAACAGAGAAATATGGTACAGATACGTTTACAAAAATGAATAATTCTGAAGATAAGACACAACCAAGTACAAGCTTTCAAAAAGATTATTTGGATGATTATAAAAAATAGCGAGCAGCTAAGCCTCGCTATTTTTTAATTTCATATTCAAAAAAATCATGTGCTATATGGACATTTGGAAAAATCGTTTCTGCTTCTATCCGCAGTTGCTCAGCTTTTTCACCAGTATAACGGGAGGATATATGTGTCAGTAATAATTGTTTGACTTCCGCTTGATTCGCTAGATGTGCCGCTTGTTCGGTTGTCGTATGAAAGTAATCGTGTGCTAATGTTGTTTCATCTTTGGCAAACGTAGCTTCATGAACGAGTACATCACTATTTCGAGCAAATTCAACAAAGCGCTCATCATATCTCGTATCACCAAAAATACTAATTACACTTCCACGCTTGTCTGGCCCGAGCACATCTTTTCTATGAACGACGTGGCCATCTGGCAAAATGGTTACATCGTTTTCTTTTATTTGTTGATAGATTGGACCAGGACTAATCCCCATTTCTTGTAGTTTTCCGACTAGTAATTCACCTGGTTGATCTTTTTGTTCGATTCGGTAACCATAGCTTGGAATACCATGTTGTAGTTGCTTTGCATAAACAATAAAATCACTATCATCAAGAATAATCCCATCAGCGACTTCTTTAAAATGAAGTGGATACCTTAAATGTGTTTCACTAATTTCTAAGCTAGTTTTAACAAAAGCTTCTATTCCCTTTGGACCATATATGTTGACTGGAGTCGTACCATCTTGAAAGGAGCGGCTACTTAGAAAGCCAGGTAAACCATAAATATGATCACCATGTAAATGTGTAATAAATATGTTTTCAATTTTTCTTGGTTTAATCGTTGTTTGTAAGATTTGATGCTGCGTGGATTCACCACAATCAAATAACCATGTTGCTCCTTTTTCTTGTAATAGGTCTAAAAGGATCGCTGAAACATTTCTTTCTTTAGAAGGCACGCCCGCACCAGTTCCTAAAAATGTTAACTTCATTTATTACCAACCCCGCTCATATGATTTAGGTGCACCTAAATCAAACTGTAATTCATCTGCTGCTTTCTTTGCCCAGTAAGGGTTTCGTAATAATTCACGACCAAGGAAGATTAAATCAGCTCGTTCATTTTGTAATATTTCTTCTGCTTGGATACTTGATGTTATTAGTCCTACAGCACCTGTTAGAATACCAACTTCTTTCTTTATTTCCTCTGCCTTTCGTACTTGATAGCCAGGATAGGGTTGAATGGATGCGGGAACAACACCACCAGTACTACAATCAATTAAAGAAATCCCTTGTTTTTTTAATTGTTCTGCATAGTAAATGAAGTCTTCCATTTGATTACCATTGTCGTGGTACTCATCTGCTGAAATTCGTACGAAAATTGGCTTATCCCAGACGATTTTTATCGCTTCTACAATTTCTGATAAAAAGCGGTAGCGATTCTCTTTTGGTCCACCATAGTGATCTGTTCGTTTATTTGTTAATGGTGATAAAAATTGATTAATCAAATAACCATGAGCTGCATGAATTTCTATTACATCAAATTCTGCTTGATTGGCACGTTTTGCAGCAGCTTTAAAAGCTTGAATCGTTTCGTTTATTTGATCGATTGACATGGCGTTAGGTGTTTTATAATTTTCATTAAAGGCAATCGCACTGGGGGCAAAAATAGCAGTAGGTAAATTTGCTTTTCTTCCAGCATGGGCTAACTGTATACTACTCTTTGCTCCGTGCGCGTGGATTCGATTGCTTACTTTTCTCAATCCATCAACATGTTTATCATCCCAGATACCTAAATCTTTTGTTGAAATTCTACCTTCAGGTTGCACAGCAGTTGCTTCTAACATAATTAATCCCACTTGCCCAACTGCTCTTGATTCATAATGTGTAATATGAAAATCTTGTACTGTACCATCTTCTGGTTCACAAGCATACATACACATCGGTGACATAACAATTCGGTTCTTTAAGCTCACTTCTTTAAATGTAATTGGGCTAAATAATTTGCGTTCCATATTATATCCTCCATTATTGGATCATATCTTGTTCGAAAAGCTCTCTCGTTTCTATTGCAATATGAGGTAAATCAGTAAAAATAGCATGACAACCAATCTGATAACAACGCATCATTTGATTGGGGCGATTCACCGTATATGATGCAACATAGATATCTTCTCGTTTTGCTGTATTAATTAAATTTTGATTTACAAATCTATTTTTTGTATGAAGTCCCTTAGCACCTAACCGCTTTGTATAACTAATTAAATCAACTTTTTTTGTGGAAGTTAAGAATGCAGTTGTCACTGTAAGGTCGATTTGATGCATGTTTAGTAAACTATTAGGATTAAAGCTAGAAATTACAGTTTGCTTTAATTTATTGTATTTTACAAGCAAGTCATAAACTATTTGTTCTATATGCTTGTAAGGAATAACGTTCGTTTTTAATTCTAAATTTAGCAATAATTTTTTATCTGTTGTCCATATTAAAAATTCCTCTAAAGACATAATTCGTGTGTTGATAAATTGATTAGAGAACCAAGCTCCCGCATCTAATTGTTGCAGCTGTTCAAAGGTGTAATCTTGAATAAATCCTGTGCCATTTGTTGTTCGTCTTACATTTTCGTCATGAAACAAAACAGGTATACCATCTTTAGTTAACTGAACATCTGTTTCAATGCCGTCTGCTCCTGATTCATATGCAAGCTCGAATGCAGGTAATGTGTTCTCCGGAGCTTGTTTGCTTGCTCCTCTGTGTGCATAAATAATTGTTTTCATCACTTCACCTCATAATCAAGGTATTCTTAATGATTGTGTTATATTTCAAAAAAAAAGTCAATCAAAGCAACATTCATTGATGGTGATTAGTTGATTAACCATGTTATATTATAGTACAAATGAATAGATCAGAAGAGTGGAGGATATTATGCATGACTTTTTGAATAAAACTATTTTAATTACTGGTGCATCAAGTGGAATAGGGGAAGGTTTAGCAAAATCATTAGCTGCTCGTGGTGCTAATTTAATTTTACTAGCACGTTCAAAAGATAAGCTTTATGATATGAAAAAAGTAATGAAAAGCGAATTTTCGATACAATGTGATGTATACGTAGTAGATTTAGCGAATAGTCAAGCGCGAACGGAAGTGTTTAAAAGAATTAGCGAACATTATTCAACTATTGATGCATTAATCAATAACGCTGGTTTCGGAATTTTTGATTCAATAGAAGATATAAAGACGAGTGATATGGAAAAAATGTTTCAAGTGAATGTTTTGGCTCTTATTGAAGGTATTCAGATTCTATATCCTGCTTTATCGACAGCTCAGAAAGGTCATATTATTAATATAGCATCTATTGCTGGGAAAATAGCAACCCCAAAATCTTCTGTTTATGGCGCGACTAAACATGCAGTATTAGGTTTTAGTAATGCATTGCGCTTGGAAGTTGAACAAGAAGATTTATATGTAACCACAGTGAATTTAGGACCAGTAAAAACGAATTTCTTTCAAACAGCGGATCCAAGTGGTAATTATCAAAAAAATGTAGCACGTTATATGTTAGATCCGAATGATGTGGTAGAGAAAATCATTGATACGTTATTTAAACGAAAAAGAGAAGTAAATTTACCTAGATGGATGGAGCTAGGTAGCCGATTGTATCATCTGTTTCCGGGAATTACAGAACGATTATTGAAAAAACAATTTAATAAAAAATAACGATAATAAAAGGAAATAGCTTTTATGAAGGCGTAGCTATTTCCTTTTTGAAAACACAAAATATAGTAATTTAATTAACGATGATTTGTATAAAAGTTTTGTTTTGTTATTTTTTGTAGCTTCTCGTGCAAGGATAGTGGTAATGTGCTTGCGTGTAAGATAGCCGATATATTGTCATCAAGTTGCTTTGTTGAGCTAGCACCAGTTACAACACTTGCTATAGCAGGGTGATGTGTTACATAACGCATTGCAGTAGAAGTTAATGAATTGTTAACTAAATCTATTTGTTTTAATTCATCAATGACTTCTTTTAATTCGTCAGCTGAATAGGAGAGATATCCACCGTCCCCTTTATTTTTTATAACTGTTTTCGCATGATCAGTTAAGAAACCTTTCGCTAATGAACCTCTAGTAACCACACTAATACCTTCTTCATGTAAAAAATCCAGCATAGACTCCTCTGGTCTGCGATCAAGTAAACTATATTGCATCATAACGGAAACAATCGAAGAACGATTCACATATTCTCGGATTACATTTGGTCTAATAGAAGAAATGCCATAATAGCGAATCAGACCTTCTTGTTTCAACTCTTCAAACGCTTCAATTACCTCGTCAATTGGATCATCAATCGTTCCACCATGAAGCTGATATAAATCTAAATAATCTGTTTGCAATCGTAATAAACTTGTTTTTACTTGTTCTTTTATATACGCTTTTGATGGGTCCCAAAACCATGAACCATCTGGTTGGAGATGATTACCGACTTTTGAAGCAAGAATAATTTGCTCTCTTTTTCCTTTTAATGCTTGACCAACAATCGCTTCATTTACTGTTTGGTCATATAAATCTGCAGTATCAAGATAGTTAATGCCAGCATCAATTGCTCGATCAATGATGTCTGAAGCTTTTCGTTGTTCGGTACCTAGTGACATACAACCGAGCCCTATTTCTGATACATACATGTGTGAATTTCCTAATTGATTTTTCTTCAATGTAAACACTCCCTCCACTCACATTCTAAAAATAAAAGGAATGAAATACAACCATTACGAACAGTATGTTAGAATAAGCACTAATACCTTAATTGAAAGTAGGAGTTTACTTTGAGTAATAAATTTGAAGAAAAAACAATTGCGACGACACAAATTTTTAACGGGAAGATTGTCCAGTTGCAAGTAGATGACGTGACATTGCCTGATGGAAAAACTTCCAAAAGAGAAATCATTAAACATCCAGGTGCGGTGGCTATCATTGCGATGACAGATACAGGTGAGTTATTAATGGTAGAACAATACCGTAAACCGTTAAATAAAAGTATTATTGAAATTCCTGCAGGTAAACTAGAGCCAGGAGAAGATCCAGAGGTCACTGCAATTCGGGAACTAGAAGAAGAAACAGGTTACACTACGAAAAAGTTAGATTATGTTACATCATTCTATACAACTCCAGGCTTCTCAAATGAATTATTATATTTATATTTTACTGATGAACTGACCTTGTTAGAAGAAAAAAGACAATTAGATGAAGATGAATTTGTAGCTGTACATAAAGTTTCATTGGCTGAAGCGGAAAAGTTAGTACAAACGCAAGACATTCATGATGTGAAAACAGCATACGCACTTTTATATGTTAAACAACAAGAAAATGAGCGAGGATAATCATTTATGGATTTACAGCCCATCTATGCAGACCTACATGTCCATGTTGGTCGTGATAAATATAATAGACCGGTTAAGATAACTGGTGGAAAATCACTTACCATAACAAATATTTTGAAAGAAGCTAGCCGAAACAAAGGTATAGAGATGGTAGGAGTAATCGATTGTCAATCACCTGCTGTTCAAGACGAATTATTTGATTTAATTCAAATGGGTAAAGCATATGAGTTGAAAAATGGCGGAATTCGATTTGAAGAAGTAACGCTGATTCTTGGTTCTGAAATTGAAATATATGACGAAACATGTGCTGGACCAATCCATGTATTATGTTATTTACCAACATTAGATAAAATGAGTGAGTTTACTAAATGGCTTACTGGTCGGATGTCAAATGTAAACTTGAGTTCACAACGCTACTATGGAAGCGGCAAAACATTACAAAAACAAGTGAAAAATTTAGGTGGATTGTTTATTCCTGCACATATCTTTACACCATTTAAAAGTTTGTATGGAAAAGGTGTGGTGCGTTCTTTAAACGAAGTGTTTGATCCTACTATGATTGACGCAGTAGAACTAGGGTTGAGTTCAGACACAAGTATGGCAGATAGAATAAAAGAATTACGTGAGTATACCTACTTAACAAATTCGGATGCACATTCTCTAGCTAAAATCGCACGAGAGTATCAAGAGTTAATGATTAAAGAATCATCATTTACAGAATTATCTATGGCGTTACAGGCATTGAGGGGTAGAAGGATTGTAACAAACTATGGAATGAATCCTCACTTAGGTAAGTATTACAATACAGTCTGCAAAAAATGCCTTACAGCTGGTGAGTTTGGTGTTGCGTGTCCGAGTTGTGGTTCTGATAAAATGATTAAAGGTGTTGCAGAACGAATTCAAGAATTAACATCTAACGATAAATACAGTTCACAAAATAAGCGACCACCTTATATTCATCAAGTACCTTTAGACTACATTCCAGGTTTAGGCCCAAAATCTTATGAAAAATTGTTAAAAGTCTTTGGAACAGAAATGCGAATCATCCATCATGCTACAGAAGAACAATTGAATAAGGTAGTACCAGCTAAAATCACAAAACATATTTTGAACATGAGAAAAGGAAAGCAACATGTTCAAGCTGGTGGCGGCGGTAAGTATGGAAAACTATTAGAATAGATTAGAGAATTGCTGGTCTATTTATTACCATTTCCTCATAGATTTCTACTATAGTCAGTATGAACGGAGGAACGGTAATGAATCGCAATCAATCTATTGTCTACAGTCATATAAAAAAATATCACTTAATTTACTTTTTTATGATCATTCTATTTTTAATTGGTATTATTTTTGGTGCCGTTATTGTAAATAGTATGGATTTTATCCAAAAACAAAACTTATCTTTTTATGTTGATCAATTTTTAAATCGACTACTCGAAGGACCAATTGTAGAAAGTAAAGAGATGCTCAAAACGTCCTTTATTTATCATTTTCAATATTTAGCTTTATTTTTCATTTTAGGTTTATCTGTAATTGGCTTACCGATTATTTGGATCCTTATTTTTATTAAAGGTGTTGTCGTTGGGTTTTCAGTTGGTTTTTTTGTGAATGAGTTAGGGTGGGGAGGGCTTTTATTTTCCGCTGCGTCTATTGCTCCCCAGAACTTCATTATTATACCAGTTTATTTACTTGCCAGTGGTATAGCGATGATTTTTTCATTAGCATTAATTCAAAAAATATTCTCAAGAAAACTACAAAAAGAACCGATTGGACAATATTTAATTCAGTACATTACAGTATTTGTTTTGTTAATCGGTATAGCTGGAATTGCCTCATTTGTAGAAGCTTTTGTATCAGATCAGTTAATGAAATGGGTAATTACATGGCTAGATTAAAATTAATATAAAAATAAAATTATTATTTGTTGTGATTTATAATAATTTTAATTGACACCTTTTCTCACTCTGCTTATAATTAACCTGTGAGGGAGGTTTTGGATATGGAACATCGTATTGATCGTATAAAAAAACAACTACATGCACAAAGTTACAAGTTAACTCCCCAACGTGAGGCAACCGTAAGAGTCCTTTTAGAGCGTGAAGAAGATCATTTAAGTGCAGAAGATGTCTATTTATTAGTAAAAGAAAAATCTCCTGAAATTGGCTTAGCAACAGTGTATCGAACACTAGAGTTGCTATCTGAATTAAAGGTAGTTGATAAAATAAATTTTGGAGATGGCGTTTCTCGCTATGATCTGCGCAAAGAAGGCGCTACCCATTTTCATCATCATTTGGTTTGTACAGAATGTGGGTCTGTTGAAGAAATAATGGATGATTTATTAGAAGAAGTAGAAGAAATTGTTGAGAAAGATTGGGGCTTTAAGGTGAAAGATCATCGCCTTACATTTCATGGCATCTGTAAAAAGTGTCAAGAGCAAGAATTGCAAGCTTCATCGTAAAAGCCTTTAAATTAAGGGCTTTTTTGTTTAATGAAAAATGAATGTATAATATATCTCCTTTTTGGCATATCTTTAATAGAGAACTTATTTATCGCAGTGTAACTGGAAGTAATCTCCCACATCAAGCATTTGAGGGAAATGAAGTATTGCAAGTGCCACTAACGGTCTGATTGGTTCAACTAACAATTAGTGACGAAAAGCACCTCACTGATTATAGTTTCACTCTATATCAAATACCTAAGATATTGGAAAAGGAGTAGTTATGATGCGTGCAATACTAACGTATACAAAGGATGTTATTAAACTATTTTTTTTGTTTGTATTATGTACGTCTCTTTTTTATTTTGGTTTGCAAGCGATACATCAAGAATATCGTGATTATCATCGGTATGATCCCCCAGAAGGAAATGCTGTTAAAGTGGACAAACAGGTGGGGTATGACTGGATTGATAGAATATCCATATTTTTTCGATTAGGGGAATGAATATGCAAGATGCATTAACAGATTTTTTTCACTATCTTCAAATAGAACGTGGTTTATCAGATAATACATTACAATCTTATCAAAGAGATACGAAACAATATAAATTATTTTTAGAAGAAGAACTAAAGATACATAAGTGGGAAAAAGTAACAAGAGGTCATGTATTAAAATTTCTTTATCATTTAAACGATCAGAACCGTTCACAAGCTACGATGGCAAGAATGTTATCGACCATTCGCTTGTTTCATCAATTTTTAGTAAGAGAATACCATTTGCCTCATGATGCAAGTTTACATATCGAAACACCTAAAAAAGCTAGAAGTCTACCTAAAGTGTTATCTAAACAGGAGGTAGAAAAATTATTATCCATTCCGAGTGATTCTCCTTTGAATATTCGTAATAAAGCAATGTTAGAAACACTCTATGCAACTGGATTACGAGTTTCTGAATTAACGCAATTGAAGTTGGAAGATCTTCATTTAACAATGGGTTTTGTTCGATGCGTTGGAAAAGGAAATAAGGAAAGAATTGTTCCGCTTGGTAATATAGCGAAAGAAGCTGTCGAAGAGTATTTAATGATGTCTCGAAGTGCATTAGTCAAGCAAAAGAAAACGGATCAATTATTTGTGAATCATCACGGTAATCCATTATCAAGACAAGGTTTCTGGAAGATTTTAAAGGGTTTAGCAAAACATGCAGGGATAAAGAAAGAAATTACACCGCACACTCTCCGACATTCATTTGCGACACATTTACTGGAAAATGGTGCTGACTTACGATCCGTTCAAGAAATGCTGGGACATGCAGATATTTCTACCACACAAATATACACACACGTTTCTAGAGCAAGATTAAAAGATATTTATACTAATTATCACCCTAGAGCTTAAACTCATTTCATTTATTGGAATGAGTTTTTTTGTTATAAAAATTAATGAATCTGGAGAAACTAGGAACATTACATATTTGGAGGTACTAACATGAAAAAAATAATAAGTTCCCTTTTTGTTTTAATGTTCACTATTTTCTCTGTTCAGTCTGTCTACGCGAACGAGAAAGCAACAGACGATCTATCTTTAGCAGAAAATGCAAGCTCAGCAATTTTAATAGAAAGAGATTCGGGTGGAATTATGTATGAGAAAAATGCGCATGAACAATTACCACCAGCAAGCATGACAAAAATGATGACATTATTATTGATTATGGAAGCACTAGATGAAAATAAAATTACATTAGATGAAAAAATACGTGTTAGTGAATACGCCTCCTCTATGGGGGGGTCACAAATCTTTTTAGAGGAAGGAGAAGAAATGACCGTAGATGATTTGTTAAAAGGGATTGCGATCGCGTCAGGTAATGATGCTAGCGTTGCTTTAGCAGAAAGAATTGCTGGAAGTGAGAAAGCTTTTGTTGCAATGATGAATGAAAAGGTTAAGGAATTAGGATTGGAGAATACCCTTTTCCAAAATACAACTGGTTTACCGGAAGACAATCACTTTTCAACTGCTTATGATATGGCGGTCATCGCTAAGGAACTTCTAAAATACGAAACAATAACGAATTATACGAAAATATATGAAGATTATTTGAGGAAAGGTACAGAAGATGAGTTTTGGTTAGTAAATACAAATAAACTAGTCAAATTTTATCAAGGGGTTGATGGCTTAAAAACCGGATATACATCAGAGGCTAAATACTGTTTAACAGCAACAGCAAAAAAAGAAAATATGCGTGTAGTTGCAGTTGTTATGGGAGCTGAATCACCTAAGAAAAGAAATAAGGCCATTACTCAAATGTTAGATTATGCGTATTCTCAATATAAAACAGAGCTACTATATAAAAAAGACCAACCTGTTACCCAAATTTCTATGTTAAAAGCAGATAAAAATAAAGTCAATGTCGTTACAGGTGATTCCGTTTCTGTATTATTAGAAAAAGGTTCAAATAAAACAGGAATTAAAACGACTGTAAAAATAGATAAAAACTTATCTCTCCCACTTAAAAAGGGTAGTAAGGTAGGACTATTACAAGTAACGCAGAATGGAAAAAAGATAACAGAGACCCCATTATTACTTGAACATACAATGGAAAAGGCTAGCACGTGGAAACTGTTTAAATATGCATTAAGTGATTTAGTGAAAATTGAATAGTATTGTATAATTTCCACTAGTTTTGTCATGTGGCAGGAAATAAATATACACAAATAGAAAAAGTAAGCTAAGAAAAATATGAGTGAAACATGACGTATGTGGAAAAAGGAACAAAAGTTCAGATCAGGCAAAGAGGAGGAGAACTGGTGAGTTTAAAAGTGGATTGGAATATCAAAGAGAATGTTTTGTTAGTCAGAATTTCAGGAGAATTGGATCATCATGAGGCAGAGAAATTCAAAAACGATTGGCAAAATTTATTAAGCAAAGTAGATGTACAACATGTTGTACTAAATCTTGGTGATCTTTCATTTATGGATAGTTCAGGGCTTGGTGTTATTTTAGGACGTTACAAAGAAATAAAACAAATGGATGGAGAAATGATCGTTTGTTCTATTTCACCAGCAGTTAAGCGATTATTTGAATTATCAGGTCTATTTAAAATCATTCGTTTAGAAGAAAGCGAAACACATGCTTTGATTCGATTGGGGGTGGCTTCATGAAGAATTCAATGGAGCTGTCTTTTTCTAGTATCAGTGCAAATGAGTCATTTGCCAGAGTTACAATTGCAGCATTTGTTGCTCAATTAGATCCAACGATGGATGAATTAACAGAAATAAAGACGGTTGTATCAGAGGCTGTAACCAATGCGATTATTCATGGATATAACAACGATCAGAACCAACAAATTTATATGAGCTGTTACATTGATGATAATAAAGTAGAACTGACGATTGAAGACCACGGTATTGGTATTGAGAATATAGACGAAGCAATCCAACCATTGTATACTTCAAAACCAGAATTAGAACGTTCGGGGATGGGTTTTACAATCATGGATAATTTTATGGATAATGTTGAAATTGAATCCGTTTTAGGAGAAGGAACAAAAGTTAGTTTAATAAAATACTTTAATAAGTCAAAATCCTTATGCAATTAAGGAGTCCGGACTATGGAGATGAAATATAAACGAAATGATACTCAATTAACTGATGAAGAAGTAAAGCTGTATATAAAACAAAGTCAACAAGGTGACCAATCTTCAAGAGACATTTTAGTGGAGAGAAATGTCAGGTTGGTTTGGTCAGTTGTGCAACGATTTATGAACCGTGGGTATGATCCAGATGATTTGTTTCAAATTGGATGTATAGGTTTATTAAAATCTATTGATAAGTTTGACTTATCCTATGAAGTTAAGTTTTCTACTTACGCAGTTCCAATGATTATTGGTGAAATCCAACGATTTATTCGTGATGATGGTAGTTTAAAAGTGAGTCGATCGTTAAAGGAGATTGGTAATAAAGTTAGAAGAAAGCGAGATGAGCTTACTAAATTACTAGGAAGATCACCAACAATATCAGAAATTGCTACGTCATTAGAACTATCGATAGAGGAAGTCGTACATGCCCAAGAAGCTTCGAAAATGCCACACTCTATTCATGAAACGGTATATGAAAATGATGGAGATCCGATTACTTTAATGGATCAAATTTCTAACGAGGATAGTAAATGGTTTGATAAAATTGCAATTCAGGAAGTAATCCGTGAAATGAATGAGCGAGAACGATTAATTGTTTATTTAAGATATTATCAAGATAAAACACAATCAGAAGTCGCTGAACGGTTAGGGATTTCTCAAGTACAAGTTTCTCGATTAGAAAAAAAGATATTAGAATGGATGAAAAGTCAAATAGGGGTATTAGAATGAAAGACCATTGATTAATTTTCAGTGGTCTTTTTTTTGTATGAATTTAGAGATAAAAGAATTGTTTTATCTCTATCATAAATGTATGAAATTTTAGTAATTGATCATACTAGTTTGATGAAGGTGAAAGGAAGTTATGTAATGCAAAACATGATATACATACGCTTGAAAAAATATGCTTATCTAAACAAAGCAGAAGTTCTCAAAGTAAAAGACGTTGCATATTTGACAGGATCAGAGCAACTTGTTAATGCTTGTAGCGATTTATCCATTCATCATAAAAATGTAGACAAAGATAAAACATATGTACTCGAGGCGTTTACCATTATACAAATCATTCAACAACATTTACCAAATGTAGATGTTCAATTGACCGGTCCAAATAATTGTATGCTTCAGAAAAAAGAGCAAACAAATAAAACCAATATCCTTTTTGTTGTCTTTGTTTGGATATTATTATTTATTGGTTCAGCAATGGCAATAATGAATTTCCATTATGATGTTAGCATGCAAAGTGTACAACAAAGACTACATTTTCTTCTTACAGGCGAAAATGTTGAATATCCGCTTTGGTTACAAGTACCATATTCTATTGGATTGGGGTTAGGGATGATCCTCTTTTTTAACTATTTATTTAAAAAGAGATTAAATGACGAGCCAAGTCCAATGGAAATAGAACTGTATAAATACCAACAGGATATCGATCAATATGTTCAATATTATGAAAATCCATTAAATAAAGATGATCATGATCAATCATAGTATTGATATTGTCGTAGGTCTTGGGTCTGGATTAGTAGTCGGTACAGGGTTTGTGGCTTTTATAACGGTTTTAGGTATTATCCCCCGGCTCGTTCAATTAAGTAAATCGAAGAAATTTTTACATATATTTGAACGTGCGGTCGTGATTGGGGTCATGTTTGGTACTTATCTATCTTTTACCCCATTTCATTTTAGAATTAGTTATATATTTATTTCAATTTGGGGCTTATTCCATGGTGTTTTTATTGGATTGCTTGCTGCCGCATTAACAGAGGTACTTAATGTGTTTCCGATACTAGCGAAGCGGATTAAGGTCGATCAACAAATTATCTGGCTTATGCTAGCAATAGTACTAGGGAAAATAGGTGGTTCTCTATTTCAATGGTTGGTATTTGTAAAGTAATAGAAGAACTTGTTTGCTGAAAGGATATGTTATGGAAGGTAAAGAGATAATTATTATTACAGATGGCGATCATTATGCAAGAAAAGCAATGGAATACATCTCAAAGAAACTTGGTGGGACAGCATTAATTGCATTAGCTGACAACCCGAGCAAAATTACTCCCGTTCAAATGATCGAACATATAAAGCAAGCCAAGACGAAACTTGTTTATGTTTTGATTGATGACGCAGGTTTTTCAGGTGTAGGCGCTGGAGAAAGCATTCTCCAGGCGATAGCAGAAGATGACGACCTTGTTATTATCGGTGCAGTTGCTGTCGCTGCTCATACGAGAAACAAAGAATGGACACGCATTACTTTTGCGGTGGATCAAGACGGCAATGTAATTAATGATGGTGTGAATAAAGAAGGTATTCCTACATATGAACATGGTCGTATCAATGGTGACACAGTTTACTTACTTGATCAATTAGCGATACCTATTGTTGTTGGAGTTGGTGATATCGGTAAAATGAATCGTCGTGATGATCTGAGTAAAGGATGTCCAATTACAACTAAGGCAATTGAACTTATTTTGGAAAGGAGTCAACAAAACAATGTCGAAAAAGATTCCGATAGCAAAGGATATCAATGAAAACCAAAGTCATTTAACAAAAAAATTAGGGATAGGTACGTCTTTTGATATTGGATTCCGTGAAATTATTTTATTAGATCAAAAAGTTCAATTCTATTATGTAACAGGGCTTTGTGATACATCAATTGTTGTAGAGTTATTAAAAAAGCTAACTGCTATTAATGACGATGAGCCTAATAAGGATAAGCTGCCAAGTATTATTGAAAATCGGTTAGTTCACCAACAAGTCGAGCGTAAATATGAATTAAACGAAGTAATTACCCAGTTATTATCAGGTTTAATTGCGGTTTTTGTGGAAAATTGTGATTACGCATTTACAGTGGATGTAAGAAATTATCCAGGTAGAGGGCCAGAAGAACCAGATACAGAGAAAGTAGTTCGTGGTTCACGAGATGGATATACAGAAAATATTATTGAAAATACCGGTCTAACAAGACGACGTGTTAGAGATGAGCGCTTAAGGAATCAAATTTTTCAAGTTGGTGAACGATCAAAGACGGATATATGTATCTCGTATATTAAGGACATTGCTGATGATGGTTTAGTAAATACAATTATAAAAGAAATTAAATCAATAGATATTGATGGATTAGCAATGGCAGATAAAACAATCGAAGAGTATCTTGTGAAGCAAGGTGCTAACCCTTTTCCTTTAGTACGATACACAGAGAGGCCAGATGTAGCGGCAAATCATCTATTCGAGGGACACGTTCTAATCATGGCAGACACCTCTCCTAGTATGATAATTACACCAACAACTTACTTTCATCATGTGCAACACGCTGAAGAGTATCGACAATCTCCGGCAGTTGGGTCATTTATAAAGTGGATACGCTTTATAGGGATATTCGCATCTGTATTTTTGCTTCCATTCTGGCTAGTACTAACAATGGAACCTAGCTTATTACCTGAAGCATTACATTTTATAGGCCCTAATGAAGTTGGAAATATTCCAATCGTTATTCAAATTATCTTTGCTGATATTGGTATTGAATTATTACGAATGGCGGCCATACATACCCCAACTCCTCTATCGACAGCGATGGGGTTAATCGCTGCCGTTTTAATTGGACAAATAGCGATTGATGTTGGTTTATTTAGCGCGGAGGTTATCTTATATGTTGCGATTAGTGCTATTGGGTCTTACGCAACACCTAGTTATGAATTAAGCATTGCGAATAAAATCAATCGCGTATTATTAATCATTATCACAGCATTATTTGGAGTGAAGGGTCTTGTTATTGGCTTCACATTGTATGTCTTACATTTAACAAACACAAAATCATTGAACACACCTTATCTTTGGCCGTTTATCCCTTTTAACGGGAATGCATTAATTCAAATATTGTTTCGTTTCTCTGTCCCAATGACTAAAAAACGTCCAAGTATCGTACACCCTAAAAATAACTATAAGCAACGATAAGTAAATTTTTCTGAAAAATGAACACAACTCCGTTTGATATTGTTGAATAGGATAAGAAGTTGTGGTAAATTAACGTTATTAGTTTTAAATTTCTAGTACTTCAATCTTATAGTTATACCATGCTGGGAACGAATAAAATCCCTTCTTTTATGCAAAAATGTTGTCTTTTTGTGTAATTTGGTAAGGGATTTTTATTGTTTAATAACGCTTTAGTGTGCGGGGGGTGTATCGATGTACAATAATCAAACAATCAATGATCAAGGACATTTGACACTTGGTGGGGTAGATACTGTTTATTTGGCAGAAAAGTATGGTACACCATTATTTGTATACGATGTAGAGAAAATAAGAGAAAATGCACGTGCTTTTGTCAATACATTTAAAGCTTTTGGAATAAAGGCTCAAGTTGCTTACGCCAGTAAAGCTTTTTCTTCTATCGCTATGTTACAAGTTGCTAAGCAGGAAAATTTAAGCCTTGATGTGGTGTCTGAAGGAGAACTCTTTACAGCTTTACAGGCAGGTTTTCCAACGAACAAAATACATATGCACGGTAATAACAAAAGTAGAACAGAGCTTGAAATGGCAATTCAACATGATATCGGTTGTATTGTAGTAGACAACTTTTATGAAATAGATTTATTACATGAACTGTTATTAAAGCATCAAAAGACAGTTGAAGTCTTGATCAGAGTAACACCAGGAATTGAGGCACATACACATGATTATATTTTAACTGGCAATGAAGATTCCAAATTTGGCTTTGACCTAGCAAATGGACAAGCGGAGGAAGCTTTTCTGAAGATGCGTCAGCTACAAAATATTCGAGTAAAAGGATTGCATTGTCACATTGGTTCACAGATCTTTGAAACAGACGGTTTTATTATGGCGGTTCGACGTTTATTTGAAACGATAAACATTTGGAAAAAGCGTTATGATTACTCTCCTGATGTGCTTAATCTTGGTGGGGGCTTTGGAATTAAATATACAAACGAAGACGAACCGTTAGCTTTAGAAGAGTACGTGAAAGAGCTTATTAATGAAATTGAAGAACAAGTGAAAGAATTAAATATTGATTTTCCAGAGATTTGGATAGAACCTGGTCGTGCAATTATTGGTAATGCTGGGTTAACTTTGTATACAATCGGCTCACAAAAGAAGATTCCAAATGTGAGGGATTATATAGCTGTTGATGGTGGTATGACAGATAATATAAGACCAGCGTTATATCATGCAAAGTACACAGCAGTAGTTGCTAACAAAATGAACCTTCCAACACCGAATGTAACATCTGTTGCAGGTAAATGTTGTGAATCAGGGGATATGCTTTTGTGGGATATTCCATTACCAGAAGTTGATTCAGGCGATATTTTAGCTGTTTTTAGCACCGGGGCTTACGGGTATTCCATGTCTAATCATTATAATCGTTTCCCGAAAGCTGCAGTAGTATTTGTTGAAAACGGACAAGATAAATTAGTAATAAGAAGAGAAACTTACCAAGATATGATTAAAAATGATCTATCTTACGAATAAAAGGAGGATGTTTGAAAATGAAAAAAGCAACAATTTATTTCGAAAATGGTGAAAAGATAGTAATTGAAATGTATGAAGAGGCTGCGCCAAATACGGTAGCAAACTTTGAAAGCTTGGCAAGCGAAGGTTTTTATGATGGATTAACTTTCCATCGAGTAATTCCTGGATTTGTGGCTCAAGGGGGATGTCCTAACGGTACAGGAACAGGTGGACCTGGATACGCTATTAAATGTGAGACAGAAGGAAATCCGCATAAACATGTTGCAGGTTCATTATCGATGGCACACGCTGGAAAAGATACTGGTGGAAGTCAATTCTTCCTTGTTCATGAACCACAACCTCATTTAGATGGCGTTCATACTGTCTTTGGACAAGTAATTGAAGGAATGGATACTGTATTGAGAATTAACCAAGGCGACCGAATGGAAAAGGTAGTTATAACAGAAGAAGAGTAAGCCTTTAATGGCTTACTCTTTCTATTTATTGTAGCGGAAAATTCATAAAGATGTAATATTTCTAATTAAACTTGTATCTTTATCATGACAATTAATAAAAAAAGTAGTATGATGCATATATGATAAATAAAAAGAGATAATATACGTCATATTTGGAACATTATAGTCTGTATATTCGTTATACTATAGAAAAGATTATATATGATGAGGGGTAATTATGTTAATTCGATATAAAAAGTCGCTAGAAAAGATTGCAATGGGGCTATTATCTTTTATGCCTGAGGAAAAAGATGTAAAAAAACTGCAAAAAACGATTAAGGATTATGAAGATAATGAGAATTGGTTTTTACACCTTTGGAAAGAAGAAGATGTTGTAGGAGCAATTGGTGTGTCATTAAATGAGCAAGAAGGAAAGTTAGAAATACAACATATTTCTGTCAATCCGTCCCATCGAAATATGGGAATAGGTAAGAAAATGATTGAGTCTATTAAAGAGCAATATGGAGATAAGTACGTTATATGTGCAAATGATGTTACAAATCAATTTTTCGAAAAATGTATAGATAATCAAGGCCAGCTCTAATCGAGTTGGCTTTTTATCTGCGTGAATATTTGATTAACGAACGATAAAGTTACAAAAACATCTTAAGTTTATTATTGTGTTTGTGGTAGAATGTAATAGTAACTAATAAGTTTGGTAGAAGGAGTAGGAAATGATGCATGAGTCTTATCAAGTAAAATTAAATGCGTTTGAAGGTCCTTTAGATCTATTGCTGCATTTAATCAATCGATATGAAATTGATATTTATGATATTCCTGTTTCCCAAATTACCGAACAGTACATGCAATACATACATACCATGAAAGAATTGGAATTAAATATAGCTAGCGAGTATTTGGTTATGGCTTCCACTTTACTAGCAATGAAGAGCGCTCTTCTATTACCGAATCAAGAACTTGATCAAGAAGATGATGCCTATGAGGAAGATCCTCGTGAAGAATTGATGCATCGTTTAATTGAATACCGTAAATATAAAGAAGCAGCGATACAATTTAAAGAAAAAGAGTTAGAGGCGAGTTACAGTTACACTAGAGCACCACAAGCATTTCAACAAAAGCAACATCGAGTCCCGATTCAAAATCAAGGTGATGTCTCTATATATGACATGTTATCTGCTATGCAAAAAGTCTTCACGCGCAAAAAATGGAATAGTCCAATGAGCACAACCGTTCAGCGAACAGAAATCCCCATCAAACAGCGTATGCAAGAAATTTTAGTGCAAATTCAATCTTATAAGAACGGGATTACATTTGATGCACTATTTATGTATCCTAATCGATCACACATTGTTGTTACATTTGTTGCTTTATTGGAATTAATGAAAAATAAAGAAATACATTGTACACAAGAGAAACATTTTGACACACTTACTATTTACCCGAATAATACGTTCGAGTAAGTAATCATTTGTTATATATATTTTATAGATAGATTGCATTGAAACACGTATGACTTGGAGGAGCAATTTGTGAGTAATATGAATTATAAAGCAGTATTAGAAGGTCTCCTATTCGCAGCAGGAGACGAAGGACTAAGTGTTCGTCAATTAAAATCCGCATTAGATCTTGATAAAGACACAATTATATGTTTAATAGATGAACTTAAATATGATTATGAACATACAGACCGTGGCATTATGCTAGTAGAGGCGAAAGGAATTTATCACCTTGCTACTAAGCCAGAGCATGCCACTTATTTTCAAAATTTGATGGAGTCTCCACATGCTTCCAAATTATCTCAAGCAGCATTAGAGACGCTAGCAATTATTGCCTATAATCAGCCGATCACCCGAATGGAAATTGAAGATATTCGCGGAGTGAAAAGTGATCGTCCTGTACAAACATTAGTATCAAGGGCATTAATTGAAGAGGTGGGTAGAAAAGAAGCAATTGGTAGACCGGTCATGTTCGGCACGTCTGTTGACTTTTTAACTTATTTTGGTTTGCGCTCTATTGAAGAGCTACCTCCTTTACCAGATAATATTGATGATTCAGATGTTACTGAAGAAGCGGATTTATTTTTTAGCAAACTTAATTCTGATATAAATGAATAAATGAATTTAAAAAAGTTAGTGTCTTTAGAGCACTAACTTTTTTTGTTTGCATAGGCTAATTTGAGGTGAAAGTATATGAGTCAAAAAAATAAAGATTATTTAAAAAGAGTAATTAATTGGTCAGATCAGATGGATACATTATTAGTGGAACTTAGGGAAGAAGGTGCTCTAAAAGACTGGAATGAATGGAAAAATAAACTACGTGATAATTTGCATAGTGATAAATTATCTAATAACGAGATAGTTTTAATAAAAAAAGAGGCTGAATCGTATTATGAGAAATGGCATCAGCGATTATATGAGCAAGAAGTTCTCATTGGCAAACATAAACTTCCAAAATTACCCTATGACTATGATGCCTTAGAACCCTTTATTGAAGAAGAGATTATGAGATTACATCATCAGAAGCATCATCAATCGTATGTAGACGGACTAAATCGCGCGGAAAAAGCCTTGAATGATGCTAGTCAAGGACAAAATAATCAGAAGTATTGGCTTCGTGAACAGTCCTTTAATGGATCTGGTCACCATTTACACACTATATTCTGGTTCAACATGTCACCTGATGGTGGGGGAATTCCAAGCAACAATCTGCCACTACTCCAACAAATCAAACATGACTTCGGTTCTTTTGAAATGTTTAAAAAGAAGTTTACCCAAGCTGCATCAGCGGTAGAAGGGAGCGGTTGGGCTATTTTGGCCTGGAGTCCTCGTTCTCGTAGATTAGTTATTCACATTCTAGAAAAACACCAGCATTATGCGTTGGCAGATACAATCCCTTTGTTAGTTTTAGATCTGTGGGAGCATGCATATTATTTACAATATAAAAATGTGCGTAATGATTATATTAAGGCATGGTGGAATGTTGTGAATTGGGATAATGTAAACAAACGCTATATGGAAGCTCGTAAATTGAAATGGAAACCTTTCTAATCTAATGTAATAAAATAGACGATTTTTTGTGCGCTATCATACGCTTGTCCTTTCTGCATATACTTTTATAGAAACGTGTGGAGAGGATGAACGAATGTTGCGCATATTTATTTTTATATTGGTTACAATTTTAACTTTATCATTTCCAATTAATACAATTGCGAAGCCGGATATTACAGCTAGAAATGCAGTTTTAATTGATCAAGAAACTGGAAAAGTATTATATGAAAAAGCCGCTCACGATAGACATCTTATCGCTAGTATTACTAAAATGATGACAGCAATCATTGCAATTGAATCAGGTAAGATGGAAAAAAAAGTAACGATTACGAATGAGGCTGTTTACACGGAGGGCTCTTCCATTTATTTAGAAAAAGGTGAAAAAATACCACTAGAGGATTTAGTATATGGTTTAATGTTACGATCAGGTAATGATGCGGCAACAGCTATTGCAGAGTATGTAGGTGGAAGTGTTGAGGGATTCGCTTATCTAATGAATGAGAAAGCTGAATGGTTAGGAATGGAAAACACCCATTTTGATAACCCACACGGACTAGATTCCAAAACACATTATTCTACGGCATATGATATGGCTATTTTAACAAAATACGCAATGAATAATTCTGTCTTTGCTGAAATTACAAGCGCAAAGTCTTATAAATCTGAACAACGCACGTATGCTTGGGGAAATAAACATAAATTATTAACACATTATTATCCATATACAATTGGTGGTAAAACTGGATATACAAAAGCAGCTGGACGAACGCTAATTTCCATCGCAGAAAAAAATGATATTATCTTAATAGCAGTTACACTACAAGATCCTAATGATTGGCAGGACCATATTCGGTTATTTGATTGGGGATTTGATCAGTATGCAACCACTACTTTTAACCAAATTTCTAATCAATCTACAAAGAAAATAGGTTTATGGCGTCAAGTTGCCAATACATTTAATCAGCTAATAGGTGTGAAATGAAATGGTAAATTATATTTGGGCTGGGTTAGCGATCATCGGGATTATCTATGCCATGTTTAATGGAACAATGGAGGAAGTCAATCAAGCTCTGTTTTCTAGTGCACAAGAAGCGGTTACATTAGTATTAGGTTTAGTTAGTGTGTTGATTTTCTGGCTTGGACTAATGCGTATAGCAGAAAAGGCTGGAATATTATCTGTATTAGCAAAAGTCTTTAAACCGTTTATTACAAAATTGTTTCCTGAAATACCTAAGGACCATCCTGCAATGGGGTATATCCTTTCTAATTTTATAGCAAATCTTTTCGGGCTAGGTAATGCGGCGACGCCAATGGGAATTAAAGCAATGGAAGAGATGAAAAAAATTTCTCAATCTAATAGAGCGAGTAGGTCAATGATCACCTTTTTAGTAATTAATACATCAAGTCTAACACTGATCCCGACAACTGTTATTGCCATTCGAATACAATACGAATCAAGTGCCCCAACTGAGATTGTAGGAACGACGATTATCGCAACACTTTTAACAACGATAGTTGCAATAATAGTTGATCGAATTTTTCATTTTAGAAGGGAGCGAAAGATTAGAAGATGAATGTCATTTCAATGGTCAGTATATGGATTATACCTAGTATTGTTTTACTGATTTTATTAATTGCCGTAATTAAAAAACTCCCTACTTATGAATTGTTTGTTGAAGGTGGTAAAGAAGGAATATCGATGGCAGTATCTCTGTTGCCTTATTTATTAGGAATGATTGTCTCTATTACAATTTTTCGTAGTTCCGGTGCAATGGATGCTTTAATTGATTTGTTTCAGCCTGTTCTGCATAGAATCGGTATACCAAGTGAAATCGTTCCTTTATCATTTACTAGGCCGCTATCAGGAACTGCTGCTTTAGCAATTACTGCAGACTTAATTAAAACCTTTGGGCCAGATTCTTTTATTGGGAGACTAGCATCTACCATGCAAGGAAGTACGGATACTACTTTTTATATAATTACAGTGTATTTTGGTGCAGTAGGAATTAAGAAAATGGGAGATGCATTAAAAGTTGGACTTATAGCCGATTTTGTTGGTATAATAACATCGATTATCATTGTTTCAATGGTATTTTCGAATTGAAGCGTTAACGCATAGGTTAACGCTATTGTTTTGTTTAAAAATTTCTGGCAAAATGAATATGTTAATATAGAAGGGTATAGTGGTGATATAATGGATAAACAAGAACGATTACAAAAAGTGATTGCTCAAAGTGGAGTAACTTCTAGAAGAAAAGCTGAGAAGTTAATTGAAGAAGGAAAAGTGAAAGTAAATGGCAAGGTTGTTAGTGAGCTGGGTGTAAAAGTATCAGCAAATGATAACATTGAAGTAAATAACATTCCACTAGAAAAAGAAGAGTCAGTATACTACATGCTGTACAAACCTAGAGGAGTTATTTCAAGTGTAAAAGATGATAAAGGGCGTAAAGTAGTATTAGATTTCTTACCTGCAATCGAACAACGTGTTTACCCAATTGGACGACTCGATTATGATACATCGGGTATTATCTTGCTTACTAATGATGGTGAGTTTGCTCAGTTGTTGATGCATCCTAGTCATGAAATAGACAAGGTATATGTAACAAAAGTGAAGGGCATACCAACCAAGGAAGCTCTAAAACAATTAAAAAAAGGTGTACAAGTAGATGGAGATAAATTAAAAGCAGTAAATATCCAAATTTTATCAACAGACCGAACGAAAAATACTGCCATTATTGAGTTAACACTTCATCAAGGTAAGAATCGACAAGTACGTAGAATGTTTGAAAATATTAATTATCCTGTAATGAAGCTTAAGAGAGAAAGGTATAGTTTCTTGACACTTGAAGGGTTACAGCCAGGTGAATTTCGTGAGTTAACACGTCATGAAGTAAGTCAATTAAAACAAGTTGCTGCAAAAAGTAAATAATTGATAATAGAGACCGATAAATAAAAATAAAAAACACTTTGTAACCATGTTAATCAATTATTTATTTTGTAATAGGAAGATATAGATATACAATTGGAATAAGGGGTTAGCTAGGAAGGGGTTATTGGGATGGATGACTTAAATAAAATCCTTGTAATTGAGGACGAAGAGAGAATTCGAAGGCTGTTAAAAATGTATCTTGAACGTGAAGGATATGAGATTGATGAAGCCAGTGATGGAGAAGAAGGGCTTCAACTTGCTATTGCAAATGACTATGCATTGACTCTTCTAGACTTAATGCTACCTGGAAAAGATGGTATTGATGTGTGCAAATCATTGCGAAATAAAAAAGCAACACCTGTTATCATGCTCACTGCTAAAGGTGAAGAAGCAAATCGTGTTGAAGGGTTTGAAGTAGGCGCTGACGACTATATTGTAAAACCTTTTAGCCCTAGAGAAGTAGTATTAAGAGTAAAGGCACTGTTACGCAGATCTACCGCTTCATCTTCAACTAATACCCAATCTACTACGAAAGACGTATTAGAGTTTAAACATCTTGTAATTGATAATGATGCACATCGCGTATTAGCAGACGACCAAGAGGTAAGTTTAACACCAAAAGAATATGAATTATTACATTTTTTAGCTAGCTCACCTGATAAAGTGTTTGATCGAGAACAGTTATTAAAAGAAGTTTGGCAATATGAATTTTTTGGTGATTTACGAACGGTAGACACACATGTCAAACGACTTCGCGAAAAATTAAATAAAGTATCACAAGGCGCTGGAAAAATGATTTTAACTGTTTGGGGTGTCGGTTACAAGTTTGAAGTGGCAGATGAATGATTTTTTTACGTGGTGTTGTCGTTAAATTATGGATTACATTTCTATTAGTAATTTTTGTTGTTTTAGCTATTATTAGTTTCTTATTACTTGAATTTTTTAATGGCTATCATGTAACCCAAGCAGAAAACCAATTGGTGAATCAAGCAACGAAGATTACTACGTTGATAGAGAAATCTTCTAATCAATTGAACATGCAAACCATTGCTGAAACGCTTAAAGATCACAGTAGCCGTATTACTATAATTTTAAATGATGGACATACTTACACCTCGTCAACCGAAGATGAGAATCTACCAAAATTAACAGATGAATGGGTTGGGCAGAATGATTTATTTCAAACTGTAATAGAGAAACATCAAACAGTTACCGATCAACTGACTTTGCCATCAGATCAAGAAGTACTAATCGCTGGAGTAAGTCTTCAAGATGAGAGCGGTGCCGTTTTTGCTTATCAATCATCTGAAATTGTTGCCGAAACAACAAAACAGACAAGTGAAATTATTCTTTTAGCTGCAGGAATTGCCATTGTGTTAATGACTATCTTTGCTTTCTTCTTGTCTACTAGAATAACAGAACCATTGATTAAAATGAGAGAAGGAGCATTGGAACTTGCTAAAGGGCAATTTAAAACAAGAGTTCCGATTTTAACCCATGATGAAATTGGTGAATTGGCGATGGCTTTCAATCGGATGGGAAGGCAATTAAATTATCATATTGAAGCTTTAAGTCAAGAAAAAGAACAATTATATAGCATCTTACGATCGATGGCAGATGGGGTACTGACATTTAATCGACAAGCTGAAATTATCCTTTCTAATCCACCAGCACAGAAACTTTTAAATGATTGGCGATATGAGTATGATGTCAATTCAGACAATTTTCTACCTGAAGATATATTACTATTATTAAAAAAAGTAATTGATTCAGAAACAGAGCAAGCTCAAGAAGTAACTGTTCAAGGTAGAAATTGGGTAATGGTTATGACACCATTATATGCAGAAACGAAAGTGCGTGGCGTTGTAGCTATCATTCGTGATATGACCGAAGAACGTCGAATGGACCAGCTCCGTGAAGAGTTTATCGCTAATGTTTCCCATGAGTTACGCACACCGATATCAATGATGCAAGGATATAGTGAGGCAATTGTAGATAATATCGCTGAATCACCAGAGGAAAAAAATGAGTTAGCATCTATTATTCGAGATGAATCGTTAAGAATGGGACGATTAGTCAACGAATTGTTAGATTTAGCTCGAATAAAAGCGGGACATGTGCAACTGCACAAAGAAACAATGAATTTAAATCAGTTTATTGATCGGATCATTCGAAAATTTCAAGGTCCTGCTAAAGAGCAAGGTGTATCTCTAGATGTTGTGGTAAACACAGCGGTTCAATCAATTGAAGTAGACCAGGATCGTCTTGAACAAGTGCTCACAAATTTAATTGATAACGCAATACGTCATACAGAAATAAATGGAAATGTGACTCTGCTAGTGGAAACAGAGACTGATGATATCCGTTTTTCTGTCAAAGATACTGGATCTGGTATTTCAGAAGAAGATTTACCATTTGTATTTGAACGATTTTATAAAGCGGACAAATCAAGAACAAAAACAGAAAAAAGAAAAGGTACAGGTCTTGGGTTATCTATTGCCAAAAATATTGTAGAAGCACATCATGGTAACATAGCTGTCCAAAGTAAATTAAACGAAGGAACAACCTTTACCTTTGTAATACCTATAAAATAACCTAAATGGAGTATTTGGTGTAAAACTAACAGGGAATCTGGTGCAAGTCCAGAACTGTCCTCGCAACTGTAATTGCAAGCGAAATGAACATAACCACTGTATCAACTAGATATGGGAAGGGTTCAAAGTAGATGAATGCATAAGTCAGTAGACCTACCAAATCTTCCGAAAGTGTCAAACCTTCGAGGGTTAAGCGTTTGATTCGATTAAAAGTTCTTAAATTAAATAAACGTTTAATCCTCCATCACATGAAATGGGGGAAGAAGATGAGAAAGTTTAGAAGTATTATATTTTTGATTTTATTTAGTATGTTTTTGGTTGGTTGTCAAACAACAGATCAAACGAATGATGTGACTGGAACAGTAGATATTACTATTTCAGAAAATCAACAAGAAGAAACAATTGCCGAGGCTGAAATTGAATTGTCAGACGAAACAAATTTGCTGGAGTTATTAAAAGACCATTTTGATGTTGTCGTACAGAAGGATGGCTTTATCACTTCGATCGAAGGAAAAGAACAAGTTCCTGAAGATGACATTTATTGGATGTATACAATAAACGGAAAATCAGCAAATGTCGGTGCAGCTGAGTATGAAGTTTCTGATGGCGATGAAATTAATTTTGATTTGCAAAAAGTGAGTTATTAATGTCTAAAACATATCGAATAACTTTAATTGCAATGTTATCTGGCATGGCTATTAGTGGACGATATATCTTTCAGTTTATACCTAATGTTCAACCAGTTACATCACTAGTGATTCTAACTGGTTTTTTTTTCGGCCCGATCAACGGCATGTTACTAGGGATAATTACGATCTATATATCTAATTTGTTCATGGGTATGGGAATTTGGACTTTTTGGCAAATAATAGCTTATATTTTGATTGGTTTATTGAGTGGTGTAATCGGCTTAGTTTGGAAGAGAAGGCAGTTCCCCATATTAGTTCTATTAGCGATTGTGTCAGGATTTATATATGGACTATTTTTTGCTTTAACAAATTATATGATTTCTGGAGTCTTTTGGGGCTATTATGTAAGTGGTTTATTATTTGATTTCTATCACGCCTTCGGTAATGTTTTATTTATGGTAGTTAGCTATAAGCCGTTTGAATATTTGGCAAACAGGTATAAAACGAAATATAAAGTATAAAAAATTGTAACTAAATTGAATATGAAACGTCTAATTAATGAATGACGGGGGGTCTAGTGAATGAAGACCACGTTTGAAACATTGTATGATAATTATCATCAAGATTTATATCAATACGTCTTCTACATGGTGAGAAACCAAGAAGAAGCTGAAGATATTTTGCAAGATGTGTATGTTAAAGTTCTAAAGTCTTATCAATCATTTCGAGGAGAAAGTAGTGAGAAGACCTGGTTATTTTCTATCGCTAGACATACTACACTTGACTTTTTTCGAAAACAGAAACGATTGAGAGATCGAATGAGTAATCTTTTTTCAAACGATACCGAAGAACAACTGATAAAAGATGAAGCGGCATTACCTGAAGAAATCGTAGTATTAGACGATCAAATGAAACGTATTTACAAAGCTTTGAATAAATGTAGTAATGACCAAAAACAAGTCATTATTTTACGTTATATTCAGTCTTTTTCCATTCAAGAAACAGCTGATATAATGAGCTGTTCAATTAGCAAAGTAAAAACTAATCAACACCGTGCGATAAATAAGCTTCGAAAAATTTTGCGAAAATAATAGATGGGAGGGATTAGATATGGACAATGATCAACTAGAGAAGCAACAATTGGAAGATAAATTAAGACAAATGCCAAAAATAAAAGACAATCAATCAAAAGAGACGCTTTATCAGAAGATTGAATTACGATTGCATGAAAAACAAGAACATCGTCGTTGGTCATGGCTTGTTCCTTCAATTGCTAGTTTTGCTGTCATTGGATTACTTTTCCTAATCGTTCAGGGTAACATGAACCGATCTTACCAAAACGCAAATGAATCTTACTCCGAACAGGCAAGTACGGAAGAACAGGAGCAAAGTAATGTGCAGTTTGATCAACCAGAAGGAATAGAAGAGAAATCGTCACTCTTTTCGGCTGATGAAGAGCAAGAAAAAAGAGAAATAACAAATAACAATCAAGGTTCAAGTTTGATTTATTATAAAAATGTTGACGAAGAAAAGTTGTTTACTATTGCTGCAGTAGACAAATATAATAACTATGCCATTCCAATCACATTAGTTGATTCATCTGGTGGAAGTGCGAATGATTACTATAACAAAATCAATCGTTTTATAGCAGACAAGCAAGAAGCGTTGGGTCTTAATGTATTTCCTTTTGATGGTTTATCTTTTGATATAGATGTTAAAAACAAGCGAGCAACATTAATTGTACCTGAATCCTATCGTTTCCCTGACGGATCTAGTTCAGCATACGTTTTTGAGCAAATGGCAACAATCATGTTTAAACCTTATGGAATACAAAAGCTCAATATTCAATCCCCAGATGGAAATCCTGTTAATTTGGGACCTTTTGGTGAAATAAGTGCCATTGATATTATGCTTGAGGAAAAACATATCTATAAGATTTATCAATACAATGAAAAGGAACCTCTATTAGTCCCGATTAAAACGAATACAGATGATACGATTGAGGCTGCTTTAAAACAATTGAAAATAGATGAGCCAGCATTTGATGTTAAGGGGCCTATACCTGAAGATGCATCATTTGATGTGGTCGTTAATCAAGATAATCTGTCTCTTCACTTTACTGAAGGACCAACACTTGCTGATGATGAAACAACGATTATGATGATTGAGGCTATCCTTATGACAGCAAAATCATTTAACTTCGACTCTATTACTATTGATTTACCCAATGATTTAGATAAAGTGGGAAAGTATCGTTTAAATCAAACGATACCAGTACCAGATGGCGTAAACCCCAATATACTTCATTAAAAAAGCAATCAGTCCGAGGTATTTATTTTGGCTCCTCGGTTGATTGCTTTGACTTTTTTGTTTCGAAAAATAGATTGGAATCTTGAGCATTTACTTACATTGCTCAAATAACAAGGGATCACCATTAAAACATTTTTTTGATAGCTTAATTGAATCTGTTGGACATCCTTCGTGGGCATCAAGCATATCATCCTCTAATACTTCAGGAATTTCAATGACACCTTGATTATTATCCAGAAGTACATAAGCGATTCCTTCATCATCATAATCATATATATCTGGAGCAGAAGCACCACATGCACCACATGCAATGCAAGTTTCTTTATCAACGATCGTATAGTAAGCCATAATACGACACCTTTCAGTGAATTAGAATTATCTCAACCAATTTTAACGCTGATTTATGCGATTTGCAATATTCACTTCTAATATACTTCGTGGTATGGTATGAACAGATCATATTAGAATATGAGTATAAAAAATGTAGTTCGACTTAACAAAGTAGGTGACTCTCTCTTGTTTCAATATATTATTTTAGAATGTTTAAGAAAAATAAAACAGGAAAGAACAACAGCATCAGTATATCATCTTTTAAAAGGGAAACGATCTAGCCAAACTATTCAAGATGCCCATGTGTATCGTATTGGTGATTATTTTGGGATCTTAAAGAAATTGAATCGTTCCACCTTTGAAAATGCGATTGATGATTTAATAAAAAATAATTATATTTTAATGAAAAATAGTAATATAGCAATTTTAACAGAAAAAGGAATTGCTCACTTGAATAACAACCAAGAGAAATATGGAACACATTATTTTAATGGCATGGAATATTCAAATGAAGTTGATATCTTTTATTTGAGGTTACAATTAGCGATACAAACATATTCAAATCTAGCAAATAACTGCCATCAATTTGTTCCATTAACAGATGATCGAATGATACAAAAATTCTTAAAAGAACATTACAAACAATATAAATCAAATGTAAGCATATGGTTGCATGATGTCTATCTAGAATTGTTTGATTTTTTAGAAGCTATACCAATGACACAAGCACAACTTTTCGTTGATCGGCTGAGTGGTTTTAATAAAATAGGTCTATCTTTTAATCAGCTGGCTGTAAAAAATAAATTAACCGTAACGGATGTATCGCTTAACCTAACCAGTATCCTTCACCGTCTTTATACCGATGTGAATAAAGACAACAATCACACACGACAGTTGAAGCAATTTCTTTATGATCAACCAGACACGTTATTGATAACACAATCAGCTAATAAAACATTGGAATGGTTAGTTAAAGGGTTTTCGATTGAACAAATTGCAAACATTAGAAAACTTAAAACGAGCACAATTGAAGACCATATTATAGAAATGGCCTATGCGGATTCTGCATTTGATTTAGCGCGATTTATTGATGCAAACACCTATCATGTTATAAAAACCGCCTTTAGACAAATGCAAACAACAAAATTGAAAGAAATTAGGGAAGCGCTAAACAACCAATACAATTATTTCCAAATTCGTTTAGTTTTAGCGTATGAAAGTAATCAGAAAAGAGGTTGAAGAAGATGATCGAGTCTACAAAAATACTGAATAAGTATTTTGGCCATGAAAATTTCCGAGAAGGGCAGCAGGAAATTATAGAAGATATACGAAATGGATCATCTGTTCTTGGTGTATTACCTACTGGATCCGGTAAGTCGATTTGTTATCAGATACCAGCAATGATGTTACATGGCAATGTAATTGTCATTTCACCTCTATTATCTTTAATGGAAGATCAAGTAAAGCAATTAAAAGCTAAGGGAATCAAAAATGTAGTGGCGATAAACAGCTTTACGAATAGTAATGAAAAAAATGACATAATCTCAAATCTTTCGAATTATAAATTAATCTATGTATCACCTGAAATGATTCAAAACAAACAGCTTTTAGCACGGTTGAAGCAATTACATATTTCTTTATTTGTGATTGATGAAGCGCATTGTATATCACAATGGGGACACGAATTTCGTCCTGATTATTTAAAGTTAGTAGAAGTAGTTGAACAATTAAATAACCCTCCATTATTAGCTTTGACTGCAACTGCTACGCCGGATGTGCAGAAAGATATACTTAAGTATTTGAATGCACCTAATATGAAAAAGCATATTTATCCTATGGACCGAGAAAACTTAACATTCGCTGTTCAAACGTTTGAACATAGAAATGAGAAGGTTGCATACATAAAAACGCTATTAAATAAATTTGATGTTCCAACGATGATTTATTTTTCCAGTAAGAAAGAAGCTGAAACAGTAGCGGAACAACTCAACGGTAATTCACCTAATCTTCGTATTGCGTTTTATCATGGGGGAATGGACGCTGTAGATCGAACTTTGATTCAGCAGCAATTCATGCAAAATCAATTAGATGTCATTTGTTGTACTAGTGCTTTTGGTATGGGAATTGATAAATCTAATGTAAGACTAATCATTCACTATCACTTTCCAACTCAATTAGAATCTTTTATTCAAGAAGTCGGACGTGCAGGAAGAGACGGGGAGTCAAGTGTTTCTGTTGTGCTATATGCGCCGTATGATGAAATGTTGCCGAGACGATTAATTGAATCAGAGTTGCCCTCAATGGAGCAAGTGAATTCCTTACTCTTTTTATTAGATAAAAAGAGTCAATATAATCAATTTAAACTAAATAAACAAGAGATAATGCTGCAGTTAGAGATGAACGAGGTTCAATGGCGATTTATTGTTCACCATTTAGAAAAACATGATATACTTAATAAAAATCAAATCATGCCGATATATGATAAAAAAGATAGATTTTTGTCTAGTATTGAAGAAGTAATCAATGAAAGATTTGCTTATAAACTAAATAAGTTAAATGAAATCGTTTCTTGGATCAAAACAGAAAAATGTCGCAGAAAGGCATTATTCCAACCTTTTCAATCGAATACAAAAACACCAAAATACGCATGTTGTGATTATTGTGATTTCGACTTTACTAATTGGCAACCTACATATGAGTCCAAACAAACAACTATTATTCAAGATTGGCAATCAGAATTGGCTATGTTGTTCATGCAAAACAAGCAGTGATTTGTCAATGGACGAAACTATCTTTAGACATTAATTTCTTGGAGGGGAACAAGCATGAATAAGCAGGATGATCAAGCAGCAAATTTAAGAGAGCACATGAAGAATACAGAATCCTTCGACGACAATGAAGTGGTTGAGCCTATAGAAATTGATGTATTAGATTTACCACCAAGAAGTGAGATCCATCAAAATAAAAGTAAAAAAACACGATTGAAAATAAATTTAATTTTTTTACGGTTTCTTTTCATCTTATTCTTGTTAGTTATTATATTAGTAATAACGTACCAGTATTGGGGTAAAGATTTTCTTGAGCAAGCGATACAAACGAATGCTAAAAACCCTTCAGGAGAAACGGTTCAAGTCGTCTCTCCTAAAGATAAACTATCAGAAGAAGTGACTGTTAACCTTGCACTTGGTGAGGATGAATCTGATAAGATTGAATTAACTGGTAAGTATTATTTAATCTCACATGGTGAAACATTAGAAGATATTGCAATTGATTATTATAATACGCTAGAAGTGTTAGATGTACTTAAAAGAGTGAATAAATTAGACTCGAATGCTTTGCAGCAAGGTGAAAAATTGTTTTTACCAACAATTGAGGATTTATAAAACAAAGCTAGAAAACACAGCTTCGTGCATCTCTAGCTTTGTTTACCTGATATTCCTATAATACAGATCGGTCGGTTCTAATTAAAAAAACTGTTTTTTGTCTTTTTCATCAATTAACATTTGTGCAGCCTCTCGAAAACGTTGCGAGTGAATGATCTCTCGTTCTCTTAAAAACTTAAGACTATCATTTAATTCTGGGTCATCTGATAGATTAATAATCCACTGATAAGTAGCTCTCGCTTTTTCTTCTGCTGCGATATCTTCATAAATGTCTGCTATAGGGTCACCTTTTGATTGAATATAGGTAGCTGTCCATGGATTTCCGGCAGAATTATGATAAAACAATGCGTTATCATGGTTTGCATAGTGAGGAGCTAATCCTGCTTTTTCCATTTGTTCAGGTGTAGCATCTTTTGTTAACTTATATACCATCGTAGCGATCATTTCCAAATGCGCGAATTCCTCTGTACCAATGTCATTAAGCAATCCGACAACTTTGTTTGGAATCGTGTATCGTTGATTTAAATATCGCAATGCAGCAGACAATTCACCATCTGCACCGCCGTATTGTTCGATTAAATATTTTGCAAGTTGAGGATTACATTCTCTCACGCGCACGGGATACTGCAACTTCTTTTCATAATACCACAATGTTTATTCCTCCTTTCACATTTGCCAAGGCCAAGGTGTATCATCCCAATTCCAAGGATACCCTGAGTAACTACGGCCAAAATGCATGAGTGGGCCAAATTGTTTTTCAAACTGTTTTTTCAATTTTTTACTTTCATAAGTGCATTGATTAAATTGTTCAATTGCATTGGTGTCATTAGGATGCGTGTCAAGGTAAAGATTCAGTTCAACCAAAACAAAGTCAACTGCTTGAATTTCTTCTAATAAATCATAATAGGCTTGAGGCATTTGCTTAGGTGTATTCAATTATCTTCTCTCCCTTCTTTTGGGGGATATGGATCATGGAATGCTGGCCATAACGTTCCACAAAACAGTGCTTCTTTTGCGGTGTTAAATTGCACTAAATTAGTTGGTTGGAAGCCCATATACAATTGTGGTGGAGTGGAATAACTTTTTCTAATAATTGGAGGACAAGGATCAAATGGGCTTATATAGGGATAATAATATTTTGTGTTTGTTTGATGCATTTAAAAACCTCCCTTATTTTTTTTAACATCAATTAATTGTATGGCAAAGAAGTCTCGCATATGTGTATAATGGAGTTGACCCAAACTGTTTTAATGGTACAGAAATAGGGAATAAAAATGATAGTGTAACAATCAAATTATTCAAAGTGAGGTGTTGGCCGTGTTTGTACGTAGCACAATGAAACCAATTTATCAATGTCATGTTGCTTTTCCAGATTATTCTTTGAAAGAAGCATTGCAAAGGCTAGAAGAAAAAGATATACATGCAATGCCTGTAATTGATGACAAAGAAAAATTCTTGGGTATGATCTCTGCACAAACTATTTATAAGGCTGCTTTTCATACGGATAAAAAACAAGAGTCTTTTCTAAATGATACAAAGGTCTCCGATATTATGACGCATGCAAACCTATATATATTAGAGGATGAGGTGTTTGAAAAAACATTAACTACTTTTAAAGGATATCCAATATTAGCTGTGGTTGACTCTAATAAAAAATTCTTAGGAATTGTTACGCGATTTGATGTTTTAGAGCAATTTGAAAGTGTTTTTGGTATGAATAAGTCTGGAGTGAGAATTGCTTTCACTTCTGAAGAGTCATCTGGACGCTTTGCAAAGCTTGCTGACATCTTAAGACATTTACATGCGAATATTATTTCTATTACTACATTTGATGAAACGGATAAATTGGCAAGAAGAATTGTTCTAAAAGTTGACGAAAATGTAAAAACAGATAAATTAAAAAGCAAGTTAGAAAAAGCTGGATTTCGCGTGCTTGATATTACGAAATTTTAAAAAAAGCAGAACGCCACTTTTGTTTTTTATAGGTAGAGTATTGTATAATATAGAATCATCCACAGAGTACTTTGTTTAGGTGAAGTACTCTGTTTCATTTATAACTTAATTTCCATACATAAACCGTCTCAATTTTATGGATTGTGGCATATAATAGAATAGATAAAAAATTAAAGGGGGCATAAACATGCGTTTGGAGCGACTTTCATCGAACCAATTTAAAATATTCCTTACTTTTGATGATCTCATTGAAAGAGGTTTAACTAAAGATGATTTATGGCATGATCTACCAGCCATGCAGGCATTATTTCACGACATGATGTTTGAAGCAAGTGATGAGTTAGGATTTGAATTAGAAGGCGTATTATTAGTTCAAGTTCATGTCCTCCAAGCTCAAGGGATGCTAATTGTGGTTACGCAAAATGATACAGAAGAAGAAGACGATGAATACCTTGAGATGAAAGTGACCTTAGATGAAAGTAACGAGTTAATCTTCTTATTTGAATCCTTTGAAGACATTATTCAATTATCTAAGTCGGTCATTGATACTGAAATAACTGGTGGATCAGTATTTTATTATGATAATCGTTATTATATGATGTTTACAGATCAAGATGTTGAGCACAAAAATAAAGAAAATGTTATTGCGTTATTATCTGAGTATGCTTCACCAAGTGTAGTTACTTCTTATCGTCTAATCGAGTATGGCAAGGTACTATTAAATAGCAACGCAATTGCACAGATAAATACTTATTTTAACGAATGACACATTTGTATAGGAGGACAATCATGCAAGAAGAGCAAGTTATTATTATTGGATCCGGACCTTGTGGGATGTCAGCCGCTTTATCACTACAAGATAAAGGTATTAATCCATTAATAATCGAAAAAGGGAATGTAGTAAACGCGATATATAATTATCCAACCCATCAAACTTTTTTTAGTTCGAGTGATCGATTAGAAATAGGTGATATCCCATTCATAACAGAGCGAAAAAAACCTGTTCGGAATCAAGCTTTAGCTTACTATCGAGAAGTTGCAAGTAGAAGATCCTTGCGAATTAATAGCTACGAAAAAGTCGTAGAGGTTGTTAAAGATGATTATGCCTTTACGATACATACAGAGACAAGCACAGGTAATAGAAAATCATATCAGGCAAAGTTTGTTGTTCTTGCTACTGGTTATTATGATCAACCGAATAAATTAGGAATCAAAGGTGAAGAAAGTCCACATGTGTATCATTATTTTAAAGAAGCACATCCTTTTTATCGGAAAAAGGTAGTGATTATTGGTGGGAAAAATTCAGCAGTGGATGCAGCACTAGAACTACATAAAGCAGAAGCCGAGGTTACCGTTTTATATAGAGGTAGTGATTATTCACCAAGCGTCAAGCCGTGGATTTTACCTGAATTTAGAGCGCTAGTTGAAAAAGGTCATATTACAATGAAGTTTAATGCTACTATTGAAGAAATAACAGATAATCAAGTAATATATCAAGTAAATGAGCAGATAAACGTTGCTGAGGCATCATTTGTATTTGCAATGACTGGATATCAGCCTAATCAGACTTTCATGCAGTCTATTGGTATAAATATCTCGCACGAAACCGGAAGGCCAACATTTAAGGAAGAGACAATGGAAACAAACGTACAGAATGTTTATATTGCGGGAGTAATTGCTGCTGGATATAACAACAACGAAATATTTATTGAAAATGGACGTGAACATGGTCCTTTAATTGCAACAGACATAGCAAGAAAGATTGGAAGTAGAGAGTAGGACAAAACTAAATGAAGATCAGTAGAAAGCGGATAATAATACCTTTTTTAAGGATCATTATCCGTTTTTTTGGGCAAATAAATTGGCTGTGGAAATATACGATACTCCTCGAAAATAAAGAACCATTTTCTTCGTGCCATGTATCGCTATCGAAGCACTCCTTGTTCTGTAGGAACAGCGTATAAATTGATGAAAAACGGAAGTGAAAGACGACGACTCGTCGAAAATGAAAAGCAATTTTCTTCCTGCGATGTATTGCTGCCATAGCATTCCTTGTCCTGCGGGAACAGCACGCGTCCGAAGATCCACTTGGTAAAGTGTTTTTCTTTACCAAGTTAGCTGAGGCGGTGCCCGCGGAAAGCGATCGTCTGTAACTGGAGTGAATGAGCAAATAGATTATATTCCACAGCGGTGTTTGTTCTTCTTAATTAAAATAGGATTGAACGGTTTTATTACAAGCAGATTCTAAAACCATTAATAATTTTATGCGAGCTTTTTGGCCATTTAATCTTTTGGCGAAGATGACACCCATGTCTTGCAACTGTTTTCCACCACCCTGGTATGCATACGTAGGCTGAACAACCCCTTTAAAACTTCTTGATACTAATACAATAGGAATTTGTTTTTGTAGTAATGCTCTCAATGGATCAATAATGTCTGGTGGTAGATTTCCTTGTCCAAGTCCTTCAATTACTAAACCGTCTATATCCATCCCCAACATTGCATCAAAAAGTATTCTATCCATTCCGGCATACGCTTTAAGCAGCGGAACCCGTTTAGAAATGTGTTGGAAATCAAATTTTTCATACGATATCCATTTATGATAAAAATAAATGTCTTGTTTTGTTACCATTCCAATAGGGCCAAATTGTGGACTTTGAAAGGTAGCGACATTACTGGTTGCTGTTTTAGTAACATATGTTGCGGTGTGAATTTCATCATTCATAACAACTAAAACACCTTTTTCTGACGCTTCTTCTGTAGTCGCTACACGCATAGCGCAAGTTAAATTATATAATCCATCCGAGCCGATTTCATTACTAGAACGCATTGCGCCAGTAATTACTATTGGTTTTTTCGTTTCAATATATAAATCTAAAAAATAGGCCGTTTCTTCTAATGTATCTGTACCATGTGTAATAACAAAACCATCAAACTCGTCTATTCTTTCTTCAATATATTTCCCGAGTGATAGCATATGATCGGGTGTTATATGAGGAGAAGGTAGGTGATAAAATACTTTTTCCTCTACCTTAGCGAATTGATTAATGATTGCTTGTGCTTGTGTAAGTGGATTCGTTTCTGTTGTGCTAACCGATCCAGTCACTTGATCTTCTGACATAGCAATTGTGCCACCTGTATGTATTATTAAAATATGTTTCATTGTTTCCACCAACTTTATATTTTTCATTTTTATTACTTCATGATACGATGAAAGTAATTTTTATGGAAGAGGGTAATGTAGCATGTTTGCACTTTTGTCCGCTGGGATAGCGCCGGCATTAGCTCTGATGACTTTTTTTTATTTGAAAGATCGATTTAATACAGAGCCAATCTTACCAATCGTTCAATCATTTATCTATGGTGCGCTATTAGTTTTTCCACTCATGTTTGTTCAATATGCATTTGCTACTGAGGAAATTGCCCAAGGTTCTTTTCTTTCGTCATTTATTTTGACTGGTTTTTTGGAAGAGTTCTTTAAATGGTTTATTTTTGTTTATACTGTATATAAATTCACAACATTTAACTCTTTTTATGATGGAATTATTTATGGTGTTGCAATTAGTCTAGGGTTTGCGACAGTTGAAAATATATTGTATTTAGTTGCCCATGGAATCGAATATGCACTTGCTAGAGCGTTCTTTCCTGTGTCATCACATGCACTTTTTGGTGTCGTTATGGGTTATTATCTAGGTAAAGCAAGGTTTAAACCAGAGAAACCGAGATTAATGATGTTTGTAGGGTTAGTTATTCCTTTTCTCTTGCATGGCTTCTATGATTACATTCTACAAACAACAAAAGGAAATTGGATCTATATTTTAACCCCATTCATGATTTTACTATGGTTGAATGCAATTAAAAAAGTAAAACAAGCAAATTATTATACCAAAAATAGTGAACAGCGCGTTTCAAATCAACAAATCGATATTTTATAAAAGAAGTATTGTATGTAACGATCATACAATACTTTTTTTATTGAATTGATGCAAAGTTAAATTGATACAATGAATAAAAAATAGATTTAGCCTAAAAATACCACTAACAATAATTTTTCATATTGCAGGAGGTTTTGATATGGCTGAGAAAATAAAAATATTATGGATAGTTAGTTCTTTTCTTTTCCTGTTTAGCTTAATCGCTTTGACACCAGAAAACGAAGTAGATGCGTTTAGTTCACAAGTTATACAACATGGTGCAACGGGAGAGGACGTAATTGAATTACAAGCTAGACTTCAATATTTAGGTTTTTATAACGGGAAAATTGATGGAGTGTTTGGTTGGGGTACTTACTGGGCATTACGTAATTTTCAATATGAATTTGGAATGGAGATAGACGGACTGGCAGGACAGGAAGCTAAAAATAAACTAGTTAAAGCTTCACAGTATGATAAGGAATTTATTAAAAAGAACATTGAATCTGGTAAAAAGTTTACTTACTATGGCGGTACTCCAAAGAAGGATCAAGTAGAACAAAAGCCTCCCAAAAAGAGTGAGGTAAATAATAACAATAAAAATGAAAGTAAGGATCAAGCGCCTCAAAAGGAGCAAACTTCTATTCAACCGACATCTGTTAATGTGCCCAATGGCTACTCACAAAACGATATACAATTAATGGCTAATGCGGTCTATGGTGAAGCCAGAGGAGAGCCTTATGAAGGTCAAGTGGCTGTTGCAGCTGTTATTTTAAATCGAGTGCAAAGTACCTCTTTTCCAAATACTGTTTCAGGTGTTATTTTTGAGCCTCGCGCATTTACCGCGGTCGCAGATGGACAAATTTGGCTTACTCCAAACGACACTGCAAAGAAAGCAGTAGTTGATGCACTTAATGGTTGGGACCCGACAGGTGATGCAATCTACTATTTTAACCCTAATACCGCTACATCTAGTTGGATTTGGTCAAGACCACAAATAAAACGGATTGGGAAACATGTTTTTTGCATGTAAGAAAGGAGTATACTGATTATGTTTAGATGGATTTCTATTTCATTATTAACGATCGCAATTTTTGCAACAGCCGCCTGGGGTTATCAAGAGCATCAAGAAAAAAATGCTATATTAATACAAGCGGAAAACAATTATCAACGTGCCTTTCATGATTTAACATATAAAATAGATTTATTACATGATAAAATCGGGACAACATTAGCTTTAAATACAAAGGACACATTATCCCCACAACTAGTTGAAATATGGCGAATTACATCAGAAGCAAACACAGATGTTGGTCAACTACCTTTAGCGTTATTGCCTTTTAATAAGACAGAAGAATTTCTTTCAAATATCGGTGATTTCACGTATCGAACAGCAGTACGTGATTTAGAGAACAGTCCATTATCAGACGAAGAAATTAAAGACTTGAAAGGTTTATACCAAACTGCTGGAGTGATTAGAAAAGAGTTACGTAAAGTTCAGCATGTCGTATTGGAAGAAAATTTACGTTGGATGGATGTGCAGCTAGCACTAGTAAACAATGACGAACAACAAGACAATACAATTATTGATGGTTTTAAAACAGTTGAAGAAACAGCTAAAGAATATTCAGAAAGCACACTGTCATCAAATATAACAGGTATTTCAAATGAAAATCATGATTATCGATTTATTACTGGAAATAAAATAAATGAAACAGAAGTGACCGATAAAATACGCAAGCTGTTTTCTCTAAACAAAGAAACAGAAATTGTTGTTGCTAAAAGCGGAAAAGGAGCGTCATTACCAACATATAGTGGTTCGTTTAAATCTGATGGTGTGCATGGTTATATTGATATATCAGAAAAAGGCGGACACCCACTTTCTTTTATGTTAAACAGAAAAATAAATGAACAGAAGTTAAGTTTAAATGAAGCGGCAAATAAAGCAGCGGCATTTTTAAAGAAAAATGGACTAACGGATATGGAGCTCCTTCAAAGTAGTCAATACGATCATGTAGGAGTATTTCAATTTTTATATAATCAGGATGATGTTCGAATTTATCCTGACAAGATACAATTAAAAGTGGCTTTAGATAACGGAGAAATATTAGGATATATGGCTAATGACTATTATCGTAATCATCAAGAAAGAACAATTCAATCACCTACGATTTCTTTAGACGAAGCAAAAGCAAAAGTTAATCCGTCTGTAACTATTCAAGATCAGCATCTAGCTGTAATTGAAAGTGATGTAGCAGAAGAGGTTTTAGCATATGCATTTCTAGGAACCATAGATCAAGAAACTTATCGAATATTTATTGATGCAAATAGTGGGAATGAATTACAAGTCGAAAAATTAAAAGCAGTTGAAACAAAATGGAATATCGATTAGGGAATGGATGTAAATCCTTCCCTTTTTTTCTTTCAATTTAGTCCAAAATGTTGTATAACTATAATGAGTATTTCTTCTTAGTACAAATTTATTAAAATGAAACCGATGCTTTTTGTAGGAGGGTTTTAGAAAGTTGATAAAAATTGGCATGACTCTGAGGCTACAGTCATTAGAAGATGAGCAAACACCAAGCTATCGTTGTAAAATTGTTGAACATCAAGGTGAGACTATATATGTTGATTATCCAATTGACGAAACAACTGGACGAACAAATATTTTTCCTAAAGGAACTAGTTTTAATGCAAGTTTTGTTGATCAGTCAGATACAGTGTATGAGTTTAAAACTGAAATCATAGGTAAGAAAAAAGGCCAGATTCCGATGCTAATGATCCATTTTTCTGAAGAAGAATTAAAACGAATTCAGAGAAGGGAATATGTTAGAGTCAATAGTGCTTTAGATATTTCTATTCATGATACAAAAGGTATTCGCTCTCCTTTTCACTCCATTACTACGGATATTAGTGGTGGTGGTTTATGTGCATTGTATTCACTAAATGATTCTTATCAAAGTGGAGAAATAGTAGATATTTGTGTTGTATTACCAATGGAAAATGAGCAATTAGAGTATATATTGACAGAAGCTAAAGTAGTTCGAGTGTTTAGTAAAGGAGAGGTAGATAAACCTTTGATAACGCTTGAATTTAAGGATATTCCAGAAAGAGATAGGCAGCTAATCATTAAACATTGTTTCGAAATTCAATTAAAGAATAGAAGGCGACAATTATAAATTTAGGCGAACACACCTAACATTTTGAGTAAAATATGTTATCCTTATTTATGTATCGAAAAGAATGTTGTTTTTGGTTTAAAGAGAGGACGAAGAAAAATGAATAATAATAAAATTGCTATAGCTATTGATGGTCCGGCGGCTGCGGGAAAGAGTACAGTAGCTAAGAAGATAGCAGAACAATTAAATTACATATATATTGATACAGGTGCAATGTATCGGGCATTGACCTATAAAGCATTGCAACAAGGCATCTCCTTATCAGATGAAAAGCAGCTTTATGAATTGATTAAACAATCAACGATAAATTTACAACAAGTTGATAATAAACAAGTTGTAATAATTGATAAAGAAGATGTTACGGATGCAATTAGAAAAGAAGATGTTACAAATAATGTATCAATCGTTGCACAACATCGTTTGGTACGTGAAGAAATGGTGAAGCAGCAGAAGCAATTAGCAGCTGAACGCGGAGTTGTTATGGATGGCAGAGATATTGGTACACATGTCATACCTGATGCAGAAGCGAAAATATATCTAATTGCTTCAGTGGAAGAAAGAGCAATACGCAGACACGAAGAAAATGTATCGAAAGGATTTACTTCTGATTTAGAAAAACTAAAGAAAGAAATTGCTCAGAGAGATAAATTAGATTCAGAGCGAGAAGTATCTCCATTAATTAAAGCGGAGGATGCGATTGAAATTGATACAACATCACTTTCAATCGATGAAGTAACCCAAAAGATATTATCAATTGTATCTAACACAAAGGAGTAAAAACAATGAGTTTTTATCGATTTGCCACAATTGTTGTTCACATAGCTTTACTTCCTTTTTACCGATTTCAGGTTATTGGTAAAGAAAATATCCCGAAAGACGGTCCGGTTATTATTTGTTCTAATCATATTTCAAATTTAGATCCGCCTGTAGTTGGTATCACTTGTCCAAGAGATATTTACTTTATGGCAAAAGAAGAATTATTTAGAAACAAACTACTTGGTGCTATACTCTTGAAATCCCATGCATTCCCAATTAAGAGAGGAATGAAAGATCGAGATGCGCTAAGGAGGGGTTTAGATATATTGAAAGAAGGAAATACATTAGGTTTATTTCCTGAGGGTACAAGAAGTAAAACTGGAGAAATTGGTAAAGGGCTGTCAGGAGTAGGATTCTTTGCTTTGCGCTCTGAAGCTACTATAATTCCTTGTGCGATTATCGGGCCATATAGAAAAGGCAAGCGCTTAAAAGTAGTGTATGGAAAAGCAATCGCTATGGATGAATTGAGAAAACGCAAGGCTAAAGCTAGTGAAGTGACAGATGTGATTATGGACAACATTAAGCAATTAAAGCAAAAGTACACACAAGAAAATTTAGTCTAACCCTTGACAAAAAAGCGAAAATGTTAGAAGTTAGAAAAAAAGACAAGTTATTTAAGGTTTTGTCGTAAATTCAAGGAGGCCGTTTGTATGGATGAGTTAAATAAAGAAGTATCTGAATTTAAAGGATTAACAGAGGGAGATACCGTAACTGGAAAAGTGGTAAAAGTTGAAGAAAAGCAAGTATTAGTTGACATTGATTACAAGATGGATGGTATCGTACCGATCAGTGAGTTGTCTAGTCTTCATATAGAAAAAGCAAGTGACCTTGTTAATGAAGGTGACGAATTAACTTTAAAAGTTAAAAAAGTGGAAGAAGAAGAAGTGATCCTTTCAAAGAAAGCGATCGATTCAGAACAAGCTTGGGAAGACTTAGAGCAAAAATTAGAAGAAGGTACTGTCTTTAATGCTACTGTTAAAGAGATTGTTAAAGGTGGATTAGTGGTAGATGTTGGATTGAGAGGATTTATACCAGCGTCTCTTATCGAAACCTTTTTTGTTGAAGATTTTTCTGAATACCAAGATAAAACTCTCGCATTAAAAGTAGTAGAATTAGACAAAGATAAAAATCGTGTAATCCTTTCACATCGTGCTGTTGTTGAAGCAGAAGAAGCAGATAAAAAACAGCAATTACTAGCATCTATTGAACAAGGTCAAACAATTGAAGGAACGATTGCTCGTATTACTTCATTTGGTGCCTTTGTTGATTTAGGCGGTATTGATGGTTTAGTTCATATTTCTCAACTGTCTCACGAGCATGTAGAAACACCAACTGAAGTTGTTTCAGAGGGTGAAACTGTAAAAGTGAAGGTATTATCTGTTGATAAAGAGAACGAACGTATTTCTCTTTCAATTAAAGATACGTTACCTGGACCGTGGGAAAACATTAGTGAGAAGGTTCAACCAGGAAATATTGTTGAAGGTACTGTTAAGCGATTAGTTAACTTTGGAGCCTTTGTTGAAGTTTTACCAGGTGTTGAAGGACTAGTGCATATCTCACAAATCTCCACGGAACATATCGGTACACCTCAAGAAGTATTGGAAGTAGGTCAAACGGTAGAAGTGAAGGTGTTAGATATTAGTGAATCAGATCAACGCATTTCTTTAAGTATTAAAGAAATTGAAGCTGATAAAAACCAACAAGAACTTAAAGCTTATGAAAAAGAAGAAGATAGTTCAGGTTTCCAATTAGGTGATATGATTGGTGACAAATTAGACAAATATAAATAATTTATTAGTAAACCAGGTATAGCGATATAAGCTATACCTGGTTTTTTATTTATAAGACGTTTAGAAATCGTATGATTAGCTATACTTTTAATGGTGATGAAAATGATAATCATACATTGGTTTCTGTGGATAATATGGATTTTTGTGACATTTTTAATGAATAAAGGAACGAAGCGAACAACTATTGCTTGTTTTTTGTTGTTATTTATTCTTCTATCCTCTAATACTTTGACATGGCATCAAATAGAATTGAATCTGTCAATTGTCTTATTATCTATTATAAGTAGCTTTTTGTTAATCAAATCGAGAAGAAAACTATTTTTATTTTTTGTATGCTTATGTATTTCACATTTCTATGCTGCGCTTCAGTTGTGGAATATTACTAATCCAGTATGGGTTTTTGCGCCTAAACTACTGATTTTTAGTTTGCTGCTCGTTTGTTTTATTTTATTTGTGACCTCTGACTTGTTGGAACGATTCGTCATTTCTGTAACATCTATTATTTATGGAGAAATAATCTATAGTATCGTTGTGTATCCATTAGGATGGAACATTATAATTGGTGATGTTTTTATATTAAACCTACTTGCGATCTTAAGTTGCATTATTTTGCTGTTTCATTTTTACACGGAAATAAAAATGAAACTTCAGGACATACTAGTCTTAATGGAACAGCAAAATAAGAGGTGGACAAATGAATGAGTACACAATGCCAATAATATATGGGGTAACTGTGGGTACAATTGCTAGAGCGATCATGCTCCGTACCGATTACCGGCAATACCCTACTTATTTACATGGAAAGGTTATACACCTAGCGTTAGGTTTTATTGCGGCTGGATTAGGGGCTGTAGCAATTCCTGCGATAATGGAGAAAGAATTTACTGCCGTGACATTTCTAACTATTGCAGCTTCACAATTTAGAGAAGTGAGAAATATGGAGAGAAATACCTTAGCGGAATTAGACAGCTATGAATTGGTTCCAAGAGGAAATACATATATTGAAGGGATAGCTATCGCTTTTGAAAGTAGGAATTATCTTGTTATATTTACTGCTTTTCTAACTACCTTTGCTTATATCTTGACAAATTGGGTCGGAGCCCTAGTCGTTACGGCTATTTGTTTGTTTGTAAATAAAAAACTAATGAGTGGTTCCACGTTAAAAGAAATTGTTTCTATTTCCTTATCAGAAATTCATTTTGATGGCGCTGGCTTGTATGTTGATAATATATACATCATGAACATCGGATTGCCTGAAAGACAGGAAGAGATTAAAAAATTTGGTATGGGGTTTATTTTAACACCTAAAAATTTTGATGTGCGCTCTACAATTGCTAACCTCGGACAACGACAAGCAATATTGCATGATGTGTCTGTATCATTAGGTGTTTTTAGAGACTCGGGAACACCTGCTTTAGTTCCTTTGATTAAACGTGATTTAGATGATGGACGTATTGGTGTATTTATTTTACCGCAAAATCAAGATCCGAAAAAGGCAGCACAGATTATTGGGGCAGTTCCAGTTCTGGAAAATGCAATTCGAATGCCTTCTGAATCAAAAGTGAGCAAGAAAAATAGAGGTGAATAGCATGACGATAGATAAAGCAATATTAGCTGTAATTACAACGAACAAACAAAAGATAGGCGGAGGAGCTCCTATCTTTTGTTGTGATACGAAGGAAGAAATGGATAAGGTAGCAGCGAATTTAGAAGCAATATTAGATGGAATTAGCCATGCGCTAAGTGATGAATTATATATTATTGTGAAACATTAAATAAAACATTGTTGTTTCTATGTACTGCTTTTGCTAAACTATATAAGTTAAGGTTTATAAATTTTCAATAAAGAAAGTTACGTTGCATAAAAATGATATGCAAGTATAAAAGAAAGGATGTACCTTTCATGAGAAAATCAACTGTAGCAATTGTAGGTAGACCCAATGTTGGAAAATCAACCATTTTTAATCGACTTGTAGGAGAAAGAATCTCCATAGTAGAAGACATCCCTGGTGTAACACGGGATCGTATTTATGCGCAGGCAGAGTGGTTAACAACAGTATTTAATCTAATCGATACTGGAGGTATTGAATTAGGTGATGAGCCATTACTTGTTCAGATGCGAGAGCAAGCAGAAGTGGCCATTCAAGAAGCTGATGTAATTATTTTTATGGTTAACGGACGTGAAGGAATTACTGGTGCTGACGAAGAAGTAGCCAAGCTATTATTTAAATCAAATAAACCCGTTGTACTCGGTGTGAATAAAGTAGACAATCCTGAAATGAAAGATCAAATTTATGAGTTTTATTCACTTGGATTTGGTGAACCTTTCCCAATTTCAGGAACGCACGGCTTGGGTTTAGGAGATTTATTAGATCAAGTAGTAAATTATTTCCCGACTAAAGAAACAGAGCAAATAGAAGAAGATACCATATATTTCAGTTTAATTGGTAGGCCGAATGTTGGAAAATCATCACTTGTAAATGCTCTGTTACAGCAAGAGCGTGTTATAGTAAGTGATATCGCAGGAACAACAAGAGATGCGATAGATACTCCGTTTACTAGAGATGAGCGTAATTATGTCATCATAGATACTGCTGGTATGCGTAAAAGGGGAAAAATTTATGAAACTACTGAAAAATACAGTATATTACGAGCGCTTAAAGCAATTGAGCGTTCTGACGTAGTTTTAACTTTAATTGATGCGGAAACTGGGATCATAGAACAAGATAAAAAGATTGCTGGCTACGCGCATGAAGCAGGTAAAGCTGTAGTAATTGTTGTGAACAAATGGGATACTGTGGAAAGTGATGAAAAGGCGATGAAGGCTTTTGAAGATAAAGTTAGAGTTCATTTTCCTTTCTTGGATTATGCTCCGATTGTATTTTTATCTGCAAAAACAAAGAAACGTACGCATACACTTTTACCCCAAGTGTTAGAAGCTAGTGAGAATCATACGAAACGTGTAGAAACGAATGTGCTAAATGATGTAATCATGGATGCACTTGCTGTAAATCCTACACCAACGATCAAAGGAAAGAGATTGAAAATCCTTTATGCGACTCAAGTTGCGACAAAGCCACCAAGTTTTGTTGTTTTTGTTAATGATCCTGAACTTTTGCATTTTTCTTATGAAAGATTCTTAGAAAATAGGATTCGAGAAGCATTTGGTTTTGAAGGAACGCCAATCAAAATCTTTGCAAGGCGTCGACAATAAAGGGGGATAATCATGGAGAAAATCGCTGTTTTAGGTGCTGGAAGTTGGGGCACCGCGTTGGCAATGGTATTAACAGATAATGGTCATGAAGTATGTTTGTGGACACATAAACAAGAACATGCAAAAGAAATTAATGAATCACATACAAATAAAAATTACTTGCCAAAAATTACTTTACCAGAAAGTCTGAAAGCATATACTTCGTTACATGAGGCGTTAAAGGACGTTACAACGATTGTGTTTGTTTTACCTACAGAAGCAATAAGAGATGTTTGTAAGCAAGTATCAACAATCCTAGATCGTCACGTTACGATTATTCATGGTACAAAAGGGATCGAACCCAAAACATTGAAGCGTGTTTCTGAAATGATGGAAGAAGAATTGCCAAGTGAATATTATACAGACATTGTAGTTTTATCTGGTCCAAGCCATGCTGAAGAAGTTAGTTTAAAGCATCCAACAACGGTTACAGTATCATCTAAGACAATGACAGAAGCAGAAAAAGCACAGGATTTATTTATTAATGAAAACTTCCGTGTGTATACTAGTATGGATATGATTGGTGTTGAGCTTGGTGGATCACTAAAAAATATTATTGCATTAGGTGCAGGTATTTCTGATGGATTAGGTTATGGCGATAATGCAAAAGCCGCACTAGTTACAAGAGGTTTAGCTGAAATTTCTCGTCTAGGAACAGCAAAAGGAGCAGACCCATTAACTTTTGTGGGATTAAGTGGTGTTGGTGATCTAATTGTGACTTGCACAAGTGTGCATAGCCGAAATTGGAGAGCTGGAAACCTTTTAGCAAAGGGTAATAACCTTGATGATGTTTTAGCTGAAATGGGTATGGTGGTCGAAGGTGTACGTACCACTAAAGCTGCTTATGAACTTGCAGAAACAGAAAATATTGAAATGCCTATTACAAAAGGTTTATACAAAATTTTATTTGAAAATGCTAACGCTAAAGATGTTGTTGATGAATTAATGACACGCATGCGTCGTCATGAAATGGAAGATTTAACAAATATCTTGTCGAACAGGTATAAGCAACAGTAAATGAACATAGGCGATCCAACTTGCATATAGTATCTAGAAGATATTAGTCAAGGAGGAGAGCGTGTGAGCGATTTTCAAAAAAACATGTTTGATCAAATTTCGAAGAATTCAAATATTAGCCCTGATCAAATTTTAAAAGTTGCAAATTCAGTTCAAAATGCTGATTTTTCCAATGAAAAAACTGTTCGAAACTTAGTAAAACAACTTGCTAAAATGGCAAACAAACCAATATCAAAAGAAAAAGAAGATAAACTCGTTCAATCCATTACTAAAAATAATGTACCTAAGGATATAAACGCATTAGGACAATTATTTAAAAAGTAACCGAATTGGGCAAATGAGGATACAAACATTCCAGAATTCGCATAAAATACAGAGCACAGGCATTTATATTAGGGGTGCTTTGGGTATTATTTAGTCATACCGAGATAGAGGTCAATCCTTTATCTCTTTTTTTGTTTTCTTATAACAATTGTTTTCAATTATAAAATACAATATTTTTTAGAAAATTATCTCACTCCATTCTATTCTATCTTTTTAATGCATAACTATTGAAGAAAGGTTGTAACATATTAGCGTTATTTTCTTGAAGTTAATAATGATTGTTGGATTTAAGAAGTTTTTCTTGTGATTAAGTCATATTTTAATGGGACAATGTCATAGAATGAAACTGTCAAAGATTCGTAATCGTGAAAGGTGTTAATAGATCAGGAGGGGATCACTTGGAAAGAGTTGATATTTTTAAGGACATTTCTAAACGAACAAATGGTGATATCTATTTAGGAGTGGTAGGAGCCGTACGTACAGGTAAGTCAACTTTCATTAAAAAATTTATGGAAAAAGTTGTTTTACCTAACATTACTGATGAAAGCGAGCGAGTACGGGCGCAAGATGAGCTGCCTCAGAGTGCAGCCGGTAAAACGATCATGACAACTGAGCCAAAGTTTGTTCCAAATCAAGCTGTAAGTGTACAAGTAGATGAGGGATTAGATGTCAATGTTCGTTTAGTCGATTGTGTAGGGTATGCAGTAAATGGTGCGCAAGGTTTTGAAGACGAGAATGGCCCAAGGATGATTCATACACCATGGTATGAGGAATCCATCCCATTTCATGAGGCTGCTGAAATTGGCACTAGAAAGGTTATACAAGAACATTCTACAATGGGAGTAGTTGTTACAACCGATGGGACAATTGGTGATATCCCTAGAGAAGAATATCTAGAGGCAGAGGAAAGAGTTGTAGAGGAATTAAGAGAAGTAGGTAAACCATTTATAATGGTCATAAACTCTACGCAACCATATCACCAAGATACAGAGCTTTTAAGACAAGAGTTAGCAGAAGCGTATGACATTCCTGTCTTGTCTATGAGTGTAGAGAATATGCGAGAACATGATGTATATAACGTGTTAAGAGAAGCCTTATATGAGTTCCCGGTATTAGAAGTTAATGTGAATTTACCTAGCTGGGTAATGGTTTTAAATGAAGAACATTGGCTTAGAGAAAATTATCAATTAGCTATTCAAGAAACAGTCAAAGATATTAAACGCTTGCGTGATGTAGATCGTGTCGTTGGCCATTTTGATGATTATGATTATATTGACCAAGCTAAAATAGCTGGGATTCAAATGGGTGAAGGTGTTGCTGAAATTGACTTAGAAGCTCCAGATTACTTATATGACCAAGTGTTAAAAGAAATTGTTGGCGAAGAAATTAGAGGGAAAGATCATTTGTTACAGCTAATGCAAGATTTTGCTGAAGCAAAAAGAGAGTATGATCAAATAGCTGATGCATTGCAAATGGTTAAGCAAACGGGCTATGGCGTAGCCGCACCTACAATTAATGATATGCGTCTAGATGAACCAGAAATCATTCGTCAAGGAGCACGTTTTGGTGTTAGGCTAAAAGCTGTTGCACCATCTATCCATATGATTAAGGTAGAAGTGGAATCTGAATTCTCACCAATCATCGGCACGGAGAAACAGAGTGAGGAATTAGTAAGGTATTTAATGCAAGACTTTGAAGAAGATCCACTATCCATTTGGCAGTCTGATATCTTTGGAAGATCACTTAGTTCTATCGTGAGAGAGGGTATTCAAGGGAAGTTATCATTAATGCCTGAGAATGCGAGGTATAAATTAAAAGAAACCCTAGAACGAATTATTAATGAGGGATCAGGTGGCCTAATCGCAATCATTCTTTAACGACTTGTTTAACAAGTCGTTTTTTGTTTGTCTAAAAAATGAAGAAACCTAATTTATCAAGTTTTGTAAACACTTGCAATGATTGTTTTGTTGTGGTACTATTCAAGTGAAATTAGCAAGATTTACACGTTCTAACTAGGACAAAAGAACAAATTGTTATAAATTTTGCTATTTTTTGTTGAATTTAAAGGAAAAGTCGTTTATTATAAGCCTTGTCATCATTTAATTGGTGATTGGAAGTATATGGACTATCTTTTAAAAAGGTAGTTATCGTTTAAGTTCGAACACTTCAAAGGTAATTGATTTTGGGAGGAGGTGAATATCATGAACAAGACAGATTTAATTAATGCAGTCGCTGAGAAAAGCGAGCTATCCAAAAAAGATGCAACAAAAGCTGTAGATTCAGTTTTTGAAACTATCATGGATTCACTAAAAGACGGTGAAAAAGTACAACTAATCGGTTTCGGTAATTTCGAAGTACGTGAACGTGCTGCTCGTAAGGGTCGTAACCCTCAAACAGGTGCTGAAATTGAAATTCCAGCTAGCAAAGTACCTGCGTTCAAACCAGGTAAAGCCCTTAAAGATAGTGTAAAATAAACATTTACATATGGGCGCGAAAAAGGGTGCATAATGCACCCTTTTTCTATTACTAAAAAAAAGGAGGTTATATCTTATGAAAGAGATGTCGCAAGGTGATTTTTTTATTGTTAAAGCTTTAGAAAATGGTGTGCAAGTAATTGGGTTAACTCGCGGAACAGATACAAAGTTTCATCACGCAGAAAAGCTTGATCAGCATGAGATGCTTGTTGTCCAATTTACAGAGCATACGTCAGCTATTAAAATTAAAGGAAAAGCTGTTATTGAATCAAGTGTTGGACAAATGCGAAACGATCAATAATGAATTACTGGATACATACAAAAAGCAAAATAAAATAACTTATGTTATACTAATTTTAATGAATTTTTTGGTTTCGGTATGGTTTTTGGAGAAAGGATTTAGGTGGTCCCATGTCAGACTTATCATTTAAGAGCATACAAGTAGAGTTAGAAGAAAAACTTCAACATCCATACTTAAAACAATTTATTAAAAAACCAGTAATTAATAATGATAAGCTTGTAATATTATATAACTTAGTAGAACAAACATCTTATACAGATAAAGAAAAGAAAAGCTACATTATAACAACGATGCTAGTACAAATAGCGTTAGATACGCATGATTTAGTTTCAGAAAAACATGACTTTGAATCAAAACAGACAACGAAAAGTAGACAATTAACCGTCTTAGCCGGTGATTACTTTAGTGGTTTGTATTATTATATACTCGCTAAACTTGAAGACATTACCATGATTGCGACATTGGCGTCAGCGATCAAAGAGATAAATGAAATAAAAATGTCCATGCTTTATGATGAGAATCAATCTGTCCAGCAGTGGATTGATCGAATAAAGTCATTGGAATCTATGCTAATTGTTCGAGTAGCTAATCATATGAATAATCATTCAATCAACACTTTTGCAGAAGAGTGGCTATTAACAAGAAGATTGCTTAGAGAACAAATGTCAGTCGAAACAAATAAGCCATCAGATCGAATTGAGCAATTTACGGAACATTTAAGTAAAGATCAATTACTCTCTAACCAAGCAATAGAACCAGACATACGTAAGCATTTTTCATTATCCAAGGATCTTTTTTATCAAATCCCTGAGCAATTTCAGTTTTTAATTACTTACGCACAGTCCTTTTTTACGGTGGACTACAATCATTACATGTTATCAACGGAAGAAGGGTAAGAATGAAAGAACAATCAAAAGAAGAACGTGTACACCATGTGTTCGAAAAAATATATGATCGCTATGACTTCATGAACTCTATTATTTCTTTTAATCAACATAAAGTTTGGCGAAAAGACGTAATGAAAAAAATGAAAGTGAGTAGAGGCTCATCTGCACTTGATGTCTGTTGTGGAACAGGGGATTGGACGTATGCATTAGCTGAAAAGACTGGGCGATCAGGTAAAGTAATTGGTTTGGATTTCAGCGAGAATATGTTATCCGTAGCCAAAGATAAGCACACAGAACAAATTCAGCCTCAATTATCTTTTATCCAAGGTAATGCAATGCAATTACCGTTTGAATCTAACTCGTTTGATTTTGTTACTATAGGGTTTGGTCTTCGAAATGTTCCTGATTTCCAACAAGTATTAAACGAAATGGCCAGAGTAGTAAAACCAGGTGGAAAAGTGGTTTGTCTTGAAACCTCTCAACCAACTTTGCCAGTTTTTCGTCAATTATATTATTTTTATTTTAAGTTTATCATGCCAACTTTCGGAAGATTTTTAGCTAAAAGCTATAAGGAATATGCGTGGTTACATGAATCTGCAAAAACTTTTCCAGATAAAATAAAACTGAAGAAAATGTTTGAAGATGCGGGTCTTTCGTCTGTTGAGGTGAAAAGCTTTACAGGCGGAGTTGCTGCGATGCATATGGGTGAGAAGAAAGTTAATAGTAAGAAATAATAGAGCGAGAATAACAAATTCAAAGGTGAAATAGATAATGAAACTAGCAATGACATATTCTTATTTAAAGCCTGATTTGCAGTTAATTGAGCAGGCGTTAGAAGATACAATTCAGGCAAAGCATCCGATATTGAATGAGGCTTCCACCCAATTACTAAAGGCAGGGGGGAAAAGACTACGCCCAATTTTTGTATTGCTAGCGGGTCAATTTGGTGATTATAATATATCCAAATTAAAAGCTGTAGCTGTTTCTTTGGAATTGATTCATATGGCATCTTTAGTTCATGATGATGTGATTGATGATTCTAAACTGAGACGTGGTAAACCTACTGTTAAAGCAAAATGGAATAACCAAACCGCTATGTACACAGGTGATTATATCTTTGCAAGGTCACTAGAGTACTTAGCACATCTAGACAATCCTCGTGCACATCAAATTTTAGCGAAAACGATGATTGATTTAACTGTAGGTGAGATTGAACAAATTAAAGATAAGTATAATTTTGATCAACATTTACGACATTATCTTAGAAGAATCAAGCGAAAAACAGCTTTACTGATTTCTTCGAGCTGTCAATTAGGAGCAATTGCTTCAAATGCCTCATTGGAATACGAAAAGAAGTTAAAACAATATGGTTATAATATTGGGATGTCTTATCAAATTATTGATGATATATTAGATTTCACTGGTTCTTCAAAGCAATTAGGAAAACCAGCAGGAAGTGATCTTATTCAAGGTAATATTACATTACCGACATTGATTGCTATGCAGGATGAGTCATTTTATAATCAATTGATGGAAGTTTTTTCGCATGACACAATTGAGAAAGCTCAGATTGATCCACTTATTACATATATAAAAAAATCGGACGCGATAGAGAAATCTTATCATATTAGTAACCAATATTTGAATAAAGCAACAGAAGTAATTGAATCCTTACCTAATATTAAGGCTAAACAAACCTTTGAAGAGATTACTAATTATATTGGTAAGCGAAAAATTTAACTATAATTTATTGCTAGGAGATGAATGAATAAAATGGAACAAACTTTTATTATGGTCAAACCAGATGGTGTTGAAAATGGTGTAATTGGACAAGTAATTGCACGATTTGAAGAAAAGGGTTATAAATTACTACAAGCTTCTGTAACAACAATTAAACCTGAACTTGCAGAAAAACATTATGAAGCACATAAAGATAGAGATTTTTTCCCTGACTTAGTATCATTTATAACTTCAGGTCCTGTTGTGCCAATGGTTTGGCAGGGAGAGAATATTATTGAAGAAGCACGAAAATTAATTGGTGCAACCGATCCCAAAAAAGCGGAACCAGGAACAATTCGTGCCGATTTTGGTAGTAGCATTAGTACGAATGTTGTACATGGTTCAGATTCTAAAGAAAACGCTTTAAGAGAAATAGAACTTTTTTTCAATACTCGTTTTGAATAAATAGGAGTTAAGTTATAAATATTAATTTTAACTTTTTTGCGGCGTAGGTAAATCACTTGCGCCGTTTTCAATATGATTCAATATAAATAGGAGTTACAAATCACCTTTATTTTCAGCAATCAACATATATATGAATAAATTATGGTAAGGGGAATATTAATGAGCGATTATCAAGCATTCACTCAATCAATTAAAAACAAAACAGGGATTGACCTTTCTTCATATAAAGAAGTCCAAATGAAACGTCGTCTAACTTCACTTAGAGATAAAAAGGGATTCAACACATTTAGTTCATATTATAAAGCATTAGTAGCTGATAAAGCGTTAATGGATGAATTCTTAGATAAAATGACAATTAATGTTTCTGAATTTTACCGCAATTCAGCAAGATGGGATGTTTTAGAGAAAAAAATCTTACCTCAATTGTTAAATAAAAGTGAAAGCATAAGAATTTGGAGTGCGGCATGTTCAACTGGTGATGAACCTTATACATTAGCAATGATGCTTAGTCAGTATGTTGATTTATCAAAAGTAACAATTATTGCAACAGATCTAGACGAGAAAATATTGGAACGTGCTAAAAAAGGTGTTTATTCAGAAAGAGCGTTAAAAGAAGTTCCACAAGAGCTGAAAGATAAGTTCTTTGTTAAACAAGGTACAGAGTTTGTAATTGATGACAAATTAAAAAAGGCGATAACTTTTAAAAAGCATAATCTTTTATCTGATCCATACCCGAAAAATTTTGATTTAATTGTATGTCGAAATGTATTAATTTATTTTACAGAAGAAGCAAAAGACAAAATTTATCATAACTTTAATCAATCTTTAAATCCAAATGGTGTCTTTTTCGTTGGCAGTACTGAACAAATTTTCACCCCAGATAAGTATGGTTTTAAAATCATGGATACATTTTTCTATCAAAAAACGAACTAAAGATCAATTATTTTGTGTTAATTTTCGAAAAAATTGAATAATCTATTAATTTGCTGCACACAGAATGCGAAAGGTATGATATAGTAATACAAAAATAAATTTATCTGGGGGGATTGTAATGCGTTATTTAACAGCTGGAGAATCGCATGGGAAACAATTAACGACAATAATAGAGGGCATTCCCGCGTTGATGCCATTAACTAGTGATAATATTAATGAATCATTACTGCGACGACAAAAAGGACACGGTCGTGGTAAACGAATGCAAATAGAGAAAGATTTAGTAGACATAGCTGGTGGTGTAAGACATGGATATACTTTAGGCTCCCCAATTGCCTTAGTGGTGCATAATGATGACTTCAAGCATTGGGAAGATATAATGGGAGAAGATCCGGTTGAACCCGACAAGAAAATACGTAGAACAGTAACTCGTCCAAGACCAGGTCATGCAGATTTAAATGGTGCAATGAAGTATGGGCATCGGGATATGCGTAATATTCTGGAACGTTCATCTGCAAGAGAAACAACTGTTCGCGTTGCTGCTGGTGCAGTTGCTAAAACATTACTTCATCATTTAGGAATTGAAATAGTAGGTTATGTAAACGAGATTGCTGGTATTACGGCAGAAGAGAAAGACTATTCTATTCAAGAAAAAATAGAAATTTCTGAAGCATCTCCAGTTCGCTGCTTAGACGAAGAAGCTGGTAAGAAAATGATGGATGCGATTGATAAGGCCAAAAAAGACGGTGATTCTATTGGTGGTGTATGTGAAGTTATTGTTACAGGTATGCCTGCCGGTGTAGGTTCTTATGTGCATTATGATCGGAAGTTAGACGCAAGAATTGCTGGAGCTGTTCAAAGTATCAACGCGTTTAAAGGTGTTGAATTTGGCATTGGTTTTGAAGCGGCGAGAAGAAATGGAAGCCAAGTACATGATGAAATTGCTTGGAACGAAGAAACAGGTTATTATCGAAAAACAAATCGATTAGGTGGCTTTGAAGGTGGAATGACAACAGGTATGCCAATTGTAGTAAAAGGTGTAATGAAGCCAATACCGACATTATACAAACCACTACAAAGCGTAGATATTGATACAAAGGAACCGTTTAATGCAAGTATTGAACGTTCAGATTCTTGTGCTGTACCAGCTGCTGCGGTTGTCATGGAGCATGTTGTCGCATTTGAAGTAGCTAAAGCAATACTTGAACAATTTCCACATGATCAGTTTCCTAAATTACAAGAAGCAATGGAAGCATATCGTGAAGAGATAAGGTGCTTTTAATGGAGACAATTTCTATTCAAACAAGTACAAATAATTATGAGGTATCGATCGGTAACCGGTTAAGGTTTAATGTAAATCAGTTTATTCAATCGGATTACAGTAGTGTATTTGTTATTACGGATAGTAATGTAGCAGACTTATATTTACAAGATGTTGTATCTGCTTTAGAGCCCGAGTACACTGTGCATTATACGATTGTTCCTGCTGGCGAAAGTTCAAAAAGTATCCAAGTCTATTATGATATTATGACAGAAGCGATTCAATCTGGTTTAGATCGTCAAGGTTTAATTATTGCTCTTGGTGGGGGGATGATTGGCGATTTGGCTGGCTTTGTTGCTTCAACTTATATGCGTGGAGTGGATTATATCCAAATGCCAACTACGGTTTTAGCCCACGATAGTAGTGTTGGGGGTAAAGTAGCTATCAATCATACTGAAGGCAAAAACTTAATCGGTAACTTTTATCCGCCTCAAGCAGTAATTTATGATATTGAAACATTGCATACGATTCCATTAAAAGAGTTGCGATCCGGCTACGCTGAGATTGTTAAACATAGTCTTATTCACAGTTCTCCTTTTTGGAAAGAGATCCAAGAGGTTGATGTTACTAAACGAGTAAATGATCACGAGTTGATGCAACATCTAATGAAAGGAATTTCTGTGAAAGCCGCTATTGTTGAACAAGACGAAAAGGAGTCGAACGTACGACAATTTTTAAACTTTGGTCACACATTAGGACACGCGCTTGAAGCTGAACTTGGATATGGTGAAATTACACATGGAGAAGCTGTTGCAATAGGAATGTTATATGCATTTCGCGTCAGTGAACATGTTTATGATACTTCACTTCCTTATGATGCATTATTAAATTGGCTTAAGAAAAATCAGTATCCTACTGCATTACCACCGCTTCAAGTTTCCAAGTTAATTAGTCGCATGAAAAAGGATAAGAAAACAAAAAATCATCGTATTCAGATGGTGCTATTAAAATCAATAGGTTCACCTACAGTTGAAGCTGTCGATGATCGTGATTTAACGCAAATATTAGAAATTTTTATGCGAGAGTTGGTGGAGAAGTGATACGTGGTATTAGAGGAGCAACAACTGTAATTAACAATGATAAAGATGAGATTTTATCAAATACAAAAGAACTTGTTATTGAAATGATTCAAAAAAATAAAATTGATCCTGAAAATGTTGCATCTGTTTTCGTTTCTGTAACTGCAGAACTAAATGCAGCTTTTCCTGCACAATCTATACGCAATTTATCTGGTTGGAATTACGTTCCTGTAATGTGTATGCAAGAAATCGATGTGCCTGGTAGTTTACAAAACTGTATTAGGGTAATGATTACCGTTAATACAATTATTAAACAATCAGACATTCAACATATCTATCATCATGAGGCAACAAAACTTAGACCAGATTTAATGAATAAGTGATGGGAGCGTTAGTATGAAAGCGAAAGAAGTACTAAACCAAATGAAGCCATATAAGCCTGGAAAACAAATTGAAGATGTGAAAAAAGAATATGGGCTAAATCGGATTATAAAACTAGCTTCAAATGAAAATCCTTTTGGTTTTTCAGATAAAGTAAAACAAGCACTACCAAATTTATCGACAAACTTAGAACTGTATCCAGACGGTTATGCAACGGAGCTAAGAGAAAGATTAGCAGAGATTCACAGTATAGATAAAGATCAGCTAATATTTGGATGTGGATCAGATGAAGTGGTCGATATTATTTGCCGTACGTATTTGGAACCTGGAAATAATACAATTATAGCAGAACCAACTTTTCCTCAATATAAGCACAATGCTCTCATACAAGGTGCTTTAGTTAAAGAAATACCACTACAAAACGGCTACCATAATTTGCAGGCGATGCTAGAGGCAATTGATTCTGATACAAAAGTGGTTTGGTTGTGTACGCCTAATAATCCAACGGGGTGTTTAATTAACGATGTTTCATTACATTACTTTATGAAAAATTGTCCTGAGAATGTGTTAGTAGTAGTGGATGAAGCTTATTATGAATATGTGACGACTTCAGATGCTCCAGAATCAATAAATTTAATAAAGCAATATCCAAACTTAATTGTATTAAGAACTTTTTCAAAAGCATACGGGCTTGCCGGTTTGCGCATCGGTTATGGTGTCGCTTCAGAATCTGTTGCTAATCTACTTAACATTACTAGAGGACCTTTTAATACAACAAGAGTTGCACAACAAGCGGCATTAATAGCTCTAGAGGATACTGAATTTTTACAAAATTCAGTTGATACAACTAATAAGAATAAACAACAATTTTTTAGCTATTTAGACGACTTGGGCTTGAAATATTATGATTCAGAAGCCAATTTTGTTTTTGTTAAATTACCTACTACCGGTGACGCTTTATTTGAGCATTTGCTGAAAAAAGGATTTATCGTGCGTTCAGGAGAAGCATTAGGACATCCAAAAGGCGTTCGTATTACAATTGGTGAGCAAGAAGATATGAATGAATTACGAGACCTATTGGCCGCGTATCTTTCTTCTTTATCTAAAGAGGAACAAATATGAGTAAAACAGTCGTTGTAGCTGGACTAGGTTTAATTGGTGGCTCTTTAGCTATTAATATTAAGAAACAAACAAACTATAAACTAATCGGTTATGATACGAATACAAAAACACTTGATTATGCTTTATTGCACGGAATAGTTGATGAGGTATCAACGAACTTTTCTGAAGCAGTATTTAACGCAGACTATTGCATTTTAGCAGCTCCTGTTTCTAAAACGGTTGAGCTTATTCATCACTTAAAGAATATTGATGTAGCTAAACCGTTATTAGTTACCGATGTTTCTTCTGTTAAACAACCAATTATGGATGCAGCTAAAGAAATAACACAATCAAATGTTACATTTATTGGTGGACATCCAATGGCTGGGTCACACAAAAAGGGAATCCATGCTGCGAAAGAGCATTTATTTGAGAACGCAATTTATATTCTTACTACGGATACACAGGTAAGCCAAGAAAAAGTGGAAGAATTAAAACGATTGTTGGCTGGAACCAAATGTTCTTTTTTAGAATTACATCCAACAGAACATGATGAAATGACAAGTGTAATCTCTCATTTTCCACATCTGATCGCATCTTCTTTGGTTCATCAAGCCAAAAAATGGCAGAGAAAACATGATCGAATACCAAACTTAGCAGCGGGTGGCTTTCGAGATATTACACGCATTGCATCTAGTAATCCATCGATGTGGCAGGATATATTCTTTCAAAATAAAACAATTATTAACCGCTTATTGAAAGATTGGATTAATGAAATGAAGGAATTGCAAAACCTTCTTCAAACTGATGATAAAGTATCCATGTATCATTATTTAGAGCAGGCAAGAGAATATCGTGATGGATTAGATGCAAAGAAAAAAGGGGCTATTCCATCTTTTTACGATGTATATGTTGATATTTTTGACCAAACAGGCGCTTTATTAAAAGTTGTCTCCTTATTAGCCGAAAACGATATAAGTATAAAAAATATTGAAATTCTAGAAATTCGTGAAGGAATCACCGGTGTTCTTCGATTAAGTTTAATGACGCAAGAACAACAATTAGAAGCGCATCGTCTATTAATTAAAAATGGTTATGAAACAATGCTTCAAGAGTAAGGGGGTTAATGTATTGACTAAAAAAACATTACATGCGATTCAATCACCAATAGAAGGTAATTTGACTGTACCAGGCGACAAATCAATTTCACACCGATCCATTATATTTGGTTCATTATCAAAAGGGAGAACAGTAGTGTCAAACTTTTTGGATGGTGAAGATTGCTTGCGAACGATTGATGCATTTAGAGCGATGGGTGTATCTATTCAAAAAAATGGCGCACATGTAATCATTGATAGTAAAGGTGTAAATGGTTTCGTGGAGCCGAAACAGCCAATCGATTTAGGGAATTCTGGTACAACTGCTCGATTATTATTGGGTGTATTAGCAGGTTTACCATTCCACGTCACCTTATTTGGTGATGATTCTCTCACAAATCGTCCAATGGATCGGGTCGTTCGACCATTAAGGCAAATGGGAGCAAAAATAGATGGTCGTGAAAACGGAAAGTATTTACCTATTTCTATTAGGGGAGGTGCACTTGAATCGATTAGTTTCATTCCACCTGTCAAAAGTGCGCAAGTAAAATCTGCCGTTCTTTTAGCTGGGCTTTTTGGAGATAGTAATACAACAGTTATTGAATCTACGAAAACTCGAGATCATACGGAAAACATGTTACAAGCATTTGGTGGAGAAATAAACGTAGATCAAACAACAATCACCATCCCTGCAAATCAATCATTAGAAGGAACAACGATTGATGTTCCTGGAGATATATCATCAGCTGCCTTTTTCTTAGTTGCAGCTGCGATCGTGCCGAACAGTAAACTGACCATAAATGACGTCGGTTTAAATCATACGCGGACTGGAATCATTGATGTGTTAAAGAAAATGGGTGCATCGATTGAAGTGAAAGAAGAACGTCATATAGGTGGGGAAATCATTGGTTCGATTACTATTGAATCGTCTAAGTTAAACGGTATAGAAATAGATGGTGACTTGATACCGCGAATGATTGATGAAATACCAATAGTAGCGCTATTAGCTACACAAGCGAATGGAAAAACAGTTATCCGTGATGCAGAGGAGTTACGATATAAAGAATCAGATCGTATTCAATCGGTTGTGGATACATTACAAGGCTTAGGAGCTACTATTCAAGCAACTGAAGATGGAATGATTATTGATGGTGATACTTCACTATCAGGTGGGGTTGGTAACTCATATGGTGATCATCGGATTGGAATGATGATTGCAATTGCTTCTTTAATTACTAAAGAGGACACGCAATTGATTGATCCGGAATGTATTAACATCTCTTATCCATCCTTCTTTTCAGATTTAGCGAATATACAACAAAAATAAACAAAAAACACTTTTCTATAAATTTTTTGCGAATGATTAGAAAGGTGTTTTTTGTTTGTTAAAATTGAACTATCAAAAAAAGTTAGATATGATAGAAACGATATATTAATTAATGGAACGTATCTTGAAAGGATGTTTGAGTAGATGGAAGAACTGTCTCGTGCTGTTGATCTTATGGAGCAACAGAAAACAGAAGAAGCTATGGAAGTGTTGGAAGAATATTTACCAGTTGCGAATGAAGAAGAAAGATATACCATTGCGCAATTATATCAACAATGGGGAATGTTAGAAGAAGCAAAAATGATACTTTTAGGTTTAATACAGCAGTATCCAGAGGAATCAGAATTGAAATTAATGCTTGCTGATATTCATATAGATTTAGAGGAAGACCAAGAAGCAATTGAGTTATTAAATCGTTTTAATCCCACAGATGAAGATTATTTGGCAGTTCTTATACAGCTGGCCGATTTATATCAAACACAAGGGTTGTTTGAAGTGTCTGAACAAAAATTATTAGAAGCAAAACAATTAGATCCATCTGAGATACTAATTGATTTTGCCCTAGGTGAACTATCGTTGTCTAATGGCGAATATCAAAAAGCGATCCCTTATTATGAAAAAGTTTACCAACAACAAGAGGTTTTTGCAGAAGTTGAAATCCCTGTTCGCTTAGGAGAGTGCTTAGCAGCAGTTGGTGAATTTGAAAAAGCATTAACATACTATGAAAAAGTGGAAACAGATAATGTGGAAGTATTGTTCCGTTATGGTTTTATTGCTAAAAAAGCGAATCGCTCTGATATTTCTATTCAATCATGGGAACAAGTAATTGAAATTGATCCTGATTATCAATCTGTTTATTTCTATTTAGCAGAAACATATGAGGAAGAAGGAAGATTGAAGGAAGCTTATGAAACAGCTAAAACTGGCTTAGCAGTTGATGAATTAAACAAAGAATTATATCTATTAGCTGGTTCCTTAGCCAGAAAGCTTGGACATATGGAAGAAGGCTATCAATTAGCGAAGGAAGCGGTTAGTATTGATCCAGGATTTAAAGAAGCCGTTTTATTCTTAATTGAAAATTATAAGCAAGATCAAAATTTTGAGTCAATAATTGATTTACTAACACATATTATAGAACTAGGTGAGGAAGATGGATATTATCTTTGGGAACTAGCTAAAGCATATGAAGAAGAAGAATCTTTTGCAAAAGCATTAGAATCTTACCAAGAAGCATATAATACATTTAAGGACGATTTAGACTTCTTAAAAGCATACGGTTATTTCCTTGTAGAAGAAGGGAGGCAACGAGAAGCAATTAATGTATTGGATCGATATTTAAAGATAGACCCAAGTGATATTGAAATAGAAGAATATGTTGGACGATTAAAAGAAACTATCGACTATTAAAGCATTTAATGGGATACTTAAAGTAAAGTTGAATGGTGCATCTTGTGTATTGCTTTCCTATCGTTCGTTTAGGAGGGATCAATTTGAATACGTCTATTTCAGTGCAAGATAAAAAAACGTTTATCAAATGGTTTTTGCAACATTATCAATTGAAAAAAAGAGAAAGTGTTTGGATTTTAAATTATTTAACGAATCATGAAGCATTACTTGCTCAGGTTCATTTTATTCGTGAAGCTAGATATTGCCCACGAGGGATTGTTATCTCTACCCATTGTTCTAACGATGTACCATTTCGATTCTATAAAAATCATATCGTTACAACAGATGCAGAAAAATCCTTTCATGATATACGATTAAACCGTACGGAGCCAATCTATATTCAGTTAAGTTTTGAAAATGCGCATCAAAATGCTAATTATGTAGCTGTTTTAGAAGATAATCCATATTTACCTGATGATTTTTTCATTACAAAGCATGAGAGAAAATTAGCGAAAGACGTGTTAGAATATACATTGTATGAAGCACAAAAGAAGTATCTAAATCAAAAAATAAATCAGGCTTTAGACCAGAAAGATGAAGACTTATTTAAGCAGTACGCGACTCAATTAGAGAAATTAACATATCCTACAGAAGATTAATTGTAATGGTTTATTTTGAAAACAAATGTACTTTTAAATACAGATGATAGAGGATCCCTGCGATGTCATGATCAGGGATCCTTGTTGTAAGTGGGGAGAATAAAATGATTGTAAATATCAAACAACTGCTGCAAGATAAAACTTTTTTAATCCTATTATTTATTGTAAATTTAGCTGGAACGATATATGGATACATATGGTATGAAGGGCAGTTATCTGTCACACCAACGAAATTTTTGCTGTTTGTTCCTGATAGTCCAACAGCTAGTCTGTTTTTCACTATCTTTTTAGCCTGCTTTATTATTGGTCGTCATATCCCTTATATTGAAGCGCTTGCCATAGTAACGTTATTTAAATATGGTACATGGGCAGTGGTAATGAACGTTTTATTGTTAATGGTTGAAGGAACGCTTTCTTGGCAAGGTTATATGTTAATTGCTTCACACGGTGCGATGGCAATCCAAGGCTTATTGTATGCACCTTTTTATCGAATTAAAATGCGACACTTAGTTGTTGCAGCAATTTGGACATTACATAATGATGTGATTGACTATGTATTTGACATGATGCCACATTATGGATCATTGAGCGTCTATATGGATCAAATTGGATATTTCACTTTTTGGCTTAGCATCTTTTCAATTGGTTTAACTTATTTTCTAACTGTACGAAAAAATACTTCCATAACATATTTGAATTATTAGTTATAAGCTTGTCCCCTTTCTCATACATTTAATAGAGAACTGATGAGAGAAGGGGAGCTCTATGAATAGAAATATAATTAGTAAGCTGTATATTATCACGATGATTGTTGTAATTGGATGGGGTTTTGTTTATCTTTCTGTATCAAATGCGATAGAGAGTTCTTCTGTTTCTTATTCCTACGAACGTTATGTATCTGAAAAAAGGTATGATCATGCAATGCGTTGGCTACAAGATCATGCTAATGAGATGGAAGAACTGGTACAAACACTAGACACTGAAAAACAGTCACCAATAAATGAATTAATTCGGCATAACTTAGAAATTGTTAACCGTGATGATATTACACATCAATATAAAGTAAATCATGCACGTTCATTAGTTATTACTGTTGATGCAATAGAGCAGAGTGAATCTCCTTTATGGATAAAAAGTAAACAAGCATTAGATAAAAAACTTGAAACGACTATACAATCAGATGATTTCTCACAACAAGCAATAGAAGATCTATTGATTCATTGGCAAATGCTTAGACCAGCACTACAAATTACTTTGGATGAGGATGATTTTGTAGAGTTGGATCGTTTGTTCTCGAATTTGGGGAAAGAATCCTTAAATATAAAAGAGGATACTGAAACTGTTTTTAAATATTCACAATTAATTGATATTCATTCACCTGCATCTGAAGCTGATCCGCTAACCTTTTATTGGATAATTTTAATGGTGGGTGGAATAATAATTATTACATTGTCATACGTTGCTTGGAAGAAATATAAAGCGGAAAAAAAGCGAAAACAAAAACAACCTTATTAGTTGACGAAGTTGTCTTTTTTGACTAAAATTGACCTTATATAAAGAAAGTAAGTTACGCATGGAGGTATGAAAATGGGATTAGGTTCTTACCTAATTTATATTGCGATATTAATGATTATTCCATTATGGGCGCAATCTAAAGTCAAAAGCACGTATAGCAAGTATTCAAAAAAACCAACATCATCATTTATGACTGGTGCACAAGTTGCCAGACAGATTTTAGATGATAATGGTCTGTATCATGTGTCGATAGAAGAAACGAGAGGGATGCTTTCTGATCACTATGATCCTCGTAAGAAAGTTGTTCGACTATCTCGTGACAATTATCATGGTCACTCCATGGCAGCTTCAGCTATTGCAGCACACGAAGTAGGACATGCCATTCAAGATGAACAAGCGTATGCATTTTTACGTTTCCGACACTCACTGTTTCCGCTAGCAAATTTAGGAGATAAAATGTCGTTTATTCTCATTTTTGCAGGTTTTATTCTTAGTATGCCTGGATTAGCTATGGCAGGTGTTATCTTTATGTCCTTTGCGGTGTTATTCCAATTAGTTACTTTACCTGTAGAATTTGATGCATCTAATCGTGCAATGACACAATTAGTATCATCTGGTGTGATTAACAATAATGAAGAACGCGATACGAAGAAAGTTCTAAATGCAGCAGCATTAACTTATGTTGCAGCAGCAATGGTAGCTTTAGCGGAATTAATTCGCTTTGCATTAATGTTTCTTGGAAATGATGATTAATTAAAAGGTGACAGAATGCGACAAAACTAAATAAAGAGTGGTAGAAAACGGATAATACCTTGTTTGAGGATCATTATCCGTTTTTTTTAGCAAATAAATTAGCTGTGGAAATATACGATACTCCTGCAGGAACAGCGCGAGCTGAAGATCCACTCATTAAAGCGTTTTTTGCTTTAATGAGTTAGCTGAAGCCGTGCCTGCGGAAAGAGAGTATATTTCCACAGCGGTGTTTGTTCTTCTTAATTAAAATAAAAGTTCTAATTTTCTACTAAAAAATGTAGTTTTATCACGTTTTCTTTCTATTTTAATCTGGATATGGTTTTTTATTTTCGTCTAATGTAAATCCTTCTCCTAGTACATCGTGAACTGTTGACACAGCAACAAATGCATGTGGATCAATCTGATGAATAATTGCCTTTAAGCGAACAATTTCGTTTCGACCTACCACACAATATAGTACTTCTTTATTTTCTCCAGAAAAGCGTCCTTTCCCTTGCAATACTGTTACTCCACGACCCATTTCTTTTAAAATCTTCTCTGATATCTCGTGGCTAGCATTTGATATAATCGTCGTACCTCTTGCTGAATAAGCGCCTTCTTGCATAAAGTCAATTACTCGAGCGGCTAAATAAACTGCAACTAATGTATACATTCCTTCCACTAACTCTAGATAGGTAAAAATAGATGTCGCTATAACAACGGCATCAAATAGAAACATTGTTTTTCCCATACTCCAGCCAGCATATTTGAATGCAAGTCGTGCGATGATATCAACACCACCAGTAGTGCCGCCATATCTAAATATTATTCCTAATCCAACACCAATAGTAGCACCTGCATATAACGCTACTAATGTCATGTCCTGCTCTAGATGTAATTGATATGGGTTAATTTGAAACAAATACAAAAATACAGATACAGCAACAGTTCCGATAATTGTATATACAAATGTATTTCGCCCTAGAAACTTCCATCCTAAAACAAATGTAGGGATATTTAAGATAATATTTAAGATTGCAGGATCCCATTCCCATAGAAAGTAAAATAGCAGTGTGATTCCGGTAAACCCACCTTCACCTAAATTGTGCTGCATATTAAAATGAACAATACCAAAAGAGAAAATGGCTGATCCAAATAAAATAAAAATAATATTTTTGATTTTAATATCAAATTTACGCATTAAACTACCCTCCAATAAAAAACTATCCATACTATTATAGTTAATTGAATACTTAGAAACAATACAATTTAAGCTTAAAAAGCTATTTTTGAAATAAATTAACTAAAAAATTTGTCAAAAGCAGTAGTTTTCGCTAACATAAAAGTACGTTAATTATTCATTACTGTTTGATAGAAGGTGTAAATATATGCTCAAAGATGATAAAAATATGTATAATGATGTACAAGCAATGCAACAAAGAGTAGATAATTATATTTCTCAATTTGAAGAGGGTTACTTTAGCCCGCTTAGTATGCTTGCTCGATTTACTGAAGAGATTGGCGAGCTTGCTAGAGAAATTAATCATACATACGGTGAAAAACCAAAGAAATCAAATGAAGAAGAAAATTCGATTGAAGCAGAGCTAGGAGATTTATTTTTTGTTATGCTTTCATTCGCAAATTCATTAAATATTGATTTAGCTGATGCATTTGACCAATCTATGACAAAGATCGAAACAAGAGATAAAGACAGGTGGACGAAAAAAGAACAGGAGTGTGAAAAGAATGACTAATATAAAAGTAATTGTGGCTGGACCACGAGGGAAAATGGGTAGTGAAGCACTAAGAATGATAAAAAAGCATGATGATCTTACATTAGTTGCGTGCTTAGATATGGAAAATGACGGATTAAAGGTAAACGAAGTCCCTGGATTGCCTGACTTTAATGCAACAATATACACAGATATTGACACATGCTTCCAAGCAGTTGAAGCTGATGTATTAATTGATTTAACAGCACCAGAAGTAGGATATCAGCATACTAAAGCTGCCATTGAATATGGGATTCGTCCAGTTGTTGGTACAACAGGTTTTACAAAAGAACAATTACAAGAATTAACTGATCTTGCTGAAGAAAAGCAGATTGGTGCAGTGATTGCACCAAACTTTGCAATTGGCGCAGTATTGATGATGGAATTTTCAAAGTGGGCAGCTAAGTATTTTCCAGATGTTGAAATTATTGAAAAACACCATGACCAAAAGTTAGATGCTCCATCAGGAACAGCTGTGAAAACAGCAGAGCTTATTCGACAAGAAAGAACAAGCAAAGTACAAGGACATCCAAATGAAAAAGAAACGATTGAAGGAGCAAGAGGCGCAGATTATGATGGCATGCGGATACATAGCCTTCGCTTACCTGGATTAGTTGCACATCAAGAAGTTATTTTTGGTGGGCCAGGCGAAAACCTAACCATCAAACATGATTCATTTCATAGAGAGTCATTTATGTCAGGAATTAAATTCTCCATTGATCACGTGATGAAGTTAGATGTTTTAGTATATGGACTTGAAAATCTATTAGAATAATTTATTCTCTTTTAAAACATTTTAAAAATTTATTAGTGAAGGAGAACAATTGTTATGAATATTGCACTTATTGCTCATGATAAAAAGAAAGAATCAATTATAGAATTTGCTATGTCATATAAACATATTTTGGATAAACATCAATTGTTTGCTACAGGAACAACTGGTGAGAAAATTAGTGATGCGACTGGATTAGATATTTTCCGCTTTCAATCCGGCCCATTAGGTGGGGACCAGCAAATCGGTGCGAGAATTGCTGAGAATAAAATGGATCTAGTTATATTCTTTAGGGATCCATTAACAGCTCAGCCACATGAACCAGATATCAGTGCGTTGATGCGGCTGTGTGATGTTTACAAAATCCCATTAGTAACAAACCTTGCGGGTGCGGAAATTGTGATTAGAGGACTGGAAGCAGGATTCTTTGAGTGGCGCACATTGATTAATCGTGATAACAATGAAAAATGAATTTAAAATGAAAAAAATTGGTATTACTTGCTACCCATCTGTTGGTGGTTCCGGTATTGTTGCTACTGAATTAGGTAAATTCTTAGCCAAACAAGGTCATAAAGTATATTTCATTACATCAAGCATGCCTTTTCGATTGGATAACATTTATCCGAACATTTATTTTCATGAAGTGGAAGTAAACCATTATCCTGTATTTCAGTATCCACCGTATGATTTAGCGTTAGCAAATAAAATGGCTGAAGTGATTGATACAGAAGAGTTAGATATATTACATGTACATTATGCAGTTCCTCATGCGATTTGTGCTATTCTAGCAAAAGAGATGGCTAATAGGGAAGTTAAGATTGTTACGACATTACACGGTACAGATATCACGGTATTAGGCATCGATAATAGTTTGAAAAAGATGATTAAATACGGTATTGAAAAGTCAGATGCAGTAACTGCGGTGTCAAACAGTCTGATTAACCAAACAAAAGAAATGTTAGCAGTTGAAAAGGAAATGAATGTTGTCTATAATTTTGTCGATACAGATGAATACTATCGTCGAGAGAACAGTAATTTGCGTAATCAGTATGCTATTCAGCCAGATGAGAAAGTAATCATACACATTTCTAACTTTAGAAAGGTAAAACGTATTCAAGACGTTATTTATTCATTTGAGCTTATCAATAAAGAAGTTCCTAGTAAGCTCTTATTAATTGGTGATGGACCGGAGTATTCTGAAATGCATCATCTTGTCAAAAAGCTTGGATTAGAAGATGATGTGTTGTTTTTAGGTAAACAAAATAATATTGCAGAATTAATGTCTATTTCTGATTTAAAATTACTTTTATCTGAAAAAGAAAGTTTTGGACTCGTCATGATTGAAGCAATGGCTTGTGGTGTACCTTGTATTGGTACGAATGTTGGTGGGATACCAGAAGTAATTGAAGATGGGGAAAATGGATACATTGTAGAACTTGGTGATATACAGACCCTTGCAAACAAAGCGATTCCATTATTAACTGATCAGAAAAAATGGGAACGTTTTTCAAGAAATGCTGTCGCACATGTAAACGAACGTTTTACTGCATCAGAAATTGTTAATCAATACGAGACGATTTACCAAGACTTATTGTAGGTGGAAAAAATGTTAGATTCTAAATTTGAAGCTGCTCTCCCAATATTAGAAAAAATCGAAACAGCTGGTTATCAAGCTTTTTTTGTTGGGGGCTCTGTTCGCAACCATATCTTAAATATACCAATTACCGATGTAGACATAGCTACTTCAGCGCAGCCATCCGCTATACAGGAAATTTTTCCTAAAGTAATTCCGGTTGGTATAGAACACGGAACAGTCATTGTTAGACACAATCACGAATCATTTGAAGTGACAACTTTTCGCTCAGAAGGTTCGTATTCAGATAACAGACATCCAGATCAGGTCATATTCATAACAGATTTAAACCTTGATTTGAGTAGACGAGACTTTACGATGAATGCAATAGCAATGGATCGATCGGGTGATCTGTTCGATCCTTTTAATGGAAAGAATGACATTCGCAATAAAAAAATTCGAACAGTTGGAAATCCTAATGATCGATTTATGGAGGATGCATTGCGCATTATTCGAGCGTTTCGTTTTGTAAGTCAATTAGGTTTTTCTATTGAGAGAGATACGTTAGCGGCAATGGGGACATCTATGGAATTGATTGAGACACTTGCCGTTGAGCGATTAGCGAATGAGATAGAGAAATTATTTAAAGGTGATTATTTAACAGATGCTATTTTTTTATGTTCGAAATTGAACTTGTGGAGCAACCTCCCTGTTTTTAGCAAAATTGATGATGTTTCTTCGTTATTATTAAACGTTCATACACCATTAAACGGTTTGCATGAAGTATTTGCCTACATAAATATAAAGATTCCAGCGATCGAAATAAAGGATATAGTTAAAGAGTGGAAACAGTCAAACCAAACGTTTCATGCAACAAAACATTTAGTTGAAAGCGTGGAATTGTTTACAACATACGGTTTAACACCATGGCTGATTTATCAATTACCGGATGAATTGTATGATTCTTTTATTCGTTTAGTAAAGATTGATTCTGGTGAAGAAATAAACAAAAATCAACTTCAAAAAATGGCAAAAGAATTGCCGATTCAAAATAAAAAAATGATCGCATTTTCTGGAAATGATTTGATAAAAATTTATCCTGATCGATTGAAAGGTCCTTGGCTAAAAGAATATTTAGATGAGATAGAGTATGCCATAGTAACTAAAAAATTAACTAATAATTATAACGATATAAAGGAGTGGGTTCAAACGTGTCATCCACCCGAGAACGCATAATGGCTCTGCTAGCTGCGAACAGTGATTCTTATATCTCAGGACAATCTATCTCAGATCAGTTAAAAATATCAAGAACCGCAGTTTGGAAACAAATGAAAGTGCTAAAAGAAGATGGGTATTTAATAGAAGCGATCCCTAATAAAGGGTATCGTATTATTTCTACACCAACTAAATTAAGTGAGAACACGCTGCAATGGGGTTTAAATACGAACTGGTTAGGTAAATCAATTGAATTTTTCGAGGAGATTGACTCAACACAGACGAAAGCCAATATATTAGCGCAACAAGGTTGTAATCACGGAACGGTTGTCATAGCGAATAAGCAAGAAGCAGGAAGAGGTCGAATGAACCGTACGTGGTACTCAAACAATGAGGACGGTATTTGGATGAGTATTGTTTTGCGTCCAAAGGTATTGCCTGCACATGCACCGCAGTTTACATTGTTAACAGGGACCGTATTAGCTGATGTTTTGTCCAAAAAAACAGAGTTAGATATAAGAATAAAATGGCCAAATGATCTATTTATTGGTGATAAAAAAGTAGCTGGCATTTTAACAGAGATGCAAGCGGAGCAAGATCAAATTCAACATCTTGTTATAGGAATTGGAATTAATGTGAATCAACTCACAAGTGAATTACCAGATGAAATAATAAATAAAGCGACCTCTTTAAGAGAAGAGACGAGTCATGTCTATTCGATAAGAGAATTAATTCAAGCCGTACTACACGCATTTGAAAAAGCATATGACCGATATCTAGATACAGGCTTTTCAGAAATAAAAACAAACTGGGAAAACCGCGGATATAAAATGAACGAAAATGTTACTTATCATAGTGGAAATGTGCAAAGTCAGGGCATAATAAAAGGAATAAATGAAGATGGTGCGTTATTAGTTCAGAATAGCCATAATCAAATAATTACTTTGTACTCTGCCGAAATCGATTGGTAGCTAGGAGGAAATAAAATGAAAAATAGAATAACGTTACAAGAAATGAAAGAAAATAATGATAAAATTACGATGATCACAGCCTATGATTATCCTTCAGCAAAAGCAGCTGAGCAAGCTGAAGTTGATATGATATTAGTAGGGGATTCATTAGGGATGGTCGTACTTGGTTATGATTCAACTGTGCAAGTTACAATGAATGATATGATTCATCATGGAAAAGCAGTTACTAGAGGAGCTTCAAATACTTTTGTAGTCGTTGACATGCCTTTTATGTCTTACCATATATCAATAGAAGAATCGATGAAAAATGCTAGAAGCCTATTTCAATCCACAAATGCTCAAGCATTAAAAGTAGAAGGCGCAACACCTGAAATATTAACATTAATTTCTAAATTGACTCAAGCTGGCATACCCGTAGTCGGACATATTGGTCTAACACCTCAATCTGTTAATGTATTAGGCGGATTTCGCGTACAAGGAAAAGATAAGGAAAGCGTAGCGCGTCTAATTAAAGATGCGAAAGCGTTAGAAGCTAGTGGAGCAATTAGTGTTGTATTAGAGTGCATACCAGAAGAAGTAGCAAGCCATATTACCAACCAATTAACTATTCCAACGATTGGTATTGGCGCTGGACCAAACTGTGATGGACAAGTACTAGTGTATCATGACATTTTACAATACGGTGTTCAACGCTTACCTAAATTCGTCAAGACGTATGAAGATTTAAATAGTTCTATTCCAAAAGCGATTTCTGAATATATTTCAGACGTAAAGCAAGTATCATTTCCTAATGAAAGCCAAAGTTACTTCCTTTCAGAAGATCTGAAACAGTCATTAAAAATGGGGGATCTTTAATGAAAGTCATTCGAGCGATTCAAGAAATGCAAAATGAAGTAAAAAAAATGAAACAAAGTCCTAAGACAATTGGATTTGTACCAACCATGGGTTATTTGCATGAAGGGCATACGACATTGGTGGATGAAGCGAGAAAGAATAATGATGTAGTTATTATGAGTATTTTTGTTAATCCGCTACAATTTGGTCCTACGGAAGATTTTGAGAAATATCCTAGAGATGAAGAACGCGATAAGCAAATCGCAGAAGATCATGGTGTTGATTATTTATTTCTACCTACAGTAGATGAGATGTATCCGGAGCAAATGGGAATAGAGGTGTCAGTAACAGATCGAGTAGATGTTCTTTGCGGTAAATCTAGACCTGGGCATTTTTCAGGTGTTGTTACTGTCTTAACGAAACTATTTCATATTACGCAAGCAGATCATGTATATTTTGGTAAAAAAGATGCACAACAAGTAGCTGTAGTAGACCAAATGATTAAGAATTTAAACTTCCCGATAACACTACATCCCGTTTCAACTGTACGTGAAAACGATGGATTAGCTAAAAGTAGTAGAAATGTTTATTTATCGAAAAAAGAGAGAGATGAAGCTGTTCATCTTTATCAAAGTTTATGTTTAGCACAAAAGAAAATATTTGACGGTGAAAAAAATCCTGCTATCATAGTGAATGAAGTAAAAAAATATATTCAATCAAATACAAGTGGTACAATAGATTATGTAGAAATCCTTGCTTTTCCAACATTACAGCCATTAAAAGTAATAAATCAACCATTTATTATTGCAGTTGCTGTGCAGTTTGATAAAGCAAGATTAATTGATAATTTTATTATGTCCGCTGATGGTAAGATTGATCATATAGCATGATAGGGGGTTTTATGATGTATCGTACTATGATGCATGCAAAGATACATCGTGCCAAGGTAACAGAAGCGAATCTTAATTATGTAGGTAGTATTACAATTGATCAAGACATTATTGATCAAGTAGGAATTCTACCACATGAAAAAGTGCAAATTGTTAATAACAATAATGGCGCAAGGTTGGAGACATATGTTATTCCAGGAGAACGAGGAAGTAAGGTAGTTTGTCTGAATGGTGCTGCCGCAAGACTTGTTCAGCCTGATGATATCATTATCATTGTTGCATATGCTTCACTAGCTGACGAAGAATTAGAAAATTTCAAACCAAAAGTTGCTATTATGAATGAAGATAATGAAGTCGTACAAGTGATAGAACAGGAAGCCCCATTATCAGTGATGTAATTGTAAAACTCTTATCAAGAATTTATTTGGTAGGAGTTTTATTTTTAGCGTCAGCATTTAAGTAATATATCTGTTAATTAAGTCTCACGCAACAAGAGAGCCAGATATTAAGGATGAGTAAATTGAACAAATATATCATTGTTGATTTAGAAACGACTGGACATAAACCTAGAAACGGTGACAGAATGATTGAAATTGGTATAGTTGTACTAGAAGAAGGTAGTATTGTAAATCAATATACAACATTAATTAATCCCAATGTCGAAATCACACCGTTTATTGAGAATTTAACAGGGATTAGTAATTCACATGTTCAACAGGCTCCTTCATTTGAAGAAGTAGCATTAGAGATAAGAGCTTATTTTCAAGAAGGTTATTTTGTTGCACACAATGTTCCTTTTGATTTAGGTTTTTTAAATGCTGAATTTGAACGTGTGGGAATTGAAACGATACAACTTCCAATCCTAGATACCGTTGAGCTATCACGAATTTTATTACCTCAAGCACCTAGTTACAAATTAGAACATCTAGGGAAACAATTATCTCTTACACATGACGCACCTCATCGTGCTCTATCTGATGCACTTGTTACTGCACATTTGCTGAATTTTTTATTGGAAAAATTAGCTCGGAAACCATACGAATTAATTAATCATTTAACAAAATTGGCGCCAAAACTTAAAAGTGATTTATCATCGATACTGGACCAGTTAACGCATCAATCTGTTTTAGAAACGTTTGATGAAGATGAAATTGAAATTTTTCGTGGATTTGCATTAAAAAAACAACCACAAACAAATATAGATTTACAACAACAGGTTCCATCATTTGGAGAACTGATTGATCACTTATTTGATGATGCATCAGGCTTTAAGCAGCAAATCAATCATTATGAAAAACGTGCAGGGCAATATGAAATGTCAACGTTCATCCATGACGCATTTCAATCAAGACAACATGCAGTAATTGAAGCTGGAACTGGAACCGGTAAAACATTGGCTTATTTAATCCCGGCAATTTATCAAGCAGTTAAGTATGATGAAAGAATTGTAATTAGCACACACTTAACCCAGCTACAAACACAATTAATAGAAAAAGAAATGCCATTATTAGAACAAATATTGCCTTTTCAATTTCGAGCTACTGTCATGAAGGGAAAACAACATTATGTAAGCTTAGTTAAATTTGAACAGTCCATGCAGTTTAATGAGATAGACAACTATGATATTACATTAACAAAAGCGATCATGTTAATTTGGCTTACCGAAACAACAACAGGCGACTTTGATGAACTTAGCTTACCTTCTAGTGGCGAACTTTTTGCGAAATCGGTCTCTGCTGAAGCTGAAGGGAAATTAGATGTAAATTCACCATGGTTTACGCGCTCGTTTTTAGAAAGAGCGAAGAATAAAGCGACACAAGCAAATTTAATTATTACAAACCATGCTTTCGTCTGTGCAAATCTTACAAGCGATATCGATTTATTACCTCATTTTAATAAATTAATTATTGATGAGGCACATCATTTTGAAACTACTGCTTCAAAACAATTTGGTTATCGATTAAACTATTTATCGATACAACAGCTATTAAAAACGGTGGGTTCTATGAATGATGGCGTGACATATGCATTAGCTAGTAAAGATGACAGGATCAAGAAACTGCTAATGGATTTACAGTGGGAAGATACATGGCGAGATGCTAAAGAAGAATTAGATCTATTATTCAGAAGTTTATTTCAATATGTACAAAGAAAGCATACAAATCAAATTGGAATAAGTGATATTGGAAGATATCAATATACACTAAAACATGATACAGATAAACAATGGGAAGCTATATTAAATATAACAGAACGTGTGCGATTTTATTTTATTGATCTAATTCATATCTTATCACAAGTGAAATTAATTACATCCCAACAAAATTTCCTAGTCGATTTAACGGATACTTTAGTACGTTATATGGAAGAAATGCAACATGTTATTGACCAATTAAATTCATATTTTTTGGTACCTTTGTCAGATTTAGAAGTAAGATGGGTAGAGATAGAAAGCAACGGAGCAAAAAATGCTGTCTATCTATATCAAGAGCCAACAGAAATTGGACACTTACTACAAGAACAACTATTTAACCGTTTAGAAAGTGTTGTTTTAACTAGTGCAACACTTACCATGAAAAATGATTTCGGTATTTTCAAGGAACGATTAGGCTTTAATTACAATGCTTTATTAGAAAAACAAATTAGTTCACCATATGATTATCAAGATCAGGTACAGTTATTCGTCCCAAATGACTTTCCGGCCATGCAATACAACCAAACAGATGATTTTATTTACGCAATGTGTGAAGCAATTCTATCTCTTGCACAAGTTACTAAGGGTAGAATGTTGGTATTATTTACATCCTACGACATGTTAAAGAAATCATATCAATTATTGTATGAATGGATGGATCAGGAAGAATATATTCTTATTGCACAAGGTATTTCTAGTGGAAGTCGTTCACGATTAAAGAAAAATTTTCAATCATTTAATCAAGCCATATTACTTGGTACAAACTCTTTTTGGGAAGGGATTGATATTCCAGGTAGCGACTTATCCTGTGTGGTTATCGCACGTTTACCATTCCAACCACCCAAACATCCGATCTATCAAGCGAAAGCATTACTTTCTGAAAGGGAAGGGAAGAATGCATTTAAGTCTGTTGCATTGCCAAATGCCGTCTTAAGATTTAAACAGGGATTTGGGCGATTAATTCGATCTAGTACCGACCGCGGCATTGTTTTTGTATGTGATGAACGATTAATGACTGCCTCATATGGTAAATATTTTATTGATTCGATTCCGCCAGTAGATATACATTATCGTGCCACAAAAGAATTATTGGAAACAGCAGAAAAATGGTTATGATTGATGCAATCTGACGTATCCTAACGTTATGTACTAATATAAAGTAGGTGACGTAAGTAATGGATATGATTAAAAAGTTGATTATTCGTATTGTTTGTGTTGCTTTCTTTATTCCGATATTGTTAGCACCTCAAGATAATTCACATGTTTCAACTCAGGAACAGTTGGTTATTTCATTTTTGAACATACCTGATGGTGAAGCCACATTAATTCAAACTAGTGAAGGTGAAAACTTTTTAATTAATACAGGGTCTGACTATAGTTTAAAAAGCTTGATGAAACAATTACAGCAATTACATGTAGAAGATATCGATCAGATCATTCTGACAAACCAATCTGCTGCTTATCAAGGAAATTTAAAACATATTGTTGAAGCTTTTCATGTGAAGAATGTAATCACGGCACAGAAAAATAAAGATTTAACACAATTAGTTGATCAAGCAAAAATAGTAAAATGGGACGCGAATAATAGCTATTCGCTATCAGAATATTTAACATTCTATGTACACGAATCGTCTAGAAGTGGAGAAATGACACTGTCTATTTCTTATGGAGAAAACAGTATTTTATATATGGGATATTCTGAGCAACCAACATTAAAAGAATTAAAGCAACAACTTCATCACAAACCGGATATTATTAAAATCCCTGACTTTGCTCAAGGAAACTCGCCGAGTGAAAAACTGTTGAAGGAAATAGATCCGCATATTAGCATTATATTTAATGTGAAATCAGGAAAATTAAATTACGCATTACTCCAAAGACTAAATGAATCATGGATTGAAGTGTATCAGTTAAAAAAGGTGGGTACAACGGTTATTCGGATGAATTTAAAGGATTATCAAATTATTTCATAGCGAATATTGCCATAATAAAAAGCTGTGTACAGTTCTGTACACAGCGAAAAAATGGGTAAGGATTAAATTTTGTTGAAAAAAATTCAAATGTCCATCAAAATTAATCGTGAAAACTGTTATAATGGATACATATTTGTTTTTCAACTCCTTAGTAGTATATATGTAAAGAACAAATTTATAAGTAGTAATAAATGCAAATAAGCAAAAACCAATAGTAGGGGTATAAAAAATGAACAATAAAATTGAAACACTTTCAACCGTTCGGCTGGCATACACAAGTGAATTATACAAAATTGTAGATAGCTTAAATCGCACATTAAAGGAAGATGATTTAATGTTTGGTTTAGCGCTAGATGAGGAAGATGATGAGACAGCAATCTTTACTATCTATCGTACCTAGTTGGTTAAAGTGGATGCTCGTCGTTGTATTTCTTTCCTTTATCGTAATAACTGTTTATTTTGTGAATATATACCAAGATGTTCAAGATAGTAAAAAGGAAGGATTTTCTGAATCAAGAGAACGTGTTTTAAGTGAAACAGATATAGAAGAAATCGACCGTGTCACTCGTTTTCATGGACAAATGTATTACCATGTTGTGAGCGGAACAACGGCTAGCAATGAACAAATGCTTGCTTATGTAAATCAATCGAAGCCAGAACAAGAAGTGCTTACTTTTTTAACAAGTGAATTAGTGCAAAAGAGCAATATAGAGAATCAATGGAAATCAGAATGCAGAAATTGTCAATTATTACAATCTAACTATGGGATTCGGTCAAATGTTCCGCTGTTAGAATTGTCTTATTTTGATACAAATGATCGATTAACCTATCGTTATTATCGATTAGACAATGGGGAATTAGAAAGTGGTGTTTCTTTTTCTAAAAAATATAAACAATAGAAAGGTGATTATATGGATTTAGCAGCTCGCGTACAAGCATTAACACCATCAACGACTTTAGCTATAACAGCAAAAGCAAAAGCTTTAAAGCAATCTGGTCATGATGTGATAGGTTTAGGAGCAGGAGAACCAGATTTCAATACACCTTCATACATATTAGATGCTGCTGCAAAAGCGATGCAAGAAGGTTTTACTAAATATACACCTTCTGGCGGTATTGTTGAGTTAAAAGATGCAATAATTAAGAAAATGAAAGTAGATCAAGAACTGGATTACACAAGAGAAGAAGTGATTGTTACAACGGGAGCTAAACACGCATTGTACACACTCTTTCAAGTGCTTCTTAATCCAGATGATGAAGTAATTATCCCTACACCATACTGGGTTAGTTATCCTGAACAAATAAAACTAGCTGAAGGAAAACCTGTTTATGTACAGGCTAGTGAATCTAATCAATTTAAATTAACACCCGAACAATTGGAAAGTTCTATCACAGCTAAAACGAAGGCAGTTATTATTAATTCTCCTAGTAATCCAACTGGAATGATGTATTCAAAGCAAGAACTACAAGCATTAGGCGAAGTATGTTTGAAGCACAATATATTTATTATTTCGGATGAAATATACGAGAAATTAATATATACAGGTGACAAACATGTTTCTATTGCAGAAATATCTCCTGAATTAAAGGAAAATACAATTATTATCAATGGCGTATCAAAATCACACGCTATGACAGGTTGGAGAATTGGCTACGCATTAGGAAAAAAAGAAATTATTAAAGCAATGACAAACCTAGCTTCACATTCTACATCAAACCCAACTTCTATTGCGCAAATAGCCGCTATGGAAGCTTATAATCAAACAGATCAAAAGCTAGAGGAAATGAAGCAAGCATTCTCAGAAAGATTAGAAAAATCATATCAATGGCTAATTGATATTCCAGGCATAACTTGTGTTAAACCTAATGGTGCATTTTATTTGTTTCCGAATGTAAAGGAAGCAGTTAGAATGAACGGATTCGATTCCGTAGAGTCATGGGTAGATGCAATTCTGGAAGAAGAGAAAGTAGCGCTTGTACCTGGGAGTGGCTTTGGAGCACCTGATAACGCAAGACTTTCTTATGCAATTAGTTTAGACCAGTTAGAAGAAGCGATGAAACGTATCCATCGTTTTGTGAAGAACCATCAATGACATTTATCGTTTTATGGAGGAATAAAATTGAAAACAACAATTAATCAAGTCAATCATTATGTAGGAAAAGAAGTAACAATCGGAACATGGTTAGCTAATAAACGCTCTAGTGGAAAAATCGCCTTCTTGCAGTTAAGAGATGGTACAGGTTTTATTCAAGGTGTCGTTGTGAAAGCAGACGTTAGTGAAGAAATATTTCAATTAGCAAAAAATTTAACACAAGAAACGTCACTATATGTAACTGGAACGGTAGTAGAAGATACACGTTCTCCTTTTGGTTATGAATTACAAGTTTCATCCCTAGAAGTTATTCATGAATCAGCAGATTATCCAATCACACCTAAAGAGCACGGCACTGAGTTTTTAATGGATCATCGTCATTTATGGCTACGTTCTAAGAAACAGCATGCAATTATGAAGATAAGAAATGAAATTATTCGAGCGACATATACGTTCTTTAATGATAATGGATATATTAAGGTAGATCCTCCGATCTTAACTGGATCAGCTGCAGAAGGAACAACAGAATTATTTCACACACAATATTTTGATCAAGAGGCATATTTATCACAAAGTGGCCAACTTTATATGGAAGCAGCAGCAATGGCGTTAGGAAAAGTATTCTCTTTTGGACCAACATTCCGTGCTGAAAAGTCTAAAACACGTAGACACTTAATAGAGTTTTGGATGATTGAACCTGAAATGGCCTTTATGGATCATGAAGACAGCTTAGAAGTGCAAGAGCAATATGTATCTTATTTAGCTCAATCCGTACTAACAAATTGCGCGCTAGAACTGCAAACACTTGATCGTGATGTAGAAAAGTTGAAACAAATTCAAGCACCGTTCCCACGCATTACTTATGATGATGCAATAACATTATTAAAAGAAAAAGGATTTGACGATATAGAGTGGGGAGAAGACTTTGGATCACCTCACGAAACAGCAATAGCAGAGAGCTTTGAGAAGCCTGTTTTTATTACACATTATCCGACAGAAATCAAAGCATTTTACATGAAGCCTGATCCAAATCGTCCAGAGGTCGTTCTTTGTGCAGACTTAATTGCACCTGAAGGATACGGAGAAATTATTGGTGGTTCACAACGAATTGATGATTTAGACTTAATGAAACAACGTTATGAAGAGCATCAATTATCTGGAGATGCATATCAATGGTATCTGGAATTACGTCAATACGGTAGTGTACCACATGCTGGCTTTGGTCTTGGCTTAGAACGGACTGTTGCATGGCTTTCAGGTGTTGAGCATGTAAGAGAGACTATTCCATTTCCACGTTTATTAAATCGTCTATATCCATAATAGAAGAAACCTTTGACAAAACTGTCAAGGGTTTTTCTTACACAGAAAAGACTACAAATGACTCAATGGAACGAATGCAATTTTTGCACAAAAATTACAATGTAAATTATTACTGAGGTGTACGAATGAAAAACAATAACAAGATTCAAGAAATTTTGCAGGACCAATTAAGTATACCGTCGAAACTTTTAACTAATTATCAACGGTTAGGTCTTGATGAAAAAGAGTTAGTTATTATTTTGAAGATTTTTCATTATCAATCTATGGGTGTATCATTTCCTACACCAGAAGAGCTTGCTTTAGAAACTACATTTGATCAACAAGCATGTGCTGGTTTATTAAGGCAGCTACTTCAAAAAGGCTTTTTAACGATTGAAGAATCTGATGTAGAGAATTCACCAATAAATGAATATTATTCTCTTGAATCGTTATGGGACAAGCTATATTATCCAAGGGTCCAGGCGAATGATCAGACTCTAGATCAAAATCAAATGAATATTTTTGTATTGTTTGAACAAGAATTTGGAAGAGCGTTGTCTCCAATCGAAATAGAAACAATGAATATTTGGATTGATGACGATGACCAGCAACCTGCGCTTATTAAAGCAGCATTAAGAGAAGCGGTCTTAATGAGCAAACTGAATTTTAAATATATTGATCGAATTTTAAGAGAATGGAAACGTAAGGGAATTCAAACAGTCGATCAAGCAAGAGAGCACAGTAAGGCATTTCATACAGATCAAACAAAGTTAGAGAGAAATACACAGGTTAATAAACGAGATACATCGTTATATTATAATTGGCTTGAAGAGGAATAAAAAAGAGGAGCTTACTTATGCTTACTAAAAAAGAGATTCGTTTTATTCTAGATACAATGGCATCAATGTATCCAAACGCCGCTTGTGAGTTAAGACATAAAAATCCTTTTGAATTACTCATAGCTGTAGTCTTGTCTGCTCAATGTACAGATGCACTAGTTAATAAAGTAACAGTAGACTTATTTGAAAAATATAAAACACCTGCTGATTTTTTAGCTGTTTCTATTGAAGAACTACAGAATGATATTCGTTCGATTGGATTATATCGTAATAAATCTAAAAACATTCAGAAATTATCTCAATCATTATTAGATAACTATGATGGGGAAGTTCCTCAAACACAAGCAGAATTAGAAACGTTAGCTGGAGTGGGAAGAAAAACAGCAAATGTTGTTGCATCTGTAGCTTTTTCAGAACCTGCCATTGCTGTGGACACACATGTAGAGAGAGTATCAAAGCGTTTAGGGATATGCCGTTGGAAGGATTCTGTAATAGAAGTAGAGAAAACATTAATGCGAAAAATTCCAAGAGAAGAGTGGAGTGACACGCACCATAGAATGATCTTCTTTGGTCGCTACCATTGTAAAGCTAGGAATCCTCAATGTGATTCTTGCCCGTTATTGTCCATCTGTCGTGAAGGGAAGAAACGAATGAGGAAGAGGGAGCGTGAATCAAGTGAAGCAGAATGATGTGTCTAAATTAATTAGTGATTGGAAAGAAAATCAACAAGTGATCGCAGCGTTTTTTCGTGAGCGACGTTTTCAAGAGGCAAAAAAGCCAATGATTCATTTTTCAAAACAACTAGTTAAAGCATTATATGAATTAAATAATAAAAGTTATCAGGATGATGAAGATTTAAATACGGTACTGGCTTCATTTACTTATGCACCATTTAACAGTCAAGAACGAATTCCTTTTATTCTTGAACAACCACATCAATATCATAGCTATATTCAATTAAATGAATTGTATAAAGAGACAGAGAAGATATATGCAAAGGCAGTTATACTGCAAAAAAAACAAGAAGTCGATTAAAAGACTTCTTGTTTTTATATTTATTATTCACTAGTTTGTGGTTCTTCAGGTTTTGGTTTAGGCTTATCAGGTTTAGGTTTTTCGGGATCTGTAGTAGTTTCATCATCTCCACCTTCAGAACTACCATCTTCACTATTGCCATTACCTGAGTTTCCTTCTGTTTGTCCATTATCATCAGTTCCATCCCCATTTTCGTTAGGGTTTTCAGGATCAGATTCTTCTTCTTCCGGTTCTTCTTCTTTTTCTTCTTCTGGCACTTTCACTTGCACCGATTTAGCTTCACTAATATTTCCTTCGTTACTAGAATCAACTGCTGTAACACTTATGGTGTAAGTTTTACCTTTTTCTACGTTAGAGATATCAATTTTTGTGTCATCTGTAGTGGTATTATTATCGCCACCTGCATTTACGATAAAGCTAACATCTTGATCACCATCGTAATCCCAGGAAACAGATATAATATTTTCTTCCTCGTCATATTCAGCTTTCAGTCCACTTACTGGATCTAGCTGATCATATTTTTCAGATGTTTTACTTGGCTCATGGCCTTTCTTAAATAATTCTGTGACAATCTGACTCTCTGGTGTATATTCACTTGGAAGTTTAGCGGGATTCGATCCTTTTTCAACTGCAACTTCCACCACAGAGCTTGGCTTCTTAAAGTTTGGTGTATCTTTTCCTTCAGAAATATGACTCATCAGTTCTTTAAAAATTTGTTGTGATATATTTGTATTTGGTAGTGCTTTTTGATTTGTGCCACCATATCCAGACCATACAGCAATGGAATAATTGCGAGTATATCCAGCAAACCATGCATCTGGACTACCAGGCCCATCTTCTAAGTTTGTTGTTCCAGTTTTACCTGCCATTGGTAAACCAGATACTTTTGCTCTTGTACCTGTTCCGCTATTAACAACATCTTTAAGCATGTCGGTAATCATATACGCTGTCGCATCAGACATCGCTGCTTTAGGTTCTGACTTGAACTTTTCACTTTGTCCATCACTATAAACAATTTCTGTTACTGAATAAGGCTCATTATAAACACCTTCATTTCCAAATGCGCTATATGCTCCAGCCATTTGAAGTGGGGTAGCGCTAGAATCGCCACCACCAATACCTTCTGTAATTGTAGGATTGTCCTTTAATTTAATTCCAATCCCTTCAGCAAATTCGGCAGCTTTTGATATTCCTACTTCCTCAAGTGTCTTTAAAGCAGGGACGTTTAGTGACCATTGTAAGGCATAGCGTGCACTCATCCAGCCTTGATACTTATTGTTCCAGTTTTTAACTGACTTTCCACCAGTTCCTTTCAGTTCATACGGTGCATCATCATTAATTTGATGATAGGTAGACCAGTTAAGGTATTCAATTGCTGGACCATAATCTAATATTGGCTTAATCACAGAACCTGCTTGTCTACCATCACCTTGGAAAGCATAGTTCCAACCGTTGTTATTTTCTCTATTTCGTCCGCCACCAATGGCACGGATTGCACCTGATGTAGTATCTAAAACAGCAACTCCAGATTGTATCTCTTCATCACTATATTTAATCGGATTCTCTTCAGCGTCGGACAATAAAAATTCAACTTGTTTTTGAGCTTTTGGATCAAGCGTAGTGTATACTTCTAATCCATCTGTATAAATATTTGCTCCAGTTTCTCTTTCTACTTCTTCAGCGACCTTTTGTATAAAAGCTTGGTACTTAACATCTTGTTTCGATGTAGGATTCAACATATCTTCTATTTCGACTTGTTTAGCTTCTTCCGCTTCCGCTTCTGTGATCTTTCCGTGTCGTACCATTAAGCTAAGTACTGTGTTCATTCTTTCTTTAGCTAAATCAGGATTGACTGTTGGATCGTATGCAGATGGTCGTTGTGGAAGACCAGCTAACAATGCCGCTTCTGGAAGAGTTAATTCACTTAAATCTGTTTTACCGAAATAAGTTTCCGATGCTGTAGCAACACCATATGCTCCAGAGCCGTAATAAATCTTATTTAAGTACATTTCTAAAATTTCTTCTTTTGAATATTTTCGGTCTAATTGAATGGCTAACCATTGTTCTTGAACTTTACGTTTAATTGTCTTATCTGTAGATAAGAAAGAATCCTTAACTACTTGTTGTGTAATGGTACTTGCTCCTTCAGAACCAAAACCATCTGTAAAGTTAGCAATGATCGCACCACCAATACGGCGAAGATCAATACCAGAATGATCAAAAAAACGAACATCTTCTGTTGCTAAAACAGCGTTTCTTAAAACTTCTGGTATATCATTGTATGAGATCTTTGTCCTTTTTTCTGCTCCTAAATCTGCGTACAGATCTTTATTCATATCATAGACTTTCGTTGATGCTGGATCTGACAGAAGAGAACTGTCCAAATCTGGTGCCGTAGCAACATAATATCCGAATAGCCCACCAACGCTAATTGTAGCAATTAAAAAGATAACCCCAATTGTAAGGAGAATCTTTTTCCAAATAGACCTATTTTTCTTTTTTGATTGTTTACTTTGTTGTTGTTGTTTTCTTCTAGCAGTTCGAGATTGGCTTTCGTTTGCCATAACTCATCTTCCTCCGTTCTAAAAATATAACTGATCAATTACTTTTAAGTAATCTACTTGTGCAGGATAATTCATTGGAACCTCTACACTAATTTTTTTTATCTCCTGATAGGGGATAGATTTTTTTCCTCCATTAAATTGACTGTCCCAATATGAGAAAAGTTTCATCGCTGGAAGGAAATATGTTTCGTTGTGCATAGTAAAACGAATTAACAGAAAACAAATTCCATTATGTTCAATGATAGAACGCATATGTTCAATCTGATGTTCGTGAACATTATTTAATGGAAAAGAAGTTTTGTTTTTCGTTTCTTTCGCTTCGAAATCTACATAAGAGCCACGGTAAACACCATTATAATCCGTTGTAGATGCTTGTTTAAAATAACCTTCAGTAATTACAGCAGCACTTCGTTTAGGGTAATTTACATTCACAATTTGTATAGGTGTAGGTTTTTTGTGTATAATCGCTAAATTTGCAGTTCGGTAATAAATATTTGTATTGTTTATATCCTCTTCTAGTGTCATCCCTCTATTACTAAATGTAGTTGTCGGTTTGCCTTTACGGCGTTGCACAGGTGCAAGTGCTTTTTTTCCATTAGGGTAATTCATTGTTTTACCTCCCACTTGATACTATCATATCAAAAAACGGGTTAACTTGAGAACTTCTATCGTTTATTTTATAAGATATAACAGTCAATGGGTATGCTATTAGTAAACTAATAGAAAACTTATGTCATAGTATACGATGATTAATGGATTATTACAAAAATAAAGCTCTTATAATTAGTCAGTACAACACTATTCGCAAATCATTTTTATTTTAGGTGTGTTTGTAAGAAAATTGTCCATTTCCACTTTTATTGTTGGATTACTTCTAGTTTTGTCAGACGTGAAGGGATTTAACCATTATTACAGAATAAACAGGTAATACTTAATTAAGGAGTGATTTTTATGACTAACAATCAATCAATATCTATGGATCAAATGAATGCAAAAATCAACCAATTATATAGAAAGCTTTATACAATTGAACAAAAAATCGAAACAAAAGCAGATGATATCGTATTAACAATGTTATTGAATCAACGAAACGATTTAGAACAATTACAAAGCGACATTGTACAAATAAAAAAAGAGATTAGTCGATCGCCAGAAACAGATTCTCATCATATTATTCATGCAAAAGCTAATAATAACACAAAAAAAAGAATAAAAGTGATGCCATTCCCTCAAAAAACATGATACAGTTAGTAGTGCAGGAGGTATGAATCATGACAGTACAAGACATAACTCTAGAATTAAAAGAAACATTAAAACGATTAAAAAATAACTTCTATGAGCAGGACAAACCTAAGAATTTAAGAGACACTACTTTTTTTTCTTATGTAAAAGAAGAAACTAACCCTGTGTTTCAATTAGTTGAGCAATGGGAGACTGAGGCTGCTGAAGCGGTTAAGCGGCGTGAATTAAGTATACACCCACAGCAAGTTGTTTCTACGAGAGAAAATGTAGAACTGATACTTTTACATAGCTATTATATTGATGTAAAAGAAGAACGCTATATGAACTTATATAATTCTGTTTTGTATGTATTGGATATTATATTAGATGAAACAAAATAAAAATGATTAAAATATTATATATATGGGACGAATGCCAAAGCAACTTATTCTTTCTAAACATAGGTTATAGTGTAGCAAACCAAAATGTTGATAAAGAAAGGAGAATGTACGATGCGGCCTCGTCGTCATTGTTGTAAGCAAGGACCTACAAATACAGTTATTTGTCCAACGAAATGTAATGAAATGCACACATGTAGTCAATCTAACGTAAATTATATCCATCCATCACATACCAATGTGGTCAATCATCATCTTGTGAAAAACACGCATTTCTACCCACATACAACATCGTATCAAAATACAGTGGATACGGTGAATGTATATGGGGGTTCATCCCAAGTCCCAAATCAGCAAGCACCTTTTTTCCGTTAAGCACACTTAATAAATTAGTCGTGTAAAAAGCTGGTTCACTCCAGCTTTTTTTACATATAAAGGATGGCAGGTATGAAAGTATTAGCAGTAACAGGATATAAACCACATGAAATGAATATTAGTTCAATCAATGACCAAAGAATTCAATTTATAAAAGCGACAATAAAGAAAAAACTTCTTCATTTGATTGATGATGGCATTGAATGGATATTAGTATCTGGACAAATCGGTGTCGAGCTATGGACGTGTGAGGTGGTCTTAGAATTAAAAAAAGATTATCCGATAAAGTTAGCTATTATTCCACCTTTCCAAGAACAAGAGAGTAGATGGCCTGAAGCTCTACAAGCTCAATACCAAAGCATATTAATGGAGGCTGATTTTGTTCAATTATTGTATGAATCAACCTATCAAGGTGTTTATCAGTTTCAGGCAAAAAATAAATTTATAGTCAATAAGAGTGACGCATGTTTATTGTTAATTGATGAAGAATTTCATGGTTCCAACCAATACTTTCTCGAAGAAGCAACAATAAAGCATAATTCCAGTAATTATCCAATATATTATATTACACCATTTGATTTAGACGATACGATGCAAGAAATATTAGAAGAGGAAAGAAATAATTCTATCAATGATTGACAATTCCTCATAAGTTTGAAAAAATAAGTACAAGTATGTGAAACTTGAGGTGAAAGTAATGAATGAAGAATTAAGCCAATTAAGCGCAAAAGAGATTCTTGACAAAAATTTCAAAACAGCAATGCGAGGCTACAATCAAGAAGAAGTAGATGCTTATTTAGACATTATTATTCAAGATTATGAAAGATTTATAAACAAAATTGAACAGTTAGAACAAGAGAATAATCGTTTGAGGAAGCAATCAGAAACAACAAGAACACGACCGACAACTTCGAATCATCAAGTCAATTATGATATACTAAAACGTTTATCTAATTTAGAGAAGGCTGTGTTTGGAAAAAAATATACTGATTAATCGTTTATTCTGTTGTTAAATATCGCCATTGTTAAGTGTCTAGTTAGTGTGATACAATAACAAAGCAATCATTTAATTAACAAAATAAATGAGAAATGAATGTTTGAGTAATCGCTACATATGGTTTCATATGTAGAGGAAAGTCCATGCTCACACAAACTGAGATGTTTGTAGTGTTCGTGCTTGATGAATTCATAAATCAAGGTAGTCTCATTGACTAACGGCAGAGTACACACCTACGTCGTCAGATATGGTGTAATGCTCTTGAAAGTGCCACAGTGACGTAGTCAAATTGGAAACAATTTGAGTGGAACGCGGTAAACCCCACGAGTGAGCAACCCAAATTTAGGTAGGGGCATCTTGGATTAGGGAATTCAACCGAAACAAGGACAGGCTTTTTGCTTGTAGATAGATGATTACAACTTACGTACAAGGCTGACCACCGTTTGTAGTGCAACAGTAACAGAACATGGCTTACTAAACATTCATTGGTCCATTACATTAGTAAAACAACACCCTTCTAATAACATTGTGTTATCAGAAGGGTGTATTTTTTATAAGAGAGGATTAGCAAAAATGACCAAAAAAATAACATTGTTGGCAACTGCGGCAATGGGGCTAGAATCAGTTGTAGCAAATGAAATAAAAGCACTAGGCTATACAGATGTGCAAGTGGAGAATGGAAAGGTTATATTTGAAGAAGATGTACAAGCTATACCTCGTTGTAACTTATGGCTTCGTACGGCAGATCGTGTAAAAGTAATTGTTGGAGAATTTAATGCAACTACTTTTGATGAATTGTTTGAACAAACAAAAGCACTACCGTGGGAGCAGTTCATTACAGAAGATGGCGTTTTTCCGGTTAACGGAAAATCGGTTAAGTCTAAGTTATTTAGTGTATCTGATTGTCAAGCAATTGTGAAAAAAGCAATAGTAGAACGTTTGAAGAAAAAGTATGGCATCGCAAGTCGAATGCCTGAGTCTGGAGCATTATATCGTGTGGAAGTTTCTTTGCTCAAAGATAAAGCTACCTTAACAATTGATACATCAGGTTCCGGCTTACATAAACGTGGTTACCGTACTGCACAAGGAGAGGCACCACTTAAAGAAACCCTTGCTGCTGCACTCGTCCAGCTTACAAATTGGAAGCCAGACTACCCATTAGTCGATTTATTTTGTGGATCGGGTACGATATTAATCGAAGCAGCATTAATCGGTCAAAATATTGCTCCTGGTTTCAATCGTTCTTTCGCATCAGAAGAGTGGGATTGGATTAGTCAAGATAAATGGACAGAAGCTTTTGACGAGGCAGAAGGTTTAGCTAATTACGATCAGCCGCTATCTATTACAGGTTCTGATCTTGATCCTAAAATGATTGAAATAGCTAAAAACAATGCAATGGAAGCAGGATTAGCAGATTTGATTGAATGGAAGCAAATGCAAGCAACAGACTTTTATCCAAGAGAAACGAATGGTTATTTAATTAGTAATCCACCGTATGGCGAGCGATTAGGAGATAAAAAAGAAGTAGAAGCAATTTATCAAGCAATCGGAAAGATAATGAAAAACCATCCTTCTTGGAGTTCATATATATTAACTTCTAATGAGAAATTTGAAGCACTGTATGGGGAGAAAGCTACAAAAAGACGTAAACTATTCAATGGTTTTATTAAAGTAGATTATTATCAATACTTTGGAAAGCGTGTATAGAAGGAGGGCGTTTCATTGACAACTTTAACAAAGATTGAACAACAATTTAAAGACCTACTTAAAGAGCAGGCAAGTTATCATGAGGCTTTAGCGCTTTTGCAGTGGGATTTACGCACTAAAGCACCAAAAAAAGGTGCGGAACAACGTGCGGAAGTGATCGGTTTATTGTCACAAAAGTTACATCAACTAACGACTTCTACTGAAATGAAAAACTATATTGATACTTTGAAAAATAAAACAGACGATCCGATTATACAACGTGCAGTTGAAGAGTGTGAAGAGGAGTATTTACGTAGTAGTAAAATTCCAGATGATGAATACAAAGCATTTATCACTATTCGATCTAAGTCTGAATCTGTATGGGAACAAGCAAGAGAAGAAGATAACTTTGAATTGCTGCAACCTTACCTAGAGGAACTAGTTGCATATAATAAAAAGTTTGCAACGTATTGGGGAGCAACAACAAATAAATATGATGCATTATTAAATTTGTATGAGCCTGGAATTACCACAAAAGAGTTAGATCAAGTGTTTGGGCAAGTGAGAGAACATTTAACTTGTCTCGTAAAGCAAATTAACGCATCAACTATACGTCCGGACGCTAATGCATTAGCACATCATTTTCCAAAAAAAGACCAAGAATCCTTTAGTTTAGAAATTTTGAAACGAATGGGGTATGACTTTGATGCTGGACGTTTAGATGAAACAGTGCACCCATTTGCAATCGGAATTAATTCAAATGATGTTCGTGTAACGACACGCTACGATGAAGAGGATTTTCAAATGGCTGTCTTTGGCACAATTCATGAAGGTGGTCATGCATTGTATGAACAAAATATTTCATCTAATTTAACTCAAACACCATTAGCAACAGGGACATCGATGGGGATTCATGAATCACAATCATTGTTCTGGGAAAATTTTATCGGTAGAAGTGAAGCTTTCTGGGAAACACATGTTGACCTATTTAAAGAATTTGCTCCAGCTTCATTGCATGATGTTAAATTCAATGATTTTTATCAAGCAATTAATGAAGTCAAACCTTCCTATATTCGCATTGAAGCAGATGAGTTAACCTATTGTTTACATATTATGGTTCGATATGAGTTGGAAAAGGCTTTAATTGATGGTGATCTGCAAGTTAAAGATTTACCTGAGGCGTGGAACGATAAGATGGAAGCATATTTAGGTATTCGTCCGAAGTCAAATAAAGAAGGTGTGCTACAGGACATCCATTGGTCTGCAGGTGATTTTGGGTACTTTCCATCCTATGCATTAGGATATATGTATGCTGCACAATTACATGATCAGTTAAGTAAAGATATCAACATCAATGAAGTGATTGCCACTGGAGATTTCACTCCGATTAAAGCGTGGTTAACAAAACATATTCATCAGCATGGAAAAATGAAAAAACCATTAGAATTAATTACAGATGTTACTGGGAAATCGCTAGACGCATCGTATTTAGTAAACTATTTAACCGATAAGTATACACATATTTATGAGCTGTAGTTATTTCAATAAAGATATTCATGCATAAAAAAGAGGTAGTGACAAAACAACACTTCACAATAAAAAATGCTAGCTTTTATTTTAGTTAAGAAGAACAAACACCGCTGTGGAAATATACTCTCTTTCCGCAGGCACGGCTTCAGCTAGCGCTGTTCAAAGCTGCTGAAAAACTGACCCCAGACTGTATATTTTTAAGTATTAATTATAATGAAGGATGATAATAAAGTTATGTGTATAATGTGCGCATTCACTCCAGTTACAGACGATCGCTTTCCGCGGGCACGGCCGAAGCTAACTTGGTAAAGAAAAACACTTTACCAAGTGGATCTTCGGACACGTGCTGTTCCCGCAGGAGTCGTCGTCTTTCACTTCCGTTTTTTCATCAATTCACGCGCTGTTCCTGCAGGACAAGGAACGCTTCGGCAGCGATACATCGCACGAAGAAAATTGCTTTTTATTTTCGAGGAGTATCGTATATTTCCACAGCTAATTTATTTGCTCGAAAAAAACGGATAATGATCCTTAAACAAGGTATTATTATCCGTTATCTGCTTATCTTTATTTAGTTATGTCCCAGCCTCTTATATTAGCTTAATGCGCCTGCCATATCAGGAACCATCAAATCTGCTGCTTCATAAATCTCAGCAATTTGCTCTTGGAATTTATCCCAAGTTGCTGTTGCTTCAGAAAAATCAACTTCTTCTGCATCTAAAGCTGTTGCTGCTTGCTCATAATAACTATTTAGAGTAGAGATTGCTGCCTGATATTGTTCTTTCGTTTCTTCAGGTAATTCAACTTCAATTTCATAGTTGCTTAGCAAATCATTTGCTTCTGTGGCTGCAGTTTTCGCTTCTTCTTTAGCCGTTTGAATCGCTTCTTCTGTTGCTTCTTCATCTTGAGATGTAGAGAGGTAAGTGTTGATCTTTTGTTGGTATGAAGAAACAGCTTTAGTTAAGTTAAGTTGCACATCCAGTAGAGCTACCTGTGTCTCTTTAGCATCTGCTGTTTGTTCTGTATCCTTTGCGTTGTCTTTCGTGTCTTCAGTACTTTCTTCGTCTTGTGAGCACCCAGTAATAACTAGCGCCACAATTAAGCCTAATGCAAGCAATAATCGCTTCATTCGTTGTCTCCCCTTTTATGTATATATAATATTAAGTAGTTTACTTCTTGTATTGTGAAAAGTAAAGATATGTCCCAAATGTTTAAATTTTAGTAATATTCAAATAAATATATTAATCCATTTTTGAAAATGCGACCTCTCTAGCATAATTATCAAAACTATATTATACTAGCAATAACTATGCTTGAAAGAATTCAAAGAGGTGTTTAAATGCCAAAAACTTCTTCCTTAGCGGATTTTTTAGAGATATTATGGGGAAAAGGTTTCAAATTAACGGATGAAGAGGTTCAATTCATTTACTTTGGTAAACGATATACAGAAACTAGTGACAAAATGATTATTCTAGCTTTGAAATATACGCTACAGATCCAATTTCATTTTGATCGAAGTTTTTATATTAGTTTATTAGAATTATTAATGGAACATAAGATTACAAGTGAAAAGCAAGCTGTATCTCTGTTTAAGAAGAAAGCATTGCTTTAACTGTTACTTCGTTTATCTCCTTGAATAGCGTGCCTTGCTAACCGGTCTGCCTGCTTGTTTTGACTATCGGGAATCCATTTAATGAAACAGTGAGGGAATGAAGAAATTAATTGTAAGATTTCTTCTAGCAATGGTGCGAAAGTTTTATTTTTCGTATAAGCTTTTTCAATCATATCTACTGTTAATTTAGAATCAGAACGAATAGAAATAATTTCATCTGGAAAAAGCTCTTTACATAGATGTAGTCCTTTAATTACTGCAATTAATTCTGCTTCATGATTCGTATAAGCACCAATGTGATAACTTTGTTCTATAAATACATTTTTCTTCTTTAATACAACCCCAACTCCGCTCGGACCAGGATTGCCAATCGTAGCGCCATCAACATATACTTCTAACATAATATCTATACTCCTTTTTTAATACGGGTACAATATAGCTTAATTAAAAAATGCAGTCAAGCATTTATGTGCTGCGCAAATAACTAGTTATGTTAAAATAATGAAGAAAAATATCTTTGGAGTGGATGGCAATTGTCTATTTTTATAGGATTAACCGGGTGGGGAGATCATCATTCTCTATACCATCATCAAATAAAGTCTAGTGAAAAATTAGCTACTTATAGTGCACATTTTCCAATTGTTGAAGTTGATACATCCTTTTACGCGATCCAACCTACAGAACGATATGAGAAGTGGTGTCGTGAAACAGCTGATGGTTTTAAATTCATTATTAAAGCACACCAAACGATGACAGGTCATGATCGTAAAACGATTACAAACATGCAAGCAAAAGAACTGTTTGAATCTTTTTTACATTCTATCGAGCCTGTTATTCGACATGATAAACTGTTTTATGTGTTATTTCAGTTTCCACCTTGGTTTGATGTACGCGAAGCTCATATAAAAAAATTACGGAAGATCAAACAATTACTGCCTAACCTTCCGATTGGAATAGAATTTCGTCATCAATCATGGTTTTATCCGAAAAACAAACAGCAAACGATTGCATTATTAAACGAACATGACTGGATCAATACTATTTGTGATGAGCCACAAGCGGGAGAGACATCAATACCTACTGTGTTAGAAACAACAAACAAATCACATGCCTTTATTAGAATGCACGGACGAAATTTGCACGGTTGGAATAGGAATGGTCGTGGGGAAGAATGGAGAAAAGTACGATTTCTGTATCGCTATAACGAAAAAGAATTGATAGAATGGCGCAACCATATTCAACTGTTACATAAGAAGGTAGAGCATGTCAGTATTGTTTTTAATAATAATTCAGGTGGAGATGCTGCAGATAACGCTAAACAGTTGATTGAACTTTTAGGCATTTCTTACGACAATCTCAATCCAAAGCAGCTAGATTTATTTGAATGAATCATAAGGCAGCTTACTTTTTAGAAATGGAGTGATGTTCATTGAAAAAAGATGTCATCCAACAGACAAAAGCATTTGTTTATCAACGATTTCAACATGATTCAACCGGACATGACTATGCACATATGGAACGTGTCGCTAAAATGTCTCACTATATAGCAAAGAAAGAAGATGCAGATCCTTTCTTAGCTGAAATTGCAGGTTGGTTACACGATGTGGCAGATTCTAAACTGACAGATGACCCAAAACAAGCTGAAGTAGAATTACGATCATTTTTAGAAAGTTTGTATTTAACTGAGGAGCAAATCACTGTAATTATGTCGGCAATAGAGACAGTTTCCTTTCGAAAGGGCAAGCAGCCTAACTCGGTTATAGGACAAGTTGTTCAAGACGCTGATCGACTAGATGCAATTGGTGCAATTGGCATTGCGCGGGCATTTAGCTTTGGGGGAAACAGAGAAAATACTATCTATAGCGAATCTTCTGAACAAAAAAATCAAAGTACGATACAACATTTTTATGACAAATTGTTGCGATTAAAAGACCAGCTTCACACAAACACAGCTAAACAAATAGCTAAGGAGAGACATTTGTATATGGAAGGCTTTCTGAATCAATTTTTTCAAGAGTGGGATTTTTTAAAAAAAGATGAGTAATCATTAAGCGGCATCTTAATTAAACGTAAAGAACTCCTCAAGCCATTGCATGAGGAGCTCATAATATTTTATTCAACGCTAATTCGTCTTGAACCTAAGTATCTTTGTTTCCAGTAGTTGTTGTCGATGGATGATATTTGAACACCTCTAGATGCTCCTGCATGGATAAATTGTCTGTTGCCTAAATATATACCCATATGAGATGGTCCTTTTTTATATGTTTCATAAAAAACAAAATCACCAATGGATAGGTTATTTGTTGGTTGTGCCATGTTCCAAATGTCGGATACAGTTCGAGGGATGGTAACATTCATTTGTTTAAATACATAATTAATGAACCCGCTACAATCAAAGCCAGAGGGAGATGTTCCTCCCCATACATATGGTACACCAACGTATTGCTTTGCTGTTTGTATTAATCCAGATGGTTGTGCAGCTTGGTTAGAAGTTTCTTTTGCAACCTTAACTGTTGATTTAGTAGATTTTTTCTTTGTATTGATTTGTACTGGTTGTTCATCGTTTTCTATTAAAGTAGTAATTACTTGTGGATTGATTTCTTGTTTTACTTCTAATCCATTATCTACTTGGAAATAGTATAAGGCTTGATTTGTTTTCGGGCCGAAAATACCGTCCAGTTTATCCTTGTAATAACCGAAATAATATAATGCCTTTTGAATCACTTTGACGTTATCTCCAGTCTCGCCTATAGTAAACGTCCGATCAATCTTTTTTAACGGTGCTATATATTTTTCGCGTTCGGATCGAATAATGGAAGCTATCGTTTCATTGTTTGCTTCACCAGTAATAGTTAATTGATGTTCTGCCTGATATCTTTTCAATGCATATTCTGTAAAGATCCCAAACTCTCCATTTATTTCTTTATCGTAATAGGACAAAACGTTTAATTTTTGTTGCAACACGCGTATAGCCTCATTGTGTTGTCCATAGGATAATTCCTGCTCAGTCTGTTGAAAAATTTCATTTTGCAAAGATGGATAGGCATCAATGTAAAATGAGAATGGTTGACTAAGGATATAGCCATAAGCCATTGAATGCTTGATGATCTGTTGGGCTTGTAATGATGCAAGCATATTTTATGCCTCCTTCCGATGTCAGTCTGTATTTAAGTGTATGATGCACTAAAAAGAAAGATGTTCTATTGAATGAAACGAAATATTTTTGTAATATGGAACAATAAGCAATTTTAGAAAATGAAAACTGAGGTGGATATAGATGCAAGGTGAAAAAGGTTATTTGGAATTATGTGAACATATTTTAACGAATGGAAATATAAAATCAGATCGGACAAACACTGGTACATATTCTGTATTTGGTCAACAAATGCGCTTTTCATTACAAGAAGGTTTTCCTTTATTAACAACAAAGCGTGTCCCGTTTCGTCTAATCGCAAGCGAATTAATCTGGTTTATTAAAGGAGATACAAATATTCGTTACTTGCTACAAAACAACAATAATATCTGGAACGAATGGGCTTTTAAGAAATGGGTAGAAAGCGATGAATATCAAGGACCCGATATGACTGATTTTGGTAATCGATCTCAAACGGATCAAGCATTTAAAGAACAATATCAACAAGAAATGGAGAAATTCAAACAACGTATCATAGAAGAGGATGCATTTGCTGAGCAGTATGGTGACCTTGGCTCTGTTTATGGTAAGCAATGGCGTAATTGGCAAACATCTCGTGGGGACACGATTGATCAATTAAAACAAGTTGTTGAATCGATCAAAACAAATCCGGATTCTAGAAGACATATTGTTACAGCATGGAATCCTGAAGATGTTCCAAGTAATATGGCTTTACCACCTTGCCACACGATGTTTCAATTTTATGTAGCAGATGGAAAACTTTCTTGTCAATTATACCAACGTAGTGGAGATGTTTTCCTTGGTGTGCCTTTTAATATCGCTAGCTATGCGCTACTTACTCATTTAATTGCGCATGAATGTAATCTTGAAGTTGGAGATTTTGTTCATACACTAGGAGATGCACATATTTATTCAAATCACATCACACAAGTGAAGACACAATTAGAGCGCGAAATTTACGAATTTCCTACGTTAACGATTAGTAACTCACTTACTTCCATTTTTGATATTGAAATGGATGATATTTCAATTGATAACTATAAGTCTCATCCTGCAATCAAAGCACCAGTAGCTGTTTAATACAAGGGGGAAGTAAAAGTGATATCATTTATGTTCGCAATGGATAAAAATCAAGTGATTGGTCATGAGCAATGGATGCCATGGAATTTACCACGTGATTTGCAACATTTTAAAAAGAAAACATTGAATCACACTATCGTTATGGGGAGAAAAACGTTTGAATCGTTTAATAAACCTTTACCTAAAAGGGAAAATGTGATCATAACAAGAGATGAATCATATGAACGAGAAGGTTGTACAGTCATCCATTCCATTGAGACTTTATTAGATTGGAATAAAACACACCCAGATAAAGAATATTTCGTTATTGGTGGTGGGGAAATTTTCAAACAATTATTGCCATATGCTGATCGAATGTATATGACATATATCAATGAAACGTTTGAAGGGGACACATTCTTTCCAAGTTATGACGAAACAGAGTGGACATTGATGGATAAAGAGCAGGGTATTCAAGATGAAAACAATCCACATGAATATTATTTCTTGCAATATGATCGTGTAAATAAATAGATAGCAGGGAGCGAGTAAATGCATTCTTTTTATCAATATATGATGCGTTATCGTGGTGCAAAACATATCACTAATGAAAGTAAGCTTGCAGAATGGATGTTTCGTGATCATGATTTTCCTAAACATAGTACATCTTATGATGAAATTAGTAGTTACCTAGAATGGAATATTCCATTTACTGAAGCATTACAAGTTTTTGATCAACTATGGGAACAATACCGGAACGATACAACTTAGACTCTAGTACAAGCTGGAGTCTTTTTTTCGCAACTATTTGTTTGATTATAATGGGTAAAAATATTTTTTAAAATAAGGGAGGATAAACATGCGAATACTTCATACAGCTGATTGGCATTTAGGAAAGATCGTACATGGTGTTCATATGACCAATGATCAAGCCCATGTTCTGGACCAACTGTTAAAGATAATAAAGGATGAAAAGCCAGATTGCCTTATAATTGCAGGTGACATTTATGACCGTTCGATTCCACCAAAAGAAGCGGTGCAATTACTTGATCATGTATTGACAGAAATCATCGTAGATTTTCAAATCCCAATCCTAATTATTTCTGGTAATCATGATAGTCCAGATCGTTTACAATTTGGTAATCGTCTATTTAGAGAAAATCAGCTAATTATTCAGACAAATATTAGCCAATCTGCTGAAACGATTACGTTACATGATGAAGACGGACCTGTTCATTTTCACCTTATTCCTTATATTGAGCCAGCTGATGCGCGGGCATATTTTGGAGATGAAACAATTAACTCCCATGAACAAGCAATGGAGAAAATTGTGGAGGAGATAAAGCAACATGCTGACATGAAAGAACGCAATGTTATCGTAGGACATGCCTTTTTAGCGGGTGGGATGGAATCTGAATCAGAAGAACGTTTGTCGATGATAGGTGGCAGTCCGTATATTGATAGTCAGCTCTTTAAGGACTTTTCTTACGTAGCATTAGGGCATCTCCATCAACGACAGAAAGTAAATTTTGATCATATTCAGTATAGTGGTTCGATTTTAAAATATTCTTTTTCTGAAGAGAAGCATATAAAATCGGTTCAGATGGTGGAGTTAACAAAAGATGAGTTGCAAATAAAACGAATTCCTTTAGACCCGAAATATGATATGCGTATTATTGAAGGTTATTTTCAAGAAATCTTAACTTCAGAAACGTATCCAGCATCTGATGATTATTTACATATTCGTTTATTAGACGACGGGCAATTAATTGATCCTATTGGCAAATTGAGAAAAAAATTCCCGAACACGTTGCGACTAGAACGAGCAGTTTTGCAAGGGACAAAAAAATTAGATGATTTGCAGCGGATGAAGGAAAGGCAACAGATGAATCACGAACAATTATTTTCATCCTTCTATGAAGAGCTTAAGGGAGAAACTTTACCACCAAGCAGAGCTGCTTATATTAATCAAATCATTGATCAACTTACTAGGAAAGAGAGAGGGAAATAACGATGCGAGCAATGACATTAGAATTAGCTGCATTTGGCCCATATAAAGAGAAGCAGACAATTGACTTTCGTTCGTTAGGCAATGAAACAATATTTTTAGTTACCGGACCAACAGGAGCTGGTAAAACTTCTATATTTGATGCGATTTGTTTTGCGTTATACGGTAGAGCTAGCGGCAGTGACCGTGATCAAGACACGTTTCGAAGCCAATTTGCCACGTCTGATGAAATCACTTATGTATCCTTTACTTTTGAGCTAAGAGGAAAACAATATCTTGTTCACCGCAAGCCAAAACAACCTCGTAAAAAAGAAAGAGGCGAAGGATTTCGTGAAGATCCGACCCAAGCTGAGCTATATCAATTGATCAATGACGAAAAACAGCTCATGTATTCAAAGGTGAAGGATGTGGATGGGACAGTTGAGGCATTACTAGGACTGGATTATGATCAGTTTAGAAAGATGATTATGATTCCACAAGGAGAATTCCGTAAGCTCATCGCTGAAAATAGTAAGGCTCGTGAAGAAATTTTACAAAAGATCTTTCAGACATACTTTTACCAAGAGATAACCGAAGAATTAAAAAACCAATCGAAAGAAAAAGAAAAAGTAATCGAGCAACTAGAATGGAAGATTGACCAAGAATTACAAACAATCGATTGGCTCAGTTTCGAAGATGAAGTGGATAGCAAACAAATTATTGATAAGCTAGAAAGTCAGCTATCATTAAATAAACAAAAAGAAGAGGCATTAACGACACAACAAAAAGAAACAGAAGCTAGACTTCAAGCCAAGCAACAGGAATATTGGCAAGGTGTCGAATTGGCAAACAAATTTAAACAACAACAAGAGCTGATGCAGGAACAACATGATTTAGAACAACAAAAGGACGCGATAGCACAAAAGCAAGAACAGGTGAAGTGGGCGAAGAAAGCCAAACAGATTGAATTAGCAGAGAACCAATACAATGAACGAGCAGAAGAAGCAGCTGTTCAAAAAGAAAAAGTTAACAATCAAAAGAACAGCGTGTTGAATGAACAACAACAGCTAGAACATATAATAGAAAAAGAAAAAGCCTATCGTGAAAGCTTAGAACAAAAAGAAAAAGAACGACAGCTGGTTACTGAAAAGAAACAAAAGTTAATTAAATTACAAAACTATCAAGCAATTAAACAAAAGTTAGCTACTGTTAACAAAGAACGCTCACAAAAGGATCAATCCTTACAAACGAAGAAGCAAGCAAAAATAGATAACCAACAACGATTAAATGAGATAGAGCAAATGTCTGGTGATGAAAGTAACCTGACTAAACAGTATTACGAAGTCCAACAAACGAATGAAAATGCTGCAAACATGCATCAAAAATCACTTCAGTTTTCAAATGAATTTGCTGAATTAAAGAAATTACGTCAGCATTTTTTGAAAATTAATGAACAATACAAGCAATACGAAAACCAGGTAATTGAATTGCGTGCACATTTAAAGGAAATTGAAGAAAACCAGAAACAAGCCCATGCTGTCATGCTTGCCGAACAATTAGTAAACGGTGATCCTTGTCCCGTGTGTGGTTCAGAACATCACCCTAATATAGCAACCCAGGATAAACCGGCATATTCCTCAAAGGTTTATGAAGAACAGAAGGAAACACTTGCTAAAGTTGAAGAGGAACAGAAGAAATTTACTAATAAATATGTTCAAGCTAAAGCAGATGGAGAGGCAAAACGTCAAGTTGTAGATAATCTTGCCGAAGATCTTGTAATCACAATAAATGATGCAGATGAACAAATGATTCAAGATCTAATCACAAAATGGAAAGATAAAATGGAAACATCCGATCAAGAATTACAACAAATACGTAAACAACTAAACAAGATCTCCAAGTTAAAAGAAGAACGAAAACAATTACAAGAAAGCATTAGTGTATTAGATCAAGACATCGAAAAAATAGAAAAACAAGTGCAAGATCAATATAAAACAATCTGGACGTATGAATCACAGCTTCAACAATTAAAAGAAGAGCTACCAGAAGAAGCATTTACGGTAGATAACTGGGAAGAAAGCTTATTAAGAGAAGAACAAGCGTTGGCTCAATGGTTTTATGAATGGGATAAGATTGAACAGAAGAAGAATGAGCAAATAACAAAAGTAGATCAAGCCAAAACAACACTAACTTCTCATGAATCATTTTTAAAAGAATTAGAAGTTAAAAAAGATAAAGCATTAAAGACATTTCAAGAGCATTTGATAGCTAATGGTTTTAAAGATCTATTGGATTATCAGAAAGCCAAGTTAACAGAGACTCAATTGGACAAGTTATCTGCTGAAATTGAACGTTTTAATCAATCAGAAACTAAAGTAAAAGAACAGCTTGCTTTCTTAACGAATCAATTGCAAGGCAAACATTCTCCAAATATAGAAGCACTAAATGAAAATGTAAAAGTAGAAGAAGAGCAATTAGAAAAGCATCGTATGGAATTACAGCAATTAAAAACAAAAATGACTAAACTAACGGAAGTGATCACATCTGTTAACCATTTGCGTGACCAGAAACAAGAAGAAGAATCCGCATTTGTAGATATTTCTGCATTAGCAAGTCTTGCACAAGGTCAGAATCATTTACGATTGTCATTTGAAAGATATGTACTAGCATCGTTTTTAGATGAAATTTTGTTACAAGCAAATATTCGCTTAGATCAACTAACCGAACATCGCTATCAATTGCTAAGAAGTAATCAAGTAGCGAAAAAAGGTGCACAAAGTGGTCTTGATTTGGAAGTGTTGGATCAATATACTGGCCAACAACGATCTGTTAAAACATTATCTGGTGGAGAAGGATTTAAAACATCGCTTAGTTTAGCATTGGGAATGGCTGATGTAGTTCAGGCACATGCTGGAGGCGTGCAATTGGAGACCTTATTCATTGATGAAGGATTTGGAACATTAGATGACCTTTCATTAGCACAAGCGATTGAATGTTTGAAAGGATTACAACAGTCTAATCGAATGTTAGGTATTATTTCACACGTACCGCAGTTAAAAGAGGAGATCTATGCCCAACTGCAGATTATACCATCACCAAATGGTTCACATGCTAGCTTTACATTTAAAAAATGATATACTGAAACTATAAATAAGTTGGAGGGAAAATAATGACCGTACCTTTTTCCATCGAATGGAAGCTTGTAACTGGAGGAAACGAACAACGTGTAGAAGATAGAGAGAATTTTTTCTCGATTGTGTTAGACGGCTATCAATTATTTCCTATGGAAGAGCAGATTGAAATTCAAAGAAATCAATCCTCTGATCTAATTGGATTCGGAAAAGTTGTCGAATTAACATGGAAAAATAACCAAACAATTTGCACGTACCAACTTGTTTCGTTACATAGTGTCAATTAATAACAAAGAAAAGTGCGAACAATGGATTTTTCTGCGCTTGCCCGGGAAATAATTACACTATATCAATAAGATTTTTATTAATTTTTATTTGGATTGAGGCTGGGATAAAGCAACATTTCTAAATAAAAAATACGTGCTTTTAGTTTAATTAAGAAGAACAAACACCGCTGTGGAAATATACTCCCTTTCCGCAGGCACGGCTTCAGCTAACTCCTTAAAGCAAAAGAACGCTTTAAGGAGTGGATCTTCAGCTCGCGCTGTTCCTGCAGGAGTATCGTATATTCCCACAGCTAATGTGTCTGCTCGAAAAAATACGGATAATGATCCTTAAACAAGGTATTATTATCCGTTTTCTCATGATTTTTATTTAGTTATGTCCCGTCCTTATTCCATTTTTTTGAGAATGAAAAATAATATAAAAATCGAACCATACTCGGGCTACGGAAATACACTGCGCGTTCTTAGTGTTTGCGCTATTCCTCAAGGAGTCTCTTTGTATTTCCTTCACATAAATTCACAGTTCCCTATAGTCGTTTCAAGTATTTCAATAGATATTTAGTGAATAATCATATAGCCTACACTTTTTTTTTGGTCTTACGTACACTAACATAGAAGTATTTTAATGAAATGAGGGAGCGATATGTTTCCACCGTTACAAGGAAGACCACCAATACAACCAAATATGTCACCAATGAATATGCAAGGCTTTCAGCAGTGGGGAGGAATGCCCGCGGCCTATCAACCAACTACCGTAGCGCCAAGGGGTGGGTTACAAGGTATCATTCAAAAATTATTGCCTTCTCAAGTAGGAAGTCAATTACCTACAGCAGCAGCTACTACAGGTGGCGGAGGAATAACGAACACATTATCAAACATTCAACAAATTTTAAAAATGTCTCAATCCGTTACGCCGATTATTCAGCAATATGGTCCGATGGTGAAAAATCTTCCGACAATGTTATCTCTATTAAAAGCTTTTCAAGAAGCGGATGGCGAGGAAGAAGCGGAAGAAGAAGCTACTACAAGTGAAACAGATGAAAGTAATGAGCAAATGAATGAAAATGAAGATGAATTGATCGAAAATAAATCTCCCGTTACAACAAATAATGAAAATATCTATTTAATTGAGACAGATAAGTCCGATACAAATCAATTAAACGGATCAAAACCAAAGCTCTTTATTTGATATTGCTACTTAACCTAACTTACAATAGACGTAATAGTTAAAGACTATAATCTGTTAGGAGGAATCTATTTTGGATCAAGAATTTGCTTTAGCAACATTCGCCGGGGGATGTTTTTGGTGTATGGTTGAACCATTTGATGAACAGCCTGGAATTGAAAAAGTTGTATCAGGTTATACTGGAGGACATACAGAAAATCCAACCTACGAGGAAGTATGTTCGAATACAACTGGGCACCTCGAGGCTGTTCAAATTACTTATCAACCCGATATTTTTCCATATGAAAAATTGCTAGAACTGTTTTGGCAGCAAATTGATCCAACTGATTCAGGTGGACAATTTAATGATCGTGGTGAATCTTATCAAACTGCGATTTTTTATCATAATGATACACAAAAACAGTTGGCTATGGCTTCTAAGGAATCATTAAGTCAATCTGGTAAATTTAATAAACCAATTGCTACAAGCATTCTACCAGCAAAAACATTTTATCCAGCTGAAGAAAAGCACCAAGATTATTATAAGAAAAATGCGTTTCATTATCGATTATATAAAAAGGGATCAGGAAGAGAAGACTTTATTCAACAGCATTGGAAACAGAAACATACGAAAGCGGAGCTAAAAAAGATTCTTTCTCCAATTCAATACCATGTAACCCAGGAAAACGGTACAGAGCGCCCTTATCAAAACGAGTTTTATGATTTAGAGGAAGATGGTATTTACGTTGACATTGTTAGCGGTGAACCATTGTTTTCATCTAAAGACAAATATGATGCGGGCTGTGGTTGGCCAAGCTTTACTAAACCACTTAACCGCATGCAATTAAAAGAGAATTTAGATACAACACATGGCATGAGGCGAATTGAAATTCGTAGTAAAGATGCTGATTCTCACCTTGGCCATGTATTTGATGATGGACCAATTGATCAAGGTGGCATGAGATATTGTATGAACTCAGCGGCAATGCGTTTCATTCCAAAGGAGAAACTAAAAGAAGAAGGATATGAACAATTTCTATCACTATTTGAATAATACAATAGGAGCTACCTAAAGAATGGTGCTGTTAGTGATGAATGAGTTTTTTGAAATTGGCATAGTCTAAATGCTTTAGGCTATGCCTTTTATGTTGCTTTCTAACTCCGTTGACTTCTACTTCAGGTGGATGCTTTTTCCCAGCAGGGTCGCCACCTCACGTTCCAATCAACTAGACTACATCTACTCACTCGTTTTTTATCTCCACTTAAATCCTCTCATTCCGCTAGTTTATTTTCATCACTTCTAGCAATCCTTAAATCGGTGGCTTTTTGTATAGTTGAAAATCCCATGCAATTAAACTAGATTTTTAGAATAAATATTTAATTAACGTAAAAATCACACGAATAATTACAGTTTGACTTATTTTTTTGTAATATTCGTGCTAAAATAGAAATGTGTTAGTATGAGAGAGAGAAAGAGGGTGCATAATGGTGATACACCATACTTGGGACAAGTCTAATACGATTAAAAAAATAAAGTGTGTCCATGCGGATGCGAAAAAGTTTGTCGTTCATCATGTCCTGACTCCAGGAAAAGTATATGATGTAAAAAATGAAACAGATGAATTCTATTTTATTATAGACAATTCAAATCGTATTGGTGGATTTAAAAAAGAATATTTTGTAGAACAATAGATAATAAGAAATGTTCAGGAACATTTTCGATAACGATATCCTCTTTACATAGGAGCTGATTTAGTGAAGCAACTAATTTTGATTCGACATTGCCAAGCAGAAGGACAACATATGGATTCTCCATTAACACAGCATGGAGTGAATCAAGCGCATCGTTTAGCATTATTTTTGGAAGACAACGATTGTAAAGTCAACCGAATAATCTCTAGTCCATTTATGCGTGCCATCGAAACGATTAAACCTTATGCTGCAGCACAGCATATTCCTATTGAGCAAGATGTTCGTCTGGAAGAAAGGGTCTTGAGTAATGAACCAATAGACGATTGGTTAGATATTTTGGAGTTATCATTTCAAGATTTAGATTTTTCTTTATCAGGTGGAGAATCATCCAATGATGCATTAAAAAGAGGGTTATCAGTAATAGATGAATGCTTGCAAGATCAAACAAATGACTGTGTAGCTATCGTTACACATGGAAATCTATTAAGTATTATATTAGCTCATTATTTAAAAGATTTTGGTTTTGAGGATTGGAAAACATTGACCACTCCAGATGTGTATGCACTCGAATTTAAAGATGAGACCTGTCAGGTTCGTCATATTTGGTAGTATCAAAAATGATAATTACCAATTTTATTTGGGTACAATAGCATTATTGTGGTAAGATATAGAATAGTAATTTTTTTAAGGAGGTATTTTTCTTGGCTTTTGTAATTACATCACCTTGTATTGAAGAAAAAGCAGGCGAATGTGTAGAAGTTTGCCCTGTAGATTGTATAGAAGAAGGAAAAGATATGTTTTATATTGATCCGGATATTTGTATTGATTGTGGAGCTTGTGAAGCTGTTTGTCCGGTAGAGGCAATCTTTATGGAAGATGAAGTTCCAGATGAGGAACATGACTATATTGCACTTAATCGTAAATTCTTTGAAGAAAAATAAACTGATTTTTTTTACACGTCCTGAAGCGGCTAAGCTCCTATAGGACGTGTATTATTTTTATGTTTTTATTTGTTCTACTGGTATGAATTTAAAGTGCAACAGTATTCGTTTCTTGTAATTTGTAAAATTTCGACAGCCATAGGCAACTCGATTTGATACTTTAACTTTACTAATCATTCCTTCGATACGACAGTTATTGTACAAACTTTTCATACTACCGAACTTCAAACGACGTATATCCTTTTAAGTCATCATAAGTATTTACATCTACATGATCAACATGAATAAATCGTCTTGGCCCTTTTTTTATTAGTTCAACAAATTGATTAACAACCTTTGATTCACCTTCTGCTTCTATTTCAACTGTTCCATCGGATAGGTTTCTGACCCAACCAGTTAGCCCCATTTCGTTTGCTTTCATTTGTGTCGTATACCGAAAGCCAACACCTTGAACCATGCCACTAACAATCATATGTGTTCGTATCATACTCATTTAATCACCTCAAAAATATTGTTATTATTCTATTTACCATATAAGATGAAATCAAACTAGTAATTTAATTTTTTTCTATTTTAATTATATTAAAGATAAAAGTAAATGACTATAAAAATAGGAAGGAGTTGTAAAAAAGATGCTACAAGAGATTTCAATCAATAAAATTAAAGGGTTTTCTATTGGGCATGCGCAATATCAAGAAGCCGCAACAGGATGCACAGTAATCATTAACAAAAATGGTGCAGTAACTGGTGTTGATGTACGAGGTGGGTCTCCAGGTACACGAGAGACAGATTTATTAAAATCAGAAAATCTTGTTCAAGAAACACACGCCGTTTTTTTAAGTGGTGGTAGTGCATTTGGTTTAAGTGTAGCAGATGGGATTATGCAATATTTAGAAGAGCGAAAAATAGGCTTTGATGTAGGTGTTGCACGTGTTCCAATTGTACCTGGTGCTATTTTGTTTGATCTAACAGTTGGTGATGCTTCGATTCGACCAGACGCCAGTTTAGGTTATCAAGCGTGTCTTGATGCGGAAACAACCAAGGAAGCAACGAATGGTTCTATTGGAGCCGGAACTGGTGCAACCGTAGGAAAATGTTTAGGTACTTCTTTTTCCATGAAAGGTGGCTTAGGTACTTTTGCAATACAAATTGGTGAACTCCAAGTCGGTGCGGTAGTTGCAGTTAATAGCTTTGGCGATATATTCGATCCGGGCGAAAATCAAATTATTGCTGGTGCTTATGATCGCGAAAATAATCAATTACTACACACAGAAGAACAATTATTGTCACAATTAGATAAACAGACAAATCGTTTCTCTACAAATACTTCGATTGGTACGATTATTACTAATGCAAAAGCAACAAAAGCTGAAATGAACAAGCTTGCGAGTATAGCACATGATGGATTCGCTAGAACGATGCGTCCTTCTCATACACTTATTGATGGTGACACTATTTTTGCGATGACATCAAACGAAGTCTCTGTTGATCTTAATATTGTAGGAATGCTTGCAGTACAAGCAATAGAACAAGCAGTTATTAATGGAATCAAACATGCACAAACAGTAGATGGACAGCCAAGCTATACAGATATTATTAAAAACAAATAAAAAAGTATGTTTAATTGTGATATTTGTCACAGAAAATATTGAAATTTAATTCATAATAAATAGTAGACTGCAATTTTGAGGTGAAGTTATGGGAAGTCCTTATCAACCAGAGTTAATCGCTACTGCTAGAGATATGAATGAAGTACAAAAGTTAATTGATGTTGGTGTAGATGCGATTACGATTGGTCATCAAAACTACGGATTACGTGTTACTGGTGACTTTTCAATTGAAGAAATAAAAGCAGCAACCACATACTGTCATCAACATGGTGTGAAGGTATACATTTTAACTAATGCTATTTTTCACAATGATATATTAGAAACCATACCAACGTATTTAAAGGAACTAGAATCTGTTAAAGTTGACGGGATTATTTGTGGAGATCCATCTATTTTTATGATTGTCTCATCATATGACATTCATATACCTATTATATGGAATCCTGAAACATTAGCAACAAATTATGAAACACTAAATTATTGGCATCAAAAAGGCATTAGCCGCGCTATTCTATCAAACGAATTAGCAATCGATGCAATCAAAGAAATTAATGAACAAGTTTCGTTTCCTGTTGATATTCAAGTACACGGTATGACTTGTATTTTTCAATCGAAGCGAAAATTAGTTGAAAATTATTACCGTCATATAGATAAATCATATGATCGACAACAGGTGATGCATATTACACAAGGTAAAGAAGAGGATACACATTACCCGATATTCGAGGATGTAAATGGCACACATATTATGAGTGACGCAGATTTGTGTATGATTGATCATTTACCTTTATTATTAGATGCAAAAATTCACGGTCTTCGGATTAATGGGATATTAAAATCTACTGACTATCATGTAGAAATTACACAATTATACAAAGAAGCAATAGATACGTATTTAGAGGATCCAACTCAATTTGAGTTGAAAAAAGCAGGGTTCAAACAACGTATTTATAATATACAACCTGAAGATCGAAAATTAGGAACTGGATTCTATTTTAAGGAACAGATCTATTAGTTAGAGGAGTATTATCATGACTGACATACAAACACAAACAAAGCCAGAGCTACTTGCTCCAGCTGGTAATTTAGAAAAACTAAAATTTGCAATTCATTATGGTGCTGATGCTGTATATATTGGCGGCAAGCAATTTGGTCTTCGTTCAAAAGCTGGGAATTTTTCGTATGAGGATATGAAAGAAGGCATTGCTTTTGCAAGAAAATATGGAGCGAAAGTGTATGTAGCGGCTAATATTATCGCACACAACGAAAATTTAGCGGGAGCAAAAGATTATTTTAAAAAACTTTACGAAGTTGGGATAGATGCAGTAATTGTTGCTGATCCAGCCTTAATTGCCGCTTGTAAAGAAGCTGCACCTGATCTTGAGATTCATATTAGTACCCAAGCATCGATTGCCAACTGGCGCACGGTAGAATTTTGGAAAAATGAAGGTATTCCTCGTGTCGTATTAGCTAGAGAAGTTTCTTTAGAAGAAATAAAAGAAATGAAAGAGAAAGTTGATATTGAATTAGAAGCCTTTATTCATGGAGCGATGTGTATATCCTATTCCGGTCGTTGTGTATTATCGAATCATATGACGGCACGTGATGCGAACAGAGGTGGCTGTGCCCAATCTTGCCGTTGGAAATATGATTTATTTGAAGATGGAACAGATGGATCAGAAAACATTTCAGAACAATCAGATGAGTCCTATACGATGAGCTCACAAGACTTAAGCATGGTTGAACATATGCCAGATTTATTAGCTGCTGGCGTAGATAGTCTGAAAATTGAAGGTAGAATGAAGAGTATTCACTATGTAGCTACAGTTGTAAATGTGTATCGTAAAATTATCGACACATACTTTGAAGATCCAGATCATTTTGAAATAGATCCGGAATGGGTAGATGAAATCTGGAAAGCTGCACAACGCTCCTTAACGACTGCCTTTTACTATAATGAGCCTACTGAGAAAGATCAATTATTCGGTAAACCAGCACGTATCCCGAAATATGACTTTGCAGGTCTTGTACTCGACTATGATGAGGCAACACAAATAGCAACCATTCAACAACGAAATAGTTTTGGCGTTGGTGATGAAGTTGAATTTTTCGGACCGAATTTTTATCATTTCAAACAAACGATTGAAGAAATTTGGGATGAAAACGGAGAGCCGATTGATCGAGCAAAACATGCCATGATGATTACGAAAGTGAAAGTAGATCAACCATTAAAATATTATGATATGATGCGAAAACGCAAATAATATATAAACGAAAACTCTTTTTATACTTCTGTGTAAGAAGAGTTTTTTGTATGCCTGCATGTTCCTTCGTTCATACTAATAAAAAGGATGGAGGTTAGTAGGAACATGACAGTAAATAAAGAGTCTTATTGGTACAATACAAACGTAGCATCTTTTCCATCTATATCAAAGGATATGGAAGCTGATGTAACCATAGTTGGAGGCGGGATAACTGGTATAACAACGGCCTACATGTTAGCAAAAGAAAATATAAATGTGGTGCTAATCGAGGCAGATCAATTAATTAGTGGGACTACAGGACATACTACAGCAAAGATTACTGCACAACATGGCCTAGTTTATGATGAACTAATCCAGCACTTTGGAAAAGAAAAAGCAAAGCAATATTACACCGCGCAACATAGTGCATTAGAATATATCAAAGAAATCATTGATAGACATCAAATTTCCTGTGATTTTTCTGAAGAAGATGCTTATATTTATACGAATGATCCAAACGAAGTAGATAAAATTAATAATGAAAGCTTTGCCTATCAACTACTAGGTATATCTGGTTCAATCGTTAATGAATTGCCAATAGATATTCCAATGAAGCTTGCATTAAAAATGGATAAGCAAGCACAATTTCACCCTGTAAAATATCTTGCATCACTTATAAACGAGATATCAAAAAAAGATAACATACGTATTTTTGAACAAAGTCCTGCTGTCGATATACAGAAAAGCGATTCAGGCGAGCCAACCGTCGTGACAAAACAAGGGCATGTCATCCAATCGAAACACATTGTTATTGCAACACATTTTCCTTTTTACAATATGAAGGGATTGTATTTCGCTAGAATGTATGCGGAACGTTCACATCTTATTGCTGTAAAAGCAAAACAAAAATATCCAGGCGGTATGTATATTAATGCGGAACAACCTACTCGATCTGTAAGAGTTACTAAAACGGATGAAGAAGAGATTTGGCTCATCGGTGGAGAGAGATATCGTACTGGCAATGTAGATAAAACGAAAGAAGCTTTTCAGCAATTAGAATCATTTGCTAATCAACACGTTGAGGTAGATGCTGTAATTAATCAATGGGCGGCACAAGACCTTACCACAACAGATAAAATCCCATTAATCGGCCAACTATCTAAATCAACACCAAATATATATGTTGCTACAGGTTATCGAAAATGGGGGATGACAAACGGAACTGTCGCAGCACAAATAATCACTGATACTATTTTAAATAAAGAAAACTCAACGGCTGAACTTTTTTCACCGCAACGTTTTCATGGTGATCCAGATATAAAGAAACTGATTTCAATGAATGCTACTACAGCAAAACATTTAATTGGTGGAAAACTTGCTATACCAACGAACGATGTATCGTCTTTAGCTGAAGAACAAGCTACGATCATTGAAGCTGGATTAAATAAAGTCGGTGTTTATCGTGATGAAAGCCAACAATTACATGCGGTTGATACGACATGTACCCATTTAGGATGTGAAGTGAAATGGAACACCAATGAACAGACATGGGATTGCCCTTGCCATGGATCTAGATTTTCTATCGACGGTGAAGTACTCGAAGGACCTGCTAGTAAGGCCTTGAAACTTTACGATACATCGGAATTAGAGGAACGCTAATATGCCGACTGTTCAATTAAAACACGCAAAACTATTTTATGAAAAAATAGGTAGTGGGGAATCTATATTGTTTATCCACCCACCTGGTTTAGGCAGACTAGTTTTTCAATATCAAACAGAGTTAGCAAAACATTTTCAATTAATCATGCCAGATCTTAGTGGACATGGTGAATCAATATCTAAGCTTAATGGTGAATCTTCTATTGTTGTTCAGTATGTGGAAGAAATTAAGCATATCATCGAAGCTGAACATTTAGAAACAATCATTCTTTGTGCTTATTCAGCAGGTGGAGTGATCGCACAAGCTTTCACGTTAAAATATCCGAATTTGGTAAAAGCATTAATAATTTCTGGAGCTTATCCTAAGATTGATACGTTAGGTTTAGAGTGGATGTATCGGATTGGTGAAGGAGTAGTTATAAAAGATCCAAAAAAATTAGCAGAAATTCTTGCGTATAGCAATGCAAATAATGAATCAGATGAAGAGAAATTATATAAACATATTTTAAAGACTGATCCCGCCATATGGCTTAGATTTTATTTAGACACGCAACATTATAATCAAGTGGATCAAATTTCTTCCATCCAATGTCCGACATTGTTAGTATACGGTGAACGTGCGTATTGGATTCATCACCATAAGTTGTTTTACCAACAGAAAGCTAATATGCAAATTGCATTTGTCGATGATGCATTCCATCAAGTTCCTAGCAAAAACTTTCTCGCATTTAATCATTTAGTAAAGCAATTCGTTAAGAGCATTTAATTTACTGGGTTTGAGTAATGCATTAACAATTATGTGTGATAAAATGAAGTAAAACAACTGAGGATGTGTATCATGGCAAAACACAAAATTTATACGATGAGTTTCGCTAATGTGTATCCGCACTATATTAAAAAGGCCGAGAGAAAAGGACGAACAAAAGCTGAAGTTGATGAAATCATTCGTTGGTTGACAGGGTATAGTCAAGAAGAGTTCGAAACACAATTGGATAAGCAGACAGACTTTGAGACCTTCTTTGCAGAGGCTCCTTATTTGAATCCATCTCGAACGTTGATCAAAGGTGTGATCTGTGGCGTCCGCGTGGAAGAAATCGAAGAGCAAACGATGAAGGAAATTCGCTATTTAGATAAACTAATTGATGAATTAGCAAAAGGTAAGACAATGGAGAAAATTTTAAGAAAATAATTATTTAAAATAATAGATCAAACCATGTTATTAGACAAATGTTCATTAACAAGGTTTGATTTATTTATTTTGTTTTAACGACGTACAAACAATCACTAGTAAAAATTAAATAGTTGGGAAAAATACATATAACAGAATTCGGAGGTGAAAGAATGAGTTTAGATTCTGAACAAAAAAAGCATGTTGCTAAAGAACTAAGAGAAAACTTCAAGCACGCTGGATTGAGACCAGAAGTTATTCAAGCTGATTTAGCCTTCAGTCATGAGCAGTATGAAGAAACTATAAAGCTTGGTCCAACTAGTGATGAAGCAGCGGTTGAGCGTTTACGTAGCTATCTTGAGGAAAAAATAATAGAGCAAGGAAAAAAACCGTATAATAGTAATTGATATTAAAAATAGATTTACCTGAATGGTAATTTTCACTTGCCTAGGAACCGGGACATAAACAAAACACGTACAATAAGAGACGAACTAATTCCAATATACTGGATTTATAGTTCGTTTCTTATTTTAAGAGAGAAAATTAGCTGTGGAAATATACGATACTCCTCGAAAATAAAAAGCCATTTTCTTCGTGCGATGCATCGCTTCCTAAGCGTTCCTTGTCCTGCGGGAAAAGCGCGTAAATTGATGAAAAAACGGAAGTGAAAGACGACGACTCCTGCGGGAACAGCACGTGTCCGAAGATCCACTTGGTAAAGTGTTTTTCTTTACCAAGTTAGCTTCGGCCGTGCCCGCGGAAAGCGATCGTCTGTAACTGGAGTGAATGCGCACATAATACACATAACTTAATTATCATCCTTCATTATGATTAATACTTATAAATATACAGTCAGGGATTAGTTTTTCAGCAACTTCGAACAGCGCTAGCTGAAGCCGTGCCTGCGGAAAGAGAGTATATTTCCACAGCGGTGTTTGTTCTTCGTCATTAAGATAAATGTTCGTTTATATATTGAGAAATATTGTTTTGTCTCAAGCTCTAGTTTTTTTATTATATTCGCCTTGTATAGTTTATGTATAGTAAAATAAACTAAACTAGTGATTTGTCATAATTTATAGTATTTAAGATAAGTAGTTTTCTTATTAATAAAGGAGTATGAAAATGAAAAATATTATTTTTGATTTGGATGGTACGATATGGGATGCAAGAGAGTCTATCGTTATTGCTTGGAATAACGTTCTTGAGAGACATAATATAAATAAAAAAATTACAAAAGATGATCTGAAGGCTGTATTAGGTCTGCCTTTTGACGAGTTCAGTAAAAGGTTATTGTCAGATGTAGATAAAGAGAAAGCACTTAAAATTTTAAATGAAAGTTACGAAGCGGAAAATATCTATTTAACTAGTAATGGCGGTTTACTTTATCACAACGTGGAAGAAGTTTTAAAAAAGTTAGCAGAAAAATATAACCTTTTTATTGTGAGTAACTGTCAAGATGGGTATATTGAAGCATTCTATCACTATCATGGTTTAGATAAATACTTCCAAGACTATGAAAATCCAGGCAGAACCGGATTGTCTAAGGGAGAAAATATTAAGCTCATTATGGAAAGAAATCAGTTAATGGACGCTGTGTATGTTGGCGATACAACAGGAGACCAAGAAGCAGCAGCATATGCCGGTATTCCATTTGTTTTTGCAAGATATGGATTTGGTGAAGTAAGTAAATATAATTATGCCATTGATACGTTTGAGCAGCTATTAGATTTACCGATTTAATCAACACACTTTTTAAACAATAAATTTAGAAAAATATGTTTTTAGTGTCGAAATATGTTGAAATACTAGTATAATAGAATTAAATTAAGGCGAAACCGCGTGTGCAATTAATTATAGATTTCTCCATAATAGATACTTCACAGATCGGGAGGTAGCAAGATGGACTTTAATAAATATAAACAACTATTATTTAATAATATAAAAAAACAAGCAAAAGACTGGTTTGAAACCGGAACGAAAAAAAATATTCTAAATGAAGATGTGTATCGTTTTGTTCATTCCATTAAAGGAACAGCAGGTACTTTACAATTAAATGAATTATATGAGATCGCAGCTAATTTACTTGATGAACTTAACCAAGGCGATAAGGTGTGGAAAATTTACGAAGTGAGAGATTTCCTTTATCCCATTTTACAATATAGCTATGAGTATGAAAATTTTGAAGATACTGAGGTTGTAAATAACGAGGAAGAGGGAAATGTTGAAACACAAGAAAAGCCTGTTATCCATTTAATCGATGATGACACATCGATGCTTATTTTGTTAAAAGATGTGTTAGAAAAACAGGGCTGGACGGTGATAGCCAACAAAGACCCTATAGAAGCAACCAACCAATATTTTGACACTTCACCAGATTGCTTAATCATCGATCTTGAAATGCCTGAGAAAAACGGTTTTGAAATACTGAAAGACATACATGAACATAACGAAAAGAAATTTATCCCAAAAATTATTATTAGTGCAAACCATGGTAGAGAACAAAGAATTGCTGCTTTCAAGATTGGAGCAGATGACTTTATTGCTAAGCCAATTGATATTGAAGAGTTCATCGTCAGAGTTACACGACATATTCAAAGGAAACAGCTTTTTGATAAATCAGTGTTAATTGATGAACTAACCCAAGTATATAATAGAAAATTTCTACATGATATTTATCAACGACAATTAGAGATAACCATGGATAGAAATAGTGCATTTACAGTTGCTATGTTGGACATTGATTATTTTAAAAAGGTTAATGATACTTATGGACATGCAGCTGGTGATAGAGTATTGTATCATTTTGCACAATTCTTAATTAGAAATATTAGCCCTGCTGATACCGTTTTTCGTTATGGTGGGGAAGAGTTTGTGATTCTATTCCCTAACAGCACGATTGAAGAAGTAAAGATAAAACTAGAAGGCATACTTGCAAAGTACCAAAAAATAGAATTCAACGAAAGAGAGCAAACTTTCACAATGGCTTTTTCAGCTGGGATCTATACGATTATGGAAGATGAACCTCACCTAGAAACGGTTCTGGAAAAAGCAGATCAAGCTTTATACAAAGCGAAAAACAATGGAAGAGCAAGAATTGAAATAGGAAATGAATTGCCTAAAATTAAATCTAATAATAAGCTATACGTCTCAATTATCGATGATGAAATAATTATTCGAACGATCCTGACAAAAATATTTAATACAGTGACATCAGGTTTTGAACAATTAGATATTGCTGTATTTGAAGATGGATCGAAATTTTTTGAAAGCAAACGACATGAAATTGATGGCTCTCACTTTATCGTTTTAGATGGTGTGATGCCTGTTATGGATGGTATTGAAGTATTACAAAAATTAAAAGCCTTAAAGTTACAAGAAAAGTTTTTAATTTTAATGCTTACCAGTCGAAAAAACAAAAATGATATAGAACGTGCATTATCATTGGGTGCTAATGATTATTTAACCAAACCTTTTAATATCACTGAACTTCATACAAGAATACAACATTTATTACAAGGGATTGAGTAGTATATGATAATCACAGAATTGTCTATCTTATATGTACTATTACTATTCATTATTACGTTTCTCAGTATTCTTTTAGTATATTTATTAATAAGAAAAGCACGGGAGAATAGTGTGCGTAAACGTATAAACATGCATAAAGACAAGTATAGGGTTCCGATCTTTGAATATTTATCATCAGGAGAGACAACACGGTTGATTCAACCAATAGGCAAAGAAAGAAAGGTTGCAATAGAAGAATTATTAAAAGAATATGTTAGCGTATTAGATAGTTTAGAAACACGTTTAAATCTTTCACGCTATGCAGAAACACATTTAATGGATTTATATCTTAATAATTTAAAAAGTATTTATTGGGGCAAACGAATGAATACATTATTCAACATTGAAAATTTTCATATGACATCTTTGGAAGAAGAAGTAATAGAACACATTCTAAATAAACAAAGTGCTCAAAAAGAAGAAAAGATCCAAGGCTTATGTATCTTAGCTCATTTCCAAAGTAATTCATTTGAATCGTTCCTAGAACAAAACTATAAGGATTTATCAGAATTTGACCTGAGAAATATTTTGCGTAGATTAAACGACATTCAATTAGAAGATTTAATAGTAGACTTTGATAACTATGAGCAACATTTACAATGTGCTATATTGGATCGAATTAGTCTATTAGCTCAAGTGGAATTTGTACCATTTTTAGAATCAGTTTTCTTTAACAAAGAAGATGAAATAAGAATAAGAGCATTAAAAGCACTAAGTAATATTGGTCATGTTCAAGATATTCGCCAGTATTTTTCGTTATGCCAATCTACAATATGGCAAGAAAGAATGCTCCTAGCAAAATTATTAAAAATAATTCAAGACGAACAAGCGATCCCTTGCTTAAAAAAACTACTTCATGATCAATCCTGGTGGGTTCGATCACAAGCAGGGCAAACGATTGCTAGTTATCCTAGTGGAAATGTGATTCTCAATGATATACTTATAGAAAGTAATGATAACTTTGCAAAAGATATGGCTAGAGAATGTCTAGATAAAGGGGTCTTAATCTAATGGATTGGAACACAATTCTACAATTATACGCATGGGTTATAGCCATTTATATGATCGTGGTTATATTTTTTTACACAATTATTCTCTTTTTCTCAACACTTCAAATTAGAAAAGAATATCGGCTTAGTAAAACAGAACCATTTAAAGATTATATGGATGAGAACTTTACACGGCCGGTTTCCATTATTGTCCCAGCATATAATGAAGAAATGGGCGTTGTCCAAAGTGTACGCTCACTTCTCACGATTAATTATCCTCAATTTGAAATTATCGTAGTGAATGATGGTTCTAAAGACCGTACATTAGAAATTATGTTAGAGAAGTATGACATGGTACGGGTGAATAAGGTTGTGCGAAAACAACTGGAAACAGAAGAAACAAAAGGAATATATCAGTCTAGAGTTTTACCCAATCTGTATTTAATAGATAAGAATAATGGGGGAAAAGCAGACGCGTTAAATGCTGGGTTAAACTTTGCACATTACCCTTATTTTTGCTCGTTGGATGGCGACTCTATTTTAGAAAGAGATGCTTTTCTAAAAGTTATGAAACCGATTATCGACTCTGATGAGGAAGTGATTGCCTCCGGAGGTAGTGTTAGAATTGCAAATGGTTGTGATATCCAAAATGGTAACTTAATCAATATTGGTCTATCTAAATCACCTATTGTAGTGATGCAAGTAATTGAGTATTTGCGTGCATTTTTAATGGGGAGAATAGGTTTAAGTCGTCATAACCTTTTATTAATTGTTTCTGGAGCGTTTGGCGTATTTTCAAAACACTGGGTAATTGAAGCGGGAGGATACAAGAGAAATACCGTTGGTGAAGATATGGAATTAGTTGTACGATTGCATCGTATTACAAAAGAAAAAAAATTAAAGAAAAAAATAATCTATGTTCCAGATCCTGTTTGTTGGACAGAAGTTCCTGAAAGCTTAGGTGTTTTAAGAACGCAAAGAAGACGCTGGCATAAAGGACTATTCGAAAGCTTGTGGGCTCATCGTAAACTACTTCTCAATCCTAAGTATGGAACTATTGGATTTGTTTCCATACCTTACTTTTGGATTATTGAATTTTTAGGTCCTGTTATTGAGCTATCTGGTTATATATTTATCATTTTCTCCTTGTTTTCTGGCGGAATTTATATAGAATTTGCTATTCTTTTATTTCTACTGTCTACGCTGTATGGGTCTATATTTTCTATGACTTCAGTTCTTTTGGAAGAGTGGAGTTTAAGGAAATATCCAAAGGTTACGGACATTCTTAAATTATTTCTATATGCAGCTACTGAAACGCTATGGTATCGCCCGCTCACTGTGTTATGGAGATGTGAAGGTATTATACAGATTATTCGAAGAGATCACAGCTGGGGAGAAATGAAGAGAAAAGGTGTGTCTAAATGAAGAATCTATTTAAAGGAAATTATTTTTTTATTTATATTTTCTTATTTTTAATACTTGTTACTAGTCCTTTTTGGCTTTGGCAGCTGAAACCATCAGAGACACTAGATATTTTGATATTCGATAAAACAGTACCCAATCAAAGTTATCAAGAACATAACGGATTAACTTGGGTTTTAAACAATAACAAATATATGAAGTCAGATGGTACAGATTACAACAAAGAAGAGGATTATGTTGGTTTCAAACCTATGGATAACGAAACATATAAGATAGATAGTTATCCAGAAGATAGTGGTAAATACGATATGATTTATTTAGCCGATTCATACGGTGTTTATGAAGAAGAGTTTTTTGATGATAATGATAGTGGTATGAGATCAGATTTGATTCACGGAGGTTTAGAGCTTTCGGAAGTCGACCTAATTGAGCAAGCATTATATGAGCATGGTACAACATTAATTGCAGAATTTAATACGTTTGCTAGCCCAACAGAACCTGAAGTGCGTGAAAGAATGTTTAATCTTTTAAACTTAGAGTGGAGTGGCTGGATTGGCAGATTCTTTACTGATTTATCTAATTCAGAAGTCCCCCATTGGGTAAAAGATAATCTTGTTTCACAAGGCGAAGAATGGAATTATAAAGGCCCTGGTTTTGTTTTTGTTAATGATAATGATTTTGTTCATGTGGTGTCAGAGGAAGGGATTACAGATGAAGGTGTTCTTTTCGAAACAACCGATAATGGTGAAGCTGTATTTGGAGATCAAATCAATTCTACTTATGGATATTGGTTTGATATAAATTCGGCGAATGATTCAAAGGAAGTATTGGCTACATATTCCTTACCTTTAGTAGATAAAGAAATTACAAAGCTTGAATCTCTTGGTATTCCAAGTCAATTCCCAGCAATCATTCATCAGCAAAATGCACAATTCAACACTTACTATTTTGCTGGAGATTATGCGGACCAAAAAGAAGTTCCAGGAATCTATCAATCTGTCGGTCTTAACTTTATTAGACAGCTCCAAAGTGGCGAAGATTTTTATTGGGATGCTTATGTACCGATCATGGAATCCATTCTAGCTAATTCTAAGAAAAACACGATTGAAAAACAGCATGTGGAAATAGTAGAAAAAGACGGCATTCAAACCAATATGCAAACGAGCGATTCTTATCTTCAAGTTTTGAAAAATGGTGAGTGGCAAGACCTATTAATTAAAGGAGTGAACATGGGAATCGCAAAACCAGGTTCATTTCCGGGAGAAACAGCGATATCGAAAGAAGAATATTTTAGATGGTTTCAGCAAATTGGCGATATGAACGCGAACACGATCAGAGTCTATACACTTCATCCGCCAGCCTTTTATGAAGCACTGTATGATTATAATCAAATCGCATCAGAACCCTTGTATATCTTTCATGGTGTATGGGTGAATGAAGAAGATATGTTAGACACGCAGAATGTATATTCAGAAATCGTTGTCGATGAAGTAAAAGCAGAGATTAAACGGATGATTGATATCATTCATGGAAATGCGGACTTACCCGAACGTCCAGGTCATGCATCTGGCACTTATACAAAAGACGTTTCTCCTTATGTAGCAGGTTATATCTTTGGTACAGAGTGGGATCCGTATGTAGTGGAAAACACGAACGAAAAAAACGAGGATGTAGATCAATTTAGTGCAACATATATACAAACTGATGATGCAACACCATTTGAAATATGGCTAGCTCAAATGCTAGAGTATACTGCTAAATATGAGGCAGAGCAATACAATTGGCAGCATGCATTAAGTTTTACTAATTGGGTAACAACAGATTTACTAGAGCACCCATATGAACCTTTAGAAAACGAGGATCTTGTATCTGTAAATCCAAATCATATTAAAACAACGAATAGCTTTACTAGTGGTATGTTTGCTTCTTATCATGTTTATCCATATTATCCGGACTTCTTAAATTTAAATCCGGATTATCAAAATTACGTTGATCATACTGGTGAGAAGAATAACTACGCAGGCTATTTAAATGATTTAAGAAAAGAACACGATATGCCTGTACTTGTTGCAGAGTTCGGTGTACCAGCTTCTCGAGGATTGACACATAGAAATGTCCATGGCTTAGATCAAGGACATCACTCTGAAGTAGAGCAAGGTGAGAGCAATGCTCAGCTGTTTGAATCAATCGTTCAAGAAGATTATGCTGGTGGTCTTGTTTTTGCATGGCAAGATGAATGGTTTAAACGGACATGGAATACGATGGACTATGATAATCCAGATCGCAGGCCATATTGGAGCGATTACCAGACAAACGAACAACATTTTGGTTTATTGAGTTTTGATCCAGGAGCTAAAGATACGACTATTTATGTAGATGGAAATAAAGATGATTGGACAAAAATAAACCAAGAACCAATAGTTGAAGCTGAAGATTCTAACAGTAATGTAGAAAGCATGTATACACACGCTAATCAAGGTTACTTATATATGCGTCTTGACTTGAGAAAATCAGTTAATTGGGAAGAAGAAGATATTTATATAGCCCTAGATACAATAGAAAATCAAGGTCAGAAAAGCTTAAATATTGCTGAGAAAGACGAAGAAATGTTTGATTTTGGAACAGACTTTAAACTAGACTTAAAAAGTGAAAAAGACGCTAATTTACTAGTAGATAGTTACTATGATGTATTTCATTATCAATATGGCCATAGTTTAGAAATGGTGCCTAATCAAGCCTATGCAAGTAAAAAAGACAATGGCGTTTTTCATCCGATACGACTTGCGTTAAATAAAGAATTAAACATTCCTGAAAAAGACATTACACTACCATTTGAATCCTATGAAACAGGAGAACTAATGATAGGAAATGGTAATCCAAATCATTCAAATTACAATTCTCTTACCGATATAAGTATTAGCAAAGGTCAAAGAATGATAGAAATACGAATTCCTTGGTTATTGCTAAATGTTAAAGACCCTAGTCTGAAAGAAGTGATGGGTGATCTTTGGGATGGCGGATTAAATAGTAGCCAAACTATTGATGGAATTAATATCGGAGTGGTTACAACGAATAGTGATGTTGCGAATCAACAATTCAGTACTTTTTATAGTTGGGACAATTGGAACCAACCAGCCTATCACGAACGCTTAAAGAAATCGTACTACATCATGCAAGAGCTATATAAAAACGCAAGACTTGTGGAGGAATGATTATGAAGAAAATCCTTTTAGCAGAAGACGAAGAAGTGTTGCGAATGCTAATCGTTGATACATTAGAGGACGAAGGCTATCAAATAGATGAGGCTACCGATGGGAAAGAAGCATTAGAGAAAATAGATGTAACAGACTACGATCTTCTTATTCTAGATTATATGATGCCACAAGTTACCGGGATTGAAGTAATCGAGAAGGTTAGAAAGAATCCAAATAAAAAAGATGTGAAGATATTAATGTTATCTGCGAAAAACCAACAGTCAGATCAAACGACAATATTATCTGTAGGAGCAGATCACTTTATGTCTAAACCGTTTAGTCCAATGGCATTATTGGACAAGGTAGAGGAAATCATCCATGAAAATTAAAAAACATCTCCAGAAAAGTTTATCGATGCAATTTTTTGGTCTAATGTTGCGAGTCGTATTATTTATTATAATAGGTGCACTTGTTATTATCTTCAGTTATCGTCAATTAAATGAGTATCACAGCAACCAAAATGAATTATTAGAACAAAAAGAAGCGATTATTAAACAAATTGATAATCGCTTCAATCAAGCATTTTTTGACTTCAGAGGATATTTTGCATTTAATAATGAATCCTTAAAAGAGGATGCATTTAAGCAGGAAGAAAAAATACGTAAATTATTGGATGAATTTAAACGCGTAGAAAATAATACAGAGGATCATATTTTTTACGAAAATGTAGAATCCTATTTAAATACTTATTATCGTGATTTAATACCTGAAGCAATAACTTTTTTTGAACAGAGGGACCGTGACAACTTTGAAGCACTTGCAAATGATGGCGGTACAAAAGCCGTAAATGCCTTTAAAAATGATGTACAAGCATATCGAAATAAAATTGATGATAAGATAGAGGCCAACTATGAATTACTTGTTCAAAGAAATAGTTATATTCTAATTTTTGTTGGATTATATTTGATTGGTATCATGTTCATTTTGTTTCAGTTGACAAGAACAATGTTCAAAAATGTTGGTAAACCATTAAGTGATTTTGCTGAAGTAGCAAATGAAGTCGCGTCAGGAAAAGATGCGGACGTAGCTATCATCACTAATCGAGAAGATGAACTCGGAAAATTATCTGTAGCGTTTAAGAAAATGTTGACATCACTCCAAGAGAAAGAACAAGATCTCCTTGGACAAAACGAAGAGTTAATCGCACAACAAGATGAACTAGAAGCACAACGTTTTGAACTCGAACAAGCCTTGTCAAACTTAAAAAGAAGTGAAAATAATTTACGAGATCGAAATGAATTTGTCAAAGGTATTTCCAATTCTTTAGACAAAAAGAACGTGCTAGATGAAATTGTTGTTAATATGTGCAAGATAACACAAGCTGATCAAGGAATCATTTGTTTCTTAGATGACCAAAGCTATGCAGCATACGGAATCTCTCAAACTGGTAAGCAACAATTTTTGAATAACCTAGATAATGGCCTAAACGATAAATTAATCAAATATAAAGAGAGTTTTACCGTAAAAAGAGAACTAATTGATATGGAAAAAGGCTTTCATGAAGCAAAAAGTTACGGTTATGATCTGTATCTTCCAATCTTAGATATAGAAAACGAAGTGATTGCCGTACTTGTACTTAGTCGATTCGGATCTGCTTTTCCTGAAGATCAAATGGATGAATACAACGGGTTTGCTAAACAAATCTCTATTTCTCTTGAAAACATACAAATGTATGAGCAATCAGAAGAGGATCGAAACAGGAACCAAGACATTTTAAATACTGTATTAGAAGGAATTCAACTAGTAGATGTCGATGGAAATGCAGTACAAGTCAATCATATGCTCTGTCAAATATTCGGCTGCACCGAGGCAAGTAATCGAATCGTAGGAATGAGCTTAGATAATTGGTCAAAAGAAATGGCACAATTCATTGAAGATGAGGATGACTTCCTTGCGTTCTTTAAGCGAGTCATTCACTCTGCAGATTCAGAAGCAACACACACATACACCTTATCTAACAAAAATAAAATATATAAAGTGTATGCGAATAGCTTGTATCATGATAATGAAAAAATCGGCACTGTTTTTGTTCATAGAGATATTACAAAAGAAACTGAAGTAGACCAAATGAAATCAGAGTTTGTTAGTACGGTAAGTCACGAATTGCGAACGCCGCTTGCTAGTATTTATGGCTATACAGAATTAATGTTAAATCGTGAGTTAAAACCAGAAAAACAGAAGAAGTATTTAACGACAATATACCAAGAAACGAAACGACTAACTAATTTAATTAATGATTTCCTTGATGTCCAACGCATGGAATCTGGCAGACAAACATATGAACAAAAATATATCGATTTATTAGATATAGTTAAGGATGTGGTGAAAACACAAAAATTAGCTACGAGTATACATGAATTTCAGATTGATGTTGAAACACAAGACACAACAGTTCTTGGTGACAAGGATAAATTGAAGCAAATATTCACTAATTTAATTAATAATGCGATCAAGTACAGTCCTGATGGTGGTAATATTTCCATTCGACTTTATCGAGAAGATGATCACATGAAAACAAGCGTTACGGATGAAGGGTTAGGTATACCAGAGGATGCTTTGGATAAATTGTTTTCAAAATTTTATCGAGTGGATAATTCCGACCGTAGAACAATTGGTGGTACTGGTTTAGGACTATCCATCGTTAAAGAAATTGCTCTAGCACATAACGGCGATGTTCAAGTAGCCTCCGAATATGGTCAGGGAAGTTCCTTTACAGTTACGCTTCCAGTAGTAGAAACAATCGTTAATAGTGAATCCTTGTCACCCCAATCTGATTCGAAACATGCTTATAACGTCTACATCATAGAGGATGATCAACATCTGACCGGATTATTAGAACAAGAATTACGCGAAAACAACTTTTACGTTCAAAGCTTTACGAAAGCAGCAATCGCATTAAAACAAATAAAAAGTGTTGTTCCGCACGCTATTGTACTTGACTTGAATCTTGAAGCTGGCGAGATGGACGGCTGGGAGTTTATGCGTGAATTGAAACGTCTGGATGTGCCATATAGTAATATTCCAATTATTATTTCTTCTGCATTAGAAGAACAGGACAAAGGCTTTCAATTAGGTGTCACCAATTACTTCGTTAAACCTTATCGATCTAGTGATTTGTCACGGACACTCTTGCAGACACTGCTAGAAAAAGAAAAGCGAGGACAGATTTTAATTCCTGATACTAAAAAGGATAGTTGAATGTTAGGTATTTATATATGAACTCAATTACAGAAAAGTTGTGCCAGCAAATAATAGATGTTAGTGAGAAAAAACCTCATTAACATCTTTTTTTACTTATCTTGTATTATTGATCGCCATTTTCTATGATTTTTCAGGTCATAATAAAGAAGTTTTTAACGGATAGTGAAACACTGTTATTATTAGTAATAACTCTAGACGGGAATATTTGTTCGTGCTATAATTATTTTAATAGGGATTTATTTACATCTAAGATGCTACTTATCTTTAATTCTATTAAACGAAAGTGGGGAATTATATGTATATACAATCTTTGCAAGAAGTATTTGGTCCAGAGGCAACATTCCGTGAGGGACAGAATGAGGCTATTAAGCGACTGTTACACAAAAAACGTGTCCTAGTTGTGCAAAAAACAGGGTGGGGAAAGAGTTTAGTTTATTTCCTAACAACGAAGATTCTAAGAGATAAGGGAGAAGGTGTAACTCTTATCATTAGTCCGTTATTGGCACTCACAAGAAATCAGATTGATAGTACACGGAAATATGGTCTTGTGGCAGATTGTATTAATAGTCAGATAAATAAAACGTTACCCGAAAAAAAAGAAGTGATAGAACGTTGCAATCATGGTGAGTGTGATGTTCTTTTTGTTACTCCAGAGCAGCTACAAAATGATAATTTTAAAGACCTTTTATCACAACTAAGGGTAGGTTTGTTCGTAGTAGATGAGGCGCACTGTATATCAGACTGGGGTCATGATTTTCGCCCCGATTATAGACGAATACATCAATTGCTTAAAATCTTGCCTAAAAATATTGCTGTATTAGCAACTACAGCAACTGCTAATGAACGTGTAATTGAGGACGTTACCAAACAACTTGGTGATTGTGAAGTTATTCGGGGAGATCTTCAGCGTGAATCACTTTATTTACATAATCTTTATTTACCAAACGCAGAGCAGAAGTATGCTTGGATTGCTAAAAATATCAATAGACTTCAGGGATCAGGAATTATATATGCTACAACCATTAGAGAGTGCGAACGTCTAGCGATATGGCTACGCCAAAATGCAATTGATGCCCGTGCTTATCATGGTAGGATTAATGAGGAAGACAAAATAGAGCTTGAAAATCAGTTAACAAATAATCAAATTAAGGTTTTGGTCTCCACAATTGCTCTTGGTATGGGTTATGATAAAGAAGATATTAGCTTTGTTATTCATTACTATACACCCAAATCGGTAGTTGAACATTATCAACAAATAGGCCGTGCCGGTCGAGGTATAGATCAAGCAGTTTGTGTACTTCTCTATGGCGGTGAGGATGAGAACAGAATTAATAAGCATTTTATTTATGATTCATTTCCAAAGCAAGTACAAATCGATCAAGTTTTAAACTACCTTAGCCAAAATGATGAGGTAAAAATAGCAACACTTGAACAAGTTATGAATATTAAATCCAAAACATTAAAACAGATTCTTAAGTTACTTTTAATAGATGGGTTTGTTGGAAAAAACGGATCTAGTTATTTCCGAACATTAAAACACTATTATTCTCAGCAAAAATATTATGATTCTATAATTAATTTAAAAGTACAAGAATATAATGAACTACTTGAATTCCAGCGAACGAAAGACTGCCAAATGGCTTATCTCACAAAGGCGCTAGATGATCCAAATACCAGACCTTGTATGAAATGTAGTACATGTCTTGGAGAGGCGTGGGATTTAACAGATGATTATGTAAGTCACGATGAAATTAATCGAGTTGCTAAATTCTTTGCGGAAAATTATATTATAATTGAACCAAGAAAAAAATCGATGATGACCAATAAAAATTTAAATTTTATATATGAAGAAGGACTTGCGCTTAGCTTTTATCATGAACAGCTTGGACAAGAGGCGCGTCGTTGTAAATATGAAATGAATCAATTCTCTGATTTAGTCGTTAGTGCATCAGCAGATAAGCTAAGACGTTTCATTAGAGATAAAGGATTAAAAATTTCTGAGATGATAATTATACCAATTCCATCTAATAGAAGACCAGAGCTTGTTCCACAGTTTGCAAAACGATTAGCAAACAGATTACAATGTAATTATGTAAATAACTTAGCTAAAAAACCAAATGAGCCAGAACAAAAGTCACTACAAAATAATAGTTTTCAAGAGCAAAGCATTCGGAAGCATCTGTATATAAAAGATCGGGTAAATTTGGATAACCAAAATATTCTTCTAGTCGATGATTTTGTAGATTCAAAATGGACTTTTACAGTGGCTGCTGAGCTGCTTGGTGAAATGTATAACGATATTACTATTACGCCGTTTGCTCTTTCAGATACGAGCGGTAGTGACTAAAATGAGGTGTGCTTCATGCAGTTTACAAATAATGAAATTGCCACTTATTTATATTGTGCGCAACTTACACAGACAAGAACAACTCCGTTAACAATATTAGAGTGGAATGTGATTGTAAAATCATTAAGTCAGCAAAAGCTTGAACCAGAAGTTTTGTTAACCATAAATTCAACAGAACTATCTAATACTTTAATACACGCAACAAATGCACAGAAAACAAGAATAGTAGAAAAAATAAAAGCAAGACAAAAGCTTGGTCTATCTATGTTAGAGCTAGAGGAGATAGTTCATCAAGGGTTTGGCATTATGTTCCGTTCAAAGATGCCGCCTCGACTTAAGAAATTAACACATAAACATATTCCAGCTTTCTTTTATTATGCGGGTGATCCATCTATTCTCTCCCATCGGGCTATGGGTGTAGTAGGTGCAAGATCCGCAACTGAAACTGAACTAATCCAAACAACTGACATTGCAAATGAAGCAGCTTCCCATGGTGTAGTTATTATATCGGGTGGTGCTAAAGGGGTAGATACCACAGCTGTTGAAGCAACATTACAAAATGGTGGAAAAGCAATAGTTTTCCCAGCTGATGGCCTAATGAAGTGGGTGAAAAAGAGCAATATTCGGTTCTACATTTCAAATGGACAATTGCTTTTAATGTCGGCGCAAAGGTTGGATGCCCCCTTTTCGGGCTATTATGCGATGCAACGAAATAAGTTTATCCATGCACCATCTGATGCCGTATTAGTTGCTTCATCAAAAATTTCGACAAAGAAAAAGAGTGGGACATGGGAAGGGGTAGCAGAGAATATAAAATATCAATGGTCACCTTTATATGTTATTGGCAATAGTGAAGGTGTAGAGCAACTTAAGGCTCATGGTAATGCAGAACAGTTCTCTTCATTTGATAAGATTTTTACCCACACCGAACCAAAACGAAAAAGAGAGAGAAAAGAGATTGATGAAAGAATTGTCTCACTTATTAAATTAGCTATCGCAAAGGGATTGGATAGAGAAACCTTAGAAGAGAAGTTTGTAGATGTATCAAGCAAGTACTTTGAGAATCAAAAACAAAATGAACAAGAAACATCTCAGAATCTTTTAGTTCATGAGCAGTTAAGTATGGAGGAATACATGGGAGGAAAAGTGGAAGAAAGTTAGTGCGAACGGTGCCTGGAACTGTTTGTATTGTAGTTAGAACCACTGGGTTAGACTCCTACTTAATAAATACCCTTTTTTTTCAGTGTCAGGTACTGCGTTCGGACATATGTCCACACGTAGCACCTGGCACTTTTCTTTTTTGATCTATCCCTCCATTTACTAGACTTAATCAAAAAGAATAATTCCCTCCTTTCTCAATTTCCCATCCTATGTAATCGGACATAGACACCAAACATCTACTTTCAAACGATTATATTTTTGAAAGAAAAATAAAAGGAGGATGAAACAATGGAGACTTGTACGATTACTGTAAAAGATGTAGCGAAATATTTAGGGGTGCATACGGATACGATTTATGATTTGGTTCGTGAGGGGAGCTTGCCACATATTCGGTTTGGACGGAAAATTCTTTTTTCAAAAGAAGCAATTGATGAATGGGTTCGTGAAAAAGCAAGTACGTCTTTAGTAAGAAAAGGTGGTGAATGAAGTTGAACTACATTAAGGAACTAAATGCGTTTAAAGAGTGGATGTTCTTTCATGAAATTTCACCTAATGCGGTGCTATTATGGCACACACTAATGGTGCTGAACAATACGGCTAGATGGATGGAAAAATTTAATGTCTCCAATTCAATTATCGGAAATATATCAGGGTTATCGAGTCAAAGAATAGCTGAAGCGAGAAAAGTACTGGTGGAAAACGAATTGATCCATTACGAACCAGGTGTGAAAGGCAAAGCAGCATCGTATCGAATGAAATCATTGGTTTCCTATTTTGATAACTTATCGCAAGCTTCAGACAGACAAGGGGATCTACGAAAATCGGAATCAAAACCGGTAACAACCTCGGCACCAAAACCGGAATCAAAACCGGATCTATTCCGTAACGAAACCCGGGACATATATAAAGAAAAAGAAAGAACTAAACAAAAAAGAGGAGGAGAGGAACCGAATGCGTATACCGTTTATGAACACAACTTTGGCGTGATCAAACCAATTGTACGAGAATCGTTTCTTGCCTGGTGTGACGATCTAGGTGATGCAATGGTGATTGAGGCTATCCAACTTGCTGTTAAAAAAGGTGGCAGAACATACAGTTACCTTGAAGCTATTTTAAAAGAATGGACACAAGCAGGCATAACCACCTTAGAACAAGCGAGAAACTATCAACGACAGAAGAAGCGATCTAGATCGACACCGTTCCTTGTGAAAGATAAAAGCAAGAATCGAGAAGTGTTAGATAAAATACGCAAGGAGATGCAGTCATGAATGCGAATCAAGCATTTGACGTGCTAGATACGATTGCGGAGCTGTATCCAAAGTATGTGATCACGAAAAGAAAAGTAGACATTCTTCTGCCACAGTTAAAGCAGATGGACTACACCAACGTGCTAAAAAAGTTGTCTGCCTATGCAGCAGCGCATCCGTATCCACCGACTCTTGCAGAAATCGCTGCCTATCCACCAGCAACGAACATCTATCTAGAGCAGATGCGGCAATGGAAGAAGGAATCAGCCCTGGTCCCTGAAGAAACGAAGCGTCAGTTTAAACAGCAACTCGACACACTGTTAAAGGCGATGAGCCAATGAATCTTGTAAACTATGAAGCCGAAGCATCGATATTAGGATCTGTCTTGTTGGAAGGAACACTGTTTGACCATTTGAAGGTAACCGAAGAACAGTTTGCATCTCAAAATCACAAGCTTATTTTTAGGGCGATGCAACAAGCAGCACGAAAGCAGCAAACGATTGATTTAGTTACAGTGACAACGAATCTAGAGGATAACATTGAGCAAATTGGTGGTACCACGTATCTGTTAAAACTTGCCGAGTCCGTCCCTAGCACAGAAAGTCTGGCACATTACGAGCGACTACTTTTTGAAGCATATCGTCACCGTAAATCTCGTGAACTAGCAGTCAATTATGCCACCAAACCAAGTGACGAAGGATTAACAAAACTGATGGCATCCTTGCAGACGTATCAGGAACTAGGTATGGAGAAGCAAGAGACAGATAACACGGATTGTCTCAAAGAAATCGCAAATATAATCTTTACAGGAGAAGGCGCTGCTGCAGGCTTTTCAACGTCTTATACCGATTTTGATAATATGACTGGTGGCCTGCAGCCAGGTGAATTAATTGTCTTTGCGGCTCGCCCATCCGTTGGAAAAACAGCATTTGCCTTAAATATCGCAGCAGGACATTGCCGCAACCAAGGAATGAGTTCATTTTTTAGTTTAGAAATGGGAAAAAAACAACTGCTCCAGCGACTAATATCAGCGGAGGGCACGATCTATAATCAAAAGTGGCGTAGCTTGATGTTCAGTGAAAAGGACTATGCTACTGCAATCCAAGCAGTCGGTGAGATTTCCAACTGGAAGCTCTCCATTCAGGAACAGAACCGAACGATCAGTGATATTCGCGCATCTCTTAAAAAAACAGCTTATGATTACCCAGATGAAAAGCATCTAGCCATTATTGATTATTTACAACTAATCACACCGAGTAGTAAAAGGCAACGTCGTGATTTAGAAATAGGAGAAATAACGAGGGAATTAAAACTACTAGCGATGGAGTTGAATATTCCAATCGTACTACTATCGCAGTTATCTAGAAATGTCGAACAGCGTCCAGATAAAAGACCAATCATGTCTGACCTAAGAGAATCTGGCAATATTGAGCAAGATGCCGATGTTATTGCCTTTCTTTATCGCGATGATTATTACGATAGGGAGGCAGAAAATAAAAATAGCTTGGAAATTATTCTGGCAAAACAACGAAATGGTCCAACCGGAATCGTGAAATTAGCCTTTTTTAAGGAATTCGGTAAATTTCAAAATTTAAAACATAGAGGAATGCGTGAAAAATATGAAGAGGGATAGAAGGTTTGATGACAGTTGCTGGTGAGTAAACGAGGAAGGGGTATGATAGATGGGGAAGAAGGAGAAGGAATTAAGCAAACAGCTAGCGATTGAACCGAAACCTACGATACAAAGCACATCTGCATTAGATACAGCATTGGTAAAACGAATCATTGATGCGGACACGATCGAAGTGTTTTTAAACGGAAACATTGTTGATGTGCGATTACTGTTAATTAATGCACCTGAAACAGTCCATCCTGATATTCCAGACCAGCGACTTGGTGCAGAAGCGGGTTGCTAGGTCGAGACAGACACTGATCGGTAAACAGGTGCATTTAGAATATGATGGCCCACGATATGATCATTATGGTAGATTGCTAGCTTATTTATGGGTAGATGGTGTCATGCTAAATGAGTTGTTGTTGGAAGAAGGATTTGCCCATGTAGCCTATGCCTATCATCCGCCATATAAACATTATCAACGGTATGTGCATGCACAGATGAGAGCAAAGATTAGCAGGAAGGGGATATGGGCAGAGGAGTTTTTTAATGGCCTACTATTCTAGTAGCGTTCATATACTTTAAAAAGCGCTGAAGCAAGTGATATGTTCATCATTGTTTTTAGCCGTATTAGCGGCAGAAAGGAAGGCTCAAATGAAAAGAGATGAAGTATTAACGGCCCTTAAGGCAGGAGAATTTGATGGAATAAGTCATACGTACCAACCTTACAGTGGGTATGGAAATAATAGTCATCAGACAGAAATGAGTGTATCTTGGGGGAGTATTGAGGTAACGAAAATTACGACAGGTAAATTCTTTGATGGCAAGGAAAACGAACGATTTGAAGACAGGACAATGGAAGTGTTAAGTGATTCGGAAGCGTTAGATTTTATAGAAACACATCCGTATTACTTTTCACAAAGAAGACCCGATTTGTTTTAGAATGAGGGTTGGGGTTTTTTGGTAAAATAAACAAAATGGTCTGGCATAGTAATTGAGAAAGAAGGTATCTGTACTTCAATGGACAAATGTCTTTTGGAGTAATAGGTACGTTTTTATATTGTCAAATGACTAAGTGTTACTTTAGAATTGTTGTGTTATTTTTAAATGTTGTAATCAGTACTTTATACATAAACGAATTAAAAAATTTAAAGATTTAAAAGGATTTAGTAGAAATTTGTAGAAATGTAAGAGATGTAGGGTATGCATAAATATCAGAGGAAAAAGAGCAATGAAAATTGGAAAGGATTGTGTTAATGATTGTTAGATTTAAAAAATAGTTATGCAAGTTTACAATTTATTTTTGAACAAAATCTAAAAATCGATTTGTTAGCTGAAGAGATTAAAACATGTGATGTAACGGATGATGCTGTAGTTGTAAAGCAACAAATGGAGAAGTTGGATTTTGATTACTTTGGTGTAACAGAAGATGAGAAAGTAATTGGCCATGTTAATTGCAAGAATTTACAAGAAGGAATAATACAGAACTATTATAAGCCCTTTTTAGCAGGAGATATCATTTCAGATTCAACTTCATTAACAGAAGTACTGAATATATTCCAAGAAAAAGACTGTGTATATGTTCTAGAAAAAGATAGAGTTACTAAGTTAGTAACAGTTGCGGATTTACATAAGCAACCAATAAGGATGCTGGCATTTAGCCTTATTTCCGTGCTTGAAATGAGTTTATTAGCATCTATTAAAGATACATTTCCAGATAATACTTGGCAATCTCTATTAGGTCAAAATCGATTAGATAAGGTAAATGCTGAGTTTAAAAATAGATTCCACAAAAATGAAGCATTGTCTCTATTAGATAATCTTCAATTGTGCGATAAAGGTACTATTGTCAAAGGGTCAGAAAGTTTATTAGATAGACTAGGATTTGAATCAAAAACTAAATGTGGTGAATTTTTCAGAAAAATAGAGAAGCTCCGTAATAACATAGCGCATTCTCAAGAAGAGATATATCTGAACCCTAAGGAACTAATTGAGGTATTGCTTGAACTTAAAGAAGTACTTAAAAAAACTGTAATTGACAAAAAAGATGATTTATACTTTTAAATTTAGGTATCCATTATCTATAGCACCAATTGAATTTTAGAGTATTAGCTACATTTAAATCCCCATCTCATTTTAGATGGAGATTTTTTCTGTGTCTTTTATTGTAGAATAATGTCGGGTATAATTTGATTTCATCAAAAAACTTTTGTATATAATTTAAAAATAGGTGATAAAAATAAGGATATATTTAAAAGGGAGGAGCTACCTTTTTCTTCAAGCATCTACATATAACAGGGATTGAATGAAAAGTAAGAGCTAATTTATGGTATAATTTAATTAAAAGTATAAGGTATGCAAATTAAGACTTTAAGAGATTAAAATATTAAATCAAGTGACATATCAGTATAGACTTCAGGAGGAATTACATTGAATCGAGATAGACTAAATAACTTAAAGAAAAACTTATGGAATACCGCGGATGAATTACGGGCAAATTCAGGTTTAAAAGCTTCATCTTACTCAATTCCCGTACTTGGATTAATTTTTTTAAAGTTCGCAGATGCAAAATATGACCAATATGAAGATGAAATTATGAAAGAGTATGAATCATTAAAAGGTGGAAGACGTGAAAAAACAATTGAAGAAATTGCAATTGAAAAATGTGGATTTTACTTACCTGAACAATCACGTTTTTCATATTTACTTAATTTAAATGAAGAAGAAGATATTTCCAATAAAATCAAGGATGCAATGGAAGGTATAGAAGAATATTCTCCAGAATTTGTAGGCGTATTACCAAAAGATAACTATCATAATTTAAATGCTGAGGATAACAACAAAATTTTAAACAGACTACTGAGAAACTTTAATGACATTCCAACAGATTCCCAAAATGATATCTTTGGCGAAGTCTATGAATACTTTTTAGGTAACTTTGCATTAGCTGAAGGCCAAGGTGGAGGGGAGTTCTATACACCAAGAACTGTCGTTCGTTATATGGTTGAGGTTTTACAACCAATGGAGGGCAAGGTGTTAGACCCTGCTTGTGGTTCTGGTGGTATGTTTGTTCAAACAGCTCATTATGCTCAAGAACATAAAGTAAAGAATGGTGGAACACCTTTAAATCTAAGAGCGTATGGAGTAGAACGCACTGGTGAAACGGTTAAACTAGCAAAAATGAACTTATTTTTAAATAATATCCGTGGAGAAGTAACTGAGGCAAACTCATATTATGCTGATCCATATGATTCATTTGAAAATTTTGATTATGTGTTAGCAAATCCACCATTTAATGTTGACAATGTTGAATTAGATTTAGTAAAGGATCAAAAAAGATTTAATACATATGGTGTACCTCAAACTAAAGGTAAAAAGCCAAAAGTACCAAATGGAAATTACTTATGGATTAATCAATTTGCCACTGCATTAAATGAAACAGGAAAAGCATCACTCGTTATGGCAAACTCTGCTTCAGATGCAGCACATAGCGAAAAGGAAATCCGTAAAGCATTAATAGAAGATGGCATTGTTTCTCAAATGGTTGCACTTCCATCTAATATGTTTAGTACAGTTACTTTACCAGCTACATTATGGTTCTTTGATAAACAAAAGAAAAAGAAAGATGAAATATTATTTATTGATGCACGCAATATATTTACTCAAGTTGATCGTGCATTAAGAGAGTTTTCTGATGAGCAAATAAAGAATTTAGCAATTATTAACCGTTTATATGAAGAAGATAGTGAAAGTTTTTATTCACTTATTAAAGAATATGAAACTAGTAGAGATAATGCAGACTCAAAAGAAGATAAGAAATATTTTCAAAAACAAGTTGATTGGTTACTAGAACGTTTTCCCGATGGCATATATCAAGATGTCATCGGTTTATGTAAAGTGGCTAAGCTTGATAGTGAAGATGGAATTATCGATCAAGACTATTCATTAAATCCTGGTAGATATGTCGGTGTTGTCATTGAAGATGATGGTATGACAGCGGATGAGTATAAGGAAAAACTATCAGGTTTAAATGATGAATTCAAACAATTAAATGAAGAAGCAAAATACGTGGAAGAACAGATTGAAAAGAATTTGGCTAGTTTGGTGATTGAGTATGAGTGAGTGGAAAACAATCAAATTAAAAGACTTTGTTACTTTAAAAAGGGGATACGACTTACCCCATGATAAAAGCAGGGAAGGAAATTACCCAGTTATTGCTTCTACTAATATTCGTAGCTATCATAACGAATATAAAGTTGATCCCCCCGTAGTAACGGTGGGACGTTCGGGTTCCATAGGCAAGGTGCAAATTGTGAACAAAAAGGCTTGGCCATTGAACACAACTTTATATGTAAAAGATTCTAAAGGAAATAATACTAATTTTATATATTACTTTTTGCAGACAATGGGTTTAGAGCAGTTTAATTCTGGAGCAGGAGTTCCAACATTAAACAGAAATCATATCGGCTTGTTAAAAATAAAAATCCCTGATATAAAGAAACAGCAAAAAATAGCAAATGTCCTTTCTACATACGATAAACTAATCGAAAATAACAACCGTAGAATTGAAGTTTTAGAACAAACAGCGGAAGAGATTTATAAAGAATGGTTTGTGCGAATGAGATTTCCAGGGTATGAAAACACAGAATTTGTTAAAGGAATCCCTGAAGGATGGGAAGTGAAGAAAGTTGATGACATAATATCATTTGATATTGGTGGCGGCTGGGGTAAAGATTCCCCAGAAGATGATTTTACAGAAGAGGCCCATGTTATCAGAGGTACTGATATACCTATCATGAAGTATGGTGAAATTAATTATGATCTATTAAGATTCCATAAAGAAAGCCAATTAAGAAATAGGAGATTACAATCTTCAGATATAATATTCGAAGCTTCAGGTGGAAGTAAAGATCAGAGATTAGGAAGAACATATTATACTACTGATGAAACATTGGCGATGTATGATGAAGATGTAATTTGTGCAAGCTTTTGTAAATTAATAAGAATAGATGGAAAATATCTATCATGGTATTTTAATAATTATTTAAATTATGCATACAAAACTGAAACCTTGTCAATTTTCGAAGTACAGTCAACTGGAATATCTAATTTTGGTTTCACTAAGTTTAAAAGACATCATCAGATTTTATTGCCATCGGTAGACTTAATGAAACGATTTTTTGAAATAACATATAACATATATATTGAGAAACAAAGATTGGGAAGAAAAAACCAAATTCTAAAAAAACAGCGCGATCTTCTTTTACCACGTTTAATGAACGGTACAATTGAGGTGAAATAGAGGAGGGGTAATATGAGGAAGGTAATTACTGAAGATATGATTGAGCAGGCATGTATTCAGATGTTATCGAAAAATGAATATTATAGTTTTATTAATGCAAACATCAATGCGAATAAAGTGTTCTCTTCATTAAATGTATTAGAAAGTGAATATGATGGAACAGGGCGCTCGAATATACAGGAAGCAATACTCCCAAAGGTACTTTTTGAGAGTTTGCAGAATCTAAATCCACATATACCAACGCATTTATTGGAAGATATTGTACAAGACTTTAGACGTCCTTTTACGGATAAAGAACTTGGGGTCGTTAACTATGAACGTTATAGACAGCTGAAAAATGGGATCCATGTAGAATTCGAAAAAAATGGTAAAAAACAATATGAAACAGTTCGTATCATTGATTTTAATACTGCATCTAATAATACGTTTACACTTGTATCTCAAATGTGGATTAAAGGAGAAACGCAACATCGCAGACCAGACTTACTTTTATTTGTGAATGGATTGCCTATTGTTTTTATTGAGCTTAAAAATTCAGATGTTAAATTAAAAACGGCATATGATAAAAATTTACATGACTATATTCGTGATATCCCTCAATTATTTCATTTTAATCAATTATGCGTTCTATCAAACGCATCTGAAACAAGAATAGGCGGTTTTACAGCGAATTACAATCACTTTTTCGAATGGTTACGTTCAACAGAAGACGACACAGTAAATCGTCAACAAATACGTTCTGACGGAACAAGTATTCAGTATTTGTTAGAGAATCTATTGAAGCATGAAACTTTACTCGACTATGTTGAGAATTTTATTCTGTTTGAAAATAAAAGAATTAAAATATTGGCTAAAAACCATCAATACTTAGGTGTAAATAATGGGGTCGAGTCATTTAAAAAACGTAAAGAATTAAACGGTAAACTAGGTGTGTTTTGGCATACTCAAGGAAGTGGAAAATCTTATTCAATGGCTATGTTTATTAATAAGATTAATAGAAAAACCACTGGGAATTTCACATTTTTAATGGTTACTGATCGACAAGATTTAGATGATCAACTGTATAAGAACTTTCTAAGAACAGAGACGGTTACAGAAGAAGAATCTGCTAACCCTAAAAATGGCGCAGCATTAAGAGATGACTTACAAACGAATAAACCATTTTTATTTACGCTAATCCAAAAGTTTCGCTATGACAAAGGAAAAACATATCCATTATTATCAGACCGTGATGATATCGTTGTTATTGTAGATGAAGCCCATCGCACACAGTACAAGTCATTAGCTGAAAACATGAGGTCAGGTTTACCCAATGCTCAATATATTGCATTTACAGGAACGCCATTGTTAGGTTCAAAGCGTCTTACAAATCAATGGTTTGGGGATTATGTGAGTGAATATAACTTTGCTCAGTCAATTGAAGATGGATCAACAGTACCTCTATATTATTCGAGAAGAGTTCCTGAAGTATGGTTAACGAATGACTTTTTGGAAGATGATTATTTAGAAATTATTGAAGATGAAAATCTTACTCCTGAAGAGGAGGAAAAACTATCTAATCATTATTCAAAAACGAATGAGGTATTAAAACGTGATGATCGTTTAAATATTGTTGCAAAAGATATTGTTGAACATTTTCCTAACAGGGGATATTTAGGTAAAGCAATGGTTATATCTGTAGACAAATTCACTACTGTACGCATGTATGACAAAGTAAATTATTACTGGAATGAGAAGCTGAAAGAATTATATAAAAAACGTTCCAACGCCACTTCAAGAGAAGAACGAGAGCGAACTAATGATCAAATTAAATATATGAAACAAGTAGAAATGGCTGTAGTCGTTAGTGAAGATGGCAATGAGGATGAAAAGTTTGAAAATGAGGGACTAGATTTTAAGAAGCACCGTGAACGTATGAAACACATTGATGAAAATGGGCATGACATTGAAGATAACTTTAAAGATCCCAACAATCCACTATCACTTGTTTTTGTTTGCGCGATGTGGTTAACGGGATTTGACGCACCAAATACGTCAACTATTTATTTAGATAAACCGATGAAAAGCCATACATTAATGCAAACAATTGCACGGATTAATAGGGTGTTTCCAGGAAAAAACTCTGGATTAATTGTGGATTACCTTAACTTATTTAAATATATGAAGCAAGCTCTTGGGGATTATGCAAATCCTGATAGTGATGAGAATATGCCTGTAAAAAACATTGAGGAACAAATAAAATTATTAGAAGATGTTATTCAAGAAACAAAAGGATTTTGTAATCAACTAAACATAAACTTAGATGCAATACTTCGAAGAAATGAAACGTTTGATCAGATTGACCTCTTTCAACAGTATACTAATATCTTATTAGATAAAGATGAGTATCATGAGGAATTCAAGATTTATGTGAATTTGTGTAAGAACATATATGAAGCTTGCAAACCAGAAATATTTGAATTTCATTGGAAAAATAATTATCTATCTATTATTTTTTATCTAGGTGATATGATTAAAGCCTCTGTTAGAGAAGAGAATATTGACAATGCAAAAATAGCACTTAGTAGAACCCTAGATTTAAGCGTACAATCTAAATATGTTAAAGAAGATGCAGGAGAAAATAAGTACGAAGTTACAACAATGAAAACATTAAATTTATCAGAAATAAATACAGATGATATTCGTAAAACGATCAACGAGTCTCCTTATAAAAACATAGAAATTCAAGAACTGAGATCATTTATTGAAGATAAATTGAACAAACTTCTAGAAGATAATAAGACGCGTATTAATTTTGTAGAGCGATATAAAGAGTTAATTAATCGTTATAATTCCGGTAACTCGACAAATGAAGACTATTACGAAGATCTGGTTGATTTTGTAGATAATTTGAAAAAAGAAGATGAACGTCACGTCAAAGAAGGTTTGACAGAAGAAGAGCTTGAAATATATGACTTGTTGAAAAAGGATAGGTTAACGAAAAAAGAAGAAGAGAAAGTGAAGTTATCTGCGAAAAAATTATACGAGTCTATTAAAAATGATCAAAGTAAAACGAATGTCATTGATTGGTATAAAGACGAGCAACCTAGACAAGCTGTTAAATTTGAGATAGAAGCATTATTAGATGAGACATTACCAGATAGCTATGATAAAGAAACGTTTAATGTAAAGACAGAAGTTATTATGACACATCTAATGGAAGAAGCGATGATGGAAAGTGCTGTTTCTTAGTGAGTAATAAAAGTGACAAATTCACAAAAAATTAACGAATTTCAAGCATCAGCAGAAATGTTGATGCCTTTTTTATAGTATAGATAATATAGTTGAGGTGGGAATATACGGATGAGTGTAGAGATTGTAAAGCAATTGAGAAAAATAGCGATAACAAAACAAGTTAATTTCCTTCTAGGATCTGGGACATCAGTACCCGCTATTCCATTAATGGGTGCATTTCGTGATGTAAATGACAAGTCGGCTAATGAGCAGTTATTTGAACGTGTTCAGGAAGTTAGTAAAAAATTATTAATTAATAATAAGTGTGACCTGGCAGAAAAAGATGTTTATACAGTTTTGGGAAACTATCAAAAATTTATAGAGAGCATTGTTTCTATACTTAATTTGTCTAATTCTCGACAAACACCAAAAAACGTGAATGTTTTTACAACCAATTATGATTTATATATTGAAAGAGCAACGGATCAGATTTTAAAGAAGTATAAGTTGGTATTTAATGATGGAGCTACAGGATATTTTGATCGTTACTTAGACAGTTCCAATTTTAATAGAACAGTTTCATATAAAGGCTTAAATGATAATTACATCAATGAAATTCCGTCAATAACGTTGATAAAGCCACACGGATCAATAAATTGGGAAAAACAAGATCAAAATATTGTTATTAAAAATGAGGTGATTAAAGAGTCAGTTATAGTTAAACCAGACGGATATGAGGCATCAACTACTTTTGAAAACAATCATTTTCATGAAATGTTGCGTATTTTTCAAATGGAGTTAGATAAGCCACAATCAGTTTTATTTGTTATTGGTTTCTCTTTTCAAGATAAACACATTGCAAAAATGGTTAAACGAGCAGTACAAAACCCCGAATTAATAGTATACGTATTTGGATTTACTGATAGTGATAGGCAAACATTCTTAGATAATTTAAATTTTGAAAACGAAAGACCGAACTTTAGAATATTGACACCTATAGATTTTGATGAAGCTTATATTAATAAGCATACTGAAGGTGCAAATGATGAAAAGTGGTTTAGTTTTACTCTACCAAACCTGACAAATATATTAAATGGTATTAAATTGGAGGAATCCAAAGATGATAATGCATAGTAAAAAGTTAGGTGTGATTGTAGGGGTTGAGGGAGATGTATCACAGGTTGGTATGTACCATATGTCTAATGAGGCTGAATTTATATGGTATGGGGACATATTGACTGGTCCTAAAATAGGTGCATTTCTGACTATTAATCAAAATGAAGTTAAAATTATTGCAACAGTTTCGACGGAGAAAATTATAGATCAACAAAATTCGATTAAAAGTGCCGAATTCGATAATCGATATGCAAAAAATTCTATTAATCGTATTATCACTTTAAAAGTAAAAGGAGTAATTAATGAAGAAATTTTTGAAGTCACTAGTCAATACGTACCAATGATTGGGAATGAAGTAACTCTAACAACTCAAGAAGAGTTAAAAATTATTTATGGCGTTGATAATATAGAGGAGACAATCTTGATTGGTGAATCAATTTTAGAAAGTCAACCAATTCGGTTATCTATTAATAGGTTTTTTGCATCGCATATAGGGATTTTTGGTAATACTGGAAGCGGAAAATCCAATACACTACATAAATTGTATCTTGAATTACTGAGTACTAAATATCGGAAAAGTATCATAAAGAAATCCCAGTTTTATATAATGGATTTTAATGGTGAATATACTGGAAAAAATATGTTCGGAATAGACGAAGACAGTAAAAAATGTTTTAAAGTGAATACAAGAAACCCAACCGAGGGAAATAAAATTCCAGTAACGAAGGAGTATTTATTCGATGCTGACATATTGTCTGTTCTATTTGACGCAAAGCCAGGGACACAAGTTCCATTTTTAAGAGAGGCGATGAATACGTATAACAAATGCATTTCAAATCCGCACTTTCATTTTGGCGAGTTTGTAACAGGTTTATTAAAAAGAATATTAACAACAGGCGGAACTGTAAATCAAAACAGTTTACAGGAATGGATTCAAGTGTCCCAAAATTATTATACAGATACATCACAGTATGTTGTTCTTGAACAGCTAGAGTATTTTTCAAGTACACAATCTTATAGAACAAAAGAAAATAATTATATTAACAGTGGAGCAATGAGTAATATCGAGGATGAAACTTGGCGAAAAATAAACTTACATATAATTTCAAATGGTTTGAATGAAGTGTTCCAGCAACTAGAAAATAATCCAACAAAACAGCTAAAGATGTTTTTGGATTTTCAAAAAGTTTATAAGACAGCTTGGGGAAAAGTTAACAGTGAGCATTTAAATCCTTTGTTTAATAGAATTAACACTTCATTTGATAGCCTTGAAAAAGTAGTATTAGTAGTTGAGAATATTAACGATGAATTCAGTGCCTTTAATATAATTTCTTTAGTGAAAGCTAATCAGGAAATAACAAGATTAATTCCTATGCTCCTATCTAAAATGATTTATGATGAGCAAAAGAACCTTTTAATAGATAAGGCAATCACACATACAAAGCATTTGATTATAGATGAAGCTCATAATATATTGAGTGATCAAAAACGTAATATAAGTGATGATTGGCAAGATTACAGACTGTCTATCTTTGAAGAAATTATAAAAGAAGGTAGAAAGTTTGGATTTTATTTAACACTTTCTAGCCAAAGGCCAGCTGACATCTCTCCAACAATACTTTCGCAAACACATAATTATTTGATCCACCGTTTAGTAAACGAAAATGATTTAAGGATGTTAGAAAATACTATGCCAACTCTTGATAAAAACTCATTTCAAATGATTCCTAGCCTTGGAAAAGGAGAGGTCATAATAACAGGGAATGCAATACAGGTTCCTGTTTTTGTGAAAATTCCTAAAGAAAAGTCAGTTCGTCCTAACAGTGATGATGTTTTGCTTACAGAATTGTGGATTGATTAATTTAATCATTTAATTATCTGGAGTTTAACGAATATAAAGACATCATAAGAGAAATTGTTTATTCAACTAGCATCCCTTGGTTCAAACGGGTTCAAGTCTTATCGATTAAAGTCAATTTTAATCAATCTTTATCCATTTATAAAATAGCGAAACCTTGATATAAATAGTTTCTGACGTAAAGACTACGATGAAACAAAATGTTTTTGGTGCTCTTTATGGGGATACAAATAAGAAATTTTTCGCGTTTGACCATAAGCATGATTACTTCAAATTAAATCCATGTGTACATCGTTTTATGTTGAACTATCAGCGACTAATTGTAAATCTTACTAACTACCACATGGCAAAAATGATTGAGGAATTAAATGAAGTACCAAGTATCAATTATCTGCTTGCAAAGGTTGAAACGATCGCCAAGCGTTCAACTTTACAACCTTTTGAGAAGGTGTTGTTGAACCATTTTAATTATACTTGTTTCTATTGTGGTAAGACTTTATCTAAAGGGAAAAGGCAAACGCATGTTGATCATTTCATCCCGTGGTCATTTGTTCAGTCAGATCATCTATGGAATCTGGTTCTATCCTGCAGTACGTGTAATGGCTCTAAAAGTGACAAGCTTCCGAAAAGGTTTTTCCTTGATTCTATCATTGATAGGAATAACGAATTGATCGATAAGAACCAGGATGCTAATGTGATGCATGACATGACAAATTACAAAGATAAGAAAATCATTTTACTTTATGACTATTCAATTAAGAACGGGTTTGATGAAATATGGAGTCCGTCATAATTTAGATTTAGTGGTATTTCAAAAACAAAGGTATGAAATGATAAGTACAGAAATAGATGAAGAGCTAGAAAAACATACAATTAAAGGCTATTTTCGTACCATATATTTACTAAATCCCTAAGATCCAACAGCCTAATTATGTTAAAATAAATCTATTGATAAAAGCAGGAGGATATACATATGACAAGTTGGCTTTTTCAAGGAAACCCAAAAAGATTTACCATTAATAATGACAAATATCCAGACATTCATGATATCGATAATTATGTAAAAAAAGGTAAAGTTATTGACTGGAGTATTAGACAAAAACATTTTGTCGATGATATTAAAGTTGGTGATGAAGTAATGATTTGGAGATCAGATGGTGACAAGAAAGATAGTGGTGGGGTAATAGCTGTAACGGAAATGATTCATGGTCCGTATGAGACTGATGAAGACAATATAGCTGTTGAACTTAAGGTTAAGGAATGTAGGTTAACTGAATCAGAAGGCATGTTATTAAGAAGTAAATTAAAAGAAATGCCAGAAACAAAGAACTTACTTATTCTTAAGGCACCTCAGAGTACCAACTATAAATTAAAAGAAGAAGAATACGAGTCTCTGATATATTACTGGAATAATCCTGATGCTTTAAATAATAGTGTTGAACTTCCGATGATAGAGAAGTATCTTCATTTCTATAAAAAAGAAGTTGATGTATTTCTAACTGAATTAAATTACATAAAAGAAAGTTATGCATTTTTTCAACAGTTCCGGGATCCAAACTTTATTAGAAATATGACTTGGGAAGATTTTCAGAAGATTGGTGACCATGTAAATGCTTATAGGATGGCGATTGCTCGAAGTCGTGCTTTTGGAAATATGAATGCATCATTAGAAAAGTATCAAAATAGTTTTCATTATTTAGTTCACGGAGAAGATTCGCTTGAATATCGAATGGATCAATTTTTAAATAATCCAGATTATAAATTATTTGGGATTGGTACAAGCGCTGTAAGTGAAATGATTGGTAATATCTTTCCGGAAGACTATTGCTTTTATAATCAAAGAGACCGAGCTGCTGTGGAGAATGCGTTAGGGTTAGATCCAGGCTATAGTCGCGGTGACACTTTTTCAATTAAATTCACAAAGTTCCAACGTGTATTAAAAGATCATGCCATTACGAGGAAATATGAAACAATTATTGGTCGACAAACAGATCTACCTATTTATTATGAGATCGATCAGTTCTTTAGTTTTGTCTTTGAAAAAAGTAAGTTGGATTTTCAAGAGGAAGAAGTTGCTATAGTTGAACCAAAATATTGGTTACTGGCAGCTGGAGAGAACGGGAAACTTTGGGAACATTTTAAAAAAAAGAATCAAATTTCTATTGGTTGGTCTGAACTTGGCGATTTAAGAAAATATACCGATAAAAGAGAAATTACTGAAAAACTAAAAGAAATTCATAACATAGACTATTCGCCAACAAATGATGCACTTGCAAATGAACAATTCCTGAGAGATATGAATGTAGGCGACTATATTTTTATAAAACGTGGTAAAGAAGAACTCATTGCATATGGACAAGTCATTTCTGAGTATAAGTACGATGTAGAAAACGGAGACCACCATTCGTTTAGAGATGTGGAATGGTTAAAAACGGGGAGATGGAAGGTTTCCGATTTACCTATTAATACGAAGACACTAACAAATGTTAGTCCATATGAAGAATTTGTTGAGCAGTTATTTAACCGATTACAAATTAATGAAACGAAATTACCTTATACCTCAGAAGGGAATACAGTTATTCCTTATAAGATTGATGACATTAAGGTTGACTTGTTTATTGATCTAGAGAAAGTAGAAGATGCTATTGAGTCATTGTGTTATAAGAAAAACATTATATTACAAGGACCACCTGGTGTTGGTAAAACATTTGTTGCAAAGCGATTAGCTTATCTTCATATGGGTAAGAAAGGTCAGCAACACATTGAAACTGTACAATTCCATCAATCTTATTCATACGAAGAATTTATTCGTGGCTTCAAACCAAATGAGCATGGTAATTTTCAACTTCAAGATGGTTTATTCTACTCTTTTTGTAAAAAAGCACAGAAGGAGCCAAATGAAAATTTCTATTTCATTATCGATGAAATTAATCGTGGTAATTTATCTAAAATTTTTGGAGAAGTCATGATGTTAATGGAAGCAGATAAACGTGGGAAAGAACATGAAATTAAACTTGCTTATGGTTCAGAGGAAGAGAAATTTTATATACCAGAAAATGTTTATATCATTGCTACCATGAATACTGCTGATCGATCACTTGCTATGGTTGACTATGCATTACGTAGGCGGTTTGCTTTTATTAATTTGGTTCCTGGTTTTCATACAGAGTCATTTGCAACATTTTTAAAAGGAAAAGGTATCAGCAATGGTTTTATAGAAAAAATAATTACTTTTATGAAAGAAGTTAACAACGAAATTATCAATGATAATGTGAATCTTGGTAAAGGATTTGAAATAGGACATAGCTACTTTTGTCCAAAGGGTGAAATAAATGATGAACAAGAGTGGTTTGATAGAGTTGTCCGGTTGGAAGTTGAACCATTATTAAGAGAATATTGGTTTGATCAGGAGGAGAAAGTTGATGCTCTCATCCAACGACATCAATAGAATTCCCGTCAAAAACTTGTATTACATGTTAGTGTATGCTTGGGATCACCCTTACGAGAAAGATATTATTAGTGTGTATGATGAAGATGAGAAAGATTTATTAAACCTCTTAAGTAAAATACTTCTAATAAAGGTAAAGTCATTAATTAAAAGAGGCCTTTATAAAGAGTATACGGAGAACAAAGAAGAGTCTAGTATTATTCGCGGGAAAATCCTTTTCAAAGAATCAATTCAGACTTTTTCACATAAAAGAGGTAAGATGCACATTCTTGAAGAAGATATGTCCCATGATATTCCCCATAATCAATTAATAAAAGCAACGTTGTATTATTTATCTAGAAATGAAGAAGTAGAAAAGCAATATCGAGACGAAATAAAAAAGGTACTTCCTTATTTTAATAGTGTGTCGTTAATACAAATTAATCATCGTTTTTTCAACATGATTAAATTACATCGAAACAACCAACATTATCAGTTCATACTAGATGTGTGTCAATTTATTTTGCAAAACAGCTTGTTACATGAAGGAGATAGTAACAAGCTGTTTCAGAATTTCTCCCGAGATCACCAGAAAGTGGCGCGCCTATTTGAGAATTTCGTAAAAAACTTTTACCGAAAAGAAATTCAAGGTGCTACTGCTAAAAGTGAAATGATGCAATGGCCTGCAGAAGGAGACAGTACTGATTTACTTCCAATAATGAAGACAGATATATCACTTAGATTAGGTGGTAGAAAAATAATAATAGATACAAAGTTTTATAAAGACGGTTTAGCTTCACATTGGAATAAAGAAACAGTACATAGTGCACACCTCTATCAACTTTTTGCTTATCTAAATAATGATGTTTATTATTCTAATAATAAAGCTACAGGCATACTTCTTTATCCAGAGGTACACAAATCGATTAATTTATACTATCAAATTCATGGATTTGATGTAAAGATATGTACTGTTGATTTAGCTCAAAATTGGCGAGGGATACATGAGCGACTTTTGGAGATTGTGAAAGGACATTTAGAATTTTAAATGAGGGAGCTTTAAACCCTCGTTATAATTTAAATATACCTTTATAGTGTTTGAGACAATATTGACAATCCAAACTTTTGTGTATTATTATATAGATGTTTTAATAAACTAAATAAAATTCCGTATAACTCCAATAATATGGTTTGGAGGTCTCTACCAGGAACCCAAATTCCTGATTACGAAGAAAGTACAAGATTTGTATTTTCTTTGTAGTCAGGAATTTTTTTATATAATTTTAAAAATAAAACTTGGAGGTATAAAATGAGTTTATTAACTATGCCGAAAATCGAACTTCACTGTCATTTGGATGGTAGTGTTAGGGTAGAAACAATTATTGATATTGCTGAGAAAGAAGGAATACCGTTACCGTCAGTTGATAAGGATGTGTTGGCGAAAGAACTGATTGCTCCTAGTGAATGTCAATCTCTTGACGAATATTTGAAAAGGTTTTCACTACCTAACAGGGTCATGCAGACTAAAGAGAGCTTAAAACGTATAACTTTTGAGCTATTTGAGGATGCAGCAAAGGAAAATGTGAAATATCTTGAGGTCAGATTCGGTCCGTTACTACACACAGTAAAAGGACTAGATATTGAAGAGGTTATACAAAGCGTTATTGAAGGTATGAGAGAGGCGGAAAATCGTTACGAAATAAAAGGAAATATTATCTTGTCTTGTTTGCGATCGATGCCTGTTGAAGGTGCGTTTGATGTGGTGGAGAAGGGTAGAAAGTTCCTAGGTAAAGGCGTCGTAGCAATCGATCTATGTGCAAATGAAGATGAAGGATTTAGTGAACGCTTTATAGAGCCAATCACATTAGCAAAGGAATATGGCTACAGAGTAACGATTCATGCAGGTGAAACTGGTATAGGAAAAAACGTTCTAGAAGCTATTGAATTATTAGGTGCTGAAAGAATAGGACACGGAATTTTTATTAAAAATCATGCTGCAGCTTATAAAAAAGTAAAAGAAAAACAAATCGTGCTAGAAGTTTGTCCAACAAGCAATGTTCAAACAAAAGCTGTTAATCAATTTTCTGAACATCCGATATATAAGTTTCATGAAGATGGAATTAAAGTGACGATAAATACGGATAACAGAACAGTATCTAATACGACCATGTCTAAAGAAATTCATATAGTTGATAATGAATTCAATCTAAGCACAGAAGATTATCGACAAATTTATATTAATAGTGTTGAAGCATCTTTTGCCGATCAAGAAACGAAAGAATGGTGCTTAGCCCAATACTAATATTCATATAGAATGGTGCTGTTTATATAATGTGAGGCTATCCTAAACATACTAATATCAAAAAACACAAGCATTCAATTATATTACATTTCATTTGTGGAATACTCTTGATATCAAGCTAGCAGTTTGTTTAGGGGGCATTTTATGGATGAACTTAAAAAGCAAAGTCACGCGTTAGAAAAAATAAGTCCGTTTGAATTAAAAGATAAGCTTATTGATCTGGCAAAAGGAAAGAAGAGAATGACTAGATCGATGTTAGATGCAGGTCGAGGCAATCCGAATTGGACGTGTGCTACTCCTAGGGAAGCCTTTTTTGCACTCGGACATTTTGCGGTAACAGAAGCAAGAAGCGTTTGGGATGAAGGTGATTTGGCTGGCATGCCTAGTCGTGTTGGAATTGCTGCGCGTTTTAATAAATATGTAAAGGAAAATCCGCAAGTTCCAGGCATTCCATTGCTGAAAGAGGTTGTTGATTATGGAGTCATTAACAAACAGTTTGAAGCCGATGCATGGGTTTATGAATTAGTGGATGGCGTTATCGGTGATAATTATCCTAATCCCGATCGAATGCTTGTTAGAACGGAACAGGTGGTTCATGATTTTTTGATGAAAGAAATGTGTGGTGACGATGCGTCGTGTGGTTCATTCGATTTATTTGCTGTTGAAGGAGCAACGGCAGCGATGTGTTATATATTTGATACATTATATAAAAATTACTTATTACCTAAAGGGTCAAAGATAGCGGTAATGGTGCCAATCTTTCCACCGTACATCGAGATCCCAGAACTCCCATACAATGATTATGAACTAGTAAAGATAGTGGCAGCAGAGGTAGATGAACAAGGAAATCATACCTGGCAATATCCCAAGGAAGAGTTAGAAAAGCTAAGAGATAAGGACATCAAAGCACTGTTTCTTGTTAATCCAAGCAATCCGCCATCAGTTGCAATAAAAAGGGAATCCATCGAACAGATTGTACAAATTGTAAAAAAAGATAATCCCAACCTGATGATTATTTCCGATGATGTGTACGGCACATTTGTTGATGGGTTTCGATCTCTAATGGCTGACTTGCCATTTAATACGATTGGAGTTTATTCTTTTTCAAAATATTATGGTGTGACTGGGTGGCGGTTAGGAACGGTCGCCATTAATCGAACCAATGTGTTTGATCAATTAATCAACGCGTTGTCGGAAGAAGAACAGGCTGTCTTGAATAAAAGATATGCTTCGCTTACATCGGAACCGGAAAAGCTTACATTTATCGATCGAATGGTAGCAGATAGTAGGGATGTTGCGATGAACCACACTGCTGGATTATCGACACCACAACAAGTACAAATGGCGCTCTTTGCTATTTTTTCTATGCTTGATACCAATAATGCATACAAGCAAAAAACCAATGCTATTTTGCATCGCAGAATGAAGTTATTATATGAAGGGCTTGGTTTATCAAAGAAACACTTACCGAACGAAGCTGATTACTATACAAAGATTGATTTGGAATTGTGGTGCGATCACCATTATGAAGAAGGATTTACAACATACCTTATAGAGAATTATAACCCAGAAGACATATTATACCGTTTAGCAGAAAAGTCTTCCATTGTATTATTAAGTGGGGAAGGGTTTTTAGCACCCGCATGGTCGATTCGAGTTTCTCTTGCCAATTTAAACGATGAAGCCTACTTACGAATTGGCGAAGAATTAAAAAACGTACTAGAGGATTACGTGAAAGAATGGAAAGGATAGCGGTGCCTTTCAATTCCCGGTTTTTGACGAATAATTTTGAAGGGAATCGGAGAATAAACCTTGAACTAAGTAAGTTTCTACATATTTTACTTTTTTCTATTATTAATGACAGGGAATTGTTTATTTATCGAGAACTATATACTATGAAGAAATATTGATTCTAAGGGAGTGAAGTGTATGGGTTTGATGGACGGTTTATTAGGTAATTATTCTGAGGTGTCAAAAGACGAATTGCATAATCAATATGGCCAGTATTTAATGCCCGATGAAAAAATTGAAATGGGATTCAAGTTAGTTCGAGATACATTTATATTCACGGAGAAACGGTTAATCTTACTTGATCATCAGGGTGTAACGGGAAAGAAAACACGAATACATTCTATTAGCATGGATTCTATTTTTGATGTTACTATAGAAACTGCGGGAACAGGTTTTGATGATAGTGAACTTACGATACACTATATTGTTTCACCTTATTATAGAGCGAACAATGTGCAGACAACCACCTATACGTTTGAATTTGGCAAGAAGTTTAACGTGCAACCAATTTATGTTGCGCTAACAACACTTGCGCATGAAAACAGAACTAAGATTAATCAATAAGGACAAGAACATTATATTTAAATTATAATCTATAAAAACGTTGTGAGCGCCTGTCACCACCCGTAAATTGTCTGTTTCTACATATTACGGATGGTGACAGTGATCGTTAGAAGGGTGTCTTTAAAGTGGATTTGCAACAAGAATTAACTAAAAAGGGGAATACGATAGCTGCTGAACTACTAGCAAATCTAACCTCAAGTGATCATTTTCTTGAAGATCTTTCTTTGATTTTAAAAGAATGTGTTTCTTCAAAAAGCAATCTTCCTGATGATATTCTTATTTTGTACACGCAGTTAGTGCGCGTAACTACCTTTCAGGAGGAATACCAATCTATTTTATTACGTGATTTGGAAATTATATTATCTGAAATGATAAAACCAACAAATGATCAAGCAGAAATCTATATCGATGAACAGGAAGAAGAGGAAGTTAATTCCCTGTATCAAAAAGCTTTAGTAGGTAACGCAGATGCCCAGCTAGAACTGGGTCATTTTTATAAATCGATCGAGCGTGATGAATGGGCCTTTGACTGGTTCAAAGCAGCAGCTGATATCGGGAGTGCGGATGCTCTTTATTGGCTAGGTAATGATTATTTTGTTGGAAAAATTGTCGAACATGATTTGGAAAAAGCTTATTTTTATTATAAAGAAGCTTCGAAAAAAGGACATGGGGATGCCCTAAACAATTATGCAGATATGTATTTGCGTGGGGAGTATGTGGAGAAGGATGAAAAAAGAGCTTTAGAACTTTTTAAGGCAGCCGCCGATAAAGGCGTACCAGAAGCAATGTACACTCTTGGCTATATGTATGAGAATGGTGTTGGGGCAGAAGCGGACATGGCAGAATCCAAACGATGGTTTACGGAATCCGCTCTTTTTGGTGATGTGTTTGCAGCAAATCGCCTAGGACATGAGGCGGTGGAAAATGGTCTAGGGGATGAAGCGATATCTTGGTATCAAATGGCTGCTGATCGGGGTGACTCTTATGGAGAGTTTAATCTTGGTCTTTGTTATGAGAATGGGATTGGAACCCAAGTTAATATAAAAAAAGCAAAATATTGGTATCAAAAAGCAGCTTTAAAAGGTGATGATCAAGCAAAGCAGAGGTTGAAAGAGTTTTAAAGTTTACCTGCAGCGCCTGTCACTTCCCGGTTTTTTATCGATTGTGTACAGAGTAGGATTGTGATGTATGCATTGTGTTTGGAAGTGCCATTCACTAAATTATTTTTGCATATATTAAGACGTTCGTTAAGAAAGAAGCTTGAGAGTCTCAAGCTTCTTTCTTTTTCGTTATGTGTTCACTTTACTATATCGAGAATACTAATACAACAAAAACATCATGCTATTTAATAATATTTTATTGCAAAACGATAAATGAATTGTTAAAATACAATTAGAAAATAATTAGGTGAGGTGTATGTGATGAAACGAGGTTCAACAGTTTTTTTAAAGATAGCTATTTTTCTGATTGGAATTCCAGTGCTTGCTTTATGTGTCCTTTTACTACCGAATATAGCAATGGAAGCAATTGAACAAGCGCAAAATGGGGCAATGTTAGCTTACGTCGTATTTGGCATTTTAATTATTATGTATGGATCGGCAATACCGTTTTATATTGCATTGTATCAAGGGTTATTGCTTTTAAGTTATATTGACAAGAATCAGGCTTTCTCAGAATTATCCGTGAACGCGCTGAGGAAAATAAAAAACAGTGCCAAACTAATCTTTGGTTTATACGTAGCGGCTTTACCATTAATTTTTATTATAGCTGAATGGGATGATGCACCAGGACTCGCATTGCTCGGGATGGTTATCGCTGGTTCTTCCTTGATTGTCGCGGTATACGTTGCTGTTCTTCAAAGACTGCTGCAGCAAGCTATCAATATAAAGTCTGAAAATGATCTAACAGTCTGAGGTGAAAAAGTTGATTATAATCAATATTGATGTGATGCTGGCAAAAAGGAAGATGAGCGTAACAGAGCTTTCTGAGAGAGTTGGGATAACGATGGCTAACCTTTCTATTTTGAAAAATGGAAAGGCAAAGGCGATTCGGTTATCAACTTTAGAGGCGATTTGTAAGGCGCTAGATTGCCAACCAGGTGATATTTTAGAATACAGAAGTGACGATGAGACGTAACCGTAAAGTCTGATGTTATGCTGCGATTGATTTTTGTTACCTCGGTTCATAACTGAGTGTAGAGGGATTTGCGAAAAACAACATTTGAGGGGGTTGACAATGAATATGAAAGTTCCTTTTTTAACTAAAAAAGATGAGAATGCAAACTTTTATTATATGCAAGTTCCTACACCGGATCATATAGCCATTATTATGGACGGGAATGGACGCTGGGCCCAGAAGCGAGGACTGCCAAGATTTGCTGGCCATAAAGAAGGATTGTCTGTCGTTGTAAAGGTAGTAAAAGCCGCAGTCAAATACAACGTGAAGGTGTTGACCATGTACACCTTTTCCACGGAAAACTGGAAGCGTCCGAAGCCTGAAGTCGAATTTATACTGAAGCTACCAAAAGAGTTTATGCATGTTTATTTGCCAGATATTCAATCTAATAATGTACGTGTTGAGGTGATCGGTAATATGGAAGAACTTCCAGCATCTACACGTGAATCTTTGCAGTATGCGATTGACGCTACCAAAGATAACGACGGCCTTCAGCTGAATCTTGCCCTCAATTATGGAAGTAAAGATGAAATGCTGCATGCGATGAAGGGTATGTTTACTGATCTAATCGATGAGAAATTGTCTCTTGATGAGGTAGATGAACAGCGGTTTTCAAAGTACCTAGATACAGCTGATATGCCGAATCCAGACTTGTTGATTCGAACTGGTGGAGAAAAACGTCTAAGCAACTTCCTATTATGGCAGATGGCTTACACGGAGTTCTGTTTCAGTGATGTGCTATGGCCGGATTTTTCTGAGAAAGAATTTAGACTTGCCCTAGAAGAATACCAGTTACGAAAAAGGAGATTTGGTGGATTAGGATAGTGGCAGTGCCTGTCACTTCATGTTTTTTGTCGAATGAAAGGGGCAGATTAGTATATATAAGCAAAAAATGGGAGAGTGCTGAGCTCTTCCATTTTTTCTTACATTTATAACTTTCGAAATAAATCAATGACGTTTTTTAAGACCAAAAAAAGCAACTATAAATACAACTACTTCAAATTTACCCTTAATCTTTCATAACAAATTCTGGAGAAATGCATTTAATCGATGTATAACAACTTAAATCTACTAGCACACATTCTTTTGTAAGGGTTACAAAGTCAACGTCGCATAAGCTATCCGCCTCAACACAATTTGTTTCCGGATCCACAATAGATACATTAGGGCGTAATAGTTGTAAAACTGCACAATTTTGATCACAATCTACTTTTATAACTCTAAAGAAAGTAGTAATGAAACAATCATCTGTCCCAACATGACCCCAGGTGAAAAATGGATGTCCATAAGGGGTTTGCAAAATAAACGGAACTGTTGCGTGCAAGGTCAATCGATCGGAATTTAGTAATGAACATGGATTAACTTTACTTTTTTGATATGCCTCCTGCTTCTCCAAAATATCTAAAAGCATTTCACAAATACAATCCTTACAATCTTTGCAATCCTTGTAATCATTCGTCTTCTTATCATCATCTTGCGTTTGTTCTATACTTCCATCTTTCTCTTCATACAGCAAACCGTTTCACTCCTCTCACACAAAAGACCTCTTATCTACAATATATTAATTGTTATAACGGTATGTGTTAGACGAATGTCCCTTGTCCACTAAAATGATATATTAGCGGATTTTTAGAAAAAGACTTTCGATGACGGTTTTAATTTCATAGTATATAGAAACGTATTTAGTGAGGTGAAATAATGTGCAATAAATGTGGTCACAAGAAATGCTGCTGTATTGCTCCTCCAGGAAAGAGAGGTAAAAGGGGTGCTATTGGGCCCCAAGGACCACCTGGGCCTAAAGGTGATCAAGGACCTACAGGACCACCTGGACGAAAAGGAGAACCGGGAAGAAAAGGACCTAAAGGCGATCAAGGACCTGCGGGACCACCCGGACCAAAGGGAGAACCGGGAAGAAAAGGTCCAAAAGGTGATCAAGGACCTGCGGGACCACCCGGACCAAAGGGAGAACCGGGTAGAAAAGGTCCAAAAGGTGATCAAGGTCCACCCGGTCCACCTGGCCCACCAGGACCTCCAGCACCACCAAAACCTTTATGTTGTCATTTTATATTAGAGCATGCCACACAATTGGTACCTTCAGCTATAGTAGGATCTACAATTGCAGAGAAAAACTTGTCAGCAGATATTGTTAAAGTATGTGATGGTGTAGTTGTTATTTGTGGTATATTAAAGAAAAAATTGAAGTATCAGATGCTCTCTAACGGTAATAGAGTTGATAATGAATTGATTGACGAAGTACCTTTTAATTGTTTAATTGATAGAGATGATATAAAAGCAGGAGACGATTTTAGAATAAGTATGTTGGACATCATTTGTGAGGTTTCAGGCTCAGAGGCTAATTTTGCCTCTGATAAGGAGACGAAAGATACAGTGGCGTTTCGTTATGTAGAAAAAGATGTTATTAAAGTTTGTATCGAAAAAGTTGAAGCTTAGAATTTATTATCCATATTCAGATTTTTGTCCAATAATCTTTAAATTAAGGTACCAGACAATATAGGAAAACTCCCTATTGTATACAAAAGTAATAGGGAGTTTTTATATTTTCAACTAAGGAACGATTTGTTTAAAAGCTTTTTTATCCATTGGGTGATTAGATCAGGATTCACTTAATGGAAGGCTCATTAAGATAACATTGGTTTAAGTTGATTCATCCATATCCATTGAGGACTATAACGAATCCTTGCTTTCGTTTTAGCATGGATTACCGGATTTTCTCGCAATAAATTTATAATAATTTCTGCATGCTCCTTTAGATAGGCTGCTTCAGAAGGATGATATTTTTCATGTGTATCATATCCAAAATTTCTTGCATCCCATTTCATAAAGTAAGCATTTAACTGCTTTCCTAGCTCTTCTAAAGCAGGTACTCTTTCATTTAAAATGAGAAAATTACCCTTACTGGCAGCTTCTAATACAGTTAAACCAAATGATTCAGAGAATGAAGGACATATAAAAAGATTTGAAAGCGAGAATAGCTCTAAAACACTTTGTCTGGGGAAGCCATTTTTATATGCCTCTATGTCAGAGGTGAAAAACATATCCTCTTCATCTAATCCAAAAGCAGTACCAGTTGATTTGATAAATTTTTTGTACTTATCTGAAGAAATGTCACCACTAGGAAAATCACAAAAGATCACTTGTACTGTTTTCTCGCAATTTTTCTTTATTGCCCCACACAAAGCGGCAACTTTCTCGAATTTTTTTCCTTGTGTCAGTCTACCTGGATATACTACTAAAATCTCTGGTGAAAATAGATTTACTTTCTCGGCTAGTATTTTGACAGCATCACTCTTATAACTTAGTAGATCAAGACTATTATTAACTACCCTGCAAAGTCCTTCAGGCACGTCATACTGTTTAGATAATGCTGTAACACCAGATTGGGTAGGATAAACATATAGTGTGTTTGGCATTGGAGAAAACCTTGCTGTAAAAGGCCATTTTGCATTTTGAGGGCGGTTTACTGGAGCAGAATGTGTGAACGCGATAAATTTTAAATCCGGAAGCTTTTCTTGAGCTTTTCTAACAGCAATATTATGAATGAAATGCCATCCTTGATAATGAATGTCATGCATAAAGCAGGCATCCACATCAGCTAGTTTTTTAATTAAATCAGAAGCAATTACATCGACTTCTTGGTAGAAAGTATCATGGACCTTTCCATTCGCTTGGGTATAGTCTCGCCAATGTATTTGTTCACCATTTAACCTGTTCACTACTTTTCTCCATTCAATTCTATTGTCCAGGAAGATACCATGACGTGAATCAAGCGAACAATCTTCACTTACAAGCATTACAGGTGTAATATCATCATGCAACATCATTCTCAGCTGTTCTGCAACTACGTTTACTAAGGAATACGTGCTATCTAAACCGTTAAACATCGTTAATAGTGCTACTTTCATTTCATAACCTCTCTTTTTAATCATTTTATTTAAAATCAGATTCTAACGTTCTTAATCCCTTTCCAGTAGACTCTTGTACAATCTGGCTCTAATCACTCTGTTGCAAAGTCGCCTCCACTTATAACGTTTCCGGCCCTAGCAGAAGCCAATGCTACTCAGTGAATAGTATATGATTTCGGATTAAAAAAGGAACTGCGATAGGATGCAGTTATTAAGTATGTGCTGTTATATGACTTTTTGTTTAAATACATTTTTATTCCATCTTATTCGACCAATCAAAGTTGCTCTCGTTTTCATAAAAATATATATAAGTCATTTCTATAAAAAGGGTGTATGTAAAATGAGAAGAGCGGTTGTAGTTTTTGTCGAGGAAAATAAGGATTTATTGCTTCAGCTAGGTTGCTTATATACTTCACTAAAATATATTGATTCGAATGATACAGACTTGATTGTTTTTGGAACGCCCACTGCCTTAAAGCAACTACCAGAAGATGTGATTAAGGTTGAGTGTGCAGTTGCTAGTGAGCCTCCTGAATTTCTTCATTATCGCTATATAAATTCAATTAGTTGTTTGGTTGGTGAGCAAGCTGATTTTTTGGATGAGTATGATTATATTTTACGTACCGATGCTGATACATTTTTGACCCCAGCTTGGCATTCCTTTTATCCATCTCTATACACAGTCGGTCAGGGCGGTTATGTAAACGACGATGAAACAAGGGGACATTTAAGAAGAATCGCATCCCAATTTCACTTAAGACATCAAGGACTCCATAATTTAGGTTCAACCCATTATGGGGATGCAAGACTAGTTAGAGAAGTTTGTAAGCTTGCGACAACCCTTACAGCTCACATCATTACAGAAGAATTTAAAAATGGGGAAGAGGGGAAATGGCCAGGTTGGTACAGAGGTGTTGCATCTATGTATGCCTGTGAAATTGCAGCTAATCATTTTGTTGATGATATTTTGAAAGATGGAAAACAAATTGATTTTGGGAGTGCTTCATCTGAACCAATTAAAAATCATCCTCATATTCATTGTTGGCATACGGATGAAATGTTTTCAAAATTTCAATTCACTGCTGGTCATTACGACAGCCTTAGTCTAGAGAATTTAAATCTAGATACGAATATCATTAAGGATTATTGTTTATTCATAGCATTAAAGTCAAAACAATACTTTTAAAAAGGCTATTGCACATGAATTTTGTCCAATCAAATATGTGGCGCATTAATAATATGATATTAAGTTCATATAAAGGAGTGAAAAAAATGGTATGTGATTCAAATACAACAACTCTATTTTTTCCATCTACTCAAACGGTCGATGGATGGCAAATCACTTATAACGAAGTAGCATCAGAACCTTCAAGTAACACTTTTTGCTATGACGTTGCGCCAGTTGGTAACCCACAAGGGCTGAGCAACTTCACCATAGGAATTGACGAAACAAATTGTCCTAACCTGTTAAACGAATTAGAAGATGAGGATCTATTTTGCTCACGTTCAGATAGCTTAGAGCCTGTAGTCTGTGAGGTTGTAAGAGTACCTGAGACAAATGAAGTGCGAGGTTTTAAGTTCGATCAAATAGAATTAGAATCAGATGATCCAGATTTACCTGTAACATTTTGCGTGACAATTATTACAGAACAACCTTTATTCTTGGGTTGTGTTTTGGTCAGTGGAAAATCTGCTCAAAACTCTGATACTGGAAATGAGACTATTCCTGGCCCATCTTGCACATCACCAACAACTACTACAACTTCTACTTCTACCAGCACAAGTACCTCTACAACGACAAGCACATCGACTTCAACTACGAGCACAAGTACCTCTACAACGACAAGTACTACTACATCAACAACGTCAACATCAACAACTACTACAGTATGTCCAATAGCAAACCCACAAAGCTGTTGTCAACACGTCGTTGAATTTAAAACACAAATCGTACCACCAGCACTAGCAATTAATGATGTAAGCACTGAAGTATTTTTTGATGCACCACCTGTAATAGAGGAAGTTTGCCCTGAAAAGGTGATTATTTGTGGGAAATTAACAAAAGTTATTCAGTATACTGCAGTACTTGAAAATGGAGACCAAACCCCTAATACTCTAGTTGACGAAGAAGCATTCCAATGTGTTATTGATCGAGAAGATGCAAATGAAGGGGACACATTTGAGGTTGTTGGATATGCTGTATTATGTAAAGGTAAACCTAGATTGCAAAACAGAGGCAGCCGTCCATCGTTATCAACGTCACAATCTGAAGATGTTTATTGGAGACTCGTTGAAAAAGATATCATAAAGGTGTGCATTAGAAAATTTGATTCAACGAACGGTAATAACGGTTAATGCGGCATTGCTCATATATATTTTAAAACAGTGATTGTTATGAAGCCTAATCATAAAGGGGGGGGAGTATTGAACTGCACCCCTTTATGAAATTTTCATAAATTATCCGTATTTATTCTTGGATAATCCTGTTCAAGCATTGATGTAGCTCTTGCGTTTTTAGTGTGTCTATCGTTCTCTATTTCCTTATATACGATCTCTTCATCTTCATTGTTCGAACGCTTTGTTCTGTTTACATACATGTTATTCATGTTCACACCTCCTATGAATAATATGTACAAGTTGGAGTAAAAAAATGAATACTAACAAAGATACAACAATAGGAGGCAGCCTTTCATTGTATTTTTGTTTTTGATTACTTTATAATGGTATCGAATAATAAAGTAGGATGAAAAAGGGGAAATTGCACTTTGAAAATACTTATTATAACTGAAACATTTTTACCGTCTATTGATGGTGTTGTTACACGTCTAACAGCAGCCATTAAACATTTGCGAAAATTAAATAATGAAATTGTTGTTGTCGCACCTGATTTAGGAGAAGTTTCTTTGGATGGTGTGACAGTGGAGAAGGTTAAGGCAAAGAAATTGATTTTCTATCGCTATCGTCCGTTTGCTTTACCACAAAGAAAAGTAAAAGATCTAATTTTAAAACATAAACCAGATCTAGTACATGTCGTTAATCCAGCACTTCTTGGAGCTACAGGCGTATATTATGCAAAAAAACTAGGGTATCCTTTAATCGCTTCTTATCATACACATGCACCCAAATACTTGGATTATTATCCGTGGTATAAGCCCTTCAAACCACTTCTTTGGAGTTATTTTAGGAAACTACATAATATGGCATCGATTAACTTATGTACATCCAAAGCAGTTCAAGAAGAATTGATTGAAAAGGATTTTAATAATGTACACTTATGGAAACGCGGAGTTGATGTTGATAAATTTTATCCGGATCATGCAACAGAAGAAATGAGATATACCTTATCAAACGGAAATCCAAACAAGAAATTGTTGTTGTTTGTAGGGAGATTGGCATCTGAAAAAGAAATACATAAACTTAAACCCTTATTAGAAAAAAGAAATGATGTACAGTTAGCAATTGTTGGGGATGGGCCAGCGCGAGAACACTTGGAAGAGGTTTTTCAAGGAACAAACACTGTTTTCACGGGATTTCTACAAGGTGAAGAACTAGCAAAAGCATTTGCGTCAAGTGATGCGCTGATTTTCCCATCCGTTACAGAGACACTAGGATTAGTCATTCTAGAAGCAATGGCAGCAGGTTTGCCAGTAATTGCAGCAAAAAGCGGTCCAACAATGGAACAAGTAACGGATGAACAGACAGGATTGTTATTTGAAAATGAAAACACAAATAGTTTAATCCAAGCATTAGAAAAATTAAATGACCACGAGCTATATGAAAAGTTATCACAAAATGCGCGCTTAGAAGCAGAAAAATTCAGCTGGACAGAGCCATCACAGCAGTTAGTAGAATTTTATAACGATCTAATGCAATTATACGATGATCATCAAGTTGCCCAATAGACTAATTTCAATTGGTATCAAGATAAAAATTACTAATGATTCGCATAATCTATAACAATGAGGAGGAATAAATTGATTAAACACAAGTTGTTTGTCTTTGTATTGTTTTTATTTCTGGTGGGTTGCTCGAATCAAGATGAAGTTTCATCCAATGGAGAATTTTCGGTGCCAGATGTGTCTGTTGATCAACTAAAACCTAGTAGTGAATTAGATCAGGGACTCAGATATTTTATTGTGATGCCTTTTGAATGGTCAGGGAGTGAACCTGTAGAGATTCAATCAATTGATATTGTGGAAAATAGTGAGCCCGTCACAGAAAATTCAGGTATAGCTTACACATTTTATGGTAACGATTCCGAGAAGAAAACAGGAGTTTATAAACGAGAGGATATTGGAGAAAAACAAAATATTAAAGGATTTACAGTCGATGACGAGAACACACTTATTTTAGAATTATCTTTATTAGATGTTGAGTCAAATGACAATCGAGCTATGCGCATCGAATATATTCAAAACGGAGAACAGAAAGAACAAATTTTAAAATCTAGTTTACTTGAAAATTTAAATACTAGTAACGATTAAGTTAGATAAATTTAAATCTCATCTCACTATCAAGAGTAAACTCATATTTGAGATAAGATTTAAATTTTTATAAATGACTTCCTATAATATATATTATGTAAACTAGATAAAATTTTAATAAAACACAGTTTATGTCTAACCTTCTATCCTTTCTTCTTTTCTTTAAAATACATGATTAAATTAACAAACATTGTTACTAATATGACCAGTAATGAAATAGACACTACAACGTCTACCTTGTTATTGAATAACCATAATACAATAAGTGCAACAAGTTGAATCGGTATTGTGATCTTTAAATATGTTGGAATTGGTTTAGAAACAAAAAGATTATTTTTCATTTAGTTCACTTTTCTCCTTTTTTATTCATTTCTTAGTTTATTATCAATAGGCAAAATAAAGTTACCTAACGCTCAGACAATGGTTGCTTTAATTTTTCATTGGTACTTAACGTCTAAATCGTGTACTACAGTTAAAAATTAAAAAAAGTAACCCCTCGTGTGCTTGACAGGCTTTTGAGGGATTACTTCTCTTGATTGCACCTAGCCCCTCTTGTCGGAGTTCGGTCTATTGTACCTTCAACGGTTTTAATATTGTGTTTCTTTCTATTTATAGTATACCATGTCTCAAACTACACAGTCCACAGTATAAACATTATCCTTCCAACTGAAATGAGAATGTTTTAGATTCTATGAAGCAACTTTATTTGAGAATCTAGGATCAATTAAATCAGCTTGAATTAACCTTTTTCTTACAGTAATTCCAATCCAACTAGCTAGATATGCCTTGATCAATCCAACTACGATAAACGGATAAATTCCTGATATTATCGCCTGGTTCCAGGTTAAATCTAATAGTATTTTTAATTGAATAGTCCCGAATATAAGTGTAATAATCATTCCGACAATGTTTGCTACCATTGCCATCTTCATATTAAATTTTGTTTTTTCTAAGATATAGCCAGTTACAAACGCTGCAACGATAAAACCAAATATGTATCCTCCGGTTGGACCAACTAATATTTGTACGCCACCTGTAAATCCTGCAAAAACCGGTAACCCAACAGCCCCTAATAGAACATAGCAAACCATTGCAATGGCACTGTACTTGCTACCAATAATCGTTGCTGCTAATCCTACCGCTAATGTTTGCCCGCTAATAGGAATAAGTGGTAGTGGAATTTCAACTTGTGCCAATACCGCTGTTATAGCCGCAAATATACCACATATAATAATTGCTCTAAGTTTTGATTTACTCGTATTCATAAGATATTCCCCCTAAATTCTCTGTATCGTTAACCAATATAATATATGGTTAACGATAGAAGTTTAACATATTTGTTTTTGCAAAGATAGTATTTTCTAAAAAATATATAAAGCTTTTTTATGCATATGCCATACGGCTTATCAGAAACATTAAATAGAGCCTATTTCTAGTAAGTTAGAAATAGGCTCGTAATATAATTTACACTTTATTTATTTAGTTTATTGTCAATTTCAGTTGTATCTACATGTTTGCCAAATAAATCTTGCAGCTTATTTTTTGCTTTCATTTTAATTTCATCGTCTATATATAGCGCAACTTGAGCTAATGCAAGTATAACAACACTTAAGTCATCAGCATATCCTGCGCCAATTGCGAAATCAGGTATAACATCCAGAGGTAAAATAAAGTAACCTAACGCACCAACAATGGTTGCTTTAACTTTCTTTGGAACTTCTGGCTTTTGAAGCGTGTAATACAGCAATAGAACTGCGTAAACTACAGATGTACCAGCTTTTTTAGAGAACTTTTGAATCTTTGTCCAAAACTTTTCATCTGAGAATTGTTCCTCGTGTTTTTTTATATCTTCAACATATAATTTATCTACGTCACTTTTTAAATCATCAACTAGACCTTCATCCAGTTTAACTTCATTTGGCTCATCTATATTAAACGTAGATAATTCATCTAGCTCTTTGTTCTTCTTAAATGGATTTTTGAACATGAAATCACTCCAAGTATTAATAGATTATGATTTCATTTTACATGATGATGCATTAATTATCATCTTTTGAATAGATTTAACACTTTCACCCTATTCAGTTATTCCTTATTTTTTCGGTAAGAATATGTTTAATTTTTTATATTGAAGTCTCCCATTAAGAAATCTGATACAATCACTATCATCATTCCAATGATAATCAAAGAAAGTGATATACTCCCTAACCCTATTGTTTCAACAACTATCATTCCAGCGATAAAAAGGATCGTGCCTATACAAAATAAAATGATCGTTTTTTTACTTCTTATGGGACGAGACGGGTTTGCAAAGAAAATAAGTCCTATAGCTATAAAAAAAATAATATTAAAAATAAATCCTTGAAATCCACTGTAAAAAAAGGAAAGGTCTTCTTTGCCTAATAAGTGAATAATGCCTAGTATCATAATTAAAATCCAACCTGTAAGTTTTAGAACAATTCTTATTTTCAATTCATCCCTCCTCGTTCCTTCTCATAAGCTTGCGTAACCTGCTTGTCTTCCTTAGTTCTTCCTTGATGATATACCTTGTCATCATTTTTAAAGCATCCATAGATTTTCTTATAATTACATTATTAATTTAGTTCAGATCTTCTTCATAAATAACTTCACCATCACTATTCAGTCCTCGTAAAGCCATGCTAAGATAATCATTTTCTACTTCATTCCAGTGGAATAAAAACATGCGATGATCTTTTAATTTATAATCTAATGTAACAATATCTTCTTTAGGTACATGTTCTCCGCCATCATATCCTTTAGCCACATCTAATTCTACTTTGTTTATTTCTGGATTAGTAACAATGCCATAATAACGCATTAGCATGAGTTCTTCATTAAAAGTCATGCCGCCCCAAGAGTACGTAATATCTTGTTTGTTTTTTATTTCCATTACACCTAAGCTACCAGGTCCCCAAAAAAAGCCAGCATGTTTTTTGATTATCGGAGCTGAAAACCAGTTCTTATATTTTGATAGAAAAATTTGAACATTATCTAAATCGACTTTCTCAACTACTTCTGATGGTCCATAATAATAGGTTCGTTCAGACTTTTCAAATGCAGCTTTAGGTGACAACTCATAATAACTATAGTAAGGGGATTCTTTAATAACAATAAAGAGTAATAGAAATGCAAGGCTCCATTCTATTATTCCTTTAAGTTTCTTTCTATTCATTTTATCTCCCCCTGGTTTAATGGAATCTCTTTTTGAAACGATCGGTCAAACCATTCGAAATCTAGTGTTATTGCTTCTACACCATCTTCTAAGGGAGGATAATCACTGACAATATATTGTCCCCATGTATAACCTGAAGCGTAACTAGCTTTATTTTTATAAGTATTTCCTTGCTTATCTTTTAGTGTAAGTGCACCTTCTGGGAAAGTCCATCCATTTTCATCAGGGTGAACCTCAAAGATTAATGTGGTTGCATCTGCTGCTATAACAAGGTGACGTAACAAAATTTTATCATTATCAAGGTCTATCTTCTTGTCTAAGCCAATAAGTATTGCATCCCCATCATTCACTTTAGCTTGCAAATCCTCTGGTAAATCATTAGTAAAACGTGAAAAAAAAAGAATAAATATTAGGTATAAGTGCAATTATACATACAATGATAATTAGTCGACGCACCCATGCCCACATCAAACCAACTCCTATTTCTTAAAATATATAACTAAGTATTTAAATGATGATTTTGCAACTAAATATCTGATTTTATTTTATAAATCTTGAGCTAATCGAATCATATCTTTACATTGAATTCCATTTTCAAAAATTTCTTCTGAATAATGTCTAGTGAAAAAGTCTATATCAATACCAACAATACGAAATCCGCACTTTTGATAAAGAGCCAATTGGCCAAGACTTGAATTGCCAGTACCAACCTCTATTGTTTTATAACCCTTTGTTTTTGCCTTTTTTAATGCTTCTATGACTAATTTCTTTCCTATTCCTTTACCATGTTTTTCTTCAGTAACTGCAATATTAACTAATTCCAATGTTTCAGGTCTTGTAGGAAGAAGTACAAATACGCCAACAATTTCATCTTTTTCTTCCGCTATATAACACATTCCTCTGTCCATATAGTCATTTACAATATCTTCAGATGGATCAGCTAATAACAGTAATTCTTTGGGTGTGTTTTCGGTTGATTTAATTTTTCTGATATTCATAATGATCTCCTGTTGTAAAATTAATTTTCTTTTTCGTTTAACAACTTATCTAATTTCTTTTCTACTCGTTCTAATCGTTTATTTTTTTTCATGGAACTAATAAAAAATGATACAATTCCTACAACTATGGCTACTAAAAATAATAGCGTAAACAATGCAAAGATAATATTTTCTATATATATTCCGTCAATAGATACCGCTAAAATCATATTAACTCCCCTTTTAAATGTAAAATTAGATTGTTACCCTTCTTCTACTAATCTGCTTCCTTATCATAGCAAGCACTACATTGTTAATGTGCGTAATTATTGATTTATATACATTATAGATTAATATCGGTAGTGAAAAGATATTCAGTACTTTTATCATTTACTTTCTTCCATAGAATAGTGAGGTTCTTAGTTTGAAATAAGTGTTTCATTTTATCGAGCAAAAACTGTTCCATCAAATTTAGCGATCACAATATAATTATATTAGTTGAATTTTAACATTTATAAGCATCAACAATGAGTGAAGGAAAAACTAGTTTGTCTCCTTGATTTCGGGGATCGTATTTTTTGGAACGAAAAATAACACCTTGTAAAGGATCCCAATTATTTTGATGAAACTCCCCTTCTTCGTCACAATACTCTAGTAATTCAACCTCATAACCAGCAGTTTTAAACATTTTCGTCAATGTCTTATAATTGTGAACTATTTTATGACTTGCTGCTGGATGATCTTTAGGTCCTGGTCCGCCAACTTTAACAACATTTTGGTACGTGTCATCTGGAAAATAACCATCTGGAACAGCACAACGTATATAACCAGTAGGCTTTAAAAATTTATGGCATCGTTTTGCAGCTTCAATGCCTTCTTCATATGTAAGATGTTCCCAAACGTGTTCCGCTAAAATTGCTGTAATGGATTCACGTTCAAACCTTTTATTCCAACTATCTTGATCTAGTAAATTAAGTTCGTCTTCTTGAGTATGTATCCAACCAGGATTATTGTTATGCTCACCTGCTCCGATTACTAGTTTAATGTCAGATTGACTTCCAACCAATATCTATCACCTCAAATAAATAGATTTATAAAAAAATTCACTTTATCGCTTTGTTACGAAACAACATCAAGTTAACCACGTTTAATAAAATAGTAACAACTACAAGAACTGATGAGACTAACGCAACGACACCTATAGTATCCATAAGCGCAGCCCAATCTTCAATCTTAACCAAATGATAATTATAAATAATTTGGAAGGTCACTGCTACAGTGCATGCACTGAAACTAAAAATAGAAAGACTAAACCACGTATTATTTTTTTGCTTCCTTCTACGAACTAGACTTATAACCGGCAAGGACCAAGCAATTAGTCCAAGTACTAGACTGCCAATGTTAAGCAAACCATAATCAATCATACGAAACTCTCCCTTTTGTTGTTTTTAAAAACTCAATATAAAGAAGCAATAGAGCATGTTACGGTGAATCAGTGGTGACATATGTTTGTGCGATAAAATCATGGATTGCTCGTTTATCTTCTCTTAAGCCAATCATAAATGCACTAACTATTAAACCAATTCCTAATGTCAGTATGTAGAATGCGCCAGCTACCCAATTTCTTAATAGCATTGTTCCTATACCGACTTTTTTGCCATCCACTCTAACAATTCTGTTACCGACCATTTTTCTACCTAATGTATAGCCATACCACAAGACAGGAAGTAGTAAATAATAAATTAACGATATCGTATCAGTTAAATAAACTTCCTTATAATTCAAAAATTCACCGTATATAAGTGTTGAAAGTATACCTAGTGAAACAAAAACAATGATAAAATCTAAGACACTTGCTAACAATCTGTTTTGAAAACCCGCTGGATTAGAAATTATATCAAATCCCCTTTCAAAAATTTTAGTCTCTGTTATCATTCTTTTGTTTTTCCTTCAAGTAGTTCTATAATTGTTTCATTAGTTCGATTTAATTTTTTCAATTGACCATCTATTGAAATAAGCGTGACTATCACTATAACTGCAATAATAAGCCACATTTATAATCTCCCCCCTTAAATTAATAATTTCAGAAAATCTATAATACATCCTAATTACGGGACAATATCATTTAATTATCTATACTACCGTCCTGCATTTTTAAATTGAATGCATCATAATCCTCTTTTTTAAAGCTTACAGTTATTCTTTCTACTCTGTTCGAGTTCGGGTATAAGTATAATTGCTGATTGTATTTTATCCCCAGAGGACCAGTAATTTGATGAATGAAATTTAAGATATGAAAGCAATCCATGTCTATTCCATCTTTTAAATGGTTTTTCAAACTAATAACCACTATATTGTCTATAGTTTCAAATCTCGGTTTTCTATGAGAAATATCGTTAACCTTGCACATTTTCTGAATAATTTGTTTGAATGCATCTAAAACTAGTCTATACTCCGCCATAATACTCACCCTTTAAATATATTTGTTCATGTCTCCATTTATCTCAATCCCAATAATTAAATTTACTTTTTTATTTTTTTAGTATTTTATATTTTGAATTATTAAACTCCTTTAATTATAACAAAAATTTACCATCTAATCACTGTCATTTTACATATTTTTAACAAAAACATACGCGTACCATTGCATATAACAATGACACGCGTATGAACATTACTGTCTTTACTTCTTCCAATGCTACCCCTTAAACATTCGGGCATTAATCGCTACAATCACGGTACTTAGTGACATCAATACCGCACCTACAGCTGGGCTTAATACGATGCCAATTGGTGAGAGTATACCTGCTGCAAGTGGAATGGTAACTATATTATAGCCTGCAGCCCACCATAAGTTTTGAATCATTTTTTTATAAGTTGACCTAGATAAATCAACAATAGAAACGACATCTTCTGGGTTACTTCTAACTAAAACAACATCGGCTGTTTCCATTGCAACGTCGGTACCTGCGCCAATTGCTATACCTAAATCTGCATTTGCAAGTGCAGGTGCGTCATTGACACCATCTCCGGTCATAGCAATTTTTTTACCGTCCTTCTTAATCTCTTTTATCTTATCTGCTTTTTCATGTGGTAATACTTCAGCTACGACTTGATCAACATTTAATTGCTTTGCTACCCATTGCGCAACCTTATAGTTATCACCAGTTAGCATTTGTGACTCAATATTTAATTCCTTCAATCGAGAAATAGCTTGAGCAGCACTTTCTCTAACTTTATCAGCTAATGCGATCATACCCGCTAATTTATCGTTGATTATCACAAAGACAACTGTTTTTCCTTGTTCTGACCATTCATTAAAGTTTTCTTCGTTATAATTTAACTCTTGCTCCTGTACATATCCAGGACTGACTACTAATACTTCATTGTTATCAATGGTTCCTTTTAACCCTTTACCAGTCATGGACTCGAATGCTTCTGGTTCAATAAAAGATATGTTTTGTTCTTTTGCTTTTTCTACTATCCCTCTTGCAATAGGGTGCTCGGATTGTACTTCAAGCGATGCTGCCATTTGTAAGACTTTATCTTGATCATAATTGTCTTCTGTGAAAATATTAGTGACACCGAACTCCCCCTCAGTTAATGTTCCAGTTTTATCAAACACAACCGCTTCTATATTTCTTGCTTCTTCAAAATTCGTTCGATTTCTAATTAATAATCCTTGCTTCGCAGCTAGTGCTGTCGATCGCGCGACCACTAATGGAGCTGCTAAACCAAGCGCATGCGGACAGGCAATTACCATGACAGTTACCATTCGTTCTAATGCATAAGAAAAGGAATAGCCTAACCCTAGCCAAACAGCAAGAGTAATCGCACCTGCACCCAATGCAACATAGAATAACCATTTGGCTGCACGGTTGGATAAATCCTGTGTCTTTGATCTAGATTCTTGTGCTTCTTTGACCATTGTAACTACTTGAGAAAGGTAACTATCTTCCCCTGTTTTTTCTACTTGAATCGTTAATGAGCCCTCACCATTAATCGAGCCACCAATGACATCATCATCTTTTTCTTTATCTATTGGAACAGATTCCCCTGTTAGTAACGATTCATTCACAGCGGATTGTCCTTTAAGAATATTACCGTCTACCGGTATTTTCTCACCTGGCTTTACTAATACTTTATCACCATGCTGCAAACTAGAAACACTTACATCTTTTATTTCATTATTTTCGTCAATAATATGTGCTTCAGATGGCACCATTTTTACAAGCTCTTCTAAGGCGTTTGATGCGCCCATTACAGATCGCATTTCAATCCAGTGACCTAACAACATGATATCGATTAATGTTGCAAGCTCCCAGAAAAAGTTATTTCCAGATAGTCCAAATACGGTCAATGAACTATATCCATATGCAACAACAATCGCTAAAGCAATTAATGTCATCATACCTGGATTCTTTTGTTTTAATTCATCAATAGATCCTGTTAAAAACGGTTTACCACCGTAAAAGAAAATAAATGTAGCTAATGCAAATAAAATATATTTAGCTCCTGGAAAACTAAACTCAAAATTAAAGAATTCCTGAATCATAGGTGATAAAAGCAATATTGGAATAGTTACTATTATAGAAATGTAAAACCGCTTCTTGAAATCTGCAATCATATGACCGTGATCATCTCCATGATGATCGTGTCCTTCATGACTATGCCCTTCATGCTCATGAGAAGTGTGGTTATGGTGTTCATCTGAGTGATCATCGTGGTCATTTCTATGATGCTCTTCATGATTTTCATGTTCATGTTTGTTCATACAATAGTCCTCCTTTAAAACATTTTTCATTAAACTATACCCTAGTATGGTATAAATAAACGTAATAATAACTTTCTCATATGAATGCGTTTTAATATAAAAATCTATTGTGCCTTCTCTTAAATCCTGTTATTATTTCTATTGTCTGTGACAGAATATATGGTAGCCAACTAGAGGGAGTAATAAAGATGCAGCAACAACGAATACCTTTTTCAACTTATGCCGTTATTGGTACAATGCTTTTTGGACTTTATTTCGGTGCTGGTAATTTGATTTTCCCAATTCAACTTGGACAATTAGCTGGTTCCAACTTTTGGCCAGCTTTAATAGGATTTTTAGTAACTACGATTGGCTTTCCCTTTTTAGGTATATTAGCAATTGGATTGTCAAAAAGTAATGGGGTGCTTGATTTAGCAAGTCGTGTTCACCCGGCTTTTGGACTAGCTTTTAGCATGGCTCTTTATTTAACAATTGGCCCATTTTTTTCTATTCCACGAACAGCTACTGTACCGTTTGTTGTTGGATTTGAACCATTCGTTAATCCAAACCAAATCAGTTTATGGCTAGCCGTTTTTAGTTTTATATTTTTTGCAATTGTCTTCTACTTTTCATTAAACCCTGCAAAAGTTATTGATTATGTAGGTAAATATTTAACACCCGCTTTTCTATTATTCTTATTCGTTTTAATTATCGTTACAATCGTCAAGCCGATGGGTAGCTTTGGGTTACCTATAGGTCAATACACCAACAATGCATTTATGACCGGATTCAAAGAAGGTTATAATACAATGGATGCGATTGGTTCGTTGGCATTCGGTATTCTTGTTATTAACGCAATTAAAAGAAGAGGAATAACAGATACAAAGATGATCACAAGTGCAACTTGGAAATCCGGACTATTTGGGATGGGATTAATGACACTCATTTATGGTCTGATCACGTACATGGGTGCATCTAGTGTGGATGCGATTGGAACTCTTGACAATGGTGGCATTATTTTTGCAGAAGTAGCTCAATACTATTTTGGTCCCTTTGGCGCTATTTTATTAGCTATCATTATTGTTCTAGCTTGTTTAAAGACAAGCATTGGATTGATTACAGCTTGTAGTGAGTTTTTTCATGATGTCTTTCCGAAGATTAGCTATAAAAAGTTTGTGTTTATCTTATCTTTTGTATCCTTTGCCATTGCAAATCTTGGATTAAATAATATTATTAAATTTGCAGTACCAGTTTTAATGTTTTTATACCCGCTAGCTATTGTTTTAATATTATTAGGAATTAGTTCTACACTTTTTCATCACAAGAGAGCTGTCTATGTCTCTGCCATGACACTAACCTTTTTCATTAGTATCATGGATGGATATAATGCGTTAGTAGATACCCTTCCACAGGTTACAAACTCTTTTCTTGAATTATTAAATGAATACTATTTATCTTATATACCATTTTTCAATATTGGACTTGGTTGGATATTACCGGCATTAATTGGAGCAACAATAGGTTACTTCTGGCCAACACGAGAATCTAATCTGGCTCATTAAGATATACAAATAGCCTTTCTTCTTATTTTTTAGAAGAAGGCTTTTTTGTTTCAATAGTAAACTATTTTCTAAATATCATACGGTCAATCAGGATGGATAAGATGACGATTGCTACAATAATAGCCGTGTTACGCAACATCTTCGTATATGTTCGCTCTTGTCCCAAAATATACAGTCTTATTTCTGACCATGTGTATGTATTGTTCTTGATAAATGATAACTCACTCTCTTTCAGGTTGGGGTCATTACTAACAAATATATCATTGTTTTCTAAATTGTAATTCGTAAAGAAAGGAATATTACCATAAGCGATACTAATAGTTAGTGGTATAACGACAAATAGTAAAAAGATTAATATGAAAATAAATAATATTGGTTTGTTGTTTCGTCGCATCATCTACCACTCCCTTCCTCTATCTTATTCTTATCAATACATAAAATATGAATAAGCGTATCTGAGATCATTAATAATGCTACTTTCTGAATTATCTTTGCTCTGCCATCTTTCTATGGTAAAATTACGTTGCATTTATACAATTTTTTAAACATCAATAATCTAGGCTGTCTAAAGTAACAGGAGGAAAAAAATGAAGCTATCTTATTTAAGTAAATTTTATCAAAAATCACTCATAGAACGATGGGAAGCCCTTGTTTCAGCTGGAGTTATTGCTGAAGATGATGCCTCAGATATGAATAATCATTTACAATTACCTAATGAAATTGCTAACCATATGATCGAGAACCAAATTGGTACATATGACGTCCCTTTAGGCTTGGGATTAAATTTTTTAATCAATAATAAGGAATTTGTTATTCCAATGGCAACAGAAGAGCCATCTGTTATTGCAGCAGCAAGTTACGCTGCGAAAACAATTAGTCATGCTGGTGGTTTCACAACAACGGTGCATAATCGCATGATGATTGGGCAAATTGCATTAAAAGATGTCCCTAATTTGGCGTTAGCTGAGCAGGTTCTTTTAAAAGAAGCAGATGATATTATCGAAAAGGCAAATGCCGCCCACCCTTCTATTGTTAATCGTGGTGGTGGTGCCAAGTCTATTGAAACAAGAATAATAGAAGCAAATGATACTTATGATTCTCCCGATTTTCTCGTTGTACATATTCATGTAGAAACGTTGGAAGCGATGGGTGCTAACATTATTAATACAATGGTGGAAGCAATTAAGCCATATATAGAAGAATTAACAGGTGGATCAGCTATTATGGGGATTCTCAGCAACTATGCAACGGAATGTCTGGTAACTTCTACTTGTCGTATTCCTGTACATTTGTTAGAACGTGCTGGATATACAGGTGAAGAAGTACGTGATCGAATTGTGGAAGCTTGTCAATTTGCCTTAGTAGATCCTTATCGTGCAGTAACACATAATAAAGGGGTAATGAATGGTGTAGATGCTGTTGTATTGGCGTCTGGAAATGATACACGCGCTATCGAAGCTGGTGTTCATGCTTATGCTGCAAGATCTGGCCAATATCGTTCATTAACAAAATGGACGAAGGCGGCAAATGGGGATTTATTAGGTGAAATAACATTCCCTCTACCTATAGGAACTGTTGGTGGATCGATCAGCATTCATCAAGCAGCCCAATTTACGAAAGAAGTCTTAGGTTCTCCTTCAGCAAAAGAATTAGAATCTATTATTGCATCGGTTGGATTAGCACAGAATTTCTCAGCGATTCGTGCACTTGTTACAGAAGGAATTCAAAAAGGACATATGGGCTTACAAGCAAAATCACTTGCTATTAGCGCTGGTGCTAAAGGTGATCAAATAGAGAAAGTTACTAAACAATTAAAACAAGCAAAGAATATGAACCTAGAAACAGCAAAAGCATTACTAAGCAAACTAAACAAGTAAAATAAAAACCATTCACCTCATGTAGATGAATGGTTTTTACTATTACTGATCTTTGCGTACATATTGACGCATATGATCTTTAATTCCTGCGAAACAAATAGTTGCTGGATCTTTATCAGTTGGTAAGTCTATATTTTCAACAGCAACTGGTAACGTATCATTAAACTGTGCTTCATACTCAGCAACAGTTAATGCTGTACGATTCGCTAGCATTTGTTCATGCTGCTCTTTATAAAGGTGTTCACGATAGTTCGGTTGCAGTACACCTGTAAAGAATTCCCCAACAGCACCTGAACCATAGCTGAACAGGCCGACTCTAGCACCTGGATCAATATTTGTATTGCCTTCTAGTAGAGACAACAAGCTCAAATATAGCGATCCAGTATAAATGTTCCCAACAGTGGCATTATATTTTTTACTTGTATCAAAATTAGCTAATAAACGCTCTTTGTCTGCCTCATTTGCATCTTCAAGCACAGATTTTAACGCTTTTAATCCCATTTTTGTATATGGTAAATGGAAAAGAATTGCCTCAAGATCGGATAAGCCAACACTTGTTTTTTTCGTATATTCCGCAAATAATTCTTGGAAGAAACCAATATATTTATCGACTGAATATTTTCCTTGTACAAATGCAGTATCTGAGTACAGTGGACGCCAGAAGTCCATTACATCTTCCGTTTGATAAACGCTTGGGCTTTCTACTGTCATAATTTTTGGATCGGCACTCACGACAATAGCAACAGCACCGGCACCTTGTGTTACCTCACCAGATGTTTGTAAGCCATAGCGAGATATATCTGCACCTAATATAAGCGCTTTACTTTCTGGGTTCAAAGCAATATGACCTCTTGCCATTTGAATACCAGCTGTAGCACTATAACATGCTTGCTTTACTTCAATAGAACGTGTGTTTCGGTTTAAACCTAACAATTGATGAATATAAATCGAAGCTGCTTTCGAATGGTCAATACCTGATTCTGTAGCAAAAATCACATAATCAATTGCTTCTTTGTCTTCATCAGTTAATATTTCTAATGCTGCATTTGCTGCTAATGAAACAGCGTCTTGTGTAATCGGTGGAACTGCGATTCTTTCTTGACCGATTCCTATAGTGAACTTGCCAGGTTCAATGTTACGTGCGACTGCTAAATCTTCTGTTTCTACATACATGTGTGGCGTGTAGAAACCAATCTTATCAATTCCAATTTTCAATATCTCTCACACCTTTTAAAATTATATGTCTGCTTTTCCTATTTTAGATGATTTTAATACTTTTTTCTATTAAAAAGACATAATTCTATCTATTTTCTTTATTTTTAAGCAAAATTTATGATTATTTCTTTCACGTTATTTTATGTTATATTAGTATCATGACTTAGGTAGATCCGTATTTTTACCTAGATATATAATCTTTTTTTTTATGAAGGAGTGCTATCTGGATGGAAGAAGTAGTAATTGTAAGTGCAGTTCGAACCCCAATCGGTAAGTTTGGTGGTAGTTTAAAAGATATATCTGCAAAAGAGCTTGGGGCATTCACTGTAAAGGAAGCGCTCAAGCAAGCTAATCTAAAATCTGAAGAAGTTGATTCCGTGATTTTCGGAAATGTTTTGCAGGCTGGTTTAGGACAAAATTTAGCTCGTCAAATTTCTGTACATGCTGGAATTCCGCATGAAGTACCTGCAATGACAATCAATGAAGTTTGTGGTTCAGGTATGAAATCCACTATTCTAGGTGCTCAAGCGATTAAATTAGGCGAAGCAGATATCGTTGTCGTTGGTGGGTCAGAGAATATGAGTCAAACCCCTCACCTTGTTCATGACTATCGTTGGGATAAGAGCATGGAAGGTAAAAAATTAATCGACAGTATGATTCACGACGGTTTAACCGATGCTTTTGAACAGACACATATGGGCGTTACTGCTGAAAATGTTGCTGAAAAATACGGGATTACTCGTGAAGAACAAGATCAATTTGCATTAGAATCTCAAAGAAAAGCACAAGCAGCCGTCGAACAAAATAAATTCGCCGATGAAATTGTACCTATACCTATTAAGAATAGCAACGGAGATGAACACCTTTTTACTACAGATGAACATATCAGACATAATTTACAACTACCAGATTTACAAAAATTAAAAACCCCTTTTATTGAAAGCGGTTCAGTGACAGCCGGCAATGCATCTGGAATTAATGATTGTGCTGCGTCATTAGTTTTAATGAAAAAATCATTAGCAGAAGAAAAAAACATTCCTTATTTAGCAACGATTAAAGGATATGCAGAAATTGGAACAGATCCAGCATTAATGGGTTATGCTCCTTATCATGCTACAAAGAAGTTAATTGAAAAAGAAAATATAGAATTAGATGATATTGATTTGTTTGAATTTAATGAAGCATTTGCTGCACAAAGTGTCGCTGTGTTACGCGACTTAGAACTAGATACATCTAAAGTAAATGTAAATGGTGGTGCAATTGCATTAGGTCATCCAATCGGTGCATCAGGTACACGAATTTTAGTTACATTGTTACATGAAATGAAGAAAAGAGATGCTAAGCTAGGATTAGGTTCGCTCTGTGTTGGTGGCGGTATTGGTCTATCCCTACTAGTCGAACGTTAATAGCTAAAGTTAAGCCACTACTAGATCGGTAGTGGCTATTTTATTTACTTCCCATCTGTATATTTTCTACCTTCAGCTGGGCTTGCCATTTTGGTTGCTCCATTATGACTTAGTGCTTGATCACGATCAGACTCAACTTTTCTACTTCGCTTCAGTTTCTTTTCTTGCCTATCCTTTCCCACATTCAACACCTCCTATTTTTGCTATTAGTTTTGTTTAAAATAGCAAAAATATGCAGTAAGTAATATGAGTTTATAGCTTTTAATCTAAAGGCGTAGGGAATAACCAGTGATTCGATCATTAGGTGCTTATTTCTCTCCTCTTTTGTTCGAAATAATCATTAATTCGAACACTAGGCACTTGTTTTTCTACTCTTTTGTTCGAAATAATGATTGATTCGATCACAAGTCACTTGTTTTTCTACTCTTTTGTCCGAATTAATCACTGATTCGATCACTAGGCGCTTATTTCTCTCCTCTTTTGTTCGAATTAACCACTAATTCGAGCACTAGGCACTCATTTCTCTCCTCTTTTGTTCGAATTAACCACTAATTCGAACACTAATCACCCATTTTCCCTCCCTTTTGTTTGAATTAATTTTTTCCCTCTATTTAAAGCACTGATAGAACAAAACGCACCCCACATTTAGTATAGAGACACAAAAAATCCATTCCTACAGATTGATGTAAAAATGGACTCTTCAAATGCTTTATTCTTTTGTAATCATTTTTTCTGTTAAGCCATAGATAATAGTAATAATCGGGCTCAGTAGACAGAAGAATGCAAAAGGTAAATAATCTATTACAGCCACATCTAAAACGTCCGCAAGAAAAACACCACACACACTCCACGGAACTAGTGGATTAATAACCGTACCCGCATCTTCTAACGTTCTTGATAAATTCTTTCTTGCTAACCCTGCACGATCATATAAATCTTGATAAGCCTCTCCTGTTAACAGGATGGATAAATATTGTTCTCCAACAAAAACATTGATACCAATGGCTGTTGATGCTGTAGCTAATGTTAACGATCGAGCTGATTGCAATCGATGTTGTATATTAGCAATGACAGAAGGAATTACTCCAGTAACAAAAAATAATCCACCAAGCGCTAAAGCTAAAATAACTAATGAAATCGTGAAAAACATACTATCTATGCCACCTTTAGTTAACATTTCATCAATTATTCCATTGTTTGTTTGTGACACATAACCACCAAACCAAATTTCCGGAATCTCTTTCCACTGCGTCACGCCACGTATACCAGCAATAATGGTTGCGATCACACTACTAACAGCGATAGAAACAAATGCAGGTCGTTTCGTTAGTGTCATCATAAGTAATACCACAATTGGTATCCAAGCAGTCCAATGAATCAGAGACGATTGACTCAATGCTGACTGAATGATTTCTAAGTTTTCCATATTTCTCTCTTGAGATGGTGATAATATCGCAAATAAAACAAAAGAAATAATAAATGCAGGAAGCGTCGTCCATGCCATATGCTTAATGTGTTCAAATAAATCTACTTTTACAATAGAAGAAGCTAGATTCGTTGTATCCGATAAAGGTGACATTTTATCACCGAAAAAAGCACCAGATACAATTGCGCCTGCTGTGATTGCAATAGATGCATCCATGGACTGCGCAACACCTAGAAATGCCACGCCTAATGTTGCACTTGTCGTAAATGAACTACCTAATGCTACTCCAGAAATAGCTGTTATGGTAAACACAATAGCAAAGAACCACGGACCATCTGCTAATCCGAAAGCTGTTTCCATTAATACCGGAATGGTTCCACTAATCATCCAACTACTAATTAATATCCCAATAAGAAAAAACAGGAGTATTGCTCCCATTCCTGACTGTGCACCTTCAATCATTCCGTTTTGCAATTTAGAGAAAGAAAACCTTTTAGCAAGTCCGTAACTAATCATAAGCAAAATTGCTATTAGAATCGGTATATGAGGCTTGCTTTCTATTTCAATGATAAAAAAACTAATCATTGCAATAATGATACCCAATACGAGTAGTGATTCAATTAAACTCGGTAATTTTTTTGGTTGTAAATGTAACATTTAAAAGTCCCCACTTTTCTTATGAAAGGGAAATACTTCTATTTAATTTTTCGCGAATTCCCCATCCACTTCTACTGTCTCATATATGTTTATAAATGCTTGTTTATCATGTTTACGGACAATTTTCTTTATTTGTACTGTCTCGTAACGCGTTACTACCATCATTAATATTTGTTTTCTTTCTTCTGTATAGCCTCCATACCCATCCATCACGGTAATACCACGATAAATGGATTGAATTAAATCTTTCCGAATGTCGTCACCTTTCGAAGTAACAATCTGCATCGTTAATTTGATATGGTTTGTATGAATCGTATCAATTACTTTCCCTGTTAAGTATATGGATAACATCGTATATAATGCTAAGTTCCAATCAAATACAGCACCTGAAATTAAAACAATCAAGCCGTTCATACCAGTTAAAAGCATTCCAACACTGACATTACTCGCTCTAGATATTATAATTGCAACAATATCCAATCCACCAGACGTACCAGAGAATTTTAAAATTAAACCGATACCTACTCCACCAAATACACCACCAAAGATGCTGGATAGTAATATATTATCCGTTACAGGAACAATTGGAATGACATATAAAAAAGCTGATAATGCAGTAACACAAACAATTGTATTAATAATAATTGTTCTGCCGAGCTTAAACCATCCCCATATTAATAAAGGAATATTTAATATAAAATTTAAAAAGCCAATATTAAACGGTGTTAAAATACCTAGTAAAATAGCTATTCCACTTAGTCCACTGCTTAATATTTCATATGGTACAAGAAATAAATTAAATGCAATTGCTACGATTAATGATCCAAAAATTACTACAAAATTTTTCAATGGCTACCTCTTACCTTCCTATCCAAATAAAAGCGAAAAAAATCACTTTACTACGATAAAGTTAGCAAAAGTAGCAACAACCTGTCAATAGTATTCATCATTCACATTAAATTCACACTATTCATTCTACCTCACTCTTTAGTCATGAAAAACAACTTCAAATTTCTGCAATGAAACATAATAGATATTATGTTTCATTGTGAAAATGAATGAAAGCTTGATAATATAAGCGATAATCGATATAATAGACTTCTGGTTGTTTTTGTTAGGAAACAAAACGAACAGTACTGTTCATCAATAATTTACCAATAGTCTAATTATTATATTTTTACACACTTACGCACAGATCGATTTTAACGGAATTACATTTCGATTCGTGTATAATCACTAATCTAATTGCTTCTGAGTTAATTATGACGTATACGTTTGTTAGGAGGTGCAGCAAAATGGAAAAAACCGAATATATGACGCATGTTTTTTTTACTAAAGGGGAATATATGTATTTATTAAAAAAATATGGTGACTATGAATTACATAAAAAGATGCAAGAATTAAGTCTATCAAAACAAAAAAGTTTAAAGCGAAGATACGAGATTAAATCAGATTATCATGCAATTATTAGTAAAGGAATGCAAACCGTTCAGCCGATTCGAGATAAGTATCTTATTGAAGCAATGAAACAAGAATTAAAAAAAGTTTCCTACCGTAACTATTTCTTGTTTGTGATGGGGATTAATACAGGATTACGTATAAGTGATCTCCTCCCTCTTCGTGTTGCCGACGTTAAAGATCAAACACACATCGTTATTAAAGAAACAAAAACAAGAAAAATAAAAAGATTTCTAATTAATTTAGAACTTAGAAATCTTATTTTCGAGTACACATTGAATATGCATATGAATGATTATCTATTTCCGTCTCACAAAACGGATTTACCGATCAAACGTGTCCAAGCATATAAAATTCTAAGTCAAGCAGCTAATAACGTAGGTATCAAAGATTTCGGAACACACAGTCTGAGAAAAACATTTGGTTTCTGGCATTATACGATGCACAAAAACGTTGCCTTACTTCAGGATATATTTAATCACTCGTCACCAGACATCACACTAAGATATATCGGGATTAATCAAGACATTGTAGATAAGAGCTTAGAGCATTTCAGCTTATAAAAAAATAGCCTTCCAATTTGTTACGTCTATTATGTAACTTTGGAAGGCTTTTATTATTTATAATGTATCGACTGGCCATTTCTCTAGTTTATATGCCATATCCCAGAACATATATTCATATTGAACACTTGTAAAAAAGTGATGTTTCATTCTATCTCGTTCTTGAGCAGTAACTGTTTCAGCTATTTGATCTAGCCGTGTGATCTGCTCTTCAACTAATGTACGAAACCAGTCCGAACCATATGCACTAATCCATTCTTCAAAAATAGGTTGATTCGGTGTTTTGTCCTTTAAATTCTCACCAACATCATAGTAAATCCAATAACACGGTAATATACTAGCAATAATATCACCTAAATGTCCTTGATATGCTGCTTGATATAAATGCGAGGTATAGGCATATGCGGTGGGAGCGGGCTTAAACTCCTTCAAATCTAATTCACTTATATCCAGCTGTTTTGCGAATGTTCGATGCAAAGCTAATTCCGCCTCATATGTTCCTTGCGCATGTTTATTCATATTATTTGTTGTCTCTAAATCCTTTGCTTTAGCTCCACCTAATGATTGGACTTTTGCAAAGTGACTTAAATAGTATGAATCCTGCATGACATAAAATCGAAAATTCTCCAATGGCAATGTTCCGTTTCCGATTCCTTCAACAAACGGATGCTCCACACTTGCTTTCCATACGACATCAATTTCCTTACGTATTTCTTGCGTGAATGACATGGTTAACCTCCTGTAGACAAAACAAAAAACCACTTACTACCATTAGGAAATAGAAAAGTGGCTGAAAACAACCCTTTTCCACTTCCCTACGCTAGTTTAAACTAGATCAGGTTCAAAGGGTCTCGAAGTTATACTTCAATCTCAGTCTTTTGTAAAAGACTCCCCTAGTGGTGAAAAGTTTGTCAATATTTATTTATATTCATCATAACATTTGTCAGAAAGTTGTCAATCTTATATTAATAACGATTGTTCTAATTGTTTCATTTTATACAAGTAGCCTTGTTGCTTCATTAATGCATCATAGCTACCTAATTCAATGATTTCACCATACTCCATTACAATAATCTGGTCCATCTTCTCCAGGCCGTTAATCCGGTGACTAACTAGTAATAACGTATCATCAGCTGCTAATTGTTCAATTTGCTTCATTATGATTAGTTCTGTTTTAGCATCTAATGAAGAAGTTGGTTCATCCAACACCCATAGATTACCCTTTTTCAACATCGCTCTAGCAATAGCTAAGCGTTGTTTTTCACCACCAGATAAATTTTGTCCTCGCTCAGCAACGGCATCAGATAATGAAAAATGGGAAAGTAAAACATGGTGAAGTGCAGTATTTAATTCCTCTTCTGTTGCTTCTGTGTTTGCAATTAACAAGTTGTCTTTGATTGTTCCATAAAAGAAATGATTTTCCTGAAGCACTACTCTAGCTTGTTGCCAAATGTCTTCAGCAGCTATCTCTTCATAGTCCTGATTATTCCATGTTATTTTTCCATCTTGGGCAAACTGCAGTTTAATCAGTAATTGAAGTAAAGTAGATTTACCTGATCCACTAGCGCCAACAATAGCTGTTTTTGTTCCACTTTCAATCGTTAATGATATATCTGATAACGTCTTACGCCAATCAGCAAAATAATTAAAGCTAACTTGGTCAAACACAATCGTCGGCGTATTCGTTTGCTCTATTTGCGCTTTACCTGAATCAGTCTCTATCGCGGTATCTTCTACTACTTCATTTAACCTAGTAACAGCTGATTGACTTTCTTGATAATAAATCGGAAATACACCCATTGGAGCAATCGGCTCAAAGACAGTTAGTGAAATCATGACAAGCATCGCAAGAAATAGCCCGTCAAGCTGATCACCAGCTACTAAATAGGCACCAACTGCTAAAACAACCCAACTCGTAACAAACGTAACAAAGCTAGTTACCGATTGGTTAAATACTTTGTTCATATTTTCTTTATTTTGTGCTGAAATATAAACATTTGATTTTTGTAATAAATCTTGCTTTTTTGTTTCTGCTTGTTGAAATAATTTTAATTCCTTATAACCATACATATAATCTGTCACTTCGGTAGATAAATCTCCACGATTGGCGCGAACTTGTTGTTTTATTTTCATTTGTTTTAATGAAAAAAGAAACGGAATAACAAATGTCGTTATAAGATAACCAACAAGTAAGATCATTGCTACTGAAAAGGAGTAAAAGCTAGTAAAAAAGATCGTACTAACAAAAACTAATAATAAAACGATTGGTGGATAAAACACGCGTAGAAAGAAATTTTGTAGACTTTCTACATCTCCAACCACTCGTCCTAATAGATCCCCACTTCTATATTTCCTGAAAATTTGAGGAACAAGTGGTTCTAGCTTTTCAAAGAATTGGACACGCAAATTACTAAGTATCGTAAAGGTTGCGCGGTGTGAGACTAAACGTTCTCCATATTTCGTTCCTGCTTTAATAAAGCCTAACAATTTAACGGTTGAAGTTACGACAATCAAAGCATAAAGTGGTGTTTCAAGTGCAGCTTTAGAAATTAAATAACCACTAGCTGCGAATAGTCCAACACTTGCAATCCCAGCAATAAAACCAAATAGGACAGCATAGAAAATATCTTTTTTCTCCATAAATATAACACGAATTAATTGCTTAATTGGAGTCATTGTCTATACCCCCTTGCTGGATCGTTACCATTTCTCGATAAGCTGGTAATGTATGAATTAATTCCTGATGTGAGCCAATACCAGCTATTTGACCATCTTGTAAGAATACAATCTTATCAGCATCTTTGATTGTATGTAACCGATGAGCAATCGTTAAAATCGTACCGAATTGCTGTAATTCACTGGTAGATTGTTGCAATACTTTTTCGGTTTGAAGATCTAACCCTCTTGTCGGTTCATCTAATAAGACGATGTTAGGCTTCTTAATAAACGCACGTGCAATAGCTACACGTTGCTTTTCCCCACTCGATAATCCTCTAGCACCTTCACCGATATACGTTTGATATTTATCAGGCAATGATTCAATCAGCTCTGAAATCCCAGCTTTTTGAGCAGCTAGTTTAATTTCTACCATATCAATCTCTTGGTTGGAGCCAATCGCAATATTTTCAGCGAACGTACCAGAAAAAATATACGGTTCCTGTGAAATATAACTTATCTGTTGCAACCAGTTATTCTCTGTATAAGCATAGAGTGAATGATTGTTAATCAATATATCACCTTGCTCAGCAGTAATCATTCCAGATAACAAATGAAGTAAGGTTGATTTACCAGCACCACTAGGCCCGACAATTGCGATTTTTTCATGAGGTGCAGCATAAATATTTATATTTTTCAAAGCAAAATCCGAACCTTCATATTGAAAAGAGACATTAGCTAATTCCAATGTTGGTGTTTCGTCACTAGCAGTTAATTCAACCTCTCCCCATTCTACAGGAGATACAGATTCTTCAAATGATTCGAAAACTTTCTCCGTTGCCCCCATACTACTACGGCCATTGTGAAAGGTGGTTCCTAACTCTCTTAACGCAGTAAAAAATTCGGGCACTAGAATAAGTACGAAGAATGCAGTGAAAAATGAGATACCATCATATAAAACGAGTTGAAAAGCGATTTCTAATGCGATTAACCCGATACTTAACATAGAAACAACTTCAAGCATAAACGATTGCGTAAAAGCGATCTTTAGTATCTCCATTGTTGCATCTCTGAAACCTAAGCTACTTTTCTCTAGTTCATCCTTTTTTCGATCCGTTTGATTAAATATCTTTAAAGTAACTAACCCTTTCAAAGTATCTAAAAATGTACCAGAAAAGGCTGCCATTTGTTCTAATTTTTCTTCAGATTTCTTCTGTGTTTTTATACCAATTACAATCATGAAAATAGGTATAAATGGTGCAGTAACCATTAGAATGATTCCAGAGTTAACATGCTGTGTAAAGATAATAATCAATGTTAATAAGGGCACAAAAGCACTTTGCATAACTTGTGGGATGAACTGGCTATAAAAGCTATCCATCTCATCCACCCCATCAAGTAGCATACTTACTTTTTCACCTACTACACCTTGTTTTTCACTGACTGAAATTTGATGCTTATATTGCTCTAACAATTCTTTTCTCGTTTCTTCCTTAACAGCACTTGCAATCTTAACACCGATTTTTTTGCTGTAATAATCCGAAATTGATCGAACAGTTAAGGCTACTAATAGAAGCGCAAGCCACTCTATAACGGAAGAGAAGCTAGCTCCTTCTAAAAATATATCATTAACAATCAATGTGATCGTATAAGCCTGCACAATAATAGCGCCACCTAATAACAAGGTTAATAACAGTAGCAAAATTAGGCTAGTCTTATGTGCACGTAATGAATGTTTGATTCGTTGCATAGTTGATCGATCCTTTTAGTAAGGTTATTTTTTTCCTTTGGCATAGTCTGCGTTAAACAAGAACAGACGCATTAATAGTATAAGTGATGGAATAAGTAATAGTAATCCACCAATAAATGCAATAATTAATGCAATTGCCATTGGTTCACTTGTTACACTGTCCTCAATATGAATATACGGATCAAGTAGATATGGGAATTTTGCAATACCATATCCGAAGAATGCGAATAGGAATTGCAGCATGATTGCAATGAATGCAACACCATAGTGCTTTCCAACATACAATAAAGCTAAAGCAACTAAGAAACACGCAATCGAAATTCCGAATACCCACCATAGATCAAGCATATTGTTAAAGTGTCTTTCATTACGTTGACTTAACGCAATCATTGTTGTTAGTGCCATAATGATTGTTGGTGTTGCCCAAAAAATAGCCCATTTTCGAACCAAGTTTAAGGCTTTCTCATCATTAGCACGAGAAGCATAATAGGTTAAGAAGCTAGCACTAATAAATAGTAGAGCCGTAATAGCAAGTGCGACAATACTCCAAGCTAATGGGCTAGTAAATAATTCTGCATATTTTAGTGACACGACACCATTTTCTTCAGTAATAAATCCACCTTCTGAAATAGTAAGTGCCACCGATAGAGATGCTGGAATAAACAATCCCGTTGCTCCATATAAAAACATATATATATTACTTTGTTTAGATCCATAATTTTCGAAGGCATAGAATGAACCTCTAATAGCCAACAGGATAATCGCAAAACTAGCAGGTACTAGTAGTGCGGAACCAAAGTAATATGCCGATTTAGGGAAAAAGCCAACAATCCCTACAAAGAAGAATACTAAGAACACGTTTGTAACTTCCCACACTGGAGATAAGTAACGTGAAATAATTTGGTTAATAATGTGATCTCTCTTTGTGACTTTTGCATAATATGCATAGAAACCAGCACCAAAGTCAATGGAAGCAACGATTAGATAACCATAAAGAAACAACCAAAGTACGGAAATACCAATTACTTCATAACTCATTACTCTGATTCTCCCTTCTCAAATGCAGGGTAACGTTTTTCTAGTTCTACCTCAGCTGGATTATTTTTAAATAGTTTGCGCAACGTAACCACACATAATGTACCTAATACAATATACAGTAACAAGAATAAGAAGAACATATGCGTAATATAAGGAGATGATGTTGCTGCTTCCTCAACTGTCATATAACCACGTAAAATCCATGGTTGTCTTCCTTCCTCTGCGTAGATCCAACCAAATTCAACAGCTAACATTGCTAATGGACCACTCAATGCAATGAGCCATAAGAATAATTTATTATTTGCATTCCATTTTTTAACGAAAGTAAACACTAGATATATAAATGAAATAGCCAATAAGAAGAAACCTATGGAAACCATTAAATCAAACATGTAGTGAATCCATAAAGGTGGTTGTTCATCCTCAGGAAACTCTTCTAAACCGATCACTGGACTCGAAAAGTTTCCGTGTGCTAGGAAACTTAGAAATCCTGGTAAGCGTATTTCCCCAACTACTTCATTATCTTCATTTAGCCAACCGAATAATACCAAATCAGCATTTTCTTCTGTCTCAAAATGCCATTCAGCGGCTGCTAATTTTTCTGGTTGGTGTTCTGCTAAAAACTTTGCAGATAAATCTCCTGCTAAAGCAGTTAAAATAGAAAAGATAAACATCGAAATAACAGTTAATTTTAAAGCTTTCTTATGATATGTTGCAGCTCCTTTTTTACGTAACAAAGCGAATGCTGCTATTGTTGCTAAAATTGCTGCAACAGTGACATATGATCCGCCAAGAACGTGAGCAACTCTTGTTGGTGTAGATGGGTTTAACATTGCAGCAATCGGATTTACATCTGTAAATTCACCATTTTGCAATAAAAATCCATCCGGAGTATTCATAAATGAATTTACTGTTGTAATAAATATAGCCGAAATTCCAGCTCCTATTAAAACAGGTATAGAAAGTAACCAGTGCGTATATGGATTTTTGAATCGATCCCATGTATATAAGTAAATACCTAAAAAGATCGCTTCAAAGAAAAACGCAAATACTTCCATAAATAATGGCAATGCAATTACATTACCAGCAAGCTGCATAAATTGCGGCCAAACTAATGACAATTGCAATCCAATAGCAGTTCCTGTTACAACCCCTATTGCAACTGTAATTACAAATCCACGAGCCCAACGCTGTGCTAATAAAGTGTAATGTTTGTCCTTCTTTTTAATACCAATAAATTCTGCGATTGAAATAAATAATGGCACACCTACTCCTAAGGTGGCGAAAATAATGTGAAATCCTAAAGTCATTGCTGTGATTAGCCTACTCATGAGGACCGTATCAAATTCCACTTTCATCCCTCCATTTTTCTAGTTGTGAAATTCATAACAATTTCATTATAACATCTATTAGATTAGAATGGTTACTCTTATACATTGTAAACTTTATCGTTTATAAAGTTGTGTATATTCTATGGCTATTTTGTGACGTATTTGTGACAATTATATGGATAAAAGTTTTAAAAAAAGAAATAGAAAAAGACATTACACTTCATTATTCGTGTATGTCTTTCTCTATAGTTTACTTTTGGTTATCGTTTTTATTCAGCTATTGCTTTCCAAACATCATTTGAAAATTCTACAGGATCTTCAATAGAGAGTCCTTCAATTAATAATGCTTGATGATACAATATATTGGTTAGTAAATCAGTTTTTTGAATATCTTCTTTTTCATATGCAGCTTGCATTGTTTTAAACACATCATGTTGAACATTAATTTCTAAAATTTTATCTGCTTTTAATTGTGGATTATCAGGCATCATATTTAATACCTTCTCCATTTCAATAGATATGTCACCATCATTACTTAGACAAACTGGATGTGATTTCAATCGTTTAGAAATGCGCACGTCTTTTACCTTATTTGCTAGAACTTCTTTCATATGATCTAACAATGCTTTATTTTCTTTTATTTCCTCTTCTGTATTTTCCTCTTCAGGTTCAAATCCTAAATCACCACTTGATACAGATTTAAATTCTTTTTCTTGATAAGTTGCTAACATTTTAATAGCGAATTCATCAATATCATCTGTTAAATAAAGAATTTCATATCCTTTATCTAATACTACTTCTGTTTGTGGTAAACGTTCAATTCGCTCGTTAGTCTCACCAGTTGCATAATAAATATATGGCTGATCTTCAGGCATACGTTCTACATATTCAGCTAACGTAACCAGCTTTTTCTCTTTTGAAGAATAGAATAGTAATAAGTCTTGCAATGTTTCTTTGTTTTGTCCAAAATCACTATACACACCGTATTTCAGCTGACGTCCAAATGAATCATAAAATTTTTCGTACTTTTCTCGATCATTTTTTAACATCTTTTGTAGTTCTGTTTTAATTTTTTTGTTAATGTTTTTAGCAATTAATTTTAGTTGACGATCATGTTGTAGCATTTCACGAGAAATATTTAGTGAAAGATCCTCTGAATCAACTAATCCTTTAACGAAACTAAAATAATCAGGCAATAGATCTGCTGATTTGTTCATAATAAGTACGCCATTAGAATATAGTTCTAATCCTTTTTCATATTCTGCTGAATAGTAATTGTACGGCATATTTTCAGGTATATACAAAATAGCATCATAGCGAATATTTCCGTCTACACTGATATGGATGTGTTGAAGCGGTTGATCAAAACCGTAATGTTTTTCTGTATAAAACTGGTTATAATCCTCATCACTTAATTCATTTTTATTTTTCTTCCAAATTGGAATCATACTATTAACTGTTTTTTCCTCAATTACTTCAACTGGTTCCTCTCCTTCGCCTTGTGGTTCCGTTGAGGTTATATCCATTTTAATTGGATAACGAATAAAGTCGGAGTATTTCACAATAATCGATTTTAATTGATTTACATCTAAAAATTGGTCATAGTCATCTTCATCTGTGCTTTCTTTTATTGTTAAAGCAATCTCAGTTCCAGTAGTTGACTTGTCTATTGTTTCAATACGATAACCTTCTGTACCTTCAGACTCCCATAAGTATCCTTGATCACTATTTAAGGCTTTTGTCTTTACAGTTACTTTATCTGCTACCATAAATGCCGCATAAAATCCTACACCGAATTGGCCAATGATATCATGCCCATCTTTAATTTCATTTTCTTTTTTAAAGGATAAGGATCCACTTCTTGCAATAACACCTAAATTGTCTATTAGCTCTTCCTCTGTCATCCCGATTCCTGTATCAGTAACCGTTAAGGTGCGGGACTCTTTATCAGCACTTACTTTTATGTAATAGTCTTCTGTGTTAAATGTAAGAGAATCATCCGTTAGTGCCTTGTAATAGAGCTTATCAATCGCATCACTAGCATTGGAAATTAATTCACGAAGAAAAACTTCTCGTTGTGAATAAATAGAATTAATCATCATTTCTAATAGTCTTTTGGACTCTGCTTCAAATTGTTTTTGTGGCATATTTATGCTCCTCTCTTATTTAAATAGATCTTTTTTAGCAGTCAGTTCAATAGAGTGCTAACACTATTTATTTATCATATATAAAAGCAAGTGTCAATTCAAAGCTATAACAAGAGGTTAGTGCAAAACTAAATAAAAATCATTAGAAAACGGATAATAATACCTTATTTAAGGATCATTATCCGTTTTTTTTGAGCAAATATATTAGCTGTGGAAATATACGATACTCCTCGAAAATAAAGAACTATTTTCTTCGTGCGATGTATCGCTGCCGAAGCGTTCCTTGTCCTGCAGGAACAGCGCGAGCTGAAGATCCACTCATTAAAGCGCTTTTTGCTTTAATGAGTTAGCTGAAGCCGTACCTGCGGAAAGAGAGTATATTTCCACAGCGGTGTTTGTTCTTCTTAATTAAAATAAAAGTTCGGATTTTCTATTGAGAAATCTTGTTTTGTCCCAGTCTCTTATAACCATACGTTAGTCTGTTTCACAAGCATTTGTTTTATAATTAGTATCTAGTATATTTTTTTCCTTCGTTCTTTTTAATTTGTTTAGTTGGGAAACTAAGTCATGAAACCAATCTTCATCTCGAGTTTCAAGCGCTATGTCAATTAATGCATTTAGTTGGTTTTCCGTTTTTGAAAAATCACTACTTAGTCGATTAATTTTGGATTGGTTAATTTGAATACTTTGACCAGTCAACATCTTATTATCACTAGCAACGACGCGTAGCTGGACAACATTATGATCTAATTCATTTTTTTCAACAAATCCATGCATCAAAATCCCTTTACTTGATTTCGCCCTAACCCAATCACCAATTTGAAGGCTTATATTTTGATTTATTTCCATCTAACGCCACCACCTTTTTATAATAACAACTATTCAGCATGCCATAGAATTTAAAGACTATTAATATAGTTATAAGTAATTTAACTAAAAATTATGAATAGTTACGCTATATTGTATTTAGAAATCAATGTATTGTCAATCTAAATGCACATAATTCGATAAACTTTAATAAAAATTATATGTTTTATTCTGAATAATTTTTGTCGAACGCTTGCAACCCCTCTACATTTTTGATATGGTGTGAATAATATTTCTATAACTTCAATTATAAATTGAAGTGAGCATAGAGGTGCAAATGTCATTAGTATGCTTTATGAAGCGGATGAACGCTAGGGATTAAAGCAGAAAGGGAAATTTGCCGAAGTGGATAAATGTTCATCTTTTTATTCACTGGTACTGCTATTGAACAAATACAGTACTGTCATATAGTAATGATTTACTGTATGGAGGGCTATCTCACGCATCATAACTATTCAAAATTGATGCAGCGACGAGCCCTTCGTCGCTGTATTTTTTATGATGAGATACGCTCTATTCAAACCCGTAACAGGTTACTTTCTCAAAAATATGAATAGAGGTGGATTACATGCAATTTGGTCGATTATTAACCGCTATGGTCACCCCATTTGATTATAATGGGAACATCAATTATGAAAAAACGAAGGAAGTCATTAACCATTTGATTCAGAATGGAACAGAAGGAATTATTATAACAGGAACTACTGGAGAATCACCTACTTTAACTGAAGATGAAAAAGTCGATTTCATACGTTTTGTCGTTCAATACGTTAACAAGCGCATACCTGTCATAGCTGGAACAGGATCCAATAATACGCAAGCATCGATCATTCTTACTAAGAAAGCTGAAGCAATGGGCGTGGATGGTGTCATGTTGGTAACGCCATATTATAATAAGCCATCTCAAGAAGGGATGTATCAACATTTTAAAACAATTGCTGAAGCAACTTGTTTACCTTTGATGCTTTATAATATTCCAGGAAGAAGTGCTGTTGGGATGTCGGTAGAAACGATTATTCGATTATCTAAAATAGAAAATATCACTTCTATTAAAGAAGCTAGTGGGAACTTAGACATGATGACTTCAATCATTCACGAAACAGATGATAATTTTGACTTGTACAGTGGTGATGATAGTTTAACTTTACCTGTGTTGGCTATTGGTGGTCGCGGTGTTGTTTCTGTTTCATCACATATTGTAGGTACTGACATGCAGCGAATGATCACTAGCTACATGAATGGTGATCCAAGACAAGCTAGCTTGATTCATCAACAACTATTGCCAACAATGAAAGCTTTATTTTCTGCACCGAATCCAACGCCGGTAAAAGAGGCATTATGTATGATTGGTATAAATGTAGGTAGTGTTCGCTTACCGTTGATTCCATTAACTGATGAAGAACGTGCAAATCTGGCAGATACGTTACATTTAAATAAACAAGCACAAGTTGTTTAGATAAATAGAAGGATGGATTACTTTTTGTAGTAAACCATCCTTCTATTTTATTTATTCATTCAATAAACGTGTTTTTCCGTCTACTTGCTCAATTTTTTTGTCTTTCATTAGTTTACCTAATGCCCGTTTGAAAGCAGCTTTACTAATGTGAAATGTTTGATAGATCGTTTCTGGGTCAGTCTTATCGGTTAAAGACATTTCGCCATTATGATCAACTAAATATTGCAAAATGACAGCCGCATCCGTTTGTCTCGCTTCTTTTCTTCGAGGACGAAGAGAAACATTTAATGTGCCATCTTCTTTTACAGCAATTACGCGACCATTGATCCATTGACCTAATCGTGGTTCTACTTTTCTTTCTGTATGATGGATAAATCCTCGATAACCATCTTCTGTTATTAGTACTGCGCCTTCCCTATCCGTTCTAAAAATTCGACCTTCGATATCTTTATCTAATAGTGTTTCAGGCGCAGTATCCCATGTACCTTCAAAATCATTTTCTGCTACAGGTTTAGCAAGTAGTCTACCCTTTTTATCTAAATCTAAAATAACATATAACTCATCACCAATGTCAGGCCATACCGTCTTAAACACAGGTAAATCATCACTAGAAACTAGGATATTTACACAAGTACCTATATCGACAAACACACCTAAATCTGGTTGTACTTTTGTTACTACTGCCCAATCAAACACATCTAATCTTACATTTGGAATTGAAGTTGATGCATATAATTGATTTCTTTCTTGATAGAGAAAAACTTCGTAACTTTCGTTCAGTTCCAATTCTTGTTCGTTAAGCTTTTTATTATATAACACTTGATCGATTCCATTTGATAATATAAAAGAAGTCTCATCTTCACTTACTGCGTCTAATGTAACGATTTGACCTGCTGCTAATTTATTCATCTTTACCCTTCTTTCTAATCCATCGTCTAAATGTTATTATAACCGAAGCTACACTCTGATAAAATAGAAAATAACAATTATCTAGTAAAGGTTGAGTAAAATGAAAATATATGTAGATGCTGATGCTTGTCCTGTAAAAGAAATTATTATTGAAATAGCAATTCCTAACAATATTCCTGTGTATTTGGTAAAAAGTTATGCTCACTTTTCAACACAAGATGATCCAGATGGAGTTACTTCTATCTATGTTGATTCCGAACGTGAAGCGGCTGATTATCGAATTCTATCCATGCTTCGTCCAAATGATTTAGTTATTACACAAGATTATGGCTTAGCCTCTTTAGCTCTAGAAAAAAATGCGTATGTATTACACCATAAAGGATTTATCTATACACAAGAGAATATCGATTATTTGTTGGAAGTTCGATATCAAAATGCACAGGCTAGAAAGAAGAAAATGAAAACAAAAGGACCCAAGCCTCTCACGCAAGAAGATAAAAACCAATTCAGACAGGCTTTCATAGACATTTTAACTAATTTTCAGTAAATTCTGTATTTCCTATTGACAATGAATCACATCATAAGGTAACCTTTATTTAAATTCCGATTAAACAAATAGGAATAATGAATTAAAGTTACTAAACGAGGTGTGGTTCATATGTTTTTAACCATTGATAAACTAAATAAACAATTCTACACTCCTGAAAAACAATTAAGTACGGTGTTAAAGGATATTTCCTTTTCAGCAGACGAAGGGGAATTTATTTCTATTCTTGGTCCATCTGGTTGCGGTAAATCTACCTTATTGTCAATTATAGCAGGGTTAACACCGTCAACTTCTGGCACGGTTGAAGTACAGGGCAATCGCATTATCCACCCAGGCAAAGATCGTGGGATGGTTTTTCAGGAACCAGCTTTATTCCCCTGGCTTACCGTTATTGAAAATGTGATCTTTCCTATAAAAAAAGAACATAGTAAAAAAACTGCTAACGAATTGGCAAACAACTATTTAAAAATGGTTCAATTATCAAAGTATGCACACCATTACCCACACGAAATATCTGGCGGCATGCAGCAAAGAGTTGCAATAGCTAGAGCGTTAGTAATGAATCCTAGTTTATTGTTAATGGATGAACCTTTCGGGGCGTTAGATGAACAAACACGTTCTAGATTGCACGTGCAGCTTGAACATATATGGCGAGATACAAAGAAGACTATTATCTTTATCACCCATAGCATCACTGAATCAATCAAATTGTCTGATCGTGTGATAGTCATGGGTACACAACCAGGAGTTATTTTAACAGATATAAAAATAGATATTCCACGCCCTAGAGAAAAGCATAAAGAACAAATGATCAAGCTTGAATCACAGATTATGGTTCATTTAAAAAGTGAGATTGATAAAGTCATAAGTGAGGAAACTTAATATGAAAACAATCAGTAAACGTATTCTGTTTTTTGCTATATTAATTGGATTTTGGAGTCTTGGATCAGCCTTAAACTGGTGGTCAGAAGTGTTATTCCCCTCACCTATAAATGTATTTCAAGCATTGTTCACAGGGGTTAAAGATATGACATTAATTTACGACTTAATTGCTAGTTTTCGTCGATTAGCTATCGGTCTTAGCATTGCACTTATATTAGGCACAGCTATAGGTGTAATCATCGCTAAATCAAAAACAGCAGATGACACGATTGGAGCTATGCTGCTTGCCCTGCAAAGTGTTCCGAGCATCGTTTGGTTACCACTTGCTATTATGTGGTTCGGTCTAAACGAAAAAGCAGTTATCTTTATTGTTATTTTAGGTGGAACATTTGTTATGGCTTTAAATATTCGAACAGGTATTAAAAATGTGCAACCACTATTTATAAGAGCTGCGCGAACAATGGGTTCTAATGGATTAGATTTATTTAGAAGAGTAATCTTTCCTGCTTCCGTCCCGCATATTGTCACTGGTTCACGACTAGCTTGGGCATTTTCCTGGCGAGCTTTAATGGCGGGTGAATTGCTTAGTACAGGTCCGGGATTAGGATACACCCTTCGCTATGCATCTGACTTTGGTGATATGAGTCTTGTAATTGGTGTAATGATTATCATTGGTGTTATTGGCTCAATTGTTGACCAACTCATCTTCCAACGTATTGAAAAAAATGTAGCCAAACGTTGGGGATTAGTATAAATTAAAAATTTTTTAAGGGGGAAATCGAATGAAAAGAGTCTTACTTGCCATTTCACTTGTCGCATTGTTAGGAGGTCTTGCAGCTTGTGGAAGCTCGTCTTCGTCAACTACAAATAATAGTGATACACAAACCGTTACACTTGGGTATTTTCCAAATATTAATCATGTACCTGCAATGGTGGCCAAAGCAGAAGGGTTTTATCAAGAGCAACTTGGAGAAAACGTATCAATTGAATATAAAACATTTCCAGATGGGGCTTCCTTTATGACTGCATTAAAAACTGGAGAAATTGAGGCTGGTCTTGTTGGTCCAGGTCCAGCAATGAACAACTATACAACAGGGACAGATGTAAAAATACTTGCAGGTGGTTCTACTGGTGGAACAGTAATATTAGCGCGTGAGGATAGTGGAATTGAAACACTTGAGGATATTAAAGGAAAAACCTTTATCACTCCCCGTGTAGGTTGCACACATAATGTTCAATTCGAAACTTATATGAAAGAGAATGGTATTACATCTGAACGAATTGGTGGAACGATGGTGCATTCAACAGGAAAACCTGCACAATATCAGGCTATGTTTGAATCTGGTAAAGTAGATGTTGCAGTTGCTCCTGAACCTTGGGCTTCCGTATTAGCGCAAGAAGCAAATGCGAATGTCATTGTGAGCTCAGATGAAGTTTCTTTCGGTCAAACATTACCTGCATCTGTATTGGTGAGTTCTGGTGAATTAGTTGAAAACAACCCAGATTTAATACAAAAAATTATTGATTCACATAAACAAGCAATCACATTTATAAATAATAATCCAGAAGAAGCAAAAGAAATTACGATACAAGATATTAAAGAAGAAACAGGTCAAGAATTAAGCAAACAGGTCATTGATGGTGCATGGGAGAATATTGGTTTCACCTACGAATTAAATGCAGATGAAGTTCAGGCTTTTGGTGATTCGTCATACGACTTGAAGTTTTTAAAAGAAAAACCTGACTTTACGGATCTAATCGACACACAATTTATTAAGTAAGCAAAAACAAGGCGTTATTCAGACGCCTTGTTTTCTTGTTCTTCATTTACAATTACCGCTAGTCTACTTTGATCCCAGCGTTTTGCCGTTTCATCAGGAACCTCATATTCTTTATCTGCCCGTAATAACTGATCATTGTATTTTGTTTGAACTAACATTTTTACTTTAGCCATTTTTTCCTCACCCTTAACTTTTAAACTAAAAGATAGTCGTGACACGCACTACTATCTATTTTAATTATTATAACATAGAGAGTCTTAGACTTAGTATCTAATTAATCTAATAGATCACAAAACAAAATACCACCATAATAGCTAATGAAGTGGTATTTGTTCTAGTGCCAAATTTATTTTATTGATCAAATAAATTCATACTCAAATATCGTTCTCCTGTATCTGGTGCGATACAAACGACACGTTTTCCTTTTCCTAATCGTTTAGCAAGGTCAATTGCTGCGAAAACCGCCGCAGCTCCAGAAGGTCCAATAAAAATCCCTTCTTTCTCCCCTAGTTGCTTAAACATATTTATTGCATCATCATCTTGAATTGGCATGATTTCATTGTAAATTGATGTATTCAAAATTTCTGGTATGAAACCTGGACTAGTGCCGACCAATTTATGCTTCCCTGGTTTTCCGCCAGAAAGTACAGGAGATCCTTTAGGTTCCACTACCATAATATAAATGTCAGGTAAGAGTTCTTTTAACGTTTCTCCTGTGCCAGTAATTGTTCCACCAGTACCAGCGGTAGCCACAAAAGCATCAATGTTTTTGTCCATTTGTTGATAAATTTCTTGCGCAGTTGTTGTTCGGTGGATGTCTGGATTAGCTGGGTTTTCAAACTGTTGTGGCATGAAACTATTAGGTATTTCTGAAACTAACTGCTTTGCTTTTTTAATTGCACCTGGCATCTTTTCGTCACTTGGTGTTAATACAATTTCGGCACCGTATGCTTTTAGAATATTAATACGTTCCTTTGTCATATTATCAGGCATAACTAAAATGGCTTTGTACCCTTTAGCAGCAGCTGTCATCGCTAAGCCTATCCCTGTATTTCCACTTGTCGGTTCAATAATTGTTGCGCCGGATTTTAATACACCTTTCTCTTCTGCAACTTTGATCATATTATAAGCTGCTCTGTCCTTCACACTTTTAGACGGATTAAACATTTCTAATTTAACATACACATCGGCCGCATCTTCTGGTACTAATCGATTTAATTTAACAATAGGTGTTTCTCCTATTAATTCAGTGATATTATTTACTACTCGCATCCAAGTCCATCCTCTCTTCACTAATCATTACAAAACATATCATTTTACTGTGTTTTAATTATAACAATTTCTAATTTGCTATGCCATTGTTTTATAGAAAAAAGACAAAGGGAATATCCCTTTGTCAAATAAGTAAGTGAAATAAATCTTCATCTTTATTAATTTCTATATAAGTGAAGCCGTTTGTCTCCATTCTTGCAATGAGTGGCTGATAATCACTCTGATGTTTTAGTTCAATACCAACTAAAACCGGCCCCTTATCTCTATTATTCTTCTTGGTATATTCAAATCGGGTAATATCGTCATTCTCACCCAGTACTTCAGTTAAAAACTCTCGCAAAGCACCTGCTCTTTGAGGGAAATTCACTATGAAATAATGTTTGTATCCTTCATAAATTAAAGACCGCTCCTTAATGTCTTGCATGCGATCAATATCATTATTTCCGCCACTTACAATAATAACGACATTGTTTCCTTTTATTTGATCTTTATATTGATCCAAAGCTGCAACTGGCATAGCTCCAGCTGGTTCAGCAACAATAGCATTTTCATTGTATAAGTTTAATAATGTACTACATACCTTGCCCTCGGGGACAATGGCAATATCATCAATCACTTCTTTAGCAATTTCATAAGTTAAATTACCAACTTGCTGTACACTTGCTCCATCAACAAATTTGTCTACCTCATCTAATTTGACTACTTTTTTCTGTAAAAGAGATTGTTGCATAGATGGTGCCCCAGCAGGTTCTACCCCAATGACTTGTGTAATCGGACTAATACTTTTAATGTAGGAGCCTACACCAGAAATCAAACCACCTCCACCAACAGACATAAAAATGTGTGATAGCGGTTCTTCCATTCCATCTAACACTTCTAATCCTATCGTACCTTGGCCTACAATCGTACGATAGTCATCAAATGGATGAATAAATGACATATCATGCTCGTCACAATAAGTTTTTGATTCCTGATAAGCATCATCAAACGTATCGCCAACTAAGATAATCTCAACAAAATCCCCACCAAAGAAACTAACGCGTTTCACTTTTTGTCTTGGAGTAGTAGTAGGCATAAAAATCTTCCCTTTGACTCCTAATGCTTTACATGAATAAGCAACACCTTGTGCGTGATTTCCAGCACTGGCACAAACTACTCCATTTTTCAGCTCGTCTTTAGATAAACTTTGCATTAGGTTATAAGCGCCTCTTATCTTAAAAGAACGAACTACTTGTTGATCTTCTCTTTTCAAATAAACATTACATTGATATTTTTCCGATAATATTGGATCTCTTTGTAGAGGTGTTTTTAAAACAACGTCTTTTAAATTTTGGTGCGCAATAATAATATCTTTAATTTGAATCGTATTTACTTTTGTGCTCATTATTCATAGAATCCTTCCTGCAAAAAATAGTTAGATTAATACTATCATATTCAGATAAATTAGAAAACTAGCACAACTAACTTTTTTTAGAAAATTAGAAAAAGACAACTAAGAATAAATCCCAGTTGTCTTAATTAAATTATGCTAGTACTTCTTGGATATTCGGAACAATCTGTTTCTTACGTGAAACTACACCTTTTAATAGTGCTTGATTGTTTTCTAATGACACATTAAACGCTTTTTCTACTGCTGCTTGTTTGTCTCCTAATGCTAGAATAACGGAATCATTATTTAAAATATCCGTTACAACAAATGCGAATAAAGAAAGATCCTTCTTAGTTATTACTCCTTGTATTGCTGACTCAAGTTCTGCTTGTTTTGCTAATACTTCATCCGTATCGACTGTATTAACTTGAGCTACTTCTACTACATGGCCAGCCATGTTAAATTCTTTTGCATCTAATGAAATTAATTCTTCTATCGCTTTATCACTCAAATCAGCTCCTGCTTTAAGCATATCCAAACCGTACACTTGTTCATCAACCTCTGCGATAGCAGCTAATTCTTTTGCAGCTTGAACATCTTCTTCGGTGCAAGTTGGCGATTTAAATAATAAAGAGTCTGAAATAATTGCTGATAACATTAATCCTGCAATTTCTTTCGGAACAGTAACCTGATGTTCTTTAAATAATTTATTCAGAATAGTAGCTGTACATCCAACAGGCTCAGCACGGTAATATACCGGGTCATTCGTTTCAAAGTTTGCAATCCGGTGATGATCAATTACTTCTTTTACTTGAACTTTCTCAATATCATCTACACTTTGTTGGCGTTCATTGTGGTCTACTAAAATAACTGTATCTACTTCATTTGCAACTGTTTCAACAAATCTAGGTGCTTCCACGTTAAAATAATCTAGAGCATACTTTGTTTCATCATTTACTTCACCTAGTCGTACAGCCTCCACATTGTCACCTAACTGTTTCTTTAAATAGGCATATGCTAGTGCTGCTGTAATCGTATCTGTATCTGGATTTTTGTGTCCGAATATTAGTGTTTTGTTCAATTTGGTTCTCTCCTTTATCTCTTACATTGCATACAAAATGAAAAATCCATATCTATTGTAACGTAAATGATTCATTCTTTCATCAACAATTATTTAATTTGTCCAGTTCCATGTAACGTGTATTTTGTTGACGTTAATGCTTGTAGCCCCATTGGACCTCTTGCATGTAGTTTTTGCGTGCTAATACCAATCTCTGCCCCGAAACCAAATTCAAAACCATCTGTAAATCGAGTAGATGCATTATGATAGACACATGCAGCATCCACCTCATTTAAAAACTGAATGACGTGTTGATCATTCTCAGAAATAATTGCTTCTGAGTGCTTGGTTCCATATTGATTAATGTGACTAATTGCCTCATCTACATTTCCAACTGTTTTTATCGCTACAGTTGTGTCTAAATACTCAGTATGCCAATCTTCTTCCGTAGCTAATGGGAACTCTTTATGATAAGATGCAATCGTTTCATCTACATGCATTGTCACATCATTATCTTCTAGCGCTTGAATCAATTGATTACCGTATTGTTCAAACCACTGTTTATCAACTAAAATCGTTTCAATCGCGTTACACACAGATGGCCTTTGTGTTTTAGCATTAATTGCAATCTCGATAGCCATCTTTACGTCAGCTGTTTGATCGATAAAGAGATGACAGTTACCAGCACCAGTTTCTAATACAGGGACAGAAGATTTTTCAACAACCGTGTCAATTAACTTTTTACTACCCCTAGGAATTAAAACATCTAAATATGTGTTTAAACGAAACATCTTTTCTGCGGTCGAACGGCTCGTATCTTCCACTAATTGAACAGCATCGACTGGTAATTCGGAATGTGATAATGCTTCTTGAATCACTTTAACTAACGCAATATTTGAATAAATGGCAGAAGAACTACCTCGTAACAGCACAGCATTTCCTGTTTTCAAACAAAGACTAGCAGCATCTACGGTGACATTGGGTCTCGCTTCATAGATAATACCAATCACACCAATAGGAACGGTCACTTTTTTGATTGCTAAACCATTTGGACGTTCCCAGTCTTCTTGGATCTTACCGATCGGATCATCTAATTGAATTAGCTGCTGCAATGATTCAGCCATTCCTTCGATTCTTTGTTGATCTAAACGAATTCGATCAATAATTGATTTAGAAATACCTTTTTCTTTCGCTGAAATAATATCTTTTTCATTTTCTTCGATGATGTACGTTTGTTGCTTTAATAAAGCATCAGCAATTAACTGAATCGCTCTATTTTTCTGTTCTGTTGTTACCTTACTTAACTGAATTGTTGTTCCTTTGGCCTTTTTTGCAATGGTTAAAAGATCATTCATTCTTCATACCCCCTGTAAAGTTAATACTAAATGATCACGATGAATGACTTCCGATTTATGCTGGTTCGTCATATCCATCGCGTTTACACTACTCAATCCTTTAATTTGATCAATCTCTGCAGAACTATAGTTGACCTTTCCTTTTGCAATGACATTATCTTGAAATACAATTTCTACTACATCGTTTGGTTTAAAGTCACCTGTAACTGAAGTCACCCCTGCTGGAAGCAAACTTTTTCCTTTATTCAACAACGCAGCCTTTGCACCTTGGTCAATAACTATCTGTCCAGTAACCTTTGAGTGAAAAGCAATCCATTGTTTTTCTTTTCTAACATACTGTGTTTGATGATTTCCGATGTAAGTACCATCACCATTTCCATTCACAATGTCGATAAATTTATTCTGCCCCTCACCAATACCAACAAAAGCATGAACTCCCAATGATAATGCGGTTTGGGCAGCTAATAGTTTAGATTTCATTCCGCCTGTGCCTACTTTTGAGCTAGAATCTTGACTTGTTTGACTAATTAACTCATCAGAAACATGATCTAATTGATCATACCGAATGGCATCTGCGTGATAATTCGGGTTCGCGTTATACAAACCATTAATATCAGTTAACATAATTAAATAATCTGCGTTAACTAAACCACTTATGAGTGCTGATAACATATCATTATCTCCAAATGTTAACTCATCAATCGCTACAGAGTCATTTTCATTAATGATTGGAATAACGGACCTTTTTAATAATTCATTAATTGTTTGATATACATTCGTAAACTGTTGATGATGAACAAACACATCTCTAGTCACAAGTAGTTGCGCACTAACAATACCGTAAGCTTTAAATGCTTCAGCATAGGCTTCAATCAAAAGTCCTTGACCTACAGCTGCAGCTGCTTGCTTGCCGGAAACAGTAACAGGACGACTAGAATACCCAAGATCCCTAAAACCTGCTGAAACTGCTCCTGATGATATTAATATTACTTCTATGTCTTGTTTCATTAATGCAGCAATCGCACGTGTATGCTCTTGAAGTTTTTTTAAACTTAAACTCCCATCTGATTCTGTAAGTGAACTACTTCCTATTTTAATTACTACTCGCTTATTCGCCATGTCGTTCGCCTCTTCTTACCTACTAGTTATATTTGTTTATAAAAAAACCTTCTCCACCCAATACAAGTTATTGTAAAGGACGAAAAAGATTTAATCCGCGGTACCACCTTTGATTGACAAGTAATACTTGCCCACCTCTCCCATAACGCCGGGGTAGCGAATGAAGTTTATGCTTCTTAGCTCTGAGGCAGGTTCAATAAAAAGGCGAATATGCAGGACCTTTCAGCCTATGGATCCCATTCTCTGTCATTGCTTTTTATTTACTAATCCTCTTCATAGCTTTTTTTATATAGTTATATATAATTATGCTTTATAATGCATAAAAAGTCAATTTGATTTAAGACTGAAGCTCAATAACCCAATTCAAGAAATCTTCTTCTCTTCCATATTGAATTCCTGTAAGTGTATCATATAATTTTTTAGAAGTTTCACCTGTCTTACTGTTGTTGATTTCTAACATTTCTCCGTTCCATGACAAGGTACCGATTGGAGAAATGACAGCGGCTGTTCCTGCTCCAAACGCTTCTTCTAACTTACCAGCTTGATGCGCTTGATAAATTTCTTCCATGGATATTGTTCTTTCAGTTACTTGTACGCCCCAATGTCTGAGTAATTGGATAACTGAGTTACGTGTGACACCTTCAAGTATGCTTCCATTTAAGGCTGGTGTAATCACTTCTCCATCAATTTTGAAGAAAACGTTCATACTGCCAACTTCTTCAATATATTTTTTCTCTAATCCATCTAGCCACAAAACTTGGGCAAACCCTTGTGCTTCCACAATCTCTTGCGCTTTAAGACTTGATGCATAGTTACCAGCTGTTTTTGCTTCACCAGTACCACCTTTTACTGCTCTTACATATTCATTCTCAACAGCAATTTTGACTGGATTAATTCCTTCTTTGTAGTAAGCACCAACAGGAGAAAGTATAATAATAAATTTATATTGTTTAGAAGGCGCAACACCAAGATAAGGTTCTGTCGCAATAACAAATGGTCTAATGTAGAGTGATGTTCCTGGTGCATTCGGTACCCAGTTGGCATCTAGAGCAACTAATTGTTTAATGGCTTGTAATGCAAGCTCTTCATCTATAGTAGGAATACACATGCGTTCATTAGAGCGGTTTAAACGTTTAATATTTTTTTCTGGTCTAAATAAATTCACCGTTTCATTATCTGTTAAATATGCTTTCAATCCTTCAAAAACGGTTTGGCCATAATGATATACCATTGCTGCTGGATCCAGAGCTATTGGTTGATATGGAATAATTCTCGGATCATACCACCCTTTGTCTTGATGGTAATCTAGGATAAACATGTGGTCTGTAAATACCTCTCCAAAGGCTAACTCAGTTGGATTTGGTTTTTGTTTTTTTGAAGTTGTTTTGGTTATTGCGATGTTATGATCTGTCATAATAGAAGTCCCCTTGCTTTTTTAATTCTCAAAACAGTTAGTGATTATTACTATTCTATTACTAATGGTTAGGATTGCACAACCTATTTTAATAAAAAATTCAAATAATTTAAAAAATGGTGGCTGAATTTATGAATTTAAAAAGAACGCTAAAGATTTATTAGCGATCTTTTTAACAAACTATACTTTTATCTTTTAGTATTATCTTTTTTTGCTTTTGCTTCTAATTGGGAGAATGGCTGTTGATCTGCTTTTTCTTCTGTTAGCCCTTGCGGATTAACTCCGGCCTTCTTCTGGCGATTGTTTCGATCATTTTTATGCTTAGTCAACTGATTCACCACCTTTTTGATTATTTTTCGTTTATAGAAAGAAATCTATTCATTTAAATGGACAAATTTTTAGTTTTTCGTTACATTTAACATTACGGAAATAAAGGGGGAGTCAGTTTATGACAAAAGCAGTAGCAACTTTTGCTGGTGGATGTTTTTGGTGTATGGTAAAGCCGTTTGATCAATGGGATGGCGTATATGAGGTAGTTTCAGGATATACAGGGGGACATATAAAGAACCCTACTTATGAACAAGTCAAATCTGGTGAATCAGGTCATTATGAAGCCGTTCAGATAACATATAACCCAGAATTAATTACTTACCAACAAATACTTGATCTGTATTGGCCACAAATCGATCCAACCGATCCAGACGGACAGTTTCATGATCGAGGCAAACAGTATCGTACAGCAATTTTTTATCATAATGAGGAACAAAAACAGTTAGCAATCTCATCAAAACAAGCATTACAAAACTCGAATAAATTCAAAAAGGAAATTGTTACAGAAATATTGCCAGCCTCTACTTTCTATCCTGCAGAGAAGTACCATCAGAATTTTTATAAGAAAAATGAGGAAGAATATGAAAAGGATCGTGCCAAATCAGGTAGAGATGAATTTATTAAAGATTATTGGGAATAGATCAATTTAAACAAAGCAAAAGTCCACACTTAGACTTTTGCTTTGTTTAGTTTACATAATATTATTACGGTGTATTATAGTTATTTTGGAACTGATTTCATTTTTTGTTATTTTACTACTTAATATTTTATTTCCCAATCTACAATACGTCTTGTTTTACCTGGAGAACCAGAACTAATATAATAGTCAAATATCTCCGGATGTGTATCATTTAACTTCATTTTTAATTCATTTTCATCAGAAACGATATACCCTAAATCATTTTCGAGTTTAAAAACTCCATTTCCTAATACTTCATAACGCGCATTTAATATTGTTTTGTGATCAGTAGTCATTATCTTCACATTATTTGTTGATGGAAATAAATAATATCCTCCTGTTTTTTTAGGATTCTTCTGTGGAGAGTAATATGTTTGCATAGGTATGACAGTTCTTTTTAAAAGTAATTCTGCCTCGTAATTCTGGGCATAATAATAACCTGTAGAAAATAGCAAAAGAATATTCAACAAAATACTTATCACAAGAACCTTTCTTTTTTTCAACCACACAATTATTTTGTTCATCTTCGGCCATACCCTCTCAAAAATAATTTAAAATCATCTTCTTAATAAGGACGTTAAAATATTGCAAATAGTTCCTCATTTTTGATGAAATTAAACCTATTCCTCATAAAAAAATCAAGAAGCTTTACCACTCCTTGATTTCTGGTCTGTCACCTTTGCTATTGCCTTTTTTAAAAGTACGTTTTGCAAGTTCTTTCTTAACTTGTTCTAGTGAAACACCTTGTTCACTCATTAAGACAAATGTATGATAGATTAAATCACTTACTTCAAGTACAACTTCTTCAGGATTTTGATTTTTAGCTGCTAAAACTACTTCTCCAGCTTCTTCAATCACTTTTTTTGATATTTTATCAATCCCATTATCGAACAAGTAGTTGGTATACGATTTTTCGATAGGATTGCTCTTTCTTTCTTCAATCTCATCCATAACATATTCCAGTACATTCGAAATGCTTGTTGACTCCGTATCGTGTTTATTTAAAATCGGATTGAAAAAACATGACTCCTCGCCTGTATGACAAGCAGGACCATTCGGTTCAACATGAATCAATATACTATCTTGATCACAGTCCAATGCAATGGATACTACATCTTGTGTATTTCCTGAAGTAGCCCCTTTATGCCATAATGCCTCTCTGGAACGTGAATAAAACCAAGTTTGTTTAGTTTCTAATGTTTTGTTATATGATTCCTCATTCATATATGCTAGCATCAGCACGTCTTTAGAATACGCATCGATAATTATTGCGGGTAATAATCCTTTTGAAAAATCAGGCTTCACGTATATTCACTCCTCGTTCTTTGCAGCTTTCTTTTACTTCTGCAATGGTAAACGTATTTTCATGAAAAATGGAAGCTGCTAATCCTGCTGAAACATCTGTTTCTTGAAATACTTCAGAAAAATGGTCAGGATGTCCAACCCCACCTGAAGCGATGACAGGAATTCTCACAGCGTCTACTATTGCTTTTGTTAAAGCGAGATCAAATCCATTTTTTACTCCATCGGTATCGACACTCGTTAAAAGGATTTCTCCTGCACCTCTTTTTTCCACTTCCTTTGCCCACAACACAGCATCTAAACAACTATCCTTCGTGCCACCGTGTGTCATCACATGCCAACCATCATCAAACTTTTTTGCATCGATAGCGACAACAATACATTGTGAACCAAAACGGGAGGAAGCGGTTGTGATTAACTTTGGATTATGTACTGCTGCTGAATTAATCCCAACTTTATCTGCTCCTGCTTGCAGTAATTTTGTCACATCATCAATTGTTCTTACTCCACCACCAACGGTAAATGGTACAAAAACATTTTTTGCTGTCTCACGTACAATATCAATCATGGTTTGCCTGCCTTCATTAGTTGCAGATATATCTAAGAAAACAATTTCATCTGCTCCAGCTTTAGAGTACGCTTCTGCCATCACAACAGGATCTCCTAATTCTCTTAACCCAACAAAATTTGTTCCCTTTACTACCTTTCCTTCTTTCACATCTAGACAAGGAATAATTCGCTTTGCAATCATAGGCTCGCTCCTTTCAAAGTAACTTTTCCTTGATAAATTGCTTTTCCTACAATCGCTTCGGTTATGCCAATTTTTTCTAGTGTATCAATATCGCTATTATCTTTAATTCCACCTGATGCTACAATTGTGCATGTCACTGCTTCATGCATTTCTTTCAATCCTTCAACATTTGGCCCTGACATTGTCCCATCCTTTGAGATATCCGTATAAACAATCGTTTGTACACCCAATTGCTCCATCTCTTTAGCAAAACGTATTGCATCAATTTCTGATACTGTTTCCCAACCATGGGTAGCTACCTTCCCATCCTTGGCATCAATTCCGATCACGATCTGTGAAGAATATTTTGCTAAGGCTTCTTTTAGAAAAGTTGGATTTTCAATCGCAGCTGTGCCGAGCACTAAACGGTCTGCACCAGCCTCAATTAGCTTTTCGATTGTTTCAACTGATCGTATGCCTCCTCCTACTTGTACAGGAACGGTTGCGATATTACAAAGCTTCTCAATTAGTTTATATTGACGTTTTTGTTCTCCTTCGCGCGCGCCATCTAAATCTACAATATGAACCATTTCAGCACCATCTGCTATAAATGTTTGCAGTTGTTCGATTGGGTCATTAGCCACTTGCTCTGTTTTATTAAAATCTCCTTGATAAAGACGAACACATTTCCCGTCAATTAAATCAATTGCAGGTATTATTTTCATTTTGACACCTCTTTTAAAAATACTTGTAAAATACTCTTACCCACTTCGCCACTTTTCTCTGGGTGAAATTGTATGCCATATATATTATCTTTTTTTACGATCGCAGTAATATCAGGTCCATATTCTGCGGTTGCAACGACATAATCAGCCTTTGTCTGAACCATGAATGAATGCACAAAATAAACATGCTGATCTTGAAATGTTGAAAAAGCAACATCGTCCATTGCTATTTTTAACGCATTCCAACCTATGTGAGGCAACAAATAAGGCGTTTCTATTTTTTTAACAGTCCCAGGTATTAAATCTAGTCCTTTTGTATAAGTACCTTCATAGCCTTCTGAAAATAGTAATTGCATGCCCAAACAAATACCAAAAAATGCTTTCTCTTTCGCTAATTCTATTAAAATATCTCTTAAGTTCCGTTTATCGATTTCTTCCATTGCTGCTTGGAATGAACCTACGCCAGGTAAAATAATATGTGATGCTTTCTTCAGTTGGATTGGATCATCTGTAATCACAACCTCATATCCTAAGGCATGAAAAGCAGTTTGTACACTTGCTGTATTCCCCATCCCATAGTCTACGATCGCAATCATTCAATTAACCCCTTAGTAGAGTTAACACCTTCAATTGCTGGATCAATTTGAATGGCTTGTGCTAACGCTCGTCCTAATGCCTTGAATATCGCTTCAATTTTATGATGTGTATTTAATCCGTAAAGAATTCGGGCATGTAAGGTTATACCAGCTTGAACCGCAAAAGCTTGTAAAAATTCTCTAACAAGCTCTGTATCAAAGTTACCTAATCTTTGATTCTCAAACGTTGCATCCAGTACGAGATATGGGCGCCCGCTAATATCCAAGGAGACAAATCCTAATGATTCATCCATTGGAACATATGCTGTGCCATATCGTGTAATTTGTTTTTTATCACCTAATGCTTCCCTGATGACCTGCCCCATGACAATCGCAACATCTTCAACGGTATGATGACTATCTATGTGTAAATCACCATCCGCATTTACGATCAATCCAATCCGCCCATGTCTAGCAAATAACTCTAACATGTGATCAAAAAAACCGACTCCTGTTTTTATAGAAACTTGTTTAGGATTATCTAAATCAACTGATACTTCAATAGCTGTTTCATTAGTTTTTCTTGCTTTATTTGCTATTCTCATTTTACTAGCCTCATTTCTACTTATTGATCCGTTTTTCTACTGCTCTTGCGTGTCCTATTAATGCTTCTTCATTTGCAATTGTAATAATATCCTCTGATGCTTGTTTTAAAGCATCTTTTGTATAATAAATGAATGTCGTCTTCTTAATAAAATCATCTACAGAAAGTCCAGAAGAAAATCGAGCTGTACCTGACGTTGGCAACACATGATTTGGACCAGCATAATAATCTCCTAGTGGCTCTGGTGTAAAATGTCCTAAAAAGACAGAACCTGCGTTTTTCACTTTTCCTAGATAAGATAATGCATCATCTAAATGAATTTCTAAATGCTCAGGTGCAAATTGATTAGATAACTCAAATGCTTCATCTAAATCCTCACAAAGAACAAGTGCACCTTGGTTGGTTAAGGCTGCTTCAGCAATCTCCTTCCTTGGCAATATATCACATTGCTGCTTCACTTCTAATGCAGTAGCTTCAATTAATTGCTCAGAGGTAGTAAACAAACAAGCTCTAGCTACAGTGTCATGCTCTGCTTGTGCAATCAGGTCTGCTGCAACAAAACTAGGATCAGCCGAATCATCCGCTATAATTGCTACTTCAGATGGACCTGCAATCATATCAATACCAACATCGCCATAAACAAGTGCTTTTGCAGCAGCGACATACGCATTACCAGGTCCAACAATTTTATCTACACTAGGAATTGATTCTGTTCCATAAGCTAAAGCAGCAACAGCTTGGATACCACCAATTTTATATACCTTACTAACCCCTGCAATGTCTGCTGCTACAGATAAAATAGGTGCTATCATTTCTCCGTTTCTAGCTGGTGTTACCATAATAATTTCCTCTACACCTGCTAGTACCGCCGGGATGGCATTCATTAATACAGAGGAAGGATAGCATGCGGTGCCACCTGGAACATAAATTCCTACCCGTTCAATTGGTCGATATAATTGTCCAGAAATAATGTTGTCATCACTTTGCATCATACGAGAGCTTTGTAGTTGTTTCTCATGAAAAGATCGAATGTTCTTAGCTGCTCGTTGAAGTGCATCAATTGTTTTTTGATCTACTTTTTCCCAAGCCTGTTTCTTTTCCTCTTCAGAAACTGCCCAATTTTCAGGTACAAACTGATCAAATTTTTCAACGTATCTTTTTAATGCTTGGTCTCCTTCTTGACGAATAGCTTGAATGACTTCTTTTGCGACTTCGTAATACTGATCTTCTGTTTGATTCCCTTTAACATTTTCAATAAATTTTTTCTGAAAATCAGCCGGTTTATATGTCGGTATCATACATATTCCTCCTGTTTTTGGAAAGATTCAATAATTGGTGTAAGCACGTCACGTTTTATTTTCAATGAAGATCGATTAGCAATACATCTAGCACTAAAAGAAAAAAATTCTTCTTGCACGACTAAACCATTTTCTTTTAACGTTGTACCTGTTTCAACAATATCGACAATACCATCAGCTAAACCTAATATAGGTGCTAATTCTACAGATCCTTCCAACTTAATAATATCAACCGATTCACCTTTATTTCTAAAGTATTCTTTTGTTATACCTGTATATTTACTAGCAATCTTTTTCTTTTGATTAGGCCAAACCTTACCATCCTCAGTTGCAACCGCCATTCGACAATGTCCAAAAGGTAATGGAAATAGATTAAATACATCTGGTTGAAATTCTGCTATTATATCTCCACCAACAATGCCTAAATCTGCAATACCATGTTCGACATATGTTGTTACATCCGGTCCCTTCGCAAAAATAAATTGGAAAGTATCGGTCTCCACTCTTAGTTTTCTACCTTTATTTATTATAGGTTCTACTTCATAGTTCAAAGATTGCAAAAATTTAATAAATTGTTTCTCTAACCGTCCCTTTGTTAATGCAATGATTGGTTTCATTCTTTACCACCTAATCGTTTTAATTTGTATTTTCATTTACATGAATAATCGTATCATAAGCATCACTATCTTTGATTTCATATTGAATATCTACATTTGCATTTGGATAATTACTTCGTAGCTGTTCTGCTTGAATATGGGTAGCTTTTGATGCAACAATACAAATACTTTCTTTCCGTTCGTTGTTATTGATATGTGTAGCTAACACATCGATATCGAATGCTAATCCTACAGCAGAAACCTTCTCATCAAATTGCTCATACAGTTTATCGTATCGTCCACCAGAGAAACAGCTCTCTCCATTTTCTTTTAAATAACCTTTAAACATAACACCACAATAATATGGCAGATTCTTCACCCTACCTAAATCAAGCAGTACTTCACCACCATTAGATTCAATAACATTCGCTAATTCTATTAAGTGATTCAAAATACGCGTTAATCGTTTGTTGTCTTTCCAAATTGATCGATATTTCTTTAGTTGATCAACCGATCCATATGCATCAATTAACTCTGTTAACTGTTCAGCCTGTTGTATGGAGCCATAATCTATAGCAATCTCATAAACAATATCTCTACGCTTATCGTGCATTGCATCCAATAGTCGCTCTTCTGTTTCTGAATCTAGCTTTAGTGAATTGGTCAACTCTTCGAAAATCCCTGTATGCCCAAGCTCAATAAGATAATTAGAAATCTCGAGTTCTTTTAAATAAGCAACGGCGGTCAAGACACTTTCTGCTTCTCCTAAAAATGGTTCTGTTCTAATTATTTCTATTCCTGCCTGTTTCGATTCTATTCCTTCCCTGTCATTTCGAAAGACCGATCCTTCGTAAAACCACTTTGTCTGCTTTGACTTTTGATTACTTATTGCTCTAGCAACAGCTGTCGTCCAGTCTGCTCGTAAGACCTCAATTTCTCCTTCTTTATTAAACCACTTCAATAAGCTGTGTAACTTCATCCCAACGTGCGTGTTAGTAAATGTTTTTGCATATTCAACGACAGGAGTAGATATAGCTTTAAATCCACGCTCTGTTGCTACTTTTCTAAATAATTCAGTTGCTTTTGCCTTATTATTTAATGGTAATCCGATTTCGTCTTGGCTTCCATCTGGTAAAAACAAATAATAACCTCCCTCGTCACTTTACCACGTTACCACTTTACTTTAATAAAGTGTTTGTTTTACATACAATAGCATGATCTAAACGCTGCCGTCAATAAAAAATGTCAATGTTTTTTGCAAAAAATATATAATTGGTTTCATTCATTATACTAGAAAAATGGAATTTGCTGTGACATTGTTAGAAATCTTATTCTATTTCTTTGATTAATCTCTTGAAAAAAGATGTTACAATGTAAAAAAGAGGAGTGAATAACATGAAATTTAATGGGGATTTTCATATACATACTAATTATTGCCCACACGGCTCAGCGGATGAAATGGAGTTATATGTGCATAATGCAATAGAAAAAGGACTTGATGCCATATCATTTACGGAGCATGCTCCATTACCACCATCATTCACTGATCCAGCTCCTAAACAAGATAGTGCTATGAAAATGAATGACGTTGATAGCTATCTATTAGAAGGAAATAAGCTAAAGAAAGCCTATAAAGATAAAATAAAAATTAATATTGGTTTTGAGGTTGATTATATTAAGGATTATGAAACTGAGACAAAACAATTTCTTAATCAGTATGGAGAGCAAATCGATGATGCTATATTGTCTGTTCATATGCTTCGTGCGCCAAATGATCAGTTTGTGTGTCTTGATTATAGTGTAGAAGCATTTTCAGATATCATCACATTATTTGGATCTGTTAATGATGTATACAACGCATATTATCAAACCATGAAGTCTAGTATTCTTTCTGACCTTGGGCCATATAAACCTACTAGAATTGGCCATATTAACTTAGTTGAAAAATTTTCATTGCAGTTTCCAGCCACTCATAAGCACGAAGATGAATTGATTGACTTACTACATTTAATTAAACAAAAAAACTATTCGTTAGATGCAAATACAGCGGGGTTGTTCAAACCATTTTGTCAGCAGATGTATCCTTCCCCAAAAATTATGGAAGTAGCACATGAATTGGGGATTGCCTTAATACCTGGCTCAGATAGTCACACTGCAGGCACACTTACTAGAGCATTTGATAAGTATCCTTCCTCCATTTCACTCTCCACTCCGGAGAATGTAACACAAAAGCGAATGTCGAAATAGACATTCGCTTTTGTGTTAACCCTTCAACTGATCAATGGTACCATCCATATAATTATTTTGAATCTGCTGCCTGGTAATTTCTAAACCTTCTTTTTCTTCTTCTGACTGTTGCTTTATCTGCTCATTTTCTTGAGCATTTTTAAATGGTTTATTTTGTTTTTGACTCATAGCCTCTATTCACCCCAATCTTACATTTATTATTGGGTGAATCGCTTGTAATTATGCGTGTACTACACTTTTTTCATATAAGGCATATGCTCCGTTGTATCGATCTTTCCTAACATTTTTGTCATCCATACATTTTTTCCATTTAACCATTCATCAAAAACAATCATCATTGGCCTTCGATTCGAACCTAACGCGATACCTACCATAGCAGTATCTATGTCATACAATGCAGTATGCAACGTTCCTGCTGATTGCTTATAATCAGTGGAAAATATCTCATGCTCAATATGATTAAATAATTGATACGCCTTTTCCACGGATAGATCAGTAGGTTGCTCTTCTAAAATAGCTATTCGCCTTTTGGAATCAGCTAAATGATAACGATTGGAATCAGTCAGTATATCAAAATGATTGGTGCTAAATCGCTGTTCTTTTATACGAATTGCTTGAGCTGTTGCTTCAACTACATGACGTGCACCATATTTATCTGCTAGTACATAATTAAAAGCATAGCGATGTGGTATTTCTCTTATTAATGCTAAAGCTTCTTCATTAGACTTGCACTGCTCCAATATTAGACGAGTAATAATGGTTGGGATAAAGCCATCTCCTGTATGCCTTCGATTCACAAAATTATATCCGGCGACAAGCCCTTTCTCATTCATTCCGTCCGTTCTTCCTACGATGCGCTGAGAAGGACCAATCGTTGCGTAACCTTGATTAGGCTGATACAAAACAAATCTACCCTCATAGGTTTTAGGATGATAATCATAGTTGCGTACGAAAAAGTGATCACCTGTCAGTATCGAACAACCGGAATTTTGCCACTCCTGCTGAAATCCGCTGAAATGGACAATGGTTTGGTCTAATGATAGTTTCAACCCTTCGGCGAGACCTTTCAATTCTTCTAAAAAATTAGGGGATATGTGCGTTAACCAGTCCATCGCTTTTTGCTGATCTACTGCAAATTTACTTTTCAATGTAGATGCTTGCTTCGTATATATAGCGTACAATGGAGAATTTCGCAACCACTTGCCTTGGTTAAAACCAAATGCACCGTGATCACCTCTAAATTGAATAACATCTGAGTAATAAGTTTTCATTTCTCTAGTCCTTTTTTAAAAAATATTAATTGTTTACTTCAAAATGATCTTCAGTATTAATATTTGCAACTATTGCAATAAAAAACGATCATTTATCTATTATAAGACAAATAATCGCTTTTTTTGAATTAATCTGTTTTATCTTCTTCAAATGCTTTTGTGTAATTCGCTTGCTTCCAACTATCGATGACAGCACCTGTTTCGTCCGTGTCTAGTATAAATGATCCGTTACTATATCGGTCACTTACACCTAATTCCATTGGATATAACGTTTGTTTGTGTCCATTTTCAGTAACTAGATGAACAATATCTTGATGATCAACTAATAATAAACTAACTAATCGATGAGGTTTTTGTTTTAATTCTCGTAACATGGCTTGACCGCGTTTCGCACGACTTAATTGCTCAAAATCATTCAATGTCATGCGTTTCGCTGCACCTCTTTGCGTGATAGCGACTAAATGAACGGCTTGATTTGTTGTCTCCCAAACGACACCATTTATTACGTTTTCCTTATCCTTTAACTGGATCGCTTTTACCCCAGCTGCTCGCTGTCCGATAGGTGTAAGTTCTGATTCTTTATACCATAATCCATAGCCACGATTTGAAGCGATAAAAATATCGGCATTTCCGTTTGTTCGTTCTACATTTAGTAGTTCATCTTCATCTTTTAAATTAATAGCAACTAACGCCTTGGAATAACGTTGCGCTTCATATAGATCTAATTTACTTCGTTTTATTAGTCCATTTTTCGTAATAAACACTAAATAGCTGTCTTCCTTGAAATTACGAACCGGAATTGCTTTAATAATGTGTTCCCCTTTATCGATTGCCACAATATTTGATATATGCTGGCCTAAGTCTTTCCAACGAATATCTGGTAACGTATGCACTGGGGCAAAGATATATTTTCCTTTATTGGTAAACAAGAGAATGGTGTCTGTTGTATTCATTTCCAATAAAGCTACAAGGTGGTCATCATCTTTAATCGCCAAATCATCGCCATTAGAAGCGGCATAGGAACGTAAACTAGTTCGTTTAATATAGCCATCTCTAGTTACGGAAAGTAAGATATCTTCACTTGCTACCATTACTTCCAAATTAATTTTTAATTCTTCAATCTTGCTTTCGATTTTTGTTAATCGTGGTGTTTGATATTTTTTCTTAATTTGTTTTAAATCTGATTTAATAACAGAAAATAATTTCTTTTCATCTGCGAGAATTGCTTCTAATTCTTCAATCTTTGTACGCAATTCTTCCGCTTCTTGCTGTAAAGAAGTAATGTCTGTATTAGTTAAACGGTATAATTGCAAATTAACAATTGCTTCGGCCTGAGCTTCTGAAAAATGATACGCATCTTTAATTCTTTTCTTGGCATCTTGTTTATCTTTTGATGCGCGAATGGTTGCAATTAATTCATCTAAAATAGATATAGCCTTAATTAAGCCTTCAACAATATGTGCACGATCTTTTGCTTTCTTCAAATCATATGTAGCTTGTCTCGTTACTACTTCTTTCTGATGTGAAATGTACGCACTAAGTAATTCATTTAATCCTAATAACTTCGGGGTTTTATCTTTAATGGCAACCATATTAAAATGGTATGTCACTTGCAGGTCAGTATTTTTATATAGGTAATGCAGAATTCCTTCGCTTTCTGCATCTTTCTTTAATTCGATAACAATTCGTAACCCTGTACGATCGGTTTCATCTCTTACCTCTGCAATACCTTCTACCTTCTTATCAATACGTAACTCATCCATTCGCTTTACTAAAACGGCTTTATTGACTTCATAAGGAATTTCATCAATAACAATTTGTTCTCTATTTCCACGTAAGGCCTGAATTTCTGCTCTACCACGAACAACCACTTTTCCTTTTCCAGTCTCATAGGCTTGTTGTAAACCTTCTACACCTTGAATAATTCCTCCAGTAGGAAAATCTGGCCCCTTGATTACTTTCATCAACTCTTGAACTGTAATATCAGGATTATCTATCTTCTTTATCGTAGCGTCAATTACTTCGCCTAAATTATGTGGTGGTATGTCTGTTGCATAACCAGCAGATATTCCTGTAGAACCGTTAACAAGGAGATTAGGGAATCGAGCAGGTAATACAACAGGTTCATCGATAGAATCATCAAAATTAGGAATGTAATCTACAGTTTCTTTATCAATATCTCTTAACAATTCGCCTGATATACTAGACAAACGCGCCTCTGTATAACGCATAGCAGCAGGTGGATCACCATCAACACTACCATTGTTTCCATGCATTTCTACAAGCACGTTCCGAACTTTCCATGTTTGACTTAAACGAACCATCGCCTCATAAACAGAACTATCACCATGCGGATGGTAGTTACCGATTACTGTACCGACAGTTTTAGCTGATTTTCTAAATGGTTTGTCAAAGGTGTTTCTTTCTTCATGCATCGCAAATAAAATCCTTCGCTGTACTGGCTTTAGACCATCTCTAGCATCAGGTAATGCACGATCTTGTATAATATATTTACTGTATCGACCAAATCGATCTCCAATTACTTCTTCTAAAGGTAAATCGAGAAACTTTTCTGTTGAAGCCAACTATGTTTCCTCCTCTTACGTATGAATATTCTCATTATCCATAATGTTTGCATCATCTTGTAAACCAAATTCTACATGTGTTTCTATCCATTTTCTTCGCGGTGCAACTTTGTCTCCCATTAATGTCGTTACACGTCTTTCTGCACGGGCAAGATCATCAATAGTTACACGAATCAATGTTCTTGTTTCTGGATTCATCGTTGTTTCCCAAAGTTGCTCGGCATTCATTTCTCCAAGTCCTTTATATCGTTGCAAAATATAGCCGTTTTTCATTTCCGCTATAATCTTTTTCATTTCTTCTTCATTCCAAGCGTAGTGAATGACCTCTTTCTTCCCTTTCCCTTTCGAAACTTTATAAAGTGGTGGCAATGCAATATACACTTTCCCTGCTTCTATCAGCTCTCTCATGTATCGATAGAAAAAAGTAAGTAATAGAACTTGAATATGTGCACCATCCGTATCTGCATCTGTCATAATGACAATTTTATTATATTGTACGTCTTCTAAATTAAAGTCTCCACCTACACCAGCACCAATCGTATGAATGATGGTTGCAATCTCTTCATTTTTAAACACATCTGCTAATTTAGCTTTCTCTGTATTTATTACCTTTCCACGCAACGGCAGAACGGCTTGAAATTTACGATCTCTACCTTGTTTCGCTGATCCTCCTGCCGAATCACCCTCCACAAGATAAAGTTCATTTTTATCAGCATTTCGTGATTGTGCTGGGGTAAGCTTCCCACTTAATAATGCATCTTTACGCTTTTTCTTCTTTCCATTTCGTGACTCTTCACGTGCTTTTCTTGCCGCTTCTCGCGCTTCTTTCGCACGTACCGCTTTTTTCAATAACAAAGTAGCTATTTCTGGGTTTTCCTCTAAGAAATATGCCAGGTTTTCTGATACTACAGCATCCACTGCAGAACGCGCTTCAGAAGTACCTAACTTTCCTTTCGTTTGCCCTTCAAACTGTAATTGTGCCTCTGGAATTCGAACAGAGACGATGGCAGTAAATCCTTCTCTTACATCGTTTCCTTCTAAATTCTTATCTTTTTCTTTAAGTAAATTAGTCTTTCTAGCATACTCATTAAATACTCTTGTAATTGCTGAGCGAGCACCTGATTCATGTGTCCCGCCATCTTTTGTCCGTACATTATTTACAAAAGAGAGCATACTTTCTGCATAGCCATCATTGAATTGAAATGCGAAATCAATTTCTAAATTTTGTTGTTCTCCTTCAAAGGACACGACTGGATGTAGGGTATCTTTTTCTTCATTTAAATAAGCAACAAATGATTTCAAACCTTCTGGATAGCAAAATGATTCTGTTTCATCATTGCGTTCATCTTCTAATACAATTTCCATGCCTTTTAAAAGAAATGCCGCTTCGCGTAAACGCTCAGCTAATATTTCGTATTGAAAAGTTGTTGTAGAAAAAATAGAAGTATCCGGCTTAAAATGAATCATTGTTCCTGTTTTTCTCGTTTTACCAATGACGTCTAAACCTGTTTCAGGCAAACCTCCATGATGAAAAGATTGCTGATAGATGCTACCGTCTCGATGGATCGTCACAGTTAACCATTCTGATAATGCGTTAACAACCGATGCACCAACACCGTGTAACCCACCAGATGTCTTATAGCCACCTTGTCCAAACTTACCTCCTGCATGAAGGATTGTCAAAATTACTTCAGGTGTGGGTCTACCAGTACGGTGCATACCAGTTGGCATCCCTCTCCCATGGTCCGTTACAGAAATACTATTATCTTTATGTACTTTCACAATAATTTTAGTTCCAAAGCCAGCAAGAGCTTCGTCAACTGCATTATCTACTATTTCAAACACAAGATGGTGTAATCCTCTTGCGTCTGTACTTCCAATATACATACCCGGTCTTTTTCGTACTGCTTCCAGTCCTTCTAAGACCTGGATAGAATCATCAGAATAAGCGCTTGTTTGTTTAATCAACGTAAGTGCCCCTTTCTCCAAACACTAGTAACAATGACTATGTTACCATAAAATCGTGAAATATCTATATTTTAGAACAAATGTTTGATGAATTATTAATTAAATTTAAATGTTGCGAATAAAAAAATCTCTGAATGAACAGAGATTTTTAATCTTTTATTGGGTTGTTGCATGTGCAACCTTAATACAATAATCCATAATAACCGTAAAGTCTTGTTTTTTCAACCATTCATATACATCTTGATCAAAAATTCCTTGCTGTGCCCAAAAAACTTTTGCATCTGTTGTTACTGCATCTTTAGCCACATCTTTAAGAAATATAGATCTTCTAAAGACATTTATAATATCGATCTGATCTGGTACATCACTTAGAGAGTCGTATGCTTTTTCTCCTAATGCCTCGTCGATTGTAGGATTTACTGGAATAATACGATACCCGTTCTCTTGCATTACGCTTGCCACTTTATAGGATGTCTTTTCCGGCTTATCTGATAACCCTACCACTGCAATAGTTTTTGCATTATGCAAGATGTTACTAATTTCTTCCTTACTAGGATGTTTATAATTCATTCTAACATTCCTCCTGTTTATATCTTTTAACAATCAGATTATTTACTTATCTTCTTTACAAATTATTCCCTTTATCAGTCCTAATAAACTTTAGATTCTAGGTAATATATGAATTAACTATACATTATCCTCTCATTTCGTGTTAAAATAACGTTACTGTATTTTAGTTAAAGGGGTAAGTATGATGACATATGTTTTTTTATCAATTATAGCTTATTTATTAGGTTCCATTCCATTTGGCTTAATCGTTGGAAAAATCGGATATAATATCGATATTAGAGAACACGGAAGTGGTAATCTAGGTGGAACAAACACCTTTAGAGTACTTGGTAAAAAAGCAGGCCTTATTGTTACACTTGCTGATATTCTAAAAGGAACATTAGCAACGTTATTACCTGTATTAATAGGTGTTAGTACAGAAGTTAGTCCATTGGTTATTGGTGTTTTTGCTGTTATCGGTCATATTTATCCTATTTTCGCAAAATTTAAAGGCGGAAAAGCAGTGGCAACCTCTGCCGGGATGCTATTGGGTGCAAGTCCGCTTCTGTTCGGTATGATGTTTATTACGTTTTTCATTGTTTTATTCCTTAGTAAATATGTTTCATTAGCTTCCATGGTTACTAGTGTAATTGCAATTATTACAACAATTTTCTTACAGGAAACCGGGTTGTTAATTGTAACAATAATACTTGCGACATTTGTCTTTTATAGGCATACAGCTAATATTAAACGTATTATTAACAAAACCGAACCCAAGATTAAGTGGATGTAAAATGAGTATTAAAAGAGATTTGCTCAAAAGGAATGGATGAGCAAATCTCTTTTACTATACATTTGTAATTGCTTTATTAATGCATAAAAATTGAATACCATTCGTATTTAAATTATACTTTTAAAAAGCAGTAAATGAGAGGGGGTTTTATTGTGCAGTTAAATACAAATAATAAAAGAGCACTACCAAATAAATATGAGAGACACAAGTTATTCGGATCAGTAGAACCTGGCCCAAAAACAAAACCTACTGAAAAGGAAGGTATGGCCGATTTACAAAATAAACAAAATGATTTTTTATTTGATCTTGATGCAGTTGGGATTGCCAATGTTAAATATCCTGTTTTTATAAAAAGTGACATAGACCCTGTCAATCAAACATCAATTGGTGAATTTTCATTTTCTTCATCAGTTTCTAAAAATAGTAAAGGGACAAACATGAGCCGCTTTACAGAACAATTACACGCTTATCTTATTGACGGTTCTATTGATATTAGTCTTGAGAATTTAAAGCAATTCACAAAAGAACTCGCAGTACGCTTAAAACAAAATGATGCTTTTTTGGAAGTGTCTTTTGCATGGTTCTTTGAAAGAAAGAGTCCATCTGTTATGTATAGTGGATTTAATCATGCAGATGCTTTCATCCGTATTCAATACAGCAAGGAGTTTGGTTATGATATTACTACAGGATTAACCGGAACAATTACAACGCTTTGCCCTTGCTCAAAAGAAATTAGTGAATATAGCGCACATAACCAAAGAGGAAATGTAACGATGGAAATCGAGTTAGACGAAAGCTTTGATGAAACATCGACAGATTGGAAAACAGTTTTGTTAGAAGCGGCGGAAAGTAATGCGAGTGCTCGTATTTATCCAGTGCTTAAGCGACCTGATGAAAAAAGGGTAACGGAAGAAGCCTATGAAAATCCACGCTTTGTTGAGGATATGGTACGATTAGTTGCAGCTGATTTGTACGAACAAGCATTCATACGTGCATTTCATGTTAGTTGTCGCAATGAAGAATCCATTCATTTACATGATGCAGTTGCATCTATTACTTATGATAAAACAAACGAAATGAATTGAAATGAAGTGATCCTGTGAAACATATTTTTATTGGAATTATCCGTTTTTATCAAAAAGTTATTAGTCCGATTAAGCCGCCCACATGTAGGTTTTATCCAACATGTTCGCAATATAGTCTAGATGCAGTAAAGCGATTCGGCGCATTTAAAGGTGGATACTTAATGGTTAAACGCATAGCCAAGTGTCAACCATTTCATCCCGGTGGCTATGACCCTGTTCCAGAGAAGAAAAAATAAAGTTTATACAATAAAAGGTACAGCGTCATCGACTGTACCTTTTTTGTTATATAAAAAACGAATGATTTCTTGTGAAGTAACAAACACCTTTCTACAATCCAAACCGATCTAATTGCTGCTGTTGTCCTTCTTTCACAAGAATTTCTTTTTGTTTTGATCCAAATAAATCAAAATGCGGATACTTTTCATCTTGATGTATCCAGTTTGGTGATAGTTGATGCTTCTCTCCCCACTTAATCAGTGTGTTTAAATTATTACACCCTACTTTTGTGACCGTATTACAACCAGGAAAGCGCTCATCCAACCAGTAATGCGTTAAAAAGGCTATTCTGCCATTCTCCACATTTCTTTTCCATTCAATTAATTCAGCTCTTTTCAAACCGAACGCCATTTACTTTCCCTCCAACGCTTGTAAGTATGCTTGATGCCATTCTGGGAATTTTCTTCTCAATGATGTTGGTTTAAAATTCTCTTTTTTCACAATAACGTGCTTTGTTGTACCAGAAACAGCAATATTCCCATCTTCGTCAGTCACTTCATATCGATATGTTGTGCGAATACCATCATATGAATCTAGAAATGTATGAACATATGCTTTTTGACCATAACGAATTGGCTGATTAAAATATACATGCGCATCAATGACTGGAGAAACAACCCCTTGCTCCTCCATCACTGCATATTCAAAACCAAGTGCTTCAACAAATGCTGTTCTACCTATCTCAAACCAGACTAGATAGTTAGCGTGATAGACAACACCCATCTGATCTGTCTCTTGATAACGCACTTGTATTGGAGTTGTTACTTTCATAATTAGTCTCTTCCTTTCACTGTATCCCAAGCTTTTTCTACGTCAGCTTTTGTTAATAAAACAAATGACTCCTCATCATCACGTTCCAGGTCCATTCGTAAGGATTGAAACTGAATTGCTTCATCAATTAAATTAACGATAAACCGCGCATTTCCGTTTATTTGATTGTTTCTAAATTGCTCTTGTAAAAAACCCTCTGCGCCGCTAGCTAATTCGTATTGATATCTATTGACATGGTAATGTACAATTTCGATTAATTCATCTACGTTATAATCCTGAAAATGAAAATACTTTTTAAAACGAGAAGCTAGACCTGGATTACTATCTATAAATTGCTCCATTTCCCTTTGATAACCAGCTAAGATGACAACTAAATTCTCATTATGCTTTGTCATTTCGTCAACTAATGTATCAATCGCCTCTTTGCCGAAATCATTTTTTCCTCTAAATAGAGAGTATGCTTCATCAATAAATAATACACCGCCCAGAGCTTCACGTATCTTCTGTTTTGTTTTGATCGCTGTTTGACCCACATAACCAGCAACTAGATCACTTCTTGACGCGATAACGAAGTGCCCGCGCTTTAATAAGCCACATTCCTTTAGTAAATTGGAATAAATTTTTGCTACTGTTGTTTTACCAGTACCAGGATTACCAGAAAATACAGCGTGTAACTGAATAGGGACGGACGGATAACCGAGCTGCTTGCGTTTTTGTTGTATTCTTACAAAAGATGAAAGCTTCTTCACTTCTTCTTTAATATTAGCTAAGCCAATTAAATTATCAAGTGATTGCATTGGGTCTGTTGAGTCTTGCTTATTGCTGATTAGATCTAAATCTTGTTGATCGATTCGCATATGATCTAGCCAATTATTATTATCACCGACAGTTTCTGCGGCACCTTTATTAAATATTGCTTTTAAAACAATATCACGGACCGTCCTAGCGTTTCCAAACGTATCATCAACTTTTGCTTGATCAATTAATGTTTCTAAACGTTTCAATGCCTCTTCCGTAAAAAAATAGTCATTGCTTAATGCAGTATTCTCAGCAATGTGTTTTAATTCTTCCATTTCAAAATCAGGAAGCGTAATAAAATTCTGATCTGGGAACCTACTTCTTAAGCCTGGATTCGACCATAAAAATTGACGCATTTCTTCTGGATAACCAGCTAATATAACAACAAATCTGTCACCATATTCTTTACTCGTCATAGCAGAAACTAGTGTATCAATTACTGCCTGACCATAATCACTGCCTTGCTGGTCTTGTCTCTTAAGACTATAAGCTTCATCAATAAAAAGAATGCCACCTAACGATTTTTTGATATAGTTAATTGTGTTTTCTTCACTTTGGCCAACGTAAGAACCAACAAGGTGAGAACGATTCACTTCAGTAACTTCTTTTGATTCTAATAGCCCTAACTCATAATATAACTCTGCTAACAGCCTTGCAATTGATGTTTTACCAGTACCAGGATTACCTGTAATAACCATATGTAATCCTTGCTCATCAACCATATGAAAGCCTAATTTTTTTCTATCCTTTTGGTATTTAAGATAGTGATAATATTTTTCGATATAACCTTTCACTTCATCTAAACCAATCATTTCATTTAATTTATCTAAAGCTGTTTTGTGTTCGTTTGATTGCAAAATAGAAGGGATCGATTGATACAATTCATTCTGCAAATGAAGTAAATCTTTAGCATATTGATTTAAGCGTGAGACAGGAATACCATTACGCTTGTTTTGTAGCATATCTATTGAGCTTTCTATCTCTGTTTTGAAATCGATAATTTTTTGTTGAATCTCTTCATACATATTGTTTAGCTCTTTATTTTGTATAGACAGATCTACCATATCCATTTGTAGATCATCTAACCAATCATGCCATTCCTGCATTTTTTTCAGCTTGGCTGGATCAAAATCGGTTTCTCTAAGTGACCATGTATCTAAATTTAACTGTTTTAATTGTAAGTAAAATTGAAAATAGGACTTTAATTCCTTAATAGATTGATACACCTCAATGGTGGAATCATGCATACGCGCTTTATCTAAAATAAAGTCAATCAATTCATCTTCTTCTGTATGACGTTTAAGACGATGGAAGGCCAACATAGTATATAGCGTAGCAAGTGTATTGTTCTGCAGCGGTATATCTTGTGTATTCACTTCATTTAAAATTCTTAGAATATCAATTTCGCTTAATGGAGGTCTTTTTCCAATTGTATTCCAATCATTAATTAACGTTTCATTTACATTATGTTTTTCTAATAGGTTAGTCATAGGAACCGCTCCCTTCACTTTGTCCATTCTATCATATCTTTATCTATTCGTTGATTAAGATGCTTTCTAATTTTAATATCGTGTTACTGTAAAATTAGAAAAAATGGCTATGGAAATACACTCCCTTTCCGCAGGCACGGCTTCAGCTAACTCCGTAAAGCAAAAACCGCTTTACGGAGTGGATCTTCACCTCGTGCTGTTCCTGCTGGACAAGGAACGCTTCGTAAGCGATGCATCGCACGAAGAAAATTGCTTTTTATTTTCGAGGAGTGTCGTGGATTTCCACAGCTAAATGGTTACTTCAAATAAAAATACGAATCTTGATTCTTTTTGTAGAATCAAGATTCGTATTTTTAGAATCATTTTTAAGTTTTGTCCTAGCTTCTTTAATGCGGGTTATTTTTATATTCATCTTTTATTTCAGCACGCATACTTTCAATTGATGCTTCCCTGCGTTTATTTTTATCTTTGATTAACTGCTTTTCTTTCTCATTAGCAAATTGCATTGTCTCATGAGAAGCTTCTATATTAGAAATCGTATTTTGCACCATTTCCTGTAGCTTTTCAACATTATCTTCACGATTATCTGGATTTGGTTTATGTTCGGTCATTTACATCTCTCCTTACTTTCCTTTTTGATCAACTAAATCAGGTGCATGTTCTTCCTTTAATCCCATCTGTTTAGCTTTATTCGCCTTTGCTTTCCTCGGCTGTGTTCCTAACACATCAGGTCTAAATTGTTCACTATTTTTCTTTGGATTACTCAACTGAATTCCCTCCTTCTCCATTATAGTGTGATTCTTGCTTTCATTTTTATTCATCAAAAAGTAATTATAATTATCAGAAAAATGGAAAAGATAGTAATGTTATTTACTATATATTGGAGGGTTATATATGCTAAGAAGACGAACAAACGTAGACTTTGAATCATTAGTGGATTTAAATCGAAAGGAGATTTTGAATGATCTAAAAAAACTAAATGAAATAGAAGAGCGAATAGATGCAAAAATGCATGCTACATTATACATTGATCAAAAATAAAAAATAGAGCCAATTAGGAATGAACACTAATTGGCTCTATGTTAGTTATGCTTCTAGTTTATTTCTTAAAACCATTTGAAGTATACCACCATGTCGATAATAATCAATCTCCACTTCACTATCGAAGCGAGCAATTGCATCAAATGTTAATTTCTCTCCGTTCTGCTTTGTTGCAGTAACTTTAACTGTTTGATTCGGTTGAATGGATTCATCTATAGCAACATCAAATGTTTCAGTTCCTGTTAAGCCTAGTGTTTCAGCAGATTCACTATCTTTAAATTGTAATGGTAATACACCCATCATTACAAGGTTGCTTCGGTGGATTCGCTCATAGCTTGCTGCAATGACTGTTTGTATTCCAAGCAGACTTGTACCTTTGGCAGCCCAGTCACGTGAGCTTCCCATACCATAATCATTACCTGCAATGACAACTAATCCTGTATTATCTTGTTGATATTTCATTGCTGCATCATAAATAGGCATCACTTCATCTGTAGGCCAGTAAGTTGTATAACCGCCTTCTGTTCCTGGAGCTAATTTGTTTTTAATACGAATATTTCCAAAAGTACCTCTCATCATCACTTCATGATTTCCACGACGAGAACCATAAGAGTTAAAGTGGCGTGGTGTAACGCCTTTTTCTTGTAAATATTGTCCTGCTGGCATATCTTTTGCAATCGCACCCGCTGGTGAAATATGATCTGTAGTAACTGAATCTCCAAATAAACCAATTGCACGTAAATTAGTTAAATCCTTCACTTTACTTGGGTCTTTAGACAACCCTTCGAAAAATGGCGGATTTTGAATATATGTTGATTGATCATTCCATGCATATAATGGCTCATCTGTTGTTTCAATTGCATTCCACTTTTCATTGGCATTAAAGACATTTTCGTATTCTTTCTTAAAGATTTCTGGTGTTACAACTTTTTCTACTTCTGACCGAATTTCATCAATAGAAGGCCATAAATCATTAAAATATACCGGTTGTCCGTTTGAGTCTTGCCCTAAAGGTTCATCCTTAATATCAATGTCAACGGTTCCTGCTAAAGCATAAGCTACTACTAATGGTGGTGATGCTAAGTAATTTGCTTTAACAAGTGGGTGAATTCGTCCTTCAAAATTTCGGTTCCCAGAAAGTACAGAGGATACAGTTAAATCATTATCTGCAATCGCTTGTTCGATTTCCGGTAATAATGGACCAGAATTACCAATACATGTTGTACAACCATAACCAACAAGATTAAATCCTAGCTTGTCTAAATATGGCATAAGTCCAGCATCCTCTAAATAGCGTGTTACTACTTTAGAGCCTGGAGCGAGTGAAGTCTTTACATATGCAGGAACTGTTAAGCCTTTTTCTACGGCTTTTTTAGCAAGTAGACCTGCACCTAGCATAACATAAGGATTGGATGTATTCGTACAGGATGTAATTGCCGCAATAGCAAGAGACCCAGTTTGCATTGTAGCTTTTTCACCATTAGCAAGTTCAATATCAACTTTTTTATCGAATTCCGATTTATCCAAACCAAAGCCTTGGTTCCCTGCTGGTGCTGTTACTGCATTTTCAAAAGATTTTTTCATCTGAGATAGAGGAATTAAATCTTGCGGACGCTTAGGACCAGACAAGTTTGGTTCTAATTCAGAAAGATTAATCTCTACAACATCTGTATAGTCAGGATCAGCTTGTTCTGATGAATACCACAAATTATTTTCTTTACAATATTTCTCAACTAAGGCAATGTGATCTTCATCTCTTCCAGTCAGACGCAAGTAATTTAATGCTTCTTCATCTACTGGGAAGAAACCACATGTCGCACCATATTCTGGAGCCATATTAGAAATCGTTGCACGATCAGCCAATGGCATGTCTTTTAAACCAGGGCCGAAATACTCAACAAATTTGCCAACCACTTTCTTTTCTCTTAAAACTTGAGTAACTTTCAACGCCAAATCAGTTGCTGTTGTACCATTTGGGAAGCTGCCTGTGAATTTGACACCAATTACCTCTGGTGCAGGGAAATAAGATGGTTGTCCTAGCATGCCAGCTTCCGCTTCAATACCTCCAACACCCCAGCCAAGAACGCCAAGACCATTAATCATCGTTGTATGTGAATCAGTACCAACTAATGTATCTGGGTACGCTTCTAATTCACCATCATTATTTTCGTTAGCATGAACAACATTTGCAATATATTCTAAGTTAACTTGGTGAACGATACCAGTTGCTGGCGGTACAGCACGGTAATTTTCAAATGCTTTTTGTGCCCAGTTTAAAAATTCATAACGCTCTGCATTACGCTCGAATTCAAGCTCCATGTTTGCAAGTAGCGCTTGTCTTGTTCCATATTCATCAACCTGAACAGAGTGATCAATAACTAAATCGACGGGAACTTCAGGATTGATTTTATCAGGTGATCCACCCATATCAACCATTGCTTTTCTTAATGAAGCTAGATCGACTACAGCTGGAACTCCTGTGAAGTCTTGTAATATTACTCGTGATGGTTTAAAAGGAACATCTGTTTTATCTACTTTCCCCCATGATGCTAATCCTTTTACATGAGACGTTTTTATCACATGTCCATCAAATTGACGAATTAACGACTCTAATAAAACGCGAATAGTAAATGGTAGTCGCTCTACCTTACCTAATCCCGCTTCCTCTAATGCCTTTAATTGATAGAAATGATACGTCTGTCCGTTTAAATCAAATTGTTTTTTAACATTTAAGTTATCTAAATTTTCTGTCATGTATTTACGCCCCCTTTTGTAGTACTACGTAAGCCAAATGCTTTTACAAAATCCTAATATACGTATGTACTTGTTTATTTTATAGGAAATCTGCAAATAAGTAAAATATTTCAGTATTCTTTTCATTGGAAAGTCAGATAGTATAAATACAATTTATTTACTCATACTAGTCCATAATGATGAAAGATTATGAAGCAGAAAGGAGTATTTTTTATGACGAAGCAGGATAATAATAAAAAACCAAATCAACCTTTAAGTGGTTCTAAAAAAGTTAAAAATAAAAACCACAGTAAACAAAAAAACCATAGTAAACATGATATGTAACGATAAACAAGGGAAACATTCACATGAGTAAATGTTTCCCTTGTTTATCGTTCAATTTTGATTAGGTAATGGCAGACATATTGAAAAGACGCTTCCATTGCCTTTAATGGTTTGAATATCTATCGTACCTTCATGATTTTTTATAATTTTATTCGAAATCATTAGTCCAAGACCTGTTCCATCTTTTTTTGTAGTAAAGAAAGGTTCATTTATTTTATGTATTAAATGTCTTGGTATTCCTGGTCCTTGATCAATGATTTTAATATAGCAATGTTCTTCACTTGATAGCACTTCAATTATAATTGATCCGTCCTTAGACATGGCTTCAATGGCATTTTTAATTAGATTAATAAATACTTGTTTTATTTGGGATCGATCGCATAATATCGCAAGTTCTTTTGTAACAATAAGCTCTATTTCAATATTTTTTCTTTTTGCTTGCGTATTTAACAACGTAACAACTTCATGTAGCATAGGCGTAATGGCTTCTAGTTTTTTATTGTCTGTCATTGGTTTGGAGATAAAAAGAAGCTCTGAAGTAATTGTATCAATTTTCTCTATTTCATCCACCATAATAGAATAGTAAGCTTCTTTTCTTTCAATGCCTGCTTGTAGTAATTGAATAAATCCTTTTAATGATGTTAATGGATTTCTAATTTCATGCGCTACACCAGCGGCGAGTTGTCCAGCTACTGACATTTTTTCAGATCGAATTAGCATTTCCTCTGCTTCTTTTTTATCAGTGATATCCTTAGCTAATATGAAATTCATTATTTCCTTAGTGCTAGATATATAAATAGAAGCAACAGACAAATCAAACCAAATATAATTTTCATTATTGTTTCGCATACTAACGGTAAATTTTTGAATATTACTGGTTTCTTGATTAAAATCCCGAATAACTAGTCTTTTATGATTTGGTGGGAAAAAGTCAATTATTGATTTACCAATTAAATCACCTGGCAAATAGCTGAGATTTTTTTCGATAGATGATGATACAGATTCTATTCTACCTGAAGGTGTGCATAGCATATAAAAGTCAAAACCATTTAATTCAATCCAATCGATAATGTCATGGGGTAATTGTGTTAGGGAGATTGAATCAGGAAGTTTATCAATATGAAAGGTAGCGCAAACTGTATCGAAATCTAAAACATTTTTTCCAATTTCCTTCATACCAACCGTCCTCCTTATCTCACAATCCGTTATAACCTGCCATTACTTGACAATTATAACATACTCTTTACATATATATTAGTTCAATTTAAAATTTATTACCGAAAAGTTACAAAATTTTAGATTTTTAGTACTAATTTACGAAAAAAATAATTGATTAAAGAGGTTCGTTTTATAAAAAAATTATTTTTCAAGCCTTTTTACAAGTTTTTTATATTGAAAATACATTGATAATCTCCAAGTAATGATCATACCAAAAGCTAATAAAAAGAAAATTCCACTTGTTTCACCTAAAGAAATTTGAGCACTTACTAACCATTTAAGCAATAACCTTATAATTAGTAGAACTACTAGTAGTAATATAAAATATTTAGACGGTTTAAGATAAATCTCTTCGTTCTTTACCTCCATATGCGTAGATTTAATTAAAAAGATAGAGAATAAAATACCAACTAATAGAGCTACTATCACCTCTAATAACGGAACACGAAATTGAGGGAATAAAAACATTAGTGCTCCTGTGCTCATGAAAAATGGAGGTAGTAAAATACGCTTAGCATTTGTCGGTTTCTTTGAAGCTTTGGCTCTAATTACAATCATAGTTGTTGCCATAAACAATCCTACAATGGTACTACCTATTACCCAAAACATAATAACTATTCCTTTCTCACATTACATAGTACAATTTATAAATCCCTTGTCACCAATAGGCGCAAGGGATTTATAAATTGCAATGTTTATCTATAATGATCTTACTTCATGTCATTTTGATTATTCATTGCACGCATCATTTGATTAATTTTCTTCTGTGATGGCTTTTGCCCCATCTGCATCATCATTGTACGTAGCATTTGTTCATTAATTGGTGGGTTCTTTTTAAGATAATTCATCATGTATTTACGAGCAATAAAGAATCCTAAAGCCACACCAGCAAGTAAAGCAATAATTGCAATTACAACTACCCAAATCGTGCTTAACATGTGTTACTTCCTCCTTCACATTCTCTCTCATACAGTATAGTAGACAATAAACAAGATTACAATAGTTGAATTAAGAAAGCAAGGCTTGTTTTTTTATCGGGGATAGCCACCCATAATTATGTCCACTTTTCTCAACTATAAAGCAACAGGAATCAAATTGTTCGAGCCATTGAAAAAAATGAATATAGGCACGTTGTAATGAGTCAAATTCAACTTCTACCCATCGTTGTTTTATTTGATTTGGAATAGCATAATCAGCTTTATTTATCTTAAAATCACTTAATAACTCTGAAGATTCGTGTGGAACTTCATTTTCTATAAAACGAAATAAATCTTCTATTTCTATTAATCGAGTAATATAACGAAATTGTTCTTGTAAATCCTTTCGATAAGGTTGCGTGAGAAAAGAATGAAAAAAACGACATAATATATCTGATTTATAGAAATAATTTGCTTGTACCTCTTGTTCTAAAAAAAACATATAATATTTTTGCATCGACTCATCCTCCGCTTTTTGACATAGTATACCCGATATTTTTTGCATATACTGTCATATTCTGAAGGGAAAAAAGATTTATTTTGTCATGCTTACTATACTTATGTTGTCATATGCGAAATAAAGCCTCCATACGGTAATATGGAGGCTTTACATATTTATCTCTTCATCATTTTCTCAAAACGATCTACAACATTCTCTACGGTAAATCCGTATTCTTCCATAATTTTATCACCATTAGCTGATGCACCGAATGTATCGATAGCAAGAATGTCTCCTTGGTCACCTGTGAAACGCTCCCAGCCAAATGGAGAAGCCATTTCAATAGCTAGACGCTTCTTCACGGTTGGAGGCAATACTGCATCTTGATATGCTTGATCTTGTGCTTTAAAACGATCCCAAGATGGAATGCTTACTACACTTACATCATAGCCTTTATCTTTCAATTCTACTTGAGCTTTTACAGCAAGTTGAACTTCTGATCCAGTTGCAAGTAGTAAAGCATCTGGTGTTTCCTTTTGTGCAGGGCTAACGACATATGCACCTTTTTTAACACCTTCGTATGCATTTTCTTTCGTTCCTGCTAATGTAGGAAGATTTTGTCTAGTTAAAACTAGCATAGTCGGTAATTTCTTAGATTCTAGGGCTAAACGCCAAGCAGCTTGTACTTCATTTCCATCTGCTGGACGAATAACAGATAAATTAGGCATTGCACGGAATGCCGCTAATTGTTCTACTGGTTCGTGTGTTGGACCATCTTCACCAACTGCAATCGAATCATGTGTTAATACATAAGTAACAGGTAATTCTTGAATTGCTGATAAGCGCACAGCTGGACGTAAGTAATCACTGAATACAAAGAACGTACCACCGAATACTTTTAGACCACCGTGAAGCGCCATTCCGTTCAATGCAGCTGCCATAGCAAACTCACGCACACCAAACCAAATGTTTCTTCCAGAATAATCGAATTTAGAAAAATCTTTTTCATCATTGATCGTTGTTTTGTTTGAGCCAGCTAAGTCTGCACTTCCGCCGAAGAAATATGGTACAGCTTTTGCTACTCCATTTAATACTTTACCTGAGGAAGCACGTGTTGCAACAGTATCTTTTTCAGGTTCAAATACCGGTAAATCCTTTTCCCAATCTACAGGTAGTTCACCTTTAATTGCAAGGTCTAATTCTTTTGCTAATTCAGGATAAGCAGATTGGTAGCTTTCAAATAACTTATTCCACTCTTGCTCTGCCTTTTCGCCTTTTTGGACAATCTTTTCATTGAAATCTTGATAAACTTCTTCTGGAACATGGAAGTCTTCATGATCCCAACCATAATATTCTTTTGTTAATTTAATTTCATCTTTTCCTAATGGTGCACCGTGTGATGCAGATGAAGCTGATTTGTTAGGAGAACCATAACCAATTACTGTTTTCACTTCAATTAATGTAGGTTGATCTGTATTTGCTTTTGCTTGCTCAATCGCATTACGAAGAGCTTTTACGTCATTTCCATCTTCAACGCGAATCACTTGCCAACCGTAAGCTTTAAAACGATCTTCCACATTTTCAGAGAATGCTTGATTTAATTCACCGTCTAGTGAAATATCATTTGAATCATAAAGTGCAATCAATTTTCCTAATCCTAAATGACCAGCTAAAGAAGCAGACTCATGAGAGATACCTTCCATTAAATCGCCATCACTTACTAAAGCAAATGTATAATGATCAACTACATTATATTTGTCTCTATTATATTTTGCTGCTAAATGAGTTTCAGCCATTGCCATCCCTACTGACATTGCAACCCCTTGTCCAAGTGGACCAGTAGTAGCTTCAACACCGTCAGTATGTGTTACCTCAGGGTGACCAGGTGTCTTAGAATCCCACTGTCTGAAATTTTTCAAATCATCAATCGTAACTTTATATCCGGATAAATGAAGTAAAGAATATAATAACATGGAGCCATGACCAGCTGATAAAACAAAACGATCACGATTAAACCAGCTTGAATTCTTTGGATTATGATGCATAAAGTCCGTCCATAATGTATAAGCCATTGGAGCTGCCCCCATTGGAAGTCCCGGATGTCCGGAATTTGCGTGCTCGATTGCATCTATTGCAAGCGTTCTTACTGTGTTAATAGAAAGCTGTTCAATTTGATTTGCCATCTTTGTTACTCCTTTCAACATTTAAAAATTATGTACCTATTTTATCCTATAATGAAAACGGATATTATACAAGTCTTTGAGGGGTTAAATTACGATTTATCCCCATTATCTTGTAGATCTTTCACTTTTTGGGGTGTAACATCCTCCCCATTAGGATCAACTATTTTCATACCTTTAAATTGATTCTTAAAAGATTTCCTTACATTCTTTAAATACGCTTGTCTTAGTTCTTGTTGTTCTTTTTTCTCTTCTGCAGTTAATTCTTGTTGCTTCGATTTGTTAGCTAACTCATTGATTCGATTTAACTTATCTTTTGATAACACGATGACTCACCTACTTTATTTAAAAATTAAAAAAGACAAGGCTATCATCCATGAACCTTGTCTTTTTATTTTATATGAAATGTACCTTCTTTTTCAAGTGTTACATACTCTTGGTATCTTCGGTGTACCGTTGCTTTAGAAACATCATAACCTAATCCTCTCAGCGTAGATGCAATTTCAGCAAATGTTAATTTGTTTTCTCTTAGCTTCTTCACTTCTTCAATAGGAAAGGCTATTCGTTCTCGTCCCGGAGCTTGATCTTTATGAGCAAGGTTTTTCTCTGGCTTATATCCGTTTTCCATCGCTCGTTTTATTCCGCGCTTTATCTTTATATTATGAATTTTTCTTTGATATTCTTCTACAATCCCGACAATCTGTAACACCATACTATCCGCTTCAGATAATTGTAATTCACCTTGGTTAGATAATGAATAAATTTTAACACCTAGCTTTGCAAACTGATGAAACAAAGCAATTTTAGTATTTCCTCTACCAAGTCTTGTCTCATCTTGAATTAGTATGGCGTCAATTTCTCCTGAAGCACACCTTTCTAATAGATCCAACATGCCCTCACGTTCAATCTCATAGCCACTATGCTTATCTTCAATAATAGCAACAACATCTATTCCTTTGTTTTGAGCTAGTTGTGTTAACTCCTGTCTTTGCCTAGATAATGAAGAGGCCTGTTCTTCTTTTTCTGTACTTACTCTACAATAAATGATTGCCTGCATACTCAAACCTTCTATCTATATTAAATTAACTGGTTACTAATCCCACATACATAAATACTAACGTAAAAATAAATAAAATAAAATAAAATGCATCTACTTTTGAAATTTTAGTAAACATATTAAAACTCCTCCATTTTTAACTTTCAAGAACCTTTGTTCGCATCTACCTATTATTATATACGAACAAAGGTTCTTGTCAACCGTTTTACTCGAACTTATGTTTGTCTTTTCTGTTTTAGCATGCTATACTAACACTAGTAAAAAATATGTACGGAGGTGATTGTTTATGATAAAAATATCGAAACGACAACAAGCAATTCTTGATTTTATAAAAGAAGAAGTTTTAGATAAAGGCTATCCACCTTCAGTTAGAGAAATTGGAGAGGCTGTGGGGTTGGCTTCTAGTTCGACCGTACATGGACATCTATCTCGCTTAGAAAAAAAAGGATATATAAGAAGAGATCCAACAAAACCAAGAGCAATCGAAGTGCTTAGCTTAGAAGATGATCAATCAACTATATTAAAAAGAGAAGCAACTTTTGCACCAGTTATTGGTAAGGTAACAGCTGGTTTACCTATTACAGCAATTGAAAATATCGAGGAATATGTACCTCTACCACTATCATTAACTCACGGAGATGCTACCGATCAATCTATATTTGTTTTAGTTATTGAAGGAGAAAGTATGATAGAAGCAGGTATACTAGATGGGGACATGGTAATTGTTAAGCAACAACAAACCGCACAAAATGGTGAGATAGTTGTTGCAATGACTGATGAAGAGGAAGCGACAGTAAAACGCTTCTTTAAAGAAAATAACCATATCCGCTTACAACCTGAAAATGCAACAATGGAACCACTAATTTATCAAAATGTTTCTATTTTAGGTAAGGTTATTGGTCTATATCGCGACATTCATTAAACAAACGCTTTACTCAAAGGAGTAAAGCGTTTGTTTTTTAAGGTTTTACAGCATCAATAAATGCGTCAAACCCCTTCTTTTTTAATTGATTCATTCTATCATTTGCATTTTTCTTATCTTGAAACGATCCTACTACCACACGATAGTAGATTTTATTTTTCATCTTATATTTATCGACAAAACTATCATATCCATGTTTGCTTAATACATTCATGCGTTCCTTGGCATTATTAAGGTCTTGGAATGAGCCGCATACTACGCGATAAAAAACATCTTTTTTTGTAGGTTTCTTATCAAGCTTTAATGCGTTTTGTAATCCAGTAGCATGCGCTTGAGCTACTTTTTTAACCCACGTATCCGTTTTCATTTTTTTCGCTTCTACAACATTATCAATAAATCCATTTTCAGTTAATGCAGCAGGCATACTAGATTCTCTTAGCATGTGAAAATTAGCTTCTTTCTGTCCTCTATCTCTCCACCTTAACTGCTCAACATTCGCTTGATGAATAACGGAACGCAATTTATCTGTATTTGATTTACTTCGATAAGCTCCATTCCAAATGTAGCTCTCAAATCCCTCTCCACCACCCGCATTAATGTGGATGGACAATAAATAATCTGCATTCCATCGATTCGCTTCATTTGTTCTTTCTGTTAGGCTTTTTGTTTGATCATTTGTTCTAGATAAACGTACATCTGTATTTTTGTATTCTGATTCTAAAATGCTTTTTAACTGTAAAGCTATATCTAGCGTTATATCTTTCTCCAATAATCCATTTGCACTTGCGCCAGGATCATTACCACCATGACCAGGATCAATAAAAATCTTCACCATTATTTTACCTCCTTCTACTATTTGTATATGAAAAAGGTAGCTAATAATTATGGATTAGTTCCTAGAAGTAATAGAAATGATTTATTTAACGTAGTACATTTTTATAACTTTTACCAAAACAAAAACCCTCAATACCAGTAGTATCAAGGGTTTCCTTCTATTAATAAGCCTTCATGTATTGTTCACGTTCCCAAGGGTGGACTTGTGTTCTAAACATATCCCACTCTATTTCTTTAGACTCAATAAAGTGTTCGTATAAGTGTTCGCCTAGCGCGTCAGATACTACTTTATCTTGTTTCAATAACTGAATGGCATCATACAGGGTAGCAGGTAGGTCTTTTACTCCGTTTGCTTCCCTTTCTTCTTTATTCATTACATATATATTTCTATCTATAGATTCAGGAGGCGTCAGATCATTCTTAATTCCATCTAAACCGGATGCTAATAGGACAGATAGTGCCATATATGGGTTAGCTGCTGGGTCAACGCTACGCACTTCAATACGCGTACTCAATCCTCGTGCAGATGGAATACGAACTAATGGACTTCTATTTAATCCAGACCACGCAACATAACATGGCGCTTCGTAACCTGGTACAAGACGTTTATACGAATTTACCGTTGGGTTTGTAATTGCAGTAAAATGTAGCGCATGCTTTATAATACCTGCGATAAATTGATATGCAGTCTTACTTAACTCTAATTCACCACTTTTATCTAAGAATGCATTTTCCCCATTTTTGAACAGCGACATGTTACAGTGCATCCCTGAACCACTCACACCGAATAACGGTTTAGGCATAAAGGTAGCATGAAGACCGTGCTTACGTGCAATTGTTTTTACTACTAATTTAAATGTTTGAATATCATCAGCGTGTTTTACAGCATCGGAATATTTAAAATCAATTTCATGTTGTCCTGGAGCAACTTCGTGGTGAGAAGCCTCCATTTCAAAGCCCATTTCTTCTAATTCCAACACGATATCACGACGACAATTTTCACCTAGATCGGTTGGAGCTAAATCGAAATAACCACCGTGGTCATTCAATTCTAGTGAAGGCTCGCCTCTTTCATCTAACTTAAATAGAAAGAATTCTGGTTCTGCACCAATATTAAATGCAGTAAACCCTAGCTTCTCCATTTCTTTAAGGTTACGTTTTAAGTTGTAACGCGGACATCCGATAAAAGGCTCATCATGGTAATCATAGATGTCACAAATAAAGCGGGCAACTTTCCCTTTTTCTGAAGTCCATGGAAATACTACAAATGTATCAAGATCAGGGTGAAGCTTCATATCTGATTCTTCAATTCGAACAAACCCTTCAATGGAGGATCCATCAAATACCATTTGATTATCTAGCGCTTTGTCTAACTGACTGAGTGGAATTTCAACGTTTTTAATTGTACCTAGTAAATCAGTAAATTGTAAACGAATGAACTTAACGTTTTCTTCCTCAATCCGTTTTTTAATTTCTTCTCTTGTATACTTTGCCATGTTCTTCCTCTCCTTTTTGTTTAACTTTTAGTGGAAAAATCGAGATAATTCCCCTTGGCGCAATGATGTTTTACCCAAATGGCCTGATTCAAATAACTCTTTTTGCAACATTTGACGAAGCTCTTTCTCTGTTAAGTCATTCCGTTTGTCTTGTTCGATCACTTTATTATTTGTAGGTAAGGCATTGATTGATAACACTTGCTTTATCCCTGCCAAATTAATTCCCTTTTCAATAAGCTCTTTAATCTCTAGCAAACGATCGACATCATTAAATGAGAATAACCGTTGATTGCCTCCGGTTCGAGAAGGGTGAATCAATCCATGTTGTTCATAGTATCGAATCTGTCTTGCTGTTAAGTCAGTTAACGACTTTACTACTCCAATGGGAAATAAGGGCATTGAACGTCTTTCTTTATCGCTCATTTCTTTCACCCCTTCCTAATTACTCTAACTATTTTATACGCATGACACTATAGTTGTCAACTCATGTTAACTTACCTTACATATGTTTTCGTTAACTTTTTTCAAATTAAATATCGACCTAAACTAATTCTTTTTCTTCTATTGTGATATAGCCTTTTTTTATGAAGAGTTCGATTGCTTCAATGATAGCTAGTTTCACGTGCGCATAAATCAATCCACCTTGAACAAATACAGTATAAGGCGGTCTAATTGGACCATCAGCGGTCAGTTCTAGGCTTGCCCCTTGTATAAAAGTGCCCGCTGCCATAATTACGTCATTCTCATAACCTGGCATTTCTGCTGGATATGGTGTTACATGCGAATTAATTGGTGAGGCGTGCTGAATAGATTGACAAAAAGCGATCATTTGTTCTTTGTTGTCAAACTCAACCGACTGAATGAGATCCGTTCGTTTCGTATCAAAAGCAGGAGAAGTTTTAAAACCAAAGTATTCTAGTGATTTTGCTGAAAAAATCGCTCCTTGAATCGCTTCACTTACTGTATGGGGAGCTAGAAATAGTCCTTGGTACATCTCTTGTAACATCCCAATACTTGCCCCTGTTTCTTTCCCTAATCCAGGTGCAGTCAATCGATTTGCGGCTAATTGAACCAAATCTTGATTCCCTACAATATAACCTCCTGTTCTAACAATTCCTCCACCAGGGTTCTTTATTAATGAACCCGCGATCAAATCCGCCCCAACATGTGTTGGTTCCAATTCCTCTACAAATTCACCATAACAATTATCAACAAACACAATGACATCTGATTTTAATGCTTTTATTTTTTTAATCATGTCTTTTATTTCATTTATTGTGAAGGAAGGTCGATTTGCATACCCTTTTGACCGTTGTATACCAATCACCTTTGTTTGTTGATTTACACGTGTCTGGATTTGCTCCCAATCAACCTGTCCATTTTCCGTTAAAGAAATTGCTTGATAATGAATACCAAAATCCATTAATGAGCCGTTGTTATCCCCTCTGACACCAACAACCTCTTCTAATGTATCGTAAGGATCACCCGTTATATACATTAATTCATCACCAGGGCGTAAAATCCCAAATAAAGCGGTAGTAATCGCATGTGTACCAGAGATTAATTGTGGACGAACTAATGCATCCTCTCCACCAAAAACATCTGCATATACTGCTTCTAGAGCATCTCGTCCAAAATCATCATAGCCGTATCCAGTCGTAGGAGAAAAATGACTATCACTAATTCTCTGATTACGAAAAGCATCCAATACACGTTTTTGATTCACTTCCGCGATACGATTGACATATTTTCTTTGTTCTTCAATTTCTTTTTCTAGCTGTTCGATTTTTTCTCTAATCATATTATTTAAACTTTCTCCTTTAATTAAAAAATATTGGATGTTGATTCGGGGCATAACCTTGTACAACATAGACCTCATCATCAGGATCAAATACTTCATCATGTATAATCGTTTGTTGTCTTAGTGATTGTAGTAGCTTTCCATCTGAAGCTTGTACCACTTTTTGATAAAATTCCCAGTTATCGATTAATAATCTTTCTGTTTCTTTTAGCAATTGCACGCGATCGGATTGATCAAAAGCGCTCATTTTCAATGAAGGTTGCGATAGTGGGATAAAATCACTTTGTAACTTGTCGCTTTTATTGTAAATAGTTAGGATTGGTAAGTGATCGACCTCTAATTCTTTTAACAATTGCAATACCGTTTGTTGATGCTGCTCTTTATCAGGGTGTGTACTATCAACGACATGATAAATAAGATCCGCTTCCTTCACCTCTTCTAACGTTGAACGAAATGCTGCAATTAACGCAGTGGGAAGATCTTGCATAAATCCTACAGTATCGGTAATAATTGCTTGGAATCCAGAAGGAAACTTTATTTGTCTTGACATTGGATCAAGCGTTGCGAATAATTGATCCTCTTCCAATGATTCACTTTGAGTTAGTCGATTAAATAATGTTGATTTCCCAGCATTGGTATACCCTACGATCGCAATTTGTGTCACTTTGTTTCTTTTTCTTCGTTTACGATATTGGTCTCTTTGATTAACAACCGTATCTAACTGCCGTTTAATCTCATTGATTCGACGGTTAATGTGCCTACGGTCTGATTCTAACTTTGTTTCACCAGGTCCTCTTGTGCCGATTCCTCCACCTAACCTCGATAGGTGTTGTCCTTGTCCATGCAAGCGTGGAAGCATATATTGATATTGTGCTAATTCCACTTGTAATTTACCTTCTTTTGTATGTGCTCTCTGTGCGAAAATATCTAGAATTAACTGACTTCGATCGATAATTCTAACTTCTAAATATTTTTGCAAATTACGCATTTGCGTTGCAGTTAACTCATCATTAGCAATGACTAGATCAATGTCATCACTTTCAATTACCTCTTGAATTTCTTCTAGCTTTCCTTTACCCATATATAAAGCGGGATGAGGATGGTCCCGCTTTTGTAGCATTGTTTGTTTTACATCACCTTTTGCAGTATTTGTTAAAGAAATAAGTTCTTCCAGGGAATACTTTATTTGTTCATCATCAACTAAATTTTTCTGTATAGCTATAATTAATACATTTTCTTTTGCCATTAAGTTGTGTCTCCTTCTTTACGCATCACTTTATTCTATCATAATATCTTTTGCATTTAATAACATCAAATCATCAACAGTGTAATAGTTTTTATTTAGTAAGCGAACAGCTTGTTTACGAATTGCTTTTTCCATAATATTTCTTACTAAGCGACCATTCGCAAAATGTTCGGACCGGTTCTCATGAATATCATTTAATAACATTGATTTTAATTTCCATGCTGCTTCATTTGATAAACGATAGTCTCGTTCGTTTACTAATCTCTTAGCAATCTTCACCAACTGATCAGCTGTATAATTAGGGAAATCAAAAATGAAAGGAAATCTAGATCGAAGCCCTGGATTTAACGATAAAAAGTGATCCATTTCTTCAGGATATCCAGCTAATATTAAAATAAACTGATCATGATGATCTTCCATCTGCTTGACTAGCGTGTCGATCGCTTCCTTCCCAAAATCTTTTTCTCCGCCTCGAGCCAATGAGTAGGCCTCATCGATAAATAATATCCCACCTAATGCCTTCTCAACTAAACTTTTTGTTTTCTTTGCAGTATGACCAATATACTCACCAACTAAATCTGCTCGATCTGCTTCAATTAAATGGCCTTTAGACAATACATTTAATTCTTGAAACAATACTGCTAATTTTCTAGCGATCGTTGTCTTCCCTGTACCGGGATTACCCTTGAACAGCATATGCCATACTTGTTTTTCCCCTTTTAAGCCTAGCTTCTGTCTTTCTTGATTAATTAATATATTGGCATAAATTTCTTTTATATTCTCTTTTATTTCATCCATTCCAATAATGTCTGTAAATAGCTTTTCCACCAGTAGAAAAGAGGTATTCAAATCTTGTTTTCCCATTTCAGACTTTTTCTGACGATCATGTAAAATGATATTTATTTGATTTTGTTTTTGAGAAGAAACTTGCGACTCCACTTCATCACCCCTTACCAATTACATTATACGTTGATAAGAAAAATAGTGTGACAAACGCCTAATATGCTTTTAATAAGAAAGTTAAAAGTTCTTTATCATATGTGACAGTGCGTACCGTAAAGAAAAGCATCTATATTAAATGATGTGATGTTGTTCTATAATGATTTCAACAGGATACGCAAATATTTAGAATATATGAGCATTAGCAGAGGAAATATTCGAGACTCCTCGAAAATAAAGAGCCATTTTCTTCGTGCGATGTATTGCTGTCGAAGCGTTCCTTGTCCTGCAGGAACAGCGCGAGCTGAAGATCCACTTGGTAAAGTGATTTTCTTTACCAAGTTAGCTGAAGCCGTGCCTGCGGAAAGCGAGTATATTTCCTCTGCGATTCTAGTACAATCAGTGTTTATTGTGCATCTTTAAATAAGAAAGATGGTTGAATGAAAAACATTCACTAACGCAAAAAGCGATTCATCAATCAGTTGATTGACAAACCGCTTTGTTCTAAAGATAAAATTATTCCTTTTCTAACGTAACATTTTTAACAGGCGCAAAAGTTGAAATTGCATGTTTAAACAATAACTGTTGTTTACCATCTGTTTCTAAAAGCACAGTGAAATTATCAAATGCTTTTACTGTTCCACGTAATTGAAAGCCATTGGTTAAGAATACTGTAACCTGAATATGATCTTTCCTTAATTGATTTAAATATTGATCTTGAATATTAACTGTTTGAGACATATTTTTTCCTCCTCTATTCTATCTCTACTACTATAATTATTCTACTTATTGTCAATCATTCCTGCTAAATCTTTTAAAATTGTTGAAAAATTTATATTTTTATCATTTGGGGTGATGGTATACCAGTGCACATCCATTTTATTTTTGAACCAAGTGTACTGTCTTTTTGCATATCTTCTTGAATTACGTTTTAATAGTTCAATTGCCCTTTCAAGTGTCTCTTCCCCTTTTAAATACGGGATAAACTCTTTATAGCCAATTGCTTGCATTGCTTGGTTATTAGACAATCCTTGCTTATATAAACCAGTGACCTCTTCTAATAGACCATTTTCCATCATTTGATCCACTCGATCATTAATTTGTTGATACAATAATTGTCGATCCATTTCTAAACCAACTAAAATGGGCTCGTACTCAGAGGTAAGGCTTTGCTTTTCATGATTCGCAGCCATCGATTTCCCCGTACGCTCAAATACTTCAAGTGAGCGAATCACTCTTCGCACATTATTCGGATGTATTTTTTCAGCTTGTTCAGGGTCAACCTCCTTTAACCTTTGATGTAAAGCATATGCACCTTTTTGTTCCGCTTCTTCTTCTAGTTTTTTTTGAAAAGATTCATCTCTTTTATTATCGGTAAATTGATAATTAAATAAAGACGCCTGAATATATAGTCCAGTTCCTCCAGCTATAATCGGTAATTTATCACGACTACTAATTTCATCAATATGGTTTCTTACCATATGTTGAAAATCAGCTACAGAGAATGTTTGTTCCGGACTAATAATATCTAACATATAATGATTGATTCCTTGTTGTTCTTCTTCTGTGATTTTCGCGGTTCCGATATCCATTCCTTGATAGATTTGCATCGAATCTCCACTAATAATTTCACCATTGAACTTTTTTGCTATTTCAATACTAAGGCTAGTTTTACCTACTCCTGTAGGTCCAACAACAGCCACTACTTTTTGTTTCATTATGTAATCTCCTTACAAACTTATGCTATAGGTTATGTTTCATTATACAAAAATGATCAAGAATGGTGCAAGATTGTATATGTATAAATAAAGCACCTAACCATTTATAAAAAGACAGCATTAAGTTGTTATGACCTTAACACTGTCTTGTTTTGAAACATAGTACTCTAATGAAAAGCTTGCTACATGACGCGTTTAAACATTTTTTCTAAATCATATCCGGAAAAGTGAATGATGATTGGTCGGCCATGTGGACATGTAAATGGGTCTGTCGATTTGCGTAAATCTTCTAACAGATAAAACATATCCTCTTTATTCAGATAATGATTTGCTTTAATTGATCGTTTACACGACATAAGAATAGCAGCATCTTCTCTTAATTTAGCTATGTCAATTTTTTCTTCTTCCATGATCTGCTCTATCATTTCTCTTATAATTTCTTCTTCAAATCCTTTTGGAAACCATTGTGGATGTGAGCGAACGATATACGTTTGTTGACCAAAATGCTCAAAAAAGAGTCCCACTTCTTTCAAGTGTTCCTGATATTGGTCGATTAATAAAGCTTCTTGTTTTGAAAAATCAAAGGTTAAAGGAATTAATAGATCTTGTAATTCATTTGACACTTCACCAATTACATCACGGAAAAATTCATACTTAATTCTTTCCTGTGCTGCGTGCTGATCAATCATATACAAACCATTCTCGTTCTCCGCTACAATATAAGTGCCGTGATGTTGTCCAATTGGGTACATCGGGGGAACACGCTCCGCTGATGGTTTGTTTAATTCCCCTTGTTTATCAACATTATCTGTTGAATTCCCCAAATCTTCCGAGTCATCTGTTGGCAAATGTACCTTAGAAGCTGATTGATAATCTCCTAAAGTCTCCAATGCTTGGTCCTGAGCTGATGTGTACGTATCCCTATTATTTATTATTTCTTTCTCAACACCCTCTTGCTCTTTTTCTTGAGTAGTTGATGTATCGTTATCACGATTAAATTCAAAAGAAAATGTGTGCTGTGTGGATTGAGGACGTTCTTTCTTTTCCTTTTTTGTCACTTCAGGAATTAACGTTTGCTTTCTGAAAGCCTCTCTAATCGTTTCTTCCACCGCTTGATATAGTTCCTTATCCTTACTAAATCGAACTTCTAATTTCGCTGGATGGACATTTACATCTACTAATATCGGATCCATCTCAACATGTAATACCACCAATGGATAACGTCCAATTGGTAATAGTGTATGGTAGCCGTTCGTTATTGCTTTATTTAACGGGATACTTCTTATAAAACGATGATTGATCATCGTTGATATATAATTTCGTGATGCTCGCGTCACTTCAGGCTTCGCTATATAACCTTTAATAGAAAAATCAAGTGTTTCGTAGGATACAGGAATCATTTTCTTCGCTACACTGACCCCATAAATTTCTGCGATAATTTGAATGATATCCCCGCGGCCAGAGGTTTTAAACATTTGTTTGCCATTATGAAATAATTCAAAGCGAATTTCTGGATTGGATAACGCCATACGATTCACCACATCACTAATATGTCCTAATTCTGTATGAATGGTTTTCATATATTTTAATCGTGCAGGGGTGTTATAAAATAGTGTATCAACTGTAATCTCAGTTCCTTTTCTAGCATCACCTTTATCACGTTCTATTAACTTCCCGCCCTCAAGCTTTAATATTGTCCCAGCATGTTTACCAGTTGACGTTTTTACGATTAGTTGACTGACCGCTGCAATCGAAGCAAGCGCTTCTCCACGGAACCCAAGTGTACGAACATGGAATAGATCATTTTCATTGCGAATTTTACTTGTGGCGTGACGTGCAAAGGCAATTTCAGCATCATCATCTTCCATGCCAGCCCCATTATCGGATACTTTAATTCTGCGAAGGCCCGCTTCTTCAATTTCAATTTTAATTTCTGTACTTTTTGCATCAATACTATTTTCGACTAGTTCTTTTACTACAGAAGCTGGGCGTTCCACTACCTCTCCAGCGGCAATTTTGTTCGCTAATTGCTCTGGCATCGGTAATATGTGCATGATTATTCCTCCTCATTTGCTTGCTTTTGTAAGCGATACAATTCATTCATTGCTTGTAAAGGAGTCATCTCCATAATGTTTAATTTTTTCAACGTTTCAGAAATAACATTTTTCTGGGTCTTGCTTGGCTTTTTGTCTATTTGTTTTTGCTCGGCGATGAAAAAGCTTAACTGTTGCTCATCACTCATTTGATTTGTTTCGTGTTCTTGATTAGATTGCGGCGATTCTAATTGCTCTAAAATAACTTGTGCTCGTTTAATTAACACATCCGGTAGCTCAGCTAACTTTGCTACATGAATTCCATAACTTTGATCAGCAGCTCCATCTTCTACCTGATGTAAAAATACGACTTTATCATTGTATTCTTCCGCTCGTACATGGACATTTTTCAAATGATTTAATGATTGATCCAGCGTAGTTAATTCATGATAATGTGTCGAAAATAGCGTTTTTGCTTTTACGTGATGATGTACATATTCTACAATGGCTTGTGCTAATGCCATACCGTCATATGTGCTCGTCCCACGTCCAATTTCATCTAATAAAATCAAGCTATTTTCTGTAGCATTTGTGAGTGCATGATTTGCTTCAAGCATTTCGACCATAAATGTACTTTGTCCAGAAACTAAGTCATCCGCAGCGCCAATACGAGTAAATATTTGATCAAAAATGGATAAATTAGCGTATTCACATGGAACAAAACAACCGATTTGTGCCATAATCGCTATTAAAGCAAGCTGTCTCATATACGTACTTTTCCCTGACATATTCGGTCCAGTAATGAGTAAAATGTTCGTCTCTTGATCCATTAAAACATTATTCGGAACATACATACCATCTTTCATTACTTTTTCAACCACTGGATGTCTGCCATTTGTTATCTTTATTTCTCGATCTTGATTAAATGTTGGACGAACATAATTAGCTGATTCACTAATGGTTGCAAAACCTTGCAATACATCAATTTCACTAATCTGGTGAGCCAACGTTTGTAATACAGGAATATACTCCTTTACCTTTTCACGTAAAGCTAAAAAGATTTCATATTCCAAGTCAACGCTTTTTTCTTCCGCTTCAAGAATTAACGTTTCTTTCTCTTTTAGATCAGGTGTTATAAATCTCTCTGCATTAGTAAGCGTCTGCTTTCGTTCATATTTTCCTTCAGGTAATAAATGCAAGTTTGCTTTTGTCACTTCAATGTAATAACCAAACACTCGGTTGTAACCAATTTTTAAAGATTTGATATTTGTTTCTTGTTTCTCTTTTTGTTCTAGTTCTGCAATCCATTGCTTCCCATTTTTCGAGGCATAACGATATTTATCTAATTGTTCGTTGTAGCCATCTTTGATCATTCCACCATCTTTAATGGTAATTGGAGGATCTTCTTTCACAGCACCTTCTAGTAATGTGTACAAGTCATCTAGCGGATTAATCTCTTCTCCTAGCTTTTGTACTTCCTTCGCATGAAAAGATGCTAATAATTGTTTTAATTGTGGAATTTTTTCTACGGAATGTTTTAGTTGTAACAAATCTCGCGCATTAACATTACCAAATGCAACTCTTCCAGATAGCCTTTCTAGGTCATAAATGGATTTTAAAATTTCTCTTAATTCTTCTCTTTCGATGAACTGATTTATAAAGCCTTCTACCAATCGATATCTCGACTCAATATAAGATTGCTTTAATAATGGGCGTTCTAACCATTTTTTTAGCTTTCTTGCTCCCATGGCAGTGACCGTTTGATCGACAACCCACAATAAGCTACCTTGCTTCCCTTTACGCATAATTGTTTCTGTAAGTTCTAGGTTGCGCTTCGAGTACATATCTAATTGCATATATTGCTTTAATTCAATTTCTTGTACAGGCTGCATATGATCTAATGCACGTTGTTGTGTTGATTCAATATAGGACAACAATCGCCCGAATGCTTCTTTTGCTTGCTCGTCAGTTATATTTTCTAATAGATAAGTAAAATCTTGATTTATGATGGTTGATTCATGATAAGACAAAGTGATATCAAGTCGTTTCGTTAACGCTTCTTGATGGGCTTCTGGAAGGGTTTCTGATATAACAATTTCTTTAATTGGTCGATTATACAATTCACCAATTACTTGTTCCCACCCAAATTCTATTCGTGCAATACTATTCTCACCAGTGGATAAATCATTATAGGAAATAATATATGTGCGCTCGTCAAATTGACTAATACTAGCTAAATAATTATTTTGTTTCTCATCTAGCATAGTACCTTCCATTACGGTGCCAGGTGTAATTAATTGAACAACTTCTCTTTTTACTACTCCTTTAGCCGTTTTTGGATCTTCAACTTGTTCGCATATAGCTACTTTAAAACCTTTTTCCACTAAATTTTTTATGTAATTAGATGCAGAGTGATACGGCACACCACACATAGGTATGCGTTCCTCTCCTCCACCATCTCTACTCGTTAACGTAATCTCTAATTCTCTTGATGCCTTAACCGCATCATCAAAAAACATTTCATAAAAGTCTCCTAATCGAAAAAACAGAAAACTATCTTTATGAACTGCTTTAATCTTCAAATATTGTTCTATCATTGGCGTATAATTCGACATTTTTCTTCCCCCAACGCATGAAATCTCATTGTCCCATTATAGCATAAGTTTTGTTTGATTTCGCATAAGTAACACATTCGATTTTACACAAAAAAAAGAACGCGAGGTAACCCACACGTTCTGCATTAATCTTTTTGCTTATTAGATAGAAAATCTGTGTCAATGCTTTCAAATTCATCATCTGATAATTCTAAATCAATGTCATCATCATCAAGCACCAAACCATTAGGATCTACCTTCACGGTAACTTTTGTGTCACCAATGACTTCAACTAGAAATTCACGTTCTGATTCAACTACGATCTTTTTGTCATGCTTAGAAATATTACACTCTAAACAATTCGGTTGCTGTAATACTTTAGCGAAAACCTTTTCTTCATCACCCAATGTATGTTTATCTTTAACCGATAATTTAATTAGGTCATGATAGGTCACTCGCTCTGTTACTACCTCTGTTTTCGTATTATCATTGTAAGAGTACCATACGTTCACATCATAGCTCCCGTTTACTTCAACTAATTCATCACCTTTTCTTTTCGCTTGATATAGGTGATTAATGATCCAACAACCTAGAATACTAGATGGTTTGTGTGTTGGTGTAATTGTATTTGTATCTTGTGTGAATTTACGCCCTTTTCCTATTACTGCTTTCGTAATAATTTCTCGAAATTCTTGATCAAGAAAAGACATAGAACTAAAACCTCCTCCTTCTTCATATTCAGTTTATGCACATTACCCAACCGAAGTGCTTATAAAATAAGGTGAATAACATGTCATAGGTTTCTAGTTCATGGTATGCATTTGCCTAGAAAAGGTGCAATTTCTTTAAATGATAATACAGAATAATATAAAACACTGTTACCAGCGAACAAATTGTTCGTAGCAACAGTGTTTTGTTATTGTTTCTGATCGAGGCGTTCGTTCATTGATGTTTCTACTTCATCCGAAATTGTTTGTGTTACACGCTGCAGCAAATCATTTATAACTACTTGGGATTCTTTGAACTCCTCAACAATCGGAATAGCATCAATCTCTGCTTGCTTTTCATCAATCTCTAAATCAACTTTTTTTAAAGCTTCTGTTTTACCATAGGCTTGAAAATTGACCGCTTGCTTCTGCAAGGCTTTAATATTATTGATTAAACTTTTTAGTTTTTTACTTTGATTTAATCGTTGTTCGATTTCTTTATATCTGCTGACATCTTCAAGATCTTGTATTTGCTTAGCGAGCGCATTAGCTTCTGTCAACACTTCTTCTCTACTATAAGTAGCCATTTACAACACACCTACTGTTTCTTCTGCAAGTTCGCCATCTAGTGACCATGTTTTAGCTTTGGTAATTTTAACGTCAACAATTTTTCCAACAAGTGATTTCGGCGCTCTAAAGTTAACTAGTTTATTTCGCTCTGTATAGCCAGAAAGCACATCAGGGTTTTTCTTGCTTTCCCCTTCAACAAGCACTTTTACGACTTCACCTTCATATTTCTCCATTGCTTGCTTTGCCTGCTCATTAACCAGGGCATTTAAGCGTTGTAGTCTTTCTTTTTTCACTTCCATCGAAATATTATCTTCCCAACGTGCAGCCGGCGTACCTTCTCTAGGAGAATATATAAATGTATATGCAGCTTCAAAGCCAACCTCTTTAACTAGCGTCATCGTTTCTTCAAATTGTTCATCAGTTTCATTTGGAAAACCAACGATAATGTCTGTTGTTAAAGTAGCGTTTGGCATTGCTTCACGAATTTTTCTAACTAGTTCTAGATAGCTTTCTCTTGTGTATCGACGAGCCATCACACGTAACACTTCTGAACTACCCGATTGTACTGGCAAATGAATATGATCTAAAAGGTTTCCACCTTTTGCTAAAACTTCAATTAATCGATCATCAAAGTCACGCGGATGTGATGTTGTAAAACGCACGCGCGCAATATCAATTTTACGAATCTCATCCATTAAATCACCAAGACCGTATTCGAAATCTAGGTCTTTACCATAAGCATTAACATTCTGACCGAGTAAAGTGATTTCCTGATAACCTTGCGCAGCTAAATGACGTACTTCTTGTATAATATCTTCAGGTAAACGACTACGTTCTTTCCCACGAGTATACGGTACAATACAATACGTACAGAATTTATCACAACCATACATAATATTTACCCAGCCTTTAATTCGGCCTTTACGTACCTTAGGTAAATTCTCAATAATGTCGCCTTCTTTGGACCACACCTCAACAACCATTTCCTTACTAAACATTGCTTCTTTTAATAAGCTTGGTAAACGGTGAATGTTATGTGTACCAAAAATCATATCAATAAACGGGTGTTTCTTAAGGATACGGTTAACAACTGCTTCCTCTTGAGACATACAACCACAAACACCAATAATTAGGTCTGGATTTTCTAATTTTAATGGCTTTAAGTGACCAATTTCACCGAATACTTTATTTTCAGCATTTTCACGAATCGCACATGTATTCAATAAGATTACATCTGCTTCATTTGTATCATCTGTTGTTTGATATCCCATATCCGTTAAAAGACCAGCCATTACTTCAGTATCATGCTCATTCATTTGACATCCGTATGTACGAATAAGAAATTTCTTCCCTTCCCCAATAGATTGCATTTCTTCAGGGATTGAAAAGTCATAATGAATATCCACGTCTTTCTTAAGACGCTTTTTGGCTTTCTTTAAATTTGGAGGTTCATACGTTGTTTGAAAGTATTTTCCTATTAATTCATCAGAACCCATATTTTTTAATCGATCTAAGTTTGCATCCGAATCGGATTTTACGTCCGCTGGATTTCCTTGTTTGATTTGACTAGCTTGCTTACGTTGCTGTTCATTCATCTGTCATGACTCCTCTCTATCCTATTGCTTAGGTAGTCTTTTAGCTACTACTTCAATTCTACTATTATAGCAAGAAATCTTTGTAAAAACAAAGTCTTTTAAAGATCACATTATTTTACTGCGGGAATTTATTTATAAAGTTTTGATATGCGATCTTTGCCCATTCAGTTGGTGTAAGTATTGATTGTAATTCATCTGAAAGCGTTTGATATTGCTCGATGCTTTCTAATCCATTAATGTAGGTATCAATTCCATCAAAATCTGATCCAAATCCTAAACAAGATTTCGCACCAGCATCTATATAATATAATACGTGTTTAATTGTATCATGATACGTAACCTTTGTCTTTTCACTTGTAAACGACGGAACGAAGGTTACACCTATCCAACCATCTTTATTAATGATTGCTTGTATTTGTTTATCATCTAAATTCCTTCGATGTTTACAAATCGAATACACGTTAGAATGCGATGCCATGACATGTGTTGCTTGATCGATTACATCGAAAAATCCTTGATAAGATAGATGAGAAACATCAACCCAAACGTTCTCTTTATTTAATAATGCAATTACTTCTTCTCCAAAACTACTTAATCCTGCACCTCTTTTTTCACCAATACCGTCTGCTACTGCATTAGCTTGATTCCATGTCAGACCAACCACTCTAACACCTAATTGAAGTAACGTTTTTAATTTATTTATATCTCGACCAATCACATGACAACCTTCTAATGTAAGCATGGCACCACGTTCATTTTTTTTCAAATTGATTAAGTCATTTTTATTCTGAATAAATTTAATGTCTTCATGTGGTTTAACAATTTGTTCAAAGAAAATAGTGATCATTTCTAATGCAACTTGAAATTGCCTTTCGTTTGATACTTCAGGAGGAACAAATATGGCAAAGCATTGTACCTTCACTGGGCTTTCTCGCCATTTATTTAAATTCACCTGCAATTCCTTACTCGTTACGAAATCAAGCTTATCTGACCATAATTTAAATAAAACGTCACAATGAGCATCGATAATCATCATAATCCCCTGCTTTCTTTGTAATACGGTGAGACAGATCGCACATGAACAAAAATCCTGTTCGCAAATTAGCAAACAGGATTTTGATGTTTTATCTAGGTTCGACAATTAGTTTTATTGCTGTACGTTCTTCATTATCAATCATGATATCAGTAAAAGCTGGAATACAAATTAAATCAACTCCACTAGGTGCTACGAATCCTCTAGCAATCGCTACTGACTTTACGGCCTGATTTAATGCACCAGCACCGATAGCCTGAATTTCTGCTGAACCGCGTTCTCTTAAAACATTTGCAAGTGCTCCTGCTACTGAATTAGGATTTGATTTTGCTGAAACTTTCAATACATCCACTTTTGCTACCTCCTTCGTTAACTAAAGTAGTTCCACTTTTACTATATTCTCACAGATGATAGTTATTCCTTAATTTTTTGTTGTGAAGGATAATATCTTATTTTAAATGCTATCCAAAAAAAGGATGATCATCATTGATAATAATTCGGTTTATTTGTTTCGCTTTGCCAGTTTGATCATCTATATCAATAATAACTGCATTTAATTGTGTCTTCCCTTTTTTAGTAACTTCAAATCTAACAGGTAAGTTCGTTAAAAATTTCTTAATAACTGCGTCACGATCTGTTCCAAGAATTCCATCATAAGGACCAGTCATCCCAACATCAGTAATATAAGCTGTTCCATTATCTAAAATTCGTTCATCTGCTGTTTGTGTATGTGTGTGTGTGCCAACTACTGCGCTTACCCTACCATCTAAATACCATGCTAATGCTTGCTTTTCACTTGTGGCTTCTGCGTGAAAGTCAACAAAGATAATTGAAGCCTCTTTCTTAGCTATTTCTATTAGTTCATCAGCTTTTCGGAAGGGGTCATCAGTTGGAGGAAGAAAAGTTCTTCCTTGTAAATTAATTACGGCAACTTTAACACCATTACAATCTATAATTTGTAAACCCTTTCCTGGAGTTCCTTCTGGAAAGTTTGCAGGGCGTATAATGTTTTTGGCATCATCAATAAACTCAAAAATTTCTTTTTTATCCCATGTGTGATTACCCATTGTGATGACTTGTGCACCCCAACCAAGCATTTGTTTGTAAATCTTTTCTGTCATTCCTTTACCTGATGCCGCATTCTCACCGTTAACAATAGTTAATTGAGGTTGATACTTTTGCTTCAATTTAGGCAAGTAATTTTCTAATTCATTCCTGCCCGGCGAACCGACAACATCACCAACAAATAATATTTTCATTTTTATCTTCCTTATCTCTGTAATTATAATTAGTGTCACATATGCATGCAGAAATGTCAAAATAACATATTGTAAGATATCCACATGAAAATGTGAAATAAATAAAATAAAGCGACCAATTGGCCGCTTTATTTTGCATATTCGATTGCTCTTGTTTCTCTGATTACTGTTACTTTGATGTGTCCTGGATAATTCAATTCACTTTCAATGCGCTTTTTAATTTCTCGTGCAATACGCAATGATTCCAAGTCATCAATTTCTTCTGGTTTCACCATGATTCGAACTTCACGTCCGGCTTGAATGGCAAACGATTTTTCAACACCTGTATAAGATTCGCAAATCTCCTCAAGTTTTTCTAATCGTTTAATATAATTCTCTAAAGTTTCACTTCTTGCGCCAGGTCGTGCAGCTGACAGGGCGTCTGCGGCTGCAACAAGAACAGCAATAATAGATGTTGCTTCTTCATCACCATGATGTGAAGCAATGGAGTTAACTACTATGTCATTCTCCTTGTACTTCATCGCTAATTCTTTTCCAATTTCAACGTGGCTACCTTCCACTTCGTGATCGATAGCTTTTCCGATATCATGTAACAAACCAGCACGCTTAGCAACAGTAACATCTTCACCTAATTCCGAAGCAAGTAAGCCTGATAGATACGCAACTTCCATTGAGTGTTTTAATACATTCTGACCATAACTTGTACGATATTTTAATCTTCCAAGTATCTTTACTAAATCAGGGTGAAGGCCATGAACACCAATATCAAAAGTAGTTTGTTCTCCTACTTCACGAATGTGCTCATCTACTTCACGTCTAGATTTATCAACCATTTCTTCTATACGAGCCGGATGAATTCTACCATCTTGTACTAGTTTCTCTAGTGCAATCCGAGCAGTTTCTCTTCGAATAGGATCAAATCCTGACAAAATAACTGCCTCAGGGGTATCATCAATAATTAAATCGATACCGGTTAAGGTTTCAAGTGTACGAATATTACGTCCCTCTCTACCAATTATCCGCCCTTTCATTTCATCATTTGGAAGATTTACAACTGATACGGTTGTTTCAGCTACATGATCAGCAGCACAACGTTGCATTGCGATAGAAAGAATTTCTTTTGCTTTCTTGTCCGCTTCTTCTTTCGCACGATTCTCAGCTTCTTTAATCATCAATGCTGTATCATGTGTTACTTCTTTTTCTACTCGATCTAGAATAATTTGTTTCGCTTGGTCAGAAGTGTAGCCAGAAATGCGTTCTAATTCAGCCTGTTGCTCGCTTAACATAGCTTCCACTTTGCTTTCCATTTCTTCAATTTGTTGTTGTTTTTCTGTTAGCGAATTTTCTTTTCTTTCTAACATGAGCTCACGCTTATCTAGCGTTTCATCTTTTCGGTCCAAATTCTCTTCTTTTTGCAATAGACGATTTTCTTGTTTCTGTAGTTCAACTCTTCGCTCTCGAAGGTCTTGATCTACTTGTTGACGAATTTTATGACTTTCATCTTTTGCTTCTAGTAGCGCTTCTTTCTTAGCTACTTCAGCATTTCGATGTCCTTCTTCAACAATTTGCCTAGCTAATTCTTCCGCACTAGAAATCTTCTTTTCTGCAATAGATTTACGAATCAGATAACCAACAACAATACCGACGATTAGGAGCAAAATGGAGATGACGATGCCTATGCTTTCCATGGTTTCACCTCCTCTTGCTATGAATTTGTACAAAACAATTTAAGTCGGCATGTACAGTTTTACCAATATAAATGCATAATTAATCAAAAATGTATAATAAAATTATACATTTTTAATTTTAATCTTGCTTGTTTGTTATGTCAAGGAAACGTCAAATATTATCAAAAAAACTGATAACAAATTTTGCTATCAGCTTTTTAATCTATCGTAATTATTTATCGTTCTCTTCAGCTTCTTCAGCTGATTCAGGAACATCCATATCGTAATGATTACGAACTTTATTATAAATTTCTTCAGCAATAAGCGTATTTTCTTTTAAGAATTGTTTAGAATTTTCTCTACCTTGTCCTAAACGCTCTTCATTGTAAGAATACCAAGCACCACTTTTTTGAACAATATCTAGATCAGAAGCGATATCTAGTAATTCACCTTCTCTAGAGATTCCTTCTCCATACATAATATCAACTTCTGCTTGTTTAAATGGTGGGGCTACTTTATTCTTCACTACTTTAATTCTTGTTCTATTACCTACCATATCATTACCTTGCTTTAACGTCTCCGCTCGGCGTACTTCTAAACGTACAGATGAATAGAACTTCAGTGCACGTCCACCCGGTGTAGTTTCCGGATTACCAAACATAACACCAACTTTTTCACGGATTTGGTTGATGAAAATAGCGGTAGTCTTTGATTTATTAATCGCACCAGATAATTTTCTTAGAGCTTGAGACATTAATCTTGCTTGTAATCCAACATGGGCATCACCCATTTCACCTTCAATCTCAGCTTTTGGAACAAGTGCAGCCACAGAGTCAATTACAATCATATCCACTGCGCCACTTCGAACTAATGCTTCGGCAATTTCTAAAGCTTGCTCACCAGTATCCGGTTGAGATAATAATAATTCATCAACATTGACTCCTAAGTTTCTAGCATATGTTGGATCTAAAGCGTGCTCCGCATCAATAAACGCTGCTTGACCACCTTGCTTTTGCGCTTCTGCAATAGCATGTAATGAAACAGTTGTTTTACCAGAAGACTCTGGTCCATATATTTCTACAACACGTCCTCTAGGATAACCACCTACACCTAATGCAACATCCAAAGCCAATGAACCACTTGAAACTGTTGCTATTCTTTGCTCCGCTTGCTCACCAAGTTTCATTATTGAACCTTTACCAAATTGTTTTTCTATTGATTTTAACGCCATGTCTAAGGCTTGTTTACGATCGCTCACACTATCTTCCCCCTCGAAATTTCAACTATTACTATCATAACTTGTTTTTTAAGATTTAACAAGCAAAAAGCGAATAAATGTTCGATTATTTTAAAGTTAATTAACTGGTGTAAATTGAATGTTTATATCTAATAAACATCCAATTTAGCTCATAAAAAGTGATTCGAAACATTATTTTAACTATTTTTTAAATAACGATATAAAAGCTCCAGTCCCTTTTTCACTGAACGCTTTCGAATATAGTTTCGCTCACCTGAAAAATGATAAGCATTCGTTTCCATAACTTTTCCATCAGCATATATACTAATATATACCGTACCAACTTCTTTTCCCTCTGACTGTTCTGGTCCTGCAACACCTGTAAAGCTAATTGCTACATCTGCACTCAATAGATTAGCTGCATTTGTTGCCATTTCTTCTGCACATTGCTGACTTACAACACCATGATTGTTAACCGTTTGTTCTGAAACCCCAAGTACATCTTGTTTAGCACCTACAGCGTAGCTAACAAAGCTCCCTAAAAATGCATTGCTTGAACCCGGATTTGATACTAATGCATCAGCAAAAAGCCCACCCGTCAAACTTTCAGCCCCAGCAATTGTCTTGTTTTGCTCATTAAGCAAGCTAAGTACCGCCTTATCAATGGAGGTTTCATCATATCCATAAAAATAACTTCCAACGATATCTAGCAATTCTTTCTCTGTCTGCTGAATAAGTTGATTAGCTCGTTCTATTGTCTCTGCTTTCGCTGTTATACGAACACCTACTTCCCCATCAGTCGCTAATGGAGCAATAGTTGGATTACTTTGTCTAGATATAATTGAATGAATTTCTTCTTCTAAATACGATTCTCCTATACCAATAAATCGTAGCATTCTAGACTGTATTACATCCATTAATTCAAATTTTTCTTTAAAATAATCGATAACGAATGTGGACATCATTCTTTTCATTTCTCTAGGAACACCAGGCATAAAAACAAATGTACTATCACCATGGGTATGAATCATTCCTGGTGCAGTACCAATTGGATTAGGTATAATCACCGCATCTTCAAATGTCATTGCTTGTTTATAATTATTCTTTGTCATTTGATGCTTACTTTTCTTGAAAAAAGTAGCTATGTCGTTTAGTACTTGCTCGTTCAAAACCAATTCTTTATCAGACAACTTTGCAAATGCTTCCCTTGTTAAATCATCATCTGTCGGTCCAAGTCCTCCAGTAACAAATACAAAATCCGAACGACGCGCAGCGGCTTCAAAGCAATCTACAACGCGATCCAAATTATCACCAACCACTTGATGATAAAACGTATTAATACCTAAATTAGCAAGCTTTTCAGAGATCCATTGCGCATTTGTATTTGCAATTTGGCCTAATAACAGTTCTGTTCCAACACCGATGACTTCAGCTTTATATGATACCCCCATTATTTAGACCCCTTCATCACATGCCAGTTTTTAACAAAGTAATCAACACCGGATATAACAGTTAAAATTAGCGCGATATATAATGTTACGATATCTATCGGAAGATTAATAAATGAGAATGGAAAGTTATGCAACAGTAATAGTGAAATGGATACTAATTGAAAAGTTGTCTTCCATTTCCCCAAATTGCCAGCGGCTAACACAATTCCTTCTCCAGCAGCAACTAAACGCAGACCAGTAACAGCAAATTCTCTACTAATGATAATAATAACAATCCATGCAGGAATCATATCCATTTCGACTAATAGAATAAAAGCTGATGATACTAACAATTTATCGGCCATCGGATCTAAAAACTTTCCTAAGTTAGTAACTAGCTGATACTTTCTTGCATAATAACCATCAACCCAATCTGTGCCTGCTGCAACGATAAACAACATTGCCGCAATAAAATCTACAATTGGTAATGTTGTTGTTCCAATTGACCACTCTCCAAAGTCTAGTGGTAAAGTTAAAAGTAAAATAAAAACCGGAATTAAAAAAATACGTGATAAAGTTATTTGATTAGGTATGTTCATATGTATTCTCCTTTGTTCTCTATATTAACTAGATTTGATCTTTAAAAGATATACCCTTCTCACCGTATGATGAAAAGGGTATATTTCATACTCTATTCTTGTTTCTGATTCAGATTAATCCAAGCGCGTTGAACTGCTGTCGGGCTACTAATATCGTCGGATAATTCCAATGGTGCACCATTTAAATCAATTGATAAGGTAGTTGGTTCACCATATCTTACATAAATTTGATCGTTACCAGAAACGTCAAACTCCATAGGCGAATCTGATTGTTGAAAGGTCCCGTAATAAAGACTTTCTCCATTACCATCTTCAACTTCTAACCAGTTCTGTCCTTCTGTTTCAAAAGTTATGACAACTTTGTCCTCAGTGTAAGTAAAGTCATAAGTAGACTGATCATTATTAAATTCAGTAAGTTTTAATTCAGGCTCTTCATTAACACTTTCATCTGTACCTTCATCTTTACTTTCGTCCGTATTTTCATCAGTAGTATCATCTTCTGGTTTTTGAGTATTTGGCTCTTCGTCTGTTTCAGGTGGTAACTTCACCTGATCCCCACCATTATCTTCAGAAGCAGGCGGTGTACTAGTTCCATTTTCATCACTTGAGAAATAGTCACTAGATATAAGATAGATGATGAAAAGCACTCCGATAATTAAGACACCAACAATAATGGTTGGCAGTAAAGAAAGTAACGGTGATTTTTTTGAAGATAAGTCATTATTTCTCTTATTACGTTGCAATCGAGTATACTCGATTGTTGTGTCTTCCGTAGTAGAAGGAAGTTCATGACTGTACTCTTCTAGTATTTGGGCTGAATCTAAACCTAAAGCTATTGCGTATTCTTTAACGAATGCTCGTGTATAAAAAGTACCAGGAAGTAATGAAAATTCGCCTTTTTCAATTGCGTGTAAATACCTTGGTTGTATCTTAGTCATTTTTTCTATGTCATTGATAGATAACCCTTTTTCTTCCCTAACTTCTTTCAGTTTATTTCCAATTTCCATGTTAACACCATCCAATTAAATAATAACAGGTATCTATAGCTTTTTACACTAACTTTATAATAAATGATTATAACAATTTTTGAAAGTTAAATGACATTATTTTTTCAAATTTTTATTTCTAAGGTTTATAAACATGGAATAACAGATTAAATATACAAGTAATAACAGAAAAAGCCTTGCTTAAAAGCAAGGACTTTTATATTAGCGATCTGTACCTTCGTTTTGAACTAACTTCACCATCATATTGGCAATCGCATGTTGTTCTTCTTTATCTCCGGCATTCCATAATTCTTTGATTACAGCTTCTTTATCATTCTTAGCATCTACATGGTTAGAAAGATAGTTACCAATATCGTACGCTAGATCTGAAATTGCTTCTTGACTTATTCCTTGCGATTGAGCTTGGTGTAATCGATCACCGAGGAAATCTTTCCATGATTCGAAATTATCTAATACTGACATATACACTTTCCCTCCTTCATTAGACTACATCTTTAGCTTGTGAAAAAAGGAGGAAAATATACATGATAGATTTACCAGGCACCATCAATTTTAATTATTTCACCATTGATATAATTCGAACTATCGTTTGCTAAAAAAACAGCAAGATTTGCTACTTCATCTGTAGTACCCATCCGATTAGCAGGTATTGTATCTGTTAGTGCTGTAATTTCTTCAGAAGTTAAGTTTTGATTCATTTTAGTATGAATTAGACCCGGGCTAATTCCATTAACCTGAATGTTGTTAATAGCGACTTCTTTAGCTAGTGCTTTTACAAAACTATTTTGTGCACCTTTTACTGAAGAATAAACCACTTCGAAACTGGCACCTACTTCTCCCCATATCGATGAAATGATAATTAGTTTTCCATATTGGTTCTTGATCATATTTGGAAGAAATGCCTTTGTAATCATCCAAAGAGACTTCACATGTACGTAATATAATTCGTCCATTAATTGAGTGGATGTTTCTTGAAATATCCCCGTTAATGATTGTCCGTTTGCAAACACAATATGAGTTGGTTCAAAAGCAACAGATTTAATGAATTGAGTAATCCCTTCTTCTGAACTTAAATCAGCTTGTATGCTATCCAACACGACCATTTCAGGTAATAGCGCACACAATTCATCAATCGCTTGTTTGTTATTAAAAAAATGCAGTGTTAAGGTATAGCCTTCTTCTGCTAATTTCAATGCTATTCGCTTACCAATATCTCCGCTTGCCCCAATAATTAAACAATGATTGAGCATTACTCTTTTTCCTTAGTTGGCATCACTTGAAAGACGGTTAAGTTATCTTGACTTACCCATTTCTGCAAAAAGGAATTGGCTTCTTCTATCGTTAACTGCTCAAGCGTAGTTAATAGCTCAAAATAATCAAAACCTAATGTCTTATAATGAATAAATTGCTGAGCAATAGATTCCAGGCTATTCATACTACTCAATATCTCACCTGTTTTCTTACGTTTCATTCGCTCAAAAGATGCGTCTGTCAAAGAAGTGCTTTTCCATTGATCAAGCTGCTTTTTAATTGCATCTGCTAATTGATCCGGCTTCATTGTATTCCCGCCAAGGATAGAGAAAGCAAAATTCTTTTCCCGATTGGATTCAAAACTAAAACTATCATCAATTAAGTCTTGTTCGTAAAGCTCTTGATAATAGCTTCCACTTTTTGAATAGAAATAATCAAGCAACATATCAGCTAATAAATCTTGTTTCATAAAATCATCATTCACTTGTTGCAAATCTTCTTTAATGCCAACCATACATTTCGATACAGACACAGGCATTTCTAATATTTTGTGACGTTCAGCAACAGTTGCTGGTTCACTTGGGAATGTTCTTTCAATCTCGCTTAAAGGCTGAAATGTTTTTTTCTTTTGATTTGTTTCGATTAATTCCATCATATGCTCGACTTGGAAATTTCCACTGATAAATAAAATCATATTTGATGGATGATAGAAGGTTTCATAACATGTATATAAATCTTCTTTCGTAATTGCTTGGATAGAATCAACCGTACCAGCAATATCTATTTGTACCGGATGGTTGTGATACATGTTGCCAATTGTTCCGAAAAATGAGCGCCAATCCGGCTGATCATCATACATGCGAATTTCTTGGGCGATAATCCCTTTTTCTTTTTCAACAGATTGATCAGAGAAATAAGGATCTTGTACAAAGTCAATTAGTGTCTCCACATTACTCTCTATTTCCTCAGTCGCCGAAAACAAATAGGCTGTTTTTGTAAAAGATGTAAACGCGTTTGCTGAGGCACCACGCTTGGTGAAATCTTGAAACACATCGCGATCTTCTTTTTCAAAAAGCTTGTGTTCTAAAAAATGGGCAATGCCATCAGGAACAGTGATCGAATCATTTTGATTAATAGGTGTAAAAGATTGATCGATGGATCCATAATCAGTCGCAAAAATGGCAAATGTTTTTGACATCTCTTGTTTAGGCAGTAAGTACACTTGTAACCCATTGGCTAAATGTTTAGAATACAACGTTTCTTTTAATTGCTCATAGTAATGTTTATTCATGACTATCTCCTTCCTGAGCTGTTAACAAATAAATCGTATCTAATTGTAGTTGGTTTGCTACTTCCATCAAATCAGATTTGGTTACACGATTTATTTGGGATAGTATTTCGGATGGTGCAAGTTGATTATTCGCTATTACTTGATGATAAAGTATTTCAATTAGCCCATTTGGATGGTCAATCGTTTCTTTCCATTGGTTTTCTACTTGTTTCTTCGATTGATCAATATCCTCATCTCTAAATTCACCTTTTTTCATCGCTTCTACTTGTTGTAAAATAATTTGTTTTGCTTTATCAAAATCTTCAGGTGCAATACCACTAAAAATGAGCAATAAACCTTTATGACTTTCAAACCTTGAAGCAGCATAATAAGCAAGGCTATTCTTCTCTCTCACATTAATAAATAATTTGGAGCTTGGAAAGCCACCAAGAACACCATTAAAGACTTGAAGTGCAGGATACAGTGAATCACCGTAAGTAATATCTGTTCTAAAACCTAGATGTAATTTTGCTTGCTGAACATGCTGTTTATCTACAATTTCCTTTGGAGAATCAACATGATACACTTCATTGATACTTTCAAATTCGTTGCTATTTCTTTCTTGATTAAAGGACGAGCCAATCGTTTCTTCCACATTTATAGACGACAAGTCACCTAACACATAGATATCCATTTGGTCTTGTTCTAACAGTGACTGATAATACGTGTAAAGATTCTGTTCATCAATATGCTCTAAATCCTCTTCGTAGCCGTGAACATGCAAACGATAAACTTCTTCACCGCACATCTCATCAATTAATCGCATATTAGCATAACTCATTTTATTATCGACAATAGATTTAATCTTCTGCCTTAATGTCTGTTTTTCTCTCGTTACAATAGACTTATCAAAGGCTTGTCCACTCAATTTTGGAGAATAAATTACTTCATTCAACAACTTAATGGATTCATTAAGTATATTCATATCAGTATTTAAGTATGATTGATTAGCAATCTCCATTCTAAAAGTTAAGATATGATTATTACCTTTCTTTGCACCATCAATACTTAATTCAGCGCCATATAAGTTATCCAATGCTTGTTGAAGTTCATTCTGACTAGGATAAGAACTGGTACCTTGCTGTAAAACGAACGGTAATAATGCTCTCTTGGTAATCGATTCTTTATCAAGTGTCGTTCTCAATTTCAATACAACATGAATCGTCTTAAATTTTTTGGTATCAATTATGTGTAATCGAAAACCATTTTGTTCAGTAATCGCTTCATTTAAAATAGACAAATGAATGCCTCCTTAATCTTTATATAGATTCAACTCTTTTTCTTATTATACCCATAGAATATATTCTATCGAAAAAAGAGCCCGGTAACAATTACCAGACTCTTTTCTTATTAAATATTTAACGTGTTCCTTTAATGTAAGGGTCACCGTTAGCTTTTGGAGCTTCTGCTCGCCCGATAAATCCAGCTAACGCTAGGATTGTTAACACGTACGGAGCAATAGTCAAGTAAACTTTAGGTACGTCAGCTAAGAATGGGATATTTGCACTTATAATACTTAAGCTTTGTGCAAACCCGAAGAATAATGCAGCCCCTAAAGCTCCTAGAGGGTGCCATTTACCAAAGATTACTGCCGCTAAGGACATAAAACCTTGCCCAACAATTGTTGCACCAGAGAAGTTAAGTGCAATAGTTAGTGCGAAAACCGATCCACCTAATCCACCTAGCGCACCAGATAGCATAACAGCTATATAACGAATTTTATAAACATTAATACCGTTCGTATCAGCAGCCATTGGATGCTCCCCTACTGAACGAAGCTGTAAACCAAATGGTGTTTTATAAAGTACAAACCAAGAAAGTACAGCTAAACCAATTGCCAAGTATGACGTATAGTAAGCGCCCGAGAAGAACATCTCTCCTATAATCGGTATATCAGATAAAACAGGTACATTCTTTGAGTAGAAAGGTTGTGAAACCATATCCGTTTGTCCCTTACCATACCATTGTTTTGTTAAGAATACACCTAAACCTAAAGCAAGAAAGTTGATTGCTACACCACTTACTACTTGATCCGCTCGGAAAGATACAGATGCAACAGCATGTAATATAGAGAAGATCGAAGAAACAATAGCAGCAACAAGAATAGACAACCAAGGTGTAAATGAGCCAAATACATCAGCAAACGTCAAGTTAAAGACGATTCCCACAAATGCCCCCATGACCATCAAACCTTCTAATCCTATGTTTACAACACCAGATCTTTCACTAAATACTCCTCCAAGAGCTGTAAAGATAAGTGGAGCAGAATAGAATAGTGCAATTGGTATAATCGATTGTAAAACATCTATAATTGCCATTTATTTCTCCTCCTTTCTCAAACGCAATAGCACCCAACGAATAATATAACTTGATGCTACAAAGAAGATAATTAAAGCGATAACTATTTCTACTAACTCTGATGGTACTCCAGCAGATGTAGGCATATTTAATGCACCTATTTTCAAGATACCGAATAAGAAAGCAGCAATTACAGTACCGAATGCTGTATTACCACCTAAGAGTGCTACCGCAATCCCATCAAAACCCAAATTAGTAAAAGCAGAGTGAGAAGGCATATAACCAAATGTACCTAAACCTTCCATTGCACCAGCTAAACCAGCAAACGCACCTGAAATAACCATTGATAAAATAATATTTTTCTTAACATTCATCCCAGCATATTTTGAAGCGTGAGGATTAAAACCAACAGCTTTAAATTCATATCCTGAGCTAGTTTTTTCTAAAATAAACCACATAACAACTGCCATAATAATCGCTAAAATAATACCATAGTGCATTCTGGAATAGCTTGTCATTTCCATGATCCAGTTCGATGCTAGAGATGCTGTGTCTGCAACACGATTTGACGTGTCACCACCATCACTAATTACGTTTCTTATCATATAGTTAGAAACGTGTAGAGCAATATAGTTCATCATTATAGTTATTATAACTTCGTGTACACCTTTTACAGCCTTTAATAGTCCAGGTAAAAATCCCCATAAGGCCCCAGCAAAAGCTGCAGCTAATATAGCTAAAGGTAAATGGATAAACATTGGTGCTTCAATGCTTGATCCAACCCAAACAGCGGCAACCCAACCAACGATAACTTGACCCTCTGCTCCGATGTTAAATAAACCACTCCTAAAAGCAAAGGCAACCGCTAAACCAGTTAAGATATATGGTGTGACCTGACGAATTGTTTCACCAAAGAAATAACTATTTCCAAAAGCACCATTCCATAGCGCTATATACCCTTCAACTGGATTGTAGCCAAAAGAGAACATGATGATCGCACCAGCTAGTAATCCGAGTAATACAGAGATAATTGGTACTAAAAGGTTAAATAATCGATTTGAGAACATTACTGCTCACCTACCTTCTGTTTCTTACTTCCCGCCATCAGCAATCCTAATTCTTGTTCATTAGTTTCTTCTGGCTTGACATTAGCAACAATATTACCATCAAACATTACTGCAATACGGTCACTTACATTTAGTATTTCATCTAATTCAAATGATAAGAGTAACACTGCTTTACCTTTATCACGTTCTTCAATTAATTTCTTATGAATAAATTCTATTGCACCAACATCCAATCCTCGAGTTGGTTGTGCAGCAATTAACAAATCAGGTGAACGATCAACTTCACGAGCAATAATTGCTTTTTGTTGATTCCCTCCTGATAATGCTTTTGCTTTTGTGTATGGGCTTGGTGTACGAACATCGTATTCTTCAATTAAGCGATTTGCATAGTTATAAATCTCTTTAAAGGATAGAATACCCATATTAGAAAAAGGTTTTTGGTAATAACTTTGTAAGACCATGTTTTCTCCAATAGCATAATCCAAAACAAGTCCAAATTTATGACGATCTTGTGGAATATGAGCAACACCTGATTCTGTGATTTTTCTAGGAGATAAATTAGTGATATCTTTTCCACTAAGATTTATTTTCCCATTTTCAATTTTCCTAAGTCCAGTTAATGCCTCAATTAATTCGGTTTGACCGTTTCCGTCAATACCAGCGATTCCTACAATTTCTCCAGCTTTAACAGAGAGGTTTAAACCTTTCACCATCAAAGCATTACGAATATCTTTTACTTCTAGAGCTTCTACTTTTAACACTTCGTCTTTCGGTTGTGCTGGTGTTTTTTCCGTTTTGAAACTAATTTCTCTTCCTACCATTAATGAAGCTAATTCATTTGGATTGGATTCTTTGACATCAACTGTACCAATACCTTCACCTTTTCTTATTACAGTACAACGATCACAAACTTCCATTATTTCTTTTAACTTATGTGTTATGAGAATAATAGAAATACCTTCTTGAGTAAGGGATCTAAGTATTTTCATTAATTCCTTAATTTCTTGAGGTGTTAAAACCGCTGTTGGCTCATCAAGGATCAAAACATCTGCTCCACGATATAGCGTTTTTAAAATTTCAACCCTTTGTTGCATACCTACAGAAATATCACGGATTTTAGCTTTAGGATCTACATCCAATCCATACTTCTTAGATAATTCAATAATTTCTTTTTCAGCTCGTTTTGTGTCAACAACGATACCATTTTTAGGTTCACTACCTAAAATAATGTTTTGGGTTACAGTAAACGTATCTACTAGCATAAAATGCTGGTGTACCATCCCAATACCAAGTTCATTGGCAATGTTAGGATCAGTTATTTTAACTGTATCACCTTTAACACGTATTTCACCCTGTTCCGGTTGATAAAGTCCAAATAAAACGTTCATCAATGTAGACTTTCCAGCACCGTTTTCACCTAAGAGAGCGTGAATCTCTCCGTGCTTCACTTGAAGGTTTATATTATTGTTTGCAACGATACCAGGAAATTCTTTGCGTATGCGAAGCATCTCAATTACATAATTCTCCATGCATCTTCACTCCTTATACGGAAAATGTATGATTAAAATCACCAAATGAAAAGGGGAGAGTAAATTCTTTTCATTTGAAGACTTATATAGATTAATAGAGATTAAAAAGGCTAGAAATCTCTAGCCTTTTAATCATTAAAGCATGTTAAGGTTTGTTAGATTTTAAAGTGAATCCATATAAGTTTCTAATTCTTCATCAGTTGATGGTACAGTAACATCACCATCAAGGATTTTTTGCTTCCAATCTTGAACTGCTTTGTCAACTTCTTCTGTATAAGCTTCTTCATTTGTATCAGCTACACTAATACCTTCTTCTTCAATACCGAAAGTAAGAATTTCTCCACCTGGGAATTCGCCATTCATTGCTTGAGCAGTTACTTGTTGAACAGCAGTATCTACACGCTTAACCATTGAAGTTAATGTTACGTTTGTATCATTAATTGCACCTTCATCATATTGGTCACGGTCTACACCAATTACCCAAACGTCACGATCAGGTTCACCGTTTTTGATATCTTTTGCTTGTGCAAATACACCATTACCAGTAGCACCTGAAGCATGATAAATTACATCCACTCCATTGTTGTACATGTTTGCTGCAATTGCTTTACCTTTGTCAGGAGCACCAAATGATTCAGCATAGTCTACTTCTACTTCAATGTTAGGATCTACAGCAGCTACTCCTGCAACAAACCCAGTTTCAAACTTCTTAATTAATTCACTTTCTTCCCCACCAACGAAACCAACTTTTCCAGTTTCAGATTTCATTGCTGCTGCAACACCTACTAGGAATGAACCTTGGTGCTCAGCGAATGTAATGCTTGCTACGTTATCACCTTCAACAACGGAGTCAATAATTGCAAAGTTAGTATCTGGATTTTGATCCGCTACTTCCTTCAACGCTTCAGCTAATTTAAATCCTACACCGAAAATCATGTTGAAATCTTGTTGAACCAAACGATTTAAGTTTGGTAAGAAATCTGCATCTTGATCAGATTGAGCGTAGTCATATCCAGTACCCTCTTCTAAACCATTTTCTGCGCCAAATGCTTGTAAACCTTCCCAAGAAGATTGGTTGAATGATTTGTCATCCACTCCACCAATATCAGTAACCATAGCTACACTGAAATCATTTGTTTCTTCTGAAGCATTTCCATCTGAACCATCTGTACCTTCATCTGCAGAATCAGCATCATCTGAGTTTCCGCAAGCGCTTAAAACTAAAATAGCACTAAGTAATAAACCAAACAATAACAATAAACGATTTTTCTTCATCTTAATACCCCCAATAGTAATGTTTAATTTGAAACAATGTAGTAAAACCTGATTACCTTTGCAATCGGTGCAGACATCACCTCCTCAAAGTGAGCTAAATCAAATTCTTTTCCGAACGACGTAGAACTGAAACACATCTGGTCTAAAGTAATTCTCAGATAAAAGAATAGGTTCATCCGAATCGGTGTAATGAATTTGCTTCAGCAACAATAATGCTTGATCTGGTTGACAATTCAATATCGGTGAAATTTGTGAGTCAAAACTGATCGGTTCAATGAATGCAACAGCATAAGCAATTTTATTTTTGCTGTGTTCTTCTAGCAATTGAAAGATGGAGTGTTTACTATGTATTTGATCCATCGGCATTAACTTGTGATCAACTTTATCAATACAATATACAACAGGTTCACCATCAGCAGTTCGCACACGTTCAATTTTGGCTAGACCATCTATATGATCGTCTTTGAAATAATTGAAATCGCTTTTACTTGGTTGAACAACTTCTGCTGAAACATATTGAGTTCCTGGTGTTTTTCCAGCATTACTAATCATTTGTGTCACACTTCCTAATTGTTCAATTCCTAAGGAAAAGATTGGTTGTGTACTAACAAACATACCGACACCAGGACGACTAATAATAATCTCGTCTTGAATGAATTGCTGAATGACAGCTTTCATTAATTGTTTCGAAACATTGTATTGTTCAGCTAGTGAGACTATTGATGGGAGTTTCTCTCTTCGTTGTATTGTATCATTTTCGATATCTTGCTTTAATGCAAATGATAGTTTGTAAAATGAATCATCCCATTGTGCTTCAATTGACATTCATAAACCTCCAGTATTTACACCGTATTAACATTGTCAAACATTAATATAACATTATTAATTCGATAAATAAATACTAAATAGAACATAAGGTCGATGAAAACGATGACATTTGTCATATCAACTATGAAAACGTTATACATTTTAGTAGGACGTCCAACGTCTTTTAGTTGAAAGCGGTGCCATTTCATCTAACTTCATTTTAAAGGTTGGACGTCTGATAAGTCAATATATTTTCCTATTTTTTTAAATTATTTTTTAAAAAAATAAGTACAACCTGTTAAAAAGGTCGCACTTATTTTGATTTAACTTGTTTTTTGCTCATGATATTCACTGACGAGTACAGTTCTAGGTTTACTACCTTCGTAAGGTCCTACGATCCCACGGTCCTCCATTGCATCTATTAATCTAGCCGCTCTTGTGTACCCGATTCTAAATCTTCTTTGTAACATCGATACACTTGCACTTTGCATTTCAACGATCATTTGTACCGCATCATTAAACAACTCATCTTCAACTTCATTTTGTAATTCCGTTTCTTCTTCTGGAATCATTTCTTCTTGATATTGCGCTTTTTGTTGTTCAATACAATGATCAACAACATGCTCTACTTCTTCATCAGATAAAAAGGCACCTTGTATACGAGTAGGTTTAGAAGAGCCTACAGGTATGAACAACATATCCCCTCTCCCTAATAATTTTTCTGCTCCACCAGAATCTAGTATTGTGCGTGAATCGGTCTGGGAAGATACGCTAAACGCGATTCTTGAAGGTATGTTAGCTTTAATTACGCCAGTTATCACATCAACAGAAGGACGTTGTGTTGCAATTATCAAATGAATACCAGCCGCTCTGGCCATCTGTGCAAGTCTAGTAATTGCATCTTCCACATCATTAGATGCTACCATCATTAAATCAGCAAGTTCATCAACTAAGACAACAATATATGGCAGTAGTGGTTGTTGCTCCTCTTCATTAGCTGACTGATTGTATCGTTTAATATATTCATTATATCCCTCAATATTTCGATTACCTGTATCTGAGAAAAGCTCATATCTTCTTTCCATTTCTGAAACAACTTTTTTTAATGCTCTTGATGCTTTTTTCGGATCAGTAACAACAGGAGTTAACAGGTGTGGTATTCCATTATATATATTTAACTCTACTTTTTTCGGATCAATCATCATCATCTTTACTTCATGTGGCTTCGCACGCATTAAAATGCTTGTTATAATTCCATTAATACATACACTCTTACCACTACCAGTAGCACCCGCGACTAATAGGTGAGGCATTTTATTTAATTCTGCAACTACCGCATCACCTGAAATATCTCTTCCCAAAACAAAAGATAATATTGATGCCTTTCCTGCTTGACTTGTTTCTAGTACTTCCCTTAAAGACACTGTCGATACTTCTTGATTAGGTACTTCAATTCCTACAGCTGATTTACCTGGAATTGGTGCTTCAATTCTAATATCTTTAGCTGCTAATGCTAACGCTAAGTCATCATGTAAATTTACAATCTTAGAAACCTTTACACCAGCTTCAGGGTAAACCTCATACTTTGTTACTGCTGGACCAACATGTACCCTTGTAACTCTCGCCTTTACACCAAAGCTTTGGAATGTCCGCTCCAATTTTCTTACTGTTGCCTGAATTTCTCCTTTTGCTTGCTGGTGATGCTGATTTTTCGGTTCATCTAACAAATCAATTGGAGGAAGTTGATAATCAACATTCTCCATCTCTGTTAATGGTAATGGTTGATCACCTTCTGTTTCATCACTATTACTAGAACGCTCTGATTCTCTCTCCTCTTCTTCATTGCCAGATAATTGTTGAGTTGGATACGCAACATCCGTAAACTCTTGAATGACCGGTTCTATCACTGTATCAACATCATCACGTTGAACTTCTTCATTTTCGTCATGAAAGGGCCCATCAATTTCTATCTCTTTAGAAGTAGCTTGTGATTTTTTAAGTTTCTTTTTTTCTTTTTTATTCTTTGAAAACTGAGCCATTCGCGACTTAAATCCCTTCAATCTTTTTTCTAAGAAGGCTCCAATTGAGAAATCTGTTATAAAAACAATTCCAATTACAAATGAAAAGAAAGCTACAATTTGTGCTCCAGGCGCCGAAAACAATACATATGTAAATGCAAATAAAAGTCCACCTATTAATCCACCGCCCAAGTCAGAGCCTGGCATTGTATTATTCAAATAACCTAAGTAATGTGACCATGTTAATTGCAAAACAGAATTATTTTGTGATAGTGCAAATTCGAATTTTTCAATATGTGTCAGCAATAATACTGATAAGAAAACAATGACACTCCCAATAAGTCTCCTATTCAATAAAACTGGTAACTGTCGCTTTATCATTAAAAATAACCCAAATAATAAAAGAGCAATAGACGCCATGATATACCAAACACCAAACAATAATCTAAAAAACAATTCTAACCAGTTCGGGATTGCTCCATCACTTATTGCACTAGCTCCACTTCCTAAAATGGCAAGGAAAATAAGTAATATACCTATTAATTCAAACTTTAATTGTTGTTGTATCTTCTTTTTGTTCTTTCTCTTTTTACGCTTTGCCATTTCCCTCACCTCACTTTAAACTATCATTCTAGCTAATTTACTATATATATTGTACTCCATAGAATGGAAGATAGAAACCCTCGCCTGACAGACAAGGGTTTTTAAATATCGTTATAAATAATTTGTGCTAAGAATAACCTCATTTATCATTATTATAGCACAAGTGTTTGTTTCTGTTATCTATTTTTAGTAGTAAATATCTGTATTGGTATTCATTAGAATGTTTAGTTATTTACTATTTCACCTGGTTGAAAAGGTGATTCTAGGTAATCATGTGGATTTGTCGATAAAAGTTGAACTACTTGATATGTTCCATCAGGTAGACAATTTACTAATACAGGTCTTCCTTCTACTTCCATCATTTTTTGTTTTTTATACTGATCTTGCGTAGTGGTAAATATATCATTATGATCTAAAGGGGTATATAGTATCATTGGATCATCCCTTCATTTACTTTATTACTGTCAATTTGTTTATTTAATTCGATCATCGCTTCTTTAACACCACCGACAGCATCAATTAAACCAAATTCCACTGCATCTTTACCAACTACATTTGTTCCGATATCTCTTGTTAAATTACCCTTTTCAAACATTAGTGATTTAAACTTCTCTTCACTTACATTGGAATGACTAGTTACAAATTGAATCACACGCTCTTGCATTTTATCTAGATATTCAAATGTTTGCGGGACACCGATTACTAATCCTGTAAGACGGATCGGGTGAATGGTCATTGTTGCTGAAGGTACAATAAATGAATGGTTAGCTGCCACAGCTATTGGAACACCAATGGAATGACCGCCACCTAATACGACAGATACCGTTGGCTTTGAAAGTGATGCAATCATTTCAGATAAAGCTAAACCAGCTTCCACATCGCCTCCAACTGTATTTAATAGAATAATCAAGCCTTCTATTTTAGGGTTTTGTTCAATAGCAATTAGTTGAGGTAAAAGGTGTTCGTATTTTGTTGTTTTGTTTTGTGGTGGTAATTGTACATGCCCTTCGATCTGGCCAATTATTGATAATACATGAATATTAGAATCAGGTGCAGTAGGAATAGAACTTTGACCCAATTGTTGTATTTTATCTACTAAAGAGGATTGTTTTTGCTCTTCTTCTTGTGATTTATCTGATTTAGACATTTGCTCAGCTCCTTTACTTATTACTTACTAGTATGAACAAATAAAGAAACATCATACAAAAGATAGTAAAAAGCCTCCACTATTAAAAGTGGAGGCTTTAAATGGATTAATGTAAGTCATTCATTAACTCTTTAATAAGTTCTTCCTCTATTTCAGAAAGAGGTACTAACGGTAAACGAACCTTACCAGTGTCTATTCCTTGTAACTGTAATGCATATTTAACAGGGGCTGGAGAAGGCGCAACAAATAATCCTCGCATGATAGGTAATATTTTTCGATGAATTGCAGCCGCTTGTTGTACATTTCCATTGTCAAAGTGATTCAGCATTTGCTTCATTTCATCACCGATAACATGTGAGGAAACAGAAACAACGCCATTTGCACCAATTGATTTTAATGGTAAGGTCAAGCTATCATCTCCACTATAAACAGTGAAGTCGTCATCTGTTTCTTCTATAATTTGCGATATAGCATCCAAATTGCCACTAGATTCTTTAATCGAAACAATGTTATCTATTTGAGATAACGCGACGATTGTTTCGACCGATAAATGTACCATTGTTCGACCTGGAATATTATATAACATAATAGGCAGAGTAGTTGCTTCTGCTATAGCAGAAAAATGCTCATACAATCCAGCCTGATTTGGTTTATTATAATAAGGAGTGACTAATAGAATGCCATCTACACCGGCTTTTTCAGCAGCTTTAGTTAGTTCAATGGTTTCTTGGGTATTATTTGAGCCTGTACCTGCAATGACAGGTATTCTACCGTTCACTTTTTTTACTGTTAATTCAAACAGCGCTACTTTTTCTTGTTTAGAAAGTGTTGGTGACTCTCCCGTCGTTCCTGCTACAATTAATCCATCTGTTTCATGCTTAATTAAATGTTCAATTAGTTTCTCTACTTGTTGATTATCTACGTTATTTGACTGATCAAATGGTGTTACCATCGCTGTTAATAAACTGCCAAAATTCATGATAGTCACATCCCCTTTCATACCTTATCATTCCTAACTAGTTCCAGCTAATTCGCTGTACTATCTAATTCAAAAGTTTTGTGTAACGCATTAATAGCAGGCACAAGATCCTCATGCTGTACTAAGACCCAAATTGTTGTATGACTATCTGCAGACTGTAAAATTTGCACACCAGCTTTTGCTAAAGTCTGCACAATTTTTGCTGTTACACCAGGTACACCTGTCATACCAGCTCCTACTAACGAAACCTTTGCACAATGGTGAATCATTTCAGGCTGGTAATTTAATTCATTTAACAATTGCTTTGCCTTCCCTGAATAAATTTCAGGAATAGTGTAAATTACACTATTAGGAGAAATATTAATAAAATCAACTGAAATTCCTGCCTCAGCCATTGACTTAAATACATTCGAATGTAATTGATCAATATTTTCCGTTGTATCTACTTTAATTTGTGTAATTCCAGACATGTGAGCAATTCCCGTGATTAGGCGATCTGAAATATCTTTTCCTTTTGCCTCATCCAGGGAGGAAGTCACTAGTGTTCCAACCTCATCTGAGACCGTTGATCGCACTCGCATCGGAATTTTAGCTTGCATCGCTATCTCAACCGCACGTGGGTGAATTACTTTTGCTCCTTGATAAGCAAGGTTGCAGATTTCATTATACGTAACAACGTCTAATATTTTTGCATCTTCCACAACTCTCGGATCAGCTGTCATAATTCCTGCTACATCTGTAAAAATATCGATATAACTTGCATCAAGCGCTGCACCGAGCGCAGCTGCAGAAGTATCGCTACCACCCCTACCTAAAGTAGTAACTTCACCATTTTCAGAAATCCCTTGAAAGCCTGCCACAACTACAACTTGATGTTGACTTAACTCCTGTTTCAGGCGCTCTACTTGCATTTCTTTTATTTTTGCAGCAGTAAAATCTTCCGTAGTTAAGAAGCCTGCCTGTGCTCCTGTAAGTGCAGTCGAAGAAATGTTATTTTGTTTTAACTCATTAGAAAAAACAACAGATGATATAACTTCACCACAAGACAAAAGCAAATCTTGCTCACGATTAGAAATTGATGTATTTGGAAAATCAACTAAGGATAGTAGTGAATCTGTTGCATATGGTTCAGGACTTCTACCTATAGCTGAAACAACTACGACCACCTTATATCCTTGTTTAATAGATGCTTCAATTCGGTTGATTGCCTTCTGCCTAACTTGTTTATTTTGGACGGAAGTTCCGCCAAACTTTTGTACGATTATTTCCATGTTGACACCTCGACATTACAACCAATTATTTTTAATTAACGATTCAGCAATTTGAACAGAGTTCCATGCTGCACCTTTTAATAAATTATCTGAAACAACCCATAAATGAAAACCTTTTGGTTGATCTAAATCTTTACGGATTCTTCCAACAAATACATCCGATTTTCCAGTCGCACTTAATGGTGTTGGATATACTTGATTTTCAGGATCGTCTTCTAACACAACACCGGGAGCTTCCGTTAATACTTTTTGTATTGCTTCCACGGATGCGTGATCATCTTCTACTTCAATATAAACACTCTCTGCATGCGAAGTGAAGAATGGCAATCTTACACATGTAGCTGCTACAGGTAGTTTATCATCATGTAGGATTTTCTTTGTTTCGTTGATCATTTTCATTTCCTCAAAAGTATAACCGTTTTCTTGAAACACATCAATTTGAGGTAATGCATTAAATGCAATTGGATAATGCTTTTTCTCTCCACTTACCGGTAATATCTCAGGCTCAAGGTCTTCACCGTTTAAAAATGCTTGAGACTGGTCCGATAATTCTTCTACTGCTTGATTTCCTGCACCTGAAACTGCTTGGTAAGTAGAAACTAGCACTCGTTTTAGTCCAAATGATGCTTTAATTGGCTTTAATGCGGCTACCATTTGTATTGTAGAACAGTTCGGATTAGCAATAATACCATTGTGATTTTTAATATCTGATTCATTTACCTCTGGAACAACAAGTGGTACATTCTCATCCATTCGGAAGGCACTCGTATTATCAACTACAACAGCTCCTCGCTTAACTGCTTCATGTGCTAGTGCTTTCGAAACAGACCCTCCAGCAGAAAATAAAGCAATATTTACACCTTCAAAGCTTTCTGGCTTAGCTTCTTCTACTGTATAAACTTCACCGTTGTATTTTAGGTTGGTTCCAGCGGAACGCTTGGAAGACAACAAAATTAATTTTGCAATTGGAAACTGTTTTTTTTCCAATGTTTCTAAAATTTTCTGACCTACAGCTCCTGTAGCACCTACTACAGCAACCTGATAACCTTTCAATTCAGACATAAAAAATCCCCTCTCCATTGCAATGATTTACTCTTGATTTTAATTGTAATCATTATTTTAACATAGAATAGGGGAAAAAAGTAATTATAGCAATGAAACTTACATTAAACTCTTTTTACTAAAACCGGTTGTATTTGCTTGAAATCCAATGCTTCTGCAATGGTTTCTGGTATTAAGCTCATGTCAGCAACTAATGAGTTTGGCTTATTATTAGGATCATCTTGCCCAAATGGAACAAAATAAATTAGTTTTGTAGCCATTAAACGCATTAAGTTCACACCATTAAGACCTAGAGCATCATTCGTAGAAATTCCTAATACTACAGGGCTGCCATTTCGCATCGTTGCTTTTGTTGCCATTAAAACAGAGGAATCCGATATTGCATTTGCTAGACGACTCATCGAATTTCCTGTCAGGGGAGCAATAACCATACAATCAAGCGGTTCTACTGGTCCTAATGGCTCAGCATCCACAATTGTCCGAATCGGATCTCTTCCTGTAATTTCCTCTATCTTTTTCAATAAATCGTCTGCCTTACCAAACCGGGTGTCTGTTTGTTGGACAGTATCGGATACAACCGGAACAATTTCTGCTCCAAGTTCAACTAATTTTTCTATTTGAGGTAATACCGCTGCATAGGTACAGTGTGAGCCTGTTATCCCAAAACCAATTTTTTTCCCTTTCAACACAAGAAATTCTCCCTTTCCATTCGTTTTAATGTGTGAATATAAGTTGGCTTATGATATTCGCAAGTATTTCTCCTGCAGTTTTTGGCGCTACCATTCCCGGGAGTCCTAAGGCATGTTTTGTTTGTATTCCTCTTTGTTTAGCGTAATCAAAATCAATTCCGCCAGGCTTAGAAGCCAAATCAATAATTAATGCGTTTAGCTTCATTTGGTTCAATACTGGTTCTGTAACTACTTTAACTGGAATCGTGTTAATTAGAATATCACACTGCCCAGTATATGCAGCTAAGTCATTCATGTGAAAACTATCCATCCCAGACTCATAAATCCTAGCTAAATCAGAAGCCTTTCGTGCACCTACCTGAACATTTGCTCCTAATGATTTAAACTTACTTGCCACAGTCATTCCTACCCTGCCATATCCTAAGACTAGAACATTTGATTGGTGCAACGTAAAGTTAGTATGCTGTATCGCAAGCATGATCGCTCCTTCGGCAGTGGGTATCGAATTATATATAGCAACATCGTCACGATCCATTAAGGGTATTAATTTTAAATTATTTGTTTGTTTCATTTGTTCAAGATAAGGGGTAGATATCCCTGTGAATAGAACACATGAATCAGATAATCTTGAAAACCATTTATCATCAAGATATATACACTCATTAGAAAATACTGCATGTAACTGTCCATTTTGATCAACACCAGGTATTGGTAAGATCACTGCATCTAATTTTTCTACTTCCAAAGAAGTAAAGTCTGTTTGTTTAACCCCTGTGAATCCCTGATTTAATTGGTCAAAACCTACTAATTCCATTTTAATTTGTTCATTTTCGGATAATTTTTTAATCATATCAAGATATCTAGCGTCACCGCCTAATATCGCTATATGCATATGATTCATTTTTACACCTCTTCTTTTATAAGAATAACCATTTTTCGTAATATCATATGAGAAAGACTGATCAAAGTGAAGGTACATGTACCCAATCTGATTCATTACTTAAGCCGCCTTAAATAGAATTAATTGTTTGGTCTTTGTTTAGAAATAAGAAAAACTGTTTAAAGGAATGCTTTAAACAGTTTAGCAATAAGTTAGTATTTACTTTGAAATAGGTGTTTGTCTTATCATGATCATGTCTTCACCTATTTTTTCTATATCTGACCATAAGATGCGTAAATTTTCTTCTTCTTTTTTCATACCAAACCAGCTGTAATTAGGAATGATAAAAGCAACTATTTCTCCAGTTTGTTGATCCAACTCTATATCTGTTTGTCCAAGAATACCAAGTCTAGTACCAGTTTGAATATCTACAATTTCTTTGTTGCTCAAATCTCGATATCTCATGACACTTCCTCCCTTTTCTATCTTAGAATATGATTGAAAGAGAGGAACTATGACGTTTGCTTAGATAAAGTGAAACTACGATACATTACGGACTGATTAATGCTGTAGAATATTTATTATCAAATATTTTATTTAATACACGATCGGTCGATTCTTTATTTACTTGATTGATTTGCTCTGTCAATTCATCCAAACTTCTATGTCTACCGAGTATTAATTCATTCTTTGCATTTCTACTCATTCGACTATTCGTGCTTTCTAAACCAAGTAACAGATTTCCTTTTAGTTGTTCCTTACTGTTTGTTAATTCTTTGTCTGTTAAACCATTTGAAACAAAGTTGTCTATTGTTTGTTCAATAGTTTCTTGAAGTGTAGATAGATATTGTTTGCCTGTACCAGCATAGATAGTTAATAAGCCATTATCTACAAATGAACTATGATAAGAGAAAACAGAATAAGCTAATCCTCGCTCTTCTCGGATCTCTTGGAACAATCTAGAACTCATACTCCCACCTAAAACATTATTTACTATAATTAAACTGAAAATGTCTTCGGCTTCTGTTGGCAAACCCTGATATCCAATACAGAGGTGTGCTTGTTCAGTTGGCTTTTGTTTTGTTAATTGAATAGGCTCAAATTGAGGTTTCACTAAGATTTTTGATCTGCTTTCATTATCAAATTGATCAAAAGCGACTTCTACATCCTTAGTAAATGACTCATCTACATTACCAGCAATTGAGATGACAATATTGTTCGGCGTGTAGTGCGCATGTTTATAATTAATTAAATCTTCACGAGTAAATTTTTTAATCGTTTCTTCTCTACCTAAGATCGGATAGCTTAAGGCATGATTGCCAAAGGATGCTTCAGCTAATAAATCATGAACAATATCATCCGGGGTATCCTCTGCCATTCTAATCTCTTCTAACACAACATTTTTCTCTTTCTCTAATTCCACTTCATCAAAGGTAGAATGGAATAACATATCGGATAAAAGATCGATAGCAAGATCTTTATGTGCATCTAACACTTTAGCATAGTAACAAGTATACTCTTTAGAGGTAAATGCATTGACTTGACCTCCAATAGCATCAAATGATTCTGCGATATCCTTTGCCGATCTCTTCGTCGTACCTTTAAAAAACATATGTTCCAGAAAGTGAGAAATACCGTTATTTTCAATTGTTTCATCTCTAGATCCCGTTTTGACCCATATACCAATTGTTACAGATCTAACAGTGGGTATCGTTTCTAAAACAATGCGTAAACCATTATTACAGTAATTTTTATGTAACATTCTTGTACTCCTTTTACTTGTTGTCATAAGAAAGAAAAGAAACTGGAGAGCCAGTTTCTTTTTTGATTACTTGCTTTCTTTATTTTGTTGCTCATCAAGCAAAACTGCTTTGCGTGATAAATTAATTCTGCCTTGACGGTCCACTTCTTTAACTTTGACCATAATTTGATCACCGATAGAAACAACATCTTCTACCTTGTTGATTCGCTCTGGAGCCATTTCTGAAATGTGAACAAGTCCTTCTTTACCTTTGAACAATTCAGCAAAAGCACCGAACTTCTCAATACGTTTAACTGTTGCAAGGTATAATTGACCAACTTCAACTTCACGAACAATATCTTCAATGATTTTCTTCGCTTTCATATTCATTTCATTGTCTGTTGATGAAATAAATACATTACCATCTTGTTCGATATCTATTTTTACACCAGTTTCTTCGATAATTTTATTAATTTGCTTACCACTTGGTCCAATAACATCTCTAATCTTATCTGGATGAATACTCATTGTTAAGATTTTTGGTGCGTACGTAGATAATTCTTGTTTTGGTTCTTTAATTGTTTCTAACATGTGATTTAGAATATGGATACGACCTTTTTTAGCTTGTGTTAAAGCTTCTTCTAAAATTTCTTTAGATAGGCCATCGATTTTAATATCCATTTGAAGTGCTGTTACACCGTTCGCTGTACCAGCAACTTTAAAGTCCATATCTCCTAAGAAGTCTTCCATTCCTTGGATATCACTTAAAATAGAATAATCCTCACCTGATTTAACAAGACCCATTGCAATACCAGCTACAGGAGCTTTAATTGGAACACCTGCATCCATCATCGCTAATGTACTTGCACAAATACTAGCTTGTGATGTGGAACCATTTGATTCTAACACTTCTGACACAAGTCTTATTGTATAAGGAAAAGCCGCTTCAGAAGGCATTACCTTTTCTAAGGCACGCTCACCTAAAGCACCATGACCGATTTCTCGACGACCCGGACCTCTAATTGGACCAGTTTCTCCCACACTGAAAGATGGGAAATTATAATGGTGCATAAATCGTTTTGACTCTTCTAAATCAAGTCCATCAAGAATTTGCACATCACCTAAAGCACCTAACGTACAAACACTTAACGCTTGCGTTTGTCCACGAGTAAATAGACCTGAACCGTGTGTACGTGGTAAAAGACCAATGCGAGAAGATAACGGACGAATTTCATCAATTTTTCTTCCATCTGGACGAATTTTTTCTTTGGTGATTAAACGACGTACTTCTTCTTTCACCATTTTGTCTAAAACAGCTTTAACTTGTCCAACTGTTTCTTCGTCTGCATCATTTTCTTCATAGGAAGCCACAACTTCACTTTTCACTTGTTCAATTGCTTCTTCTCTAGCATGTTTTTCGTAAACTTGAATAGCAGCTACTAATTTGTCATGTGCTTGAGCTTCAACTGCTTTATTAATTTCTTCATCTAAAGAAAATAGTTTTACTTCCATCTTTTCTTTACCGACTGCAGCGATAATTTCTTCTTGGAATGCAACTAATCGTTTAATCTCTTCATGACCAAACATAATTGCTTCAAGCATTACTTCTTCAGGTACTTCATTCGCTCCAGCCTCAACCATATTAATGGCATCTTTCGTTCCTGCAACAGATAGATCTAGATCACTCTTCTCTCTCTGTTCCGTCGATGGGTTAATAATGAACTCTCCATCTACACGTCCAACGATAACACCTGCAATCGGGCCACCAAATGGAATATCTGAAATGCTTAGCGCAATAGATGAACCAATCATAGCTGCAATTTCAGAAGGTGCATTTTGATCAACACTCATTACTATACTAATTACTTGTACATCGTTTCGGTAACCATCAGGGAACAACGGACGGATTGGGCGATCAATTAAACGAGAAGTTAATACTGCTTTTTCACTTGGTCTTCCTTCACGTTTAATAAATCCACCTGGAATTTTACCGACTGCATATAATCTTTCTTCATAATTAACGGTTAGTGGGAAAAATGGTAAGTCTTTTGGTTCCTTAGATCCAGTTGCTGTAGCTAACACAGATGTATCACCGTAATGGATCATACATGCTCCGTTTGCTTGTTTCGCTAGTTCTCCAACTTCTACGGAGAATGTCTTACCAGAAATTTCTGTTGTAAAAATCTTTTTCTCTGACATTATAATTTTTAACCCCTCTCAATTTCCACGATTCATTTAAGCTAGAGGGCTAATGCTATTTTATCTCATTCTAGTTATATCCTTTTGCGTCTCATTTTTTACTTTGCTCCATCCTGATCAAACAGTTGAAACAATTTTTCAGCTGTTTGATCAGAATCGAGCGAAAGGATTTTATTGATAATAGCATTGTACCTATATTTCAAGCTTTTCAAATAAAAAGTGGGGTAATAAAATGTTTACATTAATATATTTTACCAAAAAAATAATTCTAAACATACAGAAAAAGCGGGAATACTCCCGCTTTAATGTACAGATTATCGACGTAATCCAAGTCTCTTGATTAGCTCACGGTAGCGTGTAACATCTTTATTACGTAGGTAATTTAAAAGATTACGACGTTTACCAACCATTTTCAACAAACCACGACGTGAATGGTGATCTTTCTTGTGGAAACGTAAGTGCTCATTCAAGTTTGTGATTTCTTCTGTTAGGACAGCGATTTGAACCTCTGCAGATCCAGTATCGTTATCATGTGTTTTGAACTCATTAATAAGTTCATTTTTACGTTCTTGAGTAATTGCCATCCTGTTCACCTCCTATAACTATTGTAAAACCCCAATCACCTAGCAAACGGCGGAGAGTCGTATTGCCAAGTAGATGGTTTCCGTTAACTAGATTACATCTTTTTGACTAAAAATGCAAGGGTTTGACCTTTAATTTATGAAAAGAATTGTCGAATTTGTTGTTCATCTTGTTTTAATTGTTCAACTAACAATTCTACACCTGTAAATTTTTGTTCTTCTCTGATGTATGTATGCCATTCAATCGTAATTTGTTGGCCATACACTGATTGATCAAAATCAAATAAATGAACCTCTATCGTTTGTTGCGAGTGATTTTCTATGTTATGAAAAGTTGGTTTGTAACCAATGTTAGCCATTCCATAAAAAGTTTGATTGTTTAACTTAACTTTCACACCATATACTCCAGGTTTAGGGATAGCATAAGATAAGTCGGATAAAATGTTGGCAGTTGGATATCCAATGGTTCTACCACGCTTCTCCCCTTCAATTACTTTACCTGATGTAATCAAAGGTCGCCCCATTAGTTCATGAACCTCCTCTACCTTACCTTGAGTTAACAATTGACGTATACGAGTTGAACTAACTTTTTCATCGTTTTGTTGATACTTTTCTACAACAGAGATATGAAAGCACCCGTCCGCATCATCCTGCAATGTGTGAATATTTCCTTTTCCTTTATGACCATATGTAAAATCAAATCCTGTAATTAAGTGCTTAATATTAAGACCAATGATAAAATGATCGACAAATGCTTTTGGTGACAATTGTGATAATGTTTCATTAAAGGTAATAATGTACATGATATCTATATTCATCTCGTTTAGAATCGCTTGTTTTTCATACAAAGGTGTCAAATATTGCACATCTTCTTTACTTTTATTCAAAACAACAGACGGATGTGGTGAAAAAGTAATTACCGCACTTTTTCGGTTTTGCTGCTTTGCTAGTTTTTGTGCTTTTAGAATTAATTGCTGATGTCCTTTATGAATGCCATCGAAAAAGCCAATCGCTGCAACTGCCTCTTCTTGTTTTATTGCTTCTAAATGATGTGGGTAGCTTAACGTAATCACTTGCACGTATATGACCTACTTTCTTTTATTACTTGAATACTCGAACAGGTTTAATTTCATATTCATTTTCTGGATGTTTTTGATAAATAGCTAATAAATCCCCCTGATGCTGGACACGAAAAGGTTTATCTAAAGGTATATCGTTTGGTCTAGGAAGCTTTTGACCATTTAACACTCTAGATGCCGTTTCACTATCTACTTGATAAACAGGTAAATGTTCTATCCCTCTAGAAATAGGGGATAATACATCCGTCAATTTATTTTCCTCTTGCTTTTCCTTTATCTGTGCTAAAGTGAAAGATTCCGTTTGTGAGAAGCCGCCTGTTTCTGTTCGAACTAATGCAGACATATGTGCTGGATACCCTAAAGCCTCACCAATATCTACACATAATGTACGAATATAGGTTCCTTTCGAACAAGTAACTTCAAATGAAAACCGAAATAATCCAGCTTCTTCTCTAATCGAATCTTCGATAAAATCAATCGAGTCTATCTTCACTTGTCTAGAAGGACGATCAACCGGAATATTATTTCGGGCATATTCATATAATTTCATTCCATTTACTTTAACAGCAGAATATAATGGCACGGTTTGAGTAATAGTTCCTACAAACTTTTGTAAGATCTCTTTTATATTATTATCATTAATTAATTCTTGAACTTGTTTCTCTGAAATCGTCTTACCTGTGAAGTCTTCTGTTTCTGTACTATATCCCAAAGTTACTTCAGCAAGATAAGTTTTTTTAGTATCGGTTAAAAAAGGAACAATTTTAGTTGCCTGATTTATACAAATGGGTAAAACACCCTCCACTTCAGGATCTAATGTACCTGTATGCCCTACTTTTTTAATTTGACATATTCGCCTTAATGCAATAACACAATCATGGGATGTTTTTCCTTTTTCTTTCCATAATGGAATAATACCGTCCATTTGACTTTCCTCCAGTACCTCTGAAAGTTATTGTTTTATATACAAAACAAAACCCTTGTTTCATTATAGAACAAGGGTTTTGTGAAGTAAATATTATTGATCTTTATCGTGTAAATCACGTAGTAGATCTTCAATTCGATTTCCCTTTTCAATTGTTTCATCAAATTCAAAAAACAATTCAGGAACTTTACGAAGACGGATTCTACTGCCAATTTCCGAGCGAATAAAACCCTTTGCTTTAGCTAAACCAACTAAAGATTCTTGTTTCTGTTTTTCTTCTCCTAAAACAGAGATGAAAATCTTCGCTTGTTGTAAATCACCTGTCACTTCTACATCAGTAATAGTTACAAAACCAACTCGAGGATCTTTAATTTTTCGACTAATAATGTCCCCTAGTTCTTTTTTCATTTGTTCTGCGACTCGATTTGCTCTCATTTGATTCATCAAAATCACCTCTTATGATTGAAAACATTCAAAGCCATTGTTTCTCTGTGATTGTGCGTTCAATCTCAGGAAATGAGTCGATCAAACGGAGACATTGATCCATTACTTTCTCCGCTTGAACTTTTGTATTTGAGACCGTCACAATACCAAACATTGTTTTTTGCCATAATTCTTGATAAGCTAATTCACTTATCGACACATTATAATCATTTTGGATACGATGAACAATTCGTTTAATCACTGATCGTTTATCTTTTAATGACTGTGTATTATAGATAAAACAAGTTACTTCTAAAAAATAGATCATTTACGAGCAATCTCTTCCATAACAAAGGCTTCGATTACGTCTCCTTCTTTAATATCATTGAAATTCTCAATGGTAATTCCGCACTCATAGTTTTGTGCAACTTCTTTTACATCATCTTTAAAACGTTTAAGTGTATCAATTTCGCCTTCAAAAATAACAATTCCATCACGAATGATACGTACACCTGCGTTTCTAGTAATTTTACCATCAGTTACATAACTACCAGCAATTGTTCCAATCTTAGACACTTTAAATGTTTCACGGACTTCTGCTTGACCGATAACTTTTTCCTCATATTCTGGATCAAGCATCCCTTTCATTGCTGCTTCAATTTCTTCAATTACTTTATAGATAATTCGATGTAGACGAACGTCTACATTTTCAGATTCAGCCGCTTTCTTAGCATTCACATCTGGACGCACATTAAAACCAATAACAATTCCATTGGAAGCAGAAGCTAAAATAATGTCTGATTCTGTAATCGCACCTACACCAGTGTGAATAATATTAACTTTAACACCTTCTACATCAATTTTTTCTAATGATGAAGCAAGTGCTTCAGCAGAACCTTGAACATCAGCTTTTAGGATTAAATTAATGTCTTTAATCTCACCCTGTTTTATTTGCTCAAATAAATCATCTAAGCTAACTTTTGCCTTGTCTCCACGACGTGCTTCTAGTTGTTTTTGTTGACGATCTTCACCAATACTACGTGCTTTCTTCTCGTCTTCAAATACAACGAAACGATCACCGGCTTGAGGTACATCATTTAAGCCTGTAATTTCTACAGGGGTAGATGGTTCAGCTACTTTCACACGTCTTCCAAGATCGTTCACCATTGCTCTTACTCTTCCGAAAGTATTACCTACAACAATTGGATCCCCAACATGTAAAGTACCGTTTTGAACAAGTAAAGTCGCTACTGAACCGCGCCCTTTATCTAATTCAGCTTCGATTACTGTACCAACTGCGCGACGCTTAGGGTTTGCCTTTAATTCTTCGACCTCTGCAACAAGTTGGATCATTTCAATTAGATCTTCAATACCTTCACCTTTCACCGCTGAAACTTGAACAAATATTGTACTTCCTCCCCAATCTTCAGGGATTAGTTCATGTTCAGTCAATTCTTGCATCACACGGTCAGGATTTGCTGCTTCTTTATCCATTTTATTTACTGCTACAATAATTGGAACTCCAGCTGCTTTCGCATGATTAATCGCTTCAACCGTTTGTGGCATTACACCATCATCCGCGGCTACTACTAAAATTGCTATATCTGTAACTTTAGCCCCTCGAGAACGCATGCTTGTAAATGCTGCGTGTCCAGGTGTATCAAGGAATGTAATTTTTTTATTGTTATTTTCTATTTGGTATGCACCAATATGTTGCGTAATACCGCCAGCTTCACCTTCAGTAACTTTTGTATGTCTTACAGAGTCAAGTAAAGTTGTTTTCCCGTGATCAACGTGACCCATAATCGTTACAACAGCAGGGCGTTCGATTACATCATCTTCATTATCTTCAACAGAAATGTACTGGTCTAAATCTGTTTCATCTATTTCTACTTCTTTTTCTGCTGTCACACCATATTCTTCACAGATTAAATCAATTGAATCCTCATCAAGATCTTGGTTTTTCGTTGCCATCACGCCTAAAAACATTAATTTCTTAATTAATTCACTAGCATCTTTACCTAGTTTTTCAGCTAATTCACCCACAGTTAAAGTACCAGTATAAGTGATCTTGGATGCATCGACTTCCTTTTTCTGTGGTTGCTTGTTTACTACAGGATTCGGTTCTTGTTTATTTTTACGTTGTTTTTTCTTATTTTTATTAGAATTCTTTTTGGAATTCTCATTATTCTCAACAACCTTTTTTGTTTGGTTGTTCTTCTTTTCATTCTGTGATTCTTGTTGGTTTTTCTTATTGCCAAATAACTCATCTAACTTACTCTTTGTATCACTTGTAATAGTGGACATGTGATTCGTTACATCCACATTCATTTCTTTTAACTTGTTAATTACCTCTTTACTTGCTACATTCTTTTCTTTTGCGTATTCATATATACGTATTTTACTCATACATTCACCCCCGAATTTATTTAATCGAGTAACGAGTTCAGTTTAGAAGCAAAACCATCATCATTGATAGCAATAGCTACTCTTCCAGTTTTTCCAATCGCATGAGAAATCGTATCCCGGTCATCCACGATACAAATTGGTACCTGATAATAATCGCATTTATCCATTAATTTCTTCTTGGTTTGTGATCCGATGTCATTAGCAAGTAAAACTAATTTTGCTTTCCCTTTTTGAATATCTCGTATAATCGATTCTTCACCTATCGTAATTTTCTTGGCACGGTAAGCCAATCCTATCAAGTTTAAATATGCCTGATTGTTATTCAATATTTTTACCCTCTATAACACGTTCTAGCTGTTCATAAATTGTATCATCAATTGTTGTTTGTAATTGACGATCAAGAACTTTCGCTTTCCTAGCTTGTTCAACAACATCTTTATCTTTAGAAATATATGTTCCACGTCCATTTTTCTTACCAGAAGGATCAACAAATACATCTCCTTCTTTTGTTCGAACAATCCGAACTAATGACTGTTTTGGTTTCATTTCTTGTGTCACAATACATTTTCTAAGAGGTATTTTTTTATTCTTTTTTGGCATGATCTATTCCCCCTTAATCAAATAAATCTTCACCTGAATCAAATAATGGTTCATCCATTTGGTCATCTATTTCTGCATTTTCATCAAGAAGACCTAACTTCTTCGCATCTGATTCACTTTTAATGTCTATTTTCCATCCAGTTAATCTAGCAGCAAGACGAGCATTTTGTCCACGCTTCCCAATAGCTAGGGACAATTGATTGTCTGGCACAATTACTGTCGTTGCTTGCTCTCCTTCATTCACAAGTACTTTTACAACCTTTGAAGGACTAAGCGCATTAGATACATATTCTACTGGATCTTCTGACCATTCTACAATGTCGATTTTTTCACCTTTTAGTTCGTCAACAATTGTTTGAACGCGTTGTCCACGTTGTCCTACACAGGAGCCTACTGGATCAATCTCTGGGTTGGGAGCATGTACAGAAATCTTCGAACGATCTCCTGCCTCTCTTGCTACAGAGCGAATTTCTACGATACCATCGTATATTTCTGGCACTTCCATTTCAAACAATCGCTTTAATAAACCAGGATGCGAACGAGAAACGAAAATTTGTGGGCCTTTATTTGTATTTTCCACTTTTGTAACAAATACTTTAATACGGTCATGGACATTGTAGCTTTCTGTTGGCATTTTCTCTCCTTCAGGTAATTTTGCTTCTACTTTACCTAAATTAACGTAAACGAAACGAGGATCAGTTCGTTGAATAATGCCGTTCATGATATCTTCTTCACGATCGATGTATTCATTAAAAATGACACCACGTTCTGCTTCGCGGACGCGTTGTGTTACTACTTGTTTTGCTGCTTGAGCTGCAATTCTTCCAAAGTCTCTTGGTGTTACTTCTAACTCGATGACATCACCAATTTCATAATTAGGGTTTATTGCCTTTGCTTCTTCCCAATCAATTTGTTGCTGACTATCTTCTACTTCTTCTACAATTTCTTTGCGAGAGAACACATGCATGCTTCCTGTTTGTTCGTTTATATCAACACGAACATTTGTTGCTGATTTAAAATTCTTTTTATAAGCAGATATTAATGCAGCTTCTAATGCTTCCATTAACACTTCTTTATTAATACCTTTCTCTTTTTCCAAATACTGAATGGCGTCAAAAAGCTCACTACTCACTACTCTTCCCCCTTTAATTAAATGTTACTGCTAAACGAGCCTTCGCTATCTTCTTATATGGAACGTTGACTGCTTTTTTACGCGTTTTTACTGTTATTTCTATTGTAACAAACTCACCATCAAAAGCAGTTAATTTTCCTTCAAATGTTTTTGATCCTTCATATGGTTCGTATAAGGAAACAAATATTGTTTTGCCGATATTATCATTAAAATCTTTTTCTTTTTTAAGCGGTCTTTCAGCACCTGGTGAGGACACTTCTAGATAATAAGGTACAGATACAGGATCTTGTTGATCGAGCTGTTCGCTTAATTTTTCGGAAACAATCCCACACTCTTCAATATCTATGCCTCCAGGTTTATCAACAAAAACACGCAGAAACCAATTTTTACCTTCTTTTTCAAACTCAATATCTACAAGTTCTAAATTCATTTCATCTAAAATAGGTTGAACAAGTTTATTCGTTTGATCGGTTACCTTTTCTCCCACAATTGCTACCTCCTTCATTGATCATTTTCTATTTTCTTAAGGTTAGTGATTCAATCATTTTACATATACTAATGTCTACTTAGCTTATACCTTTTCTGAATTTTCATCATTCAAGTTATAGAATTATAAAACCCTTGCCGACTGATGGCAAGGGGAAGCTACTTTCTGAGTGGAATCAATACTTGTTGTCCTTACGTTTGATACGTCACACTAAAAACAAGTATTTATGTGTGAAGAAAGAGTGGGTTTCCCCACTCTTTCTTTAACGTATCTCTTCTTGACAACAATAACTATAGCATAATATGCGGGATTATGCAAATAATGCCTTTAAAACAATTAGAACAATGATAGTTGATTCTTTTCTTCCATACCTTCTAAACACCCATGGTTATCTAAATATTCCAATACGGTTTTTGATATGCGACTTCTCTCGCGCAAATCTTCTTTTGAAAGAAATTCTCCTTGTTCTCTTGCCTTTACGATATTTAATGCAGCATTCGTACCTAATCCATCGACTGAATTAAAAGGAGGGATTAATGTGTTCCCATCTACTAAAAATTCCGTTGCACTTGAACGATATAGATCTACTTTTTGGAAAGAAAATCCTCGCATATACATCTCAAGAGATAATTCTAAAACGGTTAATAAGTTTTTCTCTTTTGGTGAAGCGTCGTTACCTTTTGCGATTATTTCTTCAATTCGTTTTTTCAGTGCGTCGCTTCCTTTAATCATTGTATCTAATTCAAAGTCGCCTGCACGAACAGAGAAGTAAGCAGCATAAAACAAAATAGGATGATGTACTTTAAAGTAGGCTATACGGATTGCCATGAGTACATAAGCTGCTGCGTGTGCTTTAGGGAACATATATTTTATCTTTTTACATGATTCAATATACCAATCTGGTACATCATGCTTTTTCATTTCAATAATCCATTCATCTTGCAGACCTTTACCTTTACGAACAAACTCCATAATTTTAAAGGCTAGAGATGCATCTAATCCTTTATGCATTAAATATACCATAATATCATCACGGCAACCTATTACGTCAGGAAGTTCACATATGCCATCATCAATTAATTCCTTCGCATTTCCTACCCATACATCTGTACCATGTGATAGCCCAGAAATAATTACTAATTCTGCAAATGTTTTTGGCTTTGTATCTTCTAACATTTGTCTTACGAAACGCGTACCGAATTCAGGCACTCCTAATGTTCCTGTTTTACACATAATCTGTTCAGACGTCACCCCTAAGACTTCAGGTCCTGAGAATATTTTCATCACTTCATCATCATCAGTTGGTATTGTTTTAGGATCAATACCACTTAAATCTTGTAACATCCTAATTACGGTAGGATCATCGTGTCCTAATATATCTAATTTCAATAAATTGTCATGTATAGAGTGGAAATCAAAATGCGTCGTGCGCCACTCTGACTCTCTATCATCTGCAGGAAATTGAATTGGCGTAAAGTCATAAATTTCCTTATCATCTGGAACGACGATGATCCCACCTGGATGTTGACCTGTCGTTCGTTTAACACCAGTACATCCTTGAACTAATCGATCAACTTCCACATTTTTAAATTGCAGCTGATTATCTCCTGCATATCCTTTCACATAACCATAAGCTGTTTTTTCTGCTACGGTACCAATAGTTCCTGCTCGATACACTTTGTCTTCACCAAATAACACTTTAGTGTAATTGTGGGCTTTAGGTTGATATTCACCGGAAAAGTTGAGGTCTATATCTGGAACCTTATCTCCTTTAAAGCCTAAAAAGGTTTCAAACGGAATATCCTGTCCATCTTTTCTTAGATCCGAATCACACTTTGGACATTTTTTATCAGGTAAATCAAAGCCACTTCCCACTGACCCATCTGTGAAAAATTCATGATACTGACAGGTTGGACAAACATAGTGCGGTGGCAATGGATTCACTTCAGTAATTTCTGTCAATGTAGCAATTAATGAAGAACCAACAGAACCACGCGACCCTACTAGATACCCATCATCTAAAGATTTTTTAACTAACTTGTGTGAAATCAAATAAATAACAGCAAAACCATGTCCAATGATACTTTTCAATTCTTTTTCTATTCTTTTTTCAACAAGATCTGGTAAATCATCTCCATAAATACTTTTAGCGAAGTTATAGCTCATCTCACGAATTTCTTCTTCTGCACCATCAATATTCGGCGTGTACAAATCTTCTTTCACAGGCTTAATCGATTCGATGTTGTTTGCCATTGCTTGTGTATTCGTTACAACAATCTCATGTGCTTTGTCTTTTCCAAGAAAAGCAAAGCAACCTAGCATTTGATCAGTGGATCTGAATTCTACATCTGGTAATGTTTGACGACTTAATGGATTACCGCTTTGAGACTTGATCAAAATTTTACGATACATTTTATCTTGTGGTTCAAGATAGTGTACATTGCCAGTTGCTACACAAGGCTTGTTCAATTTACTAGCAAGCTCCACTAAATTGTTGATAATGTCAAGAATCTGCGCTTCGTTTTGAACTAATTCCCGATTAATTAAAGGGTAGTAATTAGCTGGGGGCTGTACTTCAATATAGTCATAAAAACTAGCAACCTTTTCAGCCTCTGCTTGTGATTTTTGCATCATTGTTTCAAATACTTCACCTTTATCACAACCAGAACCTACTAATATCCCTTCTCGATAAGCTTGTAACTTGGATCTAGGTATTCGTGGCACACGATAAAAATAATCAATATGCGCTAGTGAAACGAGTTTATAGATGTTTTTTAAACCAACTTCATTTTGAGCAAGTAATGTTGCGTGAAATGGTCTTGCTCTTTGATAAGCATTCCCTTCTCCCATATGGAGATTAAACTGATTATGATTTTCTATTCCTTTTTCTCTTGCCTCTTTTACGAGCTTCCATAATAGATAACCAGTTGCCTCCGCATCATAGATTGCTCGGTGATGCTGTGTTAGTTCAATATCAAACTTCTTACACAACGTATTTAATCGATGGTTTTTTAAATTCGGTAATAAAAATCTAGCAAGTTCTAATGTATCAATGACAGGATTTGTAGATTGCGGAATATCTGCTTTGTCAAAACCTTGATTTAAGAAACCCATATCAAAACTTGCATTATGCGCAACGAGAATATCTGAACCGATCCATTTGTGAAAGTCATGAAGTACTTCAGCTATTTCTGGTGCGTCATTCACCATGTCATCTGTAATACCTGTTAAATCAATCGTTGTTTGTGATAATGGATGGTGCGGATTAGCAAAGGATTCGAATCGATCAACGATATCTCCATCCTTAATTTTCACAGCCGCTAACTCAATAATCGTATCGTAAACGGCTGATAGACCAGTTGTCTCTACATCAAAAACGACATATGTAGCAGTCGCGAGATCAATGTCGTGCTCATTATAAGCAATAGGTACACCATCATCAACAATATTAGCTTCTAAACCATAAATAACTTTGACTCCATGTTTTTGACTAGCTGAATATGCTTCTGGATAAGACTGTGCAACTGCATGGTCTGTAATTGCGATCGCAGGATGTCCCCATTTAGCAGCCTGCTCAACTAATTTCGATGCAGATACAACTGCATCCATTTGACTCATTGTCGTATGCGCATGTAATTCAACTCGTTTTTCATCAGCTGGTGCTTTATCTTCACGCACTTTTGCTTTGACTTCATTTAAGTCACTGATCATCATCGTTAGTTCGTTACTAAAAGTGTCTGTTTGAATGGTACCCCGTGCTTTAATCCACATACCTTTTTTAGCACGTTTAAAGTTCTCAGCATCTTGATCACCTTTTGAAAACATTTTTAAAGTAAAAGAATCCGTGTAGTCTGTTACTTTTAAAATTAGAAGATGTCTACCAGAACGTAGCTCTCTAATTTCAACATCAAAAACGTAACCTTGCATCGTTATGCGTCTTTCTTCTTCAATAATTTCTTTCATCTCTATTGGGTCATCATTAATCGGATAACCTAACATTAATGGTTGATTGTTTTGTTGGCTTTCTGCTTTCTTTTCTCTTTCTTCTTTATCTTTTACTGCTTTTAAAACCATCTGTTGATCTTCAAGCGCTGTTTGTTCTCTAAATTTTTGAATATCTTCGTCTACGGTTTTCGCTTCGACATTTAATGAAAAACTTGCCGAACCAATTTGTTTACAGTACTGTTGAAATGCTGGCTCCAGTCTTTTTTTGAGCGCACTTGCTTCTGCTTCATTTCTTGCTATTAACTTTATTTTGTTTCCTTCCACTACTGGAACTTGTTGATGAATTAGATCATAATAAGCAGGTGAAAGATTTTCAGTTGATGTAATAAATTGCTTCCAATACGAACAAACTTCTTCAGAATCCATGACAGTATCTTCCGCATATAAAGTTAATTGCACAGTAGCAATATGTTTAAATGCTTCTTGAAGCTTTAAGTTAAAGGATTGATAAATTTTAGCGGGTAATACTTTTGGGATGGTGATATGAAAATGCCAGTGCTTTTCTTTTTTATACACTTCTAGTTTTGTTAACTTACTATCATTAAAAAATGACTTATCTGATTCAGTTAACTGAACTTGCTCTAATAGCAGATTTAGTTTCTCATTGCTAGATATGGCCATGTACTTTCCTCCTATACTCCCATTATCCTATATGTAAGCAAAGATTCATAATGACCAATAAACACCCTAGCCATAATGTGACAAGGGTGCTTATTGCTTATGAAATAATTTTACAATAATTCATACATTATTGATAAAAATTCTGAATGTAATCTTTTACTTCCGTGTGATGAAGTTCTAGCTGTTCACCAGTTTCTCTTCGTTTACATTCGACATAACCTTCGCTTGCGCGTTTACCTACAGTGATTCGAAGTGGAATTCCAATTAAGTCACTATCAGCAAATTTAATACCAGCCCGTTCGGTACGATCGTCATACAAAACAGTTATTCCTTGTGATTGAAGCGATTGATATAAATCGTCTGCTAATGCAACTTGATCATCTTTTTTTCCGTTCATAACCAGTAAATGCACTTGTGATGGAGCAATTTGCTTTGGCCATACAATCCCTTTATCATCATGATATTGCTCTACAATTGCTGCTAACGTTCTAGAGACACCAATTCCATAACAGCCCATAATTAACGTCTTCGCTTTTCCTTGCTCATTTAAAAATGTCGCATCAAGCTTTTCTGCATAAAATGTACCGAGTTTGAAAACTTGTCCGATCTCAATTCCTCTAGCAAATTGAAGTTTTCCATTTCCATCTGGAGAAGGATCGCCTTCTTTAACAAATCTGATATCAGCATATTGTGATACTTCAAAATCTCGATCTGGATTTACATTAACAAAATGGTAGCCCTCTTCATTCGCTCCACAAGTCGCATTTCGAATATATTTCACTGCATAGTCTGCTACAATCTCAATATCTTCCGTCGAGTGGATCGGTCCAATTGATCCAAAACCAGCACCTAATAATTGTTTTGCTTCTTCTTCGGAAGCTAATTCAACCGAAGATGCTTGGTAAAGATTTTTTAATTTGATATCATTTACCTCGTGATCTCCCCTTGTAAGTACTAATACAAAAGACTGATCTATTTTAAATAATAGTGTTTTCAAACCTTGTTCCACTGAATGACCGATAAAATCAGATACTTCTTGCATTGTTCTTTGATTCGGTGTCGCTAATTTCTCTAAAGACAACATACTCGCTTCTGATTCTTGATAGGAATCAAGTGTAATAGCCATTTCAATATTGGCAGCGTATGAAGACGTATCTGAAAATGCGATAACATCTTCTCCAACATCAGATAATGCCATGAATTCATGTGTGTCTTTTCCACCCATTGCTCCAGAATCGGCAATAACTGCTCTGAAATTTAACCCCAATCGTGTAAATATTCTGCTATACGCTTGATACATTGTTTCATAAGCTTGATCTAAACTCTCATAAGAATCATGAAACGAGTATGCATCCTTCATAATAAACTCTCTTCCACGTAACAAACCAAAGCGTGGGCGTTTCTCATCACGATATTTTGTCTGTATTTGATACATCGTAATCGGTAGTTTTTTGTAACTATTCAATTCATTTTTAACTAAGCTTGTTATTACTTCTTCATGTGTTGCACCTAAAGCAAATGAACGATCATGGCGATCATTTAAGCGCATTAATTCCGGACCAAATGCATCCCATCTACCTGTCTGATGCCATAATTCAGCAGGTTGTAGAGCCGGCATTAACATTTCATTTGCACCAATCGAATCTAATTCTTCACGAATAACAGATTCCACATATTGTAGTACTTTTTTTCCTAAAGGTAAAAAACTATATATACCAGAAGCAGTCTGCCTAATAAAACCAGCTCGTAGTAGTAATTGATGACTAACTATATCTGCATCGGCAGGTACTTCTTTTAATGTAGGAATAAACGCTTGACTTTGTCGCATAATATCTTACCTTTCTTCACTAAATCATACAACACATCACTGAACTACATTTTCCGTTAATGTTGTTAACGGCTCAAATTATAGTATATGAGCGTATGTTGTATCGATTTCAAATTATATTATTTTGTGCATTAATTGAACATATTTAATTAAACCTTATAAAAATAATCGCTGAATATCGTTCCATGTTACAACGATCATTAATAGCATTAATAATGCAAAACCAATGAAATGTACTATTCCTTCTTTCTCAGGAGACATTGGTTTTCCTCGAATCGCTTCAATTCCAACAAACAATAATCTACCACCATCAAGTGCTGGTAAAGGTAATAAATTAATAATACCTAAATTCACACTTAAAATTGCAGTCCAAGTAATATAGTTAATAAATCCTGTTTGCACAACTTGGTCGGTTGCGTCATAAATTCCTACTGGACCTGAAAGCATATCTATTGAGAATTGTCCGGTAACTAATTTACCTAAGTTAACTAGAATTAATTTAGAATATTCATATGTTTGATTAATACTGTGAGGAATGGCACGCCAAGATGAACTTTCTAACGTTTGCATTACCCCCAACTGACCAATGTCACCCTCTGGTCCTTCCACGGAACGAGGTGTAACAGTTAAGGTCTTTTGTTCGTTATCACGAAGTACCACCATTGTCATCTCTTCACTCGGGTTAGCACGAACAATCTCTTGAAAGGCTGTCCATGTAGAGATCTTTTGGTTATTAATTTGGATTACTTCATCACCAGCTTGAAAACCAGCTTGTGCCGCTGGACTATCTTCTTGAATCGAAGCTAATTTTGCTTCTTCTGATGGGACACCTTGCGTGAAACCAAGAATTGCAAAAATAACAACGGTTAGAATAAAGTTCATTAGTGGCCCAGCAAATAGTTGCATTGCTCTTTGACGTTTTGTTTTTGAAGCGAACTGACGGTCATACGGAGCAATTTGTGTTTCTGTCTCATTCATCACAAAGTCAGCAGTTGGTTCGATGTTAAAAGTAAATAATTCATCTTCTCCAATATCATAACCTTTGATAAACAGATCATGCTCCAAATCAGCCTTTTCCACTTCTATTACTTGTGCATTTGGATGCTTCGATTTATTATTGATAATAATTTTTGAAACAGTCCCCTGATCAGTAAATTCTAGACCGATGTGTTGACCAGGTTTAATATCGATTATCTCAGGATCTTCACCTGCTACACGTACATATCCTCCCATTGGAAGGAGTCTTATCGTATATAATGTTTCATTCTTTTTTATTGAGAAAACTTTTGGTCCAAAGCCAATTGCGAATTCTCTAACAAGCATTCCTGTTTTTTTAGCAAAAATAAAATGTCCAAATTCATGCACAAAAACAAGTAATCCGAACATTAAAATGAATGCAATAATTGTATTCAAAAACAACACACTCCTTTCCAATTCATAAATATGTTACCGTTCATTCTATTGTATCGCATCATTAATATTTCACCTTAACAAATCAGCTTTATTTTGAGTTTATGAAATAAATTGGATAAAATGCAAGAACGGAAAGACAAATAGCCAGCTATCAAAACGATCTAATATTCCACCATGACCGGGTAACAGTTTTCCAGAATCTTTTACATGGTAATGACGTTTAAATGCAGATTCAACTAGATCACCTATTTGCCCAAAAATACTAGCAAATACCGTTACTATGATTACAATAATCATCGATGAATGTACCGGAGCGAGCAGTTGAAATATGATCGCAACGAAACAAGCGAGTAAAATACCTCCAATTGCTCCTTCAATTGTTTTGTTTGGACTTATCTCAGGCCAAAGCTTATGTTTTCCAAATGCCCTTCCAAAAAAATAAGCTCCAGTATCTGTAGCTAATATTACTAGAATGCCATAAAAAATATATTCCAAACCTAACATTTGTGTTTCAATGAAATAATAAAATCCTAAACCTACGTATATTGCTGACAAGACAAGAAACCCAGCATCCTCAAACGTAAATTTATTTTTCACTAAAACCGTGTACCCTAATAAGAGAAGCACAATAAATAAAGTGAATTCAGATTTATTCGTGTCAATTCCATTAAATAATGGATTATCGTTAGGTAATAATAGTATCCATAATAGTACAAGCGTAAAAAAGATTGGAATTGGGTAACTCGTCATTTTTCGCATGTGTAATAATTCCATTAAACCAATAGTCCCTATTAGAAACATTACTGAGTAAAATGGAATTCCTCCAATAAAAATAAAAGGGAAAAATAACAAAATTGCTATTATAGCAGTGATAATTCGTTGCTTCATTTCTTCACACCTATTCTTGTTTCAATTTATTGTTAGTAAGACCGCCAAACCTTCGCTTACGACTTTGATAATCGTGTAATGCCTGTTCAAATACAGTTTCATCAAAATCTGGCCAGTAAACATCTGTAAACCAAAATTCGGCATAGGCAATTTGCCAGAGTAGGAAATTACTTAATCGTTGCTCACCACTTGTTCGGATGACTAAATCAGGATCAATAAAATCTTTTGTGTAAAGATAATTTGATACGATTTGCTCATCTAACTTTTCAATATCCAAAGAATTGGATTGCACATCCCTAGTTATCTGTTTGATTGCTTGCAGTATTTCATCTCTACTTCCATAGTTTAACGCAATATTTAAAATCAAACCATTATTCGCCTCAGTACGTTTCTTTGCTTCATTCACTGCTTGTTGAGTATGTTCTGGTAATAAATCAAATGCACCGATCGTTTTTATTTGTACATTTTCTTCTATAAGTTCAGGCAGATAAATATGTATAAATTCTTTGGGAAGTTTAAGAATGTAATCTACTTCACTTTTTGGTCTTTTCCAATTCTCTGTTGAAAAAGCATATAATGTTAGTATTTTTACTCCGTGTTTATTAGCAGTTCGAACGATGTCTTTAATATTATCCATACCTTGCTTATGACCTGCTAAACGAGGTAGACCGCGTTGCTTTGCCCATCTACCATTGCCGTCCATAATAATGGCTATATGTTCTGGAACATTATGTATCGTATCTATTTGTTGTTTATTTTGTTTGCTTTTTTTAAAAAAAGGTAGTCTAAACATGTATCTATTGATCCTCCAGTATCCAAATCCTAAGCTCAGCGATTATTACCTTTTATCAGTTTACCATGTAATTCTCTTATAAGCACTAGCAAATATTATATCAATTAAATTTCATAAGCTATACGGTAAATTATTTTATATATTCATTTTATTAGGATGAAGAGCATACATAACACTATTCCCCAACTAACAATTTGACTCTCTATTAAAAATTCTATCATAACATTAATTGTGGTTTTCAAAGAAGTGTCTTCTTATTTTCACATGTTACTGATTGTAATTTTTTCTTAATTGTTTGTCAATCAATTTTAATGACAGTAAAAAAGAGGGATTGTCGTTAGACACTCCCTCTCCTAGTATTTTCGTTAGAATTGAATGGAGGTAAAGTAAAATGATACCGAAAAAGTCGGGATCACACTTCCATAATTTCTACTTCTTTTTCTTTAACTAGTGAATCGATCTTAGTAATATGATCATCTGTTTCTTTCTGCACATCATCTTGAAAACTTCTTAAATCATCCTCAGTCAAATCACCATTTTTTTGATCTTTTTTCAATTGATCATTAGCATCTCTGCGAATATTTCTAATTTGGACTTTAGATTCTTCAGCATATTTACCAACAACTTTAACTAACTCTTTACGACGTTCTTCAGTTAAAGCAGGTATATTAATACGAACAACATTTCCATCACTTGAAGGTGAAAGTCCAAGATCTGCTTTTTGAATTGCTTTTTCAATTTCTGAAATAGATGACTTATCAAAAGGTGTAATCATCAATAATCTTGCTTCAGGAACAGATATTGTAGATAATTGATTTAAAGGTGTTGCAGCACCATAGTAATCGACAAGCACACTGTTTAATATGGCTGGATTAGCACGTCCTGCTCGCACAGTCGCTAATTGTTTAGAAAAAGACTGAACTGCTTGCGACATTTTTTCCTTTGCTTCTTTAATAACTTGTGACATAGTTATTTCCCCCTTATAATAGTTCCGATTTGTTCACCTAGTACAGCACGTTTAATATTACCCTCTTCAGAAATAGAGAAAACAAGCAATGGGATCTTATTATCCATACATAGCGAGGAGGCAGTTGAATCCATTACTCCAAGCCCTTCATTTAACACTTGTAAATAAGATAACTCTTCATATTTTTCTGCGTCTTGATTTTCTTTTGGATCTGCAGTATAAACTCCATCGACATTATTTTTAGCCATTAAAATGACATCTGCTTCAACTTCTGCTGCTCGTAACGCAGCGGTTGTATCTGTGGAAAAATAAGGATTTCCAGTACCTGCAGCAAATATTACTACACGTTTCTTCTCTAGGTGTCGTATTGCTTTACGTCTAATGTAAGGTTCAGCAACTTGGCGCATCTCGATTGATGTTTGCACTCTTGTAGGAATACCGAAATTTTCTAAACTATCTTGCAGTGCGAGAGAGTTCATAACAGTTGCTAACATTCCCATGTAGTCTGCATTCGCTCGGTCCATACCCATCTCACTGCCGACTTTACCTCTCCATATATTACCGCCACCTACAACAATAGCGATTTCTATACCTAACTCAGCAATTTCTTTTACTTGTAAAGCAATGGATTGAATTACACTTGGTTCGATTCCATAACCTTTCTCTCCACTTAATGCTTCTCCACTTAATTTTAACACAATTCTTCGGTAGCGAGCAGTTGTCATAATAACCTCCATTTATGTCGTTTTATTATATAGTAATAAAAATGGTTCTATTTATCAATTCTTAAGAAAAGGGAACACCTCGTGTCCCCCTTTTCATTTCATAGTAAAGCAAATACTGTCACTATGAAAAGTTATTTTTTAACTTGGTTCATTACTTCTTCAGCAAAGTTTTCTTCTCTTTTTTCCATTCCTTCGCCAACTTCATAACGAACAAAACCTTTTACAGTTGCTCCTTTATCAGCAACTAGCTTTTTAACTTTTTGATCTGGGTCTTTAACAAAGCTTTGCTCTAATAAACAGATCTCTTCGAAGAATTTTCCTAAACGGCCTTCTACCATTTTTTCAACAATGTTCTCTGGCTTGCCTTCATTTAATGCTTGTGTCTTTAATACTTCACGTTCTTTTTCTACTTCTTCAGCATTAACCGCATCACGTGATACGTAACGAGGGTTAACAGCTGCGATATGCATAGCTATATCTTTAGCGAACGCTTCATCTGTTGTACCTTCAACAACAGTTACAACACCAATATTACCACCCATGTGAATATATGCACCGAATGCGTCTGCATCTGTTTTTTCAAAAATAGTAAAACGACGTAAAGATAATTTTTCACCAATTTTTGCAATTTTAGAATTAATGAATGATTCTAAAGTTTCTCCATCACCATTTAGTGATTGTTGTAATGCTTCTTCCACATCCGCTGGTTTTTGAGACAGAAGGTGACTTCCTAAGTCAGCCAATAATTCTTTAAACTGATCATTTTTTGTTACAAAATCTGTTTCACAGTTCATTTCTAATAGTACTGCTTGATTACCATCTACTGCAACATATGCAGATCCTTCAGCTGCAATACGATCGGCTTTCTTCGCAGCTTTAGAAATCCCTTTTTCACGCAAGTAATCTATTGCTTGTTCCATGTCACCGTTTGTTTCAGTTAGTGCTTTTTTACAATCCATCATTCCAGCACCAGTTTTTTCACGTAGTTCTTTAACCATTTTTGCTGTTACTGCCATTATATTTCCTCCTTATAAGCCTTGTTTTATTAGATGATTTGCTACAAAAAGAACTGAACATCAGAAGATATTATACATAACCCAAATGGATTTATCTTCAAATTAATTTCTTTTAAAAGAGGTGATAAAAGGTTCCCCTCTTATCACCTCTCGCAAACCTTTTTTATTCTTCTACTGCTACTTCTTCAGCTTCTACTTCTTCTGTAACTTCACCTTGTTTTGCTTCTAAAATAGCATCTGCCATTTTACCAGTTAGAAGTTTAACCGCACGAATTGCATCATCGTTTGCTGGAATTACGTAATCAATCTCGTCCGGATCACAGTTTGTATCAACAATTCCTACAATCGGAATGTTTAATTTGTGAGCTTCCGCTACAGCAATACGCTCTTTACGTGGATCAATAATGAACAACGCATCAGGGATTTGCTTCATTTCTTTAATTCCGCCTAGGAATTTAACTAGACGATCTTGTTCTTTTAACAATCCAACAACTTCTTTTTTAGGAAGTACATCAAATGTACCGTCTTCAGCCATACGCTCGATAGATTTCAAACGATTAATACGCTTGCGAATTGTATCGAAGTTAGTTAATGTACCACCTAACCAACGTTGGTTGATGTAATACATTCCTGAACGAATTGCTTCTTCCTTAACAGATTCTTGTGCTTGTTTCTTTGTACCTACGAAAAGTACATTTCCACCGTCTTCTGCAATTTGCTTAATAAAGTTATACGCTTCATCAACCTTTTTCACTGTTTTTTGTAGGTCAATGATGTAAATGCCGTTTCTCTCCGTGAAAATATACTTCTTCATCTTTGGATTCCAACGACGAGTTTGGTGACCAAAATGTACACCAGCCTCAAGTAGTTGTTTCATTGAAATAACTGCCATTCTTTTTTCCTCCTAAAATTGGTTTTATGCCTCCGCTCATTTCATCTTTACAGAAAAACTAATAAAGATTAGCACCTTTTCTATAATCCATAAGCGTGTGTGATTAACACCAAGAATTAATATATCATATACCATGCTTCCGTTCAAGCAATTTAACTATTTTTTTGTTGAAATTTCACTAATAGCTCAACTTCTGTTTTCCCACAATTCAATTTGCGGGCAATTGATTCTATATTATCACCATTATTATATAGTGAAAGTACTTGTGCTTGAAGAGAGGGTTCAAATGTTTCTTCTCCCTCTTCAATTTCTGGCGGCTGATAAGATGCTGTTTGATTTACGGTTGAATAATCTTCAGATGATGAGCGAGTTGATGTATGATTATTCCCATCGTTTGATTCTACAGTTTGGCTTACTTCGCTTTTGTCTTTTTTCTTTTGTATAGTATTTGTTGAATTGTTTAGTGTTTCTACTAGGGTTTCGTTTTCTTCTCTAATTTCTAATAAATATACCGCGAGTAGTTCTTCGATTTCTTTTTTCTGTTCTTTTTGTTTTTTGGCTAATGCCTCAGCACTCAATACTCTATTGTTTAGCGTTTTTATATATATAAAAATAACAATATGAACAATAAAACTAATAAAGATTAATAAATATAACATGCTACATCCCTCTTAACTGTTTATATCAAAACGCCCACCTAGATATGGGTGAGGTATTTTAGAGTCTGGTATATTGTGTTGCTTTCTCTTTCTAGAAATAACCTGTTCTTTCTTGTTACGTTCATTTTTTAATCTGGCACTGTACTCCGACTCATTCACGTTTTTCCGCCTTAACTCATCTTGGATTAATTGTTTAGCTGCTAACGTATCTTGGATGAACTGACCTCTTTGCTGTATTTGCTCTTGAATTTTACTAGCATCCTGCACTCTTGGTAAGGCAACTTGCATCTCAACAGCTTTCCAGCTCATTTGATTCACATCCTTTATATTTTATAGTGAAGTAGTAGTAATTTCACCATTTTTCAAATACATCTGTGAATATTTTCGTGGCTCAGTAATCGTTTTCTTATATTTACCAAAGCTCAGTTCTACATTAGGATAGACAGTACCTTTAACAATTAAACGAACTTCTTCTTCGTCTCCTAAATCAACTTCTAAATCTTCTAGTTGCATTTCTATATCTTTTAATTTATCATCACTTTGCTTTAACGAGTTTCGTTGTTTCAATAATAAAATACGCTCTTTTGCATTCATTTCCTCAGTAGGTTTAGTTTTTAATTTATCCCCGAGAATGTGTAACTTTTTGATATTATCAATTAGCTCTTTTTTTTCTTTAAGCAAAGTCTTTTCTATTTCATGATTTTTTTGGTTAATTCCAATCGAAATCTCTGTTTTAGTAGCCATTTTGTTACCAGCATCTTTGACTTCAATTGACTTTCCAGACGAACACGAACCACCAATAATATGTCCGGACTGACAAATAATCCGCTCTTTTGCAACACAATGACTGTGCATAATAGAATTATTCACAATTATATCCTTACCCGCGTCAATAATTGCTTGATTAGCATATCCAATGGTAATATCCCCATTTGCAATTATCGTTCCTTTTCTAAGTCCAGCAACCCCTTCAGAAATAAAAATATTTCCTTTTGCTTCTAAATATGCACCTTCAACTAGGCCATATACATGAATATCTCCTTCAGCTTCTACACGATAACCGGTTGGAACATTCCCTCTAATAACAATCGAACCAACGAACTGCAAGTTACCAGTTTCTAGTGAAAGATCTTTATTCAATTCATACGTATCAAATACATGAAGTACTTTGCTGCCGACACTTAGTTGACCATCGATTGTGGAATAAAAGGATAGATCTTTTTCATTATAGACAACATTTTTTCCTGCTCTAATTTTCACCGGTTTACCTGGCTTTGCTGGAATCTCCTTATCAAAAACGGATCGACCATCTTGTCCTGTTGTTGGATGAGAAATCACTGCAATTTTTTCACCTTTTTTTAATGAAGGGATTTTTTTCACATCTCGAAAATTTCTTCTCTCGTCATACTCAACCGTGTCATTTTGAGCACATACGTATGTTATTTGACCGTCTGTTCCATTTATAGCCGGTAATCCTTCAGCTATTTGAATTGGATACTGATGCTTTTCTATATCATTATTTACAAGTTCCTTTATATTTTCTCTTTTAATCCCAAATTCTATTTGATGTTCTGATAAAAAAGATAATAGTAAATCCTCTGTTAATTCTTCTGCAGCAAAATCCTCTATTTTATTAAGTGCAACTGACATTTTATCTTTGGATATTTCTATTTTAAAAATTCCATTTAGAGATTCCATCGTTTTATCCCTCTTTTTTATAACAAGTTTTTAAAAGCTGTGGTTAAAGATTTTTTCAATTTAAAAATAGCTTGTTTATGTATTTGAGATATACGGGAGGTAGTTAAGTCTAATATTTTTCCTATCTCTGTAAATGTCAATTCTTCGTTGTAAAATAGACTAATCACCATTTGTTCATTTTCATTTAATAAAGTAATACAGTCTGCTAAATCACTCAAAATCTCTGTGTTAACGATTGTTTCTTCTGGAGATGGATTTCGCTCATCAGGAAGGTTATAACCAACACCTTCTTTATAATTATCTTTTTGGTCCGAAGATCTATCTTCAATAGACAACAAATTAGAGAAAAGTGAATCCTTCATCACTTCTTCAACTTCGCTTTTATTTAATTGTAAAAATTCAGCTACTTCTAAGGCAGTTGGCTCCCGATATAATTGTTGTTCAAGGGTATGAACGGCCTGATCAATTTTTTTTGCTTTTTCACGTGTAGACCGCGGTAACCAATCCTCTTTACGCAAACCGTCAATAATGGAACCACGAATTCGAAAAGAAGCATAAGTCGCAAACTTTAAATCACGTGTATGATCAAATTTATGCAATGCATCAAATAGCCCATATAAACCTAGACTTCGTATATCATCTTTTTCCACATTTTGTGGTAAGTGAGCAGAAATACGTTGAGTATGATAATGAACAAGGTAATGGTAATGTTCAACAAGTTGATTCGCTATTTCATTATCTTTTGTTTGTATCCATTGATCCCATAATAAATCAATGTCCGGGTTCGATGTAGACAAGCTTATCACCTCATTGTTAGCTAATTTCTCTAGAAACTAAATCTGTTTTTCACCCATATTAACTGTTCTTATATACAAAGCACCAGTTGACAAGTTAAATTCAATTGTCCTACCACTACTTCCACCTACATCTTCTGCAATAATAGGAATACCGATTTGTTCAAGGTGCTGTTGTACTGCTTCTTCATTACGTTTTCCTATTCGTAACATGTCGTTTGACGAACTAAAAGAAAACATTTGTGCACCACCTGCAATTTTTGCCTTTAAAGCAAATTTCCTTGCACCTAAATCAATCAATTGTTGATATAACATAGGAATTGCGGTATCCGCATATTTATAATGATTAAACTCACTTTTTTTTGATAAAGTGGAGTCTGGTAACATGACATGAGCCATCCCTGCCACTTTCATTGACAAATCGTATACAACCACACCTACGCAAGACCCTAACCCAGAAGTTCGCAAATAATACGTAGGATCTGTGACTGTTTTTAAATCAGCAATACCGACTTTCACAATATCTTTTGTCTGTAATGTCATTATTTCGAAACACCTAGCTGATCGAAAATCTTTGGAAAGGATTCAGGATCTGGTAATAAGAAAAAATGTCCTTTAATTGGCTCACGTTCGCTGTTAACATCATTTATAAATGTGTCAATAATAATAGCATAGTCACTTTCTTGAGATAACTCTATCAACCCTTGTGTTAATATTGCACCTGCCATATCGATGTGTAATAACGGTACTGATGGTTGTAGTAATATGTGAATAAAATCAGATAAGGCAGATAGATATGAACCTGCCAAAATATTACCCATTTCCTGTAATGCAGACAAACCCATTTCATCAAATGGTGGTTGCATAACCGAAAAATTATCAATACCGGTCATTTCTTTAACAAATGCCTCCGCTTCATCTGGTGATAGGACAAAAAACATATTGCCAGGTGCTTCTCCGTTAATTCTTAGAAAAACAGATACAATTAAAGTGTCAGGTCCTCCAACCAAATCCATCATTTCATCAAAATCTACTACTCGAACAGCAGGAACTTTCATATCTACCTTTCGATGTAAAAGTGTAGAAAGAGATGTAGCCGCATTTCCTGAACCAATATTGCCAACCTCTTTCAATGCATCTAACTGATTTTCATTTAATGATTCAATATAAGACATGCAATCACCTTCTAACTTTCTGTTTGGTATTGCTCTTTTGTTTCGACAATATTCAATACTCGCTCCATATCCAATAAAATAAGTAAACGATCTTCTAATTTTGCCACACCGTGAATGTAATCTACTTGTACGGATCCGATTACATCTGGAGAAGGTTCAACTTTACTTTTAGGTATATCTACAACATCATAAGCTGCGTCAACAATTAAACCTACTTCTACATCATTTATTTGTAAGATAATAATTCGAGTGCTTTTCGTATTCTCATAGTTTGATATATCAAATCTTTCTCTTAAATCAATAATTGGCGTTACTACACCTCTTAAATTAAATACACCTTTAACATATCTTGGTACACCAGGTACACGTGTGATTGGCATCATTGTTTCAATACCACCTACATAGGAAACAGGCAATGCATATTCTTCATTATTTAATTGAAAAACGATAGACTGTAAATACTCATTCTGTGTTTCTGTTATTGAATCTGTCATTTTTTACATCCCCCTTATTTAATTAATGCATTTGTATCAACAATTAAAGCAACCTGTCCATCACCTAAGATAGTTGCTCCAGATATTGCAAATACATCTGTTAAATAGTTTCCTAATGATTTTAGAACAATCTCATTTTGTCCAATGAACGAATCAACAATTAAGCCTGCCATCTTCTCTCCTTGTCTAATAATAACAATGGAGTGGAACGTATCATCTTCTTGCTCACCTGGAACTTCAAAAATTTCTTTCAGATTAATCAACGGCACTACTTTCCCTCTAAAATCAATTACTTGTTTATTGTGTGCATTCATAATATCTTTATTATTAATGATTGCTGTTTCAATAATTGAAGATAAAGGTATGGCATACTTTTCTTTGCCTACTTCGACTAATAGAACAGAAATAATTGACAATGTTAGTGGTAACTGAACAGAGAATAATGAACCTTTACCATACTCTGATTCAATTTTAATGGAACCACCTAATGATTCGATTGTATTTTTAACTACATCTAAACCAACTCCACGACCAGAGATGTCAGATATTTGATCCGCAGTAGAAAAGCCACTAGCAAGAATTAATTGATTGATTTGTGAATCATTCATTGTTGCTACTTGATCTTCCTCAATCACACCATTGCTGATTGCTTTTTTAATAACTTTTTCTTTATTTATACCCGCACCATCATCAGATATTTCTATAAAAACATGATTTCCACTGTGATATGCATTCAATGTTAGTGTGCCTTTTTCTGGCTTACCTTTTGCTACTCTTTCTTCTGGTGTTTCAATCCCGTGGTCTAATCCATTACGTATTAAATGAACTAAAGGATCACCGATTTCATCAATTACCGTTCGATCCAACTCTGTTTCAGCTCCGTGAATAGTCAGATCTATTTTTTTGTTAAGATCTTTTGCCAACTGACGTACCATACGTGGGAAACGATTGAACACTTGATCAATTGGAACCATGCGCATATTTAGAATAATATTTTGAAGATCTCCAGAAATCCTTGTCATATGCTCGACTGTTTCTTGTAACGCTGCATCTTTCATCGTTCCAGCAATTTGCTCTAAACGTCCGCGGTCAATAACTAGCTCTTCAAAAAGATTCATTAAAGCATCTAGTCGATCAATATTCACTCGAATCGTTTTACTTGTTAACTGACCTGTTTTACTTGTATTTTGTTTCTTAGCTTCTTCACTTTTTGAAACTGGAGCACTTTTATTTTCTGATGATTGTGCACTCTCCTCCATTTGAGATGTTTCAGCAGCTGCATTCATTTCAAAAGCAGAAACAAGAACTTCTGAAACTTCAGAGACTTTCATAATTTTTTGTTTTACTGTATCTTGATCATCTTGTGTGATAAGTATTACAGCGAAATCATTTTCAAACTTCTCTTCTTCTAACTCAGCTACCGTAGGCTCAGATTTAATCACTTCACCCATCTGCTCTAAAACTTCAAATACCATGTACACACGAGCAGCCTTTAACAAGCAGCCTTCATCTAATTTAATACTTATATGAAAGTTGTTAAATTGTTTTTCTAATGATTGCTGTAAGACGGTAATCTCAAATTCATCAAGTGAACTTAGCGGAATCATTTGGGCTTCAGTATTAGTTGATTCTGTTGAGGCTAGATTGTCTCCATTTGATTTAAGCTCTTGGATAGGTTCTCCTTCTTCAATAGCTTTTAATTGTGCAACTAGTTCAGAGACATCCTTTTTACCATTTCCACCATCTATAATATCAAACACCATGGATTCCATATGATCAACAGCTTCAAATACAATATCGATGATCGTTGAATCCAAGTCTAATTTATCATTTCTAGCAGCATCCAGGACATTTTCCATTTTATGCGTTAGATCTGCTAAATCTTGATACCCCATTGTTGCAGACATCCCTTTAAGTGTGTGTGCAGAACGAAATATCTCATTAACTGTATCCATATTTTTTGGATCTTTTTCTAATTCTAACAAATTACTATTTAGTGCTTGGATATGTTCCTTACTCTCTTCAATAAAAACATCTAAGTATTCATTCATTTCCATTGCTTTCACCTCTGGATTTCATTTGTTTGATTAGCACATCACTTATTTGTGGCAATTCTGCAACTACGTTTACTAAATTTGTCTTTTCTGCTGCTTGTGGCATGCCATACACAACACACGTTTCTTTCGCTTCTGAAATAGCTATAGTATTTGCTTTTTTCTTTTTTAATCTGATCAGACCATTTGATCCGTCATGTCCCATACCGGTCATTATCACCGCATAAACTTGATATGCATGTAATGAAGCCATTGATTCAAATAACACATCAACAGATGGCTGATGGCCATTTCTCGGATCTTCTTTTGAGATGCGAATTTTACTTATACCACCATTTGTTTCCACCCGCATTTGATACCCACCTGGCGCAATATAAGCAGTACCATTTTTAAGTACTTCTCCATTCTCCGCTTCTTTTACTTCAATTTGTGACATATTGTTAAGCCGCTTCGCTAGAGATTCCGTGAATCCTGCTGGCATGTGCTGAACAATCACGATAGGGGCCGGAAACTCTTTTGGTAGACGAGTTAGAACTTGTTGGAGTGCTCTTGGTCCACCAGTAGATGTGCCTATCCCAACAATGGGTTTCGTGTTTCTAACAGATTGCCTTACTTGCTGTGTAAATGAAGGAACAGTGGGTTCTTTCTTCGGTGTTTCTGCTAGATTAGGAATATTTGCGTCCACTGCCTGCAATACCTTAGCTTTAATCTCGTCTTCTTTTTCTCTTATATTTAAAGAAATAGATCCAGATGGTTTCTCGATAAAATCAACTGCTCCCAGCGAAATAGACTCAATTGTTCTATCCGCACCTTCTCTAGTTAAACTAGAAAGCATGACTACTGGACGAGGTTGTTCTGACATAATCTGCTTTAATGCTGTTATACCGTCCATTAGTGGCATTTCCACATCTAGAGTGACAACATCTGGATTAAATTGCTGTACCTTTTTTAATGCGTCTTTCCCATTACGCGCGGTATCTACCACATGAATTCTAGGGTGTGATTGAAGTATATCTGTAATCATTTTCCGCATAAATGCAGAGTCATCAACAACTAAGACATTTATTGTTTGCATGGCAGTCTACCTTTCTTTTACAAATTTTATTAGCTTGTTTATAAAAGTCGAAGAACCATTCATTCGTTTCCTCGCAGTCCCCGTTTCGTAATTAGCGACTAACTCTTCAAGCGCACGCGAGATCTTAGCATCAGGGTTGAACATTGAAAATGGTGTTTGAGTTAAAACAGCTTTCGACACAACCTTATCTTTGGGCAATACTCCTAACGATGAAATATCTTTTTGTAAAAAACGTTTCATCACTTGTTGTAAGCGCTTTGTTGTTTGCTCTCCTTCTTTTTTAGAAGACGCTTGATTGACTAATAGATGCATAGATTTACTTTGATCGTAGTAATGGATATGCTTCATCATCGCATATGCATCCATAATCGATGTAGGTTCAGGTGTGGAAATTACAAATATCTCATCGGAAGCCAAGATATAATGAATCGTATCTAATGAAGCACCTGCACCCATGTCAAAAATAATATAATCATATTCAAGAATAAGTTCATCTAACTGATTTAAAAAGAAGCGCTGTTTTTCTTCGCTCATTTGAAATAATTCTTTTAATCCAGACCCGCCTGCAATATATGACAGTGAATAAGGTCCTGATTCAATAATATCATAAACAGACAATTCTTTTTCATATAAATCGACAATTGTCTGTTTCGCTTGTAACCCCATTAAGATATCTACATTACCCATTCCTATATCTAAGTCGAATAATAGTACTTTGTTATCTCTCTTAGCGAGAGTAATTGCAAAGTTCAGTGAAAAGTTAGACTTGCCAACTCCACCTTTTCCACTAACTACCGAAATTGTCTTTGCTGAATTCTCTCCATTCATTTGATTAATTCTTTTTCTTAAATTTGCTGCTTGATCAGACATTTTCGTTCGCTCCGACCACTAATTGAGTTATATTATTTGCAGTTACTTCAAGAATATCGTCTGGAACATCTTGTCCAGTCGTCATATAAGCTATACCAACTTCATTTGGAAGACTTAGGTTTAACATCGAGCCGTATGTTACTGTTTCATCTGATTTTGTAAAGATAATCCCTTTTAAAGGAATTTGATTAAATTGCTGATAGATAGACACTAAATCATTTGACTTTGTTGTTAATGATAAAACAAGATATGTGTCAATATCATGTTCTAAATCTACAACCTTTCCTAGTTCTTGTACATACTTAGGATCTCTGAAGTTTCTCCCAGCTGTATCAACTAAAACAAGGTCATAATCTTTAAATTTTTCTTTTGCCGTTTTATAATCTGTCAAGTTGTAAACAATTTCAATTGGAACATCAAGTATTTTTGAATATGTTTTTAGTTGTTCAATTGCAGCAATTCGATACGTATCAGTTGTAATAAGAGCTACACTTTTCTTATCTTTTAACATGGCATTTGCCGCTATTTTAGCAATGGTTGTCGTTTTACCTACTCCAGTAGGACCAACTAAATGAATGAATTGTTTGTCATACGTAATACCTCCACAACCAATTCTATTTAATTCCGCTTGAATATCTGTTCTAATATGTTGCTTTATTTGATCAACAGTTAATTCTTCCTCTGAAAACTGTTCTCTTACTTTGGATACAATATCTTTTGCCAGAGATGCATCAACATCTTGCTCAACTAAACTCGTATACACCGACTCGTAATTCTGAGGGAAAGAACCTATTTGTTGACTTGCATTATTTTCTTCCACCCACTTACGTAATGACCTTACTTCATCTAATACAAGTTTCTGTTCATTTGTCTGCTCAGTCTTGTAGAAAACAGGCTTTGCTGGCGAGGCATTAACCTCTTTCTTTGGTTCAGCGAAATATTCCTGTTTGGTAATATCAGGGTCAATTGCAGCTATCACTTCTATATTTTTCTTTTTAAACAGACCAAAAATGCCACCCGTTTGAATTACTTTTGAATTAAGTATCACAGCGTCATTACCTAACTCTTTACGAATTTTCGACATTGCTTCTGGCATTGTAGGAGCAATATACTTTTTTATCTTCATGCCACATTCACCACCCCTATACTTTGAACGTCCAGATCTGGTTCAAGTTCATTATAAGATAAGACAACAACATGTGGGAAGAAACGATCCAATAATTGCTTGACAAACATTCGAATGGTTGGAGAGCATAATATGATTGGTATCTCTTCTTCTAGGGAAATTGCTTCAACCTTTTCTGTTACAGAACGAATAATTTTTTGTTGTGTATTTGGATCTAGTGCTAGATAACTGCCATGTTCAGTGTTTTGAATATGATCAGCAATCATTTGTTCAACTTCGCCTGCAATGGTTATCACCTTTAACATGCCACCTTGTTGCATATATTGTTTTGTTATTTGTGGAGCTAACGCTTGTCTAGCATACTCTCCTAATAACTCTGTATCGTTTGTCATTTTCCCAAAATCTGCTAATGTTTCAAATATCACCGGTAAATTACGGATAGAAACTTGCTCACGTAATAATTTTGAAAGTACTTTTTGTACATCTCCAATCGATAACGGTTCAGGTGTTACCTCTTCAACCAATATAGGATTAGACTCTTTTAAGTGGTCAATAAGCTGTTTTGTTTCTTGCCTACCCAATAATAAATGGGCATGCTTCTTGATAACCTCTGTAATATGTGTAGACACAACTGAAGGAGGATCAACTACTGTATAGCCAGACAGCTCAGCATTATCCTTATCTTCCTCATCAATCCATTTAGCCGGTAAGCCAAACGCGGGCTCCGTTGTATCTATACCATCAATTTCATCATCTTCACCCGGTATCATCGCTAGATAATGATCTAGCATCAACTCACCTTGAGCGACTTCGTTACCTTTTACTTTTAATTGGTAGGTGTTTGGACTGAGTTGGATATTATCACGAATACGAACAACCGGAATAACAATACCTAATTCAATTGCCAATTGTCTACGAATCATTACAATCCGGTCCATTAGGTCCCCACCTTGATTGGTGTCTACTAATGGTATAAGCGAATAGCCAAATTCAAATTCAATTGGATCCATACTTATTAGATCAACTACATTTTCAGATGATTGCATTTGTGCACTTTCTGCTTGCTCTTCTTCAATTTCATGATCAACAACTGGCTGAGCAGGTGGTCGCGATAACCAATATGCACTAATTCCTAAGATTAAAGCAATACTAGTTGTTAAAAAGAAATTTATTGGAGTAAAACCAAATAAAAATATTGTTCCAGCTGCAATGTATAAGAGCTTAGGGTATCGTAGTAATTGTTCTGTTACATCACTCCCAAGATTCCCTTGCGAGGAGACTCGTGTAACGACAATACCAGTAGCAGTAGAGATTAGCAATGCTGGTATTTGACTTACTAGACCATCTCCAACCGTAAGCTGCATGTATGTACCAATTGCTTCTTGAAAAGTCATTCCCATTTGCATCATACCAATGATTAAACCAAAAATAATATTAATAAGAACGATAATAATTCCGGCAATGGCATCACCTTTTACAAATTTACTTGCACCATCCATTGCACCATAAAAATCAGCTTCTCTTTCAACTTTTTCACGTCTATCTTTCGCTTGTTGTTCGTTAATCATTCCGGCATTCAAATCAGCATCAATACTCATTTGTTTACCAGGCATCGCATCTAAAGTAAAACGGGCAGCTACCTCTGATACACGCTCACTTCCCTTTGTAATAACTAAGAATTGAATAATAACTAAAATAGTAAATACAACGAAACCAACTAACGGATTACCACCTATTACAAATGTACCGAAAGTAGCTACAACACCACCTGCATCTGCTTCTGATAGGATTGAACGAGTTGTTGAAACGTTTAAACCTAGTCTAAATAAGGTTAAAAGAAGTAGTAAAGAGGGAAAAATAGAAAATTGTAAGGGTTCACTTGTGTTCATTGATACAAGTATTACAATTAATGCTAAAGAAATATTACATAATATAAGAACACTCAGCAGCCAACCTGGTAAAGGAATGACTAGCATAACAATAATTAAAATAACACCAAGTAGTACGGACAAATCTCTTACTTTCATCATTTTCTCTCCTAACTTCTAACTATCACGCTTTTTGTTCCATTTGATATACATACGCTAAAACTTCCGCAACCGCTTGAAAAAATGTCTCATCGATGATATCGCCAATTTCTACATTTGCATACAATGCTCTTGCTAAACGTCGATTTTCAACTTGTGCTACTTGATTTGCTTCTGCAATCTCTCTAATTTTCAGTGCAACAAAATCAACACCTTTAGCAACAACATAGGGAGCATCTGCTTTGTTTTCGTCATATTTAATTGCAACAGCATAATGAGTAGGGTTGGTAATCACCACATCAGCATTAGGAACTTCACTCATCATTCTTCTCATCGCCATTTGACGTTGGCGTTCCTTTATTTTCGCTTTAATTTGTGGGTCCCCTTCAATATTCTTATATTCATCTTTAATGTCATTTTTAGACATTCGAATATTTTTTTCATAATCATAACGTTGATAGGCGTAATCAATTACAGAAAGAACGAGTAATGCAATAGCAGAAAAAATACCCATTAATACTGTAACATTACCAAAAAAAGCTAATGCACCATCGACGCTTTTTCCTGCTAACATCATCATGTCATCTTTGTTTAACCACAGAATTGAAAAAGTAATCGAAGCTATTACAACAATTTTCAACAAGGATTTAACTAATTCAACTAAAGCCCTTGCCGAGAAAATTCGTTTTGCTCCTTGAATAGGATCAATTTTATTTAGCTGCATCTTTAATGGCTCACCAGTAAAAAGAAAACCAATTTGCATAAAATTAGCTGCTAAACCTGCTACAATTGCTACCACCATTACCGGGGCGAGCGTTTTTGCTACATAAGCAGTCACTTCAACCATCATCGTATGTAGATTATTCTCTGTCACTTCCCAATGAATGTACTCAGTAAATGACTTTTGATACAACTCCGTCATTTGCCCTTTCCACATACCGCCAATAACGATAAATAACAAAAAAACTAAAAATAATAAAATGGCTGTATTCACGTCTTGACTTTTAGCAACTTGTCCTTTTTTCCTAGTATCCTGACGTTTTTTTGGAGTTGCTTTTTCTGTTTTTTCACCAGCAAAGAACTGCAGGTCTAGCTTTAATTGCATGTTGATCAAGCTCCTCCAAATAATTTAATCAGCACTTGTATCGCTTCTAACATAAGTGTGAAAAGATCTTTTACAATTGAGATGTACATCACGATAAACATGGATATTACAAATAAGGCAACTAAAATCTTTAACGGCAATCCAACCACAAAAACATTTAACTGTGGCACTGTTCTCGCAATAATCCCTAACGCTACGTCTACCAAAAACAAACAACCAACGATAGGAATTGCTAATTGAAAGGCTATTAGAAACAATTGATTGAAAGTCGAAACAATAAATAACGCTAAATTTTCATTATTAAAATTAATTAATTGATCTAAAGGAATTATTTCAAAACTAAACATCGCACCATTAAGAAGTAAATGATGACCGTCAACAGTTAATAAAAAAAGTATTGCTATCGTATAAAAATATTGTCCTACTAAAGGTCCTTGTGCCCCTGTTTGAGGGTCAATGACATTGGCAATCGCAAATCCCATTTGAAAATCAATAAATCCACCTGCAATCTGCACAGCGGCTAGAATCATATATGCGATAAGACCTAATAATAAGCCAATTAATGCTTCTTTTCCTATCAACATGATAAAAGAAAGATCAATTGCAATTTCGGGAGCTTCGATTGTATATAAGGTAATCCACGCTAAGAAAAAAGCAATGCCAATCTTAAATTGATTTGGTATATTTCGATATGAGAAGATTGGTACAGTTGCAAAAAAAGCAACAAATCGAACTAGTATAAGTAAAAAGGCTGGTAAATAATTTAAATTAATCGATTCTAACATTCTACTAACCTACAAACTGATTTAAATTTCGAAATATATTACTCGCAAACTCTACCATCCTTACAAGCATCCAAGGTCCAAAAACTACTAGACCTACTAACACAGCAACGATTTTAGGAATAAAAGCTAGCGTTTGTTCTTGTATTTGTGTTGTAGCTTGAAATATACTTACCAATAAACCAACAATAAGTGCTAATAACAACAATGGACCTGTAACGATTAACACAGTATAAATTCCTTGCTCAGCTAATGTAATGACATATTCTGCACTCATGTGTTCACCTCTTTATACAACTAACTAAACCCTTGCAGTAATGATTCAGTTATCAAATACCAACCATCTACTAAAATAAACAATAATATCTTAAAAGGTAATGAGATCATAACCGGAGGCAACATCATCATACCCATTGACATTAGAACACTAGCTACAGCCATATCTATTACTAAGAATGGAATAAATATCATAAAGCCCATTTGAAAAGCTGTTTTTAACTCACTGATTGCAAATGCTGGTATCAATGTTGTTAACGGAATATCTTCTACCTGTTCAGGCTTTTCGGATTCGCTATAGTTTAGAAACAATGCTAAATCTTTTTGTCTTGTATGTTTTGACATAAACTCCTTCAAGGGTACACTTGCTCTATCGTACGCTTCATCGAGAGTGATCTCTTCTGCAAATAATGGTGAAATGGCCTCTTGATTCACTTGATGAAAAGTCGGTGCCATTATGAAAAAGGTTAAGAATAAAGCAATTCCTATTAAAACTTGATTTGGCGGCATTTGTTGAGTTGCCAATGATGTTCTAACGAAAGAAAGGACTATAATAATCCTAGTAAAACTAGTTAATAAAATAATGATACTTGGAGCTAATGAAAATACGGTTAATAACAGCAGTAATCGAACAGCTGTTGAAACATTACTTGGATCAGTACTTGAAAATAAGTCAACAAATTCATTCATTTTTATCTTCTTCCTTACGTTTGTAGCGATTCGTAATTTTCGTTCTTGTCTGTTTTAAATGATTTAATTCAGACTTAAACATGTTAGAAAAAGAATCTGATATTTCATCTTGATTCTTTTCTTTTTTATTCGATAGATTGCTAAATGTGTTACCAAGTATTTTTGCAACGCTGGCACCGCTTGAGTTATTTGTATCATTTTCTTCCAGCAACTGTTCTTTCATTTCTTGTTCTTTAATTTCTGTTAGAAGTTCAATATTTTCACCAACACCTACTACAAATAAACGGTCACCAATCTGAATGATCTGTACTGATTTATTTGTCCCTAGCGGAATACCACCTAGATTATTCAATAGATTAGATGAACGAGTTAACTTATTTTTTTTGTTAAGTAACTTTAGCATCCCATAAATTAAAGCAACAATGAGCAACAATGCAAAGATAATACGAACGATAATTTCAAAAAAATTAGTTGAGCGATTTTCGTCGATTATCACTTCTTTTGATTCATCAACTTTATTTACTTGATTATCAGTGTTGTTTCTTTCTGAATCATCCTGTTTATTGGCATCATCATTTAACCATTCATAAACATTATCATTGTCTGATGAAGCAACTATCGTATTAGGTATTAAAAAGAGACCTATCAGTAACAAAAAACAAACTGTTATATATTTTTTCTTCATTACTTACTCAACTCAATGCTTTTTGGATTGCTTCTATTACACGGTCAGCTTGAAATGGCTTTACAATAAAGTCTTTTGCGCCTGCTTGAATAGCATCAATAACCATTGCTTGTTGTCCCATCGCTGAACACATAATGATAATTGCATCAGGATTCATTTGTTTAATTTCTTTTAAAGCTGTGATTCCGTCTTTTTCAGGCATTGTAATATCCATAGTAACCAAATCAGGTTTATGTTCTTTATACTTTTCTACTGCTTCTTGCCCATCTTGCGCTTCACCAACAACCTCAAAACCATTCTTCACCAATATATCTTTAATCATCATACGCATGAAAGCTGCATCATCAACAATCAATATTCTCTGTCCCATTTCATTACCTCCATCGGTTCTACTTTAATTTTCTTAATCGGTCTGATTGACTAACAATATCTGTAACTCTCACTCCGAAATTCTCGTCAATTACAACAACCTCACCTTGTGCAATCAATTTATTATTCACATGAATATCTACAGGTTCTCCTGCAAGTTTATCCAATTCAATAATTGATCCAGAAGATAATTCTAATATATCTTTTACTGTATGAGATGTTCTCCCCAATTCTACTGTTACTTGTAGAGGGATATCTAATAACATATCTAGATTTCTTTTTTCATTTTTAGGTAAATCAACTTCCTCAAAGTTAGAAAAAGATGCTGAATGAACCGTCGCATTTTCATGTGTGCTTTCACCTAAATGCTTAGGTGCGGATGGTGTATTTTCACTCATGGCTTGCACATCATTTGTCTGTTGTGTTCGTACTTCCGGTTCTGGAGCTTGACTAGCAGCTTCCGGCTTATCTTTCGCATCATTTGTTGGAGGATTTAATAACCCATCCACCATCTTTTTCGCAAACGGTATAGGCAATATTTGCATGATATTCGAATCAATTAAATCACCTATTTTTAATTGGAAAGATACTTTAATTAACACATCATCTTTAGGAATATATTCGTTATTTTTTTCAGCTTGTACATCAAAAACCATAATTGATGGAGGTGATATATCTACACGCTTGTGAAATACAGTAGACATACTTGTAGCAGCTGTACCCATCATTTGATTCATTGCTTCTTGAACAGCACTTAAATGGATATCGTTTAAATCTTCATTAGCTGATCGGCCATCACCACCAAGCATTAAGTCAGCAATAATTGCCGCATCACTTGATTGTAATACGAACAAATTGACGCCCTCAAAACCATCTGTGTATTGAACCTCAATTCCTACATGTGGTTTAGGAAATTCCTTTACTAAATCACTTTGCTTTATAGTAGATATTGTTGGTGTTGTAATTTCTACTTTTTGACTTAGTAGCGTAGATAGAGTTGTAGCTGAGCTTCCAAATGAAATATTGCCAATCTCACCTAGCGCATCTGTTTCAATTTCAGATAGAACCTCTTCTATTTTTGTTTCTTCATTTTCACTTGAATCACTCAATTGATTATCATCTGTTCCATTAAGTAGTGCATCAATTTCGTCTTGTGACAACATTCCGTCATTCATCAATTGGGTTACCCCCTTTTATTTCTTCTAAAATCTGAACCGCAAGTTTATTCTTTTTCTTACCTGGTTGAACATAAAACAACGGCTCTTGGTCAGCCATCATCACTAATGGGTCTGTGATAGATTGACTTAATTGCATCACATCATTTTTTTGCAAGTTTAATAGATCATTCATAGTAATGCTCGTTTTGCCTAATAATACTTGCATGTCTAATGTTGCACCTTCTAAGTTTTTCGTTAATTTATCATATTCTCCAGGCTTTCTTTCTTTATTCTTTTCTGTTTGCATCCAATAATGAACAGACAATTTAGGTATGATTGGTTCTAATACAACATGAGGAATACAAATATTAATCATTCCACTACTTTCACCAATTGTCGTATCTAAAGACACAACAACAACAGTTTCGTTTGGTGATACTAGCTGTAAAAATTGTGGATTAACCTCAAACTCTTCCAATATTGGATCTATGTCTACAAAAGAAGCCCAAGCTTCCCGTAAATTATCCAAGCCATTTTCAAATAGTTGAGTCATTAAAGTAGATTCAATTTCTGTTAGCGAATCTACCTTATTCACTCCACCACCTTTTCCGCCTAACATTCTTTCAAGCATAGCGTATGCTATATTCGGATTAAACTCAAAAATAATTCTACCCTCTAGCGGTGACATACTATAAATGTTCAATATGGTCATTGTTGGAATGGAACGGATAAACTCCTCATAAGGAATTTGATCAACCGATGCTACAGAAATATGTACATAGGTTCTTAGTTGTGCTGAAAAGTAAGTCGTTAATAACCGTGCAAAATTCTCGTGTATGCGTGAAATACTCCTAATTTGATCTTTGGAAAAACGTAATGCACGTTTAAAATCGTATACACGCACCTTATTCGTCGCTTCATCTTGTTTCAGCTGGTTGGCATCCATTTCACCAGATGACAACGCAGATAACAGGGCGTCAATTTCATTTTGAGATAATATTTCATCAGCCAATCTTCTTCACCTCCTGGACAGGAGCTCTATCATTGTATAATTTTACTAATAATATACACATCGATGATCTGACCATCATCCATAAGCTCGTTCATTTGATCTTTTAATTTTGTTTCTAAAGCTGACAGTCCTTCTTGAAAATCTTTTTCTGTTAAATCAACAGACTCTTTAATAAAAATATTTTTCAATTGGAATTGTCGATTTATTACTTCTTCTTTCGCCTTTTTACTGTCTGTTATCAATTGGAATTGTATTTGTACAAAACTACCGTCTTTTAGATCTGTATTCATTTCTTCTGTTGTATGTGAGTATTCAACCATCTTTTCAATGCTTAATTCTTCTGATGATTCGTTACTATTAACAACGATATAAGCGATAGCACCAACTCCTGCAATAGTGATAACAATTAGTGAAACAATCATCATTTTAAATAATTTAGGATTCATTTTCCTCACTCACTTCTTTAAGAGATCCTTGTAAACCAATACTATGATAATATTGATTGACAGCTTCAACCACTTCCGGATGAGATTCACGAACAACTAGTTTTCTACCATTTGTTAGTGTGATTGTTGTATCAGGAAAAGATTGAATTTGCTCAATATATAGCGCATTTAATGTAAATGTTTCTCCAGTGAATTTTGTAAGCTCAATCATGGATAGTTGGAGCAAGTAATTTAAACTTGCTCCATGCCCCCTTTATTATCGTTTCAGATTAACTAATTCTTGAAGTATTTCATCTGAAGTTGTTATGATTCTAGTATTTGCTTGGAAACCACGCTGAGCAGTAATCATTTCTGTGAATTCTTCAGCAAGGTCTACGTTTGACATTTCAAGTGCACCTGAAACGACAGAAGCTGAGCCTTCACTTTCAGGAATTACAAGATCATTTAGGTTATTAAAAACACCATCATTGTTTTCTGTAAACACGCCAGAGTTATTTGTTAACTGGAATGTATTCGAGCCGCTCTTCTGTAAACCGCCTGGGTTGGAGAATGATGCTAAACGGATTTGGCCGGCAATTTGAACATTATTGTTTTCATCAACGTAATTGACCTTACCATCTGCAGAAATACTAAAACTAGCTGCATTAGATGGAATTTGAATTCGACTTAAATTGCCGCTTAACTCCATATCTCCACCTGCATTTGCTGCACTTCCCTCACCTAATAAATACAAACCATTAGGATTAACGATGAAACCTTCATCATCTAAGTAAAAGTTTCCAGAACGACTAAAACTAATATCTGATGCTTCCATATCAATGTTTGCAGGATCATCTAAATCTCTTCCTAAAACAAACATTCCATCACCTTCAAGCGCCATGTCTAATGCTCTATTTGTGGTTTGACGGTTACCTTGTGTTTGGATATTGTCAATTGTTCCAACTTGTGAACCTAACCCTACTTGAGACGGGTTAATACCACCACGAATATTGGTTGGAGCTTGTGCACCAGACATCGTTTGGCTCATCATATCTTGAAACGTTGCGCGCCCCTTCTTGAATCCAGATGTATTAACGTTAGCGATATTATTACCGATAACATCTAATTTTGTTTGAAACCCTCTCATTCCTGAAATACCAGCATACATTGAACGTAACATGTGACATTCATTCCTCTCGTTTTATAAGTTATAAGTAGCTGCTTCGATCATTCCACAGCTTTTGGCTTCCCGGATAGGGTCCAGCCTAATCAATTACTATCGTTCCATTAATGTTTGTGAAAATTCGACTTTGCATTTCACTTCTATCTAATGCGGTTACGACTGTATTATTTTTTGCGCTTACAAGTAATGTTGCTTCATCTGTAATGACAAGGGAATCAGTAACACCCTTTTGCTTTGCTTCTTTAACTTTTTCAAATATATTATCCCATTTTGATGCATCAATCTTGATATTTCTTTCGTCTAAGCGCGCTTGAGCATGCTTGCTAATTTTAAATGATTGGGCATCTGTTAATACATCTTTAAAATTAGCTTTACTGTCCGCTTTTTTAGATATTTTTGTGTTATTCGGTAATAAAGCTTGTTGATGTACCTGTTGGATACGGTGATCCACAATCATCCCCTCTTTTCTCGACTAATCTACTCCTTTGTAGGCTCTTCTATTTTAATAACCTCATCTGTGTAAATGTTTTGTCCGTTTTCTAACTCAAGAACGGCAAACCCTTTTTTTTCACTAACCGCAACTACGGAGCTTTTTACTTCTTCTTTCGGTTCAATTATTTCTCCAGTTTCCTCATCAAACTTATAGAAAGTTACTTCTTTACCAATTAAGTGACTATATTGTATTACTGGAGAGACAGATTGATTGTTTACTAGATGACTGATTGACTCATTCATGTTCATCATTTGTTCTAAAGAAGAGAATGTTGCCATTTGTGAAATAAACTCTTTATCTTCCATTGGGTTTAATGGATCCTGGTTTGAAAGTTGTGCCATTAAGATTTTCAAAAATTCATCTTTACCTAAATTCGATCCACTAGTACTTCTAGGTTGATTGCTTAAATAATAAGATGGATCAATTTTTGTCACCTTGTCTCACCTACACTTTCTCATTCATTAACAATTCCTTAAAGCTTAATGATTCTTCTGTCATTGATTCGTCTTGATTATCTTTAGTCTCGTCTTCCTGATGTGATGACTCTGACATCTGATCACCAAACTCATGCTGAACATCTTGTTGGGATAAATGCATTTGTTGTGTGTCTTGCTTTTCAATAACAACTTGTTGTGGAGAAAACATATGCTTTAGTTGTTGTAGGTTACCTTCTAATGCATCTTTAGCAAGTTGTGTAGTAGTAGTAATCTTAACAAGCATCTCTCCGTTTTGCTGAATCATTTTGACAGTTATATCTCCAAGTTGCCTTGGGTTTAGACGTAGCAATAATTCATTTGATCCCTTTGCTTTTGAAAGAAACTTACTTGAATTCAAAATCTGTTGAAACTTTTCGATTAACTCATTTTGATTTACTTTCGAATGGTTAGCGTTGGATTGATTCATGTAAATCATATGCTGTTCTACTTTTGAGATAGCTTGACCTGTCGCGCTAGGAGCGACATTTGGATGTTTCACTGCTTCGTTCGTTTCATTTGAATAGTTGCTAAGTGCATTTTTTAACCATTTCGTGACATCTGTTGAAGTAACAGTAGCATTGGATTGGTATGCGCCTTTCATTACACCATTCATTCTTTTTTGGTAAAGACTCATTAACTGATCCCACAGCTTCGTTTCTGGGCCTTTTTGATTGGCAAGCACTTGGTTAGCGATTTGAGGAGCAGTTTGGTTAACATCATTCCATTGCTTCATTAGCTTTAATAATTGAACACTTTGCTCATTTGTTAAACTATCAGCATTCACCTGCTGAAGCACTGTTTGAATTTTACCCCACAATTGGTTAGCTTGATTCAACATCAGTTGGTCATTTTCACCTAGTTTAGCTGAGCCCTGAACATTCACTAACCCTTGAAGCGCAAAAAATTGTTCAGTTTTGAGACCTTGTTCTGTCAAATCTTTTCCAGCACTACTCATATACAGTTGCAACATGGCTGCCTCGACTTCATCTAACTCTGCTAGATTTAGCTTCTCTTGTAGTTGTTGCACTTCTTCTTGACTTATTTTTTCTGCTAGTTCTTCAAGTTGATTATTATCAATCCCTAACAATTCCAATAATTGACCTTTGTCTTCAGTAAATTGTTGTAAAAGCTTCATTAATTCTTGTTTTACACTATCTTTATTCGATAGCATTAATCGAATGGAACTTGTTTCACTATTCAAGCTGCCACTTGAAATAACTTCTAATATATTACCGAAGCCACTTTCATGCCCTTGACTAGAACTAGGTAGGTTTTGGTTAGACTGTAGCATTGGAACTTGTGTAAATAACGCGCCGATATTCATTTTTTCACCCCCTTTCAAATTTTCGCTTACTATTCTAATAAGCTTTGAGTTAATTTAGCCGCAACTTCTGCATCCATTTGACTCAAAATTTCACCACGATTTTCATCCTTCATTTCATTAAGGATTGCAGTAGCTAAACCTTCTTCAACACTGGTTAGTATAGATGCAGCGCGCTCTGGTTCCATTTCTTCATATGATTTTGTTAATTTAGATAAATTTTTTGTTTCTTCTTGATTTCCTTCTTGATTCTCGGTAGCTTGTGTTAATTTTTCTGTTAATTTCACAACTTCTTGATTTAACTCGTCAATTGTCTGACTTTGAGAGGATACCTCTACCTCTAGATTCTCAATCTGGCTATCTTTTTCAGAAATGATTTTTTCAAAGTTGTTTTGTTCTCGAACTTGCTCTTCTTCCTCTTGAGTGGTAACTACTGAAGAAAGGAAAGGAACATTGTTAGCAAATTCTTTCGATGTATTCAAAACATCAATACCCATTAGCGATAGAACAATAGATAGAACGATTATTCCAAAGACAAGTGGGACAATAATGACTAATACCCATTGAAAAAAACCAGCTTTTTTACGTTTTGTTTTTTCTTCTGTTTGAGCCATTGCATTCACCTAATTCCATTCTTTAAAAACTGTCGCATCGACGTTTCATCAAGTTGTTTCGCTTCCTTATATAAAACGTTATTTTTTTCAGTTAATTGTTTGTTTTCAACAATCTTTTCGAATTTTTTCACTTCGATATGTGCTTCCGTTAAACCAGCCTGCTTTATTTCCATCTGTGTTCTTGCTTGATTTACCTGCACTTGAATCGTTTTAATTTTGTTATTTATTTCATCAATGTAAGCATGATGTGTAGCTAACGTTGTAACGGAACCAGTAGATTCTAGATAGTAATTATATTGCATTTGAACTTCTTCTTTTTTCTTTAATAATTGATATAATTTCGTCGCTACCGCTTCAAACTGATCGACAGACTGTTGATACTCCATCTGTGCATTTTTCTTTATTCTTTCTTGGTGGGATAGTATTTTTTGAAAAGCATGTATGCTTGCCATTAATGATTCCCTCCATACAGTGTTGATTTCATCATTTCAAGGGCTTCTTGTCTAGAAATCGATTCATGCATTTCTTGTTTTAAAAAATGAATCACTTTAGGATGAAATTGAATGGCATGATCGACATCTTTACTAGCACCCTTTTTATATGCTCCAATTTGGATTAATTCATAATTTTCTTCATAGGTTGCTAGGATAGAACGCATCTCTTGAGCTAACTGTTGTTCTTTTGATGTCGTAATTTGTGGCATCACACGACTAATCGATTTCAGTACATTAATAGCAGGATATTGCCCTTGTTCTGCTAACTTTCTGTCTAGAACAAAGTGCCCATCTAATATTCCTCTCGTTGTATCTGCAATCGGGTCATTTAAATCATCCCCATCTACTAACACGGTATAAAAAGCAGTAATTGTACCTTTACTACTTGTCCCCGTTCGTTCTAATAGTTTTGGTAACATAGCGAATACAGAGGGTGGATATCCTTTTGTTGTAGGTGGCTCTCCTGTTGCTAATCCTACCTCACGTTGTGCCATCGCAACACGGGTAACAGAGTCCATCATTAAATTCACATTATAATTTTGATCTCTAAAGTATTCAGCTATCGCAGTTGCTGTATAGGCACCTTTAATACGCATTAATGCTGGTTGATCAGATGTAGCAACAATCACTATTGACTTTTTCAACCCTTCTTCTCCGAGGTCTTTTTCTATAAACTCTCTTACTTCTCTACCTCGCTCACCAATTAAAGCAATTACGTTGATATCTGCTTCGCTATTTCGAGCAATCATACCTAGTAAAGTACTTTTACCAACACCACTACCAGCAAAAATACCTACACGTTGCCCTTTTCCTACTGTTAAAAGGGAATCAATCGTTTTAACGCCAATTTGAATAGGTTCCAAAATTCTTGGTCTTGCTAATGGATTAGGTGGTGATTGTTCCGTGTGAAAAGGTAACAACCCTTTTGGTAGAGATGAATCATCTAAAGGTTCACCAATAGCATTAAGCACATTTCCAACTAGTCCTTTTCCAACTTTGATTGTTAAAGGGGCATTTGTGGCTTCGACTAAGCTACCTGGACTTATTTCATTGATAGAGGAATATGGCATTAGCAAAACATTTTCATTATTAAAACCAACTACTTCTGCTAAAATCTTCGTTGTATCAGATGTGTGTATGTAACATACATTCCCAATACTAACAGCAGGCCCAACAGATTCGATCATTAAACCAATTACTCGTTTTATTTTCCCATAATATTTATACAAATCTGCATGCTTAACTTGCTCTCTAAACAGTTCAAGATTCACTATCCATTTCCTCCAACAACGCATGTAACTGATTGCGTAAGTTTTCAAGTTGTGTATCAACACTTGCATCGATTTTTCCAATTGGGGTTACCATTATACAACTGCCTATTTGCAAAGAATCATCCGGATAAAAACTTAATTCAATTTTCGGATCAACAATTGCAAAAAGTTCATCCCTATATTTCTGACAAGTTTGATAATCATCTGGATGGGCATATATCTGGATTGATGGTTGCTCTTTTGCTTCTAGTATTACGTTTTTAACTACCTCGATATATGCGTCCTTCTCTATTAATGACTGGTGAATTATTTTTGTAGCAACTTCCAGACTAACATTTAAAATAAAACGCTCATTCTGTGTAATCATTTCCATTCGATCATTTCTAGTCATATCGATGATGTTCTTTGCTTGTGCAATTAAATCTTGATAGTGTAATAAACCATCTTGCTTCCCTTGATCAAATCCAGCATTATATCCTTCTTTTTTTGCATTTTCAATCCATCTTAACTTTTCTTCTTCCCATGCTTTTTTCTCTTTTTCGATTTGTTGACGTGAGGCCTCTATCCATTGTTGTGTATGCTGCTTTCGTTCTTCTAAGTTTTGCACTTCTTTTTTAACTTGAAGTCTTTCGTTTTCAAAATTTTGTTGATCTGTTTTAGCCTCGGAGTTAGGTACATAAATCGGTCGTAAACCAATCACTTTATTTGAATGGTTAGACAATGATATCATCCCCTCCACCACGAGCAATCACAATCTCTCCAACTTCTTCTAAACGGCGGATAGCAGAAACGATTCTAGTTTGCGCTTCCTCTACATCACGTAACCTGACAGGTCCCATGAATTCCATCTCTTCTTTAAATGTCTCTACCATTCTTGTAGACATATTACTGAAGGCAACTTCTTTAACTTCATCACTAGCTACTTTCAACGCTAGACGTAGGTCATCATTTTCAACTTCACGGATCACACGCTGAATAGCTCTGTTATCCAATGTCACAATATCTTCAAAGACAAACATACGTTTCTTAATCTCTTCTGCTAGTTCAGGATCTTGAATTTCTAAAGCATCAAGTATTGTTCGTTCCGTACTTCGATCTACACCGTTTAACACTTCAACCACAGCTTGAATACCACCTGTTTGAGTGTAATCCTGTGTAACTGTTGCAGATAGTTTTTTCTCTAAAATTTGTTCCACTTCATTAATGATTTCTGGTGAAGTAGAATCCATTATTGCAATACGCTTTGCAATATCTGCTTGCATTTCTTGTGGAAGCTCTGAAAGTATTTGTCCCGCTTGTTCCTTTTCTAGATAGGACAAAATAAGTGCAATGGTTTGCGGATGTTCGCTTTGTATAAAGTTTAATATTTGGGCAGGTTCAGCTTTTCTTGCAAAATCAAAAGGCTTAACCTGTAAAGATGAGGTTAAACGATTTACAATGTTTGTTGCTTCTTCTGCTCCAAGCGCTTTTTCCAATACTGTTTTGGCGTAGTTAATTCCACCTTGTGTAATATAGTCTTGCGCTAACGCTATTTGATGAAATTGATCTAAAACCACTTCTTTTTGATCTGTGTCTACCTTTTTTACAGAGGAAATTTCTAAAGTGAGTTTTTCTATTTCCTCTTCTGTTAAATGTTTGTAAACTTGAGCAGAAACATCCGGACCTAAAGATATTAATAAAATCGCAGCCTTTTGCTTTCCTGTTAGTTGTTTATTTCTTACTACCATAAAGGTCTCCCCCTAATCCTCTGAAATCCAGCTTCGTAATAGCTTAGCGAATTCTTCTGGTTTGTCCTTAGCCATTTTTTCTAGTTGCTTCCTTCTAATTGATGATTCTGTATCAGCTGGATTTTCAATATCTGGTATCTCAATGTTTTGCTGTATGTTTACTTCTTCACCTACAACTTCATCTTCCACTTTTCTTTTTCTTACGAGCATAATAATTAAGCCGATAATACCGAGTAATAAAATAGCTCCCACAATATAAATCCAAGTTGGTATTCCTGTAATTAAGCCATTTTGACCTTGTCCTTGTGTATGTTTGAATGTTTGAAATACGATAGATGTTTTATTCTGAGGATCAATATCTCCATAAGACTCATCTACAGATGTTGATATAATTGAATCTAATATAGATGAGATACTTGCTTCTACATCTGCTTGTTCTTGGGCAGTTAATAGTTCTGGTTCACCATTTTCATCTAGAGTTTCTTTCGAATTATCTACAGCTATTTGAATACCCAAATCTCGAACTTTATAAGGGCTTTCAACGATCTCTCTTGTAATACGATCAAATTCATAATTGATTGATTCTTGAACCATTTCATAATCGCCACTGTTTCCGTCTTCAGCAGCAGGATAATTCGCTATATCTTCTTCACCTACTCCAGGTTGTCCTGCAGCTGCTGCACCTTCACCAGTATAGGTTTCAGTAATTTTCTCGACACTTACCGGCAAACCTTCTTTCTCTTCTTGGTCTACTGGTTCTACAATCTCTTCAAATCTATTTTCTTTCGTAAAATCTATATCAGCTGTAACAGATGCTACCACTTTATCCGCACCAATCATTGTCCCTAGCAACTGTTGCACACGACGCTGAATATCTCGTTCAATATCTTGTTTTATTTGTTGTTGTGTTGCATATGTATCGCCACTCCCGATATTGTTTGATCCATTTTGATCATAATAATTAAAATTTTGATCCATAATGACTATATTATCAGTAGAAAGATTTGGTACTGTCTTCGATACTAAATGATATAAGGAATTAATCTGACTCTCTTCAAATTGATAACCTGGTGTCGTAGTTAAAACAACTGACGCTGATGCAGCATCTTGATTATCACTTATAAAGACTTGCTCTTCTGGCAAATTAATCATAACCGTCGCATCTTCAATACCAGATATACCGGCAATTAAACTAGCTAATTCGGTTTGCATCGCATCTAATTTCATCACATCAAACTCGTTATCTGTCATACCCCACGAAGTGTTCTGACTAAAAAACGAGTAGTCTATACTCCCACTGTCCGGAATACCTTGAGCAGCCAAGTCCACTAATAACATGTCAGCTTGATCACTAGGTACCATAATCGTTGAACCGGCATCTTTTAATTCATATTTAATTCCGCGCGTATCCAATTCAGCTTTGATTTGTCCAATTTCTTGAATTGATAAATTATTATAAAGTGCGACCATGTTTGACCTGGCTAACAAAAGTGTTCCACCTATAACGATAACAAGGAACAAAAGAATCATAGAAAAAAAGAACCCTTTTTGTTTTTTCGTTTTTGTCTGCCAATATTCTATTATCTTGTTTTTGTAGATTTCTATTTTTTGTTTCATCCTTTGCCTCCATAAAACATAAGCAACGCATCTTTCATGTTAATTAAATCTGCATTCGCATTATTTCGTTATAAGCATCTATTGCTTTTTTCTGCACTTCTACTGCTGTGTTCAATGTAATACTAGCTTTTTGAGCAGTAATCATAACATCATGCAAGTCATCAATCTCGCCGTTGACAAGTGCTTTCGTTTTTTCATCAGAAACCACTTGTGAAGTGTTGAGTTGATTAATCGCCTCTTTTAGAGAAGATGCAAATTGTGCTTGTGCTTTATTTGGCGAAATCCTTGTTGACTGATTTGTTTGCACTGAATTATTTGGTGTTAATTGTAAATTAACAATGCCGTTTGTCATCATTCACACTCCTATATTTCAAATTTATTTACCAATTTCCAACGCTTTCATCAGCATGCTTTTCGTTGCATTTAGTGAAGTTACGTTTGCTTCGTATGACCTAGTAGCACTCATTAAATCAACCATTTCTTCCAAGGTATCAACGTTTGGCATTGCTACATAACCATCTTGATTTGCATCTGGATGTCTTGGATTATATACCATGGTAAATGGTTCATCATCCTCTGTAATATTCGCAACTCGAACACCTGAACCAACTGTCGAATTTCTTGTTGCTTTATTTAAGTACGATGAGAATGATGCCCCACTCTCTTGAAAGGTGACCATTTTTCTTCTATAAGGTTCATATTCACCCTGTTCATTAACTGTTGCTCTTGTTGTTTCAGCGTTAGCGATGTTTGAAGATATCGTATCCATGCGCAGTCGTTGAGCCGTTAAAGCACTAGCACTTGTATTAATTGAATGAAAAATGTTCATTAGGCACCTCCTCCTCTTATCACAGTTTGAAGACTATTAAACTTACCATTCAATCGATCTACTAAAGCTTGATAATATAACTGATTAGTAGCCAGATCCGACATCTCTTTATCGACATCTACGTTGTTCCCGTTATGATTGTACTGCGTATTTTTACTAGACACGATTTGAAATGGTTGATTTTTAAATTGATTAAAGGTAATATGCTTTTCATGAGTTCTTTTTGCTTGAAATTCTGACTTTAATTGGTTGTTTAGCACGTCTTTAAAAACAACATTTTTTGCTTTATAATTTTCTGTATCAACATTTGCTATATTGTTTGAAATTGTTTGGTTTTTCAGAGTTGAATAGTCCAATCCATTCTGAAGTGCACTGATCGATCCACCAAATAACGACATAGTATAAACACCTCCTACAAAAACCCCTAAAAAAAATGTATTTTCTATCGAATATTGTAAATTAAATATCACAAAGTGTCTATCCTATTTATGTATATTCTGACTATAGTTTTTACTAGAAAGTCCTTAATTGAGCATAAAGAACCACCATTATTCATAACCTTTCAAATAAAATCCCATTTTATTGTTCAACTTAGTGAATGTTTATACATGTTTACTCATTTTCTGAATGATAACTACATTCCTTCAACCGAACGTTTTAGGTATTTATGCTCATCTTTTGTAATAATCGATTTTTTCTTTTGTTTTTAGGTTTAAAATGCTATTTTTTATTTTTCATCCATATATTTGCGCACAAAAAAAGGCGCTCTGTTAAGAGCACCTTTTTAAAATTAATTTGATTTAATTCGTTGTAATTCTAATAGAAACTTATTGTTTAGAACTTTAATATACGTTCCTTTCATACCTAATGATCTCGATTCAATTACTCCTGCACTTTCTAATTTTCTTAGTGCATTAACAATTACTGAACGAGTAATGCCTACACGATCGGCAATTTTACTTGCCACAAGTAAACCTTCATTCCCATCTAGCTCTTCAAAAATATGCTCAATTGCTTCTAATTCACTATAAGAAAGTGAGCTTATTGCCATTTGTACAACAGCTTTACTTCTCGCTTCTGTCTCAATTTCTTCTGTTTTTTCATGTAGAATTTCCATACCGACAACAGTTGCGCCATATTCCGCAAGTAAAAGATCATCATTGTTAAAACTGTCTGTTAAACGACTTAATATCAAAGTACCAAGTCTTTCACCACCGCCAATGATCGGGACAATAGTTGTTAAACCATTTTTAAATAGATCCCTATTCTCTACTGGGAAAGCCGTATACTGACTATCAATATCAATGTTTGATGTTGTTTCACTAATGTGAAAAAGACTATCTGTATACTCCTCTGGAAATTGTCTTTCTTCTAGCATCGCCTTCATTCGACTATTTTCGATTTGTTGATTTATGGCAAAACCTAATAATTTACCTCTTCTACTTACAACAAAGATGTTAGCAGTAATAATATCTCTTAAAGTAGCTGCCATTTCATTAAAGTTTACTGATTTACCTGTTGTTTTTTGCAAAATCGAGTTTATTTTTCTAGCACGGTCTAATAGTTCCATGATAATCCTCCGTTCAATTGTTCAATTTAAAATACTTTTTCATTTAGCTTCTGTAAAAGAACATTTACTATAGAATAAATTGGCTTAAGTCTTTATCTTTCACAATTTGACCTAGTTTTTCTTCTACATAACCTTTTGTTATTTCTATTGTTGGCATCATTACATCAGATGCTTCAAAAGATAAGTCTTCTAGGAGCTTTTCGAGTATCGTATGAAGTCTTCGTGCGCCAATATTATCTGTTTCTTGATTTACATCGTAAGCCACCTTAGCTATCTCAGCTATTGCTTCATCATTAAAAACTACTTCAATATCTTCTGTTTTTAACAAAGCTTGATATTGTTTCAACAGTGCATTTGATGGCTCTGTTAAAATACGTTTAAAATCCTCAATTGATAGCTTTTCAAGTTCTACTCTTATTGGGAATCTACCTTGCAATTCTGGAATTAAATCAGACGGCTTAGCCATATGAAACGCGCCTGCAGCTATAAACAATATGTGATCAGTTTTTACAGGTCCATACTTTGTAACAACCGTTGATCCTTCAATTATTGGTAAAATATCACGCTGCACACCTTCCCGAGATACATCAGCAGAGTGTTCTGATTTCCCTGCAACTTTATCGATTTCATCAATGAAAATAATACCTGATTGTTCTACTTTATCTAAAGCCAACTGTGTCACTTCATCCATGTCAATCAACTTTTGTGCCTCTTGATGGATTAGAACTTGCCTTGCCTCTTTGACAGGTAGCTTTCTTTTCTTCTTCTTCTTTGGCATAAGTGACCCTAGTGCGTCTTGCATATTCATCCCCATTTGATCCATTCCCGAACCTTGCAGCATATCAAACATATTAGCCGATTGTTCTTCGACTTCGATGGTAACCATTGTATCCTCTAGTTCACCTAATGCTAATTGATGCGCAATTTGTTTTCGTTTTGTTTGAATTTCTTGATTTGCATCAGAAGAATTCTCTTCAGTTTCATCCGCTGCTTGTTGCTGATTGAATAGCATATCAAATGGATTCTTCGTTTGATTTTGTTGTTTTTTTGCAACTGGAACAATGAGTTTTACTAAACGATCATTTGCGTGTTTCTCCGCTCGATCTTGAACTTGTGTCATTTTGTCTTCTTTTACCATTCTAATTGAGGTCTCAACTAAATCACGTACCATTGATTCTACGTCTCGTCCTACGTAACCTACTTCAGTAAATTTCGTTGCTTCAATCTTTAAGAAAGGAGCTCCGACTAATTTAGCTAAACGCCTTGCAATTTCTGTTTTCCCTACACCGGTCGGACCAATCATTAAAATGTTTTTTGGAACAATTTCGTCTTTAATGCTATCATCTAATTTTGAGCGTCGATAGCGATTTCTCAACGCTACCGCAACTGACTTTTTAGCTTGATGCTGACCAATAATGTAACGATCTAATTCCGCAACAATTTGTTTAGGGGACATGCCCATATCCACCTACATAACCTCCTTAAACTAATCAATAACTTCTAATGTTATTTGATCGTTCGTATAGACACAAATCTCGCCCGCTATTTCTAACGCAGATTGTGCAATCTCTTTCGCAGTTTTATCATTACTGTATCGCTTTAATGCTCTACCTGCTGCCAAAGCATAATTACCACCCGAACCAATCGCTAATATACCATCATCTGGTTCGATAACTTCCCCCGTACCAGATACTAAAAGTAATGTATCCTTATTCATCACAATGAGCATAGCTTCTAGTTTCCTTAAAACCTTATCACTTCTCCACTCTTTAGCTAATTCTACAGACGAACGCTGAAGATTACCATTATATGTTTCAAGTTTTGCCTCGAATTTTTCAAAAAGTGTAAATGCATCAGCAACAGAACCGGCAAAGCCTGCTAATACTTGACCTTTAAATATTTTTCGTACCTTTTTAGCTGTATGCTTCATCACAACAGCATTACCCATTGTGACTTGGCCATCACCACTCATTGCGCATTGACCATTATGCTGAATGGCAAAGATTGTTGTTGCATGAAATTCATTACTCATCCTATCACCTCAATCTTTTTTTGCTCTTGGATGACTATTCATATAAATGTTACGTAAACGATCGGTTGTAACGTGTGTATAAATTTGTGTTGATGACAGGTGTTCGTGTCCAAGTAGTTCTTGCACACTACGAAGGTCTGCACCTGCATTTAACATATGTGTTGCAAAGGAATGTCGCAATTTATGTGGATGAAGTTTGATTGTTAACGCTGCATCCTCGACCATTTTATTTAAAATTAACCGAATTCCTCTTGAGGTAATCGGTGTCCCCTTTGCATTTAGAAAAATAGCATTTGTATTTAAATTCGATTTTTCTTTCAATTGTTTTCTTCCATTTTCAATATAACCACTTAACGCATTAGCAGCAAAACTTCCAAATGGAACATATCTTTCCTTACGTCCCTTTCCTAACACGAGAATCGTTTGTAAATCAAAATCAATTGATTCTAATGTAAGGTTAGCACATTCACTCACGCGAACACCGGTAGCATACATCACCTCTAATATTGCTTGATTACGTTGCCCTAAAGGTGTGGTAAGATCACTAATCGAAAATAACTTTTCTAATTCTTCTTCATATAGAAAGTTTGGAATGCGCGATTTATCTTTTGGTAATACGAGTTGCATAAATGGATTGTCTTTTACAACATTTTCTCTTTCTAGGTATGTATAATAACTTCTTAAACTAGAAATTTTTCGAGAAACACTAGATCTCGCCAGTGATTGATCATATAAAGTAGTTAGATACAATCGAACAGTTTGATGTGTTATCTCATGTATCTGATCAATTCCTTCCAAATGTAAAAAATGATAAAACGATTCTATATCTTTTTTGTAAAATTCTATTGTATAACTTGATGCATTCTTTTCTATTTGAAGATAGGATTGAAACGATTGAAGTTGTTTCGTAAATTCGTCCATCTGCACCTCCACTAAGCGATTAAAGCTTAACATAACTATAGTAATCATGCAATAAATTTTACCAAATTGCCACAAAATTCTGAAAGGTATTAATTAGAAATATTAATTAATTGTTTTCTGTAAAGTAAATATACTTACCAATCGAAAATTATAGTATCTTGCATGTGACTTGTCAAACAATTTTTGAAATTGATTAATCTTTCGCACGATTTAAATGAATTATTCCTATTTATCCCCTTATTATTAACTTGTAAACATTTTCGTGACACAAAAAAATACCTGTAGAGAAAACACTTTTTTAAGTGTCCTAACTACAGGTACTATTTAAATCTCTTTTTATTTTTGCGTTTCTTCTTTATAGTCACAAGAAGAACATTGTATTTGAACACCTTTTTTAGATTTTTTCTCAACTAGTAAGTTGTCACATTTTGGACAGGAGCGTGCAATTGGTTTATCCCAAGATAAAAATTCACAATCAGGATAATTATCACAACCGTAAAAGGTACGACGCTTCTTTGATTTTCTTTCTACGATATTACCTGTTTTACAAGTTGGACATTTGACACCTACCTCTTTAAGAATTGGCTTTGTATTTCTGCACTCTGGGAAGTTAGAACAAGCAAGAAACTTTCCATACCTGCCCATTTTATAAACCATTTCGTGCCCACATTTCTCACAATCTATACCAGCAGGTTCATCTCTAATTTCTACTTTTTCCATTTCTTCTTCAGCAATTTTCAAGCGCTTTTCAAAGCCTTGGTAAAACTGATCAATAATTTTCACCCAATCTGTTTTACCATCTTCAATAGCATCTAAATCGCCTTCCATTTTGACGGTGAATTCCACATCAATAATTTGAGGGAAAAATTCTTTTATTAAATCGATAACAATTTCGCCTAATTCTGTTGGGATAAATCGTTTGTTATCCAATGAAACATAGCCTCTACGCTGAATCGTATCTAAAGTTGGAGCATAAGTAGACGGTCTTCCTATCCCCTGCTCTTCCATCACTTTTACCAATCTTGCTTCAGTGTATCGTGGTGGCGGCTGTGTAAAATGTTGATTTGGTTTAATTTCTTTTGCCTCAACAATCATGCCTTCTTCTAATTCAGGTAAAAACTTATCTTCTTCTTTCTTATTGTCATCTGTTCCTTCAATATAAACTTTCATAAACCCTTTAAATTTAATTTTGGAGCCACTTGCACGGAAAATTACACCATTTTGACTCATATTAACGGTCATTGTATCCATTACTGCAGGCGCCATTAAACAAGAAATAAAACGGTCCCAAATGAGTTTATATAAACGATACTGATCTCTTGTTAAAATACTTTTCAATGTATTTGGAGTGCGAAAAGCTGATGTTGGTCGAATGGCCTCGTGTGCATCTTGCGCACCGTCAGCCTTTTTCTTCGTAGATACATTACCAATGTAATTCTCGCCATAATTTTCGCTAATATATTTTTTTCCTTCTTGCTTAGCCAAATCAGACAATCTAGTTGAATCCGTACGCATATAAGTAATAAGACCGGTAATACCACCATCTTTTTCCCCAAGATCAATACCTTCATAGAGTTGTTGGGCTACCATCATTGTTTTCTTAGCTCTAAAATTAAGTTTTCTAGCTGCTTCTTGTTGCAATGATGATGTTGTAAACGGTGCAGATGGATTTCTTTTTCTTTCCTTTTTCTGGACTTTATCTACTTTATATTGTGTTCCTGTTAGTTTTGCTTGCACTTGTTCAACCGCTTCTTTATTTGGTAATTTTGTCTTTTTACCATCCATGCCATAAAAAGCACCTTCAAAGCTAGAAGTATCCTTCATGAATGTACCATCGATAGACCAGTATTCCTCTGGTTTAAAATTGTTAATTTCTCTTTCACGATCAATTATTAATTTAACTGCAACCGATTGAACACGTCCAGCACTTAAGCCTTTTTTTACTTTTTTCCATAATAATGGACTGATATTATAACCAACTAAACGGTCAAGGATACGACGTGCTTGTTGTGCATCCACCAAGTCCATATTAATTTTTCTAGGGTGTTTAAAAGATTCTTTAATTGCATCTTTTGTTATTTCATTAAAAACAACACGACATTCAGAGTGATGATCAATATCCAAGCTATGTGCTAGGTGCCAAGCAATTGCTTCTCCTTCTCTGTCGGGGTCGGCTGCGAGATATACTTTTTTTGCTTTTTTAGCAGCTGTTTTTAGCTCTTTTAAGACAGGTCCTTTTCCACGGATTGTGATATACCTTGGCTCAAAGTGATTTTTCTCATCTACTCCCATTTGACTTTTTGGTAAATCACGCACATGTCCCATTGAGGCTTTAACTTTGTATTTCTTTCCTAAATAACGTTCAATTGTCTTTGCTTTCGCAGGTGATTCTACTATCACTAAATAATCTGACATTTCGCTTCCTCCCAAGAGGGTTTCTACTTTTATCTATTTGATAAATCTTCACTATTATTAAATACTTATTACCATTTTGTCAAACTCAACTTGTTTTCGATTAATGAAAAAAGGCTTAAAAGTGATCGATATTCGACAAAGTTCTATGCCACTTTTCTTTATTTTCGTTCCAATCCACTGTTAAATCATAAGCATTTCGAACTAATTTAGCACCATCTTGAATCATTTTATGACAGCCTTGTGTCTGAACTAATAAAGGTGAGCCTGGAACTGCATATACCTCGCGACCTTGTTCTAAGGCTTGGTCGACAGTAATTAAAGAACCGCTTTTCTCTTTTGCTTCAATGACGATCGTGCCAAAACTCAATCCACTAATTATTCTATTTCGTTCTGGAAAATGATATTTCCTTGGGGGGATATCTGGGGGGTATTCAGAGATTACCAAATGATCTGTAGTTAACCCTTGAAATAATTCTTCGTGTTGTTTTGGATAAATATGTTGTAATCCACTTCCTAAAACAGCAATTGTTTTCCCTTGATAATAATAAGCTAAACGATGTGCTAATCCGTCAATACCTAATGCCATTCCACTGACAAATAACCAATCTTCTTTGATTAATGGACCTAATATAGCTAACATTTTTACCTTTGCTTCTTTAGAGGGATTTCTTGTCCCCACAACACTTAACGATGGTTGATAAGTTAGAAAATCTCGTTTACCAAGACCATATAAAACAACGGGAGGATCTGGTATGAAACGTAATGAAAACGGATAATCATCATCTATAATCGTCCAAATATGGTAATGTAATAAATCATTTTTTACTTTTTCTGAAATTTTCACTTCGTGGAGGTTGTAATACACTTGGTTAGCTTTTTCCTTTGAGATGAGAAATAGTGATTGCATTTCTGTAGGTGTCCATTGATAGAGGTTTTGTAGTGAAGGGTCGTGTTGTAACACTCGATGAATGAATTTTCTTGAGGCGAAAGAAGCACGATAAAGATGAATAAGTCGAAAACGCGTATCCTGCAATAAACTTCACTCCTTATTTACAAACAACTCAGCCTAACAGTGTTAGTAGCTGAGTTGTTTATATGATTTTATAGCTAACTTCATTGTATAAAATCGCCCGATGTTTGTCTATTTTTTTTATTAGGTAAGCCTATTTCTACCTGTTTATCTATTTGGTATATAAAAGCAAAAACTTCTGCTACAGCTTGATATAATTCTTCTGGTATTTTTTCATTTATATTTAATTTAGACAATAATTCAATCAAGTTATGGTCTTCTTGAATGGGGACATTCGCATCTTTCGCTCTTTGAATAATTTCTTCCGCAATGAATCCCGATCCTGTTGCAGATACTTTAGGTGATACGTCTTTCTTCGTGTCATAACTTAAAGCAACCGCTTTTTTAGGCTTGTATTGATCTGTCATACTCGAAAGTCAACTCCTACGCTAGAAACTTGATAATGTTTTGTTTCTAATAATTGTTGCTCTACTTCTTCAGACATCGGTTTAAATTTTATGGATAATAATTGATATTCCTTACTTTCCAATCCTTTTTGAAGCGTTGGCTCTAATTGGTTTAATAAAGGAATAATTTCTTCATATTCGTTGTATATAGTCATGTTAATTTTCCGATTTATAATCGACATATCGATACAAGTATCACCGATTTTTTCTAAAGATAAGTAAAAAACAATATGGCAGTAGTTAGGATCAATCTGATTTTTTTGATTTTTTTTGCTATCCATATTAATTATAATATTTTTATCTGTTCCAAAAAATCCCGGCAGTTGAATAGACGCTTGAATAAAAGCTCCATCTTCTTGGACACTAGAAATCTGTATGCCATTTAATGTATGAACTAATTTTTCTAAATCTCCTGTTGTTATTGAAGTTTGCATTGCTTGAACAAGCAACTGTTTTAATGAAAAATTTTGTCTTAATTCAGTTGCATCATTCTTTAATATTTGATTTTCATCAAGAATACCAGAAAAGTTCAAAAAGTGTTTCATTTGTAGCAAAAATTGATCTTTTGTATTTAAACCAGTATCTTTAGTAACTGTTAATAATTCAAGCAATTTGTTCATCATTTGATTTGGTAATTGCTGATCTGCAATACTTCTCAACATGGTTAATATAGAAGCCGTATTATCTTGTGTTGGAGACATTCTCCAATTCGAAAAATCTGTTCGCTGATTTTCAGGGAACAAACTTGTTAATCTCGCACTTAAATGATGATTATCCAAAAAAGCTTGCAATTGCTGATTCGCCTTTACCATCGATTCATTCGTTTGATTAGTAGAAACAAGTGCTTTTACAAGCTTTTGAAATTGTGACAGTTGTTGATCCGTTAAACCTAGCTGCTTTGAAAATAACTCACCTAGGGTCTTACTAACATAGCTTTCACCGTGTTGTGCAACGACAGACTGAAGCTGGTTATTAATTCCCTCTATTTGTGTCATTGTTTGTTGATTACTTACTAAACCAGCGTGCTTCATTACTTGCAACATGACCTGATCTTTTTGATTTAGCTGTTGCTTAATCGTTTGTAAAACTGGTATTTTTTCATTATTACTATTCATTTCAAAAAACATGCCTTCGAGTCTACTTAACAATGTTTTATAATCTACAGCACCTTGAGAATTAGTCTGTAATTGTTGATAAACATGATTAAGTTGCTGTTGTAATGTGTTATTTTCTGCATGCATCAATGATTGATAAATAGTAGAAGTAATAGGTAGCTGTTTTGCCATCATGTTTAATAGGAATGCTCTAGAATCTTTTGTATCCCCTTGAGTTAATGATAATGCTTCACTTAAGCTATTCGGGTTAAATGGTATATTAGATTGAATTAATTTTTGTACAAATTGTATATTTTCTTTTGTTAAAGGCAGTTGTAGTTGCTTTAGTAAATTAGCCGCTTGCTGTTCTAGAGACTGCTTTCCCGGTTGATCTAAAAGCACCTTCAAATGAACTAATTGATCCGTTGACTGCACTTGAAACCAATAATTATCATTCAAATTTAATGCAGTTTTTAATTGGGCAACTACTTGTCGATCCCCTAGTTGAATTAATGCTTTTTGGTTAGGATAAATCTCCTTTACTTTACCTGTAAGTATTTGACCCACTTTAAGCGGTGGCGACTTTGTTTGAGTTTCATGCATAGATGAAGTACGTGTTGAAGGAAGTCCGAGTGATGAATAAATAGACACTGTAAATCCTCCTTTCTTACTTTTTAATCGGAGCAAACGATTTTCTATGATAAGGTGTGATACCATATTGTTCTATTGCTTCTAAATGAGCTTTTGTGCCATAGCCTTGATTGCTATCAAACTGATAATTCGGGAATTCCTGGTGTAAATCAGACATGATTTGATCACGTTTTACTTTAGCTAGTATACTCGCTGCTGCTATACTAACACTTTTTTGATCCCCTTTGATAATTGAATCAAATGAATATGGCAGATGAGGCAGTGTCATTGCATCAATCAACAAATGATCTGGTTGACAAGGAAGTGTTTGTACAGCTTGTTCCATAGCTTTAATTGTCGCTTGATAAATATTAACTTGATCAATCATCTCATTATCAATTATTCCGAAACTATAAGCAATTGCTTCGTCTTTTATTTGCTGGTCGAATGCCTCTCTTTTTTGACGTGACATTTTTTTTGAATCATCTATACCCGGAAAATATGATGCAGGGTCTAAAATGACTGCAGCTGCAACTACTGGCCCTACCAATGGTCCTCTACCCACTTCATCAATACCTACAATTAATTCCTTCCCCTGAGCATAGCACTTTCGCTCATACGACATCATTTCATTATACTGATCATGAAGTTGTTTCTCTCGTTCAATCTTTTTATAATATTGCTTTATGGCTAATTGAACGCCTTTTCGATTATCCTCACTTAATTGTTGTAATTCTTGATCAGACAATTTATTTTCAGCTAGCCATTGCTTAATTTCTTTTACTGATTTTTGCGGCACCTTTTCTACCTCCATTTATTTATTTATCGACATTTTCTTAAAAAAATAAAGACACCCGATTAGGAATGTCTTCTAACTTATTATAGATTAGGGGATGGATCATGTTATTCAGGTGATTCCAAGGTGATTCTTCCAATTTTTCCGTCTCTTAAATCCCTAATAATCACGTCTGCCGTCTTCTCTAGATTGATATGTCCACCAGTTTCTATACAACCGCGCAAATGGCCAATTGCTTCCATCAATTGATGAACATCAGCATATTCTTCTTCTACCTGAAACCGAGTCTGCAAAGATGAATAGTAATTTTCCGTTAAATAATTCAAAATAAATAAAGCAACTTCTTCTGTGGGTAAAATCTGATCTTTTATCGTTCCAATTGCAGCTAAACGTAAGCCTACAATCTCATCTTCAAATTTAGGCCATAAAATTCCAGGTGTGTCCAGCAATTCAAAATCCTTCTTTACTTTAATCCATTGTTGTGCTGTTGTAACCCCAGGTCTGTCACCAGTTTTAGCAATTTTTCGTTGTGCAAGGCGATTAATTAATGTTGACTTACCAACATTAGGAATACCAATAATCATTGCTCTTGCTGGTCGAGGACGGATGCCTTTTCTTTTTAATCGTTCCATTTTTTCCTTAGACATCTCTTTTGCCGAAGATATAACTTGTTCAATATCTTGCTTTTTTGAAACATCTACAGCTACTGCTGGTATATTTTTTTCTTTATAATAATTCAACCATTTAGCTGTATAAGCGGGATCTGCTAAATCACTTTTCATTAACACATACATCTTTGGTTTTTGATTCAAAATTTGATGCAGCATTGGATTTTGCGAAGAAAACGGTGCTCTGGCATCAACAAGTTCGATTACAAAATCAACTAGTTTTAGCTTTTCTTGCACTTCACGCTTCGCTTTCGCCATGTGACCTGGGAACCATTGTATTGTCATACGCTACCTCCTATTCATCTACAAAGCCGATTCGATCTAACGGCCAATATATAACGGATGCATTTCCTACTAACTGATCATAGGATATAAATCCAATATCAAAAGAACGACTATCTGTAGAATCATTTCGATTATCTCCTAGTACTAATATGTGATCATCAGGAACGACTGTATCATCCCCTGGTAATTGTTCTATAGAAAAATCTTGTGTATATTTTTGTCCTTCTTGCAGCATCGCTTTCTGTTCAGCTAGAAAAGGCTCAGCTACAGCTTTTCCATCAATATATAAAATATCATTTTGTATATGTACGGTTTCTCCAGGTAAACCAATTACCCTTTTTATATAATCTTTTTGCTCTGTTGCATGAAAAACAACAATGTCGAATCTTTCAGGCTCGTTTAATTTATAATTTAATTTATTAACGAGCATATGATCACCGTCTTGTAAATTAGGTTGCATAGAGGGACCGTCTACAACAATTGGTGTGAAAATAAATGTCCGAACGATGATAGCTATGATTGCCGCTATAAGCAAAGCTTTAAGCCAGTCAATCCATTCACTCTTTCCACTCTTTTTTTTGGCCATCTCTGTTTCCTCCAATACCAACTGCACTCATTTCATTTTGTTTAGTACATTTTATCTTATGCAGTTCCAAGAATGAAATTGTTTTATTATGAAGAAAAAGGAGCTTGACATAGCAAGCTCCTTTTACAGTCATCATTAGCGAATTTCTTTAATACGTGCAGCTTTTCCACGAAGATTACGTAGATAGTAAAGTTTCGCACGACGTACCTTACCGCGACGGCTAACTTCAATTTTAGCAATACGTGGTGAATGTACTGGTAATGTACGTTCAACACCTACACCATAAGAAATCTTACGTACAGTGAATGTTTCACTAATTCCACCGTTTTGGCGTTTAATAACAACACCTTCAAACAGCTGAATACGCTCACGCTCTCCCTCTACAACCTTAACGTGCACTTTAACAGTGTCACCTGGGCGGAAATCGGGATGATCTGTACGAAGTTGCTCTTTTGTGATTTCATCAATTAAATGTTGCATTATGTCACACTCCTTCCAAACCAATGCTCATATTCAATGTTGACTAACAGCGGAACATCGTTTATACGGCCTAAGTATTCACTTAAGCACAACAAATAATATACCATAATTTTATTTAGACTTCAACTATATCTTAGTATTCTTTTCAAATTCATTAATCCATTCTTTTTCTTGATCTGACAGCTTAAATACTTCCAATAGATCAGGTCTTCTCAGCCAAGTACGAAAAATTGATTGTTTACGACGCCATGTGTCAATATGTTTGTGGTTCCCTGATAATAATACTTCAGGGACTTCTAATCCACGAAATACAGCAGGCCTTGTATAATGGGGATGTTCTAATAGACCAGTTGAAAATGAATCTTCTGGAGCGGAGTCTTTATTCCCTAAAACACCCGGCAACAAGCGTGTTACACTATCTATTACGACCATCGCACCTAGTTCCCCACCTGTTAAAATATAGTCTCCTATGGAAATTTCATCTGTTATAAGCTCTTGTCGAATCCGTTCATCATATCCTTCATAATGACCACAAATAAACACGAGTTGCTCTTCTTGTGCAAGCTCTTCTGCTTTTTTCTGTGTGAAGGTTTCCCCTTGCGGACACATAAGAATAACACGTGGATTCTTTTTATGTTTTTTTTTCAAATCATCGATTGCATCAAAAATCGGCTGTGGCATTAATACCATGCCTGCTCCCCCACCATAAGGATAATCATCAACCTTATGATGTTTATTTGTGGTATATTGACGAAAATCAACAGTTTGATAAGAGAAAGCTCCATTTTCTTGTGCTTTTTTTAAAATGGAATTTTCCATCACACCTGTAAACATTTCAGGAAAAAGGGTTAATATATCAACGTGCATCAGTCTAACAATCCTTCCATAAGCTCAATGATTACTTTTTTCTCTTTCACATCAACGGTTCTCACTACATCATCAATGTATGGAATAAGAAGGTCTTTTTTGTTTGGACATTTAACTACCCAAACGTCATTCGCACCTGGTGAAAGAATTTCTTTTATTTCTCCTAACAATTCATTGTCCAGTGTATACACTTTACAGCCAATAATCTCATGATAGTAATAAGCGCCTTCATCTAGCGTTTGCAGTTGCTCCTCTTTAACTGTTAACAAGCATTCTTTAAAAGGTTCCACATCATTTATTGAGTCATATGATTCGAATTGTAATAAATCAAATTGTTTGTGTTGACGATGATGTTTTATTGTTAATGGTATTGGCTCACTTTTTGATTTATCAATTAAATACAGTATATTCCCTTTTTCGAAACGTTCTTCAAAATCTGTAATTCTTACGACTTTAACTTCTCCTTTAATACCATGCGTGTTTACAATCTTTCCGACGTTAAATAGTTTATCTTCACTCAATTCATTCACCCGCTTCATCTATCCGTATAATTTTATTGTTTCTTACCACAATTACTTGTTCAGATACTATTTTGTTCCAATCCATTCCAACTTCGACATCAACAAGTGCTTCTATTTCTCTTTCTACTATTTCACTTTCAGACGGTAAATTATGTATTGTTTCTATTTGATTTTGTACTATTATTTGCTTTTCTTTTCGATCATCAATCTCTTTTTGAAATTTACTGATGATTTTTTGTCTGTGAGAAGGATGTTTACGTTCCATTTTCTTCTGTTCAAAAATTAATTGCTGAATTTCTTGTTCAAGCTGTTCGAACCTTTTTTTAAAGTCAGCTGTTAATAATGATCTGCTCTCTTCTGTTATCACTTGTTTCACTTTGATTTGCTTCATGATTTTCATCGACGACACCTCTTTTCAACATGATATATGAGGCTGTAATCTTAAACTATATTAATATTATACCTTTTTATTGTGTAAAGAAAAACAGGGAAAGGTATTTTGCTCCTCTCCCTGTTTTACATAATATCAAGAAAAATTCGTTTTTTGGAATCTGTATTTGCTGCGTAAACAACGGTACGTATTGCTTTAGCTATACGACCGTTTTTACCAATTACCTTACCAACATCTTCAGAATGAACAGTAAGATGATAAATCACCTTACTAGCTTCTTCTTTTACCTCTACCGAAATCTCGTTTGGATTATCAACTAACGGCTTGACGATGCTTTTAATTAAGGCTTCCATTTTATCACACTACTTTACTTTTGGTTTTTCGTGTCGTGGAATTTCTTCATGATGCCTTCATTAGAGAATAAGTTACGAACAGTGTCACTAGGCTTAGCACCTTTTGACATCCAATCTAACGCTTTATCTTCATCTAATTTAACTTCAACCGGGTTAGCAACCGGATTGTATGTGCCAATCTGTTCGATAATACGTCCATCACGAGGAGAACGTGAATCAGCTACAACTACACGATAAAAAGGATTACGTTTTGAACCCATACGCTTTAAGCGGATTTTAACAGCCATATTTCGCACCTCCATTTATTAATGTTTTACACAATTTTAAATTCTATCAGAAGTTTGGAAGTCTGTAAAGTGTTTTTACATTACATGAAAGGAAAATTAAATCCTTTACCCTTTTTTCCTTTCTTCCCTTTTTGCATATTCGTCATTTGTTTCATCATTTTTTTCATTTCATCAAATTGTTTTAGCAAACGATTTACCTCTGATACAGGACGTCCAGATCCTTTTGCAATACGCTTCTTGCGGCTTGCATTCATTAAGCTTGGATCTTCGCGTTCTTTTTTTGTCATAGATTGAATGATGGCTTCAACATGTACAAGCTGTTTATCATCAAACTGTACATTTTTTAGCCCTTTCATTTTATTTGCTCCTGGGATCATTCCAATTAAATCTTCTAATGGACCCATACTTTTCACTTGATCCATTTGCTCAAGAAAATCATCAAAAGTAAATGTAGCAGAGCGCATTTTTTCTTCTAATTCTTGCGCTTTTTTCTGATCTACATTATCTTGTGCTTTTTCAATTAATGAAAGGACATCACCCATACCTAAAATTCGGGATGCCATACGTTCTGGATGAAACGCCTCTAATTCATCTAGTTTTTCTCCCATACCAGCGAATTTAATCGGTTTATTTGTAACAGCTTTAATAGATAATGCTGCACCACCACGTGTATCTCCATCTAGCTTCGTTAAAACCACACCTGTTACATCGAGTTGTTGATCAAAGCTTTCAGCAACATTCACTGCATCTTGACCGGTCATTGAATCTACTACTAAGAAAATCTCATCAGGAGTTACATTCTGTTTTATTTGCTGTAGTTCGTCCATTAGATGTTCATCTACATGTAAACGACCAGCGGTATCAATAATGACATAATCAAGATGTTCTTCTTTAGCCTTGTCGATTGCTTGGTTTGCAATATCGATTGGGCTTGCTTCCGTTCCTAATGAAAAAACGGGTAAATCTAGTTGCTTTCCTAATGTTTCTAATTGATTAATTGCAGCCGGGCGATATACGTCGGCCGCAACAAGCAAGGGTTTTCTGTTGTGCTTTTTACGAAGCAAATTGGCTAATTTACCAGTTGTTGTTGTTTTACCGGCACCTTGCAAACCTACCATCATGATTACTGTTGGAGGACGTTCACTTACCGCTATCTTGCTTTGTTCTCCACCCATTAAAGCGGTCAGTTCCTCTTTTACTATTTTAATTACTTGTTGACCCGGTGTTAAGCTTTCCATTACATCCTGACCAACCGCTCGTTCCTTGATTCGTTTGACAAGATCTTTAACTACTTTAAAGTTAACATCTGCTTCTAATAAAGCGAGACGTACTTCTCTTGTCATTTCTTTTACATCTTGTTCACTTACTTTCCCTTTACCTGTCATCTTTTTGATCGTCTGTTGTAGACGTTCAGATAAGCCTTCAAATGCCATAAAGAGTATCCTCCTACTCTAATTCTTTTAAGATAGATAATAAATCTAACGCTTCTTCATGATCTTCTAATACTGTTGTCAATTGATCCACTATTTGTTGACGGGCAATAAATTTCTTGTATAATTGTAATTTCGTTTCATAATCTTCAAGCATTGCTTCTGTCCGACGAATATTATCGTATACAGCCTGTCTAGAGACATCAAATGATTCTGATATTTCACCTAAAGAATAATCTTCTAAATAATACATCTCCATATAATTACGTTGTTTTGGTGTTAATAATGATTGATAAAAATCAAATAAAAAATTAACCCTAGTTGTTTTTTCTAACATAACTAAACACTCCTCGTTAAGTGAAACATCTTTACATTTAATAGTAGATGATGGATGAATTCACTGTCAAGCAGTTATGCTTTATCCGATTCAATCATATCAGCGAATAAACCGTACACAAATGCATGCGCATCAAAAGCTTCTAAATCGGTTACTTTTTCACCTAAACCTACAAATTTAACTGGAATATTTAATTCTTTTCGAATGGCTAGTACAATTCCACCTTTTGCTGTTCCATCCAGTTTTGTTAAAACAATACCTGTTACATTTGTTGCTTGAGCAAATGTCTTCGCTTGACTTAATGCATTTTGACCTGTTGTTGCATCTAAAACTAACAACACTTCATGTGGTGCATCCGGAATCTCTCGCTCAATCACTCGTTTTACCTTAGACAATTCATTCATTAAGTTTACTTTATTCTGTAATCTCCCTGCTGTATCACATAATAAAACATCTGCATTTCTTGACTTTGCAGCCTGAATACCATCGTAAATAACAGCTGAAGGATCACTACCTTCACGATGCTTCACTACTTCTACACCGACACGTTCTCCCCATACCTGTAACTGTTCAATTGCACCCGCACGAAATGTGTCACCTGCAACAAGGACCACTTTCTTCCCTTGTTCTGTTAACTGATGAGCTAGTTTGCCGATTGAAGTTGTTTTCCCAACACCATTAACCCCGACGAATAAGTACACAGAAAGATCATTTTCTTTTAGAGTAAGACTTTCTTTTGTAATGTCATCTTCTCCAGCATAAATTTCAACTAGTTTTTCAGAGATAACATCTTTTACACCCTCTGTATCTTTAATATTTTGTCTTTTCACTTCCATTTTTAATTCATCAATTAAATCCATTACCGTTGTTACACCAACATCTGCTTGAATTAAAATTTCTTCAAGATCTTCAAAAAAATCTTCATCCACTTTGCGATATCGCGCAACTAAATTATTAATTTTTGTTGAAAATGTATCTCTTGTTTTTGTTAAGCCTGACTTATATTTGTCAGAAACATCATGTTCTTCTTCTGACCCTGAAAATTTATCTTTTAACTTTTTGAAAAAACTCATATTAAATACTTCCTTTCTAGTTCATTAAACGCCTAAATGTACCATATCGTTCGTTTCCTCTAATTTGACAGAAACTAATCGAGACACACCAGATTCTTGCATTGTTACACCATAAAGCACATCTGCTTCTTCCATTGTTCCTTTTCTATGTGTAATAACAATAAACTGTGTCTTGCTGCTATACTCTCTTAGATATCTAGCAAACCTGTGAACGTTGGCATCATCCAATGCCGCCTCCACTTCATCCAACACGCAAAAAGGGACTGGACGAACACGTAAAATAGAAAATAATAGCGCTATCGCGGTTAAAGCGCGTTCTCCTCCAGATAATAAAGCTAATTGTTGCGCTTTTTTACCAGGTGGTTGTGCTTTTATTTCAACACCAGTTTCTAATAGATCATCTGGATCCGTTAGTTGTAATGCAGCATTGCCACCTCCGAACAGTTGCTGGAATACATAAGAGAATTCTTCTTTGATTTTCATAAATGTTTCTTCAAATCGGCGTTGCATTTCTTCATCCATTTCAGCAATTACTGTATAAAGTGTATCCTTTGCTTCATTTAAATCTGTTTGCTGTTCGGTTAAGAATTGATAGCGCTCTTCAATTCGCTCGTATTCTTCTATTGCACCTATATTTACCGTGCCCAATTCTTCAATAGACCGCTTAAGTAATTTCACTTCTCGACTAGCTTCTTGAACATTTTCTGCCTTTTGGTAAAGCTGTTGTGCTTTTTCAAAGGTAATTATATATTCTGTTTGTAAATGGGTTAATTTATTTTCTAACTCCACATCTAAACGATTTGCTTTTACTTCATTCGCTTGAATTTTTTCAAGAATAGCTTGCCTTTGATTTTGGATTGTTTTAATTTCTCTTTCTGCATCTTCAATCTGTTGTGTTTTAGACATTCTTGTTTGTCTGTTTTGTTGTATTTCTTTCGTTATATTATGCTTTTCATCTTCTTTTATCTTAATCTTTTCTTCAATCTCTTCTTGCATATTTTGTCTTGTTTTAAATGCTAGTAAAGAAGCAAGCTGTTCATCGGCTTCTTGTTTAGATTGATTTAATTCGTCAAGCGTTGTTAACACATTTGTTACCTTTTCTTTTTGGTGATAAACGTTTCTATCTTGCTCGGCTAATTGAATGCGTAGCTGATGTAAATCTTCTTGTAATGTTTGGTGATTTGCTTGATCTTCATTTTGCTTCTGTGTAAGATCTTCTATTTCTTCTTTCAGTTTTGCTACACTTTCGTTCATATGCTCTAGTTGTTCATCGATCTTCTGCTTACGATCAGTTAAAATCTGAATTTCTTGGGCAAATTGATCAGTCTCCTGGTCAAAAACTGTCATCGTTTCATTGATGTGACGAAGCTGTACATTCTTCTCTGTGTACTGTGCTTGTAGTTCATTCTCTTCTTGCTGCATAGCTTGTATTTTTTCTCTGATCGTTTCTAGCTCAAACTCTTTATTTTCCAGTTGCTGTTTTTGCTTATTTACGTTTTCTTCAAAAGCAATCGTGCGCGTTTGATAGGTTTCAATTTTTTCATTAAGTTCTTGTAACTCTTTTTCTCTTGTGAAAAGAGATTGATTATTATTGCGCTTTGCCCCACCTGACATCGATCCACCTGGGTTTACGACATCACCTTCTAATGTAACAATTCGAAAGCGTCGCTCTGATAATTTCGCTAAATCTGTTGCATCCTTTAATGTATTGGCAAAAATTGTGTTCCCTAATAAGTTGTGAATAACGGAATGATAGTTCTGGTCAAATTGAATTAACTCTGCCGCCACTCCAATAAAACCAGAATGACTATCTAATTGTTTCCTTAAAGGAGACGGAATTACTTTTGGACGCATCGTTTGTAACGGAAGAAAAGTAGCACGTCCGTTGTTTGATTGTTTCAACCATTGAATGGCTTGTCGCCCCGATTTTTCATCATCTGTTACAATATGCTGTGATTGTCCGCCTAGAGCAGTTTCCATAGCCGTTAAGAATTGCTTTGGGATATCTATCAGTTCAAGCACAGCGCCATGTATACCTGATAATTGTGACTTTTCTCTTGCTTTCAAGACAGCTTTAACACCCTGAAAATAACCTTGAAAATCTTCCTTCATATCAGCTAACATTTCTTGTTTTGATTTTAGCTTCTCAATTTGTTGATAGCCTTGCATCAATTTTTGTTGCGAATCCTGATATGCGGCTTTCTTGTGTTCGATATCTTTTCTTACGGAGTCAAGTTGTATTTGCTGGTTGTCTATTTGTTCTTTGTGTATTTTCAGCTTGTCGCTTAACTGATTAAGATTGCTTGATAATGAATCTCTCGTTGATAATTGATCAGTAAATTTACCTTTGTGATTTTTTTGTTTAAAATCTAATTGTTCTAGCTGTTGTAAAATAGACTGTTTCTCATTCCGTTTAGCCGCTTGTTGGTTTAAAAAATCAATGTATTCCGATTTTTTTTGTTCAATAATTTCTTCAATATTTTCTTCTTTGCTATCTAATTGTTGCTCTAGTTCTTGCAACTTTTGCTGAATTTTATTGCGAGTAGATGTTAAACTCTCTAATGTTTGTTTTTCGGCGTTATACTGCTCTGAAGAAGTGTTTATCTTTGTCTGTAGTGATTCTATATTAGAAGTTAACTGTGCCTTGTTATCTTCAAAATGACGCGAACGTTCTTGCATTACCTTCTTGTTTCCCTCTAAACTCTCCAATTCTTGTGTGCATGTCAACAACTTATCCTGTAAATGTTGAATCGTTTCATCCATTTCTTGCATAACTTGACGTTCTTTTTCAACATCCGCTTCGTTTTTTTGGAGAATAGTAGTTTTTTCTATATCATCATTTTTTTGTTGTTCAATTAAATTTAAATATGCTTGCCAATCTTCATGTAATTGTTCAATTTCAGCAATTAATAAAGAAATCTCTTCTCCTTTTAACTGCTCTTTTTTATCCAGATATTCTTTAGCAACCGAAGCTTGTTCTTTTAATGGATCTAACTGCCCTTCAATTTCATAAATAATATCTTCTACTCTATTTAAATTCTCTTGTGTCTCTGCAAGTTTATATTCTGCTTTCTTTTTGCGATTTTTATATTTTAAAACACCTGCAGCTTCCTCAAAGATCGTTCTGCGCTCCTCTGCTTTAGAGCTCAGAATTTCTTCTACCTTTCCTTGGCTAATAATAGAAAAGGCCTCTTTTCCAAGTCCTGAATCCATAAACAAATCGACGATATCTTTCAAACGACAATTTTGTTTATTCAATAAATATTCACTTTCACCTGAACGGTAAACGCGTCTAGTGACACTTACTTCTTCATAATCAATTGGCAAGGTTTGATCTTGATTATCCAATACAAGGGTTACTTCTGCGAAATTTAATGGCTTACGCGTATCACTACCTTGAAAGATAATATCCTCCATTTTTGTACCACGTAATGATTTCGCTGATTGTTCACCTAATACCCAACGGATTGCATCTGTAACATTACTTTTTCCACTTCCATTTGGTCCAACGACAGCGGTTACCCCAGGTACAAAATCAACAGATATTCGTTCAGCAAAAGATTTGAAACCAACAGATTCAATTTTTTTTAGGAACATATGCATTCTCCTATTTTATCTAACAATATAAGTATGTATTTTGACTTCATGTTTTCTTTTCAGCTTATTTATTTTATCATAAAGTAGGAAGAGTTAGAAGATTAGTTTGTAATAGAGGCATTATCTATCCATTAATCAAACTAGTTATTAAACGGTAAATAGAAAGGAGAGAAAGATATATGGCACAATTAAATGAGGCGACACCAGAAAATTTAACGTATTTACTTGAAGAAATTACTGCAAAACTAAAAGTAGTTAACTCATCAATCATGGATCCAGCGGATTATGACTTGAGTAAGTATGATCAATTAAAGTTATTGTATGATATGTTACAACAGAAAGGCCAGCTAAGTGTTTCCGAAACACAAGCTTTTATTCAAGAACTTGCTTCAATTAGAAAATAATTACGATTCTTTAATTACGAGAGGAGATATACTTACCCTCTCGATAAAATGATTGTTGGCTTGTTTTTACGAATAAACATTCATAAAAACGAGCCAACCATCACAGATTTATGCGACAAATTATTTTTTGTAATAGTCTAATGCTTGCTTAGCAGCCCGCTGTTCTGCTTCCTTTTTTGTGCGACCATTTCCTTCACCAGAAACGTCGTTATTCACCTTTACTTGTGCTACAAATTCACGGTCATGTGCAGGACCATTTTCTGCTACAATTTCGTATTCAATGTCTGCTGTTCGTTTTTGTTGAATTAATTCTTGCAGTTGACTTTTATAATCCAATCCATGAAAAAAAGCACCTTGACTAATTTTAGGATAAACATATTGTTTTAAAAATTGAATAACAACTTCGAATCCTTGATCTAAATATAATGCACCGATAAATGCTTCAAACACATCAGCTAACAAAGCCGGTCTATGCCTGCCCCCAGTGCGTTCTTCTCCTTTTCCTAAAAGAACAAATTGATGAAAAGTCAATTCTTTAGCAAAATCAACTAAAGCTGGTTCACAAACAATTGCAGCGCGTAATTTTGTTAAATCACCTTCAGCCATATTAGGAAATGTTCGGTATAAAAATTGTGACACACCCAACTCTAGTACAGCATCACCTAAAAACTCTAATCGTTCATTATCACTCAATGGTTGTTTTTTATTTTCATTCACATAAGAAGAGTGAGTAAATGCTTGTCGCAATATAGATTCATTTTTGAATTGTATATTTAATTGATTTTGTAACGGCTGAAAATCCATATCCCTCTCCACCTTGACAAATATTTTTTAGATGTGGTAAAAGTCCCGCTTTTCAGCGAGACTTTTATTTTCGTCATATTTTTTGTTACGATTGGCTATCTATGTAATTCACAGCGTCACCAACTGTACCAATTTTTTCTGCATCTTCATCGGCAATTTCCATATCAAACTCATCTTCTAATTCCATAACAAGTTCAACTACATCTAATGAATCAGCTTCTAAATCATCTTTAAAAGAGGCTTCCATTGTTACTTTTTCCTCTTCTACATCTAAGCGATCAACCACGATTTTCTTTACACGATCAAAAGTCTCTGCCATCTTGCTGTCACCCCCTTTCAATGTATTTTTTATAAGTGCATTCTTACATTACCATACCACCATCTACTTGTATAGTTTGCCCTGTAACATAAGCTGCATCATCAGAAGCAAGAAAACGAACAACATGTGCAACATCTTCTGCTTTACCTAATCGCGCTAATGGAATTAACTCTGCCATTGCCTTATGTTGCTCTTCTGTTAACTGATCTGTCATATCTGTTTCAATAAAGCCAGGTGCAACCGCATTTACTAATATGTTTCTACTAGCTAACTCTTTTGCCGCTGTTTTTGTCATTCCAATCACACCAGCTTTTGCAGCAACATAGTTTGCTTGACCTGCATTCCCGCTAATACCAACGACAGAGGCAACATTAATGATACGACCATGTCGTTGCTTCATCATTTGTCTCGTTACAGCTTTAGTAGTTAAGAATACACCTTTCAAATTCGTTTGAATCACGTCATCAAATTCAGACTCTTTCATTCTCATTAGCAAATTATCTCTCGTAATTCCAGCGTTGTTAACAAGAATATCAAGACTGCCAAATGTAGAAATTGTTTCCTTTACCATTTGTTTAACTTCTGCCTCAACAGCTACGTTCGCTTTAATCTTGATTGCTTTTGAACCCAACTGTTCAATCTCGTCAACAACTGCCTGCGCCTTCACTTCATTACCAGCATAATTCACAGCTACAACTGCGCCCTTTTTAGCTAGTTCCAATGCAATTGCTCGCCCAATACCTCTAGAAGCTCCTGTTACAAGAGCAACTTTTCCTTCAAACATTAGGATTCCTCCTTATACCACATTACAAAATCATTTAATGATGCAGGATCTTGAATTGTAAAAGTCTTCATTCTACGATTAATTTTTTTGATTAATCCAGTCAACACTTTTCCATTACCTATTTCTACAATGGCATCAACATCAGATTCTATTATGTTATTAATGATTTCTTCAAAACGAACACTGGAATACAATTGTTCCACTAATCTTTGTTTAATTTCTTCTTTTGTCGATACAATATCCGCCGTTACGTTTGCATAAGTAGGTAAGGTAATATCGTTCATTTGAATTTTATTCAATGATTCAGCAAATGACTCTGCTGCCGGTTTCATTAGTGATGAGTGAAACGGTCCGCTAACACTTAAAGGTAGTACACGTTTCGCTCCGGCTTCTTTTAATTTCGTCATCGCATCGTCTATTGTTCCTTTATCACCTGAGATAACAATTTGTCCAGGACAATTTAAATTAGCGATTTCTATAATTTCATTTGTCTCCTGTGCAATCTTGTCTAATTCAATTTGAAGCTGATTCTGCTCTAATCCAAGTACTGCAGCCATTGCGCCTTTTCCTTTGGGATAAGCTTCCTCCATCAATCTACCTCTCGTTTGAACTAATGAGAGTGCGTCTTCAAACGAAAATGCCTTCGCTGCTACAAGTGCACTGTACTCTCCTAGGCTATGCCCTGCTACAGCACTAGGAGTTATTCCTTCTTCCTCTAATAGTTTAGTTATCACACTACTAACTAACAAAAGAGATGGTTGTGCATATTCAGTCTGTGTTAATGTTTCAATCGGACCTTCAAACATTAAATTTGTAATATCTGTCTGGAGTATAGCATCGGCTTGTTCAAACATCGATTGAGCAGTAGGTGATTCTTGAAATATTGCTTCACCCATGCCTACTTGTTGTGACCCCTGTCCTGGATACACAAAAGCAACTTTTTTCATTTTATTCCTCCTCTGGGAGTGTACCAATCTTAGCTACTGTTTTTTCTATCGTTTCTGTTACATTGTTCTCTACCATGTAACGTGCTTGTTTAATTGCACTATAAATAGCCCTTGCATCTGAAGAACCATGTGCTTTGATTACTGGTGCGGATAGACCAAATAAGCCTGCACCACCATATTCAGCATAATCAAGCTGATTTTTTAACGCCTTTAAGTGATCTTTCATCATCATTGCTGCAAGCTTAGTTTTCAAATTAGCGAAAAATGATTGTTTTAACATAGCAAACAAGCTTAGAGCTGTTCCCTCAATCGATTTTAATGCGATATTCCCGCTAAACCCATCTGTTACAACCACATCAGCTTTTCCTTCTAATAACTCTCTTGCTTCAATATTACCAACAAAATTAATCGGCGCATCCTTCAACATCGTAAATGCTTGTTTCGTTAATTCATTGCCTTTCCCATCTTCTGAACCAATATTTAATAGTCCTATTTTAGGTTCTTTCACTCCCCGAACCTTTTCAACATACACACTTCCCATAATTGCATATTGTAGTAGATGCTTTGGCTTGGCTTCGACATTAGCACCAACGTCTAATAGTAAAAAACCTTTTTTATCAATCGTTGGTAAAGTAGGAGATAACGCTGGACGTTCTATCCCTTTAATTCTTCCAACATGAAATAATCCTGCACTCATTAATGCGCCAGTATTTCCGGCTGAAATACATGCGTCAGCTCTATTTTCTTTCACTTCTTTGGCCATTAAGACAAGTGACGCATCTTTTTTTCTTCTCACTGCTCTAACAGGTTCATCTTCACCAGTAATAACAGTAGTAGTATGCATAACGGTGATACGTTCAGAATCTGTTAAATATGGTTTGATTTTTTCCTCATCACCAATTAAAATAATCTCCAATTTATTCATATTTTTAATGGCTTTCATTGCGCCTTCAACAATAGCTTGTGGCGCATGATCTCCACCCATGGCATCAATTGCTAGTTTCATTATCATCTGCTCCTTTTTGCTCGCTTGATCGATACATATCAAAAACCCCAGAGAAAACTATTTCATTATCAACATAACTATCAACCGCTACTTTTGTACGTCGATTCTTAGTTGATGAAGAAACAACTTTTGCTTTGGCAACGACTCGCTCTCCTTGCTTTACTTGTCGAGTGAACTTTATATCCGCCTTCATTGTCAAGGCTAGCTCATCATTAATAACAGCAACCGCCAAAGAATTGGCTTGTGCAAATAGATGGTGCCCACGAGCGATATGATTACGTGAAAAGACATGTTCTTGCCCAATATCTAAAATAGATATTGCTCTATCGTCTAATTCCAAATCAATCACTTCACCAATCACTTCATCTATCGGCAAAGCTTTAACCGTCTCATTCCATTGATCTGTAGCAACTGATTTAATTCGTTCTCTAAGCTCAGGTATAGATAATTCCATACGATCTAAACGTATCGTTTGAATGCTAACATAAAATTGATTCGCCAATGCTTCATCTGTTATAAATGGTGACTCTTCTATTGTTTGACGAAGTTTTTCTTGTCTTTGTTTTTTTGGCAATTTCATTACTTCACCATCCTAGTAAAATAAATACGTTTTATGACTAGGTACTAATAGTAATATATAATACCTCTCTCGTTCTTGCAAGTCATTTTTTAATCAAATGTTACCTCACCGTCATTAAACGTTTGTTTTAAATATTTATTTAGAACTTGATAATTAGTATCCTTTGTCAATAGTTGGTTATAAACAATAGATTGCGCATCATTTCTAGCCGTTTCAAGTGCACGATAGTCCTGTACAATATCAGCAACTTTAAACTCTGGAAGTCCACTTTGTTTTTTGCCGAAAAAGTCACCAGGCCCCCTTAATTGTAGATCCTGCTCCGCTAATTCAAATCCATTTGTCGTTTCCGTCATAATCTTCATGCGTTCTTTACCTACATCACCTTTTGGATCAGCGATTAAAATACAATAACTTTGAGCATTTCCACGCCCAACACGCCCTCTAAGCTGATGAAGTTGGGATAAACCGAAACGCTCTGCATCATAAATTACCATTACTGTTGCATTTGGAACATTTACACCAACTTCTACTACAGTGGTGGAAACTAATACTTGTACTTGATTCGATGCAAACTGTTGCATCACTTCTTCTTTTTCATCATTATGTAATCGACCATGTAGTAGTCCTACATCGATTTGGTAAGAAGAATACGCTTCTTGTAATTGTTGGTACAAATCGACTGCATTTTGAATATCCAACTTATCTGATTCCTCAATTAATGGACAGATAACATAAGCTTGAAAACCTTGCTCGACCTCTTTTTGAATAAATTGCAATACTCTTGTTAACATATTGTCTTTTACCCAATATGTTTCTACTGGTTTTCTACCTACTGGCATTTCATCGATTTGGCTAACATCCATATCACCAAAACTTGTAATTGCCAACGTTCTTGGAATTGGGGTTGCTGTCATGAACAAAACATCTGGATCAATTCCTTTATCTCGCAATGCTTTCCGTTGATTTACGCCAAAACGATGCTGCTCATCGACAATAACTGTACCTAAATTAGCAAAATGAACATCTTCTTGAATTAATGCATGTGTCCCAACAATAATATTAATTGATTTCTTCTCAACCATGGCTAATATTTCTTTGCGCTTTTTCCCTTTAACCGATCCTGTCAATAAAGCGATCGAAACATCTTCTCCAAATAATGCTTGCAAAGATAACATATGTTGCTCTGCCAATATCTCGGTCGGAACCATTATTGCCCCTTGTTTACCAGCAATCACAGATGCATAAAGACTTATTGCCGCAACAGCTGTTTTTCCCGAACCAACATCCCCTTGTAATAAACGATTCATCCGATACGGTGAACGCATATCTTGAAGAATCTCTTGTAAAGATCGATTTTGCGCTTTCGTTAATTGGAAAGGCAGTTTATCAATAAATTGATTAACAAGTGCAAGATCGAAAAGCTGACTATTCCCTTGTGTTCGTTCTCTATTATTCTTTCGCAACAATTGCATTTTCAATTGAAAAAGCAACAGTTCTTCATAGATAAACCTTCTTTTCGCTTGCTTTAATGCTTGAAAACTAGTAGGAAAATGTATTTCTTGCAATGCCTTTACGCGTGTAAGCAGCTTATAGCTAGTTAAATAAGTAGAGGGTAATAGTTCATCAATTTGCCCTTCATATTGTGCTAATGCCTTTTTTATTATCTTTTTTAATTGAAAGGATTTAATCGGTTGCTTTACGTAATAAACAGGTTGGATTGGTTGATCTGTTTTCGCCTTCCCTTTTTTATATTGCTCAACCGTAATTTGCAATCGATGTTGATCCCATTTCCCTGTCAATGTGACGATATCTCCTGGCTCAAGTTGTTTTTTTGCAAAGGGACGATTAAACATCACACCCTTTACTATTGCATGTTCAACTTGAATACGTAAGACAAGTCTAGATTTTTTACGACCATAATACGTTACAATAGGATCACCAATGACTTGACCTTCGATGGTAACTTTTTCATCATGTATTAATTCACTTAATGGTTTAATTTCATAATTTTCATAGCGATTTGGAAAATAAAATAATAAATCTTGAACAGTTTTAATCCCTATTTCCTCTAATTGTTCTTTTAATTTTTCTCCTACCCCATCAACAGTATTAATTGGCCAATTCATCAATGCATTCACTCTTTCGTAACATTATTTCCGGCAATTTGAGCTGCTAAGGCTCTACCAGTCGGGGTTGCCGCCAGTCCACCTTCAGCAGTTTCTCTTAACGAACTAGGCATTTGTTTACCTACTCGATACATTGCACCAATTACTTCATCACACGGAATTTTACTCGTTATACCAGCAAGCGCCATATCGGCTGACACAATAGCGTTTGAGGCACCAGCGGCATTTCTTTTCACACAAGGTACTTCTACTAAACCAGCAACAGGGTCACAAACTAGACCTAGCATGTTTTTCAGTGTAATCGCAAATGCCTCTGCACTTTGTTGTGGTGTTCCACCTGCCATCTCTACAACAGCTGCTGATGCCATCGCAGCCGCCGAGCCCACTTCAGCCTGACATCCTCCTGCAGCACCAGATATAAAGGCGTTATTCGCAACAACAAAACCAAATGCACCTGAAGTAAACAGGAAATCAATCATTTCTTCTCTAGTTGGATTCAAACGCTCTTTTACAGCAAACAAAGCTCCGGGTACACATCCTGCACTACCCGCTGTTGGTGTAGCACAAATAATTCCCATTGCTGCATTTACTTCGTTCGTTGCCACAGCTTTACTTACTGCATCAAGTACTAAATCACCTGATAAAGAATTACCGGTTTTTATGTATTCTTGTAAGAGCAATGCATCTCCACCAACGAGTCCTGATTGTGAATGCGCACCCTTTAATCCATCCTCTACTGCTTTTTCCATAACAGATAGATTTTGTTCCATTTGGCCGATAATCTCTTCTCTTGATCTATCATGTATATCCATTTCTTGTCTAATCATTGCTTCAGCTATTGTTATATTTTCATTCTCCGTAATGGAGATTAATTCTGCTACTGTTCGAAACATGATGTAATCCTCCTCAAAACTGTAAAACCTTCATAAAAACCAGCATCATTAGCATACCTGGTAACTTCTATGTACATATTTAGATTTATAGTTAATTATTATTTTTATTAAATTGAATCAATCAACAATTTTTGACACTCGCAAAATATGGTTGGAACTTGATAATTCTTGCTCAATAAATGGTTCTATATTTTGATCTAATTCAATTACCATTAGGGCTTCTTTGCCAACGTCCTTTCTAGACACTTCCATTCTACCGATATTGATCTCATGCTTAGCTAAAACTTGTGTGACAGCAGCGATTGCACCAAATCGATCATTATGCATAATTAAAATAGATGGATGATTCCCAGAGAGGTGGAGCTCAAAACCATTCAATTCCGTAATTTCGACTTTTCCCCCGCCAATTGAAATACCTACAAGCTCCATACTCTCTGAAGCATTTCCTATTTTCATTCTCACTGTGTTCGGATGATCAACAGCTGTATCTTCTTCATGAAAATTTATTTTAATTCCTTTATCTGTGGCAATTTTAATTGCGTGACGGATTTTTTCATTGGCTGTATCATAATCTAACAGCCCTCCAACTACAGCAACATCGGTTCCATGCCCTTTATATGTTTTTGCAAATGAACCATAAAAAATTATTTCGGCATAAGTTGGCTCTTTACCGAACAGATTACGAGCTGCTCTCCCAATACGCGCAGCACCTGCAGTATGTGAACTAGATGGCCCTACCATCACTGGACCAATAATATCAAAAACAGATTTGTATTTCATAAATATACCTCATTTCATTGTCCTTCTATAAACAACAACACATATTATAGTATAACTTTTTCATTGTTAGTTGAAAAGCTAGACTGCATAGTAATTAATGCTTTCCTCATTCACAACTTTGATTGCATAAGAAAAGCCCAGGAATTAACCTGAGCTTGATATATTATTCAATTGAAAAGATAAAAGAATAAATAGGTTGTTGTCCATTATGAACTTCAATTTCTATATCCTCATACGTTTGTTCTAAAAACTCTTGAATAGCCTGAACTTCTGATTCTGTTGCATCTTCACCTTGCAAGATAGTAATAATTTCATCATCTTCAGAAATCAATTCATTCAATAATTGTTTTATAACAGACAGTTTATCTTCATCAGTAGCTTTTATTTTTCCATCAGCTAGTCCCATGAAATTACCGTTGCCAATTGTCATACCATCAATTTTCGTGTCCCTGACAGCATACGTAACTTGCCCAGTTTTCACTTGTTGGCTAGCTTCTAACATAGCCTCTTTATTATCATCTAATGCTACTTCAGGATGAAATGCCAGCAAAGCACTCATACCTTGAGGAATCGTTTTAGTAGGCACAACTACTACTTCATCTTCGCTTAATTGAGCTGCTTGCTCTGCAGCCATTACAATATTTTTATTGTTTGGTAAAATAATAACCTTTTTAGCATTAGCTTGTTTAATTGCTTCAGCAAGATCTTGAGTACTAGGATTCATCGTTTGTCCACCTTGAATAACAACAGATGCTCCCAAGCTCTCAAATAGCTCCTTAATGCCGTCACCCATCGCAACTGAAATAATGCCATACTCTTTCTTTTGCTCTGGCTTTTCTTCTTTAGCAGACTTGTCACCTACAATAGAAGTATGCTGTTGACGCATATTTTCGACTTTGATACTAATAAAGCTACCAAAACGTTGGCCTAGATTTAATGCTTGACCAGGATATTCAACGTGGACATGGACTTTAATAATTTCATCATCTGATACCACAAGTAAAGAATCTCCCAATTCACTTAATTCATTACGAAAAACTTCTTCGTCATATGGATTATCTTTTAATTTATCTTCTTCAAATTGAATCATAAATTCTGTGCAATAGCCGAACTCAATATCTTCTGTTTGCATAAAATCTTGTGCTAACTTATGGTGTTCTGCATTAACCATATCATCCATCTTAGCAGTAGACGTATTAATTTCCGGTAATTCCTCTCCTTTTAATGAAGCAAGGAATCCTTCATATATTACAACTAATCCTTGACCACCACTATCAACAACACCTACTTCTTTTAAGACAGGTAATAGATCTGGTGTAGACTTTAAAGATTTTTTTGATGCTTTTACTACTTCTTCCATGAATGTAATAAAATCATCTGTCTCTTCCGCCAGTTTTTCAGCTTGTTTAGCTGTATCTTTCGCTACTGTTAAAATTGTTCCTTCTACCGGTTTCATTACCGCTTTATATGCTGTATTAACACCAGATGTTAATGCCTTTGCGAATTCTTTTGGTGTAAGTGATGAAGCACCATCTACCCCTTTAGAAAATCCGCGGAATAATTGAGATAAAATTACACCAGAGTTTCCTCTAGCTCCCATTAATAGTCCCTTTGCTAATGCATCAGCAATTTCTCCTACACTATTTGCAGGTAGGTCTCTTACTTCATTTGCACCAGATGTCATAGACAAATTCATATTTGTACCTGTATCTCCATCTGGAACAGGAAAAACATTTAGTGCATCGATCATTTGAGCATTGTTTGTTAAGTGATTTGCACCAAGAAGTACCATCTGCTGAAATGCAGGACCCTCTAACCTTTGTAACACCACTACAACTTCCTCCTTCATAAGCTAAACAACACGATTACATGTGTGTTTATGAACTACTTTGTCATTTATAAGTCAGTAATCTTTTATTATTCTGCTTGTACGCGTACACCTTGGATAAAAACATTTACAGAATGCATAGACAATCCTAAAGTTTTATCGAGTGTGTATTTCACTTGTGATTGTACATTATGCGCAACTTCGGAAATCTTTGTTCCATAACTCACAATGATATACATATCAATACTAATTAAATCATCATCTTGACGTACTACTACACCTTTTGAGAAATTTTCTTTTCGTAAAATCTCAGCGATACCATCTTTTAATTGGTTCTTTGATGCCATTCCAACAATACCATAACATTCAATAGCAGCACCGCCAGCTACTGTTGCAACTACTTCATTTGTAATAGTAACTTGCCCATCTTTTGTTTTTAACTCAATAGCCATTCTACTAATCCTCCTCTAATCTCTGAGAAAATATATTTAAATTAACTGTTTAAAGAGTTTTCTTGACTATCTTTTTTAAAAAAAGGTTTTTATTAAGCCTATTTTACAATAAGCAGATCTTTCATGAAAGTAATTTTAATGTATTTTTAATTTTGAGTTAATTCTTTTTTACTACATAGATAATTTCATTTTACCAAGACAAACCCCTTTATACAATGAACTAAACTTTAAAATCTGTCAAGTGCTTCTACTTTATATCCATTTCATTCCCCACAACACGAATAGCTTCCTATATACAAGCTGTCGATCATGATAAACTTGGAATTCTGTCATTGCAAAAATAAAAAAGGTATGATAAATTATATAAGTATGTAATGAGATAGATGTATGTAGGAGGGATAATTATGGGACGTAAATGTGTCGTTACTGGTCGTAAAACAACTACTGGAAATAACCGTTCTCACGCTTTGAACGCTAATAAACGTAAGTGGAAAGCTAATGTACAAAAAGTACGCATCATGGTTGATGGTAAACCGAAACGTGTTTATGTATCTACTCGTGCGCTTAAATCCGGAAAAGTAGAACGCGTATAATTAATTGATTATCCGGGATAACAAAAAGCACCTTTTTTATAAGGTGCTTTTTGTTGTTTTGGTAGGCTAATGACTAGTTTTTCTTGAATGTACCGATAACTACACGTACAAAGCCACCAATGAACCTCGGGAGTTTAATAGTATAAAACTTCATGAGAACCCTCCTCTTTTCCATCTGACGAAGACATGATTCATCGTAGTATATGAATCTTCTACTTAAGAAGTACATCACAGCTCTTTATTATTATTAATATGCCTCTATCAAATGAAAAAGTACCTTTTTTGGAAAGAAGCTTGTTAGAAAGACATCTAGTTGAGCCCCATGAAAGTGTATATTTATTCAGCGGATAATAAAATCCACTTAAAGATAATCCCTCTATTGTTTCAGTGAAAGAGAGGAAAGAAATATCAGTATATATTTCAGATTGTTCTACCTCATAGATTCCTGGTTCATATAATTGGATTGTATTTTGATTATCTACAATAATGGCTTTGATTTGCTTTTGCAAAAACGGTAATAGTTGTTGCACATTTGCTAAAGTATGGTCCATCCTACCGCCTGTTACTCCAAAGAAATACAATTGCTCTGGAGATCGTTCAAGTGCATATTTTACCGCTAGCTCTAGATCTGTTTCATCCTTTTCAATTGGATATGAAACAATCTGTTTAGCTTGTTCAGCTACATTTTCAAACGCTTGTTGATCGATTGAATCGAAATCGCCAACTGCAAGATCTATTGGCAATTGATATTTAAGTAAAGTGACACAGCCATAATCAGCACCTATCCAATAATCGATGACATGCTTGTACTTTTCAAGGTTAGGAATAGATTCGTCCGGTCCACCAGCAACGATTCCGATCGTGTATATGTTTTTCCTCATGTGTTTATTTTCTTCCTTTAATTGATTATTTCGCAGCGTAGCGAATTCTTTCAATTGCTTCAGCCCTATCCTCTTGACCGAAAATTGCGCTTCCAGCTACTAAAACATCAATTCCTGCATCAACACATCGTTTTGCTGTCTGTTCGTTAATCCCGCCATCAACCTCGAATTCTACATGAGGAGCAAATGCTTGGCGCCATTCATCTACTTTTTCAATTTTTTCTACAACGTCATTAATAAATTTTTGTCCACCGAAACCTGGGTTTACTGTCATAAATAAAACAAGATCTACATCCTTTAAAATAGGATATATTGCTTCCGCAGGTGTGCCAGGATTAATAACAACACCTGCTTTTATACCTTTTTCTTTAATTGCATGAATGGTTCTATGCAAATGAGTACAAGCTTCAGCATGTACAGTAATAATATCTGCTCCAGCCTTCACAAACGCATCAATGTATTGATCTGGATTATCAATCATTAAATGTACATCTAACGGCAAAGTAGTAGTTGGTCGAATCGCTTCAACTATTAATGGTCCGATTGTGATATTAGGAACAAAATGTCCGTCCATCACATCTACATGGATATAGTCTGCGCCTGCTTGCTCAACCTCACTAATTTCTTTTTTTAATTGAGAAAAATCCGCTGATAAGATAGATGGTGCAATTTTAATCATTTTTAATACCTCGGCTTTCTATTTTGAATTTCTTGATAAAATTGAAGGTAATGCTCATAGCGAAACTTAGCAATATCATTTGCTTCAACGGCTTGCTTAATTGCGCATTTTGGTTCCTTGACATGCAAACAGCCTCGGAATTTACAATCTTGCTGCCTTTCTTTCATTTCTGGAAAACATGAGGCCAAAGCTTCAAGCTCTAATGTCTCAAATTCAAGTGAACTAAATCCAGGCGTGTCCGCAACCAAACCTTGATAAATATCAACTAATTCCACATGCCTAGTCGTATGTTTTCCTCTCCCAAGGCTTGTTGAAATTTCATTGGTTTCAATATTCAAATTAGAATTTAAGCGATTTAATAGAGATGATTTTCCAACACCAGACTGTCCCGCAATAACGGATATTCGATTTGTAAAATAGTCACTTAATTGGTCTAAGTCTCTGTCATCTTTAACAGAAATCATTTCAACTTTATAGCCAATCTCCCGATAAATCGTTTGATAATCTTGAATTGCTTCAAATTCTCTACTTGAAAGCACATCTACTTTCGAAATGAATATAATTGGTTCAATATCATTAGTTTCAACTAAAATTAAAAAGCGGTCTAGCAACAGTGTACTAAAATCGGGCTCTTTTGCTGAGACAACGATAATTGCTTGATCGATATTAGCTACAGCAGGTCTTTTTAATTCATTACGTCTTTCTTTTATTTCTGTAATATATCCGTCCTTATTTTCTTGTATATCAAATACCACATTATCACCAACTAGAGGTGTTACCTTTTTTTTGCGAAAAAGTCCTCTTCCTCTACATTGATATATGTCATCTGCTGTTTTCACATAGTAAAAACCACTAAGTGCCTTCATGATTTTTCCTTCAGGCATGCAGTTAATCCCCTTCCACTTCATCATAAGTGATTGTTTTTTGTAATATAACTTCATCATCTCGTTCGACTTTGTAAGTAGCCTCTTGCCCTGGTGCAATGGTTAGTCGAATAGTGAAATCCGTATCTTCTCGAATTGTTTGTGTCTCATACAATGTTGTTAGGTCATTATTCATGTCATCTACATATACACGGACAAACTGGGGCGCATTCCCATTATTTGCAGATTCGCCTTGTCCTTCTGTTTTACCGATATAAGGTACCGTAAATGATACATTATGACTTATTGGCGGTTTTTCCTTTTGACCAAGTGAAATAACTAATTGAACTGTTTCGCCTTCTTCTAATTCGGCACCAGATTTTGGTGAGTGAGAAATAACCTCACCCTTCTCGACATTTTCAGCATACTCTTCTGTTGTATCATAGGACAAATTATTATTAGATAAATAATCTTTCGCTTCCGCTTCGCTCATTCCGATTAAATCATCCAGTTTTAGCTTTTTCTTTCCTTTGCTAATTTCAAATTGAACAACTGTATCAGAAGGAGCAACCTCTGCATCTGGTTGAGGAGACACTTGCGCAATAATTTGACCAGCTGGGTCATCTGAATGAACCTCTACATACTCTACATCCTTGTACCCTTTTTCTAATAGAATTTTTTTCACTTGATTGAAGTCTCTACCAACATAATCTGCTATCTGCTCTTTTTCTTCCCCAAGACTAACATAAACAATAACTTCTTTTCCTTCTTTTGTTTTCGTATTAGCACTTGGATTTGTCCGAATAACATGATCTTCTTCTACTTCATTTGAATATGTTTCTTCTTTCACTACTTTTAAACCAAGATCTGATAAAGTTTGTTCCGCATCAGCAAATGTCTCTTCGGTCACATCTGGTACAGTCACATCATCAGGTTGTAGCCAATTTGGTAAAACGAACAATGCGAACAATCCTGAAGCAATTAAAATAAAAAATGACGCGATCAACCAAATAATCAATTTTTTCTTCTTTTTCTTTGGTTTTTCTTCTTTTGTGCTAGATACTGATGAATTTGGCATCGTACTCGACTTCGTGTGGATAAGTGTGTCTTCATTACCTGCATGCGTATTATACGATTGGTCATTAATTACAGGAATTGCTTTTGTTGCTTCTCCCTCTTCTTCAGGTGAAACATATGGTGGCTCATTTAACCTACTTGGGTCTAGAGCTGTCGCCATATCGTCTTCAAAAGCACGCACCGTGTCATATCGATAAAAAGGATCTTTCGTTGTTGCTTTTAATACAATGTTTTCAATGCTCTGTGGAATATCTGGATCCCACTCTCTAACAGATGGTGTATTTGCTTGTAAATGTTTAAGCGCAATAGATACGGCTGATTGTCCCGAAAAAGGAATATGTCCAGTAAGCATTTCAAAAAAAACAATACCTAATGAATAAATATCCGATTTATTTGTCGCCATTCCACCCCTTGCCTGTTCTGGAGATAAATAATGCACAGATCCTAAGACAGAATTTGTTTGTGTTAAAGAAGTAGCGCTTAAAGCCAACGCAATACCAAAGTCAGTTATCTTAGCTTGACCGTAATCATTTATCAATATATTTTGCGGCTTAATATCACGGTGAACAATATTATTTTCATGCGCATGCTCCATCGCAGCTGTTAATTGCTTCATAATCTCAATTGATTCTTGCACTGGAATCGGTCCATACAGCTGTATATACTTCTTTAATGTCACACCTTCAACATGCTCCATTACCATATAGTAAATGTTATCCTCTTCTCCAACATCGTATATATTTACAATGTTTGGATGAGATAAGCTTGTAGCAGATTGAGCTTCTCTATGAAAACGAGATATGAATTCATCATCATTCGCATATTCCAAGCGCAAAACTTTTATCGCAACTTCACGATCTAGTATCGTATCATGGCCTAAATAAACATTGGCCATGCCTCCTCCACCAATCATTCTAATTACTTGATAACGTTCACTCAACAAGCGACCTTCTAACAAGAGGAATCACCTGCTTCTTCTTTTGGATAATCAGATATAACCAATGTAATATTATCTTCTCCACCACGTTCATTAGCTAGATTAACTAACTCTTTTGCCTTATTTTCTAATGACACTTCCTTTGTTAAGAAAGATAGTAATTCATTCTCTTTCATTTTGTTGGATAAACCATCTGAGCAAAGTAATAGTTTATCTTCAGGCTCCCATGACCTTGTGATAATATCAGGAGCAATCTGCTCTTCTGTACCCAACGCTTTTGTTATTACATTTTTTCTAGGATGAACCTCTGCATCTTCTTTTGAAATTTGACCAGAACGGACAAGTTCATTAACAAGTGAATGATCTTCTGTAATTTGTGTAAGATTACCAGATGATAAATGGTAGCACCTGCTATCACCAATATGCGCAACACTGATAAAGTCTTTCTCATAAATTACCGCTATGACGGTAGTTCCCATTCCAAAGCATGATTCGTTTTCTTGTGATTTTTTAAAAACAAGCGTATTTGCACTTTTAATCGTCTTTTCCAACCAATTTTCAGCAGCAAACTGATCAAGTAATCGCTCAGATAACTTCCATTGTTCTTGTAAATGTTCAACTACAAGCTGGCTAGCTACATCACCTGCTTTATGACCCCCCATTCCATCAGCTACAACGGCCAGATATTGCTTCGATTTGTTTTGAAACACGCCTCCATTATCCTCATTATGCGGTCTAACTTTGCCTCTGTTCGTCAAAAAATAATGCATTTAATTCACCTCATACACTCATTTTACTTTTATCTCATTATTGATTTTTCAAACGTAATCTCGTTAAAAAGAAACCATCAGTATGATAATCGTCAGGAAAGATTTGCAACCCTACGTTAGATAAACCAAATGAAGCTTGTATATCATTTGGCAGAGAGTCAAAAAATGTCGGATCTACTTCGAATTTCGGATTTTCTTTTAAAAACGCTTGTACGACTTGCTCATTTTCTTCTTGATCTATCGTGCACGTACTATATAAAATTTTACCATCTTTTTTGAGTAATGGGGAAATATTTTCTAACAATTGCTTCTGTATATTAGCTAAATTAGAAATATCTTGTTCTGTCTTCTGGTATTTAATATCAGGCTTTCCCCTTATTACCCCTAAACCAGAGCACGGGGCATCAATTAATACTCTATCAAACGTACCTTCAGTATGAAAGTTAGCTAAATTTCTTGAATCTGCGGCTTGTGTAGTGATATTTGTTAAACCGAGATCAGCTGCTTTATTTTTTACAAGTTTTGTTTTCTTTTCATGTAAATCATAAGCAAATATTTGACCTGTATTATTTAATTTTTCACCAATATGTGTTGTCTTCCCACCAGGTGCACTACAAGCATCTAAAACAGTCATGTTATCAGATAAATCCATCATTTCTGCTACAAGCATTGAACTTTGATCTTGGATAGTTAATAAATGCTGCTTAAATAAAGAGCTTTTCAAAACATTTCCTTCTACAATTATGCCTTGGCTTGAGAAAATAGATGGCTTAACCTCATAACCTTCCTGTTGCAGTTGTAACATCGCTTCTTCACGAGATATTTTTTGAGGTTGAATCCGGACAGAAAATGGTTTCGTTATTAAATTCTCTTCACACATCGAAGTTGTTTTTTCATAGCCGTATTGCTCGATCCAGCGATTGACTAACCATTGCGGATGACTAGCTCTAATACTTAATTTCTCGGACTCATCTACTATATTTTCGAAATCTGGAAATCCTTCTCTTTGAGCTTGACGCAACACCCCATTAACAAATGAAGCAATTCCTTTATGCCCACGCTCTTTAGCGATACCAACCGCTTCATGGATAACCGCATGATCGGGTACTCTTTCCAAGTAATACATTTGGTAAAAAGAGAGGTACAGTAACCATTTCACCCAATCATCCAATTTTGCATTTTTCTTGACGAATTTTTTCGTAAAATAAGCTAAAGTCAATTTTCTTTGTATTGATCCATACACAATTTCTGTTAATAAACCGTGATCTTTTTCTGCTACTCGATTTGATTTTATCAATTGATCGATTAATAGATGACTATATGCTCCGCCATTATCAACTCTAAGTAAAATGTCTAATGCACTGGAACGCAATTTAAATTTTGTCATGTTACTCTCCTAATCTATCTCCTATTTGCAGGTTTTTTCCTTTTCCTCGCAAGAAATCTTCTACAGTCATTTGCTTTTTACCTGCAGGCTGTACTTTCGTTATATTAATGCACTGTTGATCACCACAGCAAACGATCAAGCCCTTCGAATGTAACTCTACAATTTCACCAGGACGTTTATCAACTTGCTTTTCCGTCAGCTCACCCCACCAAATCTTCATGTTCTCTCCATTCAAAGTGGTACTCGCTACTGGCCAAGGATGTAACCCACGTATATGGTTATAAATTGCTTCACCTGATTGAGTCCAATCAATTTTTTCTTGATCACGAGTAATATTAGGTGCGTATGTTGCTTGTTGATCATCTTGTTCCATTGGATTAATCTCATCAGTAAATATTTTTGGTAATGTTTGATGTAGTAATGAAGCACCAACGCTAGCTAATTTATCATGTAATGTGCCAACATGATCCGTTGATTCTATTGGTATACTTTCTTGAGAAATAATCGCTCCAGCATCTAATCTTTCTACCATATACATAATAGTAATGCCTGTTTCTTTCTTGCCTTGCAAGATCGAATAATGGATGGGCGCACCACCACGTAGTTCTGGCAATAAAGAAGCATGTACATTTATACACCCATATGGCGGTGCTTCTAGTAGACCATTTGGTAAGATTTGACCAAATGCAGCTGTTACAATGATATCTGGTTCATAAGCTAATATTTCTTCATATGTATCTTTTACTTTCTCTGGTTGATAAACAGGGATGTGGTGCTTTTCAGCTTCTACTTTCACTGGAGGAGGGGTCAAAACACGCTTTCTTCCCTTAGGTCGATCAGGTTGAGTAACAACGAGCACAACCTCATATTCATCTTTAATCAATTGTTGTAAAACCGGAACTGCAAAGTCTGGCGTTCCCATAAAAACTATTTTTTTCATTTTAACGGTTCACTCCTACATTAATTGGTACGGTTGAAGATCAATCTGAATAAACAAATCCTCTTTTTTCATCTCGTCTTCAAAGTAAGCTAATATTTTTTTTAGTATCTTTCGCTGATTTGGTTCGTTTTTGTATTTTACCATGCATTGATAGCGATATCTATCTTTTATCTTAGTAATTGGAGATGGTGTCGGTCCAAGTATTCTAGCTTGATCAGATAAGTGTTTTCGCAATAATAAACTAATGGTTTTCGTAACTTCCATCACTTTCAATTGATTCGGATGAGAAACCGTAATTAAGGTTAAAAAGTAATAAGGTGGATATTGATATGTTTTTCTGATTAACATTTCTTTCTTAAAAAAGGCATCATAATCATATGTGGAAGCAAGATCGATGCTGTAATGCTCAGGTGTATATGTTTGAACGATAACTTCTCCAGGTAATTGATGTCTTCCTGCCCTACCACTCACTTGAGTAAGTAATTGAAACGTCTTTTCTGAAGCACGGAAATCAGGGATGTTTAACATACTATCAGCTGCTAAAACTCCAACTAGTGTAACATTTGCAAAGTCTAAACCTTTTGCAATCATCTGCGTTCCTAATAAGATATCTGCTTGTTTATTTCCGAATTTCGTTAATAGCCTTTCATGCGCTCCCTTTCTTCTAGTCGTATCGACATCCATCCGAATGATGTTAGCTTCTGGCAGCATTTCTTGCAATGCTTCCTCAACCTTTTGTGTCCCAGTTCCGAAATATCGAATCGTATCACTTTCACACTCTGGACATTCACTCGGCATTCTTTCCTCATAATTACAATAATGACACTTTAACCTTTGATTATGCCTGTGATAAGTTAATGCAATGTCACAATGTGGACAGTTGTTGACATGACCACAGTCTCTACACATTACAAAAGTAGAATAACCGCGACGGTTTAGAAATAGTACAATTTGTTCTTTTCTTGCAATTCTTTCTTCCATCGCTTGTTTTAATTGTCTTGAAAACATCGTTCGATTTCCTGCATGTAGTTCATCTCGCATGTCTACTAGTTGCACTGTTGGCATTTCCGCTTCATTCATTCGTTGCGGCATGGATAAAAGTTGATAGATCCCTTTTTGAGCTCGAGCGAAGGACTCAAGTGAAGGTGTTGCGCTACCTAACACAACAGGACAATGATGATATGTTGCACGTTGAATCGCTACATCACGCGCATGATACCTTGGATGTTCATCTTGTTTGTAGCTTGTTTCATGTTCTTCATCAATAATAATTAAGCCAAGATTTTCAAACGGTGCAAAAACAGCTGATCGTGCTCCAACAACCACTTGTACTTCTTTCCGATGGATTTTTCGCCATTCATCATAACGCTCACCTTTCGATAAAGCACTATGCATCACCGCAACCTTCGGCCCGAACCTCGCTTTAAAACGCTCAACCATCTGTGGCGTTAATGCTATTTCTGGAACTAAAACAATCGCTTCTTTATTTTTTTCCATCGCATGTTGAATTGCTTGCAAATAAACTTCTGTTTTTCCACTACCTGTCACACCTTGTAACAAAAAGACACAATGAAGATTATCATCTAGTGCTTCACAAATCGGATCCATAGCTTGTTTCTGTTGATCCATTAGTGGTAAGGGGCTTGATCTTTCAACCTCTTTATTTTGATAAGGGTTGCGATAGACCTCTATTTTTTCTTCTTTTAATAAGCCATCATTAATTAGTTGTTTCACCGTATTATGTGTTGTATTTAATTGATTAAATAATTGCTTTTTTTCTATTGGTTTTGTTTGTTCTTGAAAAAACCTTAATATCTGCTTTTTTTTCGTTGCTTGTTTAGGCAGATTTGCAATTGCTTCTTCCAGTACTAAGGGCTCTACCTTGGAAAAAATCATTGTTCGTTTCTTCGTTGTTTCTTTTGAGTGAACATGATAAATCACTTCAATGTCGCCAGCTTGGATTGCCTGCTGTAAATTTTGATAAGACCCTCCTGCATCAATAAACGATTGATAGGAAATATAATCTCTTCCAGCAAAAAAAGTTTCTAAATTTTGTGGTAATACATCAGTTAAACGATGTATTTCTTTTTCATAAGATGCTTTTAATGCTTGTGGTAGCATAGCTTGAAATGTTGAAATGTAAAAACTTAATGTATAGTCAGCTAACCACTTTCCTAATTCTAATAACTCTTTAGTTAAAACAGGAGTAACATCCATTAAATCATTAATGGGTTTAATTTTATCGATGTCAGAATGGTTCGTAACTTCTAAGACATAGCCCATAATTTTTCGCGGACCAAATGGCACAATTACACGCATACCAGGAAACACTGATTGCTCCATGTGTACTGGTATTTCATAATCAAATATTCGATTAGTTTGTGCAACTGGCACATCGACAACAACTTTTGCAAACCTCACCGCTAATCAACCTTTATATCTTTATTTATTTGAACTAAAATTTGTTTTGCTATTTCTTTCTTTGATGCTAAATCAAACGCCACCTTATCACCAGATTGATGCATATAAATGACTTCATTCGTATCCGATTGAAATCCTGCTCCTGGAGATTTAATGTTATTTATAACAATAGCATTTAAGTGTTTACTTTTTAGCTTTTCCTCTCCGAAAACAAGCGGATCATTTGTCTCAGCGGCAAAACCGACTAAAAATTGTTTGGTTTTCTTTTGTCCAAGTTCCTTTAAAATATCTTTTGTACGCTCTAATTCAATCGTTAAATCTCCATCTTTTTTCTTCATTTTATCATCATAAGTAACTTTTGGACGGTAATCAGCTACAGCTGCTGCTTTTATCACAATGTCACTCTTTTCAAAATAAGAAAGTGTATGTTGATACATTTCTTCTGCAGTTTTAACATCAATTCTATTTACATTTGCTGGTGTTTCAAGAGAAACTGGACCAGCTATTAATGTAACAGATGCTCCCATTTTAGCTGCTTCCTCTGCTAATGCAAAACCCATTTTACCTGATGAATGATTGGTGAAAAATCGAACTGGATCTACCTTTTCTTGTGTTGGACCAGCAGTTATCAGAATTTCTTTTCCTTCTAATATCGACTGTTCTCTTTGATTCTTAATGATTACATTTACGATTGTTTCTGGCTCTTCTAACCTACCTTTACCTACATAACCACAAGCTAAGTAACCTTCCCCAGGTTCAATAAAACGATAGCCCCATCTCTCCAACGTTTTCATATTTTTTTTCACTGCTGGGTGCGCGTACATATGCACATTCATGGCAGGTGCGATGTACACATCTGCTTCAGTAGCTAATAAAGTGGTCGAAAGCATATCATCTGCAATACCGTTCGCAATTTTGCCGATAATATTAGCTGTTGCTGGTGCAATAACAAATAGATCTGCCCAATCAGCCAAATCGATATGAGCAATCTTGCTTGCATCCTTTTCGTCAAATGTATCTATATATACCGGATTTCTTGAAATAGCTTGAAAGGTTATAGGAGAAACGAATTTTTGAGCACTTTCTGTCATGATTACCTTGACATCTGCTCCTTGCTGAACCAATTTACTTGTTAGTGCGCAAGCCTTGTATGCTGCAATACCACCCGACACACCTAATACAACTCGTAGGTTATTTAACATAGCGTTCACCTCTTAAATAATATGTCTTTTAACGATATTCAGTTATAGAAGAAACCCTCGTCTACATATGGTAAACGAGGGAACAATAAAAAAGGAAGTTGTTATCTTCTTTCTTTTACTTCTGTAGCAGTATAAGTAAGCTTTTTTGCTTCAATTTCTTCTAATGCAATACCTACGTTTTTCGCAGACTTAGGATTTTCAAGTTGATACCTTTTTACTTCCTGAATTTGACGTGCTCGCTTGGCAGCTAATGACACCAAAGTATATTTCGAATTAATAATTGTTTGCAATTTATCAATTGATGGTTCTAACATCATTTTTCTTCAACCTCCAGTACTTTTTTATATAGACTCGCAACACGCTCTCGCTTGCAGTGCTCACTCTTAACAATCGCTTGTACTTTATCTACAGCTTTGTTAATTTGATCATTAACAACAACATAATCATAGGCATCCATCATTGCTATTTCTTGTTTAGCTGCATTTAATCTGTTCGTCACAAGATCTTCACTTTCTGTGCCACGATTAACGATTCGATTTTTTAATTCCTCTAGATTTGGCGGTGACAAGAATATAAAAACACCTTCTGGAAAATTCTTTTTTACCTGTAAAGCTCCTTGCACTTCAATCTCCAGGAATACATCTTTTCCTGATTCTAATGTTTCGGTCACATATTTACGCGGGGTTCCATAATAGTTCCCAACATATTCCGCATATTCAAGTAACTGATTATCTTGAATCATTTGCTCAAACTCTTCTCTTGAGCGATAAAAATAATCAACGGCTTCTGATTCGCCTACCCTTTTGTTTCTTGTTGTCATCGAGATGGAATATTGCAAATCCGTAGCTCTTTCAAACAATGCCTTACGAACAGTTCCTTTACCCACACCAGATGGGCCAGATAAAACAAATAAAATACCCTTTTCTTTAATCAAAATAGATCCTCCTGTTTGTCAAACGCAGCAATGGATAGCCGCTTATTCATCTTATTCCTCAGTTATTTCTTCATGACTCAACACACGTTGCCCAACAGTTTCAGGCTGAACTGCTGAAAGAATTACATGGTCACTATCACTTATAATGACAGCTCTCGTTCTACGACCATATGTCGCGTCTACTAGTTTATCATTCTCTCTTGCTACCGTAATAATACGTTTTATCGGTGCCGATTCAGGTGATACAATTGAAATAATTCGATTTGCTGACACAACGTTACCAAATCCAATATTAATTAACTTTATACTCAATCTTGTTCCTCCTCAAAATAAAAACCATACTATATTCATGCATATTCCGTAAGTAAAGTGAGATTCAATCTCTATTCTAATCTTTTTTATTATAGTACAAACTTGAATCAGATGAAAATTATTATTCTATATTTTGAATTTGTTCTTTTATTTTTTCCATCTCTGTTTTTAAAACTACTACCCAATGACTAATCAACGTGTCGTTAGACTTCGAACCAATTGTATTCACTTCACGTTGCATTTCTTGTAAAATAAATCCCAGCTTCTTTCCAATGACCTGTTCTTCATGTACCGTTTGTATAAATTGTTTTACATGACTATGTAATCGAGTGATCTCTTCGGTGATATCACCCTTTTCTGCTAACAAAGCTACCTCTTGATGAATTTGTGCGGAGTCTTCCATTTGACTATTGTTTAGACTGAAGATTCTATCTAAAATTCTATCTCGATACTCCATTATAACAGTTTCTCTTCGATCACCCAACTGATTTATTATCTTCTTTGCTATTTGTAAACGATGCATCATATCTTCAGTAATTAACTGCCCTTCCTCTTCTCGCATATTAATTACTCTATCACAACTAAGTTGAACGGTTTCAAGTATACCATTTACGTAGTGTTGAGCTAATTCATTTTTGTTCTTTAAAATAACCTCTGGTATTTGAGTTAATACAGACAGAGCTTCATTTATGGAAATATTATATTTTGTTTGGACCGCTTGAACGGCATCCATATGTGTGGCCAACAAACTCCAGTTAATTGATAAGTCCGATTGATCCTCTTTTTTATTTTCAATCGTAATTTTACATTCTATTCTTCCTCTTTCAAAATTTTTTTGAATTATTTTTTTTATGTCATTCTCTAAACGATAAAGATTAGTAGGCGTCTGAATAGAAACATCTAGAAATCGATGATTCACTGTTTTTATTTCCACAGAAATTATTTCATTATTTGTAATTATAGAACCTTCTCCAAATCCTGTCATACTTTTTGGCATTTTATCACATCCATTATAAAAGGAGTTTTTTAATCACTTATCTACCTATATATTTTAACAAATTAAAAAGAAAGTAGATAGGAGATTCCCCTTCTACTTTCCTAATTGGTTATTTTTTTGTTGGTATAAAACCAAATAATACAGTAGGTATTGCGGCCATACTTATTACATAGATCAAATCATTTAAACGGATTGGAAGTGTTTCAAAAATAATTTGTAATGGTGGATAATAAATGACTACTAACAATAAAGCGATGGAAGATATTACTGCTATGATTAGATACAAATTTTGAAAAGGATTTCTAGCAAATACAGAACGCTCGCTACGACAATCAAATACATGTATTAATTGGGCCATTACTAAAGTGGTAAATGCGATCGTTCGTGCGTAAGTTAAATGTAATGGATCATTTTGATAAGCTGTCATAAAAGCGAACAATGTAACTAATCCTATCATAAAACCTCGTGTAAGGATTTTAACACCTAATCCCCTAGAAAAAATACCTTCTTTTACCGGTCGTGGAGGCATCTTCATTACATTTTTCTCTGGTTGATCTAACCCCAAAGCCATTGCTGGTAGCCCATCAGTGACTAAGTTTACCCACAAGATTTGGACTGGAATTAATGGTAAAGGATAAGATAACATAATCGCAAACAGCATTACTAATATCTCACCCACATTTGATGCTAGTAAATAACGAATGAATTTTCGAATGTTTTCATAAATATTTCTTCCTTCTTTAATTGCCGCTTCGATAGTAATGAAATTATCATCTAACAGCACTAAAGATGAGGCTTCTTTGGCCACATCAGTGCCCGCAATCCCCATACTAATACCGATATCACTTGCTTTTAATGCTGGTGCATCATTCACACCATCGCCAGTCATTGCTACAATATGGCCTTTTTGCTGTAATGCTTGAACAATTCGTAATTTGTGTGTGGGTGTAACGCGAGCGAATACATAAATATCATCAATTTTTTCAGATAAAGCTTGATCAGACATTTGATTAAGTTGAAAACCAGTTAAAACAGCATCTTCTTTATTAATTAAATGTAATTGTTTTGCTATAGCAGTTGCAGTCTTTGCATGGTCGCCTGTAATCATTACAGTTTTTATACCTGCATCCTTACACGCTTTGATCGCTTGCTTTACTTCTTTTCTTGGTGGATCAATAATTCCCGCTAGGCCAACAAAAGTTAAATTATTTTCAATAGACTGGTGATTTCTTAATGATTCGGTTGATAGTGGTTTAATACATATGGCAATTGTTCGCAATGCATTAGCAGCCATATCGTCGATTTGTTGATTTATTTTATTGCTGTCTTTACTAGTAATTGGCCTTCTTCCTTGCTCATCAAGAATATAATTTGTTCGAGGTAACAGAACATCTGGTGCACCTTTCGTAATCGCAAATCGTCTTTTTGAGTCATCTTCAACAATAACAGTCATTCGCTTTCGATCTGAATCAAATGCAATTTCATCTATAATTCTATATGATTGAAGTGACTGTTCATTTAGATTAGCTTTATGTGCGGCTACTAACAATGCAATTTCAGTAGGGTCACCATCCATCACCCATTTATTTTTTTGTTTTTTTATTGATGCATGACTGCACAACATTCCATACAACAACGCTTCTTTTATTAATCTATGTTGTGTTTTCTGTTGATTCACATAAAAGTTTCCCTTTAACTCATGGCCATCACCAGTGACTTCCATTAATTGATGGTTTGTATACAATTGCTTCACAGTCATTTTATTTTCAGTTAATGTACCTGTCTTATCTGAACAAATAACTGTTGTATTTCCTAACGTTTCAACCGCAGAAAGTTTTCGAACAATTGCTTTCTTTTTGATCATTCGTTGCACACCTAGTGAAAGTGCTACAGTAACAATCGCAGGTAACCCCTCTGGAATTGCAGCAACTGCTAAAGATATTCCTGAAAGAAACATGTCGTATAGTGGGTGGCCTTGCCAGATCCCAACTGCAACTACCATTGCCGTTAAAAATAGAGCAATTACAATTAAAATCTTACCTAAACTTTCTAATCTTCTCTCTAATGGTGTTGGTTGAGCTTTTGTATTTACCAATAAATCTGCAATTTGCCCCATCACTGTCTCCATACCAGTAGCGACAACAACTGCTAGTCCACTTCCTTTTGTTACTAAAGTACCCATATAAGCCATATTATGTTGATCGGCAAATTCAATATGATCTTCATCAATTTTATTAGCAGTTTTATTTACTGGTACAGATTCTCCAGTTAATGCAGACTCCTCAATCTCTAGACTTCTTTCATTAATGATCCGCATATCAGCAACAATTCTGTCACCACTTGATAATTTAATGATATCTCCTACGACGACATCTGTAGAAGGAATAGCCTTCCATTCTCCGCTTCTTAATACATGTGCCACAGGAGCAGAAAGTTCTTTCAACTTCGCCAATGATTTCTCTGCTTTTTGTTCTTGAAAAAAACCTAGTATACTATTCATCAATACAATAACGATAATTGCAATTGCATCTACATATTCACCTAATAAACCTGACAATAAAGTCGCCGCTAACAACACCAACACCATAAAATCTTGAAATTGCTTCAAAAATAAAAAAAGAAGCGAAGAACGTTGTTTCTGATTTAGTTGATTTAAACCGAATTTTTTTAACCGAGCTGCTGCAATATCATCCGTTATCCCTTTTACTTGATTCGTTGAAAGCTTGTCCATTAATTCACGTTCATTTAATTGATACCATTTCACTTCGCATTCCTCCATTACATTCGCTCCTAATCAAATCTATGCAGAATAGGAGTAAAAAATGTATAATATGTTCATGAGGTGATAAAAGTGACATTCGATGGTGTGGTAACACGTGCAATGACAAGAGAATTACAACAAAATATAGAAACAGGTAGAGTATTGAAAATATATCAACCAACACAAACGGAATTAATTTTGACTATACGTACACAAGGGAAAAATAAATCCTTACTATTGTCTGCTCATCCAAGTTACGCAAGATTCCACTTAACGGAAGATATCTATCAAAACCCAACAGAACCACCAATGTTTTGTATGCTTCTACGTAAACATCTAGCCGGTGGATTTATTGAAGCAGTCGAACAACATGAAAATGAGCGTGTTGTGTTCTTTTCTTTTAAAGTAAGGAATGAAATCGGCGATGAAACTAGAAAAACGTTAGTGATGGAAGTTATGGGGAAACATAGTAACATTATTCTTATTGATCAAGATAAGGGGCATGTACTTGATAGTATTAAGCATGTATCTCCCTCTCAAAGTAGACATCGAACCGTTCTACCAGGGCAACCATACATTCTGCCGCCAAATCAAGGAAAAACAAATCCGTTAAGTACTGAAACAGATGCATTTCGTAAAAAATTAGATCTTAATGCAGGTAAAATTGATCAACAAATTGTTGAATCTTTTATGGGAATCTCACCTTTATTAGCTAAAGAAATTGTTCACCGTGCTAACCTAGGTTCTTTAACTGATTATGAAACTGCTTTTAATCAATTAATGTCTAGCATCAACGAAGATAATTTTGAGCCATGTATTTATCAGAATAAAAAAGAAGATTTCTATGTATTACCGCTAACACACATAAAGTCAGAAAAAAATCTATTTGCTAGTACGAGTATCATGCTTGATGCTTTTTACTCTGGCAAAGCTGAACGTGATAGAGTTAAGCAACAAGCAGGTGATTTACTTCGTCTATTAAAAAATGAAATTGACAAGAACAAACGTAAAATTAAAAAACAAGAACAGACACTTAAGAAAGCTGAGAAAGCAGATGATTATCAACGCTACGGGGAACTATTAACAGCACATATGCATAATATCTCAAGCGGCGATAAAGAAGCAGTTGTATTAAACTATTATGATCCAGAACAAAAAGAAATCACTATCCCGCTTGATCCAAACAAAACACCTAGTCAAAATACGCAAGCATATTTTAAGACTTATCAAAAATTAAAAACGTCAAAAGTTAAAGTAGAAATTGAAATTCAAAAGGCCGAACAGGAAATTTTATATTTGGAAGAAATCATGCAGCAAATTGAAGTCGCTAGGGAGCAAGATATTGAGGAAATACGTGATGAACTGAAAGAACAAGGGTATATTAGAAAGCGAGCTAAAGCACGTAAGAAAAACAATAAACCAAAAAAACCCGAGCCCGAGAAGTTCATGTCCAGTGATGGAACAACGATTTATGTTGGGCGAAACAATAAACAAAATGAATACCTCACTACTCGATTAGCAGCTAGAACTGATATTTGGCTGCATACAAAGGATATTCCTGGATCACATGTTGTTATTCGTGGAAATACACCATCTGAAGAAACGCTGGCCGAAGCAAGTCAATTAGCAGCTTTATTCAGCAAAGCTAAATCTTCTTCCTCTGTGCCGGTTGATTATACTGAAATACGTTATGTAAAAAAACCAAATGGTGCAAAGCCTGGTTATGTTACTTATGATAATCAAAAAACCCTATTTGTAACTCCAAATGAATCTTTTTTAAATAGCTTAAAGAAATTAAAATAGAGTAATTAGATACAATAAGTATATTATTTGCATCAATTAAAGAAATGTGTAAAATAGTATAATGCTACTGTAGCATTATACTATTTTTAAATTAGCATTTTGTTACATTAATAGTAAGCAAAATACAAAATGAGGAAAATGCAAACAATGAAAATCACAAAAAAATCTATTCAATTTAACACTCTACTCTTTTTAGGGATTATGTTATTTATCTTTGCTTTTAGTGCAGCTTTTGGTAAAGAAAACTTCCTGATTGGTGTTTCAACAATTACCGCAATGCTTATGTTTTTAGAGCGTGATTTAACCGCTCACCCGATAACAAATACTTTTAAACTAATTTCATTAAACTTATTTATTGGTATCGCAGCTTTTTTAGCAGGATTTAATGTCTGGCTTGGTATACCCATTAACTTTATTGCCATGTTTGTAATTAGTTATTTGTTAATTTTTAACTTAAAAAACCCACTTTATTTTCCATTCTCTTTACAATACATCTTTCTTTTATCTACACCCGTTACGGTTAGTGAAATACCTTTACGGTTAGCATCATTAGTATTTGGTGGTATTGCTATCATGGGGTTACAAATGCTTGTTAACCGTAACCGTGTGAAGAAAAATGGAGACAAAAAAATAAAAACAATAGCAACTTCTTTAATTCAAAAAGTCGAGCAATTTAAGAACAATGAGGACACAACTGAGATCTATGAACAAATTGCATCAGATATTAATAGTTTGCGAAACATGATTTATGACAAGAGAGAAGAAGACTTTTATTTAACAAAAGAAGGACGTCTTAAATTAAATTTATCTGCATCATTTGATAAAATAAATCTACTGTTATCAGATTTAACCAAAGAAGAAATCGATCACGAGATACTAGATGACTTACATCAATGCTTAACACTTGTATGTAATGGAATTGATGACACAAAAACAGCGAAAGAATTAGATGATGCATTTAATACTATCCTTAATAAATATGACGACAAAGAGATTAACACGCTATTTGTTTTACGCCTGCTAAGTAACATCGCATTTCTTAAAGAAGATTTAATCGCAATTCGAGCCTTGGACAGATCCCATTACGATGTCGTGGAAAAATTTGAACAGATTCCAACAAAATTCAAGCAGTTTACGTTGGGTGGAAAAACCGCGCATCATACAACATCCATTAAATTCTCCTATGCCGTTAGAATTGCATTGGCAATTACTATTGGTGCGTTCATAACAGACTTTTTCGATTTAAATGAGGGACGTTGGATCTTATTCACTGTTTTATCTGTGATCATTCCAATTTTCGAGCAATCAAAAAGAAAAATGCAAGATCGTATTTTTGCAACATTTGTCGGTGCAATTCTGATTAGTGTTCTGTTTACGTTATTTGATAGTGAGCTGTCAAGATCGATTATATTAATGATCGCTGGTTACTTAATGAATTTTATTAAAGTATATCGATACAGTACAATTATAGTTACATTTACCGCAATTGGTGGTGTAGCGTTAGCAACTGAGACTACTCCTTTTCTAACAATTGAAAGAATTGCTATGGTTATATTTGGAGTTATACTAGCATTGTTAATTAACCAGTTTGTCTTTAAATATGATCTAGAGGATAGCAATCAAGATTTAAAAGACATGTATGACGATACAATTTTAGCAATGCTGAACGAACTAAGAGGCAATGTTCGAGGTGATGACAACAAGCATAGTGCTATGAACATGTTGATCATTACCAATATGATCGAAGACAGATTAAAGTTAAATAACCAAAACTTAGACGCGCCATGGTTGCTCCATTATCGCCTACTAGCGTCTAATCTGTATGAATTATATCAATGGATTGATGCACACGAACTTAAAAAAGACTTACTTGCACAACTAATTACTCGTATTGAACAATTATCTAAGCATTTAGAAAACAACACATTTGATACTTCGTTAATTTTGGAAATTGAGAATCAAATAACATCGGTACGATATACTGATAGAAAAATCACATGGAGTATCATGCTAGATATTACTTTAGAAGTGCAACAAATTCAGAAAAATAACTAATTAAATAGATAAATAATACAAAAAGCCGATTGATCATTGTACAAGTAGCGCGAGTTTCCTTGACGAATTATTAATCGGCTTTCTTTTTTATTTTGGTTGATTATTTTTTCTAGCCTAGTTCATTTCTCCATTCGATTAAGCTTTGGTACTCTTCGTTGTTAATCTTATTTTCTTCTAATAAATGATGTACAAGTGTATCAAAATTAGTTAGTGTATGTAAGGCAAGATCATGTGCTTCAAATGAACGATTAGCATGTGACAATCCATAAGTAAAAATTGCAATAACAGCTAATACTTCTACCCCTTCTTTACGTAAAGCCTCTGCAGCTTCAATCGCAGACCCACCTGTAGAAATAAGATCTTCAATAACAACTACTTTTTGTCCGCTTGTCACTTTACCTTCAATTTGATTTCCTTTTCCATGTCCTTTTGGCTTGGAACGTACATAAGTCATTGGTAAATTTAACTTTTCAGCTAACCATGCCGCATGAGGAATCCCCGCAGTTGCACAACCAGCAATACAATCAGGCTGTTCTTCTAATTGTTTTACTGCTTCTACAAAAGCATCTGCAATTTTATTTCGAATATCAGGATAGGATAATGTTAATCGGTTATCACAATAGATCGGTGATTTTATTCCTGATGTCCATGTAAATGAACGATCTGGCTTGATTTGAACTGCTTTTATTTGATATAAGTCGTTTGCTAATTGTTTATTTATTGACATTGTTACACTCCTTTAATGCTTGCTCATAGATTTGTTTAGGATTCTCTGCTTCCGTAATACTTCTACCGATAACTAAATAATCCGCCCCGATTTGTTTAGCTAATTTAGGTGTTGCAACTCGTTGTTGATCATTACTATTTGTATCTGCTAACCGTATACCAGGAGTAACAGTTAAAAAATCATCTCCACACACACTTTTAATTTTAGCAGCTTCATGCGCAGAACAAACGACACCATCGGCACCTTGATCCTTCCCCATTTTTGAAAAATGCGTTACCATTTCCGCTAATGGGTGTGGAATTCCTAGTTGATTAGTCAATGTATCTTGATTCATCGATGTCAATATAGTAACGACTAATAATTTAGGCTGGCTTTTACCATGAGGTGTACCATCAACTAACCCCTGTTTAGCAGCTTTAATCATATCCGCTCCGCCAAGTCCATGAACGTTTACAAAGTCAACTCCTAGCTCTGCTAGATTACGCATCGATTTATAGATCGTTGTCGGTATATCATGTAATTTCAAGTCTAGAAAGATAGAATGATTTTGTGCTTGTAATTTTTTTATCACATCAGGACCTTCACGATAAAATAATTCCATTCCTACTTTAACAGGAATTCCTTCTAAATTATTTTTTTGCAAAAAATCGTTTGTTTGTTCCCATGTAGGAAAATCAAGCGCTAAGTATATTGGTTTATTCATTGATATGCCCCTTCCCAATTGCATCTTCTACAGATGAAAAACCGTATTTCTTAAGTACTTCAGGTAATTCCGCAATAATCTCCGGACAGATAAATGGATTTTCAAAATTAGCTGTTCCAACTGCGACAGCATTCGCTCCAGCTAATAAAAACTCTAGTACATCTTCCGCACACGTGATACCACCCATTCCAATAATCGGGATATCAATCTGTTGCTTCACTTGATAAATCATTCGAATGGCAACCGGTTTGATAGCAGGACCAGATAAACCTCCAATTTTATTTGCTATGATAGGTTTTCTAGTTTGAAGATCAATTCTCATCCCAGTTAATGTATTAATCATTGACAATCCATCTGCACCAGCTTTTGCAACTGCATTAGCTATCTCAACAATATTAGTTACATTTGGTGATAACTTGACATACAGCGGAACATCACTTTGCGCTTTAACTCTTTTTGTAACTTCTGAAGCTAAGTACGGATCTGTACCAAATTGTACGCCGCCCTCTTTCACATTTGGACATGAAATGTTTAACTCAAGGGCTTCGACTTGCTCTGTATTTTTAAAAGCTTTGGCTACCATTTCATATTCTTCTATTGTACTTCCTGCAACGTTAGCTATAATTGGTGTATCATATACGCTTAATGCCGGTAATTCATTAGCTATGATATTATCTACACCTGGATTTTGAAGGCCAATCGCATTTAACATGCCTGCAGAAGTTTCTGCAACACGTGGTGTCGGATTACCATATCTAGCTTCTGCTGTTGCTGCTTTAATGATAATTGCACCTAATTGATTTAAATCATAAAATTTACTATATTCTGCCCCAAACCCAAAACAACCAGAAGCAGGCATAATTGGATTTTTCAGCTTTAAGCCTGGTAATGAAACGGATAAGTTCATGCTAAAATCACCTCACTAGCATCGAATACTGGACCTTGTTGACAAATTTTCTTATAGCCACCATTCACACTCGGAATGACACAAGCAAAACATGCGCCTACTCCACACCCCATCCGTTCTTCCAAGGAAATATAACCTTGTTTTTCTTTTAAGTCTGTTGTTATTCCTTTAAGCATAGGCGTTGGTCCACAAGAAAAGTAATAATCGAAGCTAGGTTTTACTGCATGATAGACATCTGTTACAAATCCACTATGCCCGTAACTCCCATCATTTGTTGCAACATAAACGTCTCCTAATGCTTTAAATTCTTGTTCAAAAAAAACATGTGATGCCGTTTGGAATCCCAAAATTGTAGTAACTGATACACCTTTTTCAACCAATTGTTTCGCTAAATAGTACAGAGGCGGTACACCAATTCCTCCTCCAATTAATAGTGCATGATCCATTGTCAAATTATCTATTGGATAAGATGATCCGCAAGGCAATAATGCGTCAATTTTTCCGCCTACTTTTTGCTGACTCAAATAACTAGTGCCTTCACCTACCGTTTTAAAAATAATTTTAATTATTTTATTGGTATGATCTACGTCAGCTATTGAAATAGGACGACGCAATACGTGGGAGTGATCCTGGCCAATTTTTATATGAATAAATTGGCCAGGCTTAATGTCTAACGTTGATGCCTCACTTAAAACATGGAGTAAAAATGTTGATTCAGCTATTTTTTCATGATGAACAATCGTTAAATTAGCTTTTCTAATCATCTGATCACCTCTTGATTTACTACTGCTGGCTGTGCAGAAAATGTCGTCGAATCAATCACATTTAAAATTGCAGTTGCTGTATCTAAGCTAGTTAAACATGCAATACCGTGCTCCACCGCTTCTCGACGAATGCGAAATCCATCTGATCTAGGACGCTTACCAGAATTGAGTGTATTAATAACAAATTGTACTTCTCCATTCTCGATAATAGACAGTACATTTTTTTCTCCTGTTCCTATCTTCCCAACAGTAGTCACTGGTAATTGGTTGTTTGATAAATGGGATGCTGTCCCCTCTGTTGCAAATAATTGAAAGCCTAATTGATGAAATCTTTTTGCTATTTCAGCCGCTTCCTGTTTATCTTTATTTGCAACAGTCAATAACACTGATCCTTCCATTGGGATGTTTAACCCAGATGCAATTAATCCTTTGTAAAGTGCCTTTTCCAAAGTTTTATCTCTTCCAATTGCTTCACCAGTCGATTTCATTTCAGGACCAAGCGTGATGTCCACACTTCGTAATTTATTAAAAGAAAATACAGGTACTTTTACTGACACATGTTCTGGCTCATCTAGCAAACCATCTTGGTAACCCATTTCCTTTAATAATTCACCCATAATACATTTTGTTGCTATTTTAGCCATCGTAACGCCTGTTATTTTACTAAGGAACGGAATTGTTCTACTTGCACGAGGATTAACCTCTAACACATAAACAGCATCGTGATGCACAACAAATTGAATATTAATTAATCCTTTCACACACATTTCTTTTGCGATTTTTATCGTTATATCAATTATCTCTTGTTTAATTTCTGGTTTAAGACGTTGTGTTGGATATACTGCTATGGAATCTCCAGAATGAACGCCAGCACGTTCAATGTGTTCCATTATTCCCGGGATCACCGTTGTCTCTCCATCACTAATCGCATCAACTTCTACCTCGATTCCAGTTAAATATTTATCTATAAGTACTGGGTGTTTATGTTTCATTTTTGTATTTTTCTCTAAGTAAGCAAAAAGCTCCTCATCACTATATACAATCTCCATTTGGCTTCCACCAATAACATAAGAAGGGCGTACTAACACCGGATATCCTATCTCGTTTGCAGCTTCCTTCGCTTGATCTAGCTGTTTTACGCTTTTCCCTTTAGGTTGCGGAACATCAATACGTGACAGCATTTGCTCAAACTTATCACGATCCTCTGCAACATCTATTGCCTCTAGTGCCGATCCTAAAATACTGACACCTCTTCGTTCTAACCCTTCTGCTAGATTAATCGCTGTTTGTCCACCAAATTGCACAATAACACCAAGTGGCTTTTCTAATTCCACTACATGCATGACATCTTCTAACGTTAACGGTTCGAAATAAAGTTTATCTGATACACTAAAATCAGTTGATACTGTTTCTGGATTGTTGTTTAAAATAATCGCTTCAAACCCAGCCTCTTTTAAAGCTATTACAGAATGTACCGTTGCATAATCAAATTCAATACCCTGGCCTATTCTAATTGGTCCTGAACCTAGTACCAACACTTTTTTACGATTAGAGATGATAGACTCTTGTTCATCTTCATACGTACTATAGTAATATGGTGTAGCAGATTCAAATTCGGCTGCACATGTATCTACCATCTTATATACAGGTAAAATCTTTTCATTCATACGTTGTTGATAAATGTTATCAACTTCCACCTTCCACATTCTCGAAATCTGCTCATCTGAAAAGCCTATTTCTTTCGCTTCTCTTAATCTTTCTATTGATTGTGGAGCTTCAGATAGTTTCTTTTCCATTGAAATAATATTGTGTAATTTCCATAGAAAATAAAAATCTATTTTTGTCAGATGATGAATTTTATCTATGGACATGTCACGTCGCATAAGCTCGGCTATAACATACACGCGTTCATCATCTAGTTGCAGTAATTTTTCTAATAACTGATCATTAGATTTATCTGTTAGATAAGGTAGATGAAAGTCCTCTTCACTAATATCAAGGGAACGAATGGCTTTCAGAAAAGATTCTTCGAAAGTTCTACCAATTGCCATTACTTCGCCTGTAGCTTTCATCTGCGTCCCTAGTGTTCTGTTTCCTGCAGTAAATTTATCAAATGGAAATCTAGGAAACTTTGTTACTACATAATCTAGAGCAGGTTCAAATGCTGCATAGGTTGTTTTCGTGATCGGGTTTTTAATTTCATCTAGTGTTAAACCAATTGCTATTTTTGCTGCTATTTTTGCAATTGGGTAACCTGTAGCTTTAGAAGCAAGCGCAGACGAACGACTAACTCTTGGATTAACTTCGATAATGTAATAATCAAAGCTATCCGGATCTAGTGCTAACTGAACATTACATCCACCTTGGATTTCTAGCGCTCGGATGATTTTTAAAGATGCATTGCGCAGTAGTTGATACTCTCTATCACTTAATGTTTGTGAAGGAGCAACTACGATAGAATCACCTGTATGTACACCTACTGGATCAATATTTTCCATATTACAAACAACAATCGCTTGATCATTCTTATCGCGCATCACTTCATATTCTATTTCTTTAAAACCAGCAATATTTCGTTCGATTAAACATTGATTTACAGGTGACAAAGCTAAGCCATTTCGAGTGATCGATTTTAGTTCTTCTAGGTTGTAACACATACCTCCACCTGTTCCACCTAACGTATAAGCCGGTCTAACAATTAAAGGAAAGCCAATTTCGCCTGCGAATTGAACAGCTTGATCAACAGTCGTAACGATTTGACTTTCTGGCACAGGTTCATTTAGTTCATGCATTAGATTTCGGAACTTTTCCCTGTCTTCTGCTAGTTGAATAGCTTCTAATGACGTCCCAAGTAATTCTGTGTTATTCGCTGCCAGGATTCCATTTTCTTCAAGTTCAACAGCTAAGTTAAGACCTGTTTGCCCCCCTAACGTTGGTAAAATGGCATCTGGTTTTTCTTTGCGAATAATTTTTGCCAAAAAATCTACAGTCAATGGTTCCATATATACGGTATCTGCTATAGTAGCATCCGTCATAATTGTTGCAGGATTAGAGTTTGCAAGAATCACTGTGTAGCCTTCTTCTCTTAAGGCTTGACATGCTTGTGTGCCTGAGTAATCAAATTCCGCAGCTTGACCAATAATAATTGGTCCTGATCCAATAACAAGTATTTTATTTATATCTGTTCGCTTTGGCATGTAACCGACTCCTTTGAAGTGAATTTATACGTATCAATTTCAGTTATAAACTGATCAAACAAATGACTAGTATCTTCTGGTCCTGGTGAACTTTCAGGATGATATTGCACTGAAAATGCAGGATATTTCTTATGAGAAATTCCTTCAACTGTTCCGTCATTCAATGCAACCTGTGTCAAAGACAAATCTGTTTTTGCTAGTGAATCTACAGTTACTGCATAGCCATGATTTTGAGATGTAATATATGTTCTTCCTGAATTTAAATCTTTAACAGGATGATTCGAACCACGGTGTCCAAACACCATTTTTTCTGTGTCCGCTCCACACGCCAATGCTAATAGTTGATGTCCTAAACAAATACCAAAGATCGGAATATCTCGTATCACATTAGCAATCATTTCAATGGCATCCGGTACATCTTTAGGATCACCAGGACCATTTGTTAAAACAATTCCGTCCGGCTTTAAACGCAGAATTTCTTTTGCACTATAATGATAAGGAACAACAGTAACATGACAATTCCTTTTCGTTAATTCTCTTAAAATACCATGTTTCATCCCAAAATCTATTAAAACAATGCGTTTCCCTCTACCTGGAACAACATATGGTTTAACTGTTGATACTAGACTCACTTGATTATGCATTAACTTTGCAGCTTTTAATCTATTTTCATACTCTTTATCAGCAAACTCTAGGTAACCTTCTGTCAATATCCCTTTCATTGTTCCATGTTTTCGAATGATTTTTGTTAATTTTCTTGTATCTATATTTGAGATGCCTGGTATTTCATTTGCTTGTAAAAAAGAATCTAGTGACTCTCCACTTCTAAAATTTGAAGGATGTTGACAAGACTCTTTTACTACTAACCCATGAATAGAGGGGGTAATCGTTTCAAAATCTTCTCTATTGATTCCATAATTCCCTATTAATGGATATGTCATCGTAACAATTTGACCACAATAAGAAGGATCTGAGAGGATCTCCTGATAGCCTGTCATACCTGTATTAAAAACAACTTCACCGACACTTTCTTCTAAACTGCCAAATGCTTCTCCTATAAAAACAGTACCATCCTCAAGAATGAGCTGACGTTTATACATAGTAATCCTCCTCAAAAACAATTTCACCTGCTACAATAGTTAACACAGGTTTACCCGTTACTTCCCATTTATCAAATGGGGTATTTCTTCCTTTTGAAAGAAAAGTATCTTTATCAATACACCATTCTTTTGTTATATCTAGTAAAGTTAGATCAGCTTTAGCTCCAACCTTTAAGCTCCCCACTTCCATTCCAAAAACTTGAGCAGGTTTGACTGATAACCAATCAAGTAACTGTTTTAAAGTTACAATCTTATTTTTGACAAGATGTGTATATAAAAGTGAAAATGCTGTTTCTAAACCAACAATCCCAAACGGGGCATCGTTCATCCCTCTCGCCTTTTCCTCCTCTGTATGTGGAGCGTGGTCGGTTGCAATAAAATCAATCGTTCCATCAAGTAGTCCCGCCAATAATGCCTGCTGGTCTTCTTTAGCACGAAGAGGAGGATTCATTTTATAATTTGAATTTGCTTCTGTAATGTCAGACTCATCTAACAATAGATGATGTGGTGTGACTTCTGCGGTCACTCTTATGCCTGCACGCTTTGCATCGCGTATCACTCGAACAGATTCTTTTGTGCTCACATGACAAACATGATAATGACATCCAGTTGCCTCTGCTAATAAAACATCTCTAGCAATCTGTACTGATTCACAAACAGAAGGTATTCCTTTCAAATGCATTCGTTCACTAGTTAATCCTTCGTGCATTACTCCACTATGTATCAATGAATTATCTTCACAATGTGCAACCACAGCCAAATCTAAGGATGCCACTATTTCCATCGCTTGCAGCATTTGGTCAGCTGTTTGTATACCCACCCCGTCATCTGTAAATGCAAAAGCTCCTGCATCTTTTAATTCCTTCATATTAGAAAGTTCTTCACCTTTTAAACCTTTTGTAATAGAAGCATATGGCAACACATTTATTTTTGCTGTTTTTTGAATGCGCTCATACAACCAATCTAACGTTTGATGATTGTCAGGAACTGGGTTTGTATTTGGCATTGAACATATCGTTGTATAGCCGCCTTTAGCAGCTGCATTTGTTCCTGTCGCAATGGACTCTTTTGCTTCTCCACCTGGTTCGCGCAAATGAACATGCACATCAATAAACCCGGGTGAAATGACATGTCCTTTGCCATCAATTATTTTATCATCATGAGCTTGCTTTACGTTTTTTCCAATCTCAGTTATTACCCCATTTGACATCCTAATCTGGCATAATTCTAATTCATTATTGAACAATACTTGGTTGACATTTTTGATGATAACTCCCATAGCTAATCCCCCTCGATTGAAATAAGTGTTCTATTACAGCCATTCTTGTTTTTACTCCATTTTCCATTTGTTTAAAAATACGCGATTGTTTACATTCCACTAGATCGCTATCTATTTCCACTCCTCTATTAACTGGAGCAGGATGCAAGATTATTGCATGACTCAACATATGATTAGCTCTTTCTTTAGTTAACCCATATTGGGATAAATAACTTGTTTTATTAAAACGGTCATGTTGCACATGTCTTTCCTCTTGAATGCGTAATAACATTATTACGTCACATGATTTTACTGCTTCATCAAGGTCAATATAAGAAAAGTCCAGACTTGTATCTTGCCATTCTTTTTTACAAGATAGAAACACGTTTGCACCAAGCGTTCGTAATGCATATGCATTAGAACGGGCTACACGACTATGTTTGATATCACCTACAATGGCAACATTCAATCCACGAAAAGCATTAAACTCTTGGTAAATCGTATATAAGTCAAGTAAGCATTGAGTCGGGTGTTCACCAGTTCCATCCCCAGCATTTATTATTGGAATTTTTATTTTATCTGCTAACTGTTGTGCTGTATTGTTTAACGGATGACGAATGACTAAAAAGGAAGCTCCAATTGATTCAAACGTCTTTGCTGTGTCATATATACTTTCTCCTTTTTTCGTGCTTGATGACTCTTGATGGAAGTCGAGTATCTCAATGCCTAATTTTCTTTCAGCAACAACAAAACTCATTTTAGTGCGTGTACTAGGCTCAAAAAATAAATTTGCTGCAAACAATTGCTTTTTAAAAGGCGTATAACTGTTTTTATCCATTTTGTTACTCAATTTAATGAGATGCATTAATTCATCAGGTCTAAGATCTTTCATTGATACAAAATGTTCCACATTTAATCCCTCCTTAGAATAAGGGACTGTTCTCCTTTAGAAGACAGTCCCTTTTCATACTTAATTTTCATCCGATTTAAACATATTTCCATTTCCATAACCAGATTCTTTGCCTGGTAAAATCAGATTTAAAATAACTCCAGTGATTGCAGCTAATGCCATACCAGCTATTTCTACATTTACACCAGCAATATTTATCTTTACCAATGCTCCACCAATACCAATAACTAAAATAACTGAAGCAATGATCAGATTTCGATTGTTTCCTAAATCTATTTGGTTATCAACAAGCATGCGTAGTCCACTTGATGCGATAATACCAAACAAGAGTATAGATACGCCTCCCATAACTGCAGTAGGTATAGAATTAATTACATCAGGAATAAGCCCAATGAATCCGAAAGTAATTGCTAAAACGGCAGCACCACCAATAACAAACACACTAAACACTCTTGTAATAGCAAGCACACCAATGTTTTCACCATAAGTAGTGTTTGGTGGTCCACCTAAAACAGATGCAATCATTGTCGCTACACCATCACCTAAGATCGAACGATGTAAACCAGGTTCCTTTATGAAGTTTTTTCCTGCTACTTTAGATAACACCATCTGATCACCAATATGCTCAGCTATAGTTACAATAGCAACTGGTACCATAATCCAGAAAATACTTCCGCTAACAACCTCAAATGGGTTGTAATCTTTAAAAGGTATAACGAAGTCAGGTAGTACAAACACAGCACTAAAGAAGGCGCCAACTGAATCAGCTTGGATGATTGATTCCCAAGTAGCAACAATTGCAGATGTGTCCACAATTCCTTGTATTAAAGCAAATATATAACCAGAAACAATTCCGATTAAAATTGGTATAAGTCCAAAAAATCCTTTAAAAAATAATGAGCCTATAACAGTAATTGCAAGTGTAACTACTGCAACTAAAAAGTGTTTTCCACTATAGCTTCCATCCACATTCATTGCCATGTCCACAGCTGTCGGAGCTAATCCTAGACCAATAACAATAATCACTGGTCCTACAACGATTGGAGGTAAAATTTTCATTAACCAATCTAAGCCAAAAGATCCGATTAATAGTGATAAAACACCGTACACTGTTCCCGCTAGAAAGCTACCAACCATTGCACCTGGGATACCACTTTCTGCAATTGCTGCTCCAATTGGCGCGATAAACGCGAAACTTGATCCCAAATAGGCAGGGATTCTGCCTTTTGTAATAATTAAGTATGCAAGTGTACCTGATCCACTTGAGATAAGTGCAACTGCTGGCGGTAAACCAGTTAAAAATGGAACTAAGATGGTTGAGCCAAACATCGCAAATAAATGCTGTAAACTTAACATAAACCATTTTGTTTTTGGTGGTACATCTCTTATATCCATTACCATATCTAATCTTGACATCTTACAATTCCCCCTCAGATTCTTTCCATAAAAAAACCTCTTTGCAATGTCGCAAAGAGGTACACATGTAGTTAAAAGCATACACGTATCCTATAGCAACCTTGCAAGCCTCTCTGGACTTCATTAAAGGTCAGTTATTATTTTTCAAATATACTTACTTGATCTTCTTGATCCGTCTCATTTAATGCAACCATGATTATTTCATCTTGTGATGTAGGAATGTTTTTCCCTATATAATCAGCTCGAATTGGTAATTCTCTATGTCCCCTATCAATCAAAACAGCTAGTTGAATTTGGGAAGGTCTTCCTTGATCAATCACAGCATCCATTGCAGCTCGAACCGTTCTTCCAGTGTATAATACATCATCAACAAGAATGACTTTTTTACCAGCAATTTTCGTTTGAAAATCTGTATGATGTAGTTCTGGCTCGTCATTTTCAACAGCATGACTTAAGTCATCACGATACAATGTAATATCAATTTCTCCTATTGGTACATCTACACTTTCAATCGAATTTATTTTTTCTTGTAGCCGCTTAGCTAACGGAGCACCTCTTGTTTTAATTCCAACAAGCATGAGGTTGTCTACACCTTTATTTCGTTCTAAGATTTCGTGTGCGATTCGTGTAAGCGCACGGTTAATAGCTGCTTGGTCTAGTAGTATTGCTTTTTGTTTCATTACACTATCGCTCCTTTTTAAAATGATAAACCTTTAAGTTATAACAGCAAAAAAAATCCTTTTCTCCAGTGAGAAGAAAAGGATTTTAACATACGTATACCATCGTAATAGTTACCGTTTCCTTCTCAGCCTCACGGGACTGTTGTTAAAGGTCATTTGATTACTATTGATTATTTCATTAGTTGTTTGTTTTGTCAATATATTTCTTTCACTTTTTCTAATGTGTCTAAAAAGATAGTAGGTGGTTCTACTTGGAAATGCATCCACTCGTTTGTTCGAGGATGTTCAAACCCTATCTCTTTAGCGTGTAATGCTTGTCCATCGATTTTTAACGTTTTTCTAGGGCCATATTTCGGATCTCCCACTAATGGAAAGCCAATATATTTCATATGCACACGAATTTGATGTGTTCTGCCCGTCTCTAATACGCATTTCACATGTGAAAATCGATCATTTATACGATTTATTACTTCAAAATGTGTGACAGCCTCTCTTCCTCCTGTCACAACAGCCATCTTCTGGCGATCTTTAGTATCTCGTCCAATTGGCGCTTCGATCGTACCGTATTCATGTGGAACAGAACCATGAACAATGGCTTCATAAGAACGTTTTACTGTTTTAGCTTGCAATTGCTCTGCCAATCGTTGGTGTGCCATATCATTCTTTGCTACCATCAATAACCCACTAGTATCACGATCAATACGATGAACGATACCTGGTCGAATCACTCCATTAATTCCAGATAAATCTTTACAATGATACATCAATGCATTCACTAACGTACCATTTGGATGACCAGCTGATGGATGAACGACCATTCCTCTTGGTTTATTTACAACAAGTACATCCTCATCTTCAAACACGACCTCTAACGGAATATTCTCAGGTTTGATGTGAAGAGGTTCCGGCTCCGGTATTTCCCAAGAGATAACATCCTCTGCAACACATTTATAATTACTTTTTACTTGATTTTGATTTACTAGGCAGTAACCCTCTTTAATCCACGTCTGAATTTGCGATCTAGACGTATTAGGTAGAACACTAGACAGTACTTTATCAATTCGCATGCCTTGCTCTTCCTGTTTAACTATATATTCATCTGATATCATGCGCGTTTATTCCCCTTCTTTTTTTCGTCAATAAATGTAGCAATAAAAACCAATATTACTCCAATAACTAATGATGAGTCCGCAATATTAAAGATTGGATAATCATAACTGCCAATATAAACATCAAAGAAGTCCACTACCTCTTTACGGAAAAGACGATCAATAAAGTTACCAATCGCTCCACCCAAAATGAGAGCAAGGGATATCCCGGTTAATAAACTATCTTTAGCATACTTTTGGATATAATATACTATTACAATAACAACAATAGTAGTAATAATATAGAAAAAACCCATTTGTCCTGCAAGAATCCCCCAAGCAGCACCAGTGTTTCGATGTGATGTAATATAAAAGAAGTTTTCTATAATTGTAATACTTTCTCTTAACTCCATATTAGCAACCACCCACCACTTTGTGAGTTGGTCAATCATAATGATAATAAATGCGATGATGTAATAACGCATCTGGCTCCCCCGTCTCTTGATTAAATTTACTCTTATGCATTTTACCATAAAGTAGACCTTCAATCCATTCTACAAGCGAACAATGATTAATAAAATTTCATTACATTATATATTTTTATATTAAAATATTTGCTATATTATTAAGAATGATAAAATATCAGCCTTGAGACTGTTTGACTATTCATGCTAATGAGCTATGCTAATAATCAGTTTTAGTTCATTCGTGCGCTTTGGGGTGTGAAAGTAAAAGGGGAGAAAATATGAATGTTTTTCGGAATTATCATAGAAATATAAAAATTAGAATCGGTCAAATCTTTCTAACAGATATGGTTGCAGGTGCAATATTTCCTTTTATCGCTATTTATTTTGCAAACTATTTTGGAGCTACCATTACTGGGATTCTTCTGATTGTTAATGTACTAATCAGTTTAGTTGTAGGGTTATATGGTGGATATTATTCTGATTTAATTGGGCGAAAAAAGTTGATGGTTATAGCTGGTATTATTCGTATGGTTGCTTTTGCGATCATGACATTTGCCAACTCTGCTATTTGGCTCTCTCCTGAAATCACATTTGTTATGGCAATTTTAATTACCGCTTCTTTTGGATTAGATGGGCCTGCAGCCGATGCTATGATTATTGATATTACTAAACCAAATGAAAGAAAAGGTGTGTATGCCTTATTATATTGGAGTTTTAATCTTGCATTTGCGGTCGGTGGAATACTAGGAGCATTAACTTTTAATGATTATTTATTTGAACTGTTATTAACTATGACCATGACAAGTGTTGCTTCTAACATACTGATTATCTTTTTCATTTCTGAAACGATGGATAAATCAGTCACAATCGACAATAAAAACGTGTTAAAACAAATGTTTCATAGCTATAAAAATGTCGCAGGAGATAAGCTTTTTATTCTATTTGTATTTGCTGGCCTGCTCATTCAATCCATTGAAAATCAACTTGAAAATTATATTGCTATTCGATTAGACAATGACATGCCAGTACAAGAGATATTTGGTTTTGGAGTATCAGGCGTTGAAATGGTAGGTTTCTTAAAATCTGAAAATACAATTATCGTTGTTGTTTTAACTGTATTCATTACAAAACTTGTATCTCGTTTTAATGAAGGGAACACCTTCTTATGGTCTATTGCCATTTTCACAATGGGATATGTTGGTATAAGCTTTTTTGATAATGTTTGGGTATTATTTGGATTTATGATACTCGCTACCGTTGGAGAATTGATGCGTGTGCCAATCCAGTCTGATTTCCTTGCAAGTATACCTACAGATGATAAGCGAAGTTCTTATATGGCTGTATACGGTTTAGTTTTTAACGGTTCCATGATGATTAGTTCCTTTTTTGTTACACTTGGTGGGATTTTCTCTAAGGAGACGATGTCTATCTTAATTATGCTTTGTGGCTTAACTGGATTTATCATTATGAAGTACATTATGAATGATTTAAAAGCCAGAAGAGATGCACAAGCAACCTAAAAAGATAGCTTAAGGTAAAGCAAATATATAATAGACAAAAGACGAACTTTTATTCTGAAGAGAATTAAAGTTCGTCTACTTGTTTGAACTAATATATTTGCTGTGGAAACACACAACACTTCGGCAGGAACAGCGAGAACTGAAGTTCCACTCCGTAAAGTGCTCTTTACTTTACGGAGTTAATTGAGAACGTGGTTGCGGAAATGGAGTGTATTTCCACAACATTAATATAAGTTCGTATCTTTCTTTCATATCTTTTTTAAAGCTTATTAATTTTGTTTAAGTTCTCAAGCAAGGTCTGTTGCTGACAATTAATCTTGATAGTGTTCTTTAACAATCGATGCACAACGAACACATAACCCCGGATGTTCAGCAACTTCTCCAACAGAATCAGCAGCTACCCAACAACGCTCACATTTTTCACCTTCATGCTTCTCAACCTTAACGGTAACTAATTCATAATCTGTTCCGTCAGTTAATTCAGAAGTTAACTCCACTTCAGAAACAATAAATAATTGGTGCAAATGCTCGATATTTTCTAAAAGATCTTTTGTTTGTTGATCTTTAGCTACAATCTTTAATTTTGCTTCTAAAGATTTTCCGATAATCTTTTCAACACGTGCTTCTTCTAATGCTTTTAACACGTCATCACGCACATTCATAAATAGATCCCATTTTTTTTGTAGTTCTACTTGATTAGCAATATCACGAGCAACAGGCATATCCGTTAACTGCGCTTTTTCTTCTTCTACACCAGGAATAAACTCCCATGTTTCTTCAGCAGTATGCGTAAGAATTGGTGTAAGTAATTTCACCAAGCTGTGGATTATTTCATAATAAACCGTTTGAATGCTTCGACGTCTATCACTGTCTTGAGCTTCAATGTACAATACATCTTTCGCAAAATCTAAATAGAATGCACTTAACTCAATGGAACAAAAATGATGAATAGAATGATAAACAGTAGAGAAATCATACGCATCATAAGCTTTTGTAACTTTTTTAATTAATTGTTGTAATCGAAGTAGCATATATCGATCTACTTCTTGCAACTGATCATCCTCTACCACATGTTTCTTAGGATCAAAATCTGCTAAGTTACCAAGTAAGAAGCGGAATGTGTTTCGGATTTTACGATACCCTTCCGAAGTCTGCTTGATTATCTCATCAGAAATTCGTACATCTGCTTGATAGTCTACAGATGCAACCCATAGACGAAGAATATCTGCACCATATTGCTTCATAATCTTAGACGGTACAACTACATTACCGACAGATTTACTCATTTTACGACCTTTACCATCTAAAGCAAATCCATGACTGATTACTGTTTCATATGGCGATTTTCCTGTCACTGCAACTGCAGTTGAAATAGATGAATTAAACCAACCACGGTATTGATCAGACCCTTCTAAATAAACATCTGCAGGACGACGTAATTCTGGTCTTTCTTCTAGTACACCTTGATGCGAGGAACCAGAATCAAACCATACATCCATAATATCCATTTCTTTTGTGAATGTGCCATTAGGACTATGCTCTGATGTGAAACCTTCTGGCAATAAATCTTTTGCATCCCATTCAAACCAAATATTAGAACCATGCTCTCTAAATAATTTAGAAACATGTTGAATTGTCTCATCTGTAATGATTGGTGTTCTGTCTTCGCCATAGAATACTGGAATAGGCACACCCCATGTACGTTGACGAGAAATACACCAATCTGCTCGATCACGAACCATATTATACAGGCGTGTTTCGCCCCACTTTGGCAACCAGTTAATTCGGTTAATTTCAGCTAAAATATCTTCTCTAAAGTCTTTAATTGATGCGAACCACTGATTTGTCGCGCGGAAAATAGTTGGTTTTTTTGTGCGCCAATCATGTGGATAAGAGTGTGTAATGAAGTTAAGGTGTAGTAATGCACCTAACTCTTCAAGCTTTTGAGTAATCTCTTTATTTGCTGAATCATAAAACAAGCCTTCAAATCCTGGTGCTTCATCCGTAAATACACCTTTTTCATCTACTGGACATAACACATCTAACCCGTATTGCTTAGCGATATTAAAGTCATCTTCCCCGTGTCCTGGTGCAGTATGAACCAGACCGGTACCACTTTCTGTTGTTACATGATCACCTAAAATAACAAGAGAATCACGATCATACAATGGATGCTTAGCGACTAACTTCTCTGCATCTTTACCTTTAAACGTTTTTACCGTTTCAGGATTTTCCCAAGTTAACACTTCCGCAATCTGATCAATCATATCTTCTGCAACAATATACTTCTGATCAGCTACTTTTACCACTGCGTAGGAAAGCTCAGGATGAAGCGCAATTGCTAAGTTTGCTGGTATTGTCCATGGTGTCGTCGTCCAAATAATGAACTTCTCATCACCGTCCAGTAATGTACCAGGTTCTTTTACATCAAACGCTACATAAATAGAAGCAGAACGCTTATCTTGATATTCAATCTCAGCTTCTGCAAGCGCTGATTCAGATGAAGGTGACCAGTAAACAGGTTTTAACCCTTTATAAATGTATCCTTTTTTAGCCATTTCACCAAACACTTCAATTTGTGCTGCTTCATATTCTTTATTTAAGGTAATGTACGGATGATCCCAATCGCCACGCACACCTAGTTGTTTAAATTGTGTTCGCTGATTATCTACTTGTTTCAACGCATACTCTTCACATTTAGTTCTAAATTCTGCTGTAGTCATTTTTTTGCGATTTACTTTTTTCTTCGCTAAAGCTTGCTCAATTGGTAATCCATGTGTATCCCATCCTGGTACATACGGTGCATGAAAACCACTCATTGATTTATATTTAACGATAAAGTCTTTTAAAACTTTATTTAGAGCGTGCCCCATGTGGATGTCACCATTCGCATACGGTGGTCCGTCATGTAAGACAAATAAAGGTCTTCCTTCTGTACGTTTTTGTATTTGTTGGTATAAATTGCTCTCTTCCCATTCTTCTTGCATTTTTGGCTCTTTATTCGGCAAATTCCCTCTCATGGGAAATGCCGTTTGTGGCATTAATAACGTATCTTTGTAATCCATTTGATTTCCTCCTATTTTACTTTTGTATAGTTTGTTTATTCAAATTGATTGTTAGTTTTACAAACAAAAAGAGTCCTCTGCATCCCAGCAAGGGACGAGAAGACTCGTGGTACCACCCTTCATAAATGAAGATAACTAACTATATCTTCATCCACTCGGCATCGTAACGTGATGTGGACGTCTCATTTTACTCTTCTTTCAAACGAGAAGCTAAAGGGTGATCTTCAAATAAGAGACTGTATTAGGCTTTCACCATTTCCTAACTCGCTTCAACAGTGTTTCTTATTTTACTCTCCCTATCATTGCTATTTCAATTATGAATTCTATTTTCACCTTATGTGAATGAATTATATGTAAAAATACTTAAAACGTCAAGGACTAATAATTATTTGCTTCTGATTCTTCTTGCTCTGGATACGCATCGTCCATTGCTGTATCAAGTAATCCATCCCAATCATCGTTCTCAATTAACTCTAATTGAGCTTCAACAAGCATTTTTAAACGCGTACGGAATACTTTTGCTTGTTTCTTGAGTTCTTCAACTTCAATTGCAATTCGACGAGACTTTTGTAATGCTTCATTAATAATTCGATCAGCATTTTTTTCAGCCTCTTTAATAATTAATTTAGATTCTTTTGTAGCATTTCCTTTTACTTCTTCAGCAGTTTCTTGGGCAATTAAGATCGATTTATTTAATGTTTCCTCGATATTTGAAAAATGACCTAACCTGTCTTTCATGTCATCTACTTGTTGTTTTAATTCTTTCTTCTCACGCATAACAATTTCGTAATCTTTAATTACCTGATCTAAAAATTCGTTAACTTCATCTTCGTCATAGCCTCTAAATCCACGTGTAAACTCTTTATTATGAATATCCAATGGTGTTAATGGCACAATGGCCACCTCCTTATGAAGTGTTGTTTAAATTTTTTCTTGTCATTGTAGATATATTTCGACATTTATAGAGAAATTCCTGCCTCATTAAGCTAAAATATAATATTTAATAATCCATTTATCTTTTTTGGATTGACCTAATACTTCCACTAATTTACTCCGACCTTTTCCTCTAAAAGAAAAGATATCACCCGATTCAACAAGAAAAGCAGGATTTTCTACTTTTTTAAAATTAACCTTAATAAGACCTTTTGCTATCGCTTCTGATGCAGTTTGCCTAGAAACACGGTATATTTCTTTCATCAATACATCTAATCGCAAACTGCTCACAGTAGCCTGTCGTGCATGCCATTGTTCTTTACTCTCTATGGCTTTATCAAGCGGCACCTTATTCCATTGTATCGATGCTTTCTTTATTGAATTAACATTCATTTCAACAAAAGAAGCTATATCCTCAGATACTGCGATTTGAATATGGTGGTCATCAATTACAATATCTCCTAATTTACGTCTGATCAATCCTTGTGAAAGGAATGCACCTAATACATCACGATGTTGTATTGCAACAAATTTTTTTGGATAACTCGCTTGCAACAATGTAATCGGAAAATCAGAACGATCAATGGTATGATAAAAAGGAGCTAAGATCGCTTGTTGTCTTTCTGTTTGTTCAGCTCCACCAAAAAACTTAATGTTAAATTGTTCATCATTTCCGATTAAGCTTTTAAAGATTTGTTGCTCACGCGGATCTAAAAAATCACTGTGTTTAGTACGATGCTGAATTTCCACTTGCTCTTTCCAAGTTAACACTTGATCAATAAATGGTTGCTCATCTTTTCTAAAATGCTGGTATATATCCATTTGCTCACCACACTACTTTTCGTTAAATAAACCTCTTACTTTTACCAAATAAACCAGCTAAACAGTACTCTAATACCATTTGGAATAAGATAGGTCAATACTAAAATAGCTACAATAGGTGAAATATCAAGCATTCCAATTGGAGGGATTATTTTACGAAACGGCTCCAAATAAGGTTCACAAATCTTGGCTAAAAACTCCCCAATGGACGATTCTCTTGCTCCAGGAAACCATGACATAAGTATATAGATGACCAATGCCATACTATATAAGTCAATTAAACTCATAATAATTCCATATAAACCCATAAAACTTACCACCCTTGTTCAAAGTCTTCTTCTTCACTAACTAACTGTGTAATACTTCCTGATACATCTACATTATCTGGTGCACATAAAAATGTATGTGGACCTAATTTTTGCATTTCTCCTGAAACAGCATATACTGTCCCACCTAAAAAATCAACAATTCGTTTTGCTTGCTGGTAATCTACTCGTTGTAAATTGATTACGACAGAGCGTCGATTAACAATATGATCAGCAATTTCTTGTGTTTCGTCATAAGACCTAGGCTCACAAAGCACTACTTTTGCAGTTGATTTCACCGACTTTAGACTTACCACGTTTTGCGGTTGACGTTTTTCACTGCGAGTCAGACTTTCTGTGTCTCCTTGTTCTTCCTCTACATATTCGTATTCATATTCATCTTCGACAGAAAATAATGTTTTTAACTTGTTTTTAATGCTCATTTTTTCACCTCTTTATCCAACAAGATTTGAACCAATTCGAATGTATGTTGCACCTTCTTCAATAGCAATACCGTAATCGTTACTCATCCCCATGGATAGTTCTGAGCAAGGAGCATAACTAAGCTTCAAATCTTGCACATTATCTCGCAATAAGCGTAATTGACGAAATGTATCTCGTAAGGCTGCTTCATCATCAGTTAAAGGAGCCATTGTCATCAAGCCGATGATTTGTATCTGAGGATATTCCTGTAACTTCTGAACGAAGTCAATTACTTCAGTAGGAGCTAGTCCATGCTTTGATGCTTCTCCACTTGTGTTTACTTGTATGAAGCATGAAACTGGTTGCTCAGCCCGTTTATTTATTTCTTTAGCTAAAGATAATCTATCAAGCGAATGAAGAAAATCAAACTCGTTGACAACATGTTTCACTTTCTTTGATTGTAAAGAACCGATAAAATGCCAAATAACATCTTTTGATGATAATTCATTAGATTTTTCTTTTAATCCTTCGATTCGATTCTCACCTAAGTGGTTGACACCAGCTTCGACTGCTTCATCCGCACGTTCTACACTGACATATTTAGTTACACCGATTATAGTTACTTCTTTCGGATCTCTACCTGCTTTCGCACATGCTTCACTTATATTTTTCTGTATTTCTTTTAAGTTAGCTTGCACTTTCAATTAACACTACTCCTTCTGTTCGTTCAATTTCATCTCTTACCTATATACCCTAACATTCTACCTGTTTGTCCATTCTCATAGCGATGAGAAAAAAATAAAGGATTACTATATGTGCAGAAATTGGTTTGATATATATTTTCTAGATGAATACCATGTTTGACCAATATATAATAATTTAGTGATGAAAGATTTAATAAATAATTCTTATCACTTACCTTTTCTGTTACTTGCTCACGAAATTCAATCGGAATATGATTAAAAACAAAATCGTTTATTTCATAATTCCCCTGTGAGATCGAAGGTCCAATACCAACATAGAGCGAATCTACATTTGCACCATTATCTTTTAACGCTTGAACCATTTTACCCGCTATTTGTTTAACCGTGCCTTTCCATCCTGCATGTGCAATACCAATCCAACCTGTTTTTTGGTCCCAAAAATACAGAGGGACACAATCAGCAAACATAGCTGTTAGTAAAATGTTTTTTTCTTTTGTAATTAAACCATCCGTATCTTGAATTGATGTTTCGTATTGAAATGCCCCTTTTCCTTTATCGGCAGCTGTAACGAGATGAATATTTGTACCATGTGTTTGTTCAGCCATTACCCAGTGATCAAGGGGATAATCTATTAATTGACTTAATTTATTTTTATTTGTTACAACATCTTGCTGATTATCATTTACATGTAAGCCTAAATTAAATGTATCAAAAGGGGCTTTACTAACACCTCCATGCCGTGTAGAAAACCCAACAACTAACTGTGAATCAGCCTTTTGCCATGTGTTTAATTCAACAAAAGATGAATGAACTTGAATAAATGGTTCCAAATTATTTTCTCCCTTTGTATTTTTAACTATTTTATCATACATTCGAGTGAATTTCTTATAAAAATCGAATTATGTGTGAAATGCTCAGTTTTTACATTTTTAAATCAATTTGCGTTTATCACTTCTAATTAAAATAACATCAGAACCAACTGTTACGATATCAGCCCATGGAATCGTGATTTCTTCTTGTTTTCCGAATAATGGTATGACTTTGTTCTTAGCACCTACAATTAGATGTGTGATTTTCCCTTTACTATGATCAATCTCTAAATCCACAATCATTCCAATCTTCTCACCGCTTTCCACCAGAATGATTTCTTTTAATTGCATATTCGTTAAAGTAACCATATTCACCCCTCCATCCTGTTATTGTGATTATATGCAATGCTTTGTTTGAATTTATCTTATTTAATAAATTTACTTAAAAAGAAAAACAGATACACCCTTCAATTAAAAAGATGTATCTGTTTCATTTTATTTTATATTTACAAAGATAACGAATAATTTATTATTCAAACATTTCTTTATTCATTTCTTGCATTGCCGCCTTTTCTAATCTAGAAACTTGCGCTTGTGAGATACCGATCTCTTCAGCAACCTCCATCTGTGTTTTTCCTTGAAAAAAACGCTTTGTCAAAATCATTTTTTCTCGTTCATTAAGTCGATGCATTCCCTCTTTTAATGATATTTGGTCCAACCAATTAGATTCTTTATCCTTATCATCGCTGATTTGATCCATTACAAAGATCGGGTCACCACCATCATTATAAATCGGTTCAAACAATGATACTGGGTCTTGAATGGCATCCATTGCAAAAACAATATCTGCATGGGGGACATCCATCTCTTTAGCAATCTCCATTGCTGTTGGTTCCTTTAAAGTTTTACTCATCAATTTTTCTTTAACTTGCAGAGCTTTATATGCCGTATCTCTTAATGATCTAGATACACGTATTGGATTATTGTCCCTTAAGTAGCGACGAATTTCACCAATAATCATTGGTACAGCATACGTGGAAAACCGGACGTTTTGACCCAAATCAAAATTATCAATTGATTTCATTAAACCAATGCAACCTACTTGAAATAGATCATCGCCATACTCTCCACGATTCTGAAACCTTTGGATAATACTCAACACCAATCTTAGATTTCCATTAACTAATTCCTCACGCGCACTTAAATCACCACTTTGTAATTCCTTAAACAACTTCCGCATTTCCTCATTTTTAAGTACTGGTAAAGTAGATGTGTCAACACCGCAAATTTCAACCTTGTGTTTTGTCATGATTTATCCTCCCGTTTGGAGATGCTGTTCATGGAACAGTATCACCACTAGGAAGATGTTTTATGCAGGAAAAAAATTCTTGTTTAATTTTAAAAACTGGTGACAACTACAGTAGTAAGCTTTACACCATTTTATTAAATTCTTTTTGAAGTCTACGTATAATTTTTTTCTCTAATCGTGAAATATAGGATTGAGATATACCAAGCATATCAGCAACATCCTTTTGTGTTTTTTCTTCGCTTCCTATTAATCCGAAGCGAAGTTCCATTATTTGTTTTTCACGTTCATTCAATTGTTCTAAAGCATTCTGTAATAATTCTTTATCTACATCTGCATCTAATTCTTTAATCGTTATATCTTCATCTGTCCCCAGAATATCGGATAGTAATAGCTCATTTCCATCCCAATCTATATTCAATGGTTCATCAAAAGATACTTCTGATTTCAATTTATTATTTTTTCTTAAATACATTAAAATTTCGTTTTCTATACACCTAGATGCGTAAGTAGCTAATTTGATTTTTTTTTCAAGATTAAATGTATTTACTGCTTTTATTAAACCAATTGTTCCAATACTTATTAAATCCTCTATATTTATTCCTGTATTTTCAAATTTTCTTGCTATGTATACAACTAAACGTAAATTCCGTTCGATTAACATAGCTCTTGCTGCTTTATCACCATCAGGCAATTTTCTTAATAATACTTGTTCTTCTTCTTTAGACAACGGAGGAGGTAATGCTTCACTCCCACCAATATAATAAATTGCTTTTGGTTTTATTCCTAACTTCATCCGAATTTTGTACCAACGTAATTTGACCGCAATTAGCCATTTTTTAATCATTCTCTCTTCCTCCTTAAGCTAGTTTTAATGTAGTTTGATTAAACAATGCTGGATGAAGCAAACAATGATAGCTTCCATCTTCAGCTAATTGATTAAATTGGATCCCAATGCTCACATTCGAAACCAATATTTTTTGTTTTTTGAGATATATAGTGAATTTCTCAGGTTTGATTGCAAGCATAAATTGCGGTTGTCCTGAGATATCATGGTAAGGAACAATATCTATAGGATTCGAAAAATAGCCTTCCAATTGTTCAAAATGATAGCCTTCCATCGCTTTTTTCATTTGTTTTATTTGTTCATAAGTAAAAAGCTGCTTCGCTATACTATAATCACAAACCACAATATGCTTTTTTGTTAATGGATCTATTAATTGATTTCCACTATCAACATACCCCGTAGTAGTAATAGCAACATTGTTATAGTGAAAGGTAACATGCATAATTTGTTCTGCATCAAACTGAGTTATTGTGTGCTTGTCCAGACGATTTTTAGTAAACATCCATACTACCGGAAAACCAACAACAACAAACATCCAACTGATTGGATCCCCTAAACCACTGCTCCATGTAACGATACCTGTTGGTCCAAATTGAACTGGACTTGATAAAAAAAAATGAATCGCAGTTAATGATCCTCCTAATGCAAAAGTCACAAAATAAAACGTAAGTAACAGTCGCAATAAAGTTTTGGGATGCTTCAGACCGAAACCAATAATTATAACTAATATTGAGATAGATAGCTTTCCAATTGGATGAAGTAAAATAGAATTAGGATAAAAAATGGTCAAAGGTACAAACAATGAAGCAATGATTGCAGCCAAAAAGATCGCCCAGCTTTTTGCACTAACTTTTCCCATGTGTTTAGTTAATAATAGAATCATCCAATCCAAAAAAATATTGAGTATCCAAACGGCGTCTAAATAGATAATTATTTGTTCCCCCCTCACTTACCTGTTCACTGTGATTAGTATAGCGAAAATAAATTTCAATGTCTGTCAAATTTTGACTGCTAATAGTAGCATATTTTTAGAAATTAACTGTTAAATTGTCAAAAGTGATGCTTATAAAAATGTTTCAATAAAACTTTAAAATGATAATTTCATTTTTCACACAACAAAAAAGGTTTTGATTAACTATTACTAGCTAATCAAAACCTTTTTCATTGAAAATATTGAATTTTTATCTACGACGATTTCTATTACGTAAGAAGGTCGGAATATCTAATGTATCCTCTTCTTCTCTAGAGCGTTGTTGTTCCTGTGGCTCCTGTGATACCACTTCTCGTCTTTTTTCACTGGAAGCCATATTTTTATGTGCAACTGGTCGTTTTTTAGGTTGGCCGTTATCAATTTGAGATTCATCAAATCCGGTTGCGATAACAGTAACGACTATTTCTTCTTTTAAGTTTTCGTTAATTACTGAACCGAAGATAACATTCACTTCTTGGTCAGCAGCTGATGTTACAATATCTGCAGCTTCTTGCACTTCATATAAGCTAAGGTTTGCACCACCCGTTATGTTCATAAGCACACCATGCGCACCATCAATAGATGTTTCTAATAATGGAGATGAAATTGCCTTTTTGGCCGCTTCAGAAGCTCTACTTTCTCCAGTAGCCACGCCAATTCCCATTAATGCAGATCCTTTATCTGACATAATTGTTTTAACATCAGCAAAGTCCACGTTAATCAAACCTGGTGTAGCTATCAAATCAGATATACCTTGAACACCTTGACGTAAAACATTGTCAGCTTCACGGAAAGCTTCTAACATCGGTGTATTTTTGTCGATAATTTCCAATAATCTATCATTTGGAATAACAATCAGTGTGTCTACACTAGATTTCAATCCATCTATTCCTGTAATAGCTTGAGTAGAACGTTTTCTTCCTTCAAAAGTAAACGGTCGTGTAACAACACCCACTGTTAAGGCGCCTAATTCTTTCGCAATTTGTGCAATAACAGGCGCAGCACCAGTTCCAGTTCCACCACCCATTCCAGCAGTAACAAAAATCATATCAGCACCTTGTAGTACTTCTTCAATTTGTTCTTTACTTTCTTCTGCTGCTTTTCTTCCTACCTCCGGGTTTGCACCTGCACCTAACCCACGAGTTAATTTAGTTCCTAATTGAATTTTTACTTCAGCTTTAGATAAATTTAATGCTTGTGAATCAGTATTGACTGCAATAAATTCAACACCTTGTACACCATGTTCGATCATACGATTCACGGCATTATTTCCTCCACCGCCAACACCTATTACTTTTATTTTTGCAAGTTGATCCATTTCCGTATCAAACTCTAACATGTTTGTTCCTCCTAATCTGCAAGTTTACTAGTTTTCTTGATGTTTAGTTATCTTTTTGAGGGATGTTCCATTCAAACTATTATGTATAAAAAGCTTGAACATCTTTTTTTTACATTTAATCAAAAAAGTATTTAAATAAATTAGAAATACCAGAATCTTTTTTCTTCGCTGGTTGTTTGCTTTCTTCTTTTTTCACCATTCTTTTTTGTTTAGCAGGCTTCTTTTCTGCATAATCAGAGTAGGAAACAGCACCAGTTAAATGCTTTCCTTGAATTTTTGCATTGTAATTAGAAAACTTTAATATCCCGACTCCAGCAGTAAATTGTGATTCTCTCACACCTATATAGTCAGGAATTGCAATGCGTACATTGGCATGAAATAAGTCTTGAGCCAATTCTAAAGCACCTGGCATTCTCATGCAACCTCCAGTTAAAACAAAGCCACCAGGTAGTTCAGAATAACCCATTCGTCTTAATTCTTTAGCTGCATAAGTATAAATTTCCTCTAACCTAGCTTCAATCATATCAGAAATATCCAATTGATTAAATATTTGCTTTTGATCGCTGCCAATAATGGAAGTTTCAAAAGTTTCTTCTTCAAGCGCTTGATCATAAAAAGCGTGTCCATGCTTAATTTTAATTTCCTCAGCATCTTCTGAAGTAGTTCTTAATCCAATAGAAATATCCTTTGTGATGTTATCTCCACCTAATGGAACAACACTAGTGGCAGTCAAATGATCATCTTCAAAAACTGCTACCGTAGTATTTCCTCCACCAACATCAATTAAAGCTACTCCTAGATTTTTTTCATCTTTTGATAAGGCAATAGAACCTGATGCTAGTGATTGAAGACATATGTCGATAACTTCTAAACCAGCTCTTTCAACACATTTCAATACGTTATGTAACATTGTTCTGGAACAAGTAATAATCGTTCCTTCCATCTCTAATCGAACACCAATCATCCCTCTAGGATCTGATATTTCATCTAATCCATCGACAATAAATTGTTTTGGTACAACATCAATAATCTCTCTTTCTGGTGGAATAGAAATCACTTGTGCTGCATCTATTACTCTTGTCACATCTTCATTTCCAATTTCACGGTTCTCACTTGAAACAGCCACTACACCGTGACATGGCTGAAGCTGAACGTGATTTCCATTGACACCAACAATTACCCGGTCAATTTGCATATCTACCATTCTTTCCGCTTGTTCCACGGCATTCTTAATAGATTGCACAGTTTGGTCAATATCTACGATGGCACCTTTTTTCATTCCATTAGAATTCGCAGTTCCTACTCCAATAATATTCAAGGAATCCTTTAATACTTCACCAATAATTACTTTAATTTTTGATGTACCTATATCCAAGCTGACTAATATTTCATTGTTGTTCACAAGAAAGGCACCTCCTACGTTAAGGTTACAAATTATAGATTAATTTTATTTTTTGAATAGTCACTAAACCTTTGTTAATATATGTAACTATCATTTTAACATGTTTTCGGAAAATTAGTAGATTAGTTCTATTATAAATTATAATTAAAACAATATAAACCCAGAATATACTCCTATAAATATTTCTTTTCTTCCTAAAGAGCATTAAAAAGAAAAGCATTTTAGATCTACATTTAAACTTTACTACATTATTCTACATTTAGCGAACATTTTCCTGTCAAAAAAACGTTAATTATCTTGTTTTTCTGTATTTTTTTGTAGAATTAAGCGTCTACGAATAATTGCAATGTTCTGAAACAGTCTTACTCCAAAAGCAAATACTGCAGCCAAATACAGATCAATACCTAATTTTACACCAATAAAGGTTAATAAAACAGCTAAACCAATGTTAAATAAGAAACCTGACACAAAAATCTTCTGATCAAATGTTCGATCTAGGTGTGCGCGGATTCCACCGAATAAAGTATCTAATGCTGCGAGTATTGCAATAGATAAGTAATTCGAATACTGATCCGAAATTGTAATATCAGTTAGAAGACCTAAAGATATACCTATTATTAAAAATATTGCCGGTAACCACATTACTTTTCACCTATTTCTTCATTCACTTCTACTGCTTCGAAATTAATTATCCCTTGATATGCAGGCAATGTTATTTTTTCTTTTAAGGTAAATTCCATAGACATATCTTCAATAGAAAATTCATCCATTGATTGACTTACTTCCATGTAATCAATTAACCTTTGTGGATTCTCAGTTAGAATATAAATATTTAATGGTAAATCTGGTAAAGCATGATTGTTGACGTATGTCTTTCCATTTACATATCGAATGGGAGAAGTATTGACAATCCGTTCATTTTCTATAGCTATATCAGTTGCGCCATATGCATTCAATTCATTAATTAGCCGATTTAGTAATTCTGGAGAGATGGTTGGATACTCTTGTGCATATGGGGAGTCAATGAATATTCCTTCTATTGTCATAACTACACCAGCCCCATCCCTCTCTAATAGGCCGGCTTTTTTTTTCAATTCTATAATTGATTCTTTTAATACATCCATTTGTTCTTGTTCAGATTGTTTGGCATATTCTTCATAAACTGCTTCCAATTTATCTAACTTTTTGTATAACAATTGTTGTTTTTGTTGTTCATCTTGTAATTTAGCTCTTACTTGCCATGTGTCCCTTGTTTCGCGTTGACTCGATCCATTTGAAGTTTGGAATTGAATGGCTAATACAAAACCTATAAATATAGATAAAATGGATACAATGACTTTATTTTTCACTGACAATACGATCACCTAACTTAACTGATTTTAGCATCCATTTGCACACGTTCCATTGTTTCTAGTTTCACTTCAATATTATCATTCACTAAAATATCTACTACACCATTTGTCAATTCTAAACTAGTTTGTAGTGATTCCGGATCACCAATCGCTTCGATTTCAAATGGAGCAGGGTATTGATTCCCATCTACAGATATAACTGGACCGACACAATTAACAAAGCTGTCTTTGTATATTCGTTGTCCGTTTATTGCAATTGCTTTTGCACCTGCACTATATAATTCATTAATAACAAGTTGAACATGTCGGTCGTGCACAATATATTGATTCACATTTTCTTCAGATGGAATGTATGCGGAATCTTTTAAGGAAAGTTTTATTCCTGACCCTTGAATTGGTAGTTCTCCTGTAATCATTTGAAGTTTCTTTTTCTCATTTACAAGTGTTTTTATTTTAGCTTCGTCATCACCAAATGCTTGCTCTAATTGGTTAATGTCTTTTCTATAATTATCTACTTTCTCTTGCAATTTTCTGTTTTTTTCTTCCATTTGAATTAATTGCTGGCGATAAAAAAAATCCTTTTCCCACTCTTGTTCTGACATTTGTACGATTTGAGCGTGTTCTTTTGTAATTTGGAAACTATAAGAACCAAGAAAGCCAAAAACAAAAAGCACAAGTGACAAAACAACATGTCTACCTCGTAGCTTCATTTTTATCCTCCTTATTTACAGGCTCAACTTCATGAGGGTTAAATACTGCCCCACCCTCTCCAATCGTTATAATGCCTTCTTGTCCTTTTTCTAATTGATTCACAATGGAAGGATACCTTTTCATATTTTGTGCAAAATTACGAATACTTGTTTCAACTTTAAAGCCATCATTCATATATACAGATACCTTGTAAGCATTAGAATCAGTAGGAATCCAATATATTTCTGAGATTAAAGAAGCAACAGTACTGGGTAAAAGCTTCAACTCTTTTGCGATTTTTTCAGTGAAACTATCTTTTGTAAAGTTTACAAGTAAGGGGGCATCACCATTCCACGATTTTTGTGAAACAGCATCTAATAATTGACCACTTTCCAAAAGAGGTATATATTGAGTTTCTCTTTCTAAATAAGCAACTTTTTCTAGTTCCTTAACTGTAATTACAACCTTATTTGGAAATTCTCTTGCCACATTAACTTCTTTTATTTCATCGTGCGTTAAAATTAATTTTTCTACATTAGAAGAAGAAAACCCCCAAAAATTAACGTCATTTGTTAGTTCACTTAATTCAATTAACGCACTATCATCTATGTAAGCATTACCTTTCACACTGATTTCATCTATTTGACTAAGAGGAGATTGTAAATACACGATAATCGATATTAAAATAAAAAATAGCGATAAATAAAAAATTAATCGCCTATTTGTTTTCTTCTTTCTAGCTTCTTTCAACTTAGGAATACGTTCTTCAATAGAAACAACTTTTTTTTCCGCCATCTCCTCATTCTTCCTTTAACTAATTAAGTAAATTAAAATATGTTTATTCATTTTTATTCTTTTACAGTAAGAGTATATCACAAATTATTACGGTGCGTTGCGCTATTATATGAGACAAAAGGTGGATTTTTTTCTAAAAATAGACTCCGACTTCTATTAGTGTAACTGATATGTAATTAAATTACAAAATAATCATATTAATCATTAATTTTTTACATAAAAAAGGAAACAGCTGAACTGTTTCCTTAAATTAAATGCTTTTTCTAATTTAAATCTATTCAATGTGAGAAAATCGACTGACGTTAATTAAGATTCCTACAGATGCTAATGTTAACGTAAGTGATGATCCTCCATAACTTAGAAATGGTAAGGTGATTCCCGTAACAGGAATCAAGCCAATAACCACACTTATATTGATCATTGCTTGAAGACAAATCATTGAGGTTATGCCTAAACCGAGTAGCATTCCAAATTTATCAGGTGCAGTTAATCCGACACGTATTCCCCGCCATAACAATAGAAAAAATAGTAAGATTAAAAAACTTCCACCAATAAAACCTAATTCCTCAGCAATAATAGCAAAAATAAAATCATTATGAGGTTCAGGTAAATAGAAAAACTTTTGTAAACTATTACCTAACCCCATACCTAATAGCCCGCCTGGTCCAATAGCATAAAGCGATTGGATAATTTGAAAGCCATTATTCAGTGGATCTTCCCAAGGGTTTAAAAAAGCTAAGATTCGATTGATCCGATAAGGGGCAGAAATGATTAATCCAGCAAAGCCCACCATACCTAGCAAACCTAGTGTAGCAAAATGGTTGATTTTTGCACCTGCAACAAATAACAAAATAAAACAGGATAAAACAAGTACAACTCCAGTTCCTAAATCAGGTTGCAACATTATTAATCCAAAACTTGTAAAGATTAATAATGTTAGTGGAAGAAATCCTTGTTTTAAAGACTGGATATAACGTTGTTTCTCTGCTAAATAGGTAGATAGGAAAATAATTAATCCTAGCTTCATAAACTCGGCTGGCTGAATACTAAAGGCACCAATCCCAATCCAGCTCCTTGCACCTCCCCTAACCATCCCAATTCCAGGAATAAGTACTGCGATTAGGAGGATAAAGCAACAAATTAGAATTGGTTTTGCATAATAACGCCATGTTTGATAAGGAACCTTTGATACAATAAACATCGCTAAAATTCCAATACTAGCAAATAGTAGCTGACGTTTGGCAAAGTAAAAGGAATCATCAAATTTATACGATGCTAAAATTGCTGAAGCACTATAAACCATCATGATTCCTATTACAAGCAAAGCAAAAATAATAACTACTAAAACTAAATCTGGTTTTGGCTGTGCATGTTTTTGTTGACCCACATTATTGCCCCATTTCTTTTTACGTTAATGTCAGTTCATTAACGCACATGGAAAATAAAGGCTAGTTATTTAATAGTACAAGCCTTACTATAATGTATGCACAGCTTTGATAAACATGTCTCCTCTTTCTTCAAATGTTCGATATTGGTCCCAGCTTGCACAAGCAGGTGATAACAAAATCACATCATGTTCTTTAGAGTGTTCATATGCATTCGCTACAGCCTGCTCCATTGTTTCTACATGTATAATTGTTTCTATTCCAACTTGTTTACCTATCGCTTCAAGTTTCTTAGCTGTCTCACCAAAAACAATTAACGCTTTAACAGATTGTAAATATGGAGCCAACTCATCAAAACCATTCCCACGGTCTAATCCTCCAGCTAAAAGAATAATTGGATGGTTAAAGGCAGAAATTGCTTTAGTTGTTGCTAATATATTCGTTGCTTTTGAATCATTGTAAAATAAACGATTATGGTGATTTTTAATGAACTGTAATCGATGTTTGACTCCAGTAAAAGTAGTAAGTACATCCTTTATACCTTGAATCGTTCCACCAGCAAGTAAACAAGCTGCAACAGAGGCAAGAATATTTTCTAAATTGTGCTTTCCTACTAATGCAATTTCTGATAGCTCTATAATTTTTTTATCTTTAAAATAAATGTGTGTATCATCACACCACGCACCGTTAGTTAATTGTTGTTTTGTACTAAAAGGTATTTTCATAGATTTAGCCGTCTGTACCATTTCATTTACATCAGCATCATCTGCATTATAAATAATGAAATCATTTTCGTCTTGATTTGCAAAAATTTGTGCTTTTGCATGCTGATAATTTTCAAAAGTATGATGATAGTCTAAGTGTGCTTCAAACAAATTTAGTAAAACAGCGATTTTGGGGTGAAATGTTTCAGTCCCCATTAATTGAAATGAGGATAGTTCAACAACCATTGTTTCATTCTCTTCCAATGTAGTAGCCACTTCAGCGGCAACTTTCCCGATGTTCCCTGCAATTTTGTTTGGTTGATTACTGTTCGTAAGCATTTCATTGATCAAGGTCGTTGTTGTTGTTTTACCGTTTGATCCTGTTATCCCAATAATTTGATTGTTCGTTAAATATTGTACGAGTTCAATCTCAGTAATTACAGGGATTTTTTGATTTAAAGCTTCTTTAATTAACTCATTTTCATATGGAATACCCGGGTTTTTAACAATGACATCGATTCCCTCTAATAACGATAATGGATGTTCACCTGTCACTACTTCTACACCAAGCTTCTTTAATTGAATAATTGCTGGGTCATCTGATTTAGCATTGAGATCATTTGCTTTTACTATGCAACCATTCCGAGTTAAAATTTCACAAGCTGCAGTCCCACTTTTGGCTAAGCCTAACACTAATATATCGTGGTAAGGAAACTGTTTCAATTGATTCATGTCAACCACACCTCAATATAAATCCCAAGCGCGGCAAATAATAGCCCAACTAACCAGAAAGTTGTTACTACTCTCCATTCTGACCACCCTTTTAGTTCATAATGGTGGTGTAATGGACTCATTCGAAACACACGTTTTCCTGTTGTTTTAAATGAGATCACCTGAATAATTACAGACAATGTTTCTAATACGAAAACACCACCAACGATAATTAATAATATTTCTAATTTTGTTAAGATAGCAACTGCCGCTATCGCTGCTCCTAAGGCAAGCGATCCAGTATCTCCCATAAAAACTTTGGCAGGATGTGCGTTAAACACCAAAAATCCTAGTAATGATCCAACAACAGCCATTGAAAAAATCGTTACTTCAAATTGCGTTACGCCATACCATGCTAGAATACCAAAGGCACCAAAAGCTATTGCTGCAGTTCCTGCTAACAACCCATCTAATCCATCTGTTAAGTTAACAGCGTTAGATGCTCCAACAATCATGAATACGACTAAGAGTCCATAACCCCATCCTAGATCAAACTGCAAATTCGTTCCAGGTATACCTAAATAAGTTGGAAAATCATTCATTTTCAAAACAACAAAAAAGATAATAGCAATAATCACTTGTCCGAACATCTTCTGTTTGGAAGTAAGTCCTAGGTTTCTCTTTAATGCTACTTTAATAAAATCATCCAAAAACCCGAGTACACCATAACTAAATAATATAAAGATTAGTAAAAAGGTTTCAGATCTAAACCAACTCGCTTGCTCAAACTTAGTTGTCATAATGATTGTTGTAACAATAATACTCAATACAATCATTACACCACCCATTGTTGGTGTTCCTGTTTTTATCATATGTGATTGTGGTCCTTCTTCCCGAATACTTTGACCAAATTTTAACTTTCGTAAAAATGGAATAAAAATCGGTGATAAGAGGACGGTAATTAAAAATGCGATACTCATTGTGATTATTAATATATATTCATTCAAGATATTCTCCTCCTCTACCTATTACAAACCGCCCTGTGCGTCCTTACTGCTTTAACACAATACTTTCGCATACTTCTTCTAATTTCATACCTCGAGATGCCTTTAATAAAACTAAAGTAGTATTATCTAATAAAGTGCGCAATTCATCAAGCAATACTTCCTTTGATTCAAAGTGCTTTGCTTCTATATAGGGTTTACTACTTCTCAACGCTTTATTTAATTCTTTTGAATATTCCCCAATGGTAAAAACAAAATCAATTTCATCTGTTAAAGATGAAGCAATTTGTTGATGATATTTTTTTACGTGCTCACCCAACTCAAACATGTCACCTAATACTACTACTTTCTTATTAAAGCCTTTCATTTCACGAACGACTTCAATAGCAGCCTTCATCGATGTTGGTGAAGCATTATAAGAATCGTTAATTATGGTAGAACCTTGTAAACCTCGCAAAGATTCAAAACGCATTCCCGTCATTGCCATTGTAGATAAACCTAATTGAATTTGCTCATGTTCCATACCCAAATCTTTAGCAAGCTCAATAGCATAGGAAGCATTTTTAGCATGATGTTTCCCCATCAAAGGAATCGTATAGCCATGATTATTAAATTGGAAACTCGATCCTTCACTTGTAACAGTCACATCTGTTATCTGAAACTGTTCATTCGAATCAAAACCAATTGCTTTAGCGTGCAGCTCTTTAATATGGGGTTCAAGTAATGGTTCATCTCCATCAACATAAATACAGCCATTTTGATCTAATCCGCTTATAATTTCTGCCTTCGCTTGTGCTATACCTGCTCTTGTTTTTAAATATTCTATGTGTGACTCACCGATATTAGTAATTATTGCATAATTTGGTGTAGCAATTTGTGATAATGCATGTATTTCACCAAAATGATTCATACCCATTTCCAGAACAAGTACTTCTGTATTTGTTGGCATATCTAAAACAGTCAATGGTAATCCAATATGATTATTTAGATTTCCTTTTGTTTGATGTGTTTTAAACTGTTTGGATAAAACAGCAGACAGGATATCTTTTGTTGTTGTTTTACCATTTGATCCTGTCACTCCAATAACAATAGGATTAATTTTGTTACGATAATAAACCGCCAATTGTTGCAGTGCAGTCAGTGTATCTTCTACAAAAAACATCGGAAAATCTGTTGGGACATATCTCGGAATTGGTTCACTCTGATCCCATATTGCCGCAATTGCACCATTCTTAATTGCTTGATCAATAAATTCATGGCCATTAAATTTGTCACCTTTTAAAGGGACAAATAAACTACGATCAGTTGAAACCCTACTATCTGTCGTTACTTTACAGATTGGTAGCTTACCTAAAACATCACCAGCTGTATTCTGAAATAACTCATTAATTTCATTTGTTAGAAATAACATAATAATCCTAACTCCTTACATTTAAAAATAAACATACACACTTAAAATAACAGTGCGTTGTCATTCATTTTTCTATTCGTTATTACTAATTGCTTGTTTTGCAATTTCACGATCATCGAATGAAAATGTTTCGTTACCGATGATTTGGTAAGCTTCATGACCTTTACCAGCAATTAATATCATATCATTTTCATTTGCTAATGCAACGATTTTATCTATCGCTTTTTTTCGATCAACTTCTAATTGATAATTGCTAGCTTCTAGACCAGTAGTCATATCGTTCAAGATCGCATGTGGATCTTCTGAGCGAGGATTATCTGATGTAAAAATAGCATGATCCGTTAACTCACATGCTATTTTAGCCATCAACGGTCGTTTTGTTTTATCACGATCTCCCCCACACCCTACAACAACATACGTTTTTCCTTTTGAAAATTCTTTCATTGTCTGTAAAACATTTTGAAGTGAATCAGGTGTATGTGCATAATCTACTACTACACCATATGGTTGCCCAACTTGAACAGGTTCAAAACGACCAGCTACTCCGGTAGTCTGCTCTAACACCATTTTAATAGTTGTTAATGGTATATCTTTTATTAGGGCAACAGTAGCTGCTGCAAGCATGTTATATATACTGAATTTCCCCATCAGCTTACTTGAAATGCCTATACTTCCTTTATACGTCTCCAGTACAAAATTACTACCACCAGCGTGAAGTGAAATATCTTTTGCACACACATCAGCTTCTCTATCTACACCATAAGTAATAACAGGCTGAACTGTGGCATGTATGAATTGCTCGCTGTAAGCATCGTCTACGTTTATAACAGCATATTTTGGGTTGTTTTTATCATATATATTTCCAAGCTGTTGAAATAAGCGACTCTTTGCAAGGAAATATTGATCCATTGATCCGTGATAATCTAAATGGTCTTGAGATAAGTTAGTAAATACAGCAACATCAAAATCGCACCCATTCACACGTCCTAACTCTAATGCATGTGAGGATACTTCCATTACTGCAGTACTGACCCCTGATTGTACCATTTGATGAAAACTTTTTTGAAGAAAAGATACTTCTGGTGTTGTATTGGCTACAGGAAAGGATTCTCCAGCTATTCTCATTTCTATCGTACCAATTAATCCAGTAATTTCATCCTCTGCCTGAAGTATTTCTTCAATTAAACTAGTCACAGAGGTTTTCCCATTTGTTCCAGTAACACCAATAAGTCCTAATTTCTGTGTTGGGGAATCATAAAAAGCGTTAGCTAAGAAGCCAAGAGCTTTCATTGTATCTTTCACATAAAAAATAGGTACTCTGTCATTAGACAACTCTCTCTGGGCAATGATCGCTACCGCTCCATTTTCAATTGCTTGCTCTACGTAATCATGACCATCTACTGTATAACCTTGAATACAAAAAAACAAATACCCTTGCTTTACTTGTCTAGAATCGATCGTAATCCCTTTGATCTCTAGAGAAGGAATGTCTTGGTTCCCTTGATATTGTGGAATAGTATGTAGTAAGTCTATTAATTGCTTCATCCGTGTTCCTCCTCAACTTTTAAAAGTCTTTATATCAGATTAAAAATCAACTTGTTTTTTTACAAGGAAAAACTTGGCACTCGCCAAGTTAAGTTAAGTCTTTAAAGGAAATTCTCCATTATTCAATTCTTATATATTGTACCAAAAAAATCAACTGTAAGCATGGTTAATCCTATCTATTTTTTATTTCCGAAATAAAGACGCACTTTACTACCTTGCTCAATTTTCGTTCCAGCCTTTGGCGCTTGATCAATCACAACATCACCTGTACCAGAAGATTCAATTGACAGATTAACTTGATATTCATGCAATTCACTTTTCGATGCTCCAATTAAATCAGGAACTTCAACAAGTGGTTGATCTGGCCATTGATAGTCTTTTTCGAGGCCCTCTTTAGCTGGTTCAACCCCTATTGCACGCAAACTATCTTCAATTACATTTCCTACGATTGGCGCAGCTACAACTCCACCAAATTGCACGGTATTTTTCGGATTATCAATCGCTACATAAACAACGATTTCAGGATCATTTGAAGGTGCAACACCAATAAACGATACAATATGGTTATTCTCCATATATCTACCATTCTTTCCTACTTTTTGGGCGGTACCTGTTTTACCTCCAACTCGGAAACCTTCTACATATGCTCCTCGACCTGTACCTTTTGCAACAACACTTTCAAGAGCATGCCGAATCTTTTCAGAAGTTTGATTGGATATTACTTGTTTCTTCATCTCAGGTTTTATTTCTTCTATTTTTTCTCCGGTAATTGGGTCAAGCCAACTAGATGCTAAATAAGGTTTATAGAGATATCCACCATTAACCGCTGCCGAAACAGCCATAACTTGTTGAATAGGCGTGACAGAAACCCCTTGACCAAATGAAGTGGTAGCAAGTTCTACCGGACCAACACGATCAAGATCAAATAAAATACCATTCTCTTCGCCAAACAAATCAATTCCAGTCTTTTCACCAAATCCAAAATCAGATATATAACTGTATAATTTATCTTTTCCTGTTTTCTGACCTAATGAAATAAAGCCAGGGTTACATGAATTTTGAACAACTTCTAGAAAAGTTTGTTCCCCATGTCCGCCTCTTTTCCAGCAATGCAGAGTAGATCCCCCTACTTTCATTGAACCCCCATCGATAAAGGTGTCTTTTTCCAAGTCTACAACACCTTCTTCTAATGCCGCGGCTAGTGTGATGATCTTAAATGTCGACCCTGGTTCATACGTACTCCAAATAGGTAAATTTCTATTGTAAGTACTCGGTTCAATCTCCTGATAATTTGCAGGGTGGAAATTCGGTCTAGATGCCATGGCTAATACACCACCACTGTTTGGATCAACAGCCAATGCAATTGCTCCATCAGGATTATATTTCGCCTCCGCTAGATCTAACTCACGCTCAACAATGGTCTGAACTCGTTCATCAATGGTCAGTTGTAAATCATATCCATCATTTGGCGCTTGATACGTATCTGCTAAATTTGGTAACCGTTTCCCTTTTGCATCTGAATAAAAAGATAAACTTCCATTTTCCCCTTTTAAATTTTCATCATAATATAGCTCTAAACCTACTAACCCTTGATTATCAATTCCGCTAAAACCTAATACATGTGACAAGTACTCACCATTAGGGTAATGTCTTTTCGAATCTTGCGCGATGTACACACCATCTAATTGTAATACTTGAATTGCTTTTGCTTGCTCCTCGGTTATTTTTCTCCCTTCAGAAAAACGAACGATACTTGTATTTTTAGTTAGGTGCTGTAACATTTCATCTTTAGTTATATCTATAATTTGACTTAATAATGATGCAGTTCTATCCGGATTATTTATTTGTCTTGGCACAACCATCACAGTTGGGGCTGATACATTTTCTGCTAAAACTAAACCGTTCTTGTCCAAAATTTTCCCTCGTTCAGCTTCAAATACAATATCTCTACTCCAAGAAGCTTCTGCTTTTTCAACAAGCTCCTCTCCCATAACAAATTGAACAAAAGCTAAACGAATGAGAACGACCACAAATAATAGAAGCGCAAAAAGAAATACAGTGACTATTCTTTTTCTCATCGTAACATTAGATACTCGTTTCATTTTTCACTCTCCCGTAGCAAATAAACTTGTATCTATATATATGTTATCGTAAATTGAATAGAACACTGTATGTTATAGGTTTAATTTGATTCTTCTTGATTCTCTTTTTCTTCTTGCTTCTGTTCTTCGCTTGACGTTTGATCTGGTAATGAAAATTCAACCATCATGTATGTTTCACCATTAATAGCAGTACCCGGTTTAATACTTTGAGAGGTGGCATACCCATTACCCATCGTTTCTAAGTCTAAGTTTAATAATTGGCTTAACTTTATTACTTCTCGCTGTGACCACCCTTTAACATTTGGCATTGTTGGAGTATCTGTTACAAGAAATACCCGATCTTTTGTTAAGAGTTTTTCCCCATGATCGAAATTGCTCTTTACTACGGAATCACCATCTCCAATTAGAACTACATCTAATCCCATTTTCTCTAAATTGTTCTTTGCTTCTTCCGTTGATTTATTAATTACATTTGGAAACTCAAATGTTTTTATCGGTTCTTGTTTATCTTTATCTGGTTGAATACTCATATAATGCAAACTATTCTTCATCACATTATTAAAAATATACGAAACAGGCGCTGAACCAGACTCAGTATCTTCTAATTCTGGTTGCTGAACCGTAATATACATTATTAATTCTGGATCTTCTTTAGGTGCCATCCCTAAAAAAGAGAAAACATAATTTTCTTTACCAACTAGGTAACCACCTTCTGGATTAGAAATTTGCGCTGTACCAGTTTTTCCAGCTACAGAATAATCATCCAAATTATAAACATTGTGACCAGTTCCATGTTCTGATGTAACGACAGTTCCCATAATATCTAACACTTGATTGGCTGTTTCTTTAGAAATCGGATTCCCTACCACTTCTGGCTTGTTTTTCTTCAAGACTTCTCTTGTCTCTGCATCTTCAATTCTATCTATTGTATATGGTTTCATCATCTTACCGTCATTAGCAATTGCCGTAGCTGCTTTAATAAGCTGAATCGGTGTTACCGTTGCCCCTTGACCAAAACTAGCTGTAAGCTTTTCAATTGGATGGTTATATAAAAGCGTTCCAGACTGCTCTCTTGGCAGATCAATTCCGGTTTCTTGATCAAATTGAAAAGCTTTTAAGTAATCATGAAAAGTATCTGTCCCCATCTTCTCCCAAACTAGTTTAGACATCGCAACGTTAGATGAACGTTGAAAACCTTCTAAGTATGAAATCGTTCCCCAGCTTTGATTGTAATCTGTTATTGGACGATTAATCTGGTCAATTTTAAAGCGCCCAGATTCAAACGTTTCATTTGGATTGAAAACCCCTTCTTCAATAGCAGCTGCTACAGTAAAGGATTTCATGGTAGATCCGGGCTCTATTGGTACAGAAACAATATCATTATACCAATTCTCTACCTTCCCCAAATTATTCGGATTATAACTCGGACGATTGCCCATCGCTAATATCTCACCGGTTTTTGGATCGATAATTGTTGCAGTAATCCGCTTTGGATTATAATCCTTCACAACTTGTGATAATGCATCTTCTAAAAATGTTTGAATCTTTTGGTCTATCGTTAAAAAAACATTCTTACCGTCTTTTGCTTCTTTAATAACTTCATTGGGCTCAAGTAATTTTGTATTATATTTATCTCGCTCATATGAGATCGATCCATTTTCACCTTGTAGCTCATTATCTAATTGGGCTTCAATACCAGTTAATCCAGTTATATCACCTTCATCATCTTTCTGCGCTAAACCTATTATTTGTGAAGCGAATGTTCCATTTGGATAATACCTTTTAGCTTCTTCACGAAAATTAATCCCAGGAAGTTTGAGTTCATCAATCTCGTTTTTTGTTTCTTGACTTAATTGACTACCAATCTTACCAAACTCTACTTGGAACTTTTCTTTTTCTATACCTTCAGTTAAAATATCGCTTATTTCAGCAGCATCCACTTCTAAAATTGGAGCTAACGCATTGGCTGTTTTATTTACATCAGCGACATGTTTTAAGTTTTTTTCTGGATTAGGTGAGAATGTGTCATCTATAATGGCATATAAATCATAAGTAGCACGATTTTGAGCTAAAGGCATACTTTTCCGATCATAAATGGAACCTCTTTTTGCTGTTATCGTATAGCTGTTTGTCCGACGGCTATCTGCCCACTCGTCTAAATTTACACCTTGTACTTCACCTGTTGTTTGAATGTAAAGAAAACGCCCAGCTAGTAACAGAAATATCACGACAAATATTACAGTTAATGCATTGGTCATTAATTGTGTCGTTCTATTCTTTTTCACTTTTCATCCCATCCTCTAACAAAACACTATTCGATTAGCTCAGCTGTTTGCTTTACTTCTGTATTCTGTATTTTCAACCCATTCTCTTTAGCAATACTTAAAATTCGATCTGGGTTGCTTAATTCTTTTACCTGATATGTAAGGTTTTCATTTATTGTTTGTTGCTGTGTGATTTGACCTTCTAGCTGTTGCATATCTCGATTCATTGTATCCAAGTTTGAACTGAAGTGGATAACATAGGCACAAGCAATGACTACGAGTAAGCCAAATACAACATACAAAAACTTTTCACCTGGTGTTACCCAACGATGATTCACATAAACTTTTGCTTCTTTTCTTTGTGTTGTTTGTTGTTCTACCTGCGTGTAATGACTAGCTGGTTGTTGAAATTTTCTTGCTTCGCTTGTACTCATTTATCTTTCCACCCCTCTTTATATAAAAATGCATCATTCCAAGGCTTTACTTTTTCTACTACTCTTAGCTTAGCTGATCGTGCTCTTCGGTTAGTATCTAACTCTTCTTCATCTGCCACAATCGGCTTTCTTGTAATCAGTTTGAAAGGCGCTTGGCTATCTTCCGGTATGATAGGAATATTTTTCGGAACTGGCAATGCTGTACTCCATTTTTTAAATGCTTGTTTACACATTCTATCTTCTAAGGAGTGGAAAGTTATAACAGCAATTCTACCTCCGACGTTAACTACTTTAGCTGATTGATGCAAAACATCATAAAATGCTTTTAATTCATCATTAACAGCAATTCGAATAGCTTGAAAAACTCGTTTAGCTGGATGACCACCTTTACGTCTTGCCGCAGCAGGAATACCTTCTTTTATAATGTCAACTAATTCAAATGTTGTATTAATTGATTTTTCCATTCGTTTCGCTTCAATTTTTCTAGCAATTTGTTTAGAAAATTTTTCTTCACCATATTGAAAGAAAATACGAACGAGCGCTTCGTATGGCCATTCATTCACTACTTCAAAGGCAGAAGTTTCTTGAGATTGATCCATACGCATATCTAACTGAGCATCATGTTGATAACTGAAACCCCTCTCCACATGATCTAATTGAGGAGAAGACACACCTAAATCGAATAACAGACCATCAACTTGTTCAATACCTTCTTCTTCTAATTTCTCCTTTAAAAAACGAAAATTAGAATGAATGAACTTCACTTTTTCACCATATGGTGCCAAACGTTCTTTGGCAGCTTTGAGCGCATGTTCATCCTGATCAAAAGCAATTAGCATGCCGTTTTTGTCAAGATTCTTTAATATAGCTTCAGAATGACCACCACCACCTAATGTGCCATCAACATATATACCGTCTGGTCTTACATTTAAATATTCTATTGTCTCGCGTTGTAATACACTTATATGATCAAACATAGGTTACACCTTCTTTAATCCAGGTTGTATTTATCTTCTAAAAATCAATATCCATCATATTTTCTGCAATTTCAGCAAAAGAATCCTCTGATTCTTCCACATATGTATCCCAAACAGATTCTGACCAAAATTCTACTCTGTTTGAAACACCAATTACGGCACAGGCTTTATCTAAGACTGCATATTTACGAAGAGCAGCAGGAATATTTATTCTTCCCTGTTTGTCTACTTCACATTCCACCGCACCTGAAAAGAAAAAACGAGTAAAAGCACGGGCATCTTTTTTAGTTAAAGGTAGCTTTTTTAATTTATTTTCCATCACACGCCATTCTTCCATGGGATAGGCAAATAAGCATTGATCCAACCCTCTTGTAATTACAAAAGTGTCACCTAGATCAGCGCGGAATTTTGCAGGGACAATAATTCTCCCTTTGGTATCAATATTATGTTTATATTCGCCCATGAACATAATAATCGCCCACCTTTTTTTCAATGTTACCACAATCCCCCACTTTCCACCACTAATTTTTGATTGTTTTTAATAGTATTTTGACCTTTAAACGTCTTTTTTTTAAAAAATATTACTTAAGACCTAAAAAAAGACACAAAAAAACGTTACGCAGTTCATATGCGTAACGTTTTTTTGTGGTGGAGAGTGGGGCTTATAATTTTATGATGTAATGATTATTATTAAAGGAGTACGTTTGATTTATTAATTCACTCAACCAATCAAATCCATACAAATTAATAAAATAAACGATATTCCAATATCTCTCTTGTAGTCCTTGCTCCGGTCGAATCATTAAGTCTAAGTAATTAAATTTATCTATAATAATTTGATTTTTATTTTCTATTTCTTGTTCAATCTTTTTTTGTAAAAACTGTACATGCTCCTGAATATAAGCAAGGTTTTTACTTGCCACACTTTCTAAGTTAGAATTATTTTTTACAGCAATCTCCTGCAATGGTTGATGCAATTGTTCCATGGAAGACATAATTTGTTTGACTAACGGATCAAGTGGTGGCTGTTGTTGCATAGCTAGCCAATTTACTTTTTTTTCATAAAGTCCTTGATGTAATACTTCTTCAACGTTTAGTTGAAATGCCTCACTAAACTTTTCATTTTTATGATCAAGAAGCGTCAGAGAAAGTCTAGGATAAATAGGAGGCATAGCTAAACCTAATGTTTCAAATGCCGGTTTTAAAACAGACCAATACGATAACTCCCCAGGACCTGCCATAAATGCTAAAGTAGGAAATAACCATTCTTGCATCAAAGGACGTGTTACGACATTATTGCTTAGACGTTCTGGAGTATTTTCGGCGATGTCTAGTAACTCGTTTGTTGTTAACCGACATTCACCATTCTTCCCGAGCCAAAGATCTTCTGTTTCTTTCATTAATAGTATCCGCTCACCATCTTGATGATAAAATAAATGACCATCACTTTCAGTTACATCAACAGATACGTGATAACCTTGCTGGTTTGCGACTTGTAATTGTTGGTATACACCTTTACTAATGCTTGGTTGATAGCTAATTAATCGTTTAAAAAAAGTCGACTCTAGTTTTCTAACTTGCTCATTACCAGAATCAATTAATACTAATCCTTCTTGCGTAAATAGCTCTTGAATAAATTTAGCAAAAAAATCAACATACGTGTCAGATTCGTTTAATTGCTTTACCACTAATTCAAATAATCCTTTTGAATAAAAAGTTTCTTCCATTTGACTAAAGAGCTCATCTATCCAAACAAGCGCTTGTTCATGATCGATCTCCATTTCAGAAACAGACTGTTTAGAATCTGGGCGTTGCTTTATTCGATGCTTTTTCATTTGATTAAAATTTATACTAGGGACCATAATATGATCTATTTCATCAAAGTCATGATCTTCTCCCGCGATCCAGAACACTGGAATTACTGGAATATTTAACGCACTGCGCTGTTCTTTAGCAAAAACAATGATTGATATCAATTTATTAATCGTATAAAGCGGCCCTGACAATAGTCCAGCTTGTTGTCCTCCAATGACAACAACACTTGCAGGATCACGTAATGATTCAATATTGTCAAACGTCGCTTCACTTGCATTCCAATTTTTATTCATATCCATTAAAATATCTGCCAGTTGATTTCTATCGTATGTTTGCTTTGCAATATCGTGCACACGTTGATTCATTGTTTTTTCAAAAAAAGGATTATATGAAAATTTATTAATAACATGTTGTTTTTGCGCATAATAATCTTGTAATAAAGGTTGTTGCGTGATTGTCACTGGATTTACTTCCACAAATACCTGCCCCTTTGTTTGTTATAAGTTTTTCTATGTAAGTTAACTGTTTATCACTGTAATAATTAGTCCTATTAAAGCTAGCACGAAATGACATAAAAAGAAAAATAAAAAGCTTGCTCTCCAGAAAAGTCGACAAGCTTTCTTGAAGATAATATTGTCTGTTCGTTTCCATTGAATAATGATGGTAAACATTAACCCCGATAATAACATAATAATAATAAGACCTGAGAAATTTCGGTTAAATAGTTGGTGCAACATCATCAATACAGAGATAATATAAAATATCGTTGAATACGCCACACTAAAATGAAGTGCACGTTTATTATTGTTGTATAAAACTTTGTTTATAATGTATAAAATAATTGTGGTTACCCACGGAAGTGTAACTGCAGTTGCAGTTAACAACCCTATAATTTGCAACATAAGATCACCCTCTCTTCTCTTCCAAAGCTTTAATTGATAAATACAAAAAATGAATAACAGAAGATTGGTGAGATGTTTTTTTTAATACATATCCTAATATTCCTTCTACTTCAGATTGTCTTCCTAAAGCAATATCTTCTTTCATCGAAGAATCGTTTTCTTTTGTCTGTTCGATAATATAAGTAATTCGTTTCCATTGCTGCTGTTCATTGACCTCTAGCACAGCACAAGCTTCACTACACACAACTTTGGCTAGTTTATGTAAATGTGTATTAGTTAATAGTTCGCCATTTTTCACTTGGAACAAAGCAGTAATTGGGTTAATTACAATATTGATCATTAACTTGTCAATTAACATTATTCCCCAATCCGCTACCTGTTCAACTGGAAAACGTTTATCATTTAGTACCTCTTTGTACCTTGTTAATAAAGCAGCATTCCCATTGTATAAAGCTAAATTAATTTTCCCCTTACCAGTATGTATAACCGTTCGTTGATCCCTCTTCTTCGCACCATGTTCACACGTTCCTAATACAATCGTTTGCTCCTCAGTCATGTTATGTAACATGTCAACATGACCCATCCCATTTTGTAAATAAATTACCGTACCAGACAATCCGCTCAACCTACTATTCACAGAACAAATATCATGTTGTTTAACACAAATGAAATAAATATCCATCTGGCTTAGATCTTTAATATGTTCTGCATATACATAGCTAGTTATTTCTCCTGGTAAATATAAAATTCCTTTTTCATTAATTTCATTTTTTTGAGCTTCTGTTCTTACATATAAAACGGGGCTATAGCCAGTTTGCTTAAGTAAAGAAGCTAACAATAAACCAATAGCTCCTCCCCCGATCACACCTATCCTCACAATAAACCTCTCCCTTACTGAAACCAAACACTGATAATAGTATATAAGAGATAACATTCATTCGTCTAGTTTTGATAAAATTTCATCTAACTAAAAATAAGACCTTGTAAAATACAAGGCCTTATGATAATTGTCTCACACGTTGACACAATCTCTCTAATTCCAAAAAAATCTCTTCGTATTGATTAATTTTGATTTGCAACTTTTTATTCTCTTCAGTTAAACGCTTAGCATCTTGCTGGTCTATTTGCTTATTTTTTAAAAACTGATAATTCCCCTTCATATCTTCTAAAATAGAAATAGCTGTTTCTAATGGATGTGTAGCAAGTTCATTTTTTAACTCTTTTATGAATGGGTGTGAAGATTCTTTTCTATCTAGTTTCGCTGAATCAATTGCATCTTGAAATTCTTTTCGAACCGATGCATTCCAACGAAAGCCACATGCCGCAGGTGTTCGAGATAAACTCTTCCCTACCTCTTTAAATGCTTCAAGCTGTGTTCTTCCTTCACGAATGTACCTTAACACAGTTTCAGCAAGTAAGATGTCCTCATCATTAGACCATGCATCTTGTCTTGTTGCACTCATTTCATTCCCCCTCTCCTATTACATTTGCTATTAATATATGCAATCGATAGGAGTGGTAGAATAGAAACGCATTAAAAAAGATGCCAGAGAGAGATTCTGCCATCTTTTTTCTTTATTATTGATCAACTACTTGCTTTCCATCATATTGTCCACATGATTTACAAACATGGTGAGGTTTAGTAAGTTCACCACAATTTGAACATTCAACCATTCCTGGCACATGTAACTTTTTATGTGTACGACGTTGATTTTTTACTTTTTTAGAAGTTCTTCTCTTTGGTACTGCCATGTCTTACACCTCCTTCACTTACAAAACGAAAATCTTAACCTTGCTATATCATCACATAGGGGGAGAAGTATTAATTTACTTCACCTTATTGATTTTCTCCATCTTTCTTTTTATCCAACAAAGCTTGTAATTTTTGCATTCTTGGATCAATGGTATCTTCTTGTGGTTGTTCCGTAACTACTTCCCAACCTTCTCCAGAATTCAAACCATACTTAGCAATTTCTTCTTCACTTGCGAATACCCGAAAAGGAATCTCTAATAGAACATTTTCCTTTATATAAGGTTCTAAGTCAAGCATTTCTCCATCTACTGGATGAACTTCAGAATTATCTTCCGCCTGATAATAAGGATTAGTCGAAAATACTTCAACAGTTTCCACTTCAAACGGATAGGAAACATCTAGCAGTGACCTCGCACATGGTAAAACCATCGTACCTATCACTTTAAACTGACAAGTAATTTCATCACCGTGCGCAACGGCTTGACCCTTTACTTGTACCGGATCAATTTGACGAATGTCATTATTCCAGCCTTCAATCTCTGAAACATCTACTATTTCATCAAACTGAAACGAATCAGAACGTACTATTTTCTGAATGGAAATTTTCATTTCTATCACCTCAAGGCACAAAGTATATTTTAAAAGTAATTCAGTGTTTTGTCAACATTTTTTCTTTACAGTAGATATTCTACCAAATATGATACAATACTAGCCATAAGGAGTGAGTAATATGCATGCATGTGGATTAGTCGTGGAATATAATCCTTTTCACCATGGCCATCAATATCATTTACAAATGGCGAAAAAACAAACCAATGCAGATTGTATGATAGCTGTAATGAGCGGCAATTTTTTACAAAGAGGAGAACCGGCCATTACAGATAAATTTTCACGCACTAAAATGGCAATTGATCAAGGGGTAGATATAGTAGTTGAACTACCTTATTCAAGCACCGTACAACATAGTGATCTATTTTCGCAAGGAGCAGTGGAAATATTGAATGAAATGCTTGTTTCTTCTATCTGTTTCGGAAGTGAAAATGGTGACATTACTGCATTCAAACGTGTCTTTGATCAATACAAAGATAATCAAAACCTATTCAATAAAACATTAAAGCACGAATTATCTTTGGGCAAATCTTTTCCAAACGCCAATAATAAGGCTTTTGCAAAAATTGGTTTGGATGAGATCGACAAACTTGATTTAATGCAAGCAAACAATATACTTGGCTTTGGCTATATAAAAGCAATTGAGAAAATTAATCCATCCATTCAACCATTTACGATTCAACGAAAGCAAAGTAATTACCACGATGAACACATCACAACTCCACTTGCCAGTGCGACCAGTATCCGAAACGCACTATTTTCAAGTGAAGAGATGAGTGAAACAATGAAAGAAACGATTTCTCAAAACAGTCTTAATCATTTGATACATTACAAACAAAAAGCCGGTACTTGGCATACATGGGATGAATATTTTTCTTTATTGCAATATCGAGTATTAACCATGAGTAAAGAAGAACTAAAAAATATTCAAGGTGTCGACGAAGGGATAGAAAATAGAATTATTCGAACAGCCAAAGAAGCGACTACTTTTTCTGAGTGGATGCAAGAGTTGAAAACAAAGCGATATACACAAACAAGGCTTCAGCGCATCTTCACACACATTTTGACACATACAACGAAACAATCGATCAAAAAGATGCAGCAGATGCCTGTACCATATATCCGCTTATTAGGCTTGTCTGAACAAGGAAAACTATATTTAAACAGTACTAAAAAGGATAGAACTGTTCCTTTACTTACACAATTTAAAAACCAAACATCATTAATGATGTCAACTGAAGAACGAGCAACAGATGCATACTATGCCATTCTTCCTCCCAAAATAAGAAAGGAAATGAGAAAACAAGAACTTGAAGCCCCTTATCAAAAACAAGGATAAAGAGACATTATGAGTCTCTTCATCCTTGTTTTTTTACAAATCTTCAAGATAATTTATCGCTTCTTCAAATGTATCAACTGGCACAATTTTCATAGGTGTTTCTATTTCTTCCGCTGTTTCTAATGCTTTTTGATAATTTGAGTTTTCAGCTCCACCTTCATTTGGTGCAAAGAAAATGTCACAGCCTTCTCTATCAGCCGCAATGACTTTCTTGTCTATTCCACCGATTCGCATTACTTTGCCTTCATAACTTATCTCACCTGTACCCGCTATTTGATACCCTTTGGTTAAATCCTCTTCTGTTAATTGATCATAAATTTCTAACGCGAACATTAAACCCGCACTCGGCCCTCCAATGTCCCCACTGGAGAAATTCAGTTCCTGTTCTACTATTACCTCGCGATCGGTAACTAATTGTATCCCTATACCGATCCGCTCTGGATTTTTCGGAAAAGGAGCCAGCCCTACTTCCACTTCCATTTTTTCTTCATTTCGTTCAATCGTTAGTTTTATTTGCTCAGCATTTATTTGTTCATCGACTAGATCGATTAATGTCTCTGCAGTGTCTACTTTACGTTGATTCACCGCTATAATCTTATCCCCAGTTTGCAACACTTCCTCAGCAGGCATATCTTTTACAACTGAAACTACATACACCCCATTGTATGAAATGTTAATTTCTTCATTAGCCGCTTCATAAGCAACGACAGTGGAAGACTCTTGAGAACTCTCCATCATTTGTAACTGAGCTTGAAAATATTCTTCTTGTGAAATCCCCTCTGGAAACACTTCAGAAAGCAATCTTATCTCTTGATACGGATCAAACAAGGCCCATACATATTGTAACGGAGTCGCTTGACCGCCACGTACAGTTACCAAATGCATGTCTCCCTCACTTTCAAATCCATCTGTTACTTTTACAACAGGATCTAACGCATCAGCAGTACCGGGTTTATAAATATAGTAAGGCAGTCTGTACAAAGTAAGAAACATCAAGATGAGTAATATAAAAATATATATAATGATTCGTTTTTTATTCCAAATCACACTTTTCCCCTCTTTACTTTTAGCTTTTTCTTATTAAAAAGCAGTATTTGAGCTTTATTAAATGATCCTTATTTGTTTATCCAAAAATAAATATCACTTTCAACTATATCTAAGCATAAAAAAAAGGCATGTCTACGTATATTGAATATAGGACCAGAAAAATAAAAACTAATCTAAGTTTACTATTTTTTAAAAAATAAGTACAGAATAGTATCGGGAGTAGGGAGATTACTTTGAAATCTAAACTAAAATCTGCGGTTTTCGCATTGCTTGCATTTTTAATTGCAGTAGGTTTAATCATGTTTCCTAAATACACTTTAGAAGCTAGTGTAAGGGGGATCGATATATGGTGGGGAACTGTTTTTCCTTCTCTGTTACCTTTTTTTGTGACAGCTGAACTACTAATCGGTTTTGGAGTTGTACGTTTCATCGGTGTTTTATTTGAGCCAATTATGAGACCGATTTTTAATGTTCCAGGTGCAGGTAGTTTTGTTTGGGCGATGGGCATGGCGAGTGGTTATCCTTCTGGAGCGAAATTAACTGCTCGATTACGTCAAGAGAAACAATTAACCCAAATCGAAGCTGAACGATTAGTTTCCTTTACAAATGCATCAAACCCTTTATTTATTATTGCTGCGGTTTCAGTAGGTTTTTTTCATGATGCTTCACTCGGAGTACTACTTGCTATTGTCCATTACACTAGTAATTCTCTAGTCGGATTCTGCATGCGCTTTTATGGCAGAAAACAAGAAAGAAAAAATGAACAACGCTCTAAATTATCAGTAAGAAAAGCTTTTCATGCATTACATACAACTAGAATTCGAGACCGCCGACCTTTCGGAAAGATTTTTGGTGACGCAATTGTCAATTCCGTTCAGACCTTGCTAATGATCGGTGGATTTATCATTGTATTCTCAGTTATGACAACCTTGTTGCTTCAAGTAGGTGTAGCACCTTTATTATCAAATGGACTTGCAACTATACTTAACTTATTTCAATTACCTAGCGAACTAGCCTTACCGATCTTCACGGGATTGTTTGAAATCACACTTGGGGCCCAAATGATAGCTAACTCAGATTTCGTTAGTACCTTATCTCAAGCTGTAGCGGTCAGTTTTATTTTTGCATTTAACGGTTTTTCGGTTCAGGCACAAGTAGCTAGTATTTTAGCTGAAACAGACATTCGGTTCTTACCTTACTTTTTTGCTAGACTTTTACACGGTTGTTTAGCCAGTACTATTGCATTTATATTATTCCCTTATGTTTATGAGCCAGATAAAACAACCAGTGTTGTTACAGCAAATCCTGAATTAGCTTATAAAGAGGAAAGCTTTCAACTCTTGCTAAGTCTAGCAAATATAGGACCAATGATTACTTTATCTTTTATTGGTATTACAGTGGTTATTCTCATTAAACGTTCATTAAGTCATGTAGCTTAGTTTATAAATTACTTATACTTTTCTTTCAAGGCATCTTCAACTACTTTGGGAACTAAATCAGATACGTTGGCCTTGTATTTAGCTACCTCTTTAACCATACTAGAACTTAAAAAAGAATACTGATTGTTCGTCATAATAAAAAATGTTTCAACTTCTTCATTTAATTTGCGGTTCATGGATGTAATTTGTAATTCATATTCAAAGTCACTTACAGCTCGAAGACCACGTACAATTGCTTGAGCTTTTTTTTCTCTTGCGTAATCCATTAATAGACCACTATGAGAGTCAACAGAAACATTAGGTATCGTAGCTGTTGCTTCTCGTAACAAGGCAACCCTTTCTTCAACAGTAAAAAGTGGTGCTTTCGATTGGTTGTTAAATACCGCTACAATGATGTGATCAAAAACTTTTGCAGCTCTTTGTATGATGTCTAAATGACCAAAGGTAACTGGGTCAAAACTTCCCGGACATATTGCGATTCTATTCACCAGAATCATCTCCTAACTGATATAAGGTAATAGCTGTCTCACTACCATAGACTTCTGATTTTATTTTATGAAGTTTCTCAATATGATTCGGGAGAGTATCCCTTCCACCATGTTCGCAGACAACAATTGAATTTTCATTACATAAATTATAATTACTTATTTGCTTTAGCAATTTCTCATAAGACACTTTTTTATACGGTGGGTCTAAAAAAATAATATTAAATATCAGTTCCCTCTTACTCGCCGCTTTTAATGCCCGAAAAGCATCTGTACGATACACTTCTACTTTGCTTTCTATGTCTAGTTTTTTAATATTTGAATAGATCGTTTGAATAGCTTTTGATTGTTGATCTACAAATATACCTTGTCCCATTCCTCTACTAATCGCTTCAATACCCAAGGCTCCACTTCCAGCAAATAAATCTAGAAATAGTCCACCATCAAAAAACGGACCAATCATTTGAAACAATGCTTCTTTTACCTTGTCTGTTGTCGGTCGAGTTAATTTATTTGGCACAGCATCAATACGATGACCTTTATATAGCCCTGCAACCACCCTCATAAGCGTCACCTCTTCATTTCTTTTATTCGAATTCTATCCTACCACAATTTTTATTATTGAGAAATATTATTTCCTAGGTATAGATCTAGTATTATCGTCCATACTAATTTAGTGAGGTAGCTAATCAATGCTTTGGTTACTTCTTGAAGACGGAGAAGACTTACGTTTCCCCATAAGTTCTTCCTCCGGTTTCTCCTCTCCCTTTGCCTTTTTAGTTTTCTATTATACAGAAACTAAAAAGGGCCTGCAGATAATTTATCTGCAGGCTTTTTTTAAAATTAAATACCCATTTTATAATCATACTCTTTTGCCTTATCTTTTTGAGCGTTTTCAAATTCCGTTTTCACAAAAGGCTTAGCCGACTGATCAACTCTTGAGACAAAGGGGAGCTTTTCTAATTTAATTGACTTATCATTTACTTCCTCTTGATTAACATAAATAACAGCATATTTAAGATTTTTTGATACATAAATTAAATGTCCGTAACGCTTGATTTGTTTAACATTTTTCATATGTTGAAACCAAACAACTAAACCTTGTCTATTTGTACGCATATTTGATCCTCACTTGCAGTCATAATTTTATAAAACATTAGTTATGAAGCTTGACAACCACAACTACCACCAGAGCCACAGCCGCAACTGCTGTCCGTTAACAGTGCTCCATCTTTAGGTACTTTTACTTGATCACTTATACTATGTGCGATACAACTACTTACCTCATCAAGTAATGTTTGAATGTTTCGTTCTGCAACTTTAAAAGCGGCTACACAATCATTCATATCCATTTCGCGCTTTGTTTGTCTAATCTCTTTCATTATTTTACTGTAGTCTGGATGATAGCGACCAAACCGTTGTACTTCTTCATATTGTTCTTTTTTATCATTAAAATGCTTAATCAGCATTTGTGCTTCTACATCATTCGCAAGTATTTCTTTCGCTTCAATATATTCATTCATCACATCAGACGAAATGATCATTTGCCCGATTTGTTCCGAACGATCTAATATATCTACAATTTCAGTTGTTGCCAACATCATTGCTCACCTCCATAACCATATCATATCAATAATATGTCAAAAAAAAAAGTGCAAGCACTAATCTTTCATTGTACTTGCCATCTGAAGAAACATTCCTAATAACTGCATTTGTTCAGATATGCGTTCTACTCGTTGTGGAATCGTTCTACCTTGATATAGTTTAGCTTGCTTTTCCATTTCTGATAAAGCCATTGGATTCTTTGATAATTCGCGATACCATGATGGATCATGTCTTAGGTGATAGAGTAAATTTGAATCATTTCTAATTTGTTGATAGATTGACGGGTCCATTCAATCAACTCCTAATCATAATAATGCTGAAATGGATGCCTATTCTGAAACTGTTTCGTTTTGGTAGGCATTTGTTTTTTTACATCTTGAAATTGTCCAATTAAAGATTGAATATTTGTAATTGCTCCATTTAGCTGATTGATGTGTCCTTCAACTTTATTTAAATCTATTTTGTCTACTATGTCAGTCATTTGCTTCATCCATTGTTTATTTGATTTAGAGTCAGTTTTTTTAGAATCAGTTGATTTATCTACTTGCTTATAACTTTCCCAACTAGGATCATCTTCTCCTAACAAAACCCATTGTTCATAAAAATCTTGCCACTTCTTATTTCCATTTCTAACTTCTTTTATTGTACCTGGATATCGCTTTATAAATGTCTTAAATTGCTCAACCTCTTGTTCATTCCTCATAAGGGCTACACCTCACATACCCACGTTATATATATTAGTATATGTATACACTAGTCACGCGTGCTTCTTTAACGCATCAATAAACACTAGCTTCATTATCAAATTTGAAATAAATAAGACGCTCTGTCTTACACAGACAAAGCGCCTTTCGTATTTGCTTATTAATGTAACTGGTCTTGTTCAGATATTTCCTCTAATGCTTGACCCGCCGCCTCATTTGATTGCTTTTCTAAAGCTAAGTCAGCTAGAGCAACCATTCCAATTAATTTATTTCCTTGAACAACTGGTAATCGTCGAACTTGATGTTCCGCCATCAATTCAGCCGCCTCTTGGACACTTGTATGTGATTCAACAGCAACTAAATGATCACTCATTACTTCATTAATTTTTGTTGTTCCTGGCTTATCCTTTGCATAACCACGTAGCACTAAATCTCTGTCTGTAACCATCCCTATTAATTCATGGGGATCCTTACATATTGGAATAGCACCGACATTTTTTTCCGCCATATGTTGGGCGCATTTTACTAATGTGTCATCTGGGGTACAATAGGTTAAGTCTGTTGACATTATTTCTTTTATTGATTGCATTTTTGTTCCTCCTTTAATCATTCCGCTTAGACTTAAATATGAATAGGTCTAATCCATTCACTGTCTTATTATGACCTTATAGGTGAAAATCTTTCATAATCAGCCAAAGTATTTTAAAATAATATAAACTGTGACATTGGATCCGTTCATGTTATAATTTTATTTAGAATCTAGCCTATTCAAAAGCTGGTCTTCATGCTATATTCTGTTTATACATATTTACAACATTTTTTCGTTTTCGAAAGGAGTTCCATAATTAAGTGTTCCGTTACCTAACTAAACGTCATTGGCTATATATTTTTTTAGCCGCAATATTACTACTTATCGGGTACTTTATCCTACCTATTTCTTTACCATTAATTCTCGCTTTTTTGACAGCATTATGCTTAAACCCAATTATTCGTTGGTTACAATTTCGATTTAAACTAAACAGAAAAGTTTCTGTTATAATCGTTTTTTTAATTTTCGTTTTGATCGCTGGTGTTTTAGGTACTTATGTTGTAGCAAGTGTTGTCACACACATCGTCAACTTTGTTGAAAATGCACCAACATATATTAATCAGATCATGGATAAATTTGGTGAATGGCAAACACAAATAGAAAATCTGATGAAAGATTTACCTGCAGAATTTATTAAAGAAATTAGAGATGGTATAGCAAATAACATAAATGATTTTAGTGATACGATAAAATCTCAGCTACAGGTTGAGAAAATTGCTGGAATGGTAGCTGCGATTCCAGAGTATCTAGTCAGCTTATTAGTATACCTTATCTCATTATTCTTATTTATGATTGAATTGCCAATGTTAAAAGCTACATCATATCAATATTTAACAGAAGCAACTGCTGAGAAAGTTCGTTTTATGAATGCAAGATTATCTTATGTTGTTCTCGGCTTTTTGAAAGCACAATTTCTTGTTAGTATTATCATTTTCATTGTTACATTAATTGGTTTATTGCTTATTGCCCCACAATATGCGATCATCATGTCATTAATTATTTGGGCAATTGATTTCATCCCAATTATCGGCTCTATAGCTATTTTGGCGCCATGGTCGTTATATATGTTTATTACGGGCGACGTCGTTATGGGAACTAAATTAGCAATACTCGCGATTATCTTATTAGCAATACGAAGAACTGTAGAACCTAAAGTAATGGGCCAACATATTGGCTTATCACCATTAGCAACGTTAATCGCAATGTATATTGGTTTACAATTGCTTGGGTTTTTAGGTTTTATTATCGGCCCATTAGTCGTTATTGGCTTTAATTCCGCTAAAGAAGCCGGTATTATTAAATGGAACTTTAAATTGTAACTATTCCTCCAAGATAAAGTGAATCTAATAAATGAAACTGCCGACACTCGTATTGAGGTCGGCAGTTTATGCTTTAAGAAGAAAATATATTTCATTCTTACAACTAGAAAATTTTAAAAATAATCTAATAAATGTGTCTCGTTAACAGCAGTTATATCGTTCCATTTTACTGTTTTCTCCTCCACTTGAATTACACCAAAACGATGCAAGTTTTCTAATGATTCACTTCCTAACAACAACGCTGTTAATCCGTTAATATCCATTGCAAACGTAATGTCTCCATCAATTGCATGGTCAACCTTTTCGACATGTTTACAATGATTTTCTTGAATAGTTACTAACCAGTTTCCACTATTCCATGGAGCATGTATATCTTCTACTTGAAAAGCAATCTGTACGTTTTCTTCCACCGTAAAATAAGGATAGTCTTTTATAAATGCTGCAAAATCAATAATACGCGTCATAAAATATGCTTTTTTAGTCAATGGGATTCGTGGATTATCTAAGTAAAATGCGATCGATTGATTTGGCTGTCCTATTAAGGTTATTGTATCAATCATTGAATCATGATTTTTAACCCATTGAAGCAACGCTCTACAAGCATCAGTAGATTGGTAAACCATTTCTTCTACCCGTAAATGAGAATCATTAATATTTGCAATTAAATAACCTAGTGCTTCTCCCGCTTCATTATAGTAGAGAATAATGGTATCTTTATCAGAAATAACACGTTTGCGCCACCACCAATCATCGCGATCCATCATTAAACTATATTCTGATGCTGTGGCTTCATATAATTTTTTTATTGTATCTTTTTCTCTTTCGAATGTGACTCGTTTACAATTTCCTGTTGAATGGTATGTTGCAATATCATTTGGGGTCAGATCATATCTGTATGTGTAATTTGTAACTTCATATCCAAACTTCCGATAGAATTTAATTAAAAACGGATGAAGCATAGACAGTGAATAGCCTCGTTCTTTCATTTCAACAAAAGATTGCTTTAATAAGTGATTAATGTGACCGGCCCGGCGAAACTCAGGCCAAGTAGCAACACCAGCTATACCACCAAAAGAGAACTTTTCATCACCCATAAAAAGTGTTAAAGGTAAAATATGTAGCTTAGCCGCTAATTGCTCACCAATAAAAGAACCAAAATTGATTTGTCGCTCCTCCATTGCTGCTTTCTTTTCAAGTTTCTCTTCTTCTGTCAGCGTATACTTGAATGCATATTCACCTAGAGATAGTACTTGATCATATTCATTTGCTTCTATCTGCCTAACTACATTATTCTTAATTATTCACACATCCCTTCCAGTATATTAAGCGTACAACTTAATATTTATTTATATATATAATAAAAGAGCTGTCTAAAATAGACAACTCTAATCATTTAGAAACCTAATATTGCTTTAATCATACTAGTCGTTTCTCCACCCTCAAAAAATATATAAAGTAATAGATACACCATTACACCTGTAATCGATGTAAAGAACCAAATAACACTTGTAATCGGACCTATTTTGCGATGTTTTTTAATATTTCGTTTAAAGGCTAAAACAAGTGTAGTAATTCCAAAAATCGCTCCAATTGTAGCTAAATTAATATGGAAAATCAAGAATATTGTATAATATATTTTCAAATCTTCTGGCCCACCAAAACTTGTATTTCCCACAAAAATGGTACGCGATGCATAAATAATAAAAAAGGCCAATGCACTAATTGCTGCAGCAATCATAACCTTCTTATGCGCTTTATATTTCTTTTTTACAACTAGCCTCCAGCCAATTCCAACTAAAATGGCACTTAATACAATTAATGCTGTGCTAATCGTAGGTAATAGTGGCATCTTTCCCTCTCCATTCTATCCATTACACTTAAATAATTGAAGGTAATGTAATTATAATCATACTAATAAACATAATCATTAAATAAAACAATGAGTAAACAAAAACTTTATTTGCCCACTTAAGTGTGTCCTGTTTCTTAATTCCTTTTAAACTCAAGGCCAACCAACCTATATTTAATCCATTTGCTATTAAAAAGAAAATTAGTCCTAATTCGTAAAGAAAAAATGGAATCGGAAACAAGCAAATGATATAAAAAATTATTTGGCGTTTGGTTACATCGAATCCATACACTACAGGAAGCATTGGGATGTTTGCAGCTTGGTATTCCTCTTTTTTCTTAATTGCCAATGCCAAGAAATGTGGTGTTTGCCAAACAAACACAAGTCCAAATAATGCAAATGCCATAATTGACAAGTCTGGATCAACAGCCGCCCAACCAATTAAAGGTGGTACAGCTCCTGACAAACTTCCAACTGCAGTATTTAATGTATATCGACGTTTTGACCACATTGTATACAATACAACATAAGCAAACCAACCAATAAAACCAATCAATCCTGCCTGCCATGAAATCACAAATAAAAACACTGTACCTAAAATAGACAATATAATTCCCAACCATAAAATAACGGATAATGAGATTGTTCCCGTAACAGTAGGACGTTTTTGTGTGCGAATCATCACTGGATCTATATCGCGATCATAATAGTTATTTAATACACTACCTCCAGCTATTACTAAAGCACTCCCTATGATCATTAAAATTAATTCTGACCAATAATCCGACAATTGTAGTTGTTTTTGATATAGCGCGACTAGAAATCCTGCCAAAGCAGTCATCACATTCGATTGAATAATACCTGTTTTTAGCAAAGCTTTTAAATCAGCTTTAAAATTGGTTTTATTTACAGATTGACCAACAGCATTAGTCAGTGATTCAGTATTAGTTGAATCATAATTTTGCATTTTGTTATCACAGCCATTCCTATTATTGTATAACGTTTTACAGACCCTATCATATTTTAAGCAAAGTTGAAGCTATTTTTCAAGTTATTTAAACTTTTAGGTAAAAAAACTTAAAACAAACGCCAACACGGCAGCGTTAGCGTTTGGATTTAAACTATATAACATTTCTTTATCTTATCGGATTTGCACACGACGCATGTTAGTAGGTTTCTCATCAGTTTGAAATGATCGATTATCTAAGTTGGGTTCTAAGTTGTTTTTCTTCACATGTCTAGCTATATTATTTAGAATCCCCATCGAAATCATTAACACAAGTAAAGATGAGCCACCATAACTTACAAAGGGCAAGGTTACTCCAGTAATTGGCAACAAACCACTTATAGCACCTAAATTAATAAAGGCTTGTACACCAACCATCGATGAAATACCTATTGCTAATAACGATCCAAACGTATCTTGACATTTCTTCGCTATGTACAAACCTCGTAAAACAATGATTGCTAATAATGATAAAACAAGAGCTACACCAATAAAACCAAGCTCTTCCGCAACCACTGCCATAATAAAGTCATTATGTGCCTCTGTTAAATAACCAAGCTTCTGAATACTGTTTCCGAGTCCTAAACCATCTAACCCACCCGTACCAATAGCTAAATACGATTGAATTAATTGGTAACCACTATCTTCTGCATCTAAAAACGGTTGATACGCCCCTGAAAACCTGGATAAACGCTCATCATCAAGCATATTCGCACTAGCTAGAATAATAACTCCGATCCCTGTAGCTATTAATAAAGATAGATGTCTGAACTTTATCCCCGCGCTAAAGATCACACTACATGCAATCAAAAATATTATTGCAGCTGTACCAATATCTGGTTGGAGTGTAATTAAACCGAGTAATATTCCTGTCATGACCAAAGGGGGCAATACTGCTGTACCAAAGCTTGAAATGTAATGCTGTTTTTTTGAATAGACTGATGCTAAATACATAATTAACCCAAGCTTTACAAACTCAGCTGGCTGAATGGTGAATCCACCTATGAAAAGCCAGGATTTGGCACCTTTTATTGGATCTTCGAATAAGACCACAATAAGCATAATAATCAAAATACCAACTATAAATTTCATTAACTTTTGATAATGACGATAATTAAAAAATATACAGAAAATAAATAAAACTAATCCAATGATAAACCATTGAAGTTGCTTCATCATAAAGAAATTTGGTGGATTCCCATCTTTCACAGAAATAACCATGCTTGCACTGTAAATCATTACAATACCGAATAAAGTTAGCATAATTGGTGCAAAGATAAGGATAAAGTCAAAGGTTTTCCATCTCTGTTTCATCACTTATTTCCCCTTCAATATCGTGTTTTGAAATAAAAAAACCTTGCCGATCACATGGCAAAGGCTTTTATCTATCGATAGTTACCCACTTGTTCAAGTTTGTTGAGCAGCTTCATGTAATAAATTTAGTTGTCTTTCTAAACTTCCCAATAGCTGTTTTCCTTCTTCTTCTGAGACTAAATTTAATCGCACTGCAAAATCTATTTCCCTTGATAAACCGAACATTTGTGTATCTAATACTTCCTCATATAATGGACATTGAGGCATCGTAAGATTATCCATTTGAACCTTAATCAATTTAAGTATCTTTTCAGCATCCGCCTTAAGAAGGGCATAGGCTTTTTCTGTATTACTTTCAGCCACATTAGGTATCAAATTAATTCCCCTCCGTTATACAACTTTCTTCTTTCTATATTAGCGTTAAAAATAAAAAAATGCAAGATGAGAGAAAATATTCAATACAAGAATTAACTATTGATTATGCTCTATTGTCGACCTATGCATAAGTTTTCATTTTTGATGAAAAATAAACGTAAACTCGATAAAAAGTTTGGGGGTTATCTAAAATGCAAAAAGTAATTTTGTTCATAAGTTTTATCCTTCTACTAACGGCTTGTCAATCAAATGAAGAACAGTCACTAGTAGATCAAGAATCAGATGATAAGGTGTTACAAGTCAAAAATTCAGATCCATCTAAAGAGCAAGAGAATTTGACCAATCAACAAATAGCAAAACACCTTGCAAGTGTAGCTAACCGAGTACCTGATGTAAATAGTGCAACAGCAGTAATTGCAGGACCTTATGCAGTTGTTGGAATTGATGTAAATAAAGAACTTGATCGCTCAAGAGTAGGTACAATCAAATATGCGGTAACAGAAGCACTTCATGATGATCCATACGGAAAGACTGCGGTCATCATTGCTGACGCAGATGGTATAGAAAGAATCAAGAATATGGCTAAAGGTTTCCAAGAAGGGCATCCTGTGGAGAATATTGTAGAAGAATTATCAGCTATAGTTGGGCGTTACATGCCAGAAACGCCACCAAAGAATACTAATACAAATGAAACAGATCAGAATAAAGACAATATTTCTAACAAAGAAAAAAAAGAGCTAGAAAAAATTCAAGAAGAACAATCAAATCATCATATGAATAAAAACAGGGAATAGGATATTTCTTCCTATCCCCTGTTTTTTAAATGATTATAGTATTCTACACCGAATTGTGATCCTTCATCAACCATCTTTGCGTTCTCTATGTTATCCAACTCTGGAACACCTGCTTCTTCAATTGGAAAGGATTCTTTCTGTTTCATCGAATCAAGCCATTTCTTCACTGTAGTCATCCCTTTATCACGAGTTTCTTTATTCATAACATAATAAAGAATTACACTACCTAACACAACAAATAGAATATTTTTACGCATACTTATCATCCTCTCATGTTATTGCTATAAATTATTTTTCCCTTAAAAAACTAATTCAAACTAATGAATGTTATCTGTTAACTATTTCGCCTATAGGCTGGACTGTGATAAACTAATAAATAGAAAATCTTCATCACAAGAAATAGAGGTGTAAAGATGAAAGTAAAATGTCCAATTTGCGATAAAGTAGATAATATAGATCCTGATTCACCATTAGCTAAAAAATTACGAAATAGAAGAAAGCACTTATATCTTTGCCCTTCTTGTTCAGAAAGAATTGGTGAAAACACAAAAAGAAGACATGAAACAGGGGACTTCAAATTATTTGAGCAACCCCAAAAAGAGGATCCTTATATTTGACATGATAAGAAATAAGCAAAAAAGGGTATCAACTATTTAGAGTTAGCGAAAAAATCATCTAACTTTAAGTGTTGGTACCCTTGCTCTTATTCATGGCCTATCTTTTCATCGAATTCTTACTTTAACTCAATATAATTATTGATAATTTCATCTTTTAGAAACGGATTCCCTGAAAATGATGTATTTTCACCGAAAAAATCAAGTGGTGAACCATCAATTTGTGTTATAACACCACCGACTTCTTCTATTAGTATTGCGCCAGCTGCGAAATCCCACGGAGATAATCTCATAGATATGTATGCATCTAATGTGCCATCTGCTACTCCAGCGAATTCCAATGCACCAGAACCATAGGAGCGCGTACCTCTAACCGTTTTCACTAATTCTTGGATTTTTGTATGATTTAAACGTTTATTTTCACAGCACAGCGAGCTATTCACTAAAAGAATACTCTCTTCTATCGCTACATGATCTTTCAATGGAGATAATTGTGTTTTATTTCGAAACGCGCCTTCTCCTCTTTTTACATGATAAAGTACGTCTTCCATTACACTATAAATTAAACCAATCTCACCAACTCCATCTTGATAAATTGCTAATGAAATAGCGAAATTACGCTTCTGATGGACGAAATTCATTGTTCCATCGATAGGGTCCAGTATCCAAACCGTTCCTTCTAAAGTAGATAAATCGTCCCCAAATCCCTCTTCAGATATGATCTTATGAGATGGATGGTTCAATTTAATTTTATCAACAAAAAACTTTTCAGACTCTCGATCCATTTCAGTTACTAAATCATTTGCATCAGATTTAGTATCAATCTGTAACTTTTTATCTAGACTCGCTCTAATCAATTCCCCTGCTTCAACCACCCAACTTTTTGCTTCTTCATATAACTTATTACGCTCTACTTTATCCAAAAATATCCCTCCATCATATTAGCAAAACCAACATCGCTTTTCCTTAATACTTCTTAGCATTCACTTTGTTACCGAAAAATCGGTGATTATGTTATAGTAAAATCATATCTTTTCTTTATTATTGTACAATACATCCACATATTAAAAAAGTAGATTCACTTATCCAGAAAGGGGCTAACGCAATGCAATTACAAGGATTTGAAAAACAGGATTTTGATACATTTCACATAGACGGACTTGATGAAAGAATGAAAGCAATTCAAGAAAGAATTCAACCGAAATTTAAAGCGATTGGTACAGAACTAACGGATCACCTCTCTGTAACACTAGGACAAGAAATGTTTTTACATATTGCTAAACATGCACGTCGATCTGTTAACCCACCAAACGATACATGGCTTGCAGTCTGTGACAACAAACGCGGCTACAAGAAACATCCACATTTTCAATTAGGCCTTTTCGATGATCACTTGTTCATTTGGCTAGCATTTATTTATGAACTACCTGGAAAAGATAAAATCGCAACTACTTTCTTATCTGACATAGACGAACTTCACCAATTACCAGAATCGTTCGTTGTTTCATTAGATCATATGAAAAAAGATGCTATGTCTATCAATGACCTGACAGAAGATCACCTTAATCGTGTACGTTCAGTAAAAAAAGCAGAATTACTAATTGGAAAACATCTTTCTAAAGAAGAAGCAATCAAGCTAGACACAGATCAGTTTATTAATGAGGTAAAGGAAACACTTGATACATTAGTCCCTCTTTATAAAAAAGCATTAGACGTTTTATAGTATAAATCTAAAGTCACGAGGCGTGAATAAAAGCGCTTCGGGACTTTTTTAATATTAATTTATTTTAATCTTTTCTGATTCTGATTCCTTAGCTTGTTTAATCGTACGATAAATCGAATATCCAGTACTTTGTTCAAAATGCTTGCCTATTTGTTTTTCTTCACTCTTTGATGGTACAATCTGCTTGAAGCGACGATACGCTGTTATTAACTCGTCACGTTTGATACTTTGTTCATTTGCCTTTTCAATGATAGATAAAAAATTAACTACATCAATTACCTCATCTGTTGACCATGACTCATTTATCGGATAACTATAATTCATTTCATACTTCCTTTCTTATAGAAACTTAGCTAGTATTTTAGTTTATTATTTGCTATAATTTTTTTGTTTTCTAACTTTAATTGTATAAAGAGGAGCACAGATTATGCAAGATCAAAATCAAACACCATTATTTTCAGGGTTACAAGCGCACGCCAATAACAATCCAATCCCCTTTCATATTCCTGGACACAAAAAAGGACGTGGGATGGAAGAACAGTTCAGAAATTTCATCGGTGAAAATGCATTGTCTATTGATTTAATTAACATAAACCCACTAGATGACTTGCATCATCCTAGTGGAATAATAAAAGAAGCCCAAGATTTAGCTGCCGAGGCGTTCGGTGCTGATTACACCTTTTTTTCGGTGCAAGGAACGAGCGGTGCAATTATGGCAATGGTGATGAGTGTGTGTGGCCCCGGAGATAAAATTATTGTCCCTAGAAACATCCACAAATCAGTTACAACCGCACTTATTTTCGCAGGAGCCATCCCAATTTTCATTCATCCTGAATTAGACAATCAATTAGGTATTGCACATGGTATTACACCAGAATCTGTTGAACGCGCAATTAAAGCACATCCAGATGCAAAAGGTGTATTTGTTATTAATCCTACCTATTTTGGTATTGCTGCAGACCTTAAGCGAATTGTATCCATTTCACACGCCCATGACATACCTGTATTAGTAGATGAAGCGCATGGCATACACATTCACTTTCATGATGCACTTCCTATATCAGCAATGCAGGCAGGAGCTGACCTAGCTGCTACTAGCGTACACAAGCTTGGAGGATCATTAACCCAAAGCTCCGTTCTTAACATGAAAAAAGGACTTGTTTCTCAAGAAAAGGTCCAAACCATTTTGTCCATGCTTACAACGACATCAACTTCTTATATTTTATTAGCTTCTCTAGATGTTGCAAGAAAACAATTAGCTGTTTCAGGTAAAAAATTAATTTCAAAAGTAATTGATCTTGCAGCTGAGACTAGGATGGCAATTAATCAGATTCCGCACCTATACTCTCCAGGAGATGAAATAATAGGAACAACAGCAACCTTTGATTTTGATCCAACGAAAGTAATTATTTCAGTGAAAAAACTGGGTATCACGGGATATGACGTAGAAAAATGGTTAAGAGCTAATTATAATATAGAAGTAGAATTATCTGATATGTACAATATTCTCTGTATTATTACACCTGGTGATACTTCTTTTGAAACAAACAAATTAGTTGAAGCACTGCGTCATCTTTCTAGTATTTATCAAGCTAAAGCGAGTAACAAAGAAATAGAAGTGACAATACCACTAATTCCTAAACTGAGTATGTCACCAAGAGATGCTTTCTATTCACAAGCAGAAACGATCTTTTTAAAGGATTCCGCGGGTAGAATTAGTGCAGAATCTATTATGGTTTACCCTCCAGGTATTCCAATCTTTATCCCTGGTGAAATTATAACAGAGGATAATTTAGCATATATCGAAAAGAACGTTCGAACCGGTTTGCCTGTTCAAGGACTAGAAGATGAATCATTACAAACCATTCGTGTTATCAAAGAAATGAAACCTTTTTAATATCAATATTTAAACCGAGCTGTAATAAGCTCGGTTTTATTTTGGATTTATTCTATCGTTTTAATTGCACGAGGATCTACCATGGTATATCCTTTATCTCTTAATCCGGTAACAATATCAGCCAACGCAGCATTTGTCCATTCTCGATCATGCATTAACAAGTTCGCGCCAGGTTTTAGAAGAGAATAAGGAACATCTACTTCAGGACCCTCGCCAGAAATCATTGCCTGCTTTATTTTTTCGGCGTCTTGGTAAGGAGCAAAATAATCATAACCATATGTCCAATTCATTAAAACCATTTTTTCTTCTTCTACAAGTTGTCTAGAAAAATCTGTGTTGGCTCCATGTGGTGCTCTGAAAAATTTTGGTCGCTCACCAATAATTTCTTCTATTTTATCGCTTAATTCAACAATTTCTTGACGTTGTGTTTGTTCATCCACCTTAGTTAAATTTTCATGTGTCATCGTATGATTACCAATAACAAATCCCATTTCATGAATCTTTTTTAAAGTTTCTTTTTGTTCATCTGAATTTAAAAAATGACCATTTACAAAAAAGATTGCATTTGCATCTAAGTCTTTTAACGTACTAGCCATCTCTAACGCATGTTTATCTGGCGCGTCATCAATCGTTAATAAGACTACTTTTTCATCAGCGTCATTGATTGGAATAACTGATGAATCAACTGGATGAATTTCATATTCTACATCCACTTGTTTTGCTACTTCTTCCTCTTGCTCTTCTTGCTCTTTGTCTTCATCTGCTTCATTGTTTGTTCCTTCTTCATGAACAGACTCATTGTCATTATCGGTTTCTTCTGTATCGTTTTCTTTCTGATTAGTAGTGTCATTTTCCGCTTCATTATTACTACATGCAGAGACAACAAAAACCGTAGCTATAACGATTAACATGCTAAGTAACAAGTTTTTATGTTTCATATGTAATCCTCCTGTTGTTTATGTATACTCCCTATTATACGACAAACAGCTTCAAATATCTGCAATATTAGCCAATTTATTATAGAAAACCAACATATTTTTCATTGCTAATTTAATTATAATAAGACATGTAAAAAAGCTTACACTTATTCAAAAGTGTAAGCTTTTTGTTGTTTATTTTACAATATGGATTGGAGTTCCCATAGCCACTTCTGCAGCTTCCATTGTAATTTCACCTAATGTTGGGTGAGCATGAATAGTTAAAGCTAAATCTTCAGCAGTCATGCCTGTTTCAATTGCTAATCCTAACTCAGAGATCATGTCACTAGCATTTGCACCAGCAATTTGTCCTCCAAGTACTAAACCATCCTCTTTGCGTGTAACAAGTTTAACAAATCCATCTCCACTACCTAATGATAAAGCACGACCATTAGCAGCGAATGGGAATTTAGCGGTTTTGACATCAAATCCTGCATCTTTTGCACCTTGCTCAGTGTAACCAACAGTCGCCAATTCTGGTTCAGAGAATACAACAGCTGGAATGCCATTATAATCAATTTCTGTTTTCTCCCCAGCAATAACTTCTGCTGCAATCTTGCCTTCATAAGATGCTTTGTGAGCAAGAGGAGCACCAGGTACAATATCACCAATAGCATAAATATTATCTATATTAGTACGACATTGCTTATCAATTTTAATTAAACCTTTGTCGTCCATTTCTACACCTAAAGACTCTAGGCCGATTTCAGAAGTGTTAGGATAACGACCTACTGTAACTAGTACATAATCCGCTTCGATTATTTCTTCTTTTCCTTTAGCTTCATAGGTAACTTTTACACCATTATCAGTTTCTTCAGAGCTTTTCGCCATTGCTTCAGTAACAATCGTAACATTTTTCTTTTTCAAGTTACGTTTAACTAAAGATGACATTTGGCTTTCAAATCCACCTAGAATATCTTTCGCTCCTTCAAGAATTGTTACTTCTGTACCGAAGTTTGCATATGCAGTACCTAATTCTGTACCTACATAGCCACCACCGATAACAACCATTTTCTTAGGAATTTCTTTTAGATTCAATGCACCTGTAGAATCTAGGATGCGATCAGAAAATTTGAAGCTAGGAATTTCAATAGGTGTAGATCCTGTTGCAATGATACAATTTTTAAATGTATAACTTTGAGAATTCTTCTCATCCATTACACGTACTGTATTCTTATCTACAAAATAAACTTCACCTTTAACAATATCTACTTTATTTCCTTTTAATAAGCCTTCAACACCACTTGTTAACTTGTTTACAACGCTTGATTTCCATTCTTGCACTTTAGAGAAATCAACTGAAACATTCTCAGCAGTAATACCCATCTCAGCAGCTCCGTGCGCTTCCTCATAACGGTGTCCTGCTTGGATCAACGCTTTAGAAGGAATACAACCAACGTTTAAACAAACGCCACCTAAAGCACCTTTGTCAACAATGGTAACTTTTTGTCCTGTTTGTGCAGCACGAATGGCAGCAACATAGCCACCAGGTCCGGCTCCAACTACTAGTGTATCTAATTCAATTGGAAAATCGCCTACTACCATAACTCTACGCCTCCATCATAATTAATTGTGGATCGTTTAACAAACGCTTCACTTGATTTAATGCCATTTGAGCTGTAGCTCCATCAACGATACGGTGATCGAAGCTTAATGACAATGCTAATACTGGAGCAACAACAATTTCACCGTCTTTTACTACAGGTTTTTCTGCAATACGACCAATACCTAAGATTGCTGCTTCTGGATAATTAATTACTGGAGTAAACCATTGTCCACCAGCTGAACCAATATTAGTGATTGTGCAAGAAGCACCTTTCATCTCATTAGGCCCAAGTTTACCGCTTTTCGCTTTTCCAGCTAATTCATTAATTTCTTGAGAGATCGCAAAGATTGATTTCTTATCTGCATCTTTTACGACAGGTACAAGTAACCCTTTATCTGTATCAGCCGCAATTCCAATATTATAATAATGCTTGTAAACAATCTCATCTGTATCATCATCGATAGAAGCATTGATAATTGGGTAATTTTTCAATGCAGAAACAAGTGCTTTTACAACATACGGTAAATAAGTTAACTTGATTTCTTTTTCAGCAGCAACTGGCTTGAATTTCTTACGATGAGCTACTAATTCTGTTACATCAATTTCATCATGCAAGGTAACGTGTGGTGCCTTATGCTTAGAATTAACCATTGCATTTGCAATTGATTTACGAATACCAGACATTTTTTCGCGCGTTTCAGGTAAATCACCAGTAGCAGCAACTTGTTGTGACTTAGTTGCTTTTTCTTCCTTAATAACTGTTGCACCTTTATCAGAAGAAGCAGGCTCTTGTGTAGCTTGTTGATCACCATTTAAGTATGCGTCAATATCAGCTTTTACAATACGACCATTCTTTCCGCTACCTGTAACTTCAGAAATGTTAACATCTTTATCACGCGCATATTTACGAACAGAAGGCATTGCAATAATACGTTGGTTCGGATTTGCTTTTTCTTGTTTCGCAGCTTTTGGAGCTGATTTTTCAGCAGACTTTTCTTCTTTTGCAGGAGCTTCTTCAACAGCACCTTCATAACCAACTGCGTCAATTGTAATGATTGTTTGACCGACAGTTGCTACTGAACCTTCTTCAAAATGCACTTCTTTTACAGTTCCTTCTACTGGAGAAGGAATTTCTACTACTGCTTTATCATTTTGCACTTCACAAAGTACATCATCTTCTTTAATTTCTTCTCCGGCTTTAACAAACCATTTTACGATTTCACCTTCGTGAATTCCTTCACCAATATCAGGTAATTTAAATTCATATGCACCAGTATTGCTATCGCTATTTTCAGTCCCTTTTGTTTCTGTCTCAGAAGAAGCAGATTCTGAATCATCACTTGATTCATTTTCATATCCCTCTGCATCAATCGTAATGATTGTTTGACCGACAGTTGCTACTGAACCTTCTTCAAAATGCACTTCTTTTACAGTTCCTTCTACTGGAGAAGGAATTTCTACTACTGCTTTATCATTTTGCACTTCACAAAGTACATCATCTTCTTTAATTTCTTCTCCGGCTTTAACAAACCATTTTACAATTTCACCTTCGTGAATTCCTTCACCGATATCAGGCAATTTAAATTCAAATGCCATCGTTATTGCCTCCCGTCATAATTTCAATTAAAAGTTAATTACTTTATTTACTTTTTCAATGATATCGTTGTAATTCGGCAACCAAACTTCTTCTGCTTGTGTAAACGCATATACTGTATCTGGAGCAGCAACGCGAAGAACAGGAGCTTCTAAATGCAGAATTGCACGTTCTTGAATTTCTGTAACGATTTGAGCAGCCATACCTGCTTGTCGTTGTGCCTCTTGTACAACTACAACACGATTTGTTTTTTCTACTGATTTAATGATTGTTTCAATATCTAATGGCATTACAGTACGAAGGTCAATTACCTCTGCTTGAATGCCTTCTTTTTCTAATTCCTCAGCAGCTTTCATAGATGCTTGAACCATTGCACCATATGCAACTAATGTAACGTCTGTACCTTCACGTTTTACATTAGCTTTACCTAATTCAATGGTATAAGCTTCTTCAGGAACTTCTTCACGGAATGAACGATAAAGTTTCATGTGCTCTAAATATACAACTGGATCATTATCACGAATAGATGAAATCAACAATCCTTTTGCATCGTATGGATTTGAAGGAATAACTACTTTCATACCTGGTTGTTGTGCAATTAATCCTTCAAGCGAATCAGCATGTAATTCTGGTGTGTGAACACCGCCACCAAATGGTGAACGAATTGTGATTGGCGCATTCATTGTATTACCTGTACGATAACGTAAACGTGCCATTTGTCCATTAACTGCATCCATTGCTTCATAGATAAAACCAAAGAACTGAATTTCAGGAACTGGACGGAAACCTTGTGTAGCTAAACCGACAGCAATTCCTGCTATACCGGATTCAGCAAGCGGAGTATCAAACACTCTATCTTCCCCGAATTCTTGTTGTAAACCTTCTGTTGCACGGAATACACCACCGTTTTGGCCAACATCTTCACCAAAAACTAATACGTTCTCGTCATTTTTTAACTCTGTGCGTAAAGCATCAGTAATTGCTTGGATCATTGTCATTTGAGCCATGATTTACTTCGACTCCTTTGCTTTATATTCTTCCAATTGTTCCTCTAAGTGAGCAGGAAGTACTTCATACATATTTTCAATTAACTCAGAAACTTTTTGTTTTGGTTGTCCGTCTGCTTTTTTGATTGCAGCTTTGATTTCTTCTTTTGCTTTTTCGATCACTTCATTTTCTTGCTCTTCTGACCATAAACCTTTATTTTCTAAGAATTTACGGAAACGAACGATCGGATCTTTCTTTTCCCACTCACTATCTAGATCTTCTGTACGGTAACGAGTTGGGTCATCACCAGCCATTGTATGTGGTCCATAACGGTAAGTTAATGTTTCAATTAAAGTAGGTCCTTCGCCATTAACCGCACGTTCACGAGCATCCTTCGTCGCAGCATAGACAGCTAACACGTCCATACCATCAACTTGAATACCTTCAATACCAGCTGCAACTGCTTTTTGTGCTAGAGTTTGAGCAGCAGTCTGTTTTTCAACAGGAACAGAAATTGCAAATCGGTTATTTTGCACAACAAAAATTGCAGGAGCTTTGTAAGCACCAGCAAAGTTAATTCCTTCATAGAAATCACCTTGAGATGTTCCGCCATCACCTGTATATGTTATAGCAACTGATTTTTTGCCGCGTTTTTTCATTCCCATCGCAACACCAGCCGCTTGTGTATACTGCGCACCAATGATAATTTGTGGGCTTAATGCGTTTACACCTTCTGGCATTTGATTACCATGGTAATGTCCTCTTGAGAATAAAAATGCTTGATAAAGAGGAAGACCATGCCAAATCAATTGTGGTACATCTCGGTATGCTGGTAAAATGAAGTCCTCTTTTTCCAATGCAAATTGTGTACCTAATTGTGATGCCTCTTGACCAGCTGTAGGCGCATAAAAACCTAATCTCCCTTGACGATTCAAAGCAATTGAACGCTGATCTAATATTCTCGTATAAACCATTCTCGTCATTAATTCTTTTAACTCATCATCCGAAAGTTCAGGCATCAATTCTTCATTAACAATCTCGCCTTCTTCATTCAGAACCTGAAACGTTTCAAACTGACTCTCAATATTTTCAAGTGTACGTTTCAAAAGATTCACCTCTTCCTTCCTTATATCTTTTTTATTTTGTGTATTGTTTTTACAAAATTCGCAAAAACATTGAATAGAATTGTACTTACCCATACAATACCCTATTGTAACTTTTTTTAATCTTGTTTTCTTGATATGTAGAAACTGTTACATAGACAAATCGCATTTCTATTAGTACAATTTCAATTCTTTTATAAGTTTAGCTCATTATAGTATTCCGGTCAAACACTTTGCACAATATAAATAAAATTTCTAAACAAAAAAGTTTAACATCAGTTAATTCACCATTCTGTACTATAAGATATTCCAAATCTGTACTATAAACATATAAAAAAACCGATCCGCCTAGAAAATCATAGGGCGATCGGCTCTTCTCTTATTCTTCATAAGATATGTTTAAATCCGTGTTTTCGTAAAACGTTCTTTTTTTGTCATTGAATGTATTTGTTTGATCATTAAATGCATCGTTTGCTTTAGATACTTTATTGTATTGTTCGTTCACTTTATTAATCTGCTTGGATAAGGCATCTTGTTCAATGTCTTCCTGCTTTAACATCTCATATAATTCTTGATCATACTCCAATGATTTCTTGTATGCATCGTATAGTGTTGTATAAGCATCAAATCGTTTATTCATCGCTTCATTCATTTCTTTTGCGGCTTTCTTTAACTTCTCATCTTCAAGGTCCTCTATCAATGGTTCAACATTGTCGAACTCTTCTTTAGCAGCGTGAATGCTATTTTGTTCTTCCTCTAATAGTTCTTTACGCTGTTCGATAGACTCTAACGCTTTATCTGCGAGAGATTTTATTTGATCAAACTCTTCCATGCTTAATTTACTTATTTCATTGTAATAATTTTGTTCTTGCTCTTCTAGCTTTGTTAATGGTTCTTGTTGATTAACGAATTCCGCTTCAAGTGATACAGATTCTTCTAGATGCTCATACATTTTTTCTGTTGTTGACTGACCCGAGCAAGCTGAAAGCAAGATGATCAACAAGCTCATAATTCCGACTATCTTTAACTTCAACGAGTTAACCTCCCCATTACCTAATAGTATAAAAACGTGCAAACACATTTATGGAATTAGTATAACATATTATTATTTTTAACCGCACCTTTCTTTTATATAGATTCATTTTTCACCCGTTTGTTTTTAATCTGTGATAAAATATGATACAGTAAAATGCATCAAAGGAGCGTGAACGCGTTGATTACAATGAATGATATTGTCCGTGAAGGAAATCCGGTTTTAGAACAAATAGCCGAGCCAATTGAAATACCAATAAGTGATCAAGATAAAAATACACTAGAAAAAATGCTACAGTACTTAAAGAACAGTCAAGATGAAGCTATTGCTGAGGAGTACAATTTACGTCCTGGCGTTGGTCTTGCTGCACCGCAAATTGGAATTTCAAAACGAATGATAGCTGTGCATTTTGAAGACCTTGATGGACAACTCTATAGTGAGGGGCTATTTAATCCAAAAATAATGAGTCATTCCGTTGAGAAAACATTCTTATCTAATGGTGAAGGTTGTTTATCTGTTGATAGAGAAGTACCAGGTTATGTTCCTAGATACGCTAAAATTACAGTCAAAGCCTTAAATAGAAAAGGAGAACCAATCAAATGGAGGCTTCGCGGCTATGCTGCAATCGTGTTACAACATGAAATCGATCATTTAAACGGTGTTATGTTTTACGATCATATTAATAAAACAAATCCTTTCCAACCACCAGAAAATGCAAAAGCATGTGATATAGATTAAAAATTACTGATGCACGTCATCAGTTTTTATTTTGGATAAAATCGTATAAGAACTACAATCTTAGCCAAAAATAGACTAAAGTTAACGAACATACATCGGCTTTTTCTCTGACTAATGTAATATGCGTTTCTGTACAGGTTTATTTATTTTTTTTAAAACTTTTAAACGTTTCTGTTTCCAAATGAAGCATTCCATACTATACTAATAGTAATAGGGATTGGACGGTTGAATAGTTTATGCTTTTCTTTAACATGAAGAAAGGAGCTGTAATAGCTTATGTTAAAGCGATTGAAAGAAAAGCTTAGAAAACGATGGAAGAAATTGTTAGGTCAAAATCGTGTTCCAAATGCTTTTAAGAATAACTGTCGGTAAAAGCATGTTTCTTACAAATATTTGAATTCCGTAAAATTTAACACTGCTATGTGTCATATAAAAATATTTTTTTGCAATGCAATGAAGGAGAGATTAAATGATTTATAAAGTAATGTATCAAACAATATCAGATGAAATTCCTGTTCGCGAAAGAACAACTAGTCTGTATTACGAAGCAGATTCAGAAAGACAAGTTCGTAAAGAATTAGCAGCTAAAAAACTTAATATCGAGTTCATCCAGCCTTTAGATGGCGCACACCTAGCATATGAAAAACAATCAGAAGAATTTTCAGTGGAGAACGGATAATCCATGAAATTCGTAAAAAATGATCAAACAGCTGTATTTGCACTAGGTGGGCTTGGAGAAATCGGGAAAAACACATATGGTATTCAATTTCAGGATGAAATAATTCTTGTCGATGCTGGTATTAAATTTCCTGAAGACGAATTACTTGGTATTGATTATGTCATTCCAGATTACACCTATCTAGTTCAAAATCAAGATAAAATTAAAGGGCTATTCATCACTCACGGTCATGAAGACCATATCGGTGGTATCCCTTACTTATTAAGAGAAATAAACGTTCCAATATATGCTGGAAAACTTGCGCTAGGCTTAATTAAAAACAAATTAGATGAACATGGCCTCTTACGAAATGCGAAGCTGCACTCATTTCAAGAGGAAGACATTATTAAATTTAGAAAGACATCTGTTTCTTTCTTTAGAACAACACATAGCATACCAGATTCATACGGAATCGTTGTAAAAACACCTCCTGGAAATATTGTTCACACTGGTGATTTCAAATTTGATTTTACCCCTGTTGGTGAACCAGCCAATATAGCCAAAATGGCTGAAATTGGTAAAGAAGGAGTGCTTTGTTTACTATCCGATAGCACTAACAGTGAAGTTCCTGGATTCACTATGTCCGAACGCGTTGTTGGTGAAAGTATTAGTGATATTTTCAATCGTGTTGACGGAAGAGTTATTTTTGCTACTTTCGCATCTAACATTCATCGTTTGCAACAAATGGTAGAGGCGGCTGTTAAACATAACCGGAAAATAGCAGTGTTCGGAAGAAGTATGGAAGCTTCTATTTCTATCGGTCGCGAGCTAGGTTACATTAAAGCACCAGAAGATACGTTTATTGATGCGCATCAAATAAACCGACTTCCTGCAAATGAAGTAACCATTCTTTGTACAGGTTCTCAAGGTGAACCAATGGCCGCCTTATCTAGAATCGCAAATGGAACACACCGACAAATTTCAATTATTCCTAACGACACTGTTGTGTTTTCTTCTTCACCAATCCCTGGTAACACAGTTAGTGTCAGTAAAATAATTAATATGCTTTACCGTGCGGGTGCTGATGTCATCCACGGACCATTAAATGACATTCATACATCTGGACATGGTAGTCAAGAGGAACAGAAGTTAATGTTACGACTTCTTCGTCCTAAATTCTTTATGCCAATCCACGGGGAGTATCGTATGCTTAAAGAACATACGAAGCTTGCTGAAGCTTGTGATGTAGATCCGGGTAACAGCTTTATTATGGACAATGGAGATGTACTAGCTCTTGGAAAAGACAATGCTAATGTAGCCGGAAAAATACCATCTGGTGCAATTTATGTTGATGGTAGCGGAATCGGAGACATTGGAAATATAGTATTGCGCGATAGACGAATTCTTTCTGAAGAAGGCTTAGTTATTGTTGTAGTAAGCATAAATATGAAAGAATTTAGAATTGCATCCGGTCCAGATATTATTTCACGAGGGTTTGTGTATATGCGTGAATCTGAAGATCTGATCAATGAGGCACAAAAATTAGTGTCTTCTCACTTGAACAAAGTAATGGAACGCAAGACGACACAATGGTCTGAAATTAAAAATGAGATCACTGATACAATTGCTCCATTCTTATTCGAGAAAACAAAACGCCGCCCGATGATATTACCTATCATTATGGAAGTGTAATAAATAATAATAAAAAATCACCTCAGAAATATTTCTGAGGTGATTTTTTTAATCGTCAACAACAAGATTTTTTTCAAATCTTGATATATCTTTATCTGCTCCGATAACAATTAATACATCCCCTGGCTCAATTATCTCTGTCGCCATTGGAGACACATTTATTTCATTTGTTCTGCTTTGTTTAATAGCTACTACGTTACAACCATAGTTTGCTCGTATATCTAGGTCAACTAATGACTTGCCAATCATTTTCTTACCAACTTTTACTTCAACTATACTATGGTCATCTGATACTTCTAAATGATCTAATATATTACTGGAAATAATACTATGCGCAATTCGCTTCCCCATATCTCTCTCTGGGTGAACAACCTGGTCTGCACCAATTTTATTTAGCACCTTTTCGTGATAATCATTCTGTGCTTTCACGGTAATTTTATTAATACCTAATTCTTTTAGCATCAGCGTTGTTAGAATACTCGCCTGTATGTTATCACCAATTGCGACAATAACGTGATCAATATTACGTATTCCTAATTCTTTCAATACTTTTTCATCAGTAGCATCAGCAATAACAGCATGTGATGCAATATCTTTAAATTCATTTACTTTATCTTCTTCTGTGTCAATAGCAAGCACTTCCATACCTTCTTCACTTAGTTCACGACAGATACTACCACCAAAGCGCCCTAAACCAATTACGGCAAATTCACGTTTCATTACTTCATCCTCCTACTACAGCTACACATTATTTCTTAAGATAGTCTATCATACTTTTGAAAATAAAGGGAGTCTACTTAAGAAAATTAAAAAGAGCCGCCTAATGATGTGACCCCAAAAAGTTAGAGTATTATATTAAGCAGCTAATTGGCTGGTGTGAATTCGGTATTGAACTGGACTCATGCCTGCCAATTTTTGCTTTATACGCTTATTATTATAATAATTGATATGTTCCTTAATTTTATTTTTTAATTCTTCAAACGAGCACAGTGCCTCTCCGTAATACATCTCTTGTTTTAGTAAACCAAAAAAGTTCTCCATGGGCGAATTAT